>CAVOOH010000002.1:0-975713 GCA_963697495.1 uncultured Gammaproteobacteria bacterium | reverse complement strand
CTTGTCGCGGTTCTTGGTCGACGACGGCGCCTGGATGATCGTGGCATCCACGATCGTGCCCTGGCGCAGCAGCAGACCCTGTTGGCCCAGGTGCGCGTTGACCGCTTCAAGGATTTCACCGCCAAGCCGTGCTGCTCCAGGAAGCGGCGGAACTTCAGGATGGTCGTCTCGTCGGGGATCGCGTCCTCGTTCAACTCCAGCCCGGCGAAGCGACGCATCGACTCGATCTCGTACAGCGCATCTTCCATCGCCGGATCGCCTCAGTGCGTACCACTGCTGCATGAAGTGGATGCGCAGCATCGTCGCTGCCGGCATCGGCGGTCGGCCACGGCGGCCCGAGGTCGGATAGCTCGGCTCGATCAGCGCCAACAGCGCCGCCCACGGCACCACCTTGTCCATCTCGCCCAGGAAGCGCTCGCGCCGCGTCGGCTTCTTCTTCGATCTCGAAACTCAATGACGCAAAGGAACGTAGCTTCATCGATGATGCGTTTCCTGGGAACTGCTCGCTATGATGCCCCAGACGGGGAATAAATCAGAGCATCCCTAACGAAATAACCGGGTCAGAGCCACCTCCTAGACGGCTAAGTGGCTCAGCGGCGACTTACACAACATCAAAGCTCCAAACAATCAAACCGCCGATCCGCCTCCACCTCAACGTCATAATCCACATCCGCCCGATCAAACCCGAACAGCTGCAAAAACTCGTGCTTGTAGCCGGCGTCAAAATAAGGTGCTAGGGACAATTTAAGTGCTACCACGACCGCCTCTAAATTGTCTCTGACACCATTTCGCCACATTTCGCGAGAATCCACCAAACTTGCGTTGCGAAAGTTTCAGGGCGCGCACGGACTAGCGGTTACAGGAAAGATGACCACTCAGACGATGAACGCGTTAGGTGTTGCGCCGATGCCTTGAGCTTGTTGGTGAGCCGGAATGAACGGGGCGAAAGGGCGGGACGAGGTTCACCTTCTCGCAGTGGTAGGTGAACCCGACCCGATAGTTGCCCGTAGGGTCAAAGAATCACATGAAACCTCACAGCTATCTCGTTAGCGCGATCCCGGTATGGGACACGTCATGCACACGCACGAACCCTAGATCAGACGGAGGTATTCCATCGAGTACGACCGGCACCGCCGTCCAAGCTCCGGCACGAGTGTTTCTGAAAAGACAAACTGTTTAGACTTCGCGGTCTCGTTTATGGACGTTCCATCTGGTTTTGAGCGTCCCCAATCAATGGTTGCCTTGAGGCCGTTGATTGATGCCGACAGGGTGTTCCCAAACTTTAGGACAACCTTTGACCCGTTCGCATAAGGCTCAACATCAGCAAGCTGAGTAGTCAGAACGCCAAGGTCGAAGCGAACTGTCGAATACCCACCATCGCCAGGAGTAAGATACGCGGTTTTCTCGAAAGTACTCGTGAACCGATCTATGGTGTTTTGCGTCTTTTCACTCGCCAAGTCTTCTTCAACCTTGCTTAACTCGGCCTTCAACTCTGAAATCTTCTGGCTGTTCCGTGATATCGCGGCACTTGACTCGGCCGACTGACAGCCGTTGAGCAAGCAACCTGCAATTGCGGCAATTGCTATTAGCGTACTGATTCTCATGGTGCCCCCCGATTTTCCCCTGATCAATCCTCACACGAAGAGCGTGCGCGGTGAAGTGGCTGTTACTTACTTTTTGGTTAGATAGAACCTGTTGTCGACAGCGCGGAGTACAGGCCGTGATCATGATGCCCCGCGCCCGGCCCGATTCGGTGGCAGTCAGGCGTAAGCCTGACCGCATAAATCAGATGGGACCAAGAGCAGTGCCAGGTTTGCTTTCTCATAGTGGCAATTGAGCTTGGCGGAAGAAAAGAGGCAGGTTCATTTATCGAATTCGCAACAGGCTGCCTAAGATCGAAAGCATACATTCATCCGACGAGTCCTCCCCCAAACCTCACCCCTCCAAACAATCAAACCGCCGATCCGCCTCCACCTCGGCGTCGTAGTCCACATCCGCCCGATCAAACCCGAACAGCTGCAGAAACTCGTGCTTGTAGCCGGCGTAGTCGGTGATCTGCTTGAGGTTTTCGGTGGTGACGGTGGGCCAGATCGTCTTGCAGGGGATCTTGCACGTCGTCGCGCAGTTCCCAATCGTCCAGGCGCAGGCGGCCTTCGTCGTCGGTGGGCGCGGGGTGTGCCATCAGCGCGGTAGAGGCGGTCGTGGAACAGGCGGTTGGCCTGTTCGATGGGGCCTTCGTGGATGCCCTTCTCCTTCATGATCTTGAAGGCGATGGAGACGTACAGCGGGATCACCGGGATGGCGGCGCTGGCCTGGGTGACCACGGACTTCATCACGCCGACGTAGGCGTCGAGGCCGGGGTGGCGGCTGCGCAGTTGCCTGCGCGGTGTTGTCCAGGTGCTGCTTGGCCTGGCCCAGGGTGCCGTGCCAGTACATCGGCCAGGTGATCTCGGTGCCGATGTAGCTGTAGGCGACGGTCTTGGCGTGTTCGGCCAGCACGCCGGCGGCGCTCAGCGCGTCGATCCACAGCGCCCAGTCCTCGCCGCCCATCACGGTGACGGTGTCCTTGATCTCCTGCTCGGTGGCCGGCTCGACGGTGGCCTCGATCACGGTGTCCTTGTTGGTGTCGACCGAGGTGTTGTGGAACGGCTGGCCGATGGTCTTGAGCGCCGAGCGCACCACTTCGCCGGTGTCCGGCAGCTTGCGCACGGGCGAGGCCAGCGAGTAGACCACCAGGTCGATCGGGCCGCCCATCTCGTTCTTGATGATCTCGATGGCCTTGCGCGCGGGTCTCGTTGGCGAACGCGTCGCCGTTGATCGACTTGCTGTACAGGCCGGCCGGCCTTGGCGGCCTTGTCGAACGCGGCGGAGTTGTACCAGCCGGCGGTGCCGGTCTTCTCGTGGCTGCTGGGCTTCTCGAAGAACACGCCGAGCGTGGCCGCGCCGTAGCCGAACGCGGCAGTGATGCGCGAGGCCAGCCCGTAGCCGGTGGAGGCGCCGATCACCAGCACGCGCTTCGGGCCCTTGCTCTTGTCGTGGCCGGCGGCCTGGGTGATCGCGATCTGGTCGAGCACGTTGCGCTCGCAACCGACCGGATGGGCGGTGATGCAGATGAAACCGCGGACTTTGGGCTTGATGATCACTCGGGTGGCTCCTGCTGGTATTCGGCTGCCGGTATCAGGCATTCCGCCATAGTAACCAAGCGGGACAGCCATGCGCTGCCGTAGGGATCGCTGGGCGCAGGCGCGCCACAAAAAAAACCCCGCACAGGATGCGGGGTTTTCAATCGCGGAAGCGTCATGCCTGAAGGATCAGACCGCTTCGACCGCCGATGCCTGGGCGCCCTTCGGGCCCTGGGTCACTTCGAACTGCACGCGCTGACCTTCCTGCAGGCTGCGGAAGCCCTTGCTGGTAATCGCCGAAAAATGCACGAACACGTCTGCACTGCCATCCTCGGGTGCGATGAACCCGAACCCCTTGGCATCGTTGAACCATTTGACCGTACCGAAACTCATTGCGTGAACCTCTGGATCCATGGAATGGGTGCGCCAGGGAACTGCGCTGAACCACTGTTTCCCCCACGGTTCGCCGCCCTGGCCCGGGGAAAGTATCAATATGTGAAGGCCGAACGCAATACGAAAAGATCCGGCCAGTCCACAAATTCGCCGTGGCGCTCAGCTTTGCAGCAGCACGGCGAGGATGCGCGGCACCTCGGCGGTGGCTGCCGCCAGGTGCGCGAAGATCTCCTCGATGCTGATTTCCGCCTCGTCGCCGCAGCCGGCGGCGAAGTTCGCCACCAGCGCCAGGCAGGCGTATTCCAGCCCCAGCTCGCGCGCCAGCACGGCCTCGGGCATGCCGGTCATGCCGACCAGGTCGCAGCCGTCGCGCTTCATCCGCGCGATCTCGGCACGGGTTTCCAGCCGCGGCCCCTGGGTGGCGCCGTAGCAGCCGCCGCCGATCACCTCGACGTTCACCGCGCGCGCCGCCGCCAGCAGCCGCAGGCGCAGCGCTTCGGTGTACGGCTCGCTGAAGTCGATGTGCCTCACCTCGGCACCCTCGACGTCGCAGTAGCTGGTGTAGCGGCCGTGGGTGTAGTCGATCAGCTGGTCCGGGCACCACGATCACCCGCGGCCCCATGTCGCCGCGGATGCCGCCCACTGCGTTGACCCCGATCACCCGGCGCGCGCCCAGGCTGTGCAGCGCCCACAGGTTGGCGCGGTAATTCACCCGGTGCGGCGGCAGCGTGTGGCTCTCGCCGTGGCGGGCCAGGAAGGCCACCCGCCTGCCGGCGAAATCGCCGAGCACGATGTCGCCCGAGGCTGCGCCGTAAGGCGTATCCACCGCTTGCCGCGTGACGTTTTCCAGGCCCGGGAACTGGTACAGGCCGCTGCCGCCGATGACGGCGAGGTCGAGGGTGGCGTGGTCAGAATGAGACATGGTGATGATCCGGTTGCGTGGCTGAGTACAAAAGACTGTCTGATTATCGCCGCCGCCTGAAACAGGGATAACCGTTCGCCCTGAGCGTAGGCCCGAAGGGCCGAAGTCGAAGGGCAGCCCTTCGACTTCCTCGCTCCTCAAAGCTGCGGCCATCCATGGCCGCTCCCCGCGTGCGCTGCGCTACGCTCAGGGCGAACGGCTGAGGATGGGCGGCCCTTCGACTCCGCTGCGCTACGCCCAGGGCGAACGGCTGGGGATGTGGGGCAATCAGAAAATCCGTCGCGGCGAAAAACCTGCTCTTGCGATTCCCGAGTCCCTATTCCCCGCTCTCGTCTTTCAGCGCGTAGATCGCCGGCAGGTTGCGGCCCTGCTCGTAGTAGTCCATGCCGTAGCCGAACACGTAGCGGTCCGGCAGTTCGACGCCGTTGAAATCGGCAGGCGATGCCTTCGACCAGGCGGTCGTGCTGCTTGGTGCACAGGCTGGCGATCAGCACGCGCTTCGCGCCGCGCCGGTAGCAGTCCTCGCGCACCGCCTTCAGCGTGTGGCCCTCGTCGAGGATGTCGTCGACCAGCAGCACCACGCGACCGGCCAGCGGCACGAGCGGTTCACGCAGCCAGTGCAGGTCGCTGCCGGAGGTGGCGCCGCGGTAACGGGTGGCGTGCACGTAGTCGAATTCCAGATCGGTGCGGATCGCCAGCGCCAGCTGGCCGGCGAAGATCAGCGCGCCGTTCATCACGGTGAGGAACACCGCGCGCTCGCCGTCCAGCGCGGCGTCGATCTGCCGGCCCATGTCGGCGATCACGGTTTCCAGCGCGCTGCGGTCAAACAGCAGGTCGGCCTGCGCCAGCGCGTCGGCCAGGGGTGGGGTCGGAGTATTCATGCGGTTCCTTGGTCGGCGTGCAATGCCGTGATGCGCGCGACGAAACGGTCGCGCTGCGGGTTGTTGGTGAGGCCGTCCCAGCTTGAGCCCAGCGCCCCGCGCAGGGCGGCCAGCCGTGGCGGCATCGGTGCGAGCGTCGTGCGGCATCGCGGCGATCGCCTCGTCCACCACCTCGGGGAAACAGGCCAGCACCAGGTCGCAGCCGGCGTCCAGGTGCGCGCGCACCCGCTCGCCCACGCTGCCGGCGGCCCCGGCGGCGGCCATGCTGATGTCGTCGCTGACCACCGCGCCGGTGAAACCCAGTTCGCCGCGCAGCATTTGCCCGATCCACACTTTCGAGTAGCCGGCCGGCCGGCTGTCCACCGCCGGATAGGTGACGTGCGCCATCATCACCGCCTCGACGCGCGCCTCGATGCATTCGGCGAACGGCCGCAGGTCGTCGCGGCGGATCTGCTCCAGGCTGCGCGGGTCGATCGCCTGCGCCTTGTGCGTGTCGGTGGCGACCGAACCGTGCCCGGGGAAGTGCTTGAGCACCGCCGCCATGCCGCCCAGGTGCATGCCGCGCACATAGGCCTGGCCCAGCTCGGCGGTCACCGCCGGATCGGCGTGGAACGCGCGCAGGCCGATCGCCGCGTTGCCGCGAGCCAGGTCCACCACCGGCGCGAAACTGAAATCGACGCCGCTGGCGCGCAACTCGCTGGCCATCACCCAGGCGTGCTCCTCGGCCAGGCGGATCGCCTCGTCGGGGTCGCGCTCGTATACCGCGCCGATCGCCGCCAGCGGCGGCAGCCGGGTGAAGCCGTCGCGGAAACGCTGCACCGGGCCGCCTTCCTGGTCGACCGCGATCAGCAAGTCATCACCGCCGACGTCGCGGATCGCCTCGCACAGCGCGATCAGCTGTTCGCGCGAGGCGTAGTTGCGGGCAAACAACAGCACGCCGGCCACGCCCGGCGCGGTGAGCCAGCGTTTCTCGCATTCGGCCAGTTCCAGCGCGGCCACGCCGATCATCAACATGCGGCATCCTCGGTGGCGCGCTCCGCCGGCGACCATTGCCGGTACGGATGCGCGATCAGGTTCACGTTGTAATAGCGCGTCAGCGCGCTGACTTCGCGGCCCAGCCACGACGGCCGCGGAAACGGTGCGTCGATCGCCGGCAGCTCGATTTCGGCGACGACCAGCCCGCGGTTGTCGCCTTCGAATTCGTCCACCTCGAACAGCGCGCCGTCGACCCGTACATAGTGGCGCGTCTTCTCCAGCACGCCGTCGCACAACGTGGCCAGCAGGTCCCTGGCGTCGTCGACCGGTATCGGGTACTCGAACTCGGCCCGCTCGATGCCGGGCGTAGCCGCCTTGATGTTGAGCCACGCCTGCGCGCCGGCGAGCCGGGCACGGACGGAGGCGCGTGCCGTGCCGTCGCGCAGCGCCTGCGCGC
Organism: uncultured Gammaproteobacteria bacterium; assembly: GCA_963697495.1. Lineage (GTDB taxonomy): Bacteria > Pseudomonadota > Gammaproteobacteria > Xanthomonadales > Rhodanobacteraceae > Rhodanobacter. The sequence continues at coordinate 968,963 of CAVOOH010000002.1, read as the reverse complement.
CGACCAGGTAGCCCTGCGCGATCGGCTCGCTGCGTTCGACGCCGGCACGCCAGCCATCGCTGGCCAACAGGAATTTGCGTTCGATTTCGATGGGCATGAAGGTCAGAGAGGCATGGCGAGGAACGAGAGGCAGGTGCACGACACCGGGCAAGCGCCGTCACCGATCGCGCTGAGCGTAGCGACCGCAGGTCGCGAAGTCGAAGCGTCGGCGCAACTTCCCTTCGACTTCCTCGCTCCCCAAAGCCGTGGCCATCCATGGCAACTCTCCGCGTGTGGCCTGGGGCCTGCGCTCAGAGCTTGTCCCGGACTCGATCCGGGGGCGAACGGCAACAAGACGCCACGTGCGCGGAAAAGCATGCTCAGCGCTCGAACAACGCAATCGATTCGACATGCGAGGTGTGCGGGAACATGTCCATCACGCCGGCCGAGGCCAGCCTGAAGCCGTGCTGGTTGACCAGAATGCCGGCGTCGCGCGCCAGCGAGGCGGGATGGCAGGAGACGTACACGATACGGCGGGTCTGCTTGTGCGGCAGGTAGGCGAGCACCTGGTCCGCGCCGGCGCGCGGCGGGTCGAGCAGCAGCTTGTCCCACGGCGCACGCGCCCAGTCGGCGGCGCGCTGGTCTTCGAACAGGTTCGCCACGTGAAAGCGCGCGTTCGCGATGCCGTTGCGTGCGGCGTTCTGCGCCGCCCGCTCGACCAGCCCGTGCTCGCCCTCCACGCCCACCACCTCGGCCACGCGGCGGGCGATCGGCAAGGTGAAGTTGCCGAGGCCGCAGAACAGGTCCAGCACGCGGTCGGTTGGCTGCGGATCGAGCAGCTCCAGCGCGCGCGCCATCATCAGCTGGTTCATGCCGGCGTTGACCTGCACGAAGTCGAGCGGCTGGAACTCCAGTTCGACGTCCGCGAAACGTGCGTCGCCACTGCCGATGCGGAACGCCAGCCGCGGGTTCTCCGGCCACAGCGGATGCACGCTGCTGGTGCCGCCGGGCTGCAGGTAGATCGCGAAACCATGTTGCTGGCCGAACGCGGTCAGCGCGGCCAGGTCGCGTTCGCCCAGCGGCTGCATGTGGCGGAACACCAGCGACATGGTGTCGTCGCCGGCGGCGAACTCGATCTGCGGGATGTCGTTGACCGCGTCCATCCCGCTGAGCAGGTCGGCGAGCAGGCCGACCTTGGGGCCCAGCGCCGGATGCATCACCTCGCACTGCTGGATCTCGGTGACGAAGCGCGGGTTCTGCTCCTCGCGAAAGCCCACCAGCACGCGGCCCTTCTTCGCCACGTTGCGCACGGACAGCCGGCCCTTGCGCCGGTAACCCCACGGCTCGGCGGTGAGCGGCGCCAGCCATGCCTGCGGCGCGACCTTGCCGATGCGCTCGAAATTCTCTGCCAGCACGCGCTGCTTGGCGGCAATCTGCGAGGCGGCGTCCAGATGCTGCAGCGAGCAGCCGCTGCACTGCGAGAAATGCTGGCAGCGCGGCTCCACCCGGTGCGGCGAGTGGGTGATCAGCTCGGCGACTTCGGCCTCGTCGAAGTGGCGATGGCGCTTGCGCAGGCGAGCCAGCACGTGTTCGCCCAGCAGCGCGCCGCTGACGAACACGGCCTTGCCGTCGACCCGCGCCACGCCGCGGCCGTCATGGGCGAGGTCGGTGATGTGGGCTTCGAAGGGCGTCGACGGAACGGAGTTGGATCGGGACATGAGCTGCGAACAATGGGGCCAAGCTGGCTGGCCCCCGATTATCCCAGATCGGCCCGGGTGGCGCCCGCGGCCTGACTCCTACTTCTTCTGCCAGGCGCCGGATGCATCCTGGTAATACCAGCCCGCGTGCGCCTTTTCGATCCAGGTCTTGGCGAACGTGGTGCGGATCTGCGTTTCCCACTCGGGATGATTGTTGGCATTGGCGATTTCGCGATACAGCGCGGTGCGGTCGCGGTTCTCGTCGGCCACCGTGGCATTCGCCTGGGCGCGCTGGCTCAGCGGCACCTTGGCGGCGTCGCGCATGGCCACCATGCCGTCGCGCGTGAAGCCCACCGCGCCGCTGTCGAGCAGTTCGCCCAGCGCACCCTGGAAGCGCCCCTGCATGCGCCCGCGAATCGCCTCGGTGGCAGCGGTCTGGATGCGGAGGTCCGGCGTGTCGGCGGCATAGGCGGCCGGCACCAGCAGGTCGAGCAGCATCGCCGACGGCTGGCCGCCGTCCTTCGTCGCCGGCTTCTGCGCCTTCGGTGCCGGGGTGGCGGGCGTCGCCTGGTCCAGCACGTTGCCGATGAACTGGTCGGCGGCCTTCTGCGCCGCCGCCTCGGGGAAATACACGTTGATGGTGACGCAGCCGACCAGCGCCACGGCGAGCGAGGTCAGGATGACGTAGACGAGCTTGCGCATGACGAACTCCAGCAGGTGCAGCGTGAATGGGAAATTGCAGGGCGCCCCGTCAATGGATTTCCGGCGCGGTTCCGTGGATGGCCTCTTGCAGGCGCCGCACCAGCGTCGGCCAGTCGACCTGGGTCTGGTGACCGACCACCTGCAACCGCGGCAGGCCACTGCCTTCGACGATAGTGTAGCCGGCGTCGGTGGTCTCCAGCCCGCTCATTTGGCAAAGCGTGCCCTGCAGCGTGCAATTGAGGCCGATGCGCTTGTAGCCGAAGGTCTTGAACAATTTCAGCACGGCGCCTTGCAGGCCTGCGGCAATGCCGCCGCCACCGACCGTGGTGAGGTTGTTCACCGCGCGCTGGCTGATCCGGCCGCCCTCGCCCGCGCGCAGGCTGGCCTTGAACGCGACCGGGCTCCAGTTGACCAGGCGCAGATCTTCGATGGAACCGTCCAGCGGCCCGGTGATGCCGCCGAAGTCGAACACGCTGGTGATCGCGGCCAGGTCCAGTTGCTTCAGCGCAATGTCGCCACTCAGCATCGGGGTGGCGCCGAACGGCTGCTGCAGCGAGAGCCGGGTGATGTCGACGAAGCCGCCGAACAGGCTCGCCGACAAGCCACCGGCCAGTTCGAACCGATCGTCGACCCAGCGCAGCGACGGAACCGCGCCGCCAAGCGTGCCGGGAAACGCCGGCCAGCCCATCGCCTGGCTGAACGCGGCCATGTCGACGCCGGTCAGCGCCAGCGAAGCCGCCAGTCGCTGTCCCTCGGCTGCAGCCGGGTCGCCAGTCCAGCTGGCCGATGCGCAACTGGCCCTGCAGCACCGGCACCAGCAGCGGTTGCTGCAGGCTGAGCATGCCGGCGCGGCTCTGCCACCGCGACTGCGCGGCGCCATTCGCTATCCGGTAGAACTGCAGCTTGCGCCAGCCCAACGTCGTGGCCGGCCGCTCGCCGTCGATCGCCCAGTCCAGCCCGCCTTGCAGGCCGTCGATCGCCAGCCGGCCATCCGCGTCGGCCAGGTTCAGACCGTCGGTGCTGAACGCAAAGTCGTGCAGGCCGTCCGCGCGCAAGTCCACACTGGCGCTTAGCTGGCCGGCGCTGCGCACGTTGCGCAGGCCCAGCGTGCTGAACCAGGCCTCGCCGTAGCGCTGGTACGCGGCCGGGAAATCCGCGTGCAGGTGATCCAGCCGCAAGGTCTTCAGCGTGCCCTTGGCGTCGAAGGCCAGCGCGCCGTCCAGTTGCAGCGCATCGGCATCGTTCAGCCGCAGGCGGCTCAACTCGAACGCGCCGTTCTGAGCACTCGCATGCAGGGCCAGCTGCACCGGATGGTCCGGCAGCCTGGCGTAGATCGGCCCCAGCAGCAGTTCGCCGCCGCGCAGGCTGGCATCCAGTTCGATCCGCGCCGGGCCGGCGGTGGTATCGAGGCTGAAGCGCCCGCTGCCATCCATCTCCTGCGCGGCCAGGGTACCGCTGGGCGTGTCGAAGCCCAGTTTGGTGAGGGTGAACTGCCCGGACGACTGCAAGCCCGGATCGCGCAGGTCCAGCGCCAGTTCGGCGTCCAGCCGGCCGCCGGTGGCGCGTCCCGACCAGACCGTGCCGAGCAGACCTTGCAGCCAGCCGGCAGGGAGGTTGTCCAGGGTGATCTGCGCGTGGGTGGGCTGATCCAGCGGCAGCGCGGCCCGGGCGCGTGCCTTGCCTTGCAGGATATCGACCTGCAGGGTGTTGGCGGCCTCGCTGAGCAGGATGTTCACGTGGGCGTCGCTGAACGCGCCGCCCGGCGCGCCGGCCAGGCGCACGTTGCCGTCGAGGATCCAGCGCAGGCGGGCGTCGCGCTGCAGGTTGCCGTCGAGGGTCAGGCCCAGCCGCCGCCAGCCCATCGCCGGCACGTCGGCCTGCCCCGCGCTCAACTGCAGCCGGAGTCCGCCGGCGGCGTCCTCGCCGAGGCGCAAGGTGACCGCCTGCAGGCGGACGCCGGGAGCGCTGATCGACTTCGCCGTCAGCAACACCTCCGCCCGCGCGGGCGCGGCCCAGCCGATCCCCAGCAGCAGGCAGCAATACAGCAGGAAATGGCTTGAAGTCGGGCGCATGTCCGGCCATTCTGCCAAATCAAGATGAACGATATGGATTTCGTCATGAGCAGCGCCCTTGCCAACGCAGTTCCCGACCCGACCGGCGCCTGCCCTACCCGGGTGCTGGTGGCCGACGACGACCCTGGCAGCTGCCGTTTCCTGTGCGACGCGCTGGGTTCGATGGGTGCCCGGGCGGAAGCCTGCATGGATGGCATGGTGGCACTGCAGCGCGCGCGCACCGAGTCCTTCGACCTGCTGCTGCTGGATTGCCGCATGCCCGGCGCCGGCGCGTTGCAGATCCTGGCCGCGCTGCGCGAGGACGCGCAGGCGCGCTCGGCGGAAAGCATCGCCGTGGCCACCACCGCCGAACTGGCCCCGGGCGGACATAAGTCGCTGCTCGACGCCGGCTTCAGCGAGATCCTGTTGAAACCCTGCGGACTGGCCGAATTGCGGCGGGTGCTGGCGCTGGTGCAGCCGGATCGGCATGACGCCGGCTTGCTCGACGACCACGCCGCGCTGACCACCACCGGCGACGCCACCACCATGCGCGCGTTGCGCCTGCTGCTGCGCGAGGAGCTGGCCCTGCTGTACCAGGAGCTGGACGCCCTGAGCCCCGACCGCACCGGTTTCAGCGAACGCCTGCATCGGCTGCGCTCATCGTGCGGCTTCTGCGGCGCAGCCGCGTTGTCGGCGCAGACCATGCTGCTGCAGCGGCAACTGGAGCAAGGCGCCGCCATGCCGGTCGCGTTGGCGCGCTTCCGCAGGGCCTTGCTGGCGACGTTGCAGGCGCTGGACAGCTAGCATGTGTTGAAAAACACCCTGCTGGCGCGAGCCATGGATGGCCCGCCGCAACCTGCTAGTCCGGTATTTTCTGGCGGCCTGAAACCGCCATCGCCAGCACCCGCCAAGCGCGCAGCTCGCCGCCGCCCAGATGGAAGCGGATCACCTCGCGCATCATGTCGCGCAGCGACTTCAGGCCACGGTTGTCGGGCATCCGGTCCTGCCCCAGCGCCAGCAGGTCGCCGCCGCGCAGCGCGTGCGGGCTGCCGGCGTCACAGCGCACGGCGCCCTGCTCGACCAGGTAGCGATAGAACGCCTCGGGCTCCAGCGGCTCGCCGGTGTCCGAATCGTGCTGCAACTGCAGGCCGTAGCCGATCGCGTCCAGCAGATCGCGCTCGAACCGGCGCAGGCTCCATGCCAGCGATTCGCCGGCGACCAGCCTGGTCAGGGCAAGTGCGTAGGCATCGAACAACCGCGGGTGGGGATCCTGCCGACCGGTCAGGCGCACCACCAGTTCGTTGAGGTACAGCCCGGCCAGGCCGACGTCGCCCGGCAGGCGCGCTGGGGCACCCACGGACTCGACCGCGGTGAGCGTGGCCATCTCGCCGCGCAGCAGCAAGTCCATCGCCAATGGCTGGAACGGCTCCAGCTGGGCCCGGCGCAGGCGTGCCCGTTCGCCGCGCACGCCGCGCGCCACCACGCCCAGCCGGCCGTGCTCGCGGGTCAGGCATTCGAGCAACAGCGACGTCTCGCGGTAGGGACGCGCGTGCAGGACGTAAGCGGGTTGCTGTTCGATGCGCATGCGCGTTTGCCGGGAATCGGGAAGGGAGAATCGTCAGGGCGGAGCCGTGCTTTCCTTATTTCCCGTTCCCGATTCCCGATTCTTCGCCCTAGTCCGTATAGCCGAACTTCTTCAGCATGTTCTCGTCGTCGACCCAGCCTTCGCGCACCTTCACCCACAGTTTCAGGAACACCTTGCGCTCGAACATGCGCTCCATGTGGCGCCGCGCGTTCGTGCCGATGGCCTTGAGCTGGGCGCCACCGTTGCCGATCACGATCGCCTTCTGGCCGTCGCGCTCGACCCAGATGATCGCGTGGATCTCGGCGATGCCATCGGGGCGGTCGCTGAACTGCTCGATCTCCACCGTAGTGGCATACGGCAGTTCCTGGTCGAGCCGCAGCATCAGCTGCTCGCGCACCATCTCGGCGGCCAGGAAGCGCTCGCTGCGGTCGGTGACCTCGTCCTCGCCGAATACCGGCGGCTGCACCGGCAGCCGCTTGAGGATCGCCTGCTCCAGTTCCTCCAGGCCCTGCTTCTTGAGCGCGCTGACGTAGTGGATCTCGTCGTAGCTGTGCTTGGCGACCAGCTCGGCCACGAACGGCAGCATCACCGTCTTGTCCTTGTTCAGATCGACCTTGTTGATCACCAGCAGGCGCGGCGTCGACTGCTCGACCAGGGCGGCGTACAGCGCCTCGTCCTCGTCGGTGAAGCGGCCGGCCTCGATCACCTGCACCACCAGGTCGACGTCGCTGATCGCCGAGCGCGCGGCGCGGTTCAGGCTGCGGTTCATCGCGCGCTTGGCGCCGCGGTGCAGGCCCGGCGTGTCGACGTACATGATCTGCCCGGCCTCGCTGGTGTTGATGCCGAGAATGCGGTGGCGGGTGGTCTGCGGCCGCGGGCTGACGATCGACAGGCGAAAGCCGATCAGCGCGTTGAGCAGGGTGGACTTGCCCACGTTGGGGCGCCCGGCCAGGGCGACCGTGCCGCAGCGGAAATTCTCATGCGGCAGGGTGCCAGCGCTGGGGTCCAGTTGGTGGTTCATGGTGTGGTGCTCGACGAGTCGGATGGCAAGTGTAGTGCTTCGCCGGAAAGGCAGGCCGGTCGGCCACGCGGCGGCTCCGCCAGACCGGCGGCAACCGCGGCGGAAACGGGGAAATCAGGAAGTGCGCTGCTGCTCCAGCAGCTGGTTCAGCACGATCTCGGCCGCGTCCTGTTCGGCGGCGCGGCGACTGCCGCCGTGGGCCTCGGCGGTTAACGCCATGGGCTCGCTGATCGTGCAGCTGACGTCGAAAGTCTTGGCGTGATCCTCGCCGTGGCTGGCGACCAGCTCGTATTGCGGCAGCGGCAGGCCCTCGGCCTGCAGCCATTCCTGCAACCGCGTCTTGGCGTCCTTGGATGAGCGGCGCAAGGCGGCGATGCGTTCGTTGAACAGCCCGCGCACGGCCTCGCGGCAGGCGTCGAAGCCGCCATCCAGGTAGACCGCGGCGACCATGGCCTCGAACGCGTCCGCCAGGATCGAATCACGCCGGAAGCCGCCGGTCTTCAACTCGCCGGGGCCGAGCCTCAGGCCGTCGCCCAGGTCCAGCTCGCGGGCGACCACGGCCAGCGCCTGGCCGTTGACCAGTTGCGCCCGCAACCGCGACAGCTCGCCTTCGCTGGCCTTGGGATGAACCTCGTACAGCATCTCGGCGACGATCGCGCCGAGCAATGCGTCGCCGAGGAACTCCAGTCGCTCGTTGTTCGGCTTGCCGATGCTGCGGTGGGTCAGCGCCAACTGCGCCAGCGCCGGGTCGCGAAAACGGTAGTTCAGTTCCAAAAGTTACTCGCCCACGTTGCCTTGCAGCGGCACGCTCTTGTCGAAGTGCAGCAGGAAGTCGATGTTGTACATGAACGGAATCTGCTTGTCGTAGGCCACGCGCAGCTGGCTGGCGCCGCCGCTGTTGCGCACGATGGTGATGTTCTTCGGCTGGATGGTCGCATCGTCGACGTACTGGAAGCCCATCTTGAACATCAGCCCGCGGCGGATCTCGTCCAGCGATTTGCCATTGGTGCCCTCGGTGGCGACCTGGTTCATCGCCTTGGCCACGCCCATGTACTCCGAATACGACGGCAGCAGCTTCATGCCCATGTAGGCCAGGAAAGCCACGATGGCCATGATGATCAGGAACCCGATCAGGGTGACGCCCGACTGCTTCGATTTCATAGTCCCCTCGCTATGCCGCCTGTTCGGCGTGCCGTTCTGTGGATGGTGATCCGTGCGTGGCGGTCCCGCCGCCCCGCGCCGGCGTGCCGATTATGCCTGCGGATTCTCGCACTGTCGGTGGCCGCGTGTGCGCGACGGTTCGATCCCGTCACGCTTTCGCCAAACGGGCCTGCCGTACCCGGCGGCCTCAGTGGATCACCGTGCCGATCCGCGAGAAATCCACGCCGCCGGTGCCCCAACCCTTCCAGCTCATCCAGATCAGGAAGGCCTTGCCGGCCAGGTTCTGTTCCGGCATGCAGCCCCACCAGCGGCTGTCCAGGCTGTCATTGCGGTTGTCGCCCATCACCAGATAGCAGCCCGGCGGCACCTTGGAAGGCACCCGGTCGTTCGGGATCGAGTTCGGCGTGGTGTAGGCCGGCATGTGCGCAACCATGTGGCTGACCTGGCCCAGGTGTTCGGTCCAGACCGTGGCGCCCATGTTCAGCATGATCTGATCCACGCTGCGCTGCGGGTTGCCCACATAGGGACCGACCTCGTCGGCCGTCACGCGCTGGCCGTTGATCCGCAGCTCGGTGCCGTGCACCTCGATGCTGTCGCCCGGCAGCCCGATCACCCGCTTGATCCAGTTCTGCGACGGCACCCGCGCATGCGGATCGTTGCAGCTCATGTCGCCGCTGCGCACCAGCCTGCCACCGTCCTGGCACAGGTAGCCGGGGAAGCGGAACACCACCACGTCGCCACGCTGCGGCTCGCCAAGGTCGACCAGCTTGTTGTTGAACGCCGGCATGCGCAGGCCGTAGGCGAACTTGTTGACCAGGATGAAGTCGCCCACGTCCAGGGTCGGCATCATCGAGCCGGACGGGATCCGGAAGGGTTCTGCCACGAACGAGCGCAGCAGCAGCACCACCAGCACGACCGGGAACAGCGAGCGGGCCCAGTCCACCGGCACCGGGTCGCGGTATTCCTCGCCCGCGGCGTCCAGGCGCGCCTTGCGCTTCTTGTACAGGAACAGCCGATCCAGGCCCCACACCACGCCGAACAGCACGGTGAGGGCAAGCAGGATCGCCGAGAAATCGAATTCCATGTGGGGCTCCTATGGAGCCGGGATTCGGGATTCGGGATTCGGAAACCGGAAGAGCGCGCGGCTCCGATTCTCCATTCCCGACTGCCGGTTCCCGGACAAAACTATTTATCCACTCTGAGCACGGCAAGGAAGGCTTCCTGTGGAATCTCCACGCGGCCGACCTGCTTCATGCGCTTCTTGCCTTCCTTCTGCTTCTCCAGCAATTTCTTCTTGCGGCTGACGTCGCCGCCGTAGCACTTGGCCAGCACGTTCTTGCGCAGCGCCTTGACGGTAGAGCGCGCGATGATCTGCGCACCGACCGCGGCCTGGATCGCCACGTCGAACTGCTGGCGCGGGATCAGGTCCTTCATCCGCTCGACCAGGTCGCGGCCGCGGCGATCGGCATGGCTGCGGTGCACGATCAGGCTCAGTGCATCGACCCGGTCGCCGTTGATCAGCACGTCGGTACGCACGAACGGGCCGGCCTCGAAGCGGTCGAAGTGGTAGTCCATCGAGGCGTAGCCGCGCGAGACGGACTTCAGGCGGTCGAAGAAATCCATCACCACTTCGGCCAGCGGCATTTCGTAGCTGATCTGCACCTGGGTCGCCAGGTACTGGATCGAGCGCTGCACGCCGCGCTTCTCCTCGCACAGGGTGATCACGTTGCCGATGTAGTCCGGCGGGGTGAGGATGTTGGCGATGATGATCGGCTCGCGGATTTCCTGGATCAGGCTGGTGTTCGTCGGCAGCTTGGCCGGGTTGTCCAGCATCAGGATCGAGCCGTCGGTCTTGAGCACCTCGTACACCACCGTCGGCGCGGTGGTGATCAGGTTCAGATCGTATTCGCGCTCCAGCCGCTCCTGCACGATCTCCATGTGCAGCATGCCGAGGAAGCCGCAGCGGAAGCCGAAGCCCATCGCCTCGGAGCATTCCGGCTCGAAGAACAGCGCGGCGTCGTTGAGCCGCAGCTTGTCCAGCGCCTCGCGCATCGCCGGGAAGTCGTCGGACGACACCGGGAACAGGCCGGCGAACACGCGCGGCTGCATGGTCTGGAAGCCGGGCAGCGCCTTGTCGGCCGGCTTGCTGGCCAGGGTCAGCGTGTCGCCGACCGGCGCGCCGTGCACGTCCTTGATCGAGGCGTTGATCCAGCCCACTTCGCCGGCGCCCAGCTTGGCGGTCTTCTTGCGCTTGGGCGTGAACACGCCGACGTCGTCCACCTGGTGGGTGCGCCCGGTGGACATCACCAGCATCTTGTCGCCCGGCTTGATCTCGCCCTGCATCACGCGCACCAGCGAGACCACGCCCAGGTAGTTGTCGAACCAGGAGTCGATGATCAGCGCCTGCAGCCGGTCGGTGTCGCGCGGCTTCGGCGGCGGGATGCGCGCGACGATCGCCTCCAGCACCTCGATCACGTTGAGGCCGGTCTTGGCGCTGATCGCCACCGCGTCGGTGGCGTCGATGCCGATCACCGCCTCGATCTCGTCCTTCACCTTCTCGATGTCGGCGGTGGGCAGGTCGATCTTGTTCAGCACCGGCACCACTTCCAGGCCCTGCTCCACCGCGGTGTAGCAGTTGGCGACGGACTGCGCCTCGACGCCCTGGGCGGCATCCACCACCAGCAGCGCGCCTTCGCAGGCGGCCAGCGAGCGGCTGACCTCGTAGGAGAAGTCCACGTGGCCCGGGCGTGTCGATGAAGTTGAGCTGGTAGGTCTTGCCGTCGCGCGCGGTGTACGGCAGCGACACCGACTGCGCCTTGATGGTGATGCCGCGCTCGCGCTCGATCGGATTGTTGTCCAGCACCTGCGCTTCCATCTCGCGCGTCGGCCAGGCCGCCGCAGAGCTGGATGATGCGATCGGCCAGCGTCGACTTGCCGTGGTCGATGTGGGCGATGATGGAGAAGTTGCGGATCAATTCCATGGAGCGCAGGCGGCCTGTCGGGCTTGGGGCTTGCCGCCACGCACCATGCGTGGCGGCGCATCACAAAGCGATGCTAACCCGGCATTATCGCATGGAACCCGCCGCCGCCATGCACGCCCCGTGCGGCAAAGCCGCCTCCGGCAAGCGGGGCGCCCGCCCCGCATTCCTGGCTGCCCCGATCTGGGGCCGACTCACTTCGCATCCGGGACCGTCAGGCCGACAAAATTGCTCTGCTCGCCGCGGCGCACCAGCAGCAGCACGGTACTGCCGGCCTTCACATCCTTGGTCGCCGCCTCGAACTCGGCCACGCTGCCGATCTTCTGCTGGTTGACCATGGTGATCACGTCGCCGGCGCGCAGGCCGGCCTGCGCCGCCACCTGCCCGGTGATGTCGCCGATCACCACGCCCTGCCCCGGCTTCAGCCCCAGCTGCTTGCGGGTGTCGCTGTCGATCGCCTGCACGGTCAGGCCCAATGCGGTCGAACCGCTGCGGCTCGACGAAGGCGTGCCGCCCTGGTTGCTCACCGCGTTCCGGTCGCGCGAGGCTTCGCTTACGGTGACGTCGAGCGTCTGCTTCTTGCCGTTGCGCAGGATCTCCACCGGCACCTTGCTGCCCGGCTTGGTCATGCCGACCAGCGGCGGCAGGTCCGAAGCCTGCTGCAGCGTCTGCCCGTCATAGGCCAGGATGATGTCGCCGGGCTGGATGCCGGCCTTGGCCGCCCCGCTGTCCGCCGTGACGTCGACCACCGCAGCGCCTACGCCATTATCCAGATCGAATGCCTTGACCATGTCGTCGTCGACCGGCTGGACCATCACGCCGAGCATGCCGCGTGACACATAGCCCTTGCTCTTGAGTTGCTGCACCGCGTTCATCGCCACGTCGATCGGGATCGAGAACGCCACGCCCATGTAGTCGCCGGTGTTGGAATAGATCTGCGAATTGATGCCGACCACCCGGCCCTGCAGATCGAACAGCGGACCACCGGAATTGCCGCGGTTGATCGGCACGTCGGTCTGGATGAACGAGGTATACGGCTGGTCGCGCTGGCCGAGGTTGCGGCCCACCGCGCTGACGATGCCCTGGGTCACGGTGTAGTCGAAGCCGAACGGCGAGCCGATCGCCAGCACCCACTGGCCCGGCTTGAGGTTGCGCGAATCGCCGAGGCTCACCGCCGGCAGGTTGCCGCCGGCGTCGACCTTGAGCACGGCGATGTCGTAGGTCGGATCGGTGCCGATCACCTTGGCGGTCAGCGTGCGCCGATCCTGCAGGCGCACGGTCACTTTGTCGGCGTGATCGACCACGTGGTTGTTGGTGAGAATGTAGCCGTCGGCAGAGATGATGAAGCCCGAACCGAGCGAGGTACGTTTCTGCTCCTGCGGCGACGGCATCATCGGCATGCCGAAGAAGCGCCGCAGGATCTCGGCCTGCGGATCGTCCGGCATGCCCTGGCCGGGCATCACCTGCCCGCGTGCGCTGCGGCTGGCGCCTTGCCGTTCGCCGTTGTAGCGCGCCTCGACATGCACCACCGCCGGCGCATTTTTCTGCACGATTCCGGTGAAATCCGGCAGTCCCGCCGTGGCCGGCGTCTGCGCGTGCACCGTACCAGCGCCGGCGCCGGCGATGCCGAGCAGCGCACAGCACGCCAGGCTGCGCAAGATGGAATGATTCATGACTCCTCCTTGGTTGGTTTCGGCCTCTAGGCTTCGAGTAGGGTTACGACTTGATTGGGGTTGTTGCATGTCCCGTCTGGACGCGCGCCGTCACCGGCCCGTGCGGCGGGTCGGTGACGGCGGAAACAGCAAAGACGGACCGCGGGCAATCACACGCGGACCCGTTTTATTGCGCGACGGCGGAAGCCCGGCGCGAGGTATTCGGCGCGGCCTGCTGCTCCGGGTCGAGCAGCAGCAGATAGCTGCCGTCGTTGGTGTCGAGCGTCCGGTAACGGGGCATCGTGGGGTAGCCCGGCAGGCGCCGCGCATAGGCCGACTGGCTCTGGCCAAACGGCGTGCCGAAGGTGGCCGAAGCCTGCTGGCTGAGCAGTCCGGCGGAATTGCCGCTCAACCATGGCGGTACGGCGGCAGGAGCGGCGGGCTTGTTCGCCGGCACAGCCGTGACGACCGCCGTGGTCTGCTGGGTGGTCGCTGCGGTCAGGCGCTCGGCGTCACCGGTCGGCTGGCCGACCATCAGGGCCGCGGCAGCCACGCTGGCGGCAATCGCGCCGCCGGTGGACCAGCGCAGCCAGTGGTTGCGCCGGGGGACGCTTGCAGCCGGCTGCGACTCCTGCTCGATCGCCAGCATGACCCGCGCGGCAAACCCGGCGTCGGCCATCGGCGCCAACTGCTGGCGCAGGCTGTCGCGGGCGATGTGGTAACGGGTCCAGGTCCGCTGCAGCGAAGCGTCGTGGTCGAGCCGGCGCAGCAGGAAACGCAGCTGCTCCTTCGACAACTCGCCATCGATGCCGCGGAAAGACTTTCCCGGGTGTCCTGATTCATGCCTGCCTGACTCATGTCTGATCCTCGCGGTCCGACAACAGCGGCCGCAGTTTCTCGTCGATCGCCTCACGCGCCCGGAAGATGCGCGAACGCACCGTACCGATCGGGCAGCCCATCGCTTCGGCGATTTCATCGTAGCTGAGGCCATCCACCTCGCGCAGCGTGATGGCGGTCCGCAGTTCTTCGGGCAAGGCTTGGACAGTGGAAAACACGGATTGTTCAATTTCCTGGCGCATCAGCTCGCGCTCGGGCGTGGCACTGTCGTGCATGCGCTCGGCACCGGCCATGAACTCGGCGTCATCGGCGTCGATGTCGCCGGACGGCGGACGCCTGCCCATCGCCACCAGGTGGTTCTTGGCGGTATTCACCGCGATCTTGTACAGCCAGGTGTAGAACGCGCTGTCGCCGCGGAACGAGCCGATCGCCCGCCACGCACGGATGAACGACTCCTGCGCGATGTCCTCGCACTCGGCATGACTCCTCACATAGCGCGAGACCAGCCCGATCACCTTGTGCTGGTACTTGCGCACCAGCAGGTCGAAGGCCCGCTTGTCTCCCTGCTGGACACGCTCGACCAGCGCGCGATCCAGTTCGTTTTCGCCCATCCGGGCCGTATCCGTCGTCAATGCCGTCTTCCGCTGCGGGAGCTTGAGTTGAACTGAACGCGGCGCTCAGACCGCAGTCTGACGCCCGAGTTCAGCATGCACAGGGTATGCCTCCACCATAACGCACGGCCTGTTGGCTGGTTGTCATGCCTGGCCCAGGCGCCCCCGAACCCGTGACGGGCCGGAATACTGTTATGGGGACGCCCACCGGCGGCTCAAGCCGGTTCGGCCACCTGCCCTTCCAGCAGGCGCTGCCGCTCGGCCAGCAGCTTGTCAAAGCTGATCGGCTGCAGCGGGCGGCAGAACAGGTAACCCTGCAGTTCGTCGCAACCGTGCTGGCGCAGGAACTGCAGGTGTTGCTCGATCTCCACGCCTTCCGCCACCACGGCGCGTTTCAGCCGATGCGCCATCTCGATGGTGGCGCGCACGATTGCCTCGTCGTCCGGATCCACCCCGATGTTGCGCACGAAGCTCTGGTCGATCTTGATGCGGTCGGCCGGCAGCCGGCGCAGGTAATCCAGCGAAGCCGCACCGGTGCCGAAATCGTCGATCGCGATATGGCAGCCCAGCTTGTGCAATGCATGCAGGTTCTCGACCAGGTTCGGCGCCTCCTTGATGCTGATGCTTTCGGTGATCTCCATCTCCAGCAAGGTGGGATCCAGCTCGGTTTCGCGCAGCACCGTGGCCACGGTGTCCAGCAGCTGCGGCTCCATCAACTGTACCGCGGACAGGTTCACGCCCAGGCGCAGGCGCAGGCCGTAGCGCTGCTCCCATTCCTTCGCCTGGCGGCAGGCGGTGCGCATCACCCAGGCGCCGATCGAGACGATCAGGCCGGTCTCCTCGGCCAGCGGAATGAACACCGCCGGGCTGATCATGCCCAGCTCGGGATGCTCCCAGCGCACCAGCGCCTCCATCCCCACGATGTCCTCGGTCTCGGTGTTCACCTGCGGCTGGTAGACCACCCGCAACTCGCCGTTGCCCTCGGCGTGGCGCAGGCGCGTCTTCAGCGCCATGCCATGTTCCTGGGCGTACTCCGGGCTCACTTCGTAGATCTGGAAGGTGTTGCGGCCCTGGTGCTTGGCCGCGTACATCGCCTCGTCGGCATGCTTGAGCAGGGTCTGCGCGTCGCCGGCGTCGTCGGGGAAGAAGCTCAGGCCCATCGACGCGGTCACCTGCAGCTCGGTGCCGTCGTCGAGGTAGAGCGGCGTCTCCATCACCTGCACGATCTTCTCGGCCACGCGCAACACGTCGTCGTTCTTCACGATGTGGCGCAGCACGATGGTGAACTCGTCGCCGGCATAGCGCGCCACCGTGTCGGAAGCGCGGATGCTGCCGCACAGGCGCTGGGTGACCGTACGCAGCACCTGGTCGCCGGCGGCATGGCCGTGGGTGTCGTTGATCGCCTTGAAACGGTCCAGGTCGACGAACAGCACGGCAAAGCACTCGCCGTTGCGGGTCGCCTCGCGGATGATCGTGTCCAGCCGGTCGTTGAACAGCAGCCGGTTCGGCAGGCCGGTCAGCGCGTCGACCAGGCCTTCGGCGCGGCCCTGTTCGCGGGTGCGCCCCAGCTCCAGCATCTGCGCGAAACGGGCCGCGGCACAGCGCAGCACCGGCTCGATGATGCCCATCTCGCCGAAGCCGCGGCGGCTGCCGGCCAGCATCGCGCCGAGCACGGTGTGACGTTCGTCGTACAGCGGCAGGCCGGCAAAACCGGTCAGGTCGAGCTGCTGCAGCAATGGGTCGCTCGGCGCCAGCCGCTTCGCGTCGGTGCGGTACAGGATCGGCTTGCCGCCCAGCACCAGCTGCAGCGAACTTTGCAACTGCGCCGGTGGCCACTGCGGGTCGTCGCCGTTCCACAATTGCAACATCTGGGCCGGTGCGTCGGCACCGTCCCGGCGCGCCGACCAGACGGCGAGGTAATCCAGGCCCAGCTCGTCGAACAGCAGGCGACCGGATGCCGTCTGCGCGTCGACCCCGCTGGTCGAAGCGAAGATGCGCGAAAGCAGCGACAGCGCGGCCTCGGCACGCAAGTCGGCGCGATCACTGCGGAACATCAACGCCAGCGCCTCGCGCCCGCCATGCCGGATGCGCCGCACGCTGGCCTGGCCGGTGTCGGTGCCCTGCGCCGCTTTGCGCTGGCAGGGGTACCAGCCGCGGTCGGCCTCTGCCAGCACCTGACCCATCGCGATACCCTCGAAACGCAGCACCTCGGCCACCGGCAGCCCTTCCCACTGGCTGGCATGCAGGCGACTGTGCCTGGCCACGGTGGGACTGACTTCGAGCAGGCGACCGGTCTGCGCATCGGCGATCAGCCACTCGCTGTCGCCTTCCTCGAACACGTAGCGGTAATCCTCATGCGCACCGCTGTCCGGCGCGGCAACCATCCTGCGTGGACGCTGGCCGCTGCCGGCTTGCGAGCGCCGCCAGCGCGGCACCAGCTCGCTGCCGATCTGGGCAGCGGAAAGCCAGTCGACGATTCCGGCCGGCAGGTCGGCGGGGCTGAACGTGGCCTCCTCAGCCATCACCACGATCAACGGCGTGTCGGCGGCGCCGGGCAAACAGCGCAACTGCTCGCAACTGGTGCGCGCCTGCTGCTCGTCGCCGGCCAGTACCGCCACGATCAACTGCAGCGGCGGCGGCGATGCGCGCCCTTCCAGCAGGATCGCCGCGTGCGATATGTCGCGTGCGCTGTGAATCTGCGGATAACCCGCCTGGTCCAGTGCATCGAACAGGCTGCGGCGCAATTCGCGCTGGGCAGCGACCACCAGAATGCCGGAATTCATCTGCATATGGGCCTCAAACCAGCCAGCGGCCATCGCGCAGGCGCAGACGCCGAGGCTGGCTGTCCTCGCTGCCCAGGTGTACCGCCAGCTCGCCCAGATGCTCGGCCAACGCCACCGGCGCATCGATCAGCACCACCCGACGCAAATGACCCTTGGGCGCGCGGGCGAGCTGGCGCAGCAAAGTGGCATCCATCGCCGACAGGGGGAGCTCCAGCCCGAGCAGGAAATACACGCCGAAATGCATGCTTTGCTGCATGTAACGCAAGGCATTCCCCAGCCGCTGGCAGTCCGGCACGCGCACCTGCGCATCGCGCAAGCTGCCCAGGCCGGTATCGGGTTGCCACAGATACACCGCCTGCCCGGTATGCCGGGCAATCGCGCGGAACTGGTCGATCAGGGTATGGACGTCCTTGCTGTCCAGCACCACCAGGCCGCTGGAGGCCGCCAGGATCCGCTCGAAAATCTCGGCGCCGGCTTGCGGTGGAACGGAAGCCATTGCTGAAGTCATTGCGTCCCCGTCCTGCTGCGTCGGCAATCATGCCATGGTGGAGTCGGCCCGCCAGCGAATGACTGGATGACTGGCCGGGCGACATCGGCCATTGCGAGGCCCATTGAACCACGGTGGATCGTTCCCTTGCCCAGTAACAGAGGCCTGCACCGCTTTATGGCTGGCCGGGTGCCACCGGCCGGCCATGACGGGCGTTTTCCCGAGCATGGCCCGATTTCACACCGGCGCCAGCGCATGGTCAAGCAAGCGCGTCACATCTCGCAATCAAGGCGGCAGAACGGTATGGTTCAGACCTCCACCACCACGCTTGTACGCCCATGTTCGAAGGACTGCGTTTCAACCACTGGAAGACCAGCGAAGGCGACGACGGCGTCGTCACGCTGACCCTTGACCGCGCAGGCAGCAGCGTCAACGCGATCTCCCGAGCGGTGCTGGACGAACTCGAGCAGATCGTCGAGCGGCTGGCGATCGAGAAGCCGGCCGGCGTCATCGTCCATTCGGCCAAGTCTTCGGGTTTTGCCGTCGGTGCCGACGTCAAGGAATTCATCGAGTACGCGGAACGCGACACCGTGCTCGAGAACATCGAGCACGGCCAGCGCATCTACGAGGCGCTGGCGCGCCTGCCCTGTCCCACCGTGGCCGCCGTGCATGGCGCCTGCATGGGCGGCGGTACCGAACTGATCCTGGCCTGCCGCCAGCGCATCGCCGCCGACGACGACAAGACCCGGATCGCGCTCCCCGAGGTGATGCTGGGCATCCATCCCGGCTGGGGCGGCACCGCGCGCCTGCCGCGGCTGATCGGTGCTACCGAAGCGCTGCCGCTGATGCTGACCGGCAAGTCGCTGTCGGCGAAACGTGCGCTGGCGTTTGGGGCTAGTCGACCGCCTGGCCCGCCCTGACGAACTGCTCGTCGGAGGCGCGGGTACTGCTGCGCCACGCGCCAGCCCGCCCGTTCGCGCTTCGCGCCAAGGCCTGGGCCAGCAACACCTGGCTGGCACGGCAGATCCTGGCGCCGATCGTGCTCAAGCAGACCGCGGCGAAGGTGCGCAAGGAACATTACCCCGCCCCGTTCGCGCTGATCGACGTGTGGAAGCGTGGCGGCTCCAACATCCAGCAGCGGCTGAAGATCGAAGCGCGCTCGGTGGCGAAGCTGGCGAAGACGCCGACCGCGCAGAACCTGATCCGCATCTTCTTCCTGCAGGAACGGCTGAAAGGTCAGGGCGGCGGCACCGACCCGGCGATCAAGCACGTGCACGTGGTCGGTGCCGGCGTGATGGGCGGCGACATCGCCGCGTGGGCCGCGCTCAAGGGCTTCGACGTGACCCTGCAGGACCGCGAGATGAAATTCATCCAGCCCGCGCTGGATCGCGCCCGCCAGCTGTACGAGAAGAAGCTGAAGACGCCGGAGAAGGTCGAGGCCGCCATGCGCCGCCTGCGCGCGGACGTCGAGGGCAGTGGCGTGGCCTCAGCCGATCTGGCGATCGAGGCGATCTACGAGAACGCCGAGGCGAAGCAAGCGCTGTACGGGATCATCGAGACCGCAGTTCCGGGCCGACGAGATCCTCGCCAGCAATACCTCCAGCATTCCGCTGGACGAGTTGCGCAAGAACCTCACCGTCACCGCAGCGCTTTCTCGGCCTGCACTTCTTCAATCCGGTGGCGCAGATGCCGCTGGTCGAGGTGGTGCGCCACGACCGGCTCGATCCGGCGATCGAGAAGCGCGCGCTGGCGTTCTGCAAGGCGATCGGCAAACTGCCGGTGGCGGTCAAGGGCACGCCGGGCTTCCTGGTCAACCGCATCCTGATGCCGTACCTGCTGGAGGCGATGCGCCTGTACAGCGAAGGCGTGCCCGGCCCGGTGCTGGATCGCGAGGCGAAGAAATTCGGCATGCCGATGGGCCCGATCGAACTGGCCGACACCGTCGGCCTGGACGTCTGCGCCTCGGTCGGCAAGGAACTCGCGCCATTCCTCGGGCTGGAAGTCCCGCCGGGCCTGGACGAGAAACTCGATGCCGGCAAGCGCGGCAAGAAGGACGGCCAGGGCCTGTACGTGTGGCAGGACGGCAAGCCGCAGAAACCCGAAGTCGACAAGGACTACGTGACGCCGCGCGGACCTGCAGGAACGCATGATCCTGCCGATGGTCAACGAGGCGATCGCCTGCCTTGCCGATGGCGTGGTCGACGATGCCGACCTGCTCGATGCCGGCGTGATCTTCGGCACCGGCTTCGCGCCGTTCCGCGGCGGCCCGATCCAGTACGCGCGCAGCGAAGGCGTCGACAAGCTCAAGGCGAAACTGGAACAGCTGGCGCAGCGCTACGGCGATCGCTTCAGGCCGAAGAACGGCTGGGATCACCCCGCATTGACGCAAGCGGCGGATCGTTGAAACTCAGGGCGAGCTTGTCCGCCGACTCCTGATCCACAGCAGGGTTGCTGCCGGCAGCTCGAATGCGGCGGGCAGTCCCCGCCCTACGCAGGCATCACCACATCAGGTCGTCGGGCACCCCGTCATCGCCAACTCCGACGGAGCCAGGCTCGATCAGCAGTGCCACCAGATGCGCATCGAGGTCACGCACCTGCTCAGCGACCTCGCGGCTGACCAGCAGATAGCGGCCACCCTGCTGCACCACGCCCAACTCTCCCGCGTTGAGCGCCGCCAGTTGCCCGGCATCCACGTGCACCCGGCGGATCTTGCCGCCGTATTCGAAATTGCGCGGCTGGTCGGCCTCCGCCTTGTTCAACGCCTTGCCGTCGAGCAATTGCTGGATCTTCTGCTTGCGCTCGCGCCGCAGCGCGGCCTGTTCCGCAGCTTCCTGCTCGACCCGCTTGCGTTCGCGCGCCTCGGCCTGCGCGCGGATTGCATAGGCCTTGGCCAGGTCGATGTCCTGCTGGCTCCGACCCGCCGGCGATGACGCGTGCGCCTTGCCGCCCTTGCGGGCCGGCTTGCCGGACGACGGCGGAAGCGGGCGCTTCGGTTCGCGCGCCCGGTCCTGTTGGACCTGTTTGACGATGCCGCTCTTGAGCAGCTGATCGCGCAGGGAATCGGCCATGCTGGTGTTCCGTGATCGGTAGGGCTGGATCAGTAATGTGGTGGCGGCGGTTCGTTGTGCGGATCGTCGCCCTGAGCAATGCGCATCGACGCCATCTCGCCACGCAGGTCGCGCAACGCGCGCTCCAGCGCGGCAATCCGCTGCGACTGGTCGGCATCCGCCGTGGTCAGCGCCTGCACGGCCTCATCGATGAAGGTCAGCTTGACCTCCATCTCGTCGAGCCGCCGGGCCAGCGCGTCGTTCGGGTTGCTCATCGTGCTGCTTGCAGGCTGCGGCCGCGGCCGATGCCGTAATAGGCCAGGCCGGCCTCCTCCACTACCGCCGGATCGTACAGGTTGCGTCCGTCGAACACCGCCGGCACCGCCAGCGTGGCGCGGACGGCCGCGAAGTCAGGGCTGCGGAATGCCTTCCACTCGGTGACCACCGCCAGCACGTCGGCGCCTTGCAAGGCATCCATGGCGTGCTCGCACAGCACCAGGTCGTCGCGGTCGCCGTACAGCCGCTGCGCTTCCTCGCGTGCCTCCGGATCGAACGCCCGGACCTTTGCTCCGGCACTCCACAGCTGTTCCATCAGGCGCCGGCTGGAAGCCTCGCGCATGTCGTCGGTATTCGGCTTGAACGCCAACCCCCACAGCGCGACCGTGCGACCGGCGAGGTCGCCATTGAAGTGGCGCGAGATCAGCTCGAACAGCTTGCCTTTCTGCTGCTGATTGACCGCCTCGACCGCGCCGAGCAGGCGCGCCTCGTAGCCGTGGGCGTGAGCGGTGCGCTCCAGCGCCTGCACGTCCTTGGGAAAGCACGAGCCGCCGTAACCGGCGCCCGGGTAGATGAAGCTGTAGCCGATGCGCGGGTCCGAGCCGATGCCCTGGCGTACCAGTTCCACGTCGGCGCCCACCCGCTCGGCGATGTTCGCGATCTCGTTCATGAAGCTGATCTTGGTCGCCAGCATCGCGTTGGCGGCGTACTTGGTCAGCTCGGCCGAGCGCTCGTCCATCACCACCATGCGGTCGTGATTGCGGTTGAACGGTGCATACAGCTTGCGCAGCAATGCCACCGCGCGTTCGCTGGAAGCACCCACGACGATGCGATCGGGGCGCAGGCAATCCTCCACCGCTGCGCCTTCCTTGAGGAACTCCGGGTTCGACACCACGTCGAACTCCACGCTGGCCTGGCGCGCCGCCAACTCGGCCGCGACAGCCTCGCGCACGCGATCGGCGGTACCCACCGGCACGGTCGATTTGTTCACCACCACGGCGTACCGGTCCAGATGCCGGCCGATCGTCCCGGCCACTTTCTGCACGTACTGCAGATCGGCGCTGCCGTCTTCGTCCGGCGGCGTGCCGACGGCGATGAAGATCAGCTCGCCATGCGCGATCGCCGGCGCCGCTTCGGTGGTGAAGTCGAGCCTGCCGCTGGCACGGTTGCGCTGCACGATCGACTCCAGCCCCGGCTCGTAGATCGGAATCTCACCGCGTTTCAGGCGCTCGACCTTGGCCGCATCGATATCGACGCAAAGCACGTGATTGCCCATCTCGGCCAGGCAGGCACCGGTGACCAGGCCGACATAACCCGTGCCGAAAATAGTGACCTTCATCATCGTTGCAGCGATCCCGTGAGCGTGAGCCGCCTATTCTAACCGCTCGAACGCGCGGCACGGCACCGTGCTTGCCATCGACGGAAAAGCGGAAGGGCGCGAATCGCTTCGCGCCCTTCCGCTTTGTCACCGCGCTGAAACTGCGGCGAATCTGATTACTTGGCGCCCGGAGCCGCACCTGCCGGCGTCGGACCGGTCTTGACCAGGGTCACGTCGAAGATCAGCGTGGCATTCGGCGGCATCGGCGGCTGCGGCTCGGCACCGTAGGCCAGCGCTGCCGGGATGAACAGCTTGTAATGACCGCCAACCTGCATCAGCTGCAGGCCTTCGCGGAAGCCCGGGATCACGCCAGCCAGCGGAATCTTGGCTGCGCCCGGCGGATTGTGCTTGTCGGAGGCGTCGAACACCTGGCCGTCGACGAAGCTGCCGGTGTAGTTGATCTCGACCGTGTCGTTCGGACCCGGGCGGGCACCCGTGCCCTGGCTGAGCACCTGGTACTGCAGGCCCGACGCGGTGGTCTTCACACCCGACGCGGTCTTGTTCTTGGCCAGGAAGGCGTCGCCTTCGGCCTTGTTCTTGGCCGCCAGCTTGGTCATCTCGGCCTGGTACTTGGCCTGGATCTTGGCCATGAAGGCCTCGTGCACCTGCTTGGCTTCGGTTTCGCTCATGGTCGGCTTCTGGCCGGACAACGCCGCCTTCACCGCATTCGCCACGGCATTCGGATCCAGCTCGTCGCGCATGATCGGCGGAACCTGGGAAGCAATCTCCCAACCCACAACATAGCTGGCCTTCGCCTTGTCGACGGTACCGGCAGCGCCGGCAGTCTGGGCGGCAACGCCGGCCGTCATGCCCAGCGCAACGGCCATCGCAACCGCCGTCAGCGTGGGACGCAGAAAGTGCTTCATTCGTAACTCCCTCATGTATGGATATGCCGACGTTGCCGGCCGGGCCCCCCCGATGGAGGCAGGCTACGCATTGTGCGGTGCTTGTCCGGTCTTGGCAACGATTCAGGGGTCAGACCGTCGGTCGGGACAAAGGTTCACCGCTACCGGGCCGGGCATGGCGATCAGCCCGCACCGCCCCCGGACGGCCCCGGCTTGTCCAGGGTCTCCTTCAACGCCGCCTGCAGACGCGCATGCATCTTTACCAGGCTGCGCCACAGCACCACCGCCGCCGCCACGCCCAGCACGACCAGGGACAGCGCGATGCCACGCGGCGGCAGGATGGCCGAACTGAGCGCACTAACGAGCAACGCCAGTGCAAGCAGGGTCACCAGCGGAATGACCCTGGCCAGCACGTTGCGGATGGCCTGGGTATACGAACCGGCGAACCGCTCCCGTATGCCGATCTCCGCCAGCAACATGCCCAGCGCTTCGGCCTTGCGGTATACCGCGATCAACATTGGCAACGACAGGAACAGCGCTCCCGCCCAGATCAGCGTATGGCGCAGGTCCCGATCGATGCCGAGCATCGAGAACCAGCCCCAGTTATGCGCATTGACATAGGCACCGATGATGAACAGTGCCACCACCAGCAGGACATTGATGCCAATGTGCCAGAGCAGGCGCCGGAACATGGCCGCGATCGCTGCGTTTTCATTGACCGGCCTGAGGTTTTCGAGCCAGCCGCTGTAGCTGGTCGCCAGCAGCCTCAACGAGCGCGGCGTCACCCGGCGCAGGCCATTCGCGAGTTCATCGGCCGAACGGTTCATATAAGGCGATGCGGCCATGCACAGTACCGAAACCGCCACCGCGATCGGGTAAATGAAGTCACTGATCACGCCAAGCGATAGCCCGAGCGTAGCGATGACGAACGAGAACTCGCCGATCTGTGCCATGGCCAACCCCGAACGCAACGCCGTGCGCGTGTCGTGCCCCACAATGAAGATGCCCAGGCTGCACGCCAGCGTCTTGCCGACGATGACGACTACCGCGATGAGCAGCGCCGGCAGTGCGTACTGCAGCAACATCGCCGGATCGATCTTCAGTCCTATCGCTACGAAGAACAGCGCCGCGAACATGTCGCGCAACGGCTCCACCAGCTGCAGCACGCGCCCCACGCTGCGTGACTCGGCTACCACCGCGCCAGCCAGAAAAGCGCCCAGCGCCACGCTGAAACCCATCCAGGCCGCGAACAGACTGGCGCCGAAACAAATGCCGAGCACGCTGACCAGCAGCGTTTCATCGCGATCGAAGCCAGCCACGTAATCCACCAATCGCGGCAACAACAGCAAGCCCAGAATCATCCCGACGATCACGAACAAGCCCAGATGGCCGACCAGTGCGAACGCTGTTTCCGCCTGGACCGAGCCGCCGATCGCCACTGCCGTGAGCAAGGTCAGCATGACGATGGCCAGCATGTCCTCGGCCACCAGCAGCCCTACCACCAGATGGGCAAACAGCTGATGCCGCTGCCCTCCCGCGGCCAGCGTGCGGGTAGCCACCATCGTGGACGAGAGCGAGATGATCGCGCCGAGGAAAAGTGCGTCCATGCCTTTCCAGCCGAACAGCCCGCCAATGCCGTAACCGATCCACAGCATCAGTCCGACTTCGGCCACGGCCACGGCCAGCACGCCAATGCCGACCTCACGCAGCTTGCGCACGCTGAACTCGAGACCCAGCGTGAACATCAACAGCACCACGCCAAGGTTGGAGATGTCGTCGATCGCGCGCGGATCGCCAACCAGCACACCCGGCGTGTGGGGTCCGATCAGCATGCCGGCGAGGATGTAGCCCAGCAGCACCGGCTGCCGCAGCCGCTGGAACAGGACCGTGGTGGCTCCCGCCACGAGCATCACCATGGCGAGATCACGAATGAAGCCGATTTCCTGCATTCATCAACTCTCAAAACGACGCGAGTCGTTCCAGCTTAAACGAAGCGCCGGCGATACTCGGCTGGTCATCGGACGATGGTCATCGGCGGCGGAACATTTCTTCACCCGAATGCCGAAAAAAGGCTTGACGGATATGCCGACCGCACCTATTCTTCTCGGCTTCCAGCGGCGGGGCCATAGCTCAGCTGGGAGAGCGCCTGCATGGCATGCAGGAGGTCGGCGGTTCGATCCCGCCTGGCTCCACCAACTTAATCCGTCCCCATCGTCTAGAGGCCTAGGACATCACCCTTTCACGGTGGCGACCGGGGTTCGAATCCCCGTGGGGACGCCAAGTTGGCTCGCAGAAGCTGGAAGATGTCGCAAAATGCGGAGTGGTAGTTCAGTTGGTTAGAATGCTGGCCTGTCACGCCGGAGGTCGCGGGTTCGAGTCCCGTCCACTCCGCCACTATTCAAGCAAAAAGCCCGCCTAGCGCGGGCTTTTTGCTGCGGTGGATTTGTGCGCTCATCCCCGCGCGCCAGAACGTCAAGTCCTGGCCGCACTTTCAACTAAGGCTGCCACCTTCCGGCTGTCCCGGTTGCGGCTCCAGCGTGCCGACGGAATGCCCTTGCTCGGCCAGGTACTCCAGCCAGCGCGAGAGAAATCCGTTCATGCGCAGGCGATGCTGGAACACGGTATGCGCCGGCGAGAACGGTCCCAACACCTGCCACAGGTGTCGGCCGGGATGGCAGTGCAAGGCTTCCGCCACATGCGCATCGGTATACATGCGCAGCTGCGCCGACGGCGCGCGCTGGCCGGTGTGCGCGTCCACGAAATCGTAGGTGAGTTCCAGCTCCAGCGTGTACGGATGACACTCCTGCACGTGCAGATGCACGCCGAGTCCGTCGCCCGCGTCGGAGACATAGCGCCCTGGCACCAGCCGCTGCGGTGCGAACAGCCGCGTCAGCCGATGGTAGTTCTCGGCATACAGCCCCATCAGGAACTCGAAACGTCCGGGCAGCAGGCTGTGACGGTTGTCCAGTACGACGCTCATTCGGGTGCGCAAGCTCCTGGTGGCAATCAGAACATGGTCCGCTCGATACCGAAGCGGTCGAAGATCTTGCTGGCGATTTCCTCGATCGACACGTGCGTGGTGTTGAGGCTTGGAATGCCGGCCTGGCGCATCAGGCGGTCGGCCTGCTCCAGTTCCCAGCGACATTGCTGCATCGTGGCGTAGCGGCTGCCGGCGCGGCGCTGCTCTCTGATCTGCGCCAGCCGCACAGGGTCGATGGTCAGGCCGTACAGCCGGTCCCGGTACGGGCGCAGGCGTGGCGGCAACTCGAGCTTCTCGAGGTCTTCGTCGGTCAGCGGATAATTGGCGGCGCGCACGCCGTAATGCAAGGCCATGTAGAGGCACGTCGGCGTCTTGCCCGAGCGCGACACGCCAACCAGGATCAGGTCAGCCTCGGCATAATTCACGTCGATACCGTCGTCATGCGAGAGCGCGTAGTTCGTCGCATTGATGCGCGCCTCGTACTTGTCGAAATCGACCAGGCCGTGCGAGCGGTTCACCAGGCCGGTGCGCTTGGTCCCCAGCTCGTCCTCCAGCGGACCGATGAATGGTGCGAACACGTCCAGCATCAGTGCGCCGCTGGTGGCCACGATGTCGCACAGCGCGCGGTCGGCCATGGTGTTGACCACGATCGGCCGCTTTCCGCTCTGCGCGTAGTTGGTCTTGATCCGCAACGCGGCGGTTTCCGCCTTGTGCGCGTTGTCGGTAAACGGCAACCGGTGCTTGTCGAACTGCACGCCCTCGAACTGCGCCAGGATGCTGTTGCCGATCGTCTCCGCGGTAATACCAGTGGAGTCGGAGATGAAAAAAATCGTTCGCTGCATACTTGATCCCGATCGCGGAGAGGCGTTTGTCAGCACCTTAGCGCAAGCAGGAAATCCACCGCCAGCTGACTGGTATGCCGTTGGAATGACATCTTCCGGCAATGGTCTTCTTGTGCTGCGCACCATCCGCAGCGGACAATACCAGTTCTTTGTAGCCCGCTCCGGGCCTTCGTGCCGCGCCCATTCCACTCCCTGCAGAGCTTCCTTAAGGAGACACCCTTGAACGACCTGGTGCTTTGGCTCGACCAACTGCGCATGACCGACCTGGGCAAGGTCGGCGGCAAGAATGCCTCGCTGGGCGAGATGATCGGCAACCTCGCCCAGCTCGGCGTCTCCGTCCCCGGCGGCTTCGCGACCACGGCCAGCGCGTTCCAGCAGTACCTGGAAAAGAGCGGCTTGGCCAGGCGCATCCAGGATCGGCTGGCCACGCTCGACGTCGACGACGTCGATACCCTGGTGGTGGCCGGCAAGGAGATCCGCGGCTGGATTGTCGACACCGCCCTGCCCGCCGAGCTTGAACAGGCGATCCGCGATGCCTACAGCAAGCTGTGCAAGGATGCCGGCGCCCCCGATATTGCCGTCGCGGTTCGTTCCTCCGCCACCGCCGAGGACCTGCCCGATGCCTCGTTCGCCGGCCAGCAGGAAACCTTCCTCAACGTGGTCGGCATCGACGACGTGCTGCACAAGGTGAAGGAAGTCTTCGCCTCCCTGTACAACGACCGCGCGATCGCCTACCGCGTGCACCAGGGCTTCAAGCACGAGGACGTGTTCCTCTCTGCCGGCGTGCAGCTGATGGTGCGCTCGGACGTCGGTGCCGCCGGCGTGCTGTTCACGCTGGACACCGAGTCGGGCTTCCGCGACGTGGTGTTTGTCACCGGCTCGTACGGGCTCGGCGAAATGGTCGTGCAGGGCGCAGTCAATCCGGACGAATTCTACGTATTCAAGCCCACCCTGCGCGACGGCAGACCCGCCGTCCTGCGCCGCAACCTCGGCGCCAAACAGTTGCGCATGGTGTATTCCAGCGCACCCGGCGAGCGCGTCAGGACCGAGGACACCCCGGCCGAGCTGCGCAACAAATTCTGCATCAGCGACGAGGATGTGCAGGAGCTCGCCCGCCAGTCGCTGATCATCGAAAAACACTACGGCCGCCCGATGGACATCGAGTGGGCGAAGGATGGGAACACCGGCAAGCTATATATCGTGCAGGCGCGACCGGAAACCGTGAAATCGCGTTCGCACGCCACTCAGCTGGAACGCTTCAGCCTCGGTGAGAAAGGCAAGGTACTGGCCGAAGGCCGCTCGATCGGCCAGAAGATCGGCGCCGGCAAGGCCCGCGTGATCCGCTCGCTGGCCGACATGAACAAGGTGCAGAACGGCGACGTGCTCATCGCGGATATGACCGACCCCGACTGGGAGCCGGTGATGAAGCGCGCCTCGGCGATCGTCACCAACCGTGGCGGCCGCACCTGCCACGCGGCGATCATCGCGCGCGAGCTGGGCGTGCCGGCAGTGGTCGGCACCGGCAATGCGCTGGAGCTGATCCCGGACGGCGCCGACGTGACCGTATCCTGCGCCGAAGGCGATACCGGCACGATCTACGAAGGCATCCTGAAATTCGAGCGCGTCACCGCCGACCTTGGCGCCATGCCAGAGGCACCACTGAAGATCATGATGAACGTGGCCAACCCCGAGCGTGCGTTCGACTTCGGCATGCTGCCGAACGCCGGCATCGGCCTGGCCCGCCTGGAAATGATCATCGCCAGCCACATCGGCGTGCATCCGAAGGCACTGCTGGAATACGCCAAGCAGGACGCCGAGACGAAGAAGAAGATCGACGAGCGCATCGCCGGCTATGCCGACCCGGTGTCGTTCTACGTCGACCGCTTGGCCGAGGGCATCGCCACCATCGCCGCCTCGGTCTACCCGAAGCCGGTGATCGTGCGCCTGTCCGACTTCAAGTCGAACGAATACGCCGGCCTGCTGGGCGGCTCGCGCTACGAGCCGCATGAAGAAAACCCGATGATCGGCTTCCGTGGCGCCAGCCGCTACGTCGACCCCAGCTTTGCCGAGGCGTTCGCTCTGGAGTGCCAGGCCGTCAAGCGCGTGCGCGAAGTCATGGGCCTGACCAACGTGTGGGTGATGATCCCGTTCGTGCGCACCCTGGGCGAAGGGCGCAAGGTGATCGAGGTACTGGCGAAGAACGGACTCAAGCAGGGCGAGCACGACCTCAAGGTCATCATGATGTGCGAAGTGCCGTCGAACGCCCTGCTTGCCGACGAATTCCTCGACATCTTCGACGGCTTCTCGATCGGCTCGAACGACCTGACCCAGCTCACTCTGGGTCTCGACCGCGACTCCAGCATCGTCGCCGGCCTGTTCGACGAACGCGACCCGGCAGTGAAGAAGTTGCTGTCGATGGCGATCAAGACCGCCCGCGCCAAGGGCAAGTACATCGGGATCTGCGGTCAGGGCCCCAGCGACCACCCCGACCTGGCCGAATGGTTGATGGAACAGGGTATCGAATCGCTCTCGCTGAACCCGGATACGGTCGTCGACACCTGGCTGCGGCTGGCCAAGAAGAAGGCCGGCTGAACATCCCGGTCAAACCGGCCGCGTCAGACTGAGGACAACGAGCGCCGCATCGCCCCGAAGCGGCGCCGATACTGGACCGGCGCAAGCCCGACCTTGCGCCGGAACAGCTTGCCAAAAAAGCCAGCGTCCTCGTAGCCGACGGCGTTGGCGATCGCCTCGACCGGCTCGTCGCCGGCCTCGAGCATCTGCTTGGCCTCCTCGAGGCGCAGCGTGTGGACATACTCAAGCGGCGACAGCCCGGTAGCGCGCTGGAAGCGCCGCTTGAACGTCCGCTCGGGCAGTTCGCTCAGGCGCACCATCGCGGCCACCGGCGCGGGTTCTTGGTAGTTCTCGGCGATCCACACTTGGCAGCGCGCGACCACCGCATCCTCGGACTGGCGCGAACGCGCGAGCCGCGCGTACGGCTGCTGGCCAACCGCGTGCCATTCGACGAGGTTCATGCGCGCCGTGTCCATCGCCTGCTCGACACCGGCAAGGCGGGAGATCAGGTACAACGCAAGATCGGACCACGAAGTGCCTCCCCCGGCCATGACCAGGCGATGCCCCTCGCCGGTGACGACCAGTGCGTTCTCCGGGCGCATGCGAATGCGCGGATGGCGCCGCGCGATCGCGTCGGCGAAAGCCCAGTGCGTTGTCGCATCGTAGCCGTCGAGCAGGCCGGCCTCGGCGAACAGCAGCGCTCCCGAGCAGGCCGAGGCGAGCACCGCCCCGCGCGCATGGCAATCCTTGAGCCAGGCGATCTCGGCAGCAAAGCGATCACGGTCGAAAGGCCCGCCCGGATCGACCGCCAGGTCAGGGACGACGACGACATCGGGCCAGCCGATGCGGTCGATCGTCGTCTCCGGCGTCACGTGGACGTCGTTGACGATCGGGAACGAGCCTTCGCGCGTGGCGACGACGACGGGCCGCACGGCACCAGGCCCCTCATCGCCGCCGATGGCCATGCTCCAATCGCGGCCGGCCGAGCGGAACAAGTCGTACATGCCGTAAAGGACCGATGCCGAGGTCTCCGGCACGGCAAGGATCGCAATCATGGGCTGGTGTGGTGCGGTCATGGCCGATCCGTCCGATTCGCTGCCGAAATGACTGGGGGCGCCACCTGTCGTGCGCGCTATCGTAACCCGTACCAGGCAAACCGGAGGCCCTTATGCCCACGCCGATTGAAGTCCTGCTCGACCCGATCTCCCTGACCGTTTTCGCCATCTACGCGGCGCTGATCCTCTGGGAGCATTTCTTCCCGGCACGCGACCTGCCCCGGACGCCGGCGTGGCGGATGCGCGGACTTGCCGCGTTCGCGCTCTTTTTCACCCTGTCGGCGTACCTGCCGCTGCTGTGGACCGAGCACCTGTTGCGGTGGCAGCTTTTCGACCTCAGCTACCTGGGCACCGCGACCGGCGCCCTCGTCGGCGTCCTCGTCTACGAAGGCATCGGCTACTTCTACCATCGCGGCATGCACGCCTCCGACCTGCTGTGGCGCATCCTGCACCAGATGCATCACAGCGCCGAGCGCATCGATGCCTGGAGCGCGTTCTGGTTCCACCCGCTCGACATGATCGGCTGGACGGTCGTGTCGAGCCTCGCGCTGACGCTCGTCGTCGGCCTGTCCGCCCCGGCGACCACGGCTGCCCTGCTCGCCTTCACGCTGCTGTCGATCTTCCAGCACACCAACGTACGCACGCCGCGCTGGCTCGGCTACTTCGTCCAGCGCCCCGAGAGCCATTCCTGGCACCATGCGCGCGGGCATCACCGCAACAACTACGCAGACGTGCCGTTGTTCGACATCCTGTTCGGAACCTTCCACAACCCGCGCGAGTTCGCCCCGGCGACCGGGTTCTACGACGGCGCCTCGTCGCGCCTCGGCGACATGCTGCTGTTCCGCGAGGTCTCGGTGAATCCGCTCACGCACAGGAACCCGATGGACCCGGCCCCGCCACAACCGACGCAGTAACCGTGGCTGACGTCGACACCTGGTTGCGGCTGGCGAAAAAGAAGTCGGGCTGAAGGCCTGTTCACCGCAGCACGCCCAAGCGCCGGGATCACCCGGCCCGTGGGTTCCGGGCAGCCCGCGGCACGAATGAAGTCCAGGACCGGACTCAGCAGCAGCGCACGATCAGCACTGTGACGTTGTCGTCGCCGCCACTGTCCAGCGCCGCCAGCAGCAGCTGATCGACGCATTCCTGGACGGCCAGGTCGGTGCGCGCCACCGTGCGCGCGATCTCGGCATCGCTGACGCCTTCGGTCAACCCGTCGCTGCACAGCAGGAAACCCATGCCCGATTCCAGCCGGCCACGCGCCATGCCGATATGCAACTGCTCGATGGCGGTCACCCCCAATGCCTGGGTCAGCACGTTGCGTTGCGGATGCTGGGCGACCTGCGCCGGATCGAGCTGGCCCGCCTCGACCAGCGCCTGTACCAGCGAGTGGTCATGGCTGATCTGCCGCAACTCCTTCTTCCACTGATAGATCCGGCTGTCGCCGACCCAGGCTACCTCGTAGCCATCGCCACTGATCCGCAGCACGGCGATGGTGGTGCCCATCGGCAAGACGTCGAAGCTGTGCCGGGTATGCGCGAGCAGCCGCTCGGCGGCGCCACGCACCGCTTCGACCAGGTTGCGCCCCTGGCCGACCTGGTCGACCACGACGTCGCGCACCAGCGCCGACGCCACTTCGCCATGCTGATGCCCGCCCATGCCATCGGCGACCAGAAACAGGCCGAGTGAAGCGTCGGCGTAATAAGTGTCTTCATTGCGCGTGCGGCGCAGGCCGACATGCGTTCCGTGTCCGAATTCGATCATGGGTTTTCAGTGGGTGCGAGCCATTGCAGCATGCCGGAAGACCCGGTTGTTGTCACGGCAAGTTCGCTCGCGTATGATTCCCGGCTCGCATGCGCCACCATGCACCGCACCGGAGAGGTGGCAGAGTGGTCGAATGTACCTGACTCGAAATCAGGCGTACGTGTAAGCGTACCGTGGGTTCGAATCCCACCCTCTCCGCCATAAAAGCAAAACGCCCCCTCGTGGGGCGTTTTGCTTTTATGTTGGTGACGGCGGGGATGAGAGCCCACTGGTTCGACAAATTCGTCTGGAACGAATTTGGACAGCCGCAGGCTGGCCCCGCAGCGCGCAGCGCGAAGGGGTTCGGCCCAAGGATGGGCCGAACAATCCCACCCGCGGCCTCAAGGCACCCTCTTTTGCTCTCCACGCCGAAAAGATCCGCACCCACACACTCACCCCAACCGGCGCCACACGCTCCGGCCATCCGCACTGCTCTTGTCCAACGTGTCGAGACGTTGCTCATGCCTGCAACAACTCGTCCGCCGATGCACGCAGTACCCGCGGCCGCGCGTGCAGCACCACCGGTGCCGCCACGACCACGTCGCGCTGCTCGGGAGTTCCGTCGAACCCGAGGTCGAAGGCCACCTGCCCCGAGGTCATCGCCAGGTAGACGTCGGCCAGCAACTGGGCGTCGATCAGACCGCCATGCAGGTCGCGTCGCGAGTTGTCCACACCGAGCCGCTTGCACAGGGCATCGAGGCTGTTGCGCTGGCCGGGGTAGCGCTCGCGTGCCATCGCGAGGGTATCCAGCACGCTGCAACGGTCGGCGATCCGGCCCGCGTCGTTGCCCAGCCGGGCCAGTTCGGCATCGAGGAAGCCGATGTCAAAGCTGGCGTTGTGGATGACCAGTTCCGCACCGTCGATGAAGGCCAGGAAATCGTCCACCACCTCGGCAAACCGAGGTTTGTCGAGCAGGAACTCATCCTCGATGCCGGTTACCAGCCGCGCACCTTCATCGATCGCCCGATCCGGGTTCAGATAAGTCTGGTAGTGCCGGCCGGTGAGCCGACGCTCGACCATTTCGACACAGGCGATTTCCACCAGCCGATGCCCCTGGCGCACTTCCAGGCCGGTGGTCTCGGTATCCAGAACGATCTGCCTCATGCCCTGCCCTTCATCAGCTCGGCCTGTTCGCGCGCGGCCTGGTCCACCCGCTCATTCTCAACGTGGCCGTTATGGCCCTTCACCCACTTCCAACGCACCTGATGAGCGCTGGCCGCATCGGACAGGCGCTGCCACAGGTCCTGGTTTTTCACCGGTTTCTTGTCAGCGGTGCGCCAGCCGTTCGCGCGCCATTTCGGCATCCATTGCTCGATGCCCTGCATCACGTAGCGCGAGTCGGTGGTCAGAGTCACCAGGCACGGCCGTTTCAACGCTTCCAGTGCACCGATCGCCGCCATCAACTCCATCCGGTTGTTGGTCGTGGCCGGCTCACCGCCAGCCACCACGCGTTCGCTGCCTTTCGCCCGCAATAGCGCAGCCCAGCCGCCGGGGCCCGGGTTGCCCAGGCAGGCACCGTCGGTAAATGCTTCCACTTCGCTCATCGTTACTCACGTAGTCGATCGAAAATCACGGAACCGAACTGCGCCGGGTACCCGGCGACAGTCGGCCATTGGCCGGCACGCGCACCGGCACCGGCTTGAGCCGCAGTGGCGTGGCCAGGCGCCGGTGCTTGCGCGCAACCATTACGTAGCCGCCACCAAAAGCCCTGGCGAGGGTTCGACGCGTTGCGGCCAGTCCAGGCCACACGCTGCCCACTCGCTGCACCTGCTCGACCACCAGCCCGGCCAGCTCAAGTCGGCGCCGGAGCCGCCAGCGGCATCTGCAGCGCCGGCGACTTGCCGCGCACGCGCCAATGAAACCATGGCGACCAGCCGCCGAACGGATGCACGCCGGTCAGCACCAGCACACCACCGGGCGCCAGCACGCGAATGGCCTCGTCGAGCAGGGCCGAGGGGAGCGGCGCCACTTCCAGCGCGTGTCGCAACAGCACCAGCTCGAACGCATCGTCGACGAAGGGCAACGGCTCGTCTGCCGCTGCCTGCAAGTCGCCCAGGTAACGCCCGTTCACCAGGTGCAGGGCAGTCCAGCAACCAAGCATCGGCAACGCCGGCGGCGCATCGTCGAAGGGCGCGCCCAGCAGCAGCGCATGAGTGCCGAAGCAGCGTTGCAGCCCTGGTTTCAGTACGCGCGTCTGCTCATCCAGCAAGCGGCGCAACGGCGCACTGGCGTAGATGTCGTCATCGCGTTGATGCATGCAGCCGGCCCGGTCTTTCATCTGTACGCAGAGTGTAGCGGCTGGCAACACCTAACCGCAGGCCGCAAACCACGTGGAACTGCCGCACGCTGCTGAACAGTCACCGGCCTGATTAACGTTCTGCTAACGAGTTGGTGACGGTGCCAAATTATAGTCGACCCCTTCATGCGCGCCCCGGACGGCTGCGTCTGTCGTTCCACAGGGAAAACACCCGGTCCGCCGGATGTTCCTCAAACGCAGCGGAGCCCGTCTTGCACCTCATCCCCTTACCGGCGCTGGCCGACAACTACATCTGGCTGCTGCATGACGATGGCGGCAACGCCATCGTGGTCGACCCGGGCGATGCCGAAGTCGTCGAGCAAGCGCTGACCGCGCGCCAGTTGCGGCTGCGCGCGATCCTGTTGACTCATCATCATCACGATCACATCGGCGGCGTGCCGGCCTTGCGAGCGCGCCACGACGTGCCGGTTTATGCACCCTTCGATGAACGCATCGGCGAGGCGACCGAACGCGTGGGCGATGGCGATCTGGTCGAACTGGCCGAGCCCCGCGTGCGTTTCGAGGTGATCGCGATTCCCGGCCACACCCTCAGCCACGTCGCCTACGTCGGAGCCGATCTGCTGCTGTGCGGCGATACCCTGTTCAGCCTGGGCTGCGGCCGTTTGTTCGAAGGCACGCCGGCACAGATGCTCGCCTCGCTGGATCGCCTGTCGCAGCTGCCGGGAAAAACCCTGGTTTGCGGCGGCCACGAATACACCGAAGCGAATGGGCGCTTTGCGCGAACCATCGAACCGGCCAACCCCGAATTGCAGCAGCGGTTGCTGGAAGTCGCAGCACTGCGCGAGCGTCACCTGCCCACCCTGCCGGTGGCGCTCGCCGGCGAGCTGGCGACGAACCCGTTCCTGCGGATCGACACCGACGCCGTCATCGCATGGTGTCTGCAGCAGGGCGCCGGCACCGACCGGGTCGCGCGGTTCGCCGCCGTACGCGGCGCCAAGGACGGATTTCGCGCATGAGACAGCACGTCCGAATTCTGCCGCTGCTCCTGTCGCTGGGGTTGGCGGCCTGCGCCAACATGCCATCGCGGATACCGCAGCAAGCGACCGGCAAAATTCCGCCGGCGAGATCCGCCCCCGCCGAAATCGCCCCACCGGCCGCCGAACAGCCTGTGCCACCAGCGGCAACCGATGTCTGGGATCGGTTGCGCAGCAGCTTTGCCATGCCTGGTTGCGACGCCGATCCTGCGGTGCTGGCCTGGGCCAAACAGTACACACGCCATCCGCGGCAGTTCGAAAGTCAGCTGCGGGCCGTATTGCCGCATCTGGTCTATGTCCAACAAGTAGCCGATCGTTACGATGTCGCGGGTGAATTCGTGCTGCTGCCGTGGGTGGAGAGCCACTTTCAGCCGGGGCCCGCCCACAAGCGCCGGCCGGCCGGCATGTGGCAGATCATGCCGGTCGACTGCCGGCACCATGGGGCTGCGCGTCGACGGCAACTACGACGCCCGGCTCGACGTTCCAGCCTCCGCCAACGCGGTGATGAAGCTGCTTGAGCAGTACCACGAACAGTTTCGTGATTGGCGGGTGGCCGATTACGCCTACAACGCCGGCGAGTTC
Organism: uncultured Gammaproteobacteria bacterium; assembly: GCA_963697495.1. Taxonomy (GTDB): domain Bacteria; phylum Pseudomonadota; class Gammaproteobacteria; order Xanthomonadales; family Rhodanobacteraceae; genus Rhodanobacter. Next base: position 932,752 of record CAVOOH010000002.1, on the reverse strand, counting down.
ACAATACGCAAAATGATCCAGACCCACGGCATGCCGGCGGAGCAGCCGGTCATTCCCCACTGGCCGGTACGCAAGGTGACCCGCGAGCATCTGACCAAACTGCTGGCCATGGCCTGCGTGGTACGCGAACCGGAGCGCTTCAATGTCAGCTTGCCCACGCTGCCTGACGAACAGCATCTGGTGCAGGTCAAGATTTCCCGGTCGATGCCGATCGCGCGAGCGGCCGACCATGCCGGCATGTCGGTGGATGCACTGAGGCAGCTCAATCCGGCGTTTCGCAGCGACATGATCGATGCCGGCGCCGCCTCGTACCTGATCCTGCCCGCCCGGCACGTCCGCCAGTTCGGCGATGCCTTGCTGGAGCAGCGCCAGCAGCGACAAGAGCGACAGCGTGCTGGCCAACGCCTCCCGCGCAACAACCGGCCCCGGCGGCGGACCAGAAGGCGACGCTGAAAACCCATCTCGTGAAGCGTGGCGACAACCTTTGGCAGATCGCCCGCGACTACTCGATCAAGGTCAGCCAGTTGCAGCGTTGGAATCGCCTGAGCGGCCACACGTTGAAGCCTGGCCAGACGCTGACGGTAAGCGCCCCGAACTAGGAGTCGACGCTCGACGGGCGATCGTCTTGACGCAGGTCTTGCCGCCGGCCGATCCATCGCCTGCCTTTTCGCTGCGCCATTTGGCAGCTCATCTGCCACAACTGAAGAGGGGCGGCCGATGGCCACCCCTCCTCCGTGACGTCAGCTGCGCCCGACCGCCGGCGGTTACAGCCGCTGCTGGTTGATCTTGATCTCAGCCTTTGCCTTGAGCAGGTCGATCAACTCACGCGTCGCCTCGTAGCCATAGGCCTGGGCCATCTGCTGACGCAGCGACTCGCGCTGCTCCGGCGGCACCTTGGACAGGTCGCCTTCCTGCACCTTGTCCACAGCCAGCAGCGCGTACGTACCACCATCCTGCATGTCCACCGCGGCAAACTGCGGCTTGTCCGCCGCCGGATGTGGCAACAGGAATGCCTGCGCCACCAGCGGCGCCGGGATCTGTGCGTGCCGGACCGCCTCGTTCACGGTGGTGACTGCTGGCACCGAGCGACTTCGCCACGTCCTCCATTGCCTCGCCCTTGCGCAGGCGCGCCAGGGCCTCATCGGCCTGCTTCTTCTCGACAACCGCGACGCGTTCGTCGAGGATCTTCTTCTGCACATCGGCCCGCACTTCCGCCAGCGGCTTGGCGACCGCCGGCACGTGCTTGTCGACATGGATCACCACCGAGTGGTTGTTGCCCAGATCGATCAGGCCCGAATTGTTGCCCTGCACCAGCACATCGTCGCTGAACGCCGCGGCGACGACTTTCGGATTCGCGGCCACGCCTTCGCCGCCCTGGCGCGAAAACAGCGTGGTGGTCTTGATCGGCAGATTCAACGCGACCGACGCCGGCTCCAGCGACGTCGGATTCTGGTAGGTACTGTCGGACATCTTGCCCGCGACTTCGTTGTACGTGCGGTCGCGATCGGCCGTCGTCGCTTCCTTGACCAGTTGGTCGCGCACTTCTTCGAACGGTTTGGACTCGCCGCTGCGGACGTCACGCAACCAGATGATGTGGTAGCCATCGGACGACAACACCGGCTTGGACATCTGGCCCTTCTGCATCGCGAACAGAGCCGCATCAAAGGCCGCGTTGGTCACGCCTTTTTCCAGCCAGCCCAGGTCGCCGCCCAACGGCGGGAACCAAGATCCTGCGAGTCCTGCTCGGCCAGCTTGGCGAAGTCGCCGGGGTTGGCTTCGGCTGCGATCTTCTCGGCCTTGGCCAGGGCCGCCTTCTGCTGTTCCGGCGTGGCGTTGGCCGGCACGTTGATCAGGATGTGCGAAACGAGCCGCTGTTCCGGCTGCACGAAACGCTGCTTTTCGCTCGCGTAACGCTTCCTCAGCTCGTCGTCGCTCGGCTCGGCAGCCAGCGGCAGGTCGGCGCCGACCACCTCGACATACTTCAGCGAAACCTGCTCGGGGTTCATGTAGTCGGCCTGATGCGCCTTGTACCATGCCTCGATCTCGGCATCGCTGACCGTGCTGTCTTCCAGCGCGGGACGCGGCAACAGGAAGTAGCGCAGATCGCGGCGCTGGGACAGCAGCTTCAGGAATTGATCGAGCTGGGCATCGCTGGCAATGGTGCTGTCGTTGATCGCCGCTGGCAGCAACTGGACAGCCAGTGACGAGCGGACCTCGTCCTCGAACATCTCCGGCGTCTTGCACTGGCTGGTAAGCCACGCGCGGTAGCTGGTCGCCGTCGAACTGGCCGTTGACCTGGAACGCCGGAATCGACGCGATGTAGTCGCGCACGGCCTGATCCGAGACGCGCATGCCCCAATCCGCATTGGCCTGCAGCAGCAGTTGCTCGTCGATCATGCCGTCCAGGATCGCGCTGCTTCGTCTCGTGTCTTCTCGAAGACGCTGGAGTCGAAGTGCTCGCCCTGTTGTTCGGCTGCCTGCTGCCGCAACTGGTTCACCCGATCCTGGAATGCACGCTGGCTGATCGGGTGCTTGCCGACCTTCGCCACGAAGGCATCGTCGCGTGACATGAAGTAGCTCTCCATGCCGAACAGCGACATCGCAAAGACGCAAACGCCAAGAAGGATGATGGACGGCCATCCGTGCATCTTGTTACGTATTGCCTGCAGCATGGAAATCTTCCCGCGAGATGGTTGAAAGCGCGTGGCGCGCGGATGGCACAAGTCGCCTTGCCGGCGCGCATCCGTCCAACCGTTGCACGAACACGCGCCGCTCAAATGACAAGGGCGCCACACGGGCGCCCTTGCGAACTGTGGCGGAGTGGACGGGACTCGAACCCGCGACCTCCGGCGTGACAGGCCAGCATTCTAACCGACTGAACTACCACTCCGCATTTTTCTGGTGGGTGCTGTAGGGATCGAACCTACGACCACCGCCTTGTAAGGGCGACGCTCTACCGCTGAGCTAAGCACCCGAAACCAAGCGTTAGCCGCTTAGTTTAGGGCATCCTTGAGGGTCTTGCCAGCCTTGAAGGCAGGCACCTTCGAGGCCTTGATCTTGATCGCTTCGTTGGTGCGCGGATTACGGCCGGTACGGGCAGCGCGCTTGCGCACAGTGAACGTACCGAAGCCCACCACCGAGACGTCCTCGCCCTTCTTCAACGACTTCTGCACGGTCTCGAAAAAGGCTTCGAGAGCACGGCCGGCGTCGGCCTTGGTCAGCTCGGCCTTTTCGGCGATGGCATTGATCAGATCGGTTTTATTCATTGAAAAACTCCCTTATTCGGATTTCGTCAGTGCGGTCAGTCCGGAGACGAGACAGCACCGGTATGGATGGTTGGCTCTTTGCAGGGCCGTAACGCAACCCCGCATCGCTGCGCTGACATACAACGCCGGGACTGCGGTATCGCCTTTATACCAGTGCCTTGCCGGAATCCGCAACACAAGCCACAGCAACGTTTCCGCAAGATCTGCGGCTTGCAATGAGCACGCTTGCAAAACGGACGCCGGAGGACTACGGCAAAACTTCGCCGACCGACGGCGAAAAAGCAGAAGAGTGCCCTGCCGAGGCAGGGCACCTTCGAAGGCAACCGGTCAGGAGGACCGCCGACCGGATCAATGCGTCAGCGAGTGCCCTTCCGTCGCCTCGCTGGCAACCGCAGCGGCGGGTCTCGTCCTTGACCGGGTTTGGCTGCAGCGGGCGCTCCAGTGCGATATCGAGCACTTCGTCGATCCAGCGCACCGGGATGGATCTCCAGCGAAGAGGTGATGTTGGCCGGCATGTCGGCCAGATCCTTCTTGTTGTCCTCCGGAATGATCACCGTGGTGATGCCGCCGCGATGTGCCGCCAGCAGCTTCTCCTTCAGTCCGCCGATCGGCAGCACGCGACCGCGCAAGGTGATCTCGCCGGTCATCGCCACTTCGGAACGCACCGGCACCTTGGTCAGCGCCGACACCAGCGCGGTGCACATCGCGATACCGGCGCTCGGGCCGTCCTTCGGCGTGGCGCCTTCCGGCACATGGATATGCATGTCGAGCTTCTGGTGGAAATCCGGATCGATGCCCAGCGGGTCGACCCGCGCGCGCACTACCGACAGCGCGGCCTGGATCGATTCCTTCATCACGTCGCCCAGCTGGCCGGTATTCACCAGGCGGCCCTTGCCCGGCACGACCGAGGCTTCGATGCTGAGCAGCTCACCGCCGACCTGGGTCCAGGCCAGCCCGGTGACCAGGCCGACTTCGTTCTGCAGTTCCTTGCGACCGAAGTCGAAGCGACGCACGCCCAGATACTGGTCCAGGTTGGACGAATCCACCTTGACCTTGCCCGGCGTCCGGCCTTCGCCTTGACCTTGCCGACCTTGGCGGTCAACGCCTTCGCCTTGGCCTTCTTCACTTGGCCTAGGGTCAGCTCCTTGACCACCTTGCGGCAGATCTTGGAGATCTCGCGCTCGAGATTGCGCACGCCCGACTCGCGCGTGTAGTAGCGCACGATGTCGCGCAACGCCTCTTCGCTCGACGCTGAGCTCTTCCGGCTTCAGACCGTTCGCCTTGAGCTGCTTCGGCAGCAGGTATTTCTGCGCGATGCCGAGCTTCTCGTCCTCGGTGTAACCGGGGATGCGGATGACTTCCATGCGGTCGAGCAGCGGACCGGGAATGTTCAGCGAGTTCGCGGTGGCGATCCACATCACCTCGGACAGATCCAGATCGACCTCGAGGTAGTGGTCGTTGAACGCGTGGTTCTGCTCCGGATCGAGCACTTCCAGCAGCGCCGACGACGGATCGCCGCGAAAGTCCATCGACATCTTGTCGATCTCGTCCAGCACGAACAGCGGATTCTTGGTGCCCACCTTGTTGATGTTCTGCACGATGCGTCCGGGCATCGAGCCGATGTAGGTGCGCCGATGGCCGCGGATCTCGGCCTCGTCGCGCACGCCGCCCAGGCTCATGCGCACGAACTTCCGGTTGGTCGCCTTGGCGATCGACTGCCCCAGCGAGGTCTTGCCCACGCCGGGCGGACCGACCAGGCACAGGATCGGTCCCTTCATCACCGACACGCGCTGCTGCACGGCGAGATATTCCAGGATGCGATCCTTGACCTTCTCCAGGCCGAAGTGATCGGCATCGAGCACTTCCTGCGCCAGCTGCAGATCCTTGCGCACCTTGCTGCGCTTCTTCCACGGCACGCCGACCAGCCAGTCGAGGTAGTTGCGCACCACGGTAGCCTCGGCCGACATCGGCGACATCTGCTTGAGCTTGCCGAACTCCTGCCGCGCCTTGGTCAGCACGGCCTTGGGCATGCCGGAACCCTCGATCTTCTTCTGCAGTTCCTCGATCTCGTTCGGGCCCTCCTCGTTGTCGCCGAGCTCCTTCTGGATCGCCTTCATCTGCTCGTTGAGGTAGTACTCGCGCTGGCTCTTCTCCATCTGCGACTTGACCCGGCCGCGGATGCGCTTCTCGACCTGCTGCAGGTCCATCTCGCCGTCGACCAGACCGATCAGCAGCTCCAGCCGCTGGCCCGACGTCGGCGGTTTCCAGCACTTTCTGCTTGTCGGCCATGCGCACGGAAAGGTGCGCGGCAATGGAATCGGCGACGCGCGACGGATCATCGATGCCCGACAGGCTGGCCAGCACTTCCGGCGGCAGCTTGCGGCTCTGCTTGACCAGTTGTTCGAACAACGAGATCAGCGTGCGCGATACCACGTCGAGCTCGCGCTCCTTCGCGTTGTAGACCGGCTCGATCAGCGCGCGAGCGGGCCGTCAGCATGCCGCCCTCGTCGTGGAAATCCTCGACCGCCACGCGCGACTGGCCCTCGACCAGCACCTTGACCGTGCCATCGGGCAGCTTCAGCAGCTGCAGCACACCGGCCAGCGTACCGACCTGGTGCAGATCGGCGATCTCCGGGTCGTCGATATCCGGACTTTTCTGGGCAACCAGCAGGATCTGCCGCTCGCCTTCCATCGCGCGCTCCAGCGCACGCATGGACTTGTCGCGACCGACAAACAACGGGATGACCATATGCGGGTAAACCACCACGTCGCGCAGCGGCAACACCGGCAGAGCGTCCAGCGCAACAGGTATGGGGGCGTTCTTGGCCATGGAAGAGGAGTCCCTCGAATATTCGGATCTGGGTTCGTCCCGACACTGCGCCGGGCCTGTTACCACGTCAAGTGGAGGCGACCGGACGCTCACTCAAGGTGTGCAGGCCGCCAAAAACAGAACGGCCCCGGCGAAATCACCGGAGCCGTCGTCGCAGCAGCCATGGGCCAGGGATCAGGTCAGCAGCGTCGCCGCCGTCACCCGCGACACGCTGCTGCAGGTTGCCGCGATAGATCAGATAAGGCTCGGCCTGGCCATCGATCACGGCGTCGTCCACCACCACCTTGCTGACATGCTCCAGCGAAGGCAGCTCGTACATCGTGTCGAGCAGCACCTGCTCCAGGATCGTGCGCAGGCCGCGGGCGCCGGTCTTGCGCTTGAGCGCCTTGCGCGCGATCGCCTGCAGCGCCTCGGGGCGGAATTCCAGCTCCACCTCCTCCATCTCGAACAACTTCTTGAACTGCTTGGTGACCGCGTTCTTCGGCTCGGTGAGGATCTTCACCAGCGCCGCCTCGTCCAGCTCGTCCAGCGTGGCCACCACCGGCAGGCGTCCGACGAATTCCGGAATCAGACCGAAGCGCACCAGATCGGCCGGCTCCACGTCGGCCAGCACCTTGCCCAGGTTCTCGGTGCGCTCCTTGCTGCGCACTTCGGCGGAGAAGCCGATGCTGGTGTTCTCGGAACGCTGCTGGATGACCTTTTCCAGACCAGCGAACGCACCACCGCAGATGAACAGGATGTTCTTGGTGTCGACCTGCAGGAATTCCTGCTGCGGATGCTTGCGCCCGCCCTGCGGCGGCACCGAGGCCAGCGTGCCTTCGATCAGCTTCAGCAGCGCCTGCTGCACGCCTTCGCCGGACACGTCGCGGGTGATCGACGGGTTCTCGCTCTTGCGCGAGATCTTGTCGATCTCGTCGATGTAGACGATGCCCGACTGCGCCTTCTCGACGTCGTAGTCGCACTTCTGCAGCAACTTCTGGATGATGTTCTCGACATCCTCGCCCACGTAACCGGCCTCGGTCAGCGTGGTGGCATCGGCAATCGTGAACGGCACGTTGAGCAGGCGCGCCAGCGTTTCGGCCAGCAGCGTCTTGCCCGAGCCGGTCGGGCCGATCAGCAGGATGTTGGACTTGCCCAGCTCGATGTCATCGCTCTTCTGGCGCGACTCGATCCGCTTGTAATGGTTGTACACCGCCACCGCCAGCGCTTTCTTGGCACGGGTCTGGCCGACCACGTACTGATCCAGCGACTCGCGGATCTCGCGCGGCTTCGGCAACTGGGTGCGCCCGGAGGCCGCCTTCTCTTCCAGTTCCTCGCGGATGATGTCGTTGCACAGCTCCACGCATTCGTCGCAGATGAACACGGACGGGCCCGCGATCAGCTTGCGCACTTCATGCTGGCTCTTGCCGCAGAAAGAGCAATAGAGAATCTTGCCGCTGTCGCTGGAACGCCCCTGCCGGTCGTCACTCATACTCTCGATCCCGCTGGTAAATCTGAATGCGCCGCGAGAATAACACAGGGCTCCGCGTCTGCCTGCAGACGCAGAGCCCATCCCGCGACTCTGGGGTAAAACCTGATAATCAGGCCGATTTCACCGTTTCGCCGGCCCGTTTTTCGAGCACCTCGTCGATCAGGCCATAAGCCTTGGCGTCGATGGGGCTCATGAAGCGGTCGCGCTCCATGTCCGCCTCGATCTTCTCCAATGGCTGGCCGGTATGCTCGACATAGAGCTTGTTCAGGCGCTCACGGATATACAGGATCTCGCGCGCCTGGATCTCGATGTCGGTAGCCTGGCCCTGCGCACCGCCGGAAGGCTGGTGGATCATGATGCGCGAGTTCGGCAGGGCGAAACGCTTGCCCTTGGCGCCGGCCATCAACAGGAACGAGCCCATGCTGCAAGCCTGGCCGATGCACATCGTGCTGACGTTCGGCTTGATGAACTGCATGGTGTCGTAGATCGCCAGGCCGGCGGTGACCGCGCCACCCGGGCTGTTGATGTAGAAGTTGATGTCCTTGTCCGGATTCTCCGACTCCAGGAACAGCATCTGCGCAACGATCAGGTTGGCGACTTGGTCGTTGACCTCACCCACCAGGAAGATCACCCGCTCCTTCAGCAGGCGCGAGTAGATGTCATAGGAGCGCTCGCCGCGAGCGGTCTGCTCGACGACCATCGGTACCAAATTGAGGTTCTGGATGGGATCCATGGCCATGTTTGCAGCTCTCCGCTTGATGGACCTGGCGCGATTGCTCAGGCGTTGACCGGGCGCATCACGTCGTCGAAGCTCAGGTCCAGCTGAGTGGTCTTGGCATGCTCCGCCACCCACTCTGCCACCTGATCTTCCATCACGCGATTCTGCAGCCCAGACATCAGTTGGGGGTCGCCGTTGTAGAGTTCAATGACCTTTTCCGGCTCCTCATAGGTCGAGGCGATCGCCGCCAGCTGTTCGGCCACGCGCTTGCGGTCGATCTTGATCTCCTGCTTGCGGGCGATCTCGCCCATGAGCAGGCCGGCGATCACGCGCTGGCGCGCGATCGGCATGGCGGCCTCGATCAGCTGCGCCGGCGGCTGCTGACCCTGCGGCACGCTGCCGGCGGCCATGTTGCGCGCCTCGGATTGCACCATCAGCTTCGGCACATCCAGCCCGGCGTGGGCTGTGGCCAGCTTCTCCGCAACCTCGGACTTCAGGCGTGCCATCAGCGCCGCCTTCAGCTCACGCTCGAGATTCGCGCGGACTTCCTTGCGGAACGTCTCCAGGTCGCCGTCGGCGATACCGAACAGCTTGGCAAACTCGGCGTCGATCTCGGGCAGCTTCGGCTCCTGCACCTTGAGGATGCTGAAGCTGACCTTGGCGCTCTTGCCGGCCAGCTGTGCGTTGCGGAAGTCTTCCGGGAAGGCAATCTCGGTCTCGAAGCTGTCGCCTGCCTTGCGGCCGGCCAGCGCCTCGTCCAGCGCCTTGAACAGGGTGCCCGAGCCCAGCACGCTGCCGGCCCGCTCCAGGCCCTCGGCCGGGAAGCGGTAGTCGCCGGCTTCGGCCGAGTATTCGAACATCACGAAGTCGCCCTCGGCCGAGGCACGATCCACTTCGTCGAAGCTGCGGCGCTGCTGGCGCAGGGTCTCCAGCATCTTGTCGATGTCGGCATCGGTGACCACCGCCGTCGGGCGGTTGACTTCGAGCGCGGCCACTTCGACCTGCGGGAACTCCGGCATGATCTCGAACGTCGCGGTGTAGGCGATTTCGCCATTTTCCGGCCGGCCAGTGGTGTCGATCGCCGGATTCGCGATCGGCTGCAGTTTCTCCTGCGCCACCGCCTCGCGCAGCGTGCTGCCGATCAGGTCGGACAACACCTCACCACGGACCTGGTCGCCGAAACGCTGCTTGATCACCGTCGTCGGCACCTTGCCTGGGCGGAAACCCTTGAGGCGAACCGTGCGGCCCATTTCCGCAATGCGTGCGCTCACCTGCGTCTCGAACCGCTCCGCGGGGAATTTCACCGTGAGCTTGCGCTCGAGCGTGCCGATGTTCTCAACCGAAACCTGCATGACGTCTCCTGGTACTACCTGATGTTGTGGGCCTGCCACAGGCGCCATGGCGGCCGTGCCGCCCGAAAAACTAAAGAAACCAGCGGGGCATGGTGCGAAAGGGGGGACTCGAACCCCCACGGGGTTAACCGCCAGAACCTAAATCTGGTGCGTCTACCAATTCCGCCACTCTCGCCTTGCCACCCTCGTCAACCGCACGTAACCACCGGATTCTGAAACCGATTGTCAGTTGCCGGAGCCATCCGGCCGGCATCGCCATGGTTACGCCCGTCTAAGTCGATGATTCCCTTATACGAAAGCAGACCATTTTACGGTTGCACGACCTTGCAGCACAAGCGCCGGCGGCAGTCCCGAGCTGCGCCATCGCTACCCGCAACACCTGCAGTTCCGGCCGCGCAAAGCAAAACGCCGATCGCAGGCGATCGGCGTTTTGTCGATTGGTGGGCCGTGAAGGATTCGAACCTTCGACCAATTGATTAAGAGTCAACTGCTCTACCAACTGAGCTAACGGCCCAGGAAACCTGGGTTTGAAACTGGGGTGGATGATGGGATTCGAACCCACGACAACCGGAATCACAATCCGGGACTCTAACCAGCTGAGCTACATCCACCATCGACCTGATACTGGTGCGCCAGACAGGACTCGAACCTGCAACCGTCGGCTTAGAAGGCCGATGCTCTATCCGGTTGAGCTACAGGCGCAGTCACTGCAGATAGAACGTTTCGCTGGTCGGGGTAGAGGGATTCGAACCCCCGACTTTTGCGTCCCAAACGCAACGCTCTACCAGACTGAGCTATACCCCGCTTTCGAATCACCGGCCATGCCACCACCGGAGCCTTGAAATGTTACGGGTGCCGCCTCGCTCAGTCAATCCGTATCGAAGCACACCATGTGTTTCTTGATCATCGTTTTCGCAGATAGCCATATCGGCTTCCCGTCGAAAACAAAACGGGGCGCAAGCACCCCATCTCGCAGAATAAAAATGGTGCGCCCGGAGAGATTCGAACTCCCGACCACCTAGTTCGTAGCCAGGTACTCTATCCAACTGAGCTACGGGCGCACTGAAAAACCTTTCACCTCGCCACCGGGATGTCTGGGCATCGAGGCGGTGAAGCAAGAAGCGGAATTATTCAGACTCCGCCCTCTTGCGTCAACCCTTTTCGCAAAAATTTCTTCACCGAATTACTCGCGCCCTGCAAATGCAGCCGTTGATGTCGCTCTTCCGCAGACGTCACATGCATGCGCAGCGACAAGATTGCCCGCGCGCACATGAAGAGAGCGGCCAATGGCCGCTCTCTTCATGTGCGGTATATGGCCGTCCAAACCGCGATCAGTTTTCGAGGCCGGTCCGGCTCTGCGGCGCGGGATCGCCCACCTTGCCCACGGTCGAATCAGTGCCGCTCTTCGGCGGTGGCGGTGGTGGGGTGGCTCCGGTCGAGGCACTCTTCGTCCAGTCGGCCGGCGGCCCGGGCACGCGCCCGGCCATGATGTCGTCGATCTGGTGCGCGTCGATGGTCTCGTACTGGCAGCAGCGCGTCGGCCATGGCGTGCAGCTTGTCGAGGTTTGCAGTCAGCAACTCCTTGCTGCGCGCGTAGGCGCGGTCAAGGATGCCGCGCACCACTTCGTCGATCTTGCTGGCGGTCTCGTTGGAGATGCTCTTGTGCTGGGTCACCGAACGGCCGAGGAACACCTCGTCCTCGTCTTCGCCGTAGGTGATCGGCCCCAGCTCGTCGGACAGGCCCCACTTGGTCGCCATGTTGCGCGCCATCTTGGTGGCCCGCTCGATGTCGTTGGAAGCGCCCGTGGTGACCTTGTCGGCGCCGAAGATCAGCTCCTCGGCCACGCGGCCGCCGTACAGCGAGCACAGCTGCGACTGGATCGCCACGCGGTTGATGCTGTACTTGTCGCCCTCGGGCAGGTACATGGTGACGCCCAGCGCGCGCCCGCGCGGGATGATCGTGACCTTGTAGACCGGGTCATGCTCGGGCACCAGCCGGCCGACGATGGCATGGCCGGCCTCGTGATAGGCGGTGAGCTTCTTCTCGTCCTCGCTCATCGCCATCGAGCGACGCTCGGTACCCATCAGGATCTTGTCGCGCGCCTTGTCCAGGTGGCCCATGCGCACCTCGCGCGCGTTCTCGCGCGCGGCGAACAGCGCCGCCTCGTTGACCAGATTGGCCAGGTCGGCGCCGGAGAAGCCGGGCGTGCCACGCGCGATGGTCATCGCGTTGACGTCGCTGGCGGTCGGCACCTTGCGCATGTGCACCTTGAGTATCTGCTCGCGGCCGCGCACGTCGGGCAGGCCGACCACGACCTGGCGGTCGAAGCGGCCCGGACGCAGCAGGGCCGGGTCCAGCACGTCGGGACGGTTGGTCGCGGCGATCACGATGACGCCTTCGGTGCCTTCGAAGCCGTCCATCTCGACCAGCAACTGGTTCAGCGTCTGCTCGCGCTCGTCATGACCGCCGCCCAGGCCGGCGCCGCGATGGCGGCCGACCGCGTCGATCTCGTCGATGAAGATGATGCAGGGCGCGTGCTTCTTGGCCTGTTCGAACATGTCGCGCACGCGGCTGGCGCCGACGCCGACGAACATCTCGACGAAGTCGGAACCGGAGATCGCGAAGAACGGCACCTTGGCCTCGCCGGCGATGGCCTTGGCCAGCAGGGTCTTGCCGGTACCGGGCGGGCCGACCATCAGCACGCCGCGCGGAATCTTGCCGCCGAGCTTCTGGAAGCGGCCCGGATCGCGCAGGAACTCGACCAGTTCGCCGACTTCCTCCTTCGCCTCGTCGCAACCGGCGACGTCGCTGAAGTTGACCTTGATCTGGTCCTCGCCCTGCAGCTTGGCGCGCGAACGGCCGAAGCTCATGGCGCCGCGGCCACCGCCGCCGGACTGCATCTGGCGCATGAACCAGATGAACACGCCGACGATCAGGAGCACCGGCAGCCAGCTGATCAGCAAGCCGATCAGCGAGAAGCCCTCGGACGGATCCTGGCGGACCTCGACGCCCTTGTCCTGCATCTGCTTGACCACCGCGTTGGTGGAGAAGCCGAGCATCGGCGCAACCGTGCGGAACGCGCTGCCGTCCTTCAGCTTGCCGCTGATCGTGGCCGGCTGGTCCGCACTGATCGTGGCGTTGGCGACGTTGCCGTTGTCCACACTCTGCACGAACGAGCTGTAAGGCAGGTCGGACGAGGCCGCGCCACGCGGATTGAAGCTCTGGAACACGGTGAACAAGACCACCGCGATGATCACCCAGAGCAACACATTTTTCGCTGTTTCATTCATGCACGGTTCTCGCCCGGTGACACTGCGGCAGGTTTGCGGCCCACCGCCAGTGCGTACACCTCACGCGAACGGGCACGCGAGGCCTTAGGTTTACGCATGGTTACGCGGGTGAAGTCCGCGCGCAAGCTGCGCAAGTAATCGTCAAAGCCGACTCCCTGAAACAACTTGATCAGGAACGAGCCGCCCGGTTTGAGCCACTGCCGACTGAAATCCAGCGCCAGTTCGGCCAGATCCATCGCGCGGATCTGGTCAGCCAATGCCACACCACTCATATTGGGGGCCATATCCGACAGCACAAGATCCACCTTGAGCCCTTCCAGGCGGGATTCCAGCTCATGCAGCACCGACTCCTCGCGGAAGTCGCCCTGCAGGAAATCCACCCCGGCAATGCTCTGCATCGGCAGGATGTCCAGCGCGAACACCTGGCCGCTATCGCCCAGCCGGTTGCGTACCAGCTGCGACCAGCTCCCCGGCGCCGCGCCTAGATCGACCACGTTGATGCCCGGCTTCAGCAGGTGGTCGCGCTCGATCAGCTCCTCAAGCTTGTACACCGCGCGCGAACGCAAGCCCTCGGCCTGGGCTTTCTTCACATATTCGTCATTGAAATGTTCACGCAGCCAGACTGCGCTGCTCTTGCTGCGGGCCATGTCGTCACAGTCGCCGATTGGGGAACGGGATGGCGCATGATACCCTTTGCCGTTCATTTACCGCGAATCGAGCCCCACCGCATGGCCCTTTCTTCCTCGCAGATCCGCTACCTGCGCAGCCTCGCCCATGACCTGAGCCCGGTTGTCCTGCTGGGCAACAAGGGCGCCACCGAGGCGGTGGTGAAGGAACTGGGCCAGGCGCTGGACATCCACGAACTGGTCAAGGTGAAGCTGTCCGGTGGGGACAAGGATGAACGGCAGGCCCAGATCGATGTGCTGACCGAAGGCACCAGAGCCGAAAAGATCCACCAGATCGGCCATGTCGTTGTGCTGTTCCGGCGCAACACCGACGAGCCGAAGATCGCCCTGCCACGCTGATGGACCTGTCGCTCGAACGCCCGGACGGCTTCCTGTACGTGCGCCGTGTCGGCGCGCGCGGGGTCACCCTGATCGATCGCGAACTCACCCGCAGTTTCCTGCTGGCACCCGACCGGGCCATCGAAGGCTGGCCGGTGACAGCTGCCGACACGTTGGATGCCAGCCATGTCGAAGCCCTGCTGGCGCTGCAACCCGAACTGGTGATCCTGGGCACCGGCGAGCGCCAGACGTTTCCGGCCGCCGCATTCATGGCCGGTTTCCTGCGCAAGGGCATCGGCATCGAAGTGATGGACAACGCCGCCGCGGCGCGCACCTACAACCTGCTGGCCGGCGAAGGGCGCCGCGTTGTCGCCGGGTTCATCCTGCCGTCGGTTTGACCGGCCAGCGCATCCTCAACGCGGTGGCAAATAGCCCAGCGGATCAACCGGATTGCCGTCCTTGCGGATCTGGAATTCCAGTTCGTTGCGGGTGGTGCCGGTCGAACCCATCTCGGCGATCTGCTGGCCGCCGCCAACTCGCTGGCCTTCCTTGACCAGCCGCTTGCGGTTGTGGCCGTAGGCGGACAGGAAGCTGTCGTTGTGCTTGATGATCACCAGCTCGCCGTAGCCGACCAGGCCATTGCCGCTGTACACCACCACGCCATCGGCCGCAGCCCGCACCGGGTCACCGGACTTGCCTGCGATCTGGATCCCCGGAATCGCGTCGCCACTCTGGAAGCGGCCAGCCAGGCTGCCATCGGCCGGCCAGCGCCATTGCACGCCGCTGACCGCGCGTGAAGCCCCCGCTGCCGGCTGGCGCCGGCGGCGGCATGGTCACCGGTGCCGCCGTCGGCACGCCCGCCACCGGCACCACGGCCGTCGTGGCAGCGGCGGCCGGCGCAGCGGCTTTCAACGGCGGCGGCGCAATCGTCGTGGACGCGGCCGGCACGCTCGCAACAGTCACCCCGGACGTCTGAGTTGGCGCCGCTGTCGCGGGCGCCGTCGCCGGCTCGAATACCGGCGTTGCCGCCACGGCCGTGCCAGCAGCGTGACCGGACGGGGCTGCCACCGCTGGGGCGGTGTTCTTCGACGGCGAAAGGGTCAGCTGCTGCCCTGGCCAGATCGTGTACGGCGCGGCGATCCCGTTCCACTGCGCCAGGTCGCGGAAGTCCACACCCTTGCGGAACGCGATCGAGTACAGCGTATCGCCCTTCGTCACGGCATAACTGCCACCGGGTATCGGCGTGCGCGCAGGCGCCGGCGCTCCGGCGACCGGGCGAGTGCCGTAGCTGGTGCCGGCCGCCGGTTCGACCACGACCGAGCTGCGCATGGTGCCGCAAGCGGCAAGCAGCAGGGTCACCGTCAGAGTTGCCCACCACTGAAGATATCGATCCATGCGCACCAGCATACCGAGGCGGGCAGTCTTTTTCATGCGACACCGCTCCCCGAGGCGGCGCCGCTCAACGCCACCAGAACCACCACGCCAGCAGCAGGGCCAATGCAACCAGCACGACCCAGCCGATCCACTCGATGTACTTGTGCAGGACATGCTCGGCGCGCTCGCCGAACAGCCGAATCAGCAACGCCAGCAGCCACACCCGCTTGCCACGGCCCAGCCCGATGCAGGCCAGGAACGGCAGGATCGGCACGCCGATGATGCCGCACGCCCAGGTGACGAACTTCATCGGCACCACCGGCTGCAGCGCGGCCAGGATCAACACGCCGAACATGCCCCAGTGGTGCTCGACCATCTGTTTGCTCAAGGTCGCCACGCCCTGCTCGATCGGTGCCAGCAGGTGCAGCGCATCGAGCACCGGGCGCAGCGCATGGAACGCCCAGTGGCCCAGCACGTAACCCACCAGTGCGCCCAGCAACGAGAACAGCAGGCTGATGTTCGCGAAGAAGAACGCCTTGTGCCGCTTGCCCAGCATCATCGGCGCCAGCATCACTTCCGGCGGAATCGGAAAAATGAACGACTCGACGAAACTCAATCCGGACAGGTAATACAACGCCCTCGGCTCGCGTGCCCAGGTCAATGCACGCGCATAAAGTGCCCCGAACAGACGCATCAGCCGATCCCGCCCAGCAGCGGCACGAAACTGACCGCGCCCAGCTCCTCCTGGATGAAATCACCCTGGCCATCGCCGCGCATGCGGATCAGGGTCTGCCGGCTGGGCGAGCCAACCGGCGCCACCAGGACGCCGGTGGGGCTGAGCTGGTCGAGGATGCGGGTGGGAATGGTGTCGCCGGCGGCGGTAAGGATGATCGCGTCGAACGGCGCCTCGTCCGGCCAGCCCAGCTTGCCATCGTCGTAGCGCGAACGCAGGTTGGTCAGGCCGAGCTGGCGGAAACGCCGGCGCGCCTGGCGCAGCAGCGCCTCGATCCGCTCCACCGTGAACACCTGCGGCACCAGCGCCGCCAGCACCGCCGCCTGGTAGCCCGAACCGGTGCCGATCTCCAGCACCTTCTGCGGCATGCCGAACTCGATCAGCGCCTCGGTCATGCGCGCCACCACCCACGGTTGCGAGATGGTCTGGCCATGGCCGATCGGCAGCGCGATCGTTTTCATAGGCGCGCGAATGCAACGCCTGGTCAATGAAGTGATGGCGCGGCAGGTTGCGGATCACATCGATCACCCGCGGATCGCGGATGCCGCCGTCCTTCAGGGTCGCCACTAGGCGGTCGCGCGCGCGTTGCGAGGTCATCCCCTCGCCCTTCAAATCCGCGGCAGGCCATGGATACGTGGTCATCGCTCAGGCTGCCTCGTCGTCGCTGGTCCGGCTCACCGCCATCGCATCGCTCAGCGGCTGCATCCAGCTGCTGACCTTCTCCAGCGCCTGGAACCGGGTCAGGTCGACGTGGATCGGCGTGACGGACACAAAGCCGCGCCGCACGGCGTTGAAATCGGTGCCGGGACCGGCGTCGTCCACCTCGCCGGCCGGACCGATCCACCAGATCGGCCGCCCGCGCGGATCGGTCTGCGCGATGCACGGCGCGGCGCGATGACGACGGCCCAGCCGGGTCACCTCGAAGCCCTCGATCTCGGCCCACGGGCGGTCCGGCACGTTGACGTTGAGGATGGTGTCGGCCGGCAGCGGATCGACCAGCAGCCGCTGCATCAGCAGCAGCACCGCCTTCGCCGCCGAGTCGTAATGCACGCCCTTGTGGTCATGGCTGACCAGCGACACCGCGATCGCCGGCAACCCCAGGAAACGCCCTTCCATCGCCGCCGACACCGTGCCGGAATAGATCACGTCGTCGCCGAGGTTCGCCGAATTGTTGATGCCGGACACGACCATGTCGGGCTCTTCGTCCAACAGCCCGGACAGCGCCAGATGCACGCAATCGGTCGGTGTGCCAGCCACACGGTAATAACCGTTGCCCATCGGCAGGACGCGCAACGGCGCATCGAGAGTGAGCGAATTGCTGGCGCCGGAGCGATCGCGATCGGGCGCCACCACCGTCACCTGACCCACTTCGCCGAGACACTCGGCAAGCACGCGGATGCCAGGTGCATCCACGCCATCATCGTTACTGACCAGAACTCGCATGATGCTCCATCAAAAGCTGACCGCGGACGCGCTTGTCCATGACCCCACGGCGCGCGTCACACCGCCGAGTTTACCGGAGCGCGGCGCTGGTTTCACATCGCCTCAGGCGGCTGTTCCGAGCGCCCGCCTTCCCGCCATGCCGGCGCTTTGACTTAGCATGCAGGCATGAAGCGCCGCGCACCCACACCGGTCAACGACGATGACAGCCGCCTGTTCCGCGAGGCGATCGGCGACGTGCGCCCGCTCGCCCCGGTGCCGACGCCGCCGGCAGCCGCGAAACCGGCACCGCACCCGCACATGCTGGAAGCGGATGAGGCGGCGGTACCCGGGGAACTGCTGGACATGGCGTTCGACCCGGCCCTGCTCGAGGTGGGCGAGGAACTTGGCTACCTGCGCGACGGCTATCCGCCGAAGCTGCTGCGCCAGCTCAAGCGCGGCCAGTTCAGCGTGCAGGACGACCTCGACCTGCACCAGATGAACGCCGCCGCCGCTCAGGCCAGCATCGTCGCCTTCCTGGCCGAGGCGAAGCAGCACGGCCTGCGCTGCGTGCGCATCGTGCACGGCAAGGGCTTGCGCTCGAAAGCCGCCGGCCCGGTACTGAAGGGCCTCACCGACCGCATGCTGCGCCGGCGTGACGACGTGATCGCGTTCGCTTCGGCGCGGCCGGCGCAAGGCGGCACCGGGGCAGTCATCGTCCTGTTGCGTTCGAGCTGACTTTCCCGGCACGCTCAAACCATCCTGTCACAGAGAGGATCTTCCATGCGCCCGTCGGTCAGCGTTTCCTGGTGATCTATTCCGGCGTGCTTACCGCCGTCTTCGCCGTCACGGTCCTGGGCGCTGCCGTCTCGCCGACGAAGTTCGACACGCTGGACGTGCAACGCATCAACATCATCGAGCCCGACGGCACGCTGCGCATGGTGATCTCCGACCACGCTCGTCTGCCGGGCATCATCGTGAAAGGTCACGAACAAGCCTTCGACCGCCCACAGGCGGGCATGCTGTTCTACAACGACGAGGGCTCGGAGACCGGCGGCCTGATCTTCGGCGGGCATCGCAATGCCAAAGGCGAGGTGGTGGATTCCGGTGGCAGCCTTCGTTCGACCGCTACAACGCCAACCAGATCGTCCAGTTGCTCGGCGTGGACGACCATGAGGATCGTATGGTCGGCCTGGCCGTCTCGGACAGCCAGGAGAACGGACAGGGGCATCGGCGCATCTGGGTCGGACGCACCGACGACGGTGTTGCCAGGCTCGCCCTGATGGACGGCGCCGGGCACAAGCGACTGCTGCTGGAGGTGCCCGACACAGGCACGCCGAGCCTGACTTTCCTGGATAGCGACGGCAAGGTCATGCAGCGCATCGCGCCGGTCGCCGGTTCAAGTGGCGGTCGATGAGGCCAGTTCGCGCACCACCACCGTGGCGTACGCGCCGGCCGGCAGCTCGAACGACAGCTCCAGCGCGTCGTCGCCCAGCCAGCGCCAGCGCAGGTCCTTCGGCAGCAGCCGCAGCGGGCGGCGTTCCTGATCCATCCGCGCCGCCGCCAGGCCGGCGGCCAGATCGCCGTTCGCTGCGCCGATCTCGCGTTCCAACACGCCGGCCTCGCCCTGGCTCGGCGGCTCGCCCTGCCCCCACAACGGGCCGGACGGATGGATGTCGGCACGCGTCAGCCGCTCGGCGAGCACCTCGCTGAGCGGTTCCGGCCCGAACCACGAGCGCGAGCCGGCCAGCGACCAGATCTCGCCATCCAGCGGGGTATCCCAGGCGCCGCGCTCGACCCGCGCCGCCAGCACGCTGTTGAAGATCTGCGAGCGCGCGGCCGACAGCAGGAACGAACGCTTGTCGCGATCCACCCGGTGCCCGCCGAACATCGCCCGCGCCTGCGCCACGTTGCCGCCCTCGCGGCCGAAGCGCTGCTCGCCGTAGTAATTCGGCACCCCGCGCGCGGCGATCTGCGCCAGCACCCGTTCCGCCGCTGCGCGGTCGCCCTGCACCTCGCGCAGCACCAGCACGAAACGGTTGCCACGCAGCGCTCCGCGTTTCAGCTTGCGCGAATGCCGCGTCGCCGCCAGCACTTTCACGTCCGCGTGCGGGAACGCCGACCAGTCCGGGTCGGGCTTGCCGGCCAGTTGCACCGAGAACGTCTGCCGAGTCACCGCGTGGCGATCCTTCAAGCCCGCATAGCCGACCGCGACCTGCGGCACGCCGGCGAATTTCGCCAGCTCGCGGGCGACCCAGTCGGTATTTGCGCCGCGCTTTTCCACCCACAGCAAGGCGTGCTCGCCGGTCCCGTCGGCGTCGTAGCCGAGAATCTCCTCGACCTGGAAATCCTCCGGCGTGCTGCGCAACCGCGCCTGCAGCGGCGGGTCGCCATAGGCCCACGGCAACGGGGCCTGGGTGAGTTCGGATTCGGACATGGCACTCCACCGGTCGCACCGGCACTCGGGTCAGGCCGGCATCACATCAGGAAGATGGTGGCCAGGCCAAGGAAGATGAAGAAACCGCCGCTGTCGGTCATGGCGGTGATCAGCACGCTGGAGCCCAGCGCCGGGTCGCGGCCGAACTTCGTCATCAGCACCGGTATGCCGACGCCGGCGAACGCCGCCAGCAGCAGGTTCAACGTCATCGCCGCGGTCATCACCAGGCCCAGCGACACGCTGTCGTACAGCAGCCACGCCACGAAGCCGATCACGCCGCCCCAGACCAGACCGTTCAGCAACGACACGGTCAGTTCCTTGCGCCACAGCCGCTTCGCGCTTTCGGCGGTGATCTGGTTCAGCGCCAACGCGCGCACGATCATGGTGATGGTCTGGTTGCCGGAATTGCCGCCGATGCCGGCCACGATCGGCATCAAGGTGGCCAGTGCCACCAGCCGCTCGATCGAGCCCTCGAACAGGCCGATCACGCGCGAGGCGATGAAGGCGGTGACCAGGTTGATCGCCAGCCACGACCAGCGGTTGCGCAGCGACGCCCATACCGAGGCGAAGATATCCTCCTCCTCGCGCAGGCCGCCGCGGCTGAGCGCTTCGCTCTCGCCTTCCTCGCGGATCACGTCGACCATCGCGTCGATGGTGATGCGGCCAATCAGGTGGCCGCGCTCGTCGACCACTGGCGCGGTGACCAGATCGTAGCGCTCGAACGCCTGCGCCACGTCGTACGCGTCGTCGGTGGGGTGGAAGGTGTTGACATCCGGCGCCATCACCGCGCTGACCATCTTCTCCGGCGAATTCACCAGCAACCAGTGCAGCGGCAGTACCCCGGTGAGCAGATTGTCCTGGTTGATCACGAACAGCTTGTCGGTCTGCGCCGGCAGCTCATCCCAGCGGCGCAGGTAGCGCAGCACCACTTCCAGGCTCACGTCCTCGCGGATGGTGACCATCTCGAAGTCCATCAGCGCGCCGACCTGGTCGTCCTCGTAGGACAGCGCCGACTGCACCTGCTCACGCTGCTGCGTGTCCAGGCTGGCCATCAGCTCCGGCAGCATCGCGGTCGGCAAGTCCTCGACCAGGTCGGCCAACTCGTCCGCGTCCAGCGGCTCGACCGCGGCGAGGATCTCCTGGCGGTCCATGTCCGCGATCAGCGATTCGCGCACCGCATCGGACACTTCCAGCAGGATTTCGCCGTCGCGATCGGCCTTGACCAGCTGCCAGACCGCCAGGCGATCGTCCAGCGGCAGCGATTCGAGGATGAACGCGATGTCGGCCGGATGCAGGTCGTCCAGCTGCTGGCGCAGATCGGCCAGCGCCGCCGCCGGCGAACGGCCGTCTTCGTCGTGTCGACGCAGCAGGCCGGTGATCGTTTCCAGCTGATCGTGCAGCCGGCTTGCGGCGCTGCGAGCCTCTACTTCAGTCACGCGCGCTCCAGCAGGACGCACGCCTGTGCGGCGATCCCTTCGCCACGGCCGCAGAAGCCGAGCTTTTCGGTGGTGGTGGCCTTGACGCTGATGCGCCCGATCTCGCTGTCCAGGTCGGCGGCGAGGTTCCCGCGCATCGCTTGCGCGTGGGGGCCGACCTTCGGCGCTTCGCCGATCACGGTGATGTCGGCGTTGCCCAGCGCGTAGCCGTGCTGCGCCATCAGCATCGCCGCGTGGCGCAGGAACTGGCGGCTGTCGGCGTCGCGCCAGCGCTCGTCCGTGGGCGGGAAGTGTTGGCCGATATCGCCCAGCGCCAGCGCGCCGAAAATCGCGTCGCACAAGGCATGAATCACCACGTCGCCATCCGAATGCGCCACCACGCCGCGACGATGCGGCACGCGCACGCCGCCCAGAGTGACGTGGTCGCCCTCGCCGAATGCATGTACGTCGAAACCTTGTCCGACCCTCATGGGGCTGCCCTCATGCGATTGTCCTTGCAAGCAGGAACTCGGCCAGCGCGAAGTCCGCCGCCGTGGTTACCTTGATGTTGTCCTCGGCACCTTCGACCAGCAGCGGCGCGAAACCGGCCCGCTCCATCGCCATCGCCTCGTCGCTGACATTCACGCCGCGTCGTGCCGCCTCGCGCAGCGCCGCCTCCAGTTGACCACGCCGGAACATCTGCGGCGTGAAGGCTCGCCAACGCAGGTCGCGCGGCTCGGTCAGCTCGCTGCGGCCAGCTGCGTCTGCCCGCTTCAGCGTGTCGCGCAGCGGCGCGCCCAGCAGACCGCCATCGACCGCGCCGGCCAGCTCGATCAGCCGGCTGATATCGGCCAGCCGCACGCACGGGCGCGCGGCGTCGTGCACCAGCACGAAATCGTCAACACCCACGGACGCCGGCAAGGCGTCGAGCCCGGCCAGCACCGAGTCGCTGCGCTCGGCTCCGCCGTTTGCGGTCAGCACCGGCTTGCCGTTGAGCGTGTCCCAACCGGGCCAGTGCGCGTCGGCGGCGCCCAGCGTTACCAGCAGGCCGGCGATGCGCGGGTGCGCAGCCAGCCGTTCCAGCGTGTGCGCGATCAGCGGCCGCCCGCCCAACGGCAGGTATTGTTTCGGGCAGTCGCCGCCAACCCGGGTGCCGCGCCCCGCGGCCGGCACCACGCACCACAGCGTCGGCGTGCTCATGGTGATCCGGCAGGCGCGGCGGGCGGCGGCGGTGGCGGCGAGCTGCCGGCGCGGGCCGGCTGCTCGACCACCTGATAGAAGACTTCGCCGGGCTTGATCAGGCCCAGCTCGGTGCGCGCGCGCGCCTCGACCGCCTGGTCGCCATGCTTGAGGTCCAGCACGTCGGCGCCGACGGCCTGGTTACGCTGCAACAGCTTCGCGTTGTCGTCGGCCTGTTTCTTCACGGCCACACGCAAGGCATCCACCTCGCGCATGCTGCCGCTGCCGCTCCACAGCTTCAGCTGCAGTCCGATCAGGAGCAGGACAAGAACCAGGGCGATCCAGCGCAGCATGGGCGGGCGACGGGTCCGTTCAACCCGGCAGGCGGGTCAGGTTCGGGAACGCATCGCGGCCGGCATAGCGCGCGGCCGAACCCAGTGCCTCCTCGATGCGCAGCAGCTGGTTGTACTTCGCCACGCGGTCGCTGCGGCACAGCGAACCGGTCTTGATCTGGCTGGCCGTGGTCGCCACCGCGATATCGGCGATGGTGGTGTCTTCGGTTTCGCCGGAACGGTGCGAGATCACCGCCGCGTACTTCGCCGCGTCGGCCATCGCGATCGCTTCGAGCGTCTCGGACAGCGTGCCGATCTGGTTCACCTTGATCAGGATCGCGTTGGCGATCTTCTTCTCGATGCCCTCGCGGAAGATCGCCGGGTTGGTCACGAACAGGTCGTCGCCGACCAGCTGCACGCTGCTCGCCGATCGCGTCGGTGAGCAGCTTCCAGCCGTCCCAGTCGCCTTCGGCCATGCCGTCTTCGATGGTGACGATCGGGTACTGCCTGGCCCAGCTCGCCAGCAGGTCGACGAACTGCGCCGAGCTGTACTGCTTGCCTTCGCCGGCCAGGTCGTACTTGCCGTTCTTGTAGAACTCCGAGCTGGCCGCATCCAGGCCGAGCAGGATCTCGCTGCCGACCTTGTAGCCGGTCTTGCCGATCGCCTCGAGAATGGTGTCGATCGCCTCGACGTTGGAGCGCAGGTTCGGCGCGAAGCCGCCCTCGTCGCCCACCGCGGTGCTGAGGCCGCGGCCCTTGCAGCACGCCCTTCAGCGCATGGAAGATTTCCGCGCCGGCGCGCAGCGCCTCGGCGAAGCTCGGCAGGCCCACCGGCAGGATCATGAACTCCTGCACGTCGACGTTGTTGTCGGCGTGCGCGCCGCCGTTGATGATGTTCATCATCGGCACCGGCAGCGCGCCCGGCTTGCCGTTCGACAAGTACTTCCACAGCGGTTCGCCGCGCGACGCGGCCACTGCATGGGCAGCCGCCATCGACACGCCAAGCAGCGCATTCGCGCCCAGCCTGCCCTTGTTCGGCGTGCCGTCCAGCGCGATCAACTTCGCGTCCAGGCCGCTCTGGTCGGCCGCGTCGAAACCCTTCAGCGCATCGGCGATCGCGCCGTTGACGTTCGCCACCGCGTTCTTCACGCCCTTGCCACCGTAGCGCGACTTGTCGCCGTCGCGCAGCTCGACCGCCTCGCGCGAGCCGGTGGAGGCGCCGCTCGGCACCGCGGCGCGACCGAAGCCTCCGCCGGCCAGGGTGACTTCGGCTTCCAGCGTGGGATTGCCGCGCGAGTCGAGGATTTCACGGGCGTGGATGCGGGTGATCTGGGTACTCATGCGGTGTCCGTCTGCTTGGGTGGTAAATGAGTTGGAACGGGCGCATCGCTGCGCCCGGTGTTTCAGGAAACATCCTGCTCCAGGAAGCGGTGCCGCTTGGTCACGGCATCCAGCTCCAGCAGGGTTTCCAGCAGCGCCTCCATCTTGCCCAGCGGCCACGCGTTCGGACCATCGGACAGCGCCTTGCTCGGATCCGGATGAGTCTCGGCGAACAGCCCGGCCACGCCGACCGCCACTGCCGCGCGCGCCAGTACCGGCACGAATTCGCGCTGGCCGCCGGAGCTGGCGCCCTGGCCGCCGGGCAACTGCACGGAGTGGGTGGCGTCGAACACCACCGGGCAGCCAGTCTCGCGCATCACGCTGAGCGAGCGCATGTCCGACACCAGGTTGTTGTAGCCGAAGCTGGCGCCGCGCTCGCACACCATGATGTGATCGTTGCCGACGGCTTTCGCCTTGGCTACCACATGCTTCATGTCCCACGGCGCCAGGAACTGGCCCTTCTTGATGTTCACCGGCTTGCCGGCGCGTGCCACCTTCTGGATGAAGTCGGTCTGCCGGCACAGGAAGGCCGGCGTCTGCAGCACGTCGACCACGGCGGCGACCTCGTCCATCGGAGTGTATTCGTGCACGTCGGTGAGCACCGGCACGCCGATCTGGCGCTTCACTTCACCGAGGATGCGCAGGCCCTCTTCCAGCCCCGGCCCGCGGAAGCTTTCGCCGGAGGAACGGTTCGCCTTGTCGAAGCTGGACTTGAAGATGAAGTTCACGCCGAGCCGGCCGGTGATTTCCTTCAGCGTGCCGGCGGTGTCCAGCTGCAGCTGCTCGGACTCGACCACGCACGGCCCGGCGATCAGGAACAGCGGCCGGTCAAGCCCGACCTCGAATCCGCACAGCTTCATGCCACGTACTCCCGGGCCAGCTTCTCGCCGTCGCGCACAGCCTTGAACTCGCGCGCGGCCCGGACGAAACCGATGAACAGCGGGTGGCCGTCGCGCGGGGTCGAGGTGAACTCCGGATGCGCCTGGCAACCGAGGAACCACGGATGCTGCTGCTGCGGCAACTCCACGATCTCCACCAGCAGATCGTCCATCGACTTGCCGGAGATCACCAGGCCCAGGTCCTCGAACGGCTGGCGGTAGCGGTTGTTGAATTCGTAACGGTGGCGATGGCGCTCGCGCACCACGTCCTGGCCATACAGCTCGCGCGCCAGGGTGCCGGCCTTGAGGCGGCATTCCTGCGCGCCCAGGCGCATGGTGCCACCCAGGTCGGAGCGGTCGCTGCGCTGCTCGACTTCGCCACTGGCCGTGGTCCACTCGGTGATCAGCCCGATCACCGGGTTCGGCGTGTTGCGGTCGTTCTCGCTGGAATCGGCGTCGGCAAGTCCGGCGACGTGGCGGGCGAAATCCACCACCGCCGCGTGCATGCCGTAGCAGATGCCGAAGTACGGCACGCCGTGCTCGCGTGCGTACTTCGCGGCCAGCACCTTGCCCTCGAAACCGCGCTTGCCGAAGCCGCCGGGCACCAGGATCGCATCGGCCTTGCCGAGCACCTTGGCGGCGCCTTCGGCCTCGACCTGCTCGGAGTCGATCCAGTCCAGGTTCACCCGCGTCAACTGCTTGATGCCGCCGTGGCGCAGCGCCTCGCCCAGCGACTTGTAGGCGTCCTTGTGTTCGACGTACTTGCCGACGATGGCGACGGTGATCTCGTCCTTCGGATGCTCCACCGCATCCACCGTGCGCTGCCAGGCGGACAGGTCGGCCGGCTTCGCGTCCAGGCCGAGGCGCTTGACCACGATGTCATCCAGGCCCTGCTGATGAAGGTACAGCGGCTGCTTGTAGATGATGTCCACGTCCGTGGCGCTGATCACCGCGTTTTCCGGCACGTTGGTGAACAGCGCGATCTTGCGCCGCTCGCCTTCAGGCAGCGGCTGCTCGCAGCGGCACAGCAGGATGTCCGGCTGAATGCCGATCGAGCGCAGCTCCTTCACCGAATGCTGCGTGGGCTTGGTCTTGATCTCGCCGGCGGCCTTGATGAACGGCACCAGGGTGAGGTGCATGAACACCACCTTCTCCGGGCCGTGCTCGATGCGCAACTGGCGGATTGCTTCCAGGAACGGCAGCGACTCGATGTCGCCCACGGTGCCGCCGATCTCCACCAGCGCCACGTCGAAGCCGCGGGTGGCCTCGTGGATGCAATGCTTGATCTCGTCGGTGATGTGCGGGATCACCTGCACGGTGGCGCCAAGATAATCGCCGCGGCGCTCCTTGCGGATCACGCTCTCGTAGATCTTGCCGGTGGTGATCGAGTTCTTGCCGGTCAGGCGGGTGCGGACGAAACGCTCGTAGTGGCCGAGGTCCAGGTCGGTTTCCGCGCCGTCGTCGGTCACGTAGACCTCGCCGTGCTGGAACGGACTCATCGTGCCCGGATCCACATTGATATAGGGATCGAGCTTCATCATGGTGACCGAAAGACCGCGCGCTTCGAGAATGGAAGCGAGCGACGCCGCAGCAATGCCCTTGCCAAGCGAGGACACCACACCGCCGGTGACAAAAATCAGGGGGGTCATGGAAAGCAGCCGTGCTGGAAATTAGGCATTTTAGCTGCAGAAGCGTCCCACTGCGAGATGGCAACGGAGAATTCTCTGTTTTGGTTCATTTCCGGGCGGATGCAAAGCGTGCTGCATGGCGGATATCACACGCCATGCAGCGCAGGCCCCGGCCGCGGCGAGCATGCGTAGCCGGCGCCCTCTGTTAGCATTTCGCTCATGAACAACCCCGTCCCCGCCCGTCTCGCCGCCCTGCGCGCGGCCATGCAGCAGCATGGCGTCGCCGCCGTACTGGTTCCCAGCGCCGATCCGCACCTGTCCGAATACCTGCCCGCCCATTGGGCCGCGCGCGAATGGCTGTCCGGCTTCACCGGTTCGGCCGGTACCCTGATCGTCGGCCGCGACCAGGCCGGGCTGTGGACCGACTCGCGTTACTTCTCGCAGGCCGAACAGCAGCTGGCCGGCAGCGGCGTCAGCCTGATGAAGCTGCGCGTGCCGCACACGCCCGAACACCTGGAATGGCTGCAGCAGCACCTGCACGACGGCGATGTGCTGGCGGTGGCCGGCGACAGCGTGGCCGTGAGCACCTGGCGCCAGATCGAGCGCGGACTCGCCGACAGCGGCGCCACCGTGCGCACCGACCTGGACCTGCCCGGCGCGGTCTGGACGGGCCGCCCGGCCCTGCCCCAGGCACCGGTGGTCGAGCACGATCTGGCCTGGGCCTGCATTCCGCGCGCCGACAAGTTCACCCGCCTGCGCAAGGCGATGCACAAACTCGGCGCCACCCACCACCTGCTTTCCAGCCTCGACGACATCGCGTGGCTGACCAACCTACGTGGCAGCGACGTCGAGTGCAACCCAGTGTTCCTGGCCCACCTGCTGGTGCAGGCGGAGCAGCGCGCCACCTTGTTCGTCAGCCGCGCCAAGCTCGGCGACGCACTGGTGGCGAAGCTGGCCGCCGACGGCATCGGCATCGCCGACTACGCCTCGATCACCTCGACCTTGCAGGAACTGGGTGCCGGCGACCGCCTGCTGCTGGACAGCGGCCGGGTGGTCAGCGCGATCGCCGCGGCAATCCCGAAAGACGTGACCCGGATCGAGGCAGCCAATCCAAGCACCGCCTTCAAGGCAGTCAAGAGCGCCGCCGAACTCGAGCACGTCCGCGACGTGATGCGCCGCGACGGCGCAGCCCTGGTGCGCGGTTTCCGCCGGCTGGAACAGCGCCTCGCCGCCGGCATGACGGTGACCGAGCTGGATGTCGACACGCTCTTGCACGAGGAACGCTCGGCCCAGCCGGGCTGGGTCGGCGAAAGCTTCGCCACCATCGCCGGTTACCAAGCGAATGGCGCGCTGCCGCATTACCGCGCCACACCCGAGGCGCATAGCACGCTGCAGGCCAAGGGGCTGTTGCTGATCGACTCCGGCGGCCAGTACCTGGGCGGCACCACCGACATCACCCGTGTGCTGGCGCTGGGCGAGACCACGGCGGAACAACGCCGCGACGCCACCCTGGTGATGAAAGGCATGATCGGGTTGTCGCGCGCACGCTTTCCGAAAGGCGCCAGCGGTCCGCAACTCGATGCGCTGGCGCGCGCGCCGCTGTGGGCCAGCGGCATGGATTACGGCCACGGCACCGGCCACGGCGTCGGCTACTTCCTCAACGTCCACGAAGGCCCGCAGTCGATTCGCCCGCCGGTCGCCGGCGCTGCCTTGGTGGCGCTGCAGCCGGGCATGATCAGCTCGATCGAGCCGGGTCTGTACAAGCCCGGCCGCCACGGCATCCGCCACGAGAACCTGGCCGTGGTGGTCGAGGCCGACCGCACCGAGTTCGGCGACTTCCTCGCCTTCGAGACGCTGACGATGTGTCCGTTCGACCGCCGCGCGCTAGAACCGGGCCTGCTCAATCCGGAAGAACGCGCCTGGCTGGACGACTACCACGCCAGCGTGCGCGCCGCGCTCAGCCCCTTGCTGGAGGACGCCGATCTGGAGTGGCTGAACCGCCACTGCGCGCCGCTGTAAACCTTCCCGGAACGCGCTGGACGGGCACTGCCCGCCAGCCTTTGATTCCGCACGACACCGAGGCGCGACCAGGGCGGACAATGTCCGCACTGCGCCACACGGCCCGAACGCGTCGCCAGTTCAGCGGAAATGTGTCGCGTCCACGTCGACGGTGGGGGCCTGCATGAAGTATTCATGCAGGTACTTCTCGCCCTCGTCGCAGAACACCGTGACCACCGTCTCCAGCGCCGGGAAGTTCTGCCGGATGCGCTTGGCGGCCAGCAGGTGCGCGCCGGAACTCGGCCCGCAGAACAAGCCGTGTGCGCGCGCCAGCCGCTTCATCTCAATCACCGCGTCGACGCTCGACACGCTCAGCACTTCGTTCACCAGCCCCGCGTGGCGCTGGAAGATACCCGGCACGAAGCCGTCGGAAATGCCTTCGATGGTATGCGCTGCAATCTCGCCGCACAGGATCGTGCACGACTCGGACGGCTCCATCGCGAACAGCCGCACGGCGGGATTGACCGCGCGGAACGCCTGGCCCACGCCTATCAGCGTACCGCCGGTGCCCACGCCCAGTACCAGCGCATCGGGTACGCGGCCGGGCGGGAGCTGGGCGAGGATCTCCGGGCCGAGGATCAGCCGGTTCTCCTCCACGTTCCACTCCGACTCGAACTGGCTGGGGCAGAAGTAGCCCGGCTGCTGGCCGAGCCGCTGCGCGCGCACCAGCGCCTCGTTGACGTGGAAGTTGCCGCAGAACAGCACGTCCGCGCCATACGCCCGCGAGATCGCCACGCGCTCGCTGGACATGCCCTCGGGCATCACCACCAGCATGCGGTAGCCCTTGACCGCCGCCACCATGGACAACGCGTTGCCGGTGTTGCCGCTGGTCGCCTCCACGATGGTGTCGCCCGGCTTGAGCAGGCCTTCGCGCTCCGCTCGCTCGATCATGTACTTGGCGATGCGCGCCTTGATCGAGCCGGAGGGGTTGAGGAACTCGATCTTGGCGTAGACGCCCTCGATCTCCAGCAGCGGGGTGTCGCCTACCGCATCGAGGATGCTGCCCGATACCGTGGCGAAGCGCGTGGCCATTTCAGACGGCCTCGTGCGCGTGCTGCATCACGTCCAGCGCCAGTGCGGAGTGCGCGTACGCGCCACCCGCGCGCATCTCCGCCGCAACCCAGATCGCCTCCATGATCTGCTGTTCGCTGGCGCCCTGCTTCAAGGCTTCGGCAGTGTGGCCCTTGATGCAGTACGGGCACTGGGTGACGTGCGCCACCGCCACCGCGATCAGTTGCTTGGTGACGTTGGGCAGCGCGCCATCGGCAAACACCGCGGCGCTGAACGCCTTGAACGCCCCCAGTGGTTCCGGCGCCAGGTCGCGGCGCTTGTGCGCGAGCTGTGCAGTAGCCTGCGGATAGATGGATGTGTCCATGACATGCCTCCTCGTTTGGTCCGTGTTACCCCTTCATGGCATCCGCTTACAGCGGCTGCGACGCCACACCCTGCACCCAGCTCGGCGGATCGCTGGCGGGAAAACTCTGCACAAGCTCCTCGTCGATGGACCTTTCGCGCGCGCCGGCGTTCGCGCGATCTCCGCGCCACCTGGTTTGCACGGCGGCGCTTCCGGATCCGACGGTGCCCGTCGCGACGTGGGAACGAAATGTGAAACGGTGGCTGTGCGCAGTACCGCCCCTGACCGCACGAGTACGCGGCGGACTGACGTATTTGCTGCCGTCGGGAACAGGGCGCAGCTGGACATGAGGCGTATGGCCTGGGGAACTCGATGCAGTCTCCTGCGACATCCGCCCGGGCGCCCTGATGCATGTCAAGACGCGCGGAATGGCCCGTGCACGGGCATCGGATCAACTGCGCTTTGGCGGCACCAGTTTCAGCCGCGCCGGTACCGGCGGCTGGTTCGGACACAGCAAGTGCTGCACTTCCTCGGGCCGCAACGGATAAGAGTACAGGTAGCCCTGTCCCTCGACACAACCGCTGCGCAGCAGGAAGTCGTGTTGCGCCTCGGTCTCGATGCCCTCGGCAATCGTGGTGAGGCCGAGGCTCTTCGCCATCGCCAGCATCGCCTCGGTGATCGCCGCGTCGTTGCTGTCGCCCGGCAGGCCAGTGACGAAGGAGCGGTCGATCTTCAGGTAGGTCACCGCCGGCAGCTTGAGGTAGGCCATCGAGGAGTAGCCAGTGCCGAAATCGTCGATCGCCACCTCGATGCCCAGCGTGTGCAGGGTCTGCATGGTGCGTTCGATGTCGTCACCCAGGCGCAGCATCGCGCTCTCGGTGATTTCCAGCAGCAGGCGGCCCGCCGACAATTGCCGCGACTGCAGGGTCCGGCTGACCCCTTCGACGAAGGCCGGATGGCCGAACCAGCGCGCCGAGATGTTCACCGCCACGCGGATCGGCGGCACGCCGGCCAGGTCCCAGGCCTGGATCTGTGCACAGGTGGCTTGCATCACCCACTCGTCGATGCGGCGGATCAGGCCCAGCCCTTCCGCCACCGGAATGAATTCGGCTGGCAGCACCTCGCCGCGCTCCGGGTGCTGCCAGCGCACCAGCGCCTCCACCGCCACGATGCGCCCCGTGCGCAGTTCCACGCTGGGCTGGAACACCATGTGGAATTCGTTGCGCGCAAGCGCCTGGCGCAGCTCGGTGGCCAGTTGCAGGCGCCGGCGGGTGTCCGCGTGCATCATCGGCGTGTAGAAACGGAACGCGTTGCGCTCCTCGGTCTTCGCTGCGTACATCGCGGCGTCGGCATTCGCGATCAGTGCCGCCGCATTGTCGCCGTCCAGCGGATAGCCGGCCACGCCGATGCTGGCGCTGAGCACGATCTCGTAGTCGTCGACCAGCAACGGTTCGCACAAGGTGGCGAGCAGGCGGTTGACGATCGCCCGCGCGTCCTCGCGCAGGATCAGCCGAGGGATCAGCACGGTGAACTCGTCGCCGCCGATGCGCCCGGCCACGTCGCCCTCGGACAGCTGCCGGCGAATCCGCTCGCCCACCTTGACCAGCAGGCGGTCGCCGATCGCATGGCTGTAGCTGTCGTTGACGATCTTGAAGGCGTCCAGATCGATGAACAGCACCACCACGGCCAGCCGCTCGCGCTCGGCCACCGCGATCGCCTCGGCGCAATGCCGCTCGAATTCCGCCCGGTTGGCCAGGCCGGTAAGCGGATCGTGCCGCGCCATGTGCTCCAGCCGACGCTGGTTCGCCTTCGCCTCATGGATGTCGGTAAGTACGGCGACGTAGTAGACCACCTGACCATCCGCGTCGCGGATCGTGCTGAGGCTCAAGTGCTCGGGATAACTGCTGCCGTCGCTGCGACTGCTCAACACCTCGCCCATCCAGTTGTGGCCGGCGCTGACACTGTCCCAGATCGACTGCGGCAACGGCTTGCCGCCAGGCAGGCAACGACTGTCGTCGAGGCGCTTGCCGTGCAGCGCCTGGCTGGAGAAGCCGGTCAGTTCGGTATGCGCCGCATTGGTCGAGATCACCCTCCGCCCGGCGTCGGCGATGATCACGCCTTCGGCGATGTTGGCCAGCGCCTCGGCGGCGATCTGGCGCTCGCGCTCCATCGCCACCCGCTCGGAGATGTCGCGGATGATCGCCTGGCGCACCGACTGGTTGCCCCAATTGGCCAGGCTGGTCCGGGTCTCCACCGGGCGTGTCTGGCCATTCGCACCCAGCAGTGTATTGGTGACGGCACGCCCGGCTTGCTGGCCCGCCATCGACTGCACGAACAGGTGCACGAAGCGATCGCCGACAAGCGCGCCCGGGCTGCGCCCGGTCCACGCCGAAGCGGTGCGGTTGACGTCCAGGATCCGCCCGCTGGTCTCGTCGACCATCACGATCGCATCGGCCGCGCTGTCGAACAGCAAGCGGTAGCGTTCTTCGCTGCCGCGGATGCTTTCCAGGATGCGGCGCGCCATGCGCAGCCACAACAAGGCGGCGATCACGAACGCACTCAGCACGCCCCAGAACAGCAGTTCACCCAGCCACACCGCACCCTTCACGACCTCGATCGAGAACAGGTCAGTGCGCGGTGCCATGTAGACGTTGAGCGCCTTGATACGTACCCGCTGCCGAGCGATCTCGGCCTGTGATGGCCCACCGGCGCGGTAGGCGGCATCCAGTTCGTCCGCGATCGTGCCGAGTTCGGCGATCGACGCATCGGTGGAGCGCCAGGCTGCAAGCGCGTCCCGCACATGGGGCATGCCGGAAAAATGCTGCAGCATGAACGTCATGCCCGGCTGTGCCGCCGGCATGATGTTGCCACGCTCGAATACGCGGGTAATGTCTGCCTTGCTGTAATCGCCGGCGATGATCGCGTCGCGCCCCCAGCGATCGGATTCGAGCAGCCCGTGATGGTCCCGGAAGCTGGCCAGGTCCGCGGCGGCGCCGTCGAGCGCGTAGTTGTCCAGGTCGATGACGGCCTGTTTCTGCGCCTTGGACCAGACACTCTCGCTGTTGAGGAAACCAGCGAGAGTGACCTGGACCTGCAGCACGCCCCAGGTCAACGCCATGATCAACGCAATCGCCACCGCCAGCGCATAGGCCAGCGGCAGCAGACGCCGCGTCAGTGGTTTCTGCGAACTGTTGCCGGTGGAATGCATCGCCTGCCTATTCGGTTGATGATGCAGCTCGCTTCCATGGATACAGTCCGCTCCGGGTGGTGCTTCAAGCTGCGGCTTCTCTCGCCATCCACAGGTCGCGACACGACCGGATGCACCGGTCACCAAGCAGGATCATGCTCATGTAGCTCCGCTTGATGCATTCGGCCAAGTGTGCCACTTCATCGGCCGAGGGAGTCTCGCCCATCAGTGTGCACACTATATCCAAAGCTTCCCACGGATGGACGTCATCGTAGGCGGCATGCAGGTGCAGCCAGCGCAGGCTGGACGCCCGGATCGCCGGATCGAAGCTCTCTCGGTACTTCGCGCTGTCGTAGATCATCTGCGACCACTCGCCGGTAACCCCCTCGATCGCGTAGTTGGTGGCTACCATGCCGGCCGCCAGAGTGCCACGGGCGCTAATGTCCTCGCACCAGCGGGTAAGCCCGTCGGTACCGTGCGGGGGCACGCCGTGCAGCAGCTCGGAGCGCGGCACGCCGGCGCCTTCGGCCCAGTTGAGCCAGTATTCGGCATGATTCTGTTCGACCCGGATATTGCGCACCAGCCAGCGCCGGGCCTTGTCGTCACCCGGGCTGCGGCCATAGCGGGTCTTCAGCAGGTTCAGCGCCATGAAACTGGGGAACCGTTCGATGAACGGCCACAGGCCCATCATGAAGTTGCGGGTGGCCTCTTCATCGAGCTGCAGGGCAATCATCATCTGCCAGATATCGTGATCCAGGACACGCTGCTTGGTGGCCTCACAATCGGCCACCATGTCCTGTGCCCACTGCGGATAGCTGGTCAGTTCGGTCAGCGGGCCGGTGCGGTCGAAAAGGGTATACATAAGATATTTCCTCAGTTGGATGCCAATGGGTTACTGCTTCGCTTCGCCGGCATGGGGGTCCCGATGCCGGTCGTACCCCCGGCATCGGTGTGCGATGCCGGAAATCCTGGGTCCGCGCTGAATCCGCGGGGAGGCGGCGCAGCCGCCGTGGCGCCAGCCCGGAGGATGAAGATGCCGCTGCGCTGGCTGACAATGTGGGTACCATGCCGCAATCCGGCCGGGCATGCCCGTCGCCGGGGGCGTTGCGCATGCTGCGAGGCCAGCTGCGCCGACCCCGGCTCGCCGGAGCGGTCCCGGCCGCGACCGCAAAGAAGACCGCCTCGCGCCAGTCACGTGCGCAAACCGGAGAGGTGACCCCGCCATGACTCCATCCGATTTCCACGCCGGGCCATTAGCCCAGGTCGACTGCCTGCGCGAGGTCGAGGGCTGGACCCTGGTCTTCGTGCGCGAACTGCCGCAACCACCCGAACGCGTATGGGACGTGCTCACCGATCCCGCCCACCTGCGCGCCTGGTCGCCGTACACCGCGAGCCGCAACCTCGGCGAGGTCGGCGACGCCAGCCTGAGCATGCTCGACAGCGAGCAGCCCGACATTCCGACCACGGTGACCCGCGCCGAGCCGCCGCGGCTGCTGGAATACGGCTGGCAGCTGGAACAGTTCGGCAAGAGCGTGCTGCGCTGGGAGCTGGAGCCAAGCAGCGGTGGCACGCGGCTGACCCTGCGCCAGACCATCCGCGACCGGGACTGGATCCCGAAAGTGGCCGCCGGCTGGCACCTGTGCCTGTTCGTGGCCGAACGCCTGCTGCGGGGCCGGCCGATCGCGCCGATCATCGGCGAAGCCGCACTGGCCCATGGCTGGGCCGGACTGCGCGACGCCTACGCGGCGCGCCTGCACATCACCCACGGCGACCACTGAGCTTTCGGCGCCGGAACGTCGACGCTTCGATGGAGATACCTGTGAAGATCACCGATGCACCCGTCGCCAGTACCGGCATGCTGATCCGCAAACGCGTCGCGGAGGTCTTCGAGGCTTTCGTGGACCCGGCCATCACCGCCCACTTCTGCTCCACCCGTGGCAGTACCCGGCTACAGGCGGGCGCGCGAGTGCGCTGGGACTCGGAGAGGGACGGCCATTCCACCCAAGTCGACGCCACAGCGTTCGAGCGGAACCGGCGCAGGAACTACGCGGCCACGCCGGCCTGGCAACGCGCACGGGAGAGTGTCCAAGAGCCATGCCGAAAGTCCCGGCCGAACGTCGGCTGACCGATCACTACACGGGACCGCGCGATTCAGGGCACGCCCATCTCCGCCCTGACCTGCCGGATGAAATTGTCCATCCGGATGGATGCCGTGTTGGTCAGGAAGATTCCTTCGTAGTAAGCCAGCAGCACATCTAGCCGCTCCTGGTTCAGTTCGCTGGAAGCGCGATAAGCGGGTCCCGGCGGACGCATGATCGTCTCGGCCATGTCGCCGAGCAGGCCGCGCATGTTTTCCCTGAACGCGTCCAGGCCGTCCGACCAGCGGGCATCACGCTTGTTGAGCACGAGGCTGGCGGCACTGACAAACGCCTGTCGCCCCGCAAGGTCGTCGACGATGCTGTCGATGTTGTTGACGCTGCGCGGCAACGAAACGCAATCGGCGAACTCCACGATCATGTACCGCCGCAACCCCTGATTCCGCGTGATCAGCGTGGGTAGCTTGCCGTCGAGCTGTAAATGGGTCGGGCAAGTGTGGCAGGCGTTGTTGGTGCCGCCGCTGGCGTCCTTGTACGCCTGCCAGACTGCTCCGCTACTCTCGACCGCCACCGGCTTGCGGAAGCGCTCGGTGTCCCGGGCGATCTCGAACAGCGCCAAGATCCGCGCCACCGAGTGGCAACGCCGCTCGCCGTAGACCTTCAATCTCTCTTCCACCGACCTGGTCGGCTGCCGGCGCGTTCGGCTTCCGGTGGAGTCGACGTATATGCGGTTTCCGCCTGCACCACCGCGCATGGCCATGGTGTTCAGGCGGTTGCGGAAATCGGCGGCACTCTGGCGGTAGTCGATCGAACTGGACATGGAAGCGTCCCGGCAATGGTTGGCGTTGCGCAGGCCGTCGACCGGACCGGGCGACGGCATCGGGCACTATAACCAGCCACGCCGCGGCGGCACCGCCCGGTTTTCGCGAGTCTGCGGAGACTGGCAGAAACAAAGCCGATACCTACACCATCGCCGGCCCATCACCGACATGACCGCGCCGATCACTTCAGCGGCCAGCGCCCAGTGCATTGATATCCGCCGCTTCCAGTACCGGCTTAGGCGCTCCGTGCCGGACCACCGCCAGCATTGCGCGGCCGACCACTTCGGTGCTGAGCACGGTGCCCGGCATCAATGCGCGCAGCAACGGCAGCAGCGGCCGGCTGAGGCTGTAGAACCAGCGGTACGCACCGGCCTTCGAGCGGATGCCGTGCAGCGGCTGGATGATGCCGGGGCGGAATACGTAGACCGCCTTGAACGGCAGTTGCTGCAACGCGTTCTCCAGGCGCCCGCGCACCCTTTTCCACATGGTCGTGCTGGTTTCGCTGCCGTCCGCGCCGGCGCCGGACACGTAGACGAAGCACATCGATGGGTTGAGCCGGGCCAGCGTCTGTGCCACCGCCAGCGTAAGGTCGTGGGTGAGCCGGGTGTACTCGGCCTCCGCCATGCCGGACGAGGTCACGCCGATGCAGAAGAATCCGGCGTCGAAGCCGGTCAACCGTGCCTCGATTGCGCGGCAGTCGAACAGGTCCGCGTGCACCAGTTCGCGCAACTTCGGATCCTGCTGCCCGGTCGGCGTGCGGCCCAGCGTCACTACCCCGGTGACGTCGCCGGCGAGCAGGCACTCGCGCAATACGCCTTGCCCCACCATGCCGGTGGCACCGAGCACCAACACCTTCATCCTCAACCTCCTTTCAATCGGGTGAAGCCGTCCGCGCTCCACGCCTCGCTGCCCACGCCGTGGTGCACGAAGAACAGGCCGGCCGGGTCGTACTTCCGCTTCACCGCCGCCAGCCTCGGGTAATTCGCACCCCAGAACGATGCCGACCAGTCGCGCTCGAAGTAGTCGCTCTCCGATACATACGAACCCGCGCCGGGCGCCGCCCGCCGCAGCGCGTCGATCGCCTTGCCCATGGCCGCGGCGCGGCTCCGCGCGCGCGCCAGATCCGGCTTCGGACCGGGCATGCCCGGGAAGGCCGGCGGGCCGTCGCCGGCGATGATGGCCAGCGCAAACGCATCCAGCACCTGCGGATTCGTCGCGGTGTCCCTGGCCGCGGCGAGTTCGGCCGCGGACGCACCGGCCAGGCCCTTGTTGAAGTGAAAGCCTACGCCCCAATGGCGCGTGCAGGCGAACACGGCGTCAACCAGTTGCGCCTGCCGCTGCTCCGCGCAACAACGACGCCGGCAACCACGCCGATTTGTAGCCATGGATGAACCAGCCCGACCTGCCCCTGGTCGCCCGCCCACAGCACATGTGTCCGCGGCGCGCCGGGACGGTCGTCGGCGACCATGGAAGCCGGGCGCGTGCTGGCGGAAGAATGTCGGCATCCCACATGTGCCGCGCCGGCAACGCCAGCACCCGGACCGGCTTTCGTCAGCTCGTATTCGCCTGCGCGCGCGCACCCAGTCGAGGAACGGCGCCCAGACCTGCCTCGGCCTGCGGCTTGCTCAGCCCCTGGAACACCATGTCGAGATCGCACGGTGTTGTCCGACCCGAAACCGATCTGCTCGCCCCAGTGCGGGTTGAACAGCGCGTCGCTGGTAGAAGGCGATGCACCTTGCGCGATCAGCGCGCGGTAGGCCGCATCCGATGCGGCCTTGATCGAACCGGACACGCCGCCGAAGAACTCCGGCAGTTCGCGCGTGCGCAAGGTCAGTCGGGTCACCACGCCCAGGCTGCCGCCGCCACCGCCCTTGATCGCCCAGAACAGGTCCGGATGCGTGCACGCATTGGCGATGCGCACCTGGCCATCGGCGGTGACGATCTCCGCCTCCAGCAGACCCGCCGCCGCAGTGCCGTAGCGCTTCGAGAAGCTGCCGAAGCCGCCGCTCTGCACCAGCCCGGCCACGCCCACCGTGGTGCAGCCGCCGCCCTGCACGTAGCGGCCGCCGCGGGTGGTCACCGCGTCGTAGGCGTCGATCCACATCGCGCCGGCACCCGACCGTCACCGCCGGCTGCGGCGCCTGCGAGCCGGCACAGCCCTGCCGCACGAAGGCGTCGTGCAGGTGACGTCGTTCATGTGCCGCGTCCACACCAGCAACGAATCCGGCGCGTCGGAGGTGCCCTGGTAACTGTGCCCGCCACCCTTCACCACCAGTCGCAGGTGATGCTCGCGCGCGAAATTCACCG
Source organism: uncultured Gammaproteobacteria bacterium (assembly GCA_963697495.1). Lineage (GTDB taxonomy): Bacteria > Pseudomonadota > Gammaproteobacteria > Xanthomonadales > Rhodanobacteraceae > Rhodanobacter. Next base: position 894,222 of record CAVOOH010000002.1, on the reverse strand, counting down.
CCGCGACCACGTCCGCCGTGCTTTCGGCGGCGACCGCATACACGCTCGGCTGCGAGGTCCACGCATCGACCCAGCCGCTGGTCTGGGTCAGCGCCGGCTGGTCGCCCAGATAGAACGGATTGTCCAGGTGCTTCAGCGCCTCTTGGCAGGCCACGCTGGCCTGGGGGCCGCAGCCGGCAAAGGGCGACTCAAGCTTGAGCAGGCGCCCGCCCACGTCGCGCTTCAATTGGTCCCAGCGGGACAAGGACGGCCAATCCGGATCGCCGGGGCGCACCCGTGAACGAATTCGCGCTGGCATCACCGCTGCCGCCCCGGCCACCGCCAGGCCGCCGGAAAGGAGGCTCGGCAGCAACGGAATCGCCAGCGCGGCTTTCAGCAGATCTCTTCGTTTCATCGCATTGCCCTCCCGGGAGCATCATCCTGGATGTCGCCACGATGCGACGCAAACGCCCCGCGCGCCAGCTGGCAGTGACGAATCGCGCCGCACCAGTGACCAACGGCGGCAAGTCGGGATGGATCGCCGCCAGCGACCGGGCGGTCAGTCGTGGTGCTCACGCAGCTGCGGGGGCGTCCCGGCGCGGTCCAGTCCGCCCCGTTCCAGCCAGCGGCAAGTCTCCGCCTTGGCGCGGGCGATCAGCCCGGCCGCCGCGGAGTAGTCGTACGGCGAGACGTCGAGCGGGCACAGGCTCGGCACGATGCGCAGTTCCACCGCACCGCCGGCAAAGCGATCGGCGTCATGCACCAGTTGGCGCGCCACCAGCAGGCTGAGCGCGTGCATCGCACGCGCGATCGCGCCCGAAGGTGCCCGCTCGAGCGCGCAGGCAAACCCGGTAGGCAGCACGATCACGCGCGTGGCACCAAGACCGATCGCCGCGGAGATCGGCGTGTTGTTGGCCACGCCGCCATCGACCAGCCAGCGCCCGCCGATCTGCACCGGCGGATACACGCCCGGAATCGCGGCGCTGGCCAGCACGGCATCGACCACCGGACCGGCGGACAACAGCACCTCCTGCCCGGTCAGCATGTCCGACGCCACCAGGTGGACCGGCAGGGCCGCGTCCTCCAGGCACCGATAAGGCAGATGACGCTCGAGCAGATGGCGCAGGCCGGACGAATCCACCAGGTGGTCGCGCCGGCGCAACAGGCCGAACACGCTGCCCAGGTTGAACGGAAACACCTCGCGACGTTTCAGCGCGCACCAGATCCGTTCCAGCGCGCGGGCACCGGCGGCGGTCGGATCGCCGGCGAAATAGGCCGCGTTGATCGCACCGGCCGAAGCGCCTACCAGGAACGCCGGCATCTCGCCCCAGTCGAGCAGGGCCTGCAGCATGCCCACCTCGATCGCGCCGAGACTGCCACCACCGGCCAACACGAAGGCTGTGCGTTGCTGCGCACTCCCAACGGCCGGAATTGTCTCTGCCACGTCAGCCACCTGCATGCGCCGATACTACGGCGCGCCCGACCATCTGACGCGTACAGCCGCAGCAGGTTCCTGCACTGTCCGCGAAACGATTGCCGGCACTGCTCCGAACCGCGGCGCGATCGCAAAGAAAGCGGGTGGCCGGGCGGGCGGTCGTCATGCTGAAGCGCTCCGGCAGGTTGGCGGCGATGGCGCCTTCGGGCGGCCGCCCATGGTGCTAACCACCATGCCCGGGAAGGCGCCCGCGTGCTTCAACCGGGGTGGAATCAGCCGATATGGAACCGTTCTTCGGGCAGACGACTGTCGATGTAGTGGCCGAGACCGCCGACCTCCCGCCCGGCATGCGGGTGCTCGGTCTTCGCCTCGGCTGTCCGGAGGGACGGGCGCCGGCTATCGGTCGCGTTGCCGGCAGCTGGCGAGACGGCCCTCTTCGCTGACGGCAGGGTCGGGAATGAATAGTTCAGGATCAACATGGCCGCTTCCTCGAAATCACCCGATCTGGGTGACGCTTACGGTAGGCCGGGCGTACGCTCGCAAAAAGCGACATTTTTGCAATCCGGTCTTGAGGCGGATTCAACATGGGTCGGCTGCCACTAACTGCCCTGCAGGGCTTCGTGCTTGCCGCGCGCACCGGCAATCTCTCGTCGGCGGCCAAACGTCTCAACCTCACCGTCAGCGCGCTCAGTCATCAGATCCGCAGCCTGGAGGAGCGCCTGGGCCGGCGCGTGTTCATGCGCGGGCCGCGTGGTGTCGAGCTCACTCCGCACGGCGCGCACTTGCTGGAATTGGTGGGGCCGCAATTCGAGGCGATCGAGCGCGCGTTGCAGCAGTTCTGCGCGCCGCACGCCGATGTGCTGACGCTCAGCGTGATGGCTTCGGTAGCGTCGAGCTGGCTGCTGCCGCGGCTGCCGCAGTTCGTCGCGCGGCATCCGCAATTGCAGCTCAACCTGCAATCGAGCGTGCAACTGGTGGACTTCGATCGCGAGCCGGTCGATGCGGCGATGCGCTTCGGTCGCGGCGATTGGCAAGGGGTGCACGCCGAACATCTGTTCGACGACTGGCTCACGCCGATCGCCAGCCCGGGGCTGATCGCGCGACTCGGTCGACCGACCCTGGCGAAGCTGTCGGACTGGCCGCTGCTGCGCGACCCGGAGAACGTCTGGGCGAAATGGTTCCACACCTTCGGCGGCACGCCACCCTCGCGCTACGTCGCCCACTTCGACGACACCGAGACCCTGCACCGCGCCGCCATCGAAGGCATGGGCGTCGCGCTTGGCCGGCTCACCATGGCCCGCCCGCTGGTCGACGCCGGACAGTTGGTGCTGCTGAGCACGCACCGACTGCGCGCCGAGTACGCCCACTACCTGGTCTATCCGCCGCGCAGCGCGGAACATCCCGCGCTGCTGGCGTTCCGCGCGTGGCTGCTGGACGAAGCGCGCCGCTACGCGCTCGCCGCGGAGCACGCACCTTCAGCGAAAGGTCGACGCCGGAAAACGTGAAGGCACGACCATGCATGGCACAGCCCGCGTCGCGCCACACGTCCTGGTGACGTCAGCGCTCCCTGCCTCCAGCGTGCGCACCCTGCGCCCAACTCATTGCGCGCCGGGCGGCGGCATGGGCACCAGCACCATCCACGCCACGCCGAAACGATCGGCCAGCATGCCGAAGCTGGAGGCGAAGAAAGTCGGCATCAGCGGCTGCTGCACCTGACCGCCAGCGGCGAGCGCATCGAACATGCGCTTCGCCGCAGCGTCGTCATCGGCGGAAAGCGCCAGCGAGAAACCCTTGAACTCGGGTTGGCCGCGGCTGAAACCGTCCGATACCAGGACCTGGGCCGTGCCGATCTGCAGGCAGGCATGCATCACCTTGTCCGCCGGCGGCTGGGTGCCGTCGGGACACTGGGCTGAGCCTTCCGGGCCGTCGGCATAGCGCATCAGCATGACTACCTCGGCACCGATCGCCTGGCGGTAGAACGCAATGGCCTCTTCGCAGCGGCCGTCGAAGAACAGGTAGGGCTGGGTTTACATGGCGTGGCCTCGTCGCAGGGTGGCAAAGCGGAGCCGGACACCGGCTCTCACGACGGCGACGAACGGCCCGGCCGCAAATCGACAGGCGTCAGCGCATGCTGCCGCTGTCCAGGTAGCGCTGGTGCCACGACAGCGCCTCGTTCAGCAGATGCGGGGTGTGCTTGCCGTAGCTGTCGCGACAGGCGCGGTCGAAGTAATCCTGCAGCATCGGCCGGTAGTCCGGGTGCACGCACTGTGCGATCACCGCCCGCGCACGCTGCTTCGGCGACAACCCGCGCAGGTCGGCCAGGCCCTGCTCGGTGACCACCAGGCCTACGTCGTGCTCGGTATGGTCGACGTGGCTGACCATCGGCACGATCGCGGAGATCGCGCCGCCCTTGGCCGTACTCGGACTCATGAAGCAGGACAGGAAGCCGTTGCGTGCGAAATCGCCGGAACCGCCGATGCCGTTGATGATGCGGCTGCCGGCGACATGGGTGGAATTGACGTTGCCGTACAGGTCGGCCTCGACCATGCCGTTCATCGCGATGCAGCCGAGCCGCCGCACCAGCTCGGCATGGTTGGACATCTCCTGCGGCCGCAGCACGATGTGCCGGCGGTAGAAGTCGATCCGGCGCACGAACTCTTCCACGCCCTCGGGGCTCAGCGACAGCGAAGTGGCCGAGGCCATCGCGATGGTCCCGTCGCCGATCAGTTCCAGCATGCCGTCCTGGATCACCTCGGTGAACGCGGTCAGCCCGCGGAAGCCACCCTCGCGCAGCCCGCCCAGCACCGCATTGGCGATGTTGCCCACGCCGGATTGCAGCGGCAGCAGCTGCTCGCCGCAGTCGCCCCGCGGCGATCTCGTGGCGGAAGAACTCCACCAAGTGTTCGGCGATGCGCCGCGACGCCTCGTCCGGCGGCGCGAACCGGCCCAGCCGGTCGGGTGCATCGGTTTCCACCACCGCGATCACCTTGTCCAGGTCGCAGCGCAGGTACGGCTCGCCGATGCGGTCGCCCGGCTGCAGCAGCGGGATCGGCTTGCGGTGCGGCGGCAGCGCAGTGCCGTAGTAGATATCGTGCATGCCATCTAGCCCTTCGGGCTGGCGCCGGTTCACCTCCAGGATCACCTTGTCGGCCAGGTCCAGCCAGGTCTTGTTGTTGCCCACCGAGGTGGACGGCACCAGCCGGCCGTCGGGCAGGATGCCGGCGACCTCGATCAGCGCCACGTCGATCTTGCCAAGGAAGCCGCACCACGCGTACTGCGCCACCTGGCCCAGGTGGATGTCCATGTATTCGATCTGGCCGGCATTGATGCGCGCGCGCAGCTCCGGGTCGGACTGGTACGGCAGGCGAAAGTCGATGCCGCCCACGCGGGCCAGCGCACCATCCAGCTCGGGCGCGGTCGAGGCCCCGGTGAGGATGCGCAGCGCGAACTTGTCGCCGCGCTCGTGCGCCGCGGCGATGCGCGTGGCCAGCGCCAGCGGCACGGCCTTGGGATAGCCGGCGCCGGTAAAGCCGCTCATGCCCACAGTCATGCCCGGCAGGATCAGCTGGGCCGCCTGCTCTGCCGACATGCGGCGTGCGGCCAGGGCGGGATGTGCAATGCGTGCTGTCATGGTTTTTTCAACTTGTCAGAAAGGCTGGCAAAGGAAGCGTGGCCGAGCGTGCCGGCAGGCCGCGACCGGACCAAAAGACCCATTCTGGACGCGCAGACGCGCGCCGCCAAGGCGACCTTCGGCGCATGCGTCAAAGCGCCACCGCCACCCGGCTTTGCAAGCGCGGCCCAGTGATGGTCAACTCCGTGAAACACGGTGGCACAGACCACCACCAGGGGACGACCAGCCGATGCACACACACACCTCGAAAAACCCATGCCCGCGGGCACATCACCAGTACCTGCCGCGCCTGTTGCTGGCCGCGGCGCTGCTCGCGTTCGGTCTGGTCGCCACCGCGCAGACGGCCCCGCCCGAGCAGGCGCGCTGGCAGCGCCAGGCGCAGGCGGTCACGATCACCCGCGACGACTGGGGCATCGCCCACGTCCACGGCAAGACCGACGCCGACGCGGTGTTCGGCATGGTCTATGCCCAGGCCGAGGACGACTTCAACCGGGTCGAGACCAACTACCTCACCGCGCTGGGCCGCACTCGCCGAGGCCGAGGGCGAAGCGGCGATCTGGCAGGACCTGCGGCAGAAGCTGTTCATCGACCCGGTCGAGCTGAAGGCGCAGTACGCGCAGAGCCCGGCCTGGCTGAAGGCGCTGATGAACGCCTGGGCCGACGGGCTGAACTACTACCTGGCGACGCACCCGGAGGTGAAGCCGCGGGTGATCACGCATTTCGAGCCGTGGATGGCGCTCAGCTTCACCGAGGGCAGCATCGGCGGCGACATCGAGCGCGTATCGCTCGACGAGCTCGCAGGCGTTCTACGGCAGGACGCGGCAGCGACGCGCCAGCATGGCCGACGCCGGCGAGCTGGCGTTCGGAGCCGACCGGCTCGAACGGCATCGCCATCGCGCCGAAGCTCACCGCCGACGGCCACGCCCTGCTGCTGATCAACCCGCACACCTCGTTCTTCTTCCGCTCCGAGCTGCAGATGACCAGCGACGAGGGGCTGAACGCCTATGGCGCGGTGACCTGGGGCCAGTTCTTCATCTATCAGGGCTTCAACGCGCACGTCGGCTGGATGCACACCTCCAGCGGCGTCGACGTGGTCGACGAGTTCGCCGAGACGATCGTGCGCAAGGGCGGCAAGCTCTTCTACCGCTACGGCAAGCGAGCTGCGGCCGGTGACGACGCGACCGATCGCCGTGCCCTACCGCGGCGACGGACGGCACGATGGCCAGCACGCAGCTTCACCGCCTATCGCACCCACCACGGCCCGATCGTGCGCGCGGCCGGACGGCAAGTGGATCGCCGTCGCGCTGATGAACAAGCCGGTCGAGGCGCTGGAGCAGTCGCTGCCTGCGCACCAAGGCCAGCGACTACGCCAGCTTCATGAAGGTCGCCGAGCTGAAGGCCAACTCGTCGAACAACACGCATCTTCGCCGACGACAAGGGCGAGATCGCCTACCTGCACCCGCAGTTCATCCCGAGGCGCGACGACCGCTTCGACTACACCAAGCCGGTCGACGGCAGCGATCCGGCCACCGACTGGCAGGGCCTGCACCGCGCTCGACGAGGCGCCGCACCTGCTCAACCCGCCGAACGGCTGGATCATGCAACACCAACGACTGGCCCTAGTCGGCCGCCGGCCCGTACAGCCCGCAAGCGGGCGGACTATCCCGCGCTACATGGACACCGTCGGCGAGAACCCGCGCGGCATCCACGCCACCCGCGTGCTGAACGCGCGCAGCGCGACTTCACGCCGAGGCCTCGCTGATCACGCGGCGTTCGACCCCTACCTGCCGGCGTTCGCGCGGCTGATCCCGGCGCTGGTCGCACGCCTACGACGCGCTGCCCGACAGCGATCCGCTGAAGGCGCGCCTGGCCGGCCAGGTCGCGCTGCTGCGCGGCTGGGACTACCGCTGGGCGGATCGCCTCGATGCCGACCTCGCTGGCGGTGTTCTGGGGCGAGGCGCTGTGGGACAAGGTGCGCCGGCCGAAGCCGAGGCCGAGGATCTGTCCGTCTACGACTACATGGCCGAGCGACGCCGGCGCCGAAGGCTGCGCCTGGACGCGCTGGCCGAAGCCGTCCGACCGGCTGCAGCAGGACTTCGGCAGCTGGGGCGTGCCGTGGGGCGAGATCAACCGCTTCCAGCGCATCGACGGCGACATCGTGCAGACCTTCGACGATGCCAAGCCGAGCATCCCGGTGCCGTTCGCCTCGTCGCGCTGGGGCTCGCTCGCCTCGTTCGGCGCCCAGCGCTATCCGGGCACGAAGCGCTACTACGGCACCAGCGGCAACAGCTTCGTCGCCGTGGTCGAGTTCGGCCCGAAGGTGCGCGCCCGCGCGGTCACCGCCGGCGGCGAGAGCGGCGACCCGGGTTCGAAGCACTTCGACGACCAGGCCGAGCGCTACGCCACCGGCAACCTGCGCACGGTCTACTTCTGGCCCGAACAGCTCACGGGCCACACCGAGCGGGTGTACCACCCCGGCGAATGAGCCGCCGCGCATTGAGCCGCCGCGCTACGCGGCGGTGCCGAACAGCATGCCCACGCCGGTGGTTAGCGCCATCGCCAGCGCGCCCCAGAACGTGATGCGCATAGCGCCGACGCCCATCTTCGCGCCTCCGGCCCATGCCGCCACCGCGCCGAGCACGGCGAGGAACACCAGCGAGGTGGCGAAGACCAGCGGCAGCAACTTCGCCTCCGGCGACAGCGCCACCACCAGCAACGGCAGCGCGGCGCCCACCGCAAAGCTCAGCGCCGAGGCGCCGGCAGCCTGCAGCGGGCGCGCCTTCAACGCCTCGGTGATGCCCAGCTCGTCGCGGGCGTGCGCGTCGAGCGCGTCGTGTGCCATCAGCTGGTCGGCGACCTGCCGGGCCAGGGCCGGGTCGAGCCCGCGGCCGACGTAGATCGCCGCCAGCTCGCGGTGCTCGGCTTCCGTCTGCGTCTGCAGCTCCAGATGCTCGCGCTCGAGCTCGGCGCGCTCGCTGTCGGCCTGCGAGTGCACCGACACATACTCGCCCGCGGCCATCGACATTGCGCCGGCCACCAGCCCGGCGACGCCGGCGACCAGGATGTTCTGCCCGCTGGCATGCGCCGCCGCCACGCCCAGCACCAGGCTGGCGGTCGAGACGATGCCGTCGTTGGCGCCCAGCACGGCGGCGCGCAGCCAGCCGATGCGGTCGGTACGGTGTCTTTCGTGATGGTGTCGGGGCATGCCAGTGCTCTCGCGGATCGGGTGGTGGCATTGTGCGCAAGTTGGCGCGCGCCACGTGCAAACGCTTCTCGTCCCGGCGAGCCGGGCTGCGCCTGGACTAGCCCCTGGCCTTCGCACCGTCCTTCAGCAGCCCGAGCCGCAGCAGGCTCTCGGCGGTGGCGACGATGGCCTCCTCGTTCGAGCGCGGCGCCCAGCCCAGCACGCGCCGGGCCTTTTCGTTGGTGGCGTTCTTCGTCTTGCCGAGCTCGGGCAGGATCTGCTTCACCGCCGGGTCGCGCAGCGCGGCGAGGCGCACCAGCCAGTTGGGCAGCTGCCGGGTCGGCACCTTGCGCGCCGATGCGCCCATGCGGCTCTTCAGCACCCTGGCGATGTCGAGGATCGACATGAAATCGCCGGCGACGGCGAGGAAGCGCTCGCCCCTGGCGGCGGGATCGGTCATGGCGCGGATGTGCAGGTCGGCGACGTCGCGCACATCGACGACGCCGAAACAGAGCCGCGGGCAGCCGGGCATGGCGCCGTCCATCAGCCGCTGCACCAGCAGGATCGAGGTCGAATAGTCCGGCCCCAGCACCGGGCCGAACACGCCCACCGGATTGACGACGGAAAGCTCGAGCGCGCCGCCCTCGCGGGCGATGAAATCCCAGGCCGCGCGCTCGGCCAGGGTCTTCGATTTCGACGTAGGGCAGCACGTCGTCGCCGTCGGGGTCCGTCCAGTTCGCTCTCGTCGAACGGCGCCGGCTGCGGCGTCGTGGCCGTAGCCGATCGCCGCGAACGAGGAGGTCAGCACCACGCGCTGCACGCCGGCATCGCGCGCGGCGCGCAGCACGCGCAGCGCGCCTTCGCGCGCGGGCACGATCAGCTCGTCCTCGTGCTTCGGGATGTCCGGCGGAAACGGCGACGCCACGTGCAGCACGTAGTCGCAGCCGGCGACGGCTTCCGGCCAGCCCGCGTCGCTCTCGAGATCGGCGGCGACGAAGGACAGCCGCTCGCCCGGCTCGGCCCCGCCTTGCCTCAGCATCGCGCGGGCCGCCTCCTCGCGCCTCGAGGCTGCGCACCGTGGTGCGCACCTGATGGCCCGCGGCCAGGAGCTGCAGGATGCAATGGCTGCCGATGAAGCCCGACCCGCCGGTGACCAGAACCGTGCTCATGACGACCTCCTGAAGTGGGTCCGTTGCGGCGCCGTATCGCGCGGTCTCAGCCGCGGCCGGGAATCATCAGCCCGCGCTGCACCGCCGGACGCGCCAGCCCGCGCTCGAGCCAGCCGCCGACGTTGGCGAAACGGTCGTAGTCGACCAGCTCGCGCGCCTCGTAGAACGTGATCAGGTTGTTCACCCAGCCCAGCGTGGCGATGTCGGCGATGCTGTAGTCCTCGCCCATCAGCCAGCGGCGACCGGCGAGCCGCTCGTCGAGCACGCCGAGCAGGCGCTTCGATTCGTTGACATAGCGCTCGAGCGGGCGCTTGTCCTCGTATGCCTTGCCGGCGAACTTGTTGAAGAAGCCGACCTGGCCGAACATCGGCCCGATCGACGCCATCTGGAAGAACACCCACTGGATCGTTTCCCAGCGCCGCGCCGGATCGGCCGGGATGAACTGCCCCGACTTGTCCGCCAGGTACAGCAGGATCGCGCCCGACTCGAACAGCGCCAGCGGCTCGCCACCGGGACCGTGCGGATCGATGATCGCGGGGATCTTGCCGTTCGGGTTGAGCGCGAGGAACTCCGGCGTGTGGCTCTCGTCGTTGCTGATGTCGACCAGGTGCGGCTCGTAGGGCAGCCCGGTCTCCTCCAGCATGATCGACGCCTTCACCCCGTTCGGCGTGTTGAGCGAATAGAGCTGGATGCGATCGGGGTGCTGCGCGGGCCACCGCGTGGTGATGGGGAAGTCGGACAACCGGGTCACATGACACTCCTGCGGTGAGGGATCACTGCAAGGTGGGTGCTTGCCCCGGCCGGTTCAACCGCGGAGCATCGGGCAGCGCGCTGACCTCTTCCTTCCGGCGTCTTTACCAGGTTGCTTTCAGTGCACGCTCGATCTCTTCCAGCGGCGCACGGAACAGCGACTTGTTCAGTTCTTCCACCATCCGCTTGGTGGTTTCCTCGTGCAGCAAGGGACGCATCTGCCCCAGCGTCTGCGGGTCGGCCACCAGCACCAGATGGGAAAATTCGTTCTTCAACGCCGCTGCATTCAGCCGGCGTGCCAGCTGCTTGGCGAAGGTGGCTTCGTCCATCTCCGCCGTGCTCCGCTCGGGCGGCTGACGTCCCGCCGGGCCTTCGTTGGCCACGTCCTTCGGCTCCACCAGCTTCACCTGTTCAAGCGATACATTAAGACCCTTGCCGACGTTGCGCAGGAGACGCGCGCCGCTGCCATCGGCCACCACGACCCATGCGCCAGTGGGAATCTTCTTCATCGTGTTCTCCTCGGGTTGCCGGTGCGTCGAACGGCGGTACGCCATGCTGCCCAAGGCTAGGCTCCGGGATGTGATGCCGATGGAAAACCTGGCCCTGGGCGACAGCTTGCAGCGGCATTCCAGCGTCCCTGGGCCACCGCGCTGCCAGCACTTGTTGCAGGCGATCGGATGCGCTCGGGATGCGTTCGAGATGCGGATGGCGCACGCCGCCGTGGTAGTCGATCTGCTGCGCGGTGAAGCTGTCGCCCTGGCGCAGCAGCAGTTCGACCGGCGGCTTCGCGGTTTTCGCAGCGATCAGCGCATCCCGCAAACGCTCGGCGCTGCCGGCGTTGCCGTCGACCGCCAGCACGCGCATGTCACGCGCCGACCCGGCCTCGAATGCGGGGCTGTCCCACAGCGCCTCGTCGATCCGAAAGCGCTCGTTCGAGCGCATCGCAACGTCCTTGCAAATACAGGCTCAAGCCACCGTGCGAACAGCCACCATCAAGCACATCGTCACGTTCAAGGTGGCATGCACCAACCATGAACCGAGGATCGAGCCCGACTTGATGCGCACCCAGCCCAACGCGAGGGCCAGCAGGAAGATCAGCGGCAGCAGCATCCACATCTGCGGCATCGTGTGCAGGATCAGCAGGTGGGGTACCAGGAAGACAAGCGCTTGCAGCAGGTTCGCCCACATCAGCGACAACCGCCGCGCCAGGCTTCCGGCGATCAGGCCGCGGAATACCAGCTCCTCGACGAAACCGGTTTGCACCACACCGTAAAGCAGCGCCATCACGATGGCCTGCATGCCCAGTCCCAACCCGGCAAAGGCATGCTGCGGCGACCCCTCCTGCAGAAACGGCGTCACCGGCGGTTGCCAGAGCAACAGCACGCATGCCACTGCCAGGCCTATCACCGCGCTGATCAGCAGATAGCGGGCACTCGATCCCTGCAAGCCTGCGCGACGTGCGATGTCGGCGAAGCGTCGCCCATGTCTCCGTTTGTGCCAGATGACATAACCGAGGAAGGGCACGCCAGCCAGCAACAGCACCGCAATCAATGCGTTCACGACGGGCGATGCAAGCCACATGGTTTTCCCCTGTTTTGCGAAAGAAATCGGACGCAGGAATCCGCCGGCCCTCTCCCCCGGCCGCACCCCACGGTCCGACGCCGCGCGGATGCTTTCACGACCATCGCGGACGCCGCCACTGTCTTTCGTCACATAGCCCCGTGCTCCATGACCGGGCTTCGCTGGCAGTCGCATGACCGGTCGAATTCGGCCACTTCGTCCGCACCATGCAACGCTACCGGCGTTCTTCCACGCGCCTGGCAAATCATGCGTGACGAGCTTGCGGGTGACCTCCGGGCGCGCGGTCCGGCGGCGGCTCAGGCGGGCGCCCGGCGCAACGAACAGAACCCGATGTCGCGCCGGTGGCGGTAGCCGAGCTGCTCGTACAGTCGTTTCGCCCGCTGGTTTTCGTGGCTCACGTGCAGGAACGGCAGGCGGCCGCGCTCGAGGTTGTCGTTCGACAGCAGCGCCAGCAGGCGCCGCGCGTAACCGCGGCCGTTGAAGTCGGGATGCGTGCAGACCGCGCTGATCTCCTGCTGCGCGTCCATGCCCAGCCGCTCGCCGATCATCGCCGCCAGCCGGCCGTCCTGGTAGATGCCGAAGTAACGGCCCAGCTCCATCGTGCGCGGACGGAAATAATGCGGGTACACCAGCGCGGTCAGCGTCAGCACGTCGACGCCATGCGCCGCGGTCAACTCGACCACCGGCGGCCCGTCGATCACCGCGATCGGTGCCGGGCAGATCATCTGTGCCAGCGGCGCATAAGCCTCGATGACCCATCCGTCCGGCTGCTTCGGCGCCACGCCGAGCAGATAGACGGACTCACCCGGCTCGACCAGTGACGCAGCCGCTTCGGCCACGTCCGCTTCCGCGCTTGCCACGCCCATGAACGGTGCGAACTCCGCCGGATAGCGCGCCACCTCGCCATGACGCAGCGCAATGGCTTGATGCCGGCTGCACAGTGCGGACCAGAACGGGTTGTCGAGTTCGGCCGGATTCATGCCGCCAATGCTAGCGCGCCGGCGCCTCGTACCAAATGCGCGACGCCAGCGGATGCGATCGGCATCTCCGCCGCCCCGCTCGCCCGTCCGGGACGGGCACTTACAGGATCTGGCAGGCCTCCAGGAAGTTGCCGTCCGGGTCGGTGAAACCGAAATAGCGTACGCCGGCCCCGGTTCCGATCGGCTCGGGCGTACCGCCGTGGGCGCCCACGAAGGCGTGCGCGGCCTCGGCATCCTCGACCGCCAGGATCGGATAGGTTCCCGCGCGCCCCACCGCGGCGTGGCTCGTGTCGCCCGGCCCGCGTTGCCACAGCGTGAGGCTTGCGTTACCCAACGGCAGCACCGCCAGCCCCTCGCCGCCCTCGAAGTAAACCGGCTCGGCCGCCAGCAAGGCCGCGTACCACGGCAGCGCCTGGGCGAGGTCGCGCACGCGCACGATGATCGTATCGATGCGCAGGAACGGCGTGATGGCAGGCATGCAAGTCCTCCAAGATAGGTCTTCGGCGTCCCGGGCACGAACTGCGGGAGCGCAGCGGGAGCGTCGAAGCAAGCTGCGGAAAATGCAAACCCGCTCCAGGCCGCGCGTGGGTCGGGCTATCTTCGATTGATCCTGTACGGCCGGTGTGATATTGCCGTTCCATGGTCACAGCCGCGACCGGTTCCAGGGTGGGCTATGCGTTCGGCGACATCCGCGTCGAGCCGGCCGCACATCGCGTGCTGCGCAATGGCCGTGAGCTCGAACTGGAACCGAAGGCCTACGCCGTGCTGCTGGAGTTCCTGGCCCATCCGGGCGAGCTGGTGCAGCGCGACGACCTGCTGGAAAGCGTATGGGGCCATCACTATGTGGGCCCGGCCACCCTGAGCCGGATCATCGCCCAGTTGCGCCGCCAGCTCGGCGACGACGCCGCGGCTCCGCATTACATCCAGACCGTGCACGGCTGCGGCTACCGCCTGATTGCCAGCGTGACGACGACGGACGATCTCATGCAGGCCGCCGCCCCGACCACCGAATCACCCCTGCCGCGCGCTCAGCCGGATGGCGACCGGCGCACCATCGCCGTGCTGCCGTTCGTGAACATGAGCGGCGAGCTGGAGAACGAATACTTCAGCGACGGCATCGCCGAGGAGATCCTCAACCTGCTGACCAAGCTGCCGCAGCTGAAGGTGTCGTCGCGCACGTCGTCGTTCTTCTTCAAGGGCAAGCTGGTCGACATTCCGACGGTCGCGGCCAAGCTCGACGTGGGCACGGTGCTGGAGGGAAGCGTGCGCCGTGCCGGTAGCCGCGTGCGCATCACCGCGCAGCTGATCGACGTGGCGTCCGACTCGAACCTGTGGGCCGAGACGTACGACCGCGAACTGCAGGACGTGTTCGCGATCCAGGACGACATTGCGCAAAGCATCGTCGACGCGCTCAAGGTCACCCTGTCGCCGAAGGAGCGTCGCGCGATCCAGTACGTGGCCACCGCCGACGTGCAGGCCTATGACGACTACCTTCGCGGCCGCAGGTATTTCTATGCATGGAATCGACGCGACTCCCTGCGCGCGATCGAAATGTACGAGCGCGCGATCGCGCGCGATCCGAAATACGCCGCGGCCTGGGCTGGCCTCGCCGATGCCTATGCGATGCGCCATCGCTTCCTGGAGCCGGCTGCCGAGCACGTCGCCAACGCCATGCGCGCCAGCGAACGGGCCGTGCAGCTCGACCCGGACTCGGCCGAGGCGCACGCCTCGCGTGGCCTTGCGCTGTACGTCAGCCGCCAGTTCGATGCCGCGGAGCGGCAGTTCGAGACGGCGATGATGCTCAACCCGAACCTGTTCGAGCCCTACTTCCTCTACGGCACGATCTGCAGCTCGCTGGGCAATTTCGAGAAGGCCGCCTGGTTGTACCTGCGCGCCGCCGAGGTGAGCTCCGCCGATTACCTGCCGGTGGTCTACCTGTGCCAGGCCTACAACGGGATGGGCCGCAAGGACGACGAGAGCAAGGCGCGCCATCGGGCCATCGGCCTGATCGAGCGGGCGCTGGAAGCCAACCCCGACGATGCGCGTGCCCGCTACATGGGCGCCGCGAATCTCGCCACGGTGGGTGAGAAGGCCAAGGCGATCGAGTGGGCGAACCTGGCGCTGCGCTCGAGCGAAGACGAGCCGATGCTGTTCTACAACGCCGCCTGCACGTTCGCCTTGCTGGATGAGCACGAGCGGGCGATCGACCTGCTCGAGCGCGCGGTGAAGCTCGGCTGGGGCGACCGCGCCTGGATGGAGAACGACAGCGACCTTGCATCGCTGCGCGACGAGTCACGCTTCCAGGCGCTGTTGCAGCGCCTGAACTGACGACGGCTAGGGCCGCGCCGGTTCGGCGATCCGCGACGAATGCGAAGCGATCATGCGCCAGCCACCGTCGCGCAGGATCCAGACACGGGTGAAACGGAAACGGCCGTTCCACGGCACGCCCTTGCTTGTCCCCGACTGCACGCTGGTGCCGGTGACGACCGCAGTGTCGCCGTAGCGGCGCATCTGCACTCCCTCGTTGCCAATCGCCTGATTGCTGCGCTGGCTGGTGGCCAGCTCGCGCAGGTAGTCTGCCTTGGTCTGCACGCGGCCGTCGGAATGGGTGAGCTGCCAGTCTTCCGCCAGCAGGCGGTCGAGCCCGGCCACGTCGGCGCGCAGGCGCAGTTCGTTCCACGAGGTGTCGGCGCGCGCCAACGCGTCCTTGCCGGTCGCCCCGGCCGGCAACGCCAGCAGGAGTGCCAGGACCATCAACAAACCGTGCTTCATGCGCGCTATCCCGGGATGGAAATCGGCGGATTGTATCGACCGCGACGGGTGGCTGCACAACCTGCACAATACCGGCCAGGCATCCGCGCGCGGGCTGGCGCGTCGGAGCCCGACGCGACCGATGAGGACACGGCATGAACGACAATCACGCAGCAGTGCCTGGTGCCGACGCCACAGCCCTGGCCGAGGCCAGTCCGCCGAGCCGGCCGCGCATTGAATCGATCGACCTGCTGCGCGGCATCATCATCGTCATCATGGCGCTGGACCACACCCGCGACTTCTTCGGCGCACTCGACGCCAACCCCACGAATCTCGCCACCACCACGGCGCCGCTGTTCCTCACCCGCTGGATCACCCACATCTGCGCCCCGGTGTTCTTCCTGCTCACCGGCACCGGCGCCTGCCTCGCGCTGCAACGCATGCCGAAGCGCGAGCTGTCGCGTTTCCTGCTCACGCGCGGCCTGTGGCTGATCTTCCTCGAAGTCGTGGTGATGCGCTTCGCCCTGCAGTTCAACGTCGACTACCAGGTGACCATCCTCACCGTGCTGTGGGCGCTGGGCTGGTCGATGATCGTGCTGGCTGCGCTGATCCATCTGCCGAACTGGACCATCGCCGTGTTCGGCGTCGTGCTGGTCGCCGGCCACAACCTGCTCGACGGCGTGCCGGCCGGCGCGTTCGGCAGCCTTGCGCCACTATGGTCGGTGCTGCACGCGCCGGGTTTCCTGCTCAACAGCCCCCGCCATGTCGTGCTGGTCGCCTACCCGCTGATCCCATGGGTCGGCGTGACCGCGCTGGGCTACCTGCTGGGACAGACGTATCACTGGAATGACCATCGCCGCCGCACCCTGCTGCTGCGGCTCGGCCTGGGCCTGAGCCTGGGCTTCGTGCTGCTCCGGCTGCTGAATGTCTATGGCGATCCGCTGCCATGGTCAGTGCAGAAGTCGCCGCTGTGGACCCTGCTGTCCTTCCTCGACACGCAGAAATATCCGCCGTCGCTGCTGTTCCTGCTGATGACGCTGGGTCCGGCGCTGCTGCTGTTGCGCGCGTTCGACCGTGGCACGCCGCACTGGCTGCGCCCGGCACTCACCATCGGCAAGGTGCCGCTGTTCTTCTACGTGCTGCACTTCTATCTGATTCACCTGCTCGCCGTAGGCGCCAGCTACCTGCGCTACGGCAGCGCGCACGGCCTGTTCCAGTCGCCGGATCTCGGCCACTTCCCGTTCACCGCACCTCCGGACTGGGCCGCTCCGCTGCCGATGGTCTACCTGTTGTGGATAGTCGTGGTGTTGGTGCTCTATCCACTGTGCCGCTGGTACGCCGGCGTGAAGCGGCGACGCCGGGACTGGTGGCTCAGCTATCTTTGAACCGTGCACCGGCCCGCAGGCGGCTGTCCGGTCGGTGCCGTCACCCCCTGCTGTTCAAACCATCGCGACCCCATATCCGGCCCATGACTCCGCTGCAGCAATTCATCGAGGCCCACCCGCGCCTGTTCGTGCTCACCGGCGCGGGCTGCAGCACCGACTCCGGCATTCCCGACTATCGCGACCGCGACGGCCAGTGGAAGCGCCCGCCGCCGGTGAACTACGCCGCGTTCATGCATGAGCCGGCCACGCGCCGGCGCTACTGGGCGCGCAGCATGGTCGGCTGGCGGCGTTTCGGCAGCGCGCTGCCAAACCCCACCCATCGCGCACTGACCGAACTGGAGCAGCGCGGGCAGGTCGAGCTGCTGGTAACGCAGAACGTGGATCGACTGCACCAGCGTGCGGGCAGCGAACGGGTGCTCGACCTGCATGGCCGCCTCGA
Organism: uncultured Gammaproteobacteria bacterium; assembly: GCA_963697495.1. Lineage (GTDB taxonomy): Bacteria > Pseudomonadota > Gammaproteobacteria > Xanthomonadales > Rhodanobacteraceae > Rhodanobacter. The sequence continues at coordinate 876,938 of CAVOOH010000002.1, read as the reverse complement.
CGAGGTGCGCTGCATGAGCTGCGACTGGCGGCTGGCCCGCCACGCGTTCCAGCAGACCCTGCTCGAGCGCAACCCGACCTGGGCCCGGCTCGACGCCACTGACGCGCCGGACGGCGACGCCGACCTGGAAGGCCACGACTTCGCCCGCTTCGACGTGCCGCCCTGCCCGCACTGCGGCGGCATCGTGAAGCCCGACGTGGTGTTCTTCGGCGAGGCCGTGCCGCGCGAGCGCGTGGAAGCGGCAACGCGCGCCTGGCAGGCCGCCGACGCGCTGCTGGTGGTGGGCTCCTCGCTGATGGTCTATTCCGGCTACCGTTTCGTCGACGCCGCCGCCCGCGCCGGCAAGCCGGTGGCCGCGGTGACCCTGGGCCGCACCCGCGCCGACCCACTGCTGACGCTGAAGGTCGACGCGCCCTGCCAGGAAGCGCTGGCGTTCCTGCACGGGCAGGCGCGGCCGGTGACCAACTGACGCGGTGCTGCGGCCGCGCCACGGCATGCTGCCTGAAACCCGAACCGGCACGCGGATTCGAAACAACGCCGCGCGGCATGTCGATCCCGGCCGGGCCCGTTCGTCGCAGACAGGAAGGCGGCCATATCGGCCAGCCATTCCACCGGGAAGACAGCCATGTCCTACATCGATGGTTTCGTGATCGCCGTCCCCAACGCCAACCGCGAGCAGTTCATCGAGCACGCCAATACCTTTGACGCCATTTTCCTGGAGTACGGCGCCACGCGGGTGGTGGAATGCTGGGGCGACGACGTGCCCGAAGGCAAGCTCACTGATTTCCGCCGCGCCGTGCAGGCGAAGCAGGACGAAGCGGTGGCGTTCTCGTGGATAGAGTGGCCCGACAAGGCCACCCGCGACGCCGGCATGCAGAAAATCATGGAGGATCCGCGCATGCCGGCCGCCAGCGACATGCCGTTCGACGGCAAGCGCATGATCTTCGGCGGCTTCGTGCCGGTGGTCAGCCTGCCGGCGTAACCACGGCGAACCGACCACCCTGCCCGCTAACCCCTGCAAGGCAAGCACCGACCCACTGCAACGGAAACCATTCATGGCCACCAACACCGTACGCCTCCACCGCGTGCTGCGCGCCCCGCCCGAGCGGATCTACCGCGCCTTTCTCGATGCCGATGCCCTCGCCAAGTGGCTGCCGCCGAACGGCTTCACCTGCAAGGTGCACCAGCTCGACGCGCGAGTCGGCGGCAGCCACCGGATGTCGTTCACCCATTTCTCCAGCGGCAACAGCCACAGCTTCGGCGGCACCTACCGTGAGTTGGTTCCGGGCGAGCGCATCCGCTACAACGATCGCTTCGACGACCCCAACCTGCCCGGCGAGATGACCACCAGCATTACCCTGCGCGCCGTGTCCTGCGGTACCGAATTGCAGGTGGTGCAGGAAGGCCTGCCCGAGGTTATTCCGGTCGAGCAGTGCTACCTGGGCTGGCAGGAATCGCTGGTGCTGCTCGGCAAGCTGGTGGAAGCGGAGGTCCCGGACTGACGGCAGGACAGGTCAAACAGGGCCAGAGAAACGCCCCACGAAGAAAGGGCAGTCTGGCCCCTGTTTTGCCGCATGTCATGCGGACCACGAGGTTCACCGGAATCTCGACGATTTCGACACCCGTGACCTGCATCGCGCCGGACACCATGCGTCCCTGCGTGCCGATCGCGCCGAACCCAAGGGGCGGAGAGTAAACTGCCGACGCAGGTTCAGGGCATCCATGTCGGGTCGAGGCGGCTTTCAAACCCCCGTGCCACACAGCCATGTTCAGAGCGAAAACCTTTCGGCAGTCCATCCTGCGCAGCGCCGCCGTGCTGCTCGGGACAGCCGGGCTGCTCGGCCTTCCCGCGCATGCAGACGACAACAGCTGGCAGGTGACGGTCCGCGCCGAACAGGCGACGCCCGGCGGCTGGGTCCGCGTGCGGGAAAACGCCATCCAGGGCACGCAGCTGGCCATCCACGACGGGCTTGGCGTCAACCACATGCAGACGATCCGGCTGGACGCCTGGAAGCCGCTTTCGGACGCCAGTGAGCTGCACTTCGGGTTTTCCACCAGCCGGCTGGACGGCCACACGCTGATCGACGCGCCGGTGTACTACAACGGCACCACCATCGTCCCCGGACGCCTGGACACCGTCACCCGTTTCCAGGATTTCATCGCATTCGACGCGTCGTACTGGCACCGGCTGGCCGACTTCGGAAACGGCGGCCGCCTGTGGGGCAGCGTGGGCGCGACCTACGTGATGCTCAATTTCCGGCTCGACGGCAGCATCGCCACCGACAGCATCGGCCACGAACTGAAGGAGGACTTCTACGTGCAGGAGCTGCCCGTGCCCACGCTGGGCCTGCACCTTCGCTATCCATTGACCGATGCGCTGAAGCTCACGGCAGACGTGACGCTGGGGCGGCTGCCCTGGGTCAACAGCCTGCGCACCGAAGGGGGCGAGGTGCGGCTCGCGCAGACCAATGAGGAAGAGGAACTGGGCCTGGAATACCGGTTCGCACCGCACTGGCGGGCGGTCGCCTACGTCGTCCATCGCTATCTCGGGCAGGACGAACGCAGCCGGGAAGACGGCAACGTCATCCATCTCAGCTCGAACGGCATTGGCGTCGGCGTCGGTTACCAGTTCTGAGTCTTCGGGGAAGCGCGCCGGTGCGGGCGACGGCAAGCGCATGATTTTTGGCGCTTCGTACCTGTGGTCAGCCTGTCGGCATAATCACGGTACGGGACGGACGCGGTCAGCCGTTTCGTGCACACCGCCAAACGGAGCACCGCATGCGCCTGCACATTCTGTCGGACCTGCACCTCGGTATGCACGACATGCCGGCACCCGAAGTGGTGGCGGATGTGACGATCCTTGCCGGCGACATACGGCGCCCGGCGACCGGCGCGATGCAGTGGGCGGCCGGCCTGGGGCGACCGGTGCTGTACGTCCCCGGCAATCACGAGTTCTACGGCGGCTCGATCCCCGAAGTGCGCCGGGCGCTGGCCCGCAGCGCCCGCGAACACGGCGTCCATCTGCTGGATCAGGACACGCAGGTGATCGATGGCGTGCGCTTCGTGGGCGCGACCCTGTGGACGGATTTCGAACTGTTCGGCGCCGGGCACAAGGACCTGGCGATGACGCTGTCGGCGAAGTTCATGCGTGACTTCGCCGCCATCCGCAACGCGGACGACAGCGTCTTCACCCCAACCGACGCTTGCGCGCTGTTTGCCGAACAATATGCATGGCTCGCCTCCGTCCTGGCTGAACCCTTCGCGGGGCCAACCGTGGTCATCACCCACCACGCGCCGACACCGCACAGCGTTCATCCGCGCTTTGCCGATTCGCCCGTCAGCGCCGCTTTCGTGTCCGACTGCACCGCGCTGATGGGCCACGCCGTGCTGTGGATCCACGGCCACACCCACGACAGCTTCGACTACACGGTGAACGGCACCCGCGTGGTGTGCAACCCGCGCGGCTACAGCCCCAACGGGACGAACGAGAACCCGCGTTTCGATCCGTGCCTGTGCATCGAGGTTGCGGCGGGCACGTAAAAGCACGCACCGGTCGACAGGCTCTCAGGCGAGCGGAGCCATCATCTACGGGTACGTGAAGATGCCGGGGACACGTCCTGCTCCACGTCGAGGGCCATGGTCCCTGGCAGACTTTTCCCGGTCAGCATGCTCGGTACCAGCATTGTCGGCGCCAACCCGAACACGCGCCGGCACGTGCGCGTCAGGTGGGCCGCATCGGCGAAACCGGACTCGTGCGCGGCCTCGGTCCACGAGCGTCCCTGGAACGCGTACTCCACCGCGCGCGCCACGCGTGCCCATAGCAGCCATGCGCGCAACGACGTGCCGGTCTGGGCGACGAAGAGATGGCGGAAGCGCCCTGGCGACAAGTGGACTGCGAGCGCGACTTCCTCAAGCCGGATCGGCGCCGCCAGCCGCGCGTGCATCCAGGCGATTGCCGCCGTGATGCGCGGGTCCTCGCTAGGCGCCATCGCCGGATTGCCGGCGATGCGGCAGACCGCGCCCTGGGCAAACCGGGCCATCAGCTCATCCGGGGTAGCCGCGGTGTACTGGGCCTGCAGGTACTGCACGGCCTCGCGGACTTCGGCATCGGGCAGCAGGGCGACGTCGAATCCGGCAAAGCGCTTCCTGAGCGCCGCGCCGCGCGCGGAGTTCGGCTCGACGAACAGCGTCGCCACCGATGCGCCGCAACCATCGAAGCGGTGACGACGGTCCGGCATGACGACCATGCCGCGCGTTCCGCGCGCCTCCGGCCAACCGTGGGCCTGGATCCGGAAGCTGCCCTCCATCGCCAGCGAGATCTGGATCGCATGGTGGGCATGGGCCTGTATCGGCGCCAAGTGGCGGCCGATCCACAGGCTTCCGCCCGGCCAGCCGATGATGCGCCCGACGCCCGCGACCGGACGTTTGCGCGAATCAAGTTCGTCAGCGTGCGTTTCCATCGAATCCGGTCAGCCCCTTTGTTCAAGATCACGGGAACGAGGGTCTCCAGAATGCGCTCAGGCCAATCCGGTCTGCCACTCCACCTGGAGCACTACGATGAACACTCAAATGAAAAACTGCTCGTGCACGGAATGCGTCGGCGCCAGTTGCACCTGCGGCTGCCAGACACCGGCCGCTGCCGCCTCAACCTGCCAGTGCGGCTGCCAACAGGGCGCGCCGTGCCAGTGCGGCCCGCGCGACCTGGCGGCACGCACGCAGCGCTTGCCCGCAAACTCCTGATCCACCCAGGATGACGCGCCGCACAGGACTCCCCGTCACGTGCGGCAATTTCTGCCAGGCCCCGATCATCCTCCCACAGGAAACGCCGACATGCCCGTGCCGTCCTCGACCGACCGCCTGCTCCATGCGATGTATGCGGTCCCCGCACTGTACTTCGGCACGTTGGTACTCGCCGCGATGCTGTACCCCGGTTACAGCCACATGGCCCAGTTCGCCAGCGAACTGGGCAGCGGCTCGGCGCGTTACCCCATGGTGTTCAATGCGGGCACGTTGATGGGCGGTGTCGCGGGCCTGGCGGCGGCGGCCGGGGTGCATCGCGGCCTGCGCTCGGTCGGCACCGGCCAGGTCCTGGCGCTGCTGCTGGCGCTGGTGGTGGCGGCAAATGGCGTCGCATTCCTGTTCGGCGGCTGGTTTCCGCTGCCCGATCATCGCCACACCGCTTACAACCTCGGCCTGCTGGTGCTGCTGGGCTCGCCGCTGGCGGCGGTCGCGCTGCGCCGGGCGCCGCGCGATCTACGCTGGACCATTCTGTTCCTGATGCTGAATACCGTCGCCGGCTTTGCGCTGCTCGCCGTGATGTTCGGCGTCGGCGAGCTGGTGACCCGCGCGAACATCGGCATGTGGCAGCGCGGCTTTGCGCTGGCCGCCTATCCGTGGATGGCAGTGGTGGGCTGGGCGCTGTTGCGCTGGCGTCGCAGGACTGTCGCCGCACACGCGGCGTGACCGCGTAGACCAAAGGGCTAAGGTCCAGAGGCAGCCGACGGCGTCCGCAAGGCGTCGAGGGCTCGCTTGCGTTGTCCCCGCGGTTTCTGTGTGTCGATCTGCGCGCCCGTCGTTCGTCGCAGAGAATGAAGGGCACTCTCGCCGCCCTGAACCAGGAGAACCGCATGGTCAGCAAGAACACGATTTGCCTTTGGTATGACGGCACCGCGCTGGACGCCGCGACGTTCTACGCCAAGACGTTCCCGGATAGCGCCGTGGGCGCGGTCCATCGTGCGCCGGGGGACTATCCCGCCGGCAAGCAGGGCGACGTGCTGACGGTCGAGTTCACCGTCATGGGCATCCCGTGCCTGGGCATTGAACGGCGGCCCCGCAGTTCCAGCACACGAGGCGTTCTCGTTCCAGGTAGCCACCGACGACCAGGCCGAAACCGACCGCCTGTGGAACGCGATCATCGGCAACGGCGGCCAGGCCAGCGCCTGCGGCTGGTGCAAGGACAAGTGGGGCCTGTCGTGGCAGATCACCCCGCGCGCCCTGATCGTCGCGATCACCGACCCTGATCCCGCCGTCGCCAAGCGCGCGTTCGACGCCATGATGGGGATGACGAAAATCGACATCGCCGCGATCGAGGCCGCGCGGCGTGGCTGACGAACGCGCCCGGATCGGGTCCGGGCGGGCTGTGAGCGCAGGCCGAAGGCTGCACGCGGGAAGTGGCTGGGGACGGCCACGGCTTTGCATCGCGAGGAAGTCGAAGGACGTACTGGTTTCACGCGGCACCGCCCATCATCGCAACCAATGCAAAGGAGAAATCCGTGAGCAAACAAGTATTCATCAACCTCCCGGTCGCCGACCTCCCGAAGTCAGTCGCCTTCTTCAAGGCACTCGGTTTTTCACCCAACCCGCAGTTCACCAACGACACTGCTGCATGCATCGTGGTCAGCGACACGATTTCCGTCATGTTGCTTACGCACGCCAGGTTTCGTGACTTCACGCCCAAGGCCATCTGCGACACGAGCAAGGCCGTCGAAGTTTTGCTCAGCCTCAGTTGCGAGAGTCGTGACGAGGTAGATGCTCTCGTTGCCAAAGCCATTGCCGCGGGCGGATCGACCTACGACGAGCCGGAAGATTACGGCTTCATGTACACGCATAGCTTCGTCGACCCGGACGGCCATGGGTGGGGACTGCTGCACATGAGCGCCATGCCGGCGCAGAAGTGACCTGCATGCGCAGCTCGATTGGGGTGATGGCTTGATCACGCCGGGCGGCGCTTCGACTCCTCCCAACGCGGGCTACGCCGGCGCTGAGCTCGTCGAAGGCTCAGTGCGAACGATTGGGAGTCGGATCACCCCAACCAGATGCCATTCCACTCCGCCCTGTTCCCATGGCGTCAAGCAATCACCAGGACTCTCCCGATGACCCCCACCATCACCGCCTTTGAAAGTTCGCCCGATCGCGGCAAGGGGCTCGCGCGTGACATGCGCGTGCGCTGGGCGCTCGAAGAAGTGGACCAGCCTTACGAGGTTCGCCTGGTGTCGTTCGGCGCCATGAAGGGACCCGCGCATCGGGCGCTGCATCCTTTCGGGCAGATCCCCACCTATGAAGAAGGCGATCTGGCCCTGTTCGAGTCGGGGGCCATCGTGTTGCATATCGCCGAGCGCCACGCGGGCCTGCTGCCGGACGATGCGAATGCCCGGGCGCGCGCGATCGCATGGATGTTTGCCGCGCTCAACACGGTGGAGCCGCCGATCCTTGACCTCCAGACCGCCAGGTTCCTGGAGGGCGACAAGCCCTGGTCCGAGCAGCGCTTGCCGCTCGTCAAGGATCGCATCCGCAAGCGGCTGGGCGAACTTTCCGATCGCCTTGGCGAGGCCGACTGGCTCGACGGCGCGTTCAGCGTGGGCGACCTGATGATGGTGCATGCGCTGCTCCGGCTGAAGCCATCGGGCCTGCTGGACGAATACCCGAACCTCGCCGCCTACGTCGCCCGCGGCGAAGCGCGGCCCGCGTTCCTGCGTGCCTTCGCCGCCCAATTGGCGGTGTTCACCGGCAAGCATCCGGCTGGCTGATGAAAATCCGCTCCGGAGTCGTGGATTCAACGGATCCGCGAAAAACCGGCACGGGCGAAATCAACTCCGCATGAATGCCTCTGCCGCTCAGGTTTCCAGCAGACGCCCGGTCAACGGATTTCCGAATATCCGTTCGTCCATGTCGAAAACGCCGAATGCCGTTCGCCGAATGGAAGGCAGCCCCATACCTACTCCGCCTCTTTACAACCAAGCTGGAGAATACCCGCCGTGTCTCGAATGATTTTTGTAAACCTTCCCGTTGGCAATCTCGACGCGTCCATCCATTTCTACAAGTCCATCGGCTTCGAGCAAAACGCCCAATTCAGCGACGAAACGGCAGCGTGCATGGTGTGGAGCGAGGCCATCCACGTCATGCTGCTCACCCACGCCAAGTGGCGCACGTTCACGGATCGCCCGATCCCGTCCGCAGGCTCCAGCGAAGTCCTGCTGGCGATCTCGCTTCCCGAGCGTGCAGCAGTCGACGCCATGAGCGCGGCGGCGGCAGCCAAGGGCGGAACAGCCGACATCAATCCCGCGCAGGACCTTGGCTTCATGTACAGCCGCAGCGTGGCCGACCCTGACGGGCACGTGTGGGAACCGTTCTGGATGGACCCGGCAGCGATTCCCCCGGGCGATCAGCCGGGCTGAGCGAGCCAGCATCCCAATCAAACTGCAGAAACCGAAACCCGGGTTCGGCGTCTCCTTCCCCGAACCCGGCTTTCGACGAAAGCGCGCTCCGACCGGGCTTCGCCTGGGGCATCGGGCAATTATCTTTGGATTATTTCGCATCGCGCGGTGGACGCTGCACCGCGGCAATGGTATTCCAGCCGTCGGCGCATGCTCGTACGCAGGATCTGCTATAGCGCCGGATGCCCATGCTTCGGGGCAGACTCTGAGGACATCGGAGGGTGTGCCATGGTCGACTGGATCGAATACGCCAAGATGGCCGGTGCCTTCATTGGCGCGCTGGGCATCGCCACGCTGGCCAAGCTGTACCACGACAAGGTGGTGGCCGGAAAAGACACCGAACTGAAGATCAAGGATGCCGAACTGACTCGCGTGCAGGCCGACCTGGCCAAGGCCGAGGCGCGTGCGCAGAGTGCCGAGCAGGATGCGGTGCCGGCACATCGCGACCTGACCCGGCTGCGCAGCCAGCTTGGCGAGATACTGGAGCGGCTGGCGCAGGCCATGCAGGTGCAGGCAGCCTCGCTGTACATCCCGCTGTTCAATGCCGGCGACGAGCGCGGCAGCGCGCCGCGCAGCTTCGCGTTCGTCGCGGCATGGAATATCGAACCCGCCGCGACGACGGCGATCCTGAAAATGAAGCTGGTCGAATCGTGGACCGTGGTGGGCGAGTGCTGGGACAAGGGCACGCCGATCGCCGTCAACAACCTGCAGGGCAATGTCCGCCACGTGCCGTCGTACGACAAGCAGTCCGGCTTCGTGCCGGTCAGCACGCTGGTGTCGCCGGTGCGCTGGCAGGGCCGGCCGGTGGGCGTGGCGCAGTTCTTCAACAAGACCGTGCCCGGCCGCACCTACGAAGTCGACGAACAGGGCTTCCGCGGCGAGGATCGGCGGCTGCTGGCCGACGCACTGCAGGAAGTCGACGACACCGGCCTGGCGGGCAAGCTGCACTACTTCCAGTCCAGCCCGGACGCGCTGCGCTTCCTCGGCCTGCAGGGCGAGTTGGATCTGGAAAACGCGGTGATCATGTACGTGGACCTGACCCAGTCCTCGGCGCTGTATCGCGAGATGCCGCTGGTCGAGGTGGCGCGCCTGATCAAACGCTTCAGCCGCCACATCTACAAGTGGGCGAACCCGTTTGGCGGCGTGTTCGAGAAATTCAACGGCGACGGTTCGCTGATCCGCTTCCACTATGACGAGGCCGACACGCGCACTCCGCTGGGCAACCCGGCGCTGCGGGCGATGTGCGTTGCCGCCGAGCTGGTCGACGAATTCCGCGGCTTCAAGTCATCGCATTGGCACGGCGTGGCGCAAGACCTCGCCGATTCGATCAAGCTGCGCGTCACCATCGCCCTGGGCCCGGTGATCTCGACCAATATGGGGCCGCAGCAATTCCAGCTGCCGACGGTGATGGGCCAGTGCGTGAACCGTTCGGCCAAGATGAGCGCCTACGCACCGCGCGACCGCGACGTGGTGCTGGTCGACGACAACGTCGGCCGGGCGCTGGAGCAGATCGACAAGGGCTACCTCGCCGCGCTCACCGATTTCGACCAGTGGGTCGACGCCAGTGCCAGCCACGCAGCCAGCCTGGCCGACCACCGCTACTTCGAGGTCGAGCTGGAGCCGTTCCGGCGCGCAGCGGCCACGACGCGCCGAGTTCCGTGAGCGCGCTGCAACACCGGGGTCAGAGTGAATTGACCCGGGTTGGGGTGTTCCGGGGCTGGCGTTTCTAGTCCGGGGGCATGGCGAGGAACTCGCGCACCTCGACCGGTGCGCGGCAGGCGACCGCGGCTTTGCTTCCCCACGCCAGGGCCTCGTCCATGTTGGCTGCGTCGAGTATCCAGAAGCCGCCGATGTGTTCCTTGGACTCGATGTAGGGTCCATCCGTGATGATCACCTCTCCGCCGGGCCGCTTGCGCAATGATTTCGCGCGGGGCGCCGATTGCAGGCCGCCGGCGAAGAACCAGGCACCGGCAGCCGCCATCTCGTCATTCAGCGCCTGGATCTCGCGGATCATGGCCTCGTCTTCAAGCGACGGGTCGTAGTTGTCGGGGTGGTGGATCGCCACCAGGTACTGCGGCATGTCTTCTTCTCCCACGATCTGCAGCCTAGCCAGTCGCCGGCCTTCATGACAACGACGAACAGCCGGACCCGGTTTCGACACCCGTTCGAGATTTTGTCTCGTCCCCGAGCTTTTGTCGGGAAGCAGATGGCAGGTCGAGCAAAAAGCCCGGGTGCCGAAAAAGTCCCGGACGATAGATAAAACGCCGATGGTCGAGCCATGCACCTGATGCCCGTGTTCGCTGAATGCACGCCCTGGTTTCGTGGATTTCACAAGCCACGCTCTAGAACCACTCTTCCCTGCCGCAAATCCCGGCCACCGAGAAGGAACGTGTTGTGAGTACCAAGCAGAAACTCGAAGAGAAACTCTGGAAAGCCCTCTCCTCCGACCGGACCGTGATGCTTGGCCTGGACGGCGTGGAGGATGGTCACTCGCGTCCCATGACGGCGATGGTGGAAGGAAACACCGGCCCGATCTGGTTCTTCGCCGGCAAGCCGAACGCCGTGGTCGACAATCTTTCGAAGAGCCATCGCGCGATCGCCGCGTTCAGCGCCAAGGGCCACGACCTGTTCGCCAGCATCCATGGCAACCTGTCGGTGGATCAGGATCGCAACGTGATCGATCGCCTGTGGAACCCGTTCATCGCCGCGTGGTTCGACGGCAAGGACGATCCGAAACTGGTCTTGCTGCGCTTTGATCCGGAACACGCCGAGGTCTGGCTCAACGAATCCAACCTGCTGGCCGGCGTCAAGATGTTGTTCGGCGCCGATCCGAAGAACGATTACAAGGACAAGGCCGGCGACGTCGACCTGCGCTGATTGGACGCCGCGCGAATCGTCCAACGTGGACGAGGGCTCGGTCCCCTTTTTGCTGCCAGCCGTCGGCGTGGCAACCGGCATCGTTCACGGCTTGGGTGCCGAGACCTCGATCCACGTGGGTGCGTGATCGCTGGCCTTGTCCTTCAAACGCACCCAGCGGTCCACGCCGGCGGACTTGAGCTGCCGGGCCAGCACCGGGTTCAACAGCAGGTGGTCGATGCGCAAGCCGCGATCGCGTTCAGCGTGGTGCCGGAAGTAGTCCCAAAACGTGTAGACCTGCGCGTCGCCGAACACGTCACGCAGCGCGTCCGTCCAGCCCTGTGCAAGCAGCGCGGCATACGCCTCGCGGACCTCCGGCTGCATCAGCGCATCCTTGCGCCAGGCCTTCGCGTCGTAGACGTCCGAATCGGTCGGAATGACATTGAAATCGCCCAGCAACACCGCAGGATGCGCCAACCCGACCAGCGTCTGCGCGTGCCTGTGCAACCGCGCCATCCAGCGCAGCTTGTAGTCGAATTTCGGCCCCGGCTGGGGATTGCCGTTGGGCAGATAGAGCCCACCGACGACGATGCCGTGGATCGCCGCCTCGATATAGCGGCTCTGGTCGTCCTTCGCATCGCCCGGCAGGCCTCGCCGGCTCTCCACCGGCAAGACGCCGCGGCCAAGCAGCGCCACGCCGTTCCACGACTTCTGCCCCTGCCAGACCGCGCCGTAACCGGCGTCCTCCAGCGCAGCCACGGGAAACGCATCGTCGGCCGCCTTGAGTTCCTGCAGCGCGACGACATCGGGTTGCGCCTCCTGCAGCCACTCGAGCAGATGCGGCAGGCGCACGGCGATACCGTTGACGTTGTAGGTCGCCAGCTTGAGCGTCTTCCTGGATGCCATGACAAACCCGCGTTGGAGGGCAAACCAGCCTAGGCGCAAGGACCTCGTCGTGCGGTGAAAGCCGCCGACACGCTGAAGCCGGTTGCGGACGTGGTTGTGGCCGACTACGGCCCTTTGTGTACGACGCCATTGATCGTCACAACCGGCCCAACGCTGTCGAGCAGCACCTCGCGCACGTCGGCGGCAAGCTTGTCCTGCAGGCCGGCGAACATGGCGAGCACGTAATTCTTCAGCTCGTCGCATGACAACCGCCGCTCGACGCCACGCGCTGCGGACGTGATCGCGATGACGAGCACCGGAAGCTCGTTACCGTCAACCACCATCGTCTCGAAGAGGACGCTCACGTCGCTCTCCGAATCGCCCGTCGCCGTTACCAGTGCGCCGGTCTCGTACAGTTTGTCCTCGATCGAACAAAGCACGTCCTGCACCGATTCGTCGGCCGCCGCTTCATTGAAATCCATCGCGCTCCCCCCCGGTGATCAAGACCTGATGCCCGGCCCATTTTGCACCAGTCTTCCGATGTGCACCCAGAGCATCCCTGCTTCGATTCCGTTGCTCCCGGCGGTTGTTCACTTCGCCGAGACTCCCGCGCGCAGACCATTTTTCGCTCCCGACTACCGGAGACAGCCGTGACCAAGTCCAAGCATCAAGCCGAAATCGAGACACTGGAGCATGCCTTCTGGGAGTCGATGGTCGATAACGAGCCCAAGGTCGCCACCGGCATGCTCACCGAGCCGTCGCTGATGGTCAGCGGGCACGGTGCGATGACCTTCGACCACGCGGCGTATACCAGGATGGCCATGGATACGAAGCACAGGGTTCTGGAATACGACATCTCGGGGATGGAGGTGCTGTCTCCCAGTGACGACGTCGCCATCGCCACCTACCGCGTGCACCAGAAGATGGAGATGGACGGCAAGCCGGTCGAAATGGATGTCGTCGACTCTTCCACCTGGGTCAAGATTGCCGGCGATTGGAAGTGCGCGGCGCACACCGAGTGCCCGCAAGCATCCAAGACGTAACCGCCATGGGCTTCAGCGCCTCAACGCCGCCCATGTCCCCACCTCGTTCGGCACGGCCCGATGCGCACTTGCCGGTGAAATAGCTGCGCGCGCCGAGGCGCTTTCCCGGCAGGCCGGGCAATAAAGTTCGGCGAGCCGGCTTCACTTGCCCGGCCCGTCGAGCAAACAGCTCCGTCTATGCCGCCTTCACGGCCCTAGTGCGCTACCCGACGCATTGCCGGCACCGTCGTTGCTGCCGTTCAAACTGAAGCTCATGGGCAGCACGATGGCCGTGGCCACCGGTTTGCCGTCGACCCACTCGGGCTTGGCAAGCATGGTTTGCATCGACTCCTGCAAAGCCCGGGCGAACACTTCGGTAGCGTGGTGCGTGCGCACGACGACATGCTGGGAGAGCTTGGCATCCTTGAGCTGGATGTCGGTCACGCGGCCGTCCGGCTGCACCACGGCGGACATGGTGATAGTGCCCTCGGCCCGGTTGCGGATCATCTCCGGCGGATAGCTGGGATTGTGGGTAAAGGTCAGACTGGGTCCGTTGGAGAGGTAGTCGATCTTGATCCCGTAGTGATCCTTGTCCTGCGGCACGAGCAGCAACTTCACCCGGCCATAGGTACGCGCGGTCACCGGCACGCCATCACGCACGGGTGCCTTGAAAGTCCAACGGCGGGCCGCCTCCTGCAAGGGCACCACGAACGGCGTCGGCACACCATCCGGCAACGCGACGTGCGAGACGTGACCCTGCACGTCAACGTCCAGCGCCAGGTCGTAACGGAAGCTGCGCTCCGCAGATTGCGCGGCCGCGGCACCGATACCTCCCATCGTCAGCAAACAGACCGCCATCCATCTCATCGCATTCCCCCTGTGTTGCCGGCTCCGCACCGCATGCAGTCGTAAAAAAGCCTCTAACTTTTTTTTCGCGCCCATCAGGAAACTTCAAGTGGCTTGACCCAGTTCACTGAAAAGTTAGGGTGCTGACCCGGTTACTTTCGGTTACTTCCCTATTGCTTACCCGGCAGTTTTGCCCTGCTCCGCCCCTTCGGGCGCGCCCATGCTGCCCTTGCTGTACATCCCGGAGCGATCGAAACAGCAGGCATTGCGCTTGCCGCACGCGAGCTTGTCGCAAGCGGTGGCGATGCGCTTGCCGCGCGTCTCGGCCTTCTTGCCGGAGGTGATCCAGTAGATCCAGTCGCGTCGCGCCAGCGGCGTGATGTCGGCCCATGTCGCCTTGGCGTCCGCGTTCGATGCCAGCGCCCTGCGCAGGTCGGCGGGCACCCTGGGTTCGGGCTCCTTCTCCACCGGCGCGATCTCCAGCGCGACGGTGTCGCCCGCGGCGACACCCGCGGCCTCGCGCAAGGCCTTGTCGATCTTGAGCCAGTGACTGCCCTGACCATCCGGTTCCAGCGTGGCCTGGAAGGGCTGGTCTTCAAAACTGCCCTCGACGGTGACCATGCTCCGCGTCGGCAGCTTCGCGCTCGCGACCACGGGCAGCACCAGAAAGGTCCACGTCGCGCCCTTGGGCGTCGCGGGGCGCGACAGCTTCGCCTTGAACTTGATCACCGCGGTGGGTTTGGCCATGGCGAAACGGTAGCACCGGTCGTCGTGATCCACGAAATGCGGACAGACTGAGCCAGCAAGGACCGCTACCGTGCCCCTGACCAGAGTGGTGACTGGCGCGATCCGAAAACCGGAACGGAAAACCGGAACGGAGGAAGTTAAATCGTTTGGCCGCTCGATTCGTCAGGTCTCCACCTTCCGCTTAACCTCCTCTGTCCCAGCTTCCGGTCCCTTCGTTGTCAGGGCGTTTGCGGGGCCCGACTGACATTCCCACAAGCGAGCGCGAATCGCTAAGCTTGGACGCGTTCCACGATGGCGATCGCCATGAGTCACATCGGAAAGCCGCCTTGCGATTCCGCTGTCATCCTGAGTGGCACGGTAGCGGTACCGTGCGCGGCATCTTCGCGGCACTGGACGCTGGTGGCGGCGATCATCGGCTCGGGCTTGGCGTTCATCGACGGCACCGTGGTCAACGTGGCGCTGCCTTCGATCCAGCGCGAACTGGGTGCCAGCACCGCCGGCGCGCAGTGGGTGATGGAATCGTACGCGCTGTTCCTCGCCTCGCTGCTGCTGGTGGGCGGGGCACTCGGCGATCGCTTCGGTCGCCGGCGCATGTTCATGCTCGGGGTGGCGCTGTTTGCGCTCGCCTCGATCGGCTGCGCGCTGTCCGGCGACGTGAACCAGCTGATTGCCACGCGCGCGCTGCAAGGCATCGGCGCCGCACTGCTGGTGCCGGGCAGCCTGGCGCTGATCAGCGCCACTTACCCGCAGGCCGAACGCGGCGCGGCGATCGGCACGTGGTCGGCGTTCAGCGGGATCACGGCGGCGGTCGGGCCGGTGCTCGGCGGCTTTCTGATCGAACACTATTCGTGGCGCCTGGCGTTTCTGCTGAACGTGCCGGTCGGCGTGGTGTTGCTGGCGATTTGCGCGATGAAGGTGCCCGAAAGCATGGGCGCGTCGCGACGCCAGCCGGTGGACGTTGGCGGCGCGATGCTGGTCACGCTGGGACTGGCCGGCGTGGTGTTCGCGCTGATCGAGGCGCCCGCGCGCGGCTGGACCGCCACGCCGATCCTGCTGGCGGCCGCGATCGGCGTGCTGGCGCTGGCGCTGTTCGTGCGGGTCGAGGCGCGCGGCAACGCGCCGATGCTGCCGCTGGAGCTGTTCCGCCAGCGCAATTTCACCGGTGCGAACCTGCTGACCCTGCTGCTGTACGCGGCGCTCGGCGGCGCGCTGTTCTTCCTGCCGCTCAACCTGATCCAGGTGCAGGGTTACGGTGCCACCGCGGCCGGCGCTGCTCTATTGCCGTTCATCGCGATCATGTTCCTGCTGTCGCGCTGGGCAGGCCGTCTGGTTGACGTGCTCGGTTCGAAGCTGCCGCTGATGATCGGCCCGACTATCGCAGCATGCGGGTTTGCGCTGTTCGCGCTGCCGTCGGTCGGCGCTGGCTACTGGACCGGATTTTTCCCCGCGATCTGCGTGCTCGGCCTGGGCATGAGCATCACTGTGGCGCCGTTGACCACCACCGTGATGAACTCGGTAGGCGCGGAGCTCGCCGGCACTGCGTCGGGAGTGAACAACGCGGTAGCACGCGCGGCCGGACTGCTGTCGATCGCGGCGTTCGGCATCGTGCTGACGGCAGTCTTCGACGCCCGCCTCGCCGACGCTCTCGCGTCGCTGCCATTGCCGACCGACCTCGTCAA
Organism: uncultured Gammaproteobacteria bacterium; assembly: GCA_963697495.1. Lineage (GTDB taxonomy): Bacteria > Pseudomonadota > Gammaproteobacteria > Xanthomonadales > Rhodanobacteraceae > Rhodanobacter. The sequence goes on along the minus strand of CAVOOH010000002.1, from coordinate 860,690 downwards.
CGCCGTGCTGGCGCAACGCGCAAAATTGGCCGGCATCGTGATTCCACACGACGCGCCGGCGGCCGCGGCGGCGGCCTTGCAGCGCGCGATCGGCGATGCGTTCGTGGCCGGTTTCCGCTGGGTGATGTGGCTGTCCGCCGGCCTCGCCCTGCTCAGCGCGGTGTGCGCATCGCTGCTGATCGACGGCAAGAACCAACGCGCCGCGAAGGACCTGCGCTGACGCCGACGTCGCACTCGCCACCGCGCCTGAAAAAAAGGGGCGTGGCAAATTAAGCCAGCTGACCATTCCGTGTTGGCATGGGTCGCTGCTGAGATTCAATTTGCCACGTCGCCTTTGAAACCGGGACGGAGGAAGTTAAATCGTTTCGCCCCTCGATTCGTCAGGTCTCAACCTTCCGCTTAACTCCCTCCATCCCGGTTTCGCAGCCCCGGTCCCGTTCGCGCTGAGCGTAGCTTGCTATAGCAAGCGAAGTCGAAGCGCCTTGCAGCGACGGCCCTTCGACTTCGGCCCTTCGGACCTACGCTCAGGGCGAACGGTTTGGATTTCCGAAAACCGGGACGGAAAAACAGAAAACCGGGACGGAGGAAGCTAAATCGCTTGGTCCATCGATTCGTCGCGTCTCAACCTTCCGCTTAATTTCCTCCGTCCCGGTTTCGGGTCCCAAGACATGCGCGGGGAGATTTTCCTGTTGGGTCTTGGCATAAATGGCCAACAGCTAGATATGTCCTGCTTGGGTGACTTCGTAACCGAACGGGGTCAGGCTGAGATGGCCCCTTTTCTTCCCGTTTAGAACACCGCCTCCGCCCTTTGACTCGCGTCGCTCGCGGAGATGCTGACCAGCTTCCATGCATTCTCGGATTTAGACCAAACTTGCGTGCCGCCACCAGATTGTTGAACTGTATCTGTGTTTTTAAGAAGAATAGTCTGCTTGTATTCGTTCACCAAAATGGCCGTCGAAGGATTGATGACGGTCACCTTTACATTGGAAAATTGAAGTAAAATAATCCTTTCAACCATTTGGAAGCCGGTTGATATGACATTTTCTAGATCTTTGAAGGAATGCCAAACCTTGCCATCAGCACTTAATCCGGTAAATTTATCTTTATCGATGTATTCAAAGTAGCGGCTCGAATCCAATGCTTCAGAGGCATCAACCAGGCCTCTGAATGCACCAATAATTTCCGCTTCAATCTGGCCGGTATTTGTCATTGTCGTATTCGCTGAGGCAGGCCCACTGGGGTGTGACGGAGTGACGCCAGCCTGTCAGGCTGCCGCGATAATCTCCACGATAATATAACGAAAGAATAGTGTCAGGACACTTTTAGCAAACCTGCGAGCTGATCAAAATTACTCTTGGCACCTTTTCCGCCTCGGAAAGTCGAACCTGACCCCTGTTTCGATGCATGAGCCGTTCTGGCTCATCGTCGAGGCAAAAAGACTCAACGATGAGCGGGCGAGGGTCAGCGGTGAGGTGGTGCAGCCTCAGCCGTGAGGTGGAAAGCTAGGGGCTCCGAACCCGGTTCGGTTTTGCCCACTTGTGTCGAATCGCGATTCGCCCGTTCGTCGTAAGGAGAATGGCAGCCACTGGGGCTGCGCGGCCGCGGAGTATGGCATGAGCAAGTACCTCATCTACTTCAACCAGGCGTGGGTCGGCGACCACACCGAGACGTGGTTCGCCGCACGCGGTCCGCTTGCACGCGCGGTCGTGGACGACATGAAGGCGGCTGGCGCCTACGTGTTCGCCGGAGGTCTGGAGGAAGACCCGGAAAAAGCCTTCAGCGCGGATGCCACCAGCGGCACGCTGACGTTCACCGAGGGGCCGTATATGCGAAATCCCCAGTTCCTGGGCGGATTCGCCGTGATCGACGTGGCCGACGAGCAGGCGGCAAGGCAATGGGCCGGCAAATTGGCCGAAGCCTGCGGCTGGCCGCAGGAGGTTCGCCGGGTCAAGTAGCCGAGCAATGGTGTCAGGGACAATTTGACGAGGCCTTTGGCGACCAAGGGGAAAACGGGACGGAGGACGTTAAAACGCAAACATCGCACATGGAGTCATTTAACTTCCTCCGTCCCTGAGGTTTCGCCCGCCCCCCTGGCCCCCCCCGACCTGACCATTTCCGGGCTCACTCCGACGCGCCGAGCTTGTCGGTGAAATCCCGTAATGCGTTCAATAGTCCCGCCATCTCTGCCTTAATGTCGATTGAAATTTCCCGGAGCCATCGCTTCACCGCCAAATCGTAATCCACCGTTACCTCGAAGACCCGCGACCCTTCAATCTCTTTCCAGTGATGGCAGCCGCGAATTTCGAAGAGAGATTTCTGGCCTAAGCATGGAAACGCGAGAATGTTGATCACCTTTAAATCCTTTGAAGCAGCCAGTAACTGACGGTAAATAATCTGCTTATAATAGTCACCATTCGATCCATGCCACTTGGCTCCATTTAGCAATCGATAATCTTTAGCATCAACAAGCACATCGGCATCAGCACTCTCAAGGCGAATGTCGAATTCTGGCTGCATGCCTTTGCTTGTGAAGCCATCGGGCAGCCCATGCCATCTCCGGCCGGAAGCACCCGCTTGGTCAGGCCAGGAGCCATAAGATCGCGCAGCACTTTCTCCCAGATGTCCTCGAAATCCTTTGTATAAGACAGGAGCTCCTCCTGAACTTGGCGATCTACGCCAAGCAGACTGGACTCGCTTAAGAATGAACTGATTGCGCTGATCAAAAACCGACCACGCTCATCGAAGGTTGAAGCTCTCAGGTCACGTAGATAGCCGCGCGGTTTGGCCTTAACCCTCCGGAAAACTTTCGCATCAAGCGCTTCCGCCCATCCAAGTCGCTACGCTCACCGGTCAATGCGAAAATTTCCTTCACGCATGAAACGTGGAGCAGGCACAGAGGATGCGATAAATCCCGCTTTCTTGCACGATGGATGGTATTGTCGAAAAACACATCTCGCCCGTTCAATACCGCGCTGGAGCGGCGGATTGTACGAGGCCAATCCATCGGTAGACTTGGCTTGTTCAAAGTTTGTCGCGTCGATTTCCGGGTATACATTCCGTTCTCCCGATAATCGCGTCGAAGTCGGAGCGCCGCGTCGAAAGAATCGAGCACGGGATCAGTAGAAAGGACCTCTCTGTCCAAAATTTGATTGGTATTTCCATCAGCCAAATAGAACCGTGTTTCGCTTCTGACCTTCTTGAATATCCGTATCAGTCGGTAGATCTGTTCCCTTTCATACGCTGGCTTTTTGAGGCGTGCGCGCGCACTGGGCGAATTAAAGGCCTTAGGGAGGACAACCAAGAGCGAATTCTCTTCGATTCCGCGGTGAAACCCAACGCAACTCACCGAAGTTCGCTCAATAAATCCATTATCGGCGAGACTGCGCCATGCCGCTTCACCGCAGTTCCTCTCAACGACCTCACGCGAGTCGCCAGCGACCACAAACTCAAGTCGGTTAGGTATGCTCATATGCGTAACCTAGTTCACGTCTTGAATCGGCTCTGCTGCCTGCTCGCCCTCGGCACCTATCTGATCCGCAGCCCCAGCAATTGGAACGAGTAACGCCGGCTTAAATCCAGCAGCCAATCCATTGTCTCGAATGTTTGCCTGCACTTCACCAAAGACTTCCGGACCGTCAGCTTTGAAAGGAGAGAGGTCAGACAACTGCTCGTCCTTAAAAACATCGTGCCAAAGGTAAAAGAGGCATTTACTCAAGAATGCGTCCCACGGCACCAAGCCGTCCTTCCCCGGCTTGATAAACCAAGGCCCAAGCTGTTTATCCTCCATCCTGTCACGAACGATGTTTCCGTTCATCATCTCCACAAGTCCTATCCAGTCCCACTTCGACTTCCCGTCATCGAGAAATGGCCGCACGCCGGCCGTGTATGTAAGCAGTTGGTCGAAATCAATCGGACACGCGACCCACTGCCATCGACGTTTGAAAGCCGCGTCCATCGGATAGAGCGACTGATCGCTCGTATTCATGGTTGCAAGTATGGAAAAGTTCGGGGGAAGGTACAGCTTTCCGTCCCCAGCGATATCGTAGTTAACGCCCTTCTGCTTGAAATAGGCGAGCAACTCGAGCCTTGGCGTGACGCCAAATTCACTGCGACCCTCGTCACTGCGGTCAAGCAGCTGAAACACTTCCCCGAAAATAGCCGCGCAGTCACCTCGATTAATTTCTTCTATTACAAGAAAAACATTCTCGTTCGTCCCAAAGGCGCATTCTAACGCCAGAGCCAATGGGCCCGGCACAAAAGCGAAGTAGTTGACCGGCCTCGGTGCCGCGATGCCATCATGGCCGAGAACAAGATTAGTAGCGTCGATTTCAGATCCGACCACCGGGCGATAAGCCCCGATGAAGTCACTATGACTATATTCTGGGTGAAACTGAGTTCGAACCATCGAAGCGGATCCAACCTCTTTTTTCGCCTCTGTGCTTTTCCCAGTTCCAGGGGTACCAAAAAAGATTGTGTTGACTCCGGCCGCGCCGGAATAAAGAGATCCATTTACTGCGGCACCCAAGCCTTCAGCGTTGGATGGTATGTTAGTAATCTTCAGCGCCGGCCACCATGTGTCGAAGGGTATGGGAGACTGGTATTCAGATCGCTTTATTAAACGAACGGGAGTCAAAGGCTTGCTATTGTGGGCCACAACCATCAGAAGGCACGTATCAAAATCTGGGTGCTCATCTTTTAACGCTTGCACAACCTTTGCTACATAATCCTCAGGGTCGCTATTATAAGCGCCGACGGTGCCTCCGCCAATCACAAGCACTGAATGATTAGCGATGCCGCGGCTATTGTGACCATTGTGTCTCTTAGAGGTTGCCAACTGCCGGACGCGAGTTGTCCTATCTGCGCCGCCGCCGTTGTTTATAGCGCCATTACCTCTAAAGCCATTATCTGCAAACAGCTTTTCCAAAGCGTCCCACTTTGTCCCACTTTTTGCGGGCGCATCAATTGCACCCTGAACTGCGTCGATGAACTGTTCCTTTGTAATGGTCATAACGTTCTCGAGTATCCTATTAAAGCTTCAATGAAGCCCGCCGGGTATTTGAGATTTCCCTTCATCGCGCGCCCGATAAATCCCGTTACTGCTCGGTGAGAAAGTGGCTTCGCCGGGTGGTTCAAAAATGATGACAACGAGGCGCGACTAAAAGGTCCGTAAGCCCCATCGACGCGCCACACCTTACCCTTTTCCCCAAATGCCGCATCTGGCCATCTTTTTGCATCGTGCGGATGAAACACTATTGGCCCGACGTCAGATGGAGCCATCAGACCCTCCGCAATCCATTGGCAAACATTTACCGTAACTGCGTTTCCAACCAACTTCCAACGATATGAGGGTTTAGCTACTTGTTCTGCGGCACTCGTCCAATGCTCAGCAAAACCTTGCATCCTCTCTGCATCTCGAAGATCGGGTGTTCCGACTAACCCGGATGGAAATAAGATAGCGGGTGCTGATGGTATCCCAATGGTTGACCCTCCTTTCAACGGCGGCAAGGCGTCGTCAGCCAGCCCAGTTGCGTAGGCTCCCTCAGTCCAATAAAAGCCTATAGGCGCGGAGATGTCCACCGGCTTATTTATTACTGGCGGCATAGAGACCGGCTCCCGGAACAGGACTCCTGCGGGGTTCATCGTCTTTGATGCGAGAATGTAGATTCGCTCTCGTCTCTGCGGCACACCGAAATTTTGCGAATTCATAACTCGATAAGCCCATCTATACCCGAGACTCTCCAACGCCTCTGTAATATGGGCCATCGCCTCACCACCTCCTAGGTGCAGCATGAATTTCACGTTCTCTAGCAGAACCCAATCGCATTTCTTTCTCGTTAGAAGCCGGAAGACCTCACCAACGAGACTGGAACGTAATCCCGCTATTCCGTGTTTGTAACCCGAGGAGCTCAAATCCTGACACGGAAAGCCTGCACACAGCAGCGAAGTATCGCTTGGTATTGACTTTATCGCCTTTACATCAGGGCGGATATCAACGTCCGGGAAACGCTCGCGCAAAACTGCTTGTGCCTCAGGCAGAATCTCGCAAAGTAGTGCAGGCTGAAAGCCTCCCGAGTGCATACCTAGCTCCATCCCGCCGATTCCCGCAAAGAGCCCAACACACTTCTTCATGCTCTGGACGCCAAAGTTGGAATAATAGAGCGAGCAATCGCATAGGCTGCCTTTGGCGGGACTGCATTCCCGATGATTTTTGCCAACTTAGTTCGCGATTTTGCTGGTGAGAAGTCAAAAAAGTCGGGGAAAAATTGGAGTCTCGCTGCCTCATGGCCTGTTAAGGTGCGGCGCTGCTCGGGGTGAACATGGCGCCCCATACACATACAGTAGAAACCACTTGTAATCGTCTGTGCAAGCCTGTCCCAGCGAAGGCGACCATAGACGCTGTCGTAACTGTGCGGCTTATCTCGATGGCATGCGGGGCGTTGTTCGTTTGGAAGTTCGTAGATCTGGTTGTCGAACAGGTAATCAATTCTTTTCTGCGTCAGCAATTGCGGAACTGCAACGCGATCAACAAGCAGGTCTCGGGGCTTGTCTCTTATGTCTTTGATAGCCCATTCGACAGTCTTCTCCGCGATAGAATACTTGGCCTGTAATTCTTCCACACGGATTTCCTCACCTTTTGTCGCGATCATAATCATTCGCCTTCGGCGTTGAGGGACGCCCAACGACGCGAAATCCAGTATGCCAACATTTACTCGATAACCAAGTTCTCGAAATATGGCTTCGACAGAATGAACTACGCCGTTGCTATCCCGTAGCGAACCTACAACGTTTTCTATGACAACGGACTGCGGTTTGAATACAACTGCGGCACGCGCCATGAACTGCATGAGCTCGTTTTTCGGATCACGCCTTCGTGTAAAGTTGTTCAAATCTGAATGTCCCTGGCAGGGAGGACCTCCGACGAGTAAGTCGACCGTGCCAACCCGTTTTTGCAGATCCAGTTCTACACCAGTCAACTTTTGTCGCCAATCGCTCGCCAACATCGTTGTTATGTCGGCGCACCGCGCTTCAGCTTGCGGAAAATTGGCTTTGTAACAGGCAATCGCCTCAGCATCGAAATCGATCGCCAGCGGTATCTCTACGCCGCGTCCAAGATCGTGAGCTGCCAGAACGCAACCAAGGGTTATGCCACCGCACCCACAAAACAGATCGACCATGCGGATGGGGGCAACGTCAGCGGGCGATGCGGGCATTTTGCGAAGACGAAGAAACTTCTTGTCGTTGCCATATATTTGAATTTCTTTGGTTGATTTGGCCATGAATTAATCGCGCACGATGTGTAGCAGTATCGTCCTCGGAAAATTTCCTAGACGTCTGTTTATATTATCCATACGAGCAAGGTGCTCCGACCCACTAAGCATCCGTCCCCGTGTCCGCACAGCACAACTGATATACGCTGTGCCTTATCTATAAACTATCATCCAATCTTCGTCCTCAGTCTTTTGTCGTATGCGCCAACAGTAAGCGGGCCTTCAAAACATCTTCCTCCAGAAATTTCAGCATCTCCTTTGGTCGTCTGGGCTTTGGTGAAATAACTAGTCGATCGATCCAGTTTTTTCATATCACCTCTAGATCGCCGTGGGTCGCGCCAGCGTACAGGTCGCCCGTCTCATAGGTTTAGACGGAACTCTGCATCGGCAACTTCAACCCCTGCTCCTTCGCACACTCCACCGCAATCTCATACCCCGCATCCGCATGCCGCATCACGCCGGTCCCCGGATCATTCCACAACACCCGCGCAATCCGCTTGTCCGCCGCTTCGCTGCCGTCGCACACGATCACCACGCCGGAATGCTGCGAATACCCCATCCCCACCCCGCCGCCATGATGCAGCGACACCCAGGTCGCCCCACCGGCCACATTCAACATCGCATTGAGCAACGGCCAGTCGGACACCGCATCCGAGCCGTCCTTCATCGCCTCGGTCTCGCGGTTCGGTGACGCGACCGAGCCGGAATCCAGATGATCCCGCCCGATCACCACCGGCGCCTTCAACTCCCCATTGCGCACCATCTCGTTGAACGCGAGGCCGAGCTTGTCGCGCAACCCCAACCCCACCCAGCAGATGCGCGCCGGCAGGCCCTGGAAGCTGATGCGCTCCTTCGCCATGTCGAGCCAGCGGTGCAGGTGTTCGTCGTCGGGAATTAGCTCCTTCACTTTCTGGTCGGTCTTGTAGATGTCTTCCGGGTCGCCGGACAGCGCGACCCAGCGGAACGGGCCGATGCCGCGGCAGAACAGCGGGCGCACGTAGGCGGGCACGAAGCCGGGGAAGGCGAACGCGTTTTCGCAGCCGACGTCCTGGGCCATCTGGCGGATGTTGTTGCCGTAGTCGAAGGTGGGGATGCCCTGCGCGTGGAACGCGAGCATCGCTTCCACGTGGGTTTTCATCGACAGCTTGGCGGCGCGGGCGGTGCCGACCGGGTCGTTCTTGCGGCGCTCGAACCACTGCTCCAGCGTCCAGCCCTGCGGCAGGTAGCCGTTGACCGGGTCGTGCGCGCTGGTCTGGTCGGTGACGGCGTCGGGGCGCACGCCGCGGCGCACGAGTTCCGGCAGCACGTCGGCGGCGTTGCCGAGCAGCGCGATGGATTTCGCTTCGCCCGCCGCGGTGTATTTCGCGATGCGCGCCAACGCGTCGTCGAGATCCGTGGCCTGCTCGTCGACGTAGCGGGTCTTCAGGCGGAAGTCGATGCGGCTCTGCTGGCATTCGACGTTGAGGCTGCACATGCCGGCCAGCGAGGCGGCCAGCGGCTGCGCCGCGCCCATGCCGCCGAGGCCGGCGGTGAGCAGCCACTTGCCCTTGAGGTTGCCGGCGTAGTGCCGGCGGCCCATCTCCACGAACGTCTCGTAGGTACCCTGGATGATGCCCTGCGATCCGATGTAGATCCACGAGCCGGCGGTCATCTGGCCGTACATCATCAGGCCTTTCTTATCGAGCTCGTTGAAGTGCTCCCAGGTGGCCCAGTGTGGCACCAGGTTGGAGTTCGCGATCAGCACGCGCGGCGCGTCGGCGTGCGTGCGGAACACGCCGACCGGCTTGCCGGACTGCACCAGCAAGGTCTCATCGTCCTCCAGTTCGCGCAGCGCTTTCAGGATCGCGTCGAAGCACTCCCAGTTGCGCGCCGCCCGCCCGATGCCGCCGTATACCACCAGCTCGGCGGGGTTCTCCGCCACCTCCGGATCGAGGTTGTTCTGCAGCATGCGGAACGGCGCTTCGCTGAGCCAGCTCTTGCAGGAAAGCTCGCTGCCGCGCGGCGCGCGGACGACGCGGGTGGTGTCGATGCGGGTGGGTGCGTTCATCACGAAAGGCTCCGGTGAGTCAGACCGCCGAGTATAGGTCAGCCGCCGCCGCGGGCCTGCTCAGGTGCTGTCAGCGCCGGCGCGTCGATGCCGCTGTGCTTGCGCAGGGCCACTGCCGCGCGCATGCGCACGAGAATCTTCGCCATCTCCGGGTCCTTGCCGAACCGCGCTTCCAGTTGGTCGGCGGTGGCGTCAAGCCCGGCGCGCGGCTGCTGTTCCTGGATGGTGGCGCGCAGCATCCAGCCGTAGGCGTTCTGCGGCTGCTCGCGGATCAACTGGTCGGCGACCGCCCAGCCCTTGTCCCAGTCCTGCGCCCAGTTCACGAACATGTCGCCCAGCTTGGACAGCGTGCGCATATCGCCCGGCTCCATCGCCAGCAGTTGGCGGAAATCCCGCTCGGCGTGCGCGTAGTCGCCGAGCATCTCGTAGGCGTTGGCGCGCGCGTCGAGCGCCTTGCGATTGTGCGGAGACGCCGCCAGCAGGCGGTCGAGGTCGGCGACCGCCCAGGCGGCTTCGTCGTAATCGACCAGCGCAAAGGCACGATTGACGCGCGCATCCTCGTTGCGGGGCGCGAAGCGCAGCGCCTCGGACTGGTAGATCAAGGCCATGGTCTGGTCGCGGTAGCTGCTGGCCATGCGGCCGATGTCGGCCAGGTTGCTGCTGCTGGTCAGCTCGTCGGCTGCGTGCGGATAGGCAGCCATCTCGACGGCGTGGCTGCAGTCGCAGTTCCAGGCCTGGTAGAACGGCCGCTCCGACGACAACACCTTCATCAGCGGGTTGCCCGGCGCCTGCGCCTGGGCCTGCGCGGCGAGCTGGTCCATCGCTTCCAGCGAACCGCCCCACTTCGGCTGTCGCGTCCACAACGCCATGGTGTAATTCGAATAGTCGTCCGGCACCGCGGCCAGCGCGTCGCGGATCGCCGCATCGACGTAGTCGCGCCCGTAGCCGAGGCCGCCGCCGTGGATCAGCGCGGCATAGGCCGGCGTGAGTTTCGGGTCCAGCGCGATCGCGCGGCGCAGATCGACCTCGGCCTGGCCCAGCAGGTTGTCCATCGCCTGCACGTTGCTGGCCGGCGTGTCGCGCATGTAGCTGCCGCCGCGCGCTTCGGCCGCCATCGACACGTAGGCGGTGCCGCTGGCGGCGAACGCGAAGGCGCTGTTCGGCGAATCGCGCTTCCAGGCGTCAAGGGTCGGGCGAATGTCGAACGAACCGTTCTGGAACGCTTCCTGGTAGATCCGGTCGAGCAGGCCGCGCGAGTCCGGATCGGTCTGCTGCGCATGCAGGGCGGCGGCAAGGCGGCGTTCGAGTTCGGCGGCGTTGCCGTGCTGGATCAGCGACTGCGCCTCGGCGAACGTAGCAGCGGCTGCAGGCGGTAATGGCAATACGCGACCACGGTGTCGCGCGACCAGTGGCTGTCCGGCGGGTCGGGATAGGCCAGGCAACGCTGCAATGGATCGGCGATCGCCTCGGCCTTCTTCATCGCCTCGATGAATGCGTAGCCCTGGGCGCGCGTGAACTTGTGGCTTGGCAGCGGGACCGGCGCGGGCTGTCGCTCGGCCTGAAGCTGTTCCTGCCGGCGAATTTCCGACTGCAGCGTGCGCACATTCCATACCCATGCGCCGATGCCGAGCAGGACGATGGCCGCGATCAGCAAACCGCGTTGCAGTGAATTCATGCGGGCCTCCCCCAGGCCATCCGAACGTTGCCGATCATACTGCGCCATCGGCTGTGGTCGGCGGGCCGGCGTTCGGCTTGCGTGCGGCCAGGCGGCGGCACTGGCGACCCGGCGGCGTTCGCAGGATGCTGCAGCACCGCGCAACGAACGAGGAGAACGCCGATGTCACGCCGGACCGGGTTGTTGCTGTTGCCGTTGCTGCTCGCCGGCGCGCACGCCGCGTTCGCGGCCACGCCGCCCGCCACGGACAAGATGGCGTGCGAGGTCTGGCAGCGCGAGCTGTCGTTCGCGCGGAGCGTGCAGCAGCATGACGCGGCGGCATTCGCCGGGCACGTCATGGCGGACGCGATCTTCGACGCGAACGCGCCGCAGCCGACGCGCGGACTCGCGGCGGTACGCCAGCACTGGGCCGCGTTCATCGCGGGCAAGACGCAGCGGGTGGACTGGTACCCGCAGCAGGTCGTGGCGTCGGGCGACGGCACGCTCGCGTATTCCAGCGGCGCGTACCTGTTCGAGAATCCGGCGCCGGGCGCAAAGCCGCGCTACGTGATCGGCAGGTTCGCGACGGTGTGGCGCCGCGGCGGCGACGGCGCCTGGCGCGTAGCGTTCGATGGCGGCGACGCCGGCAAGCCGGCGAGCGATGCGGATGTCGCCACGTTTCACGCCGGTCGACGACCGGATTGCCCGGTCGCTGCAGCCGCGAAGTGATCCACGGCGGCCGGCGCGCATGCCGCCTGACGGCCGCCCCCGGCACTGGCATCACACCGATTGACCGCGCCATGACAGCGGCACAAACTGCTCGGCGGGAACCCCGGAGTGACCGTAACAAGTCACTGTGAGGAGGTTGTCATGGATATCACAGGCTGGAAAAAGCAGGGCTGGAAGAACCAGGCCATGGTCGCCGCTGCGCTGTTCGCCATCGGAGGCGGCGGGCTGGCGGCGGAACATCCTGCACCGAGCGACGCGCAATTGATCGCCAGCGCGATGCACGCGGCGCCGGCACGCGTCGCGAAGGGTGCGACGATCGTGGCGATGGGCGCGGATGGCACGATGCGCACGCTGCGCAAGGGCACGAACGGGTTCACCTGCATGCCGGACAACCCGTCGACGCCGGGACCGGACCCGATGTGCATGGACCAGAACGCGATGGAGTGGATCACCGCGTACATGGCGAAGAAAACGCCACCGGCCGGCAAGCTCGGCATGATGTACATGCTGGCCGGCGGCACGGACGCGAGCAACACGGACCCGTACGCGCAGAAGCCGGACAGCAGCAATCACTGGATCAAGACCGGGCCGCATCTGATGATCGTCGGCGCGGACCCGGCGTTCTATGCGAACTATCCGAAAAGTCGCTGACCCGGATACGGCGGCACCGTACGTGATGTGGGCCGGCACGCCGTACGAGCACCTGATGGCACCGATCAAGTGAGACGCCGAAGCGGAACACACGCGATGCTTGCGTGGATCGATCACGCGAACTGATCTCCTGGCCGGTTGAGCGCAACGCTCGACCGGCCCGTTTTTTCAGAAGTGCCATTGATGTCCGAAAACGGCGAGTCAGGCTGGCGGCGGCGGTGCTAGCCTGCAGCCATGAACGAACTACCCACCCTGCCCGCCCCGCACGTCTGCGAACAGGCCCGGCTCAGCCGCGACGCGCGCTTCGACGGGCTGTTCTTCACTGCGGTGAGCAGCACCGGCATCTACTGCCGGCCGGTGTGCCCGGCGCCGACGCCGAAGCGCGAGAACGTGCGCTATTACGCGAACGCGGCCGCCGCGGAAGCGGCCGGCTTCCGGCCATGCCTGCGCTGCCGGCCGGAGCTCGCGCCGGGCAACGAGCAGTGGCAGCGCGGCGACCATGTCGTCGCGCGCGCCTTGAAGCTGATCGAGGCCGGCGCGCTGGCGGAACAATCGCTGGACGAACTCGCGGCGCGCGTCGGCATCGGGGCGCGGCAGTTGCGCCGGCTGTTCGTCGAGCGCATCGGCGCGCCGCCGATCAGCGTGCACACGACGCGCCGGCTGCTGTTCGCGAAACAGTTGCTGACGGAAACCGCGCTGCCGGTGACGGAAGTCGCGCTCGCGTCCGGCTTCCGCAGCCTGCGCCGGTTCAACGCGGCATTCGCGCAGGCGAACCGCATCGCGCCGCGCGAACTGCGCCGGCACCCGCGCGCGGCGGCCGGCGCGGCGCTGGTGCTGCGGCTCGGTTACCGGCCGCCGTACGACTTCGACGGCGCTGCTCGGCGTTCCTGCGCACGCGCGCGTTGCCGGGCGTCGAGCTGGTCGACGAGCACAGCTATGCGCGCGTGTTCGGCCCGGCCGAACGCGCCGGGCTGGCTGCGCCTCGGCGCGTGGCCTGGCGGCGACCACGCGCTGCAGCTGCAGCTGCACTGCCCGCAGCCGACGCAGCTGCTCGGCGTGGTGACGACGCTGCGGCGCATGTTCGACCTGGACGCGAACCCGCAGGCGATCGCGGACACGTTCCGGCATGACGCCGTGCTCGGCCCGCTGCTCGCGCGCCGCCCCGGCCTGCGCCTGCCCGGCGGCTGGGACGGCTTCGAGATCGCGGTGCGCGCGATCCTCGGCCAGCAGATCAGCGTGGCGGCGGCGCGCACGCTGGCGACGCGCATCGTGCAGCGCTGGGGCGAGTCGTTGCCGGCGTCGCCGCTGCCGGGGCTGGACCGACTGTTTCCGACGCCGGCGGCGCTGGCGCAGGCGGACCTGCGCGAAATCGGCCTGACCACGACGCGCGCCGCGACGATCAGCGGCATGGCGCAGGCGCTGCTGGACGGCCGCGTGGATTTCAGCGCGGAGCAGTCGCTGGACGAGTTCGTGGCGCGCTGGGTCGCGCTGCCCGGCATCGGCGAATGGACCGCGCATTACATCGCGATGCGCGCGTTGAGCGACCCGGACGCGTTCCCGGCGGCGGATCTGATCCTGCGTCGCGAGGCGGCGCCGCAAGCCACGCCGCTGAGCACGAAGGCACTGGCCGAACGCGCGGACGCATGGCGACCGTGGCGCGCGTACGCGGTGATCCACTTGTGGCGCGGCGCGTCGGATGCGCCCGTCGCCGGCACGCCGGGAAAAACCGGAAGCGATCGCATGACGAACCTGCCCGACACGATCCACTACGACGAGATGGACAGCCCGGTCGGCACGCTGCGCCTGGTCGCCGATGGCCGCGGCCTGCGCGAAATCTGGTTCGAGCGCGAACGCCACCCGAAGCGGGCGCACCCGGGCTGGGTTCGCGCGGCCGCGCCGTTGGAGTTCGCCCGCGTGCAGCTGCAGGAATACTTCGCCGGCGAACGCCAGCACTTCGAGCTGCCGCTGCATCCCGTCGGCACGCCGTTTCAGCTGGAGGTCTGGCAGGAACTGGGGCGGATTCCGTACGGCGTCACGATCAGCTACGGCGAACTGGCCCGGCGCATCGACAAGCCGCTGGCGGTGCGTGCGGTCGGCGCCGCGAACGGGCGCAACCCGCTGCCGATCGTGCTGCCGTGCCATCGCGTGATCGGCGCCGACGGCAGCCTCACCGGCTTCGGCGGCGGCCTGCCGACGAAACGCTACCTGCTGGTGATGGAAGACCGCATCGCGCGACGGCGATCTGTTCTTCGGCGCGCATAGATCGCGGATTCACGTCGCACCCGCTGTCACTCGCGATATTGACGTCAGCCGAAATCCATGTATACACTGTATACATGAAGAAGCTGACCACGCCGGAGAAGATCCTGCGCGCCGCCCACAAGCTGTTCGATCGCGAAGGCGCCGACGCCGTGAGCATGCGTCGCGTCGCCGAAGCGGTCGGCATCACGCCGATGGCGATCTACCGGCACTTCCCGAATCGCGAAGCGTTGCTGAAGCGGCTGTCCGACGACGCGCTTCAACACCGACGCGCAGAGCATGGGCAAGCACGCGAACAATCCGGACGTGCTCAAGCGCCTGGTGGCGCTGATGGAGCCGTACCTCGACTACGCGCTGGCGCACCCGCACCTGTTCGACCACGCGTTCTCGGTACGCCGCGACGACGCACGGCGCTTTCCCGAGGACTTCCACGCGCGCCAGTCGCCGACGCTCAACGTCATTGCCGATGCGGTCGCCGAGGGCGTGGCGGCTCGGCGTGCTGAAGCAGGACGATCCGTGGGACGTGGCGATGTCGCTGTGGGCGCAGCACACGGCCTGGTCGCGCTCTACCGCGCCGGCCGCTTCAGTTACGACGAGGCGCAGTTCCGCGCCTTCTACTCTGCAATCGCTGGGGAGACTGATCGATGGCATCAAGGCTTGATCGTTCTGCGCTGCCGGCGTGGCTGACGGCGACCGCACTGGCCGCGCTGGGCTGGTGGTTCGGCAGCGGCGTGCACCCGCTGTGGTGGCTGACCTGGCTGGCACCGCTGCCGGTGCTGTGGCTCGCGCCGCGAGTTCGTGCGCGCCGGGCAGCGCTGGCGGCCTTCGCCGCGTACGCGATCGGCGGGATCAATCAATGGGACTACCTGCACGGCTACATCGGCCTGCCGGTGGCGGCGATCGTCTATGCCGTCGGCATGCCGGCCCTCATGCTCGCCTTGTGCGTGCTGCTGTTCCGGCGACTGCTGCTGCGCGGCCACGCGCTCGCGGCGACGCTGGCGCTGCCGGTGGTGTGGGTCGCGCTCGAATACATCAACAATCTGGTCTCGCCGCACGGCACGTTCTTCAACATCAGCTACACCCAGCTGGATGCGCTTCCGATCATCCAGATCGCCGCCATCACGGGCCTCTGGGGTATCGGCTTCCTCGTGTTGCTGCTGCCGGCCGCGATCGCCGTGCAGACCGCGCTCCAGGCGTCGAAGCGTGGCCGCATGACAGCTGCCGTGGTCGCCGCATCACTGATCGTGATCACGCTCGCCTATGGCGGCTGGCGATGCAGGCCCCGGCCACGGCGACGATCCGCATCGGCCTGGTGTCGTTGCAAGAGCCGGGCACACACTGCCGCGGACGTGCAGGCGCGGAACGCGCGTTACGTGGACGCGATCGAGCGTCTCGCGGATGTCGGTGCCCGCATCGTGCTGACCCCGGAAACATCCTTCGCCACCGGCGATGCCATCCTCCCTGCCTTCGCGCGAGCTGGCGAACCAGCGCGATCTGACCGTGGGCATCGGTATCGACTTCAAGGGCGATCCACGCGCCGAACGCAACATGCTGATGGTGTTCCAGCCGGGAGCCACGTCACCGGCCACCTACAGCAAGCATCATCTGCTTGTCGGCTTTGAAAGCAGTACACTCCGGGCGACAGCTACACCATGCTTGAAGGTACGCCGCGGATCGGGCTGGCGATCTGCAAGGACATGGATTTCCACGACATCGGCCAGGCCTATGCAGCGCGCCATGCGCAACTGCTGCTGGTGCCCGCATCGGATTTCACCGATCGATGGCTGGCTGCACAGCCGCATGGCGATCCTGCGCGGCGTGGAAAGCGGTTTCGCCATCGCGCGTGCCGCCCATTCCGGTCGCCTCACGCTGAGCGACGACCGCGGCCGCGTGCTGGCCGAGGCCTCCAGCGAGAAGCACGACGCCGAACTGGTCGGCGAGCTGCCGCTGCGCGAGACGCAGACGCTGTATGCGCGCTGGGGCGACTGGTTCGCGTGGCTGGATCTGGCCGCCCTGCTCGGTGTTGCTGGGTCTGGCCTTGCGTCCGCGCACCGCTGAAACGAACGGTCAGCCGCTGCTGCGCGTTGGCGCCGGCAGGTCCTTCGGCACCACCCGCGGCAAGGTCGGACGCATCGCGCTCGCGGTCGAGCAGATCCTGCTGGTTCGCGCGGTCGCGATCGCGCTGCGCCGGTCGGCCTCGTCCAGTTGTTGCTGGCTGCGCGCGTCATTCGCGGCTCGGGCGCTTCGCGTTGTCCGACACGCCCTGATGCAGCTGCTGTTGCAGCTGGCTCTTCTGCAATTGGTCGCGCGTCTGCTGCTGTTGCGCGATCCTGCTGGAACTGCAGGCTCGGACGGCACCGGCCGGATCACCGGCTGCGTGCCGGACTGCTGCCAGGCGCACGACGACGCCCAGCGGCGCCAGCGCCAGTACGCCGACCAACAACGTGCGCAGCAACGGGAAGTGCGTGGCAGACGTGTAATGGTCATGACAGTGCGCGATCATGCAGGGCTGGTTTGAATACATCGTAAGGTCTCCTGACATGAAAATCCTGTTTCGCCTGCTGCTGTGTTCGGTGGCAGCATTCAGCTTCGGCTGTGCCACGCAGCAGCCCGGCCACGCCGGCAACCAGCCTCGCGGCACCGGCCGCGCAGCCCGCGCCGCTGCTGCTGATCTCGATCGACGGCTACCGCTACGACTACCTCGAACGCGGGCTCAGCCCGACCCTGGCGATGCTGGCGCACAAGCGGCGTGCAGGCCGCGTCGATGCAGCCGTCGTTTCCGTCGCTGACGTTCCCGAACCACTACACCATCGTCACCGGCCTGCGCCCGGACCACCATGGCATCGTCAACAACACGATGTTCGATCCCGCAGCTCGGCAAGTTCTCGCTGGGCAACCGCAAGGCGGTCAGCGACGGCCGCTGGTGGGCCGAGGGCACGCCGATCTGGGAAACCGCGCGACCAGCATGGCCTGCGCACCGCCACGATGTTCTGGCCCGGCTCGGAGGCGGACATCCACGGCCATCACCCGGATGAATGGAAGCCCTTCGACGGCACGGTGACGCCGGACCAGCGCGTGGACCAGGTGCTGGCCTGGCTGGATCTGCCGGCCGCGCAGCGGCCCAGCTTCCTCACCCTGTATTTCGACGAGGTCGACCACGCCGGCCACGCGCACGGCCCGGACGCGCCGCAGGTGAACGATGCGCTGCGCGAGACCGATGCCGCGCATGGCGCGGCTGGTGCGAGGGGCTGAAGCAGCGCGGCCTGTTCGACCGGATCAACCTGATCGTGCTGTCCGATCACGGCATGGCCAGCGTGCCGGCAGTCGAACAGCGTGATGATCGACAAGCTGATTCCGCTGGACCAGGTGCAGACGGTGAGCATGGGCATCCTGGCCGGCTTCAACCCGAAGTCGGACAGCGCGGAGGCGCGCTGCCGATTTCGCGCAGATCGAGCAGACAGCTGGAGCAGCCGCAGCCGCACATGCAGTGCTGGGACAAGACCCGCGTGCCGGCGCGGCTTGCCGTACGGCAAGCAATCCGCGCGTGCCGCAGCTGCTGTGCCTGGCCAACGTCGGACTGGCGCATCACCACCAGCGACTACGCACGCCAGCCACAAGGGCCACGTCGAGCCTGGGCGAACACGGCTACGACAACGCCGACCCGCTGATGCAGGCGCTGTTCGTGGCGCACGGCCCGGCGTTCCGCGTCGGCGCGAAGGTGCCGGCGTTCCCGAACGTGGACGTCTATCCGCTGATGACCCACCTGCTCGGCATCCCCGCCGCCGCGAACGACGGCGACTACGACGCGGTGAAGGACATGCTGAAGCCGGCGGCACGCTGAGCCCCCTGCTCCCTCTCCCCGGGCAAGCCCGGGGAGAGGGTTGGGGTAAGGGGAAGCTTCTGCCCTGATACCCCAACATCGAAAGCCCCCTCACCCCAACCCTCTCCCCCGACGATAAAACTGTCGGGGGAGAGGGAGCCCGTGTTACGGCATCGCGCCCCGGCTCATCGGCGTCGGCGGCGTCGCCACGTTGACCAGCGGCGGCAGGCGGAACAGCCGCAGCGCGATCAGCAGGCCGGCCAGCACCAGCACGCCGACGAACAGCGCCACGCCGTTCCAGCCATGCGACGCGTAGAACAGCCCGCCGCTGGCGCCGGCAATGCTCGATCCCATGTAGTAGCAGAACAGGTACACCGAGGAGGCCTGCGCCTTCGCCGCGCCGGCCCGCCGCCCGACCCAGCTGCTGACGATGGAGTGGCCGCCGAAGAAGCCGAACGTCACCGCGACGATGCCCAGCATGATCAGCGGCAGCGGCTGCAGCATGGTCA
Organism: uncultured Gammaproteobacteria bacterium; assembly: GCA_963697495.1. Taxonomy (GTDB): domain Bacteria; phylum Pseudomonadota; class Gammaproteobacteria; order Xanthomonadales; family Rhodanobacteraceae; genus Rhodanobacter. The sequence goes on along the minus strand of CAVOOH010000002.1, from coordinate 841,753 downwards.
ACGCCACGCCCACCAGCATCAGCGCGAACGCCGTCCACAACACCTTGCGCCGCCCCAACCGACCGGCCAGGTGCCCCATCCACGCCGAGCTGAATGTGCCGACCAGATAGATGCCGAAGATCAGTCCCACCGCGGCCTGGCTCAAGCCGTACGGCGGCGCCAGCAAGCGGTAGCCGAGGTAGTTGTAGACGGTGACGAACGCGCCGAGCAGCAGAAAGCCTTCGACGAACAGCCACGGCAGGCCGCGGTCGCGGAACATGCCGGTGAAGCGCCCCAGCAGGGTGCGCCAGCGCAGCGGCTGCGCCACGAAATGCCGCGACGGCGGCAGCGCGCGCCAGAAGATCAGCGCGGCCAGTACGCCGATCACGCCGACTGCCGCCACGCCGATGCGCCAGCCGAAGAAGTCCGTCAGCACACCGCTGAGCAGCCGCCCGCCCATGCCGCCAACCGCGCTGCCGCTGATGTACAGGCCCATGCCCAGGCCGATCGACTCGGCGTCCATCTCCTCGCCGAGATAAGTCATCGCCACCGCCGGCAGGCCGCTCAGGGTCAACCCCAGCAGGGTGCGCACCAGCAGCAGCGTGGTCCAGTCCGGCATCACCGCCGTCACCAGCACCAGCAGCGCCGACGACAGCAACGACGCCACCATCATCGACTTGCGCCCCCACGCATCCGACACGCGCGCCGGCGAACAGCATCGCGAACGCCAGCACGCCGGTGGTCAGCGACAGCGACAGCGCCGCGCCCGCCTCGCTCACCCCGTAGTCGCGGCTGAACTCCGGCATCAGCGGCTGCACGCAGTACAGCAGGCCGAACGTGGCGAAGCCGGCCGCGAACAGTGCGAGGTTGGTCCGCCGGAACGCCGGCGTGCCGTGGTGGATATGCGGCGCCGGCGCCGCGGTTGCGGAAAGTTCTGCCGTGCCCGGCTCCACGTCACGCCTCATCTCATCCGCCTGCTGCTGGGTGTGTCACCCCGCCAAGGATAGAGCCAGCCGGCCGAACGAGGGCCAGCGCGCGTCGCGACCGTAGCCGTTTTACACACCGGAAACACATGCGCCGGCAGAACATGGCGGGCTTGCATGCCGTGTTCCGCCCGGCGGCTTCGCCACGGCATCCAATGCCGCCCGCTCGTTCCGGCCGAAGCCGCCGCGCTGCGCCATCGAACATCAGACACAGGCCAACGCCACGGGGCCGGCGCTGGCGCAGGGGCATCGCGGTCCCACGTCGATTGAGGAGATCGCTCATGGCGACTTATATCGGTCTTACCCACCTTACGGACCAGGGGATGCGCAACATCAAGGAAACCACCAAGCGAGCCGAGGCGGTCAAGGGAGCCGCCGGCAAGTTCGGGGTCACGATCAAGGAGATCTTCTGGACGCTGGGAAAGTACGACATCGTCATCGTGTCCGAAACGGCCGACGAGGCAGCGGCAACCGCCTTCATTCTGAGCATCGGCAGCCTGGGCAATACCAGGACGCAGACCATGCGGGCCTTTTCCAGCGACGAGATGAACGCCATTCTTGGCAAGATGCCCTGACGCAACCGACATGCCGGCGCGAGCGGACGAACCGCCGGCATGTCGACCGCCTCAGGCGCTGCGGTCGCCGCGCAGCGCGCGCACTTCTTCCTCGTGCCCCGCCGCGCCGCGTCCGCTGAACCAGCCGAACAGCGCGATGCCGACGACGATCGCCAGCGCACCGAATGCGGCGTAGCCGTGCGGCCACGCCTCGCCGAGGAACAGCACGCCGAGCACGGTGGCGAACAGCAGTTCCGCCGCCTGCATCGCCTCGACGGCGGCCAGCGCAGTCGGCTCGCTGCGCACCATGTCGGTGGCACGGAAGAACAGGATGGTGGCGATGGTGCCCGAGGACAGCGCCACGCCGCCGGCCAGCAGCGCCTCGCGCCAGGTCGGCGGACCGACCGTGAACCACGCAACCGCCGCGAACAGCAGCCACAGCGGCCAGCTGCACAGCGTCATGCCGAACACCCGCTGTACCGCGTTGAGCCGGCTGCCGCCCGGCTCCGCCTGAGCCTGTTCCAGGTGCAGCAGCAGCTTGCGGTTGCCCAGCGGATAGGCGAACGCGGACAGAACCACCGCGCCGATCGCCAGCCAGTCGCCGACATGCAGCTGGCCTTGCGCATGGCCCCATTGCAGCGCAAACACGCCGACCACGATCAGCGCTCCGAGCGCCAGCGTGCGCCAGGCCAGCTGGCGCCGTTCGTCGCGATAGATCAGCGGCGCCAGCAGCGGCCCGGCCAGCACCGTGGTCTGGAAACTGCCGGCGATCAACCACGACGGCCCGCTGCTGGCCGCCCAGGTCAGCGGCACGCCGAACAGCACGAAGCCCACGCTGCTCCACAGCAGCCACGGCCGGGCATGCCGGCGCAGTTCCCGCGGCAACTCGCCCAACCCGCCCTGCAGCGGCAACACGATGGCGAGCATCGGCAAGGTGAGCAGATAACGCAGGATCACCGCCCACGCCCAGTGTCCGCCGCCGGCGACCAGGCTCCGGTTGAGCACGTAGGTGAGCGTGAAGAACAGCGCCGAGACCAGCGCCAGTCCCACCGCGGCAAGGGCATTCGTTCGCATGCTGTGCATCGGGCAAAGCGCCGAGTGTGGCAAATCGCGCTGCGCTTGCGTAGGGCCCGCCGGCCGAATCCGGTCGTGGACCGGCCATGCTTGCGCCGGGCATCACCCAAGCGCAGCCGGCCCGGCCAATGGCAACTGCACGCACACTTCCAGGCCACCGCCGTCACGATTGCGGGCCAGTATCTCGCCGCCGTGTATGTTCACCACGCGCTGCACGATGGCCAGGCCGAGCCCGTGGCCGTCGGCGCGCAGCGCATTGCTGCCGCGGAAGAACGGCCTGAACAGCGATTCCAGTTCGGCTTCGGGCACGCCGGGGCCGCGATCGCGCACCAGCAAGGCGACGCGATCCCGCTCGCTGCGCACTTCCAGCTCCACGCTGCCGCCGGCGGGGCTGAACTTGATCGCGTTGGCGATCAGGTTGTCCAGCGCGCGTTCCAGCAACTGCGCGCTGCCGAACACGACCACGGGCTGATCGGCTGCGATCAACCGCAGTTCGACCTCGCGTGCGCGTGCCTCGAGCTCGGCCAGTTCCAGGCATTCACGAACCACATCGAGGAGATCCACGTCCTCGCAATTCATGCCGGGAATGCCGCCCTCGAGGCGCGACAACGCCAGCATTTCGCCGGTCATCCGGTCCAGCCTGGAAATCTCGGTTTCGGCCTGGCGGAAATACCCCTCCGCCTCGGTCGCATCGGTGCCGTGCCGGGCCAGTTCGAGGATCAGATGAAGCCGCGCCAACGGCGAGCGCAACTCGTGCGACAGGTCCTGCAGCACGCCGCGATCGTGCGCCACCAGGGCTTCGATGCGTTCGGCCATGGCGTCGAAATCCCAGGCCAGCTGGGCCAGCTCGTCGCCTGACGCGCCACGCGGCCGACCGACACGGGTGGAAAGCTCGCCGGCGGCCATGCGGCGGGTGGCGTCACGCAAGGCCGCAACCGGCCGCGCCACGCTGCGCGCCACCCACCAGCCGACCAGGGCGATAAACAACAACGACAGGCCCGCCTGCACCAGCAGCAGGATTTTCTCCCGGGTCTGCGGGCGCAACCGGGTATGGGTGCGACTGAGCGCCACCAACTGGCGCACCTGGCCGTCGTCGCCGATCACCGGCTGGACCGAGAGGTAGAGCCCCGGTCGCGGCTGCAGCAGGATGTCCCGACCCGCCGCGAACCACGCAGGCAGCGACTGCCGGATCGACGTCGGCAGCCGCACCGGCGACAACGGCTGCCCGTTTGCATACAGGGTGGCGTCGATCCCCTGATGCCGCTGCTGTCTCACCCACTCGTCGAGCGCCGGCGTGCCGCCGCTTTCGTAGCTGTGGCTGGCATCGTGCGCCAGCGCCACCCAGTCGATTTCCACCGCCGTGGTGTATTCGATGAAGCGGCGGGTCAGATAGCCGCCGAGAAACAGCACCAGCAGATTTGCCACGCAGAACCAGATCAGCAGGCGGCGGTAGATCGCACTGTTGAACGGGCTCACGGCGCACCCGCGATCAACAGATAGCCGGAACCGCGTACCGATTCGATCCGCGGCGCCTGGGGCGATGCCTCGGCCAGCTTGTGGCGCAGGCGGCTCACGTGCACGTCGATGCTGCGATCGAAGCGCTCCAGCTCGCGCCCCAGTGCGATGCGCGTCAGCGAGGCCTTGTCGACCAGCTCGCCGGCACGCTGCGCCAGCGCCAGCAGCAGCATGAATTCCGCCCCGGTCAGGGTGAGTTCCTGCGCAGCGATAAATGCCCTGCGGTCGCCCGGTTGCAGCCGCAACACCCCGACCTGCAGGTTGGCGGCGGTGGCCGGCGTGTTGCGCCGCAGTTGCGCGCGCACGCGTGCGAGCAACTCGCGCGGCAGGCAGGGCTTGGCCAGGTAGTCGTCGGCACCCAGCTCCAAACCGATCACCCGATCCACCGGCTCGCCCTTGCCCGACAGCATGATGACCGGCAGCCGGTGTTGCATGCGCAGCTCGCGCAAGGTGTCCAGACCATCGCGGCCAGGCATCATCACGTCGAGGATCAGCAGATCCGGGCGCAACGCGGGGTTGCGCAATTGCAGCAGGGCCGCTTCGCCGTCGTGCGCGACGTCCACCGCAAAGCCTTCACGCCGCAGATACTCGGCCAACAACTGGCACAAGGCGCGGTCGTCATCGACGATCAGTATTCGGGACGTGGGGGTCGGCTGCATGGTTTCCATTCAAGCGTTGCGAGGCCGCGAACGCCACGGGCTTTACGCATCTTTACCCTTCGGCAAAGAACATACACACGGCGTTGGCGTCAAATGAGTTGCAAGTCCTCCCCCCAACGACAGAGGTAACACTCATGCGCAAGCACATCACTCTCGGCCTGATCCTGACTTCGGCCATGACTCTCGCCACGCTCGCCGTGGCCGCCCCTGGCCCCGCCGGGCAAGAGGCTGGCATGCATCACGGCCGTTACTCGCACAGCCGCGGCGGCATGGACATGGGCCTCGGCAAGCTCGACCTCACCGATGCGCAGCGTGCCAGCATCAAGCAGATCGTCAAGACCAGCTTCGCGCAGAACAAGACGCAGTGGCAGGCCCTGCGCCAGCAGCGCAGTGCATTCGAATCGATGACGCCGGACCAGGTGGGTTATCAGGCAGCAGCAGCCAGCCTGGCACAGGCTGAAGCCGACGCTACCCGCGTACGCGTGCAGCAGAAAGCCAACGTGCGCGCGCAGATCTACGCGGTGCTGACACCGGCACAGAAGGTGCAGATGGCATCGATGAAGCAGCAGAAGCAAGCTCGCCGTCAGCAATGGCAGCAGTTCAAGGCACAGCAGGCGGCGTCTTCACCGGCAACCCCAGCCGTGCAGTAAACGTGCAGCAAGCGATTCAGCAGGAGTGAGCAGCGGCAACGGCTGCGCCAGCATGCAGGCTGGCGCAGCCTCCGGAGGGGAAGCTGCAAGCTGATTGGATCAGCGCCAGTGGCCGCCCACCCAGACATGCCGCGGCGCCCAGTAGCCGGGCACCCAGACACGGGCGTGATAGCCACCACGCGGCGCCACCACCACACAACCGGTCATGGCGAGACTGCCGCCGATCGGGGCGGCGGCGATGAGACAGGTGGACATGAATCGGCGCATGGGACACTCCTGTGGGGGATATGCCGTGAAAAACGCCGATGCCGGCGACGCCGATGACCGCAGTTGCCAGCCACGATGGCTGGCGTTCACGTTTTTCCGCAGGACAACTTCAGCGTGCGGCCAATGCGCCCACGGTTGCCCGATAGCGTGCGGCGATGCGTGCCTCGTCGCGATGCCGGAAGTCGCGCACCACCCACTCGCCGCCGACCATCACGTCGCGCACCAGCGGCGTGTTGCCGGCGAACAGGAAGCTGTCCAGCACCGAACGCTCGTCGCGCGCGGCGAGCAGCGGCGAGCTGTCGTCCAGCACGACCAGGTCGGCGCGCGCGCCTTCGCGCAGTTCGCCAACCGGCCGGCCCGAGGCCCGGGCGCCGCCGCGCAGCGCGGCGCGCCACAGCGTCTCGCCCACGCTGTCGCCCTCATGCCGGGCGGCGATGTTGCGGTGGCGGGTCGCCAGGCGCTGGCCGTATTCCAGCCAGCGCAGCTCCTCCACCGGCGAGATCGAGATGTGCGAGTCGGAGCCGATGCCGAGCGTGCCGCCGGCGTCCAGGTAATCGGCCAGCGGGAACAGCCCATCGCCGAGATTCGCCTCGGTGGTGGGACACAGCCCGGCCACGGCGCCGCTGCGCGCCAATTGCGCGCCCTCCGCCGCCGTGAGGTGGGTCGCGTGGACCAGGCACCAGCGGGCATCGACGCCGGCATGCTCGAACAACCACTCCACCGGACGCGCGCCGCGGGTGGCCAGGCAATCCTGCACCTCGCCGATCTGCTCGGCGATGTGGATATGGATCGGGCCGGTGCTCGCCAGCGGATTGCCCAGTATTTCGCGCAGCGCCGGCTCCGGCACCGCGCGCAACGAATGCAGGGCGATGCCGACGCACACATCGTCGCTCTCCAGCCGGCGCAGCGCTTCCAGCAGGCGCAGGTAGGCATCGACGGAGTGGCCGAAGCGGCGCTGGCGCGCACTGAGCGCACGGCCGTCGAACCCACCGCTGATGTACAGCACCGGCAGCAGGGTCAGGCCGATACCGGCCTCGCGCGCCGCCTCGACCAGCGCCAGCGACATCGCCTCCGGCTGCGCATACGGCGTGCCGTCCGGCTGATGGTGCAGGTAGTGGAATTCGCAGACCTCGGTGTAGCCGGCCTTGAGCATCTCGACGTAGAGCTGGGCGGCGATCGCCTGCAGCTCGTCCGGGCCGATCGTGGCGGCGAACGCGTACATCGTCTCGCGCCAGCTCCAGAAGCTGTCCTCAGCCTTACCGCGGCGCTCGGCCAGGCCGGCCATCGCGCGCTGGAATGCATGCGAGTGCAGGTTCGGCATGCCCGGCAACACCCACTTGCCGATCGGCTCGGCGGCGGCATCCGCCGATGCCAGCAGACGCCCGTTGGCGGCCACACCCAGCGTCGCATCGGCCTGCCAGCCGTGCGCCTGCCATAGTTGGCCGGCCTTGAAGTGGGCAATCGCGGTGCTGTCACTCATCGGTCTGGGTCCCGTACTCGATATCGCGCAGTGTAACCGGCCCCGTGAAATCCTCTTCACCCGCGCTCGCCATTCGGCTGGGCATAATCGGACGATGGCCCGCAAGACCAACGAGAACACTCCGAAACTGCGGCTGCGCCTGGCCACCCTCGCCGACGTGCCGGCCCTGGTCGAGCTCACTGCGCGGGTCTACACGCCGGAATGGGGCCACTCGGCGGAGATGCTGCGCTCGCAGCAGACACACTTTCCGGAAGGCCAGTTCGTGGTCGAGTACGAAGGCGTGATCGTGGGCTACTGCGCCACCTTCCGCATCGACGAGGCCACCGCGCTGGCGCCGCATACCTGGATGCAGATCACCGGCGGCGGCATGGGCTCGCGCCACAAGCCGGACGGCAACTGGCTGTACGGCATGGAAGTGGTGGTGCACCCGGACTACCGCGGCATGCGCATCGGCCAGCGGCTGTACCAGGCACGCAAGCGGCTGTGCATGGATCTCAAGTTGCGCGGCATCGTGTTCGGCGGCCGCATTCCGGGCCTGGCGAAGAACATCGCGCGCTACGGCAGCGCCGAGGCGTACGTGCAGGCGGTGGTGGAAGGCAAGCGGCGCGACCTCACACTGAGCTTCCAGCTGTCCAACGATTTCGAGCTGATCGGCGTGCTGCGCGCGTACGTGCCGTCCGACCACGAATCGCTGGGTTACGCCGTGCACATGGTCTGGCGCAATCCGCAGCTGCTCGACCAGCCCGACATCCCGCCGATCACCTCGGCGCGGCTGCTGCCCGACTCGGTACGCGTGGCCTCGGTGCAATACCAGCAGCGCCGGATCACCTCGTTCGAGGAGTTCGCCACCCAGGTCGAATACTTCACCGATATCGCCGCCGACTACAGCGCCGACTTCGTCGCCTTCCCCGAACTGATCACCCTGCAGTTGCTGTCGATCGAGAACACCGAGTTGTCGCCGGTCGAGTCGATCCGCAAGCTGAGCCACTACACGCCACAGGTGAAGGAATTGTTCAGCCGGCTGGCGGTGCGCTACAACATCAACATCATCGCCGGCACGCACCCCACCGAGCAGGCCAACGGCGACATCCACAACGTCTGCTACGTGTGCCTGCGCGACGGCTCGATCCACGAGCGCGAGAAGCTGCACGCGACACCCAGCGAACGCACCGTGTGGAACATTACCGGCGGCGACAGCGCGGCCACCGTGCTGACGGACTGCGGTCCGATCGGCGTGATGATCTGCTACGACTCGGAGTTCCCCGAGGTGGCACGCTACCTGGTCGACCAGGGCGCGCTGATCCTGTTCGTGCCGTTCTGCACCGACGTGCGCGAGGGCTACCTGCGCGTGCGCTACTGCTCGCAGGCGCGGGCGATCGAGAACCAGTGCTACGTGGTGCTGTCAGGCAACGTGGGCAACCTGCCGGGCGTGAACAACTTCGACATCCAGTACGGCCAGAGCTGCATCCTCACGCCCAGTGACTTCGGCTTTGCCCGCGACGGCGTCGCGACCGACTCCACGCCGAACATCGAGACCGTTCTGTTCGCCGACCTGCGCCTGGAAAGCCTGGCCCGCGCGCGCAACGCCGGCGCGGTGCAGAACCTGAAGGACCGCCGCTTCGACCTGTACGAGACGCGCTGGCGACCGCGCTGACGCGCCGTGCTGACTGCAGGGGCGCACTTTGTCCACAAGGGACTTCCTTCGGTCGTGCGCGATGCTCTTGCTTTGTTCGTGGCGAGAATTTTTAGATCAAAAGCTTTCGTGCGCCTACGGCGCCCGAGTTACTTTCTCTTTGCGTGCTCAAAGAGAAAGATAACCAAAGAGAAAGGCCACCCCGCTTGGCGCTTGCCGGGCTCCTGCCCGGCAAGTCCGTGAGTCGGGGCCGGGCTTTTCGACAGCACATCCATATGCTGTCGAAAAGGAACCGACATCCTGTCGGTTCCCGCTGCGCGGCCTGTCGACCCCGACTCACCGCCGCGCAAGGGACCCCGGGTAGAGCAGCGGGCCATCCTGACCCGCACTCGGTGATGAAGCCGAAGAGCAACGGCCAAAGCCACAGCAATAGCGTCGCTTTGCTGTGACTTTGCTCCCGCTTTTGATCTGGCTCTTCTGAAAAGTGCGCGCAGGATGCGCGCTGCTTTACCCGGGGTCCCCTCTGCAGCGGCGGGCGGGCGGAGGAAAGCCCGCAGGGTGGCCGGCATGGATGCCGGCCAGTTTTTCGCCAGCACAGGATGTGCTGTCGAAAAACCCCGTAGCCCGCACGCGAACTTTCCGGGCAGGACGCCCGGAAAGCGCGGAGGCGGGGTGCTCTTTCTCTTTGGTTACTTTCTCTTTGAGCACGCAAAGAGAAAGTAACTCGGGCGCCGGAGGCGCACGAAAGCCCTTGCTTTGAAAGCTGTTCGTTCCGGACGCGGGGACAAACCAGAGCATCGCCCGCGAGCGGGCTCCCACAGGGGAAGACGCGGTCTGCGATAATCGCGCCGCGGTCGCAGGCCTCTTGCGATCATCCCATCACCCATGCGGAACCGGCACTCCATGAACGAATCACGCTGGGATCGACTGCTGCTCAACGCCACCCTGGCCACGTTCGCCGGCGACACGCCTTATGGCCTGATCGAGCACGGCGCGATCGCGCTGCATCACGGCCGCATCGCCTGGGTCGGCCGGCAGGACGAGTTGCCGGAGGCTCCAGCCACGCTCGCCGCCACGGTGGAATCGCTGGACGGCGCGCTGGTCACGCCGGGGCTGGTCGACTGTCATACCCATCTGGTGTTCGGCGGCGACCGCGCCCACGAGTTCGAGTTGCGCCTGAACGGCGCCAGCTACGAGGACATCGCCCGCGCCGGCGGTGGCATCGCCTCCAGCGTCAATGCCACCCGCGCCGCCAGCGAGGAACAGCTGTTCGAGCAATCGCTGCCGCGTGCCCAGGCATTGCTTGCCGACGGCGTGACCACGCTGGAAATCAAGTCCGGCTACGGGCTGGACCTGGACAGCGAGCGCCGCATGCTGCGCGTGGCGCGAAGGCTCGGCCGCGAGCTGGGCATCAGCGTGCGCACCAGCTTTCTCGGCCTGCATGCGCTGCCGCCGGAGTACCGGAACCGACGCGACGACTACGTGACGCTGGCCTGCGACGCGATGCTGCCCGCGCTCGCTGCCGAAGGCTTGGTCGATGCGGTCGATGCGTTCTGCGAAGGCATCGGTTTCAGCCACGAGGAAACCCGCCGCATGTTCGAGCGCGCGAAGCAGCTCGGTCTTTCCGTGAAGCTGCACGCCGAGCAATTGTCCGATCTCGGCGGCGCCGTGCTGGTCGCCGAATACGGCGGGCTTTCCGCCGATCATCTGGAACATCTCAGCGCAGCGGGTATCCAGGCCATGGCCGGCGCCGGCACCGTCGCGGTGCTGCTGCCCGGCGCGTTCTACGCGCTGCGCGAGACGAAGCTGCCGCCAGTCGCGGCGCTGCGCGAGCACGGCGTGTCGATCGCGATCGCTACCGACTGCAACCCCGGCACCTCGCCGCTGCTGTCGCTGCGGCTGGCCGCCGGCATGGCCTGCACGCTGTTCCGGCTGACCCCGGAGGAAGCGTTGCGTGGCATCACCGTGAACGCGGCCCGTGCGCTGGGCCTGCACGATCGCGGCACGCTGGCGGTAGGCCAGCGTGCCGACCTGGTGGCATGGCAGGCGAAACAGCCGGCCGAACTGTGCTACTGGATCGGCGGTCCGCTGGTGCGCAGGGTCTGGATCGGCGGCGAATCAGTGCCGATGTGAGGCCGCGACCCGCGCGACCACGGCATCGAAGAACGCTGCGGACAACCCGGCGCGCACCGGTACCCGCCACCAGCCTGGTTGTGCGAAGCGCCGGCATTTGACCGCGTCCTTGTCGGTCATCAGCAGCGGCAGGCCGTCCGCGAAATCCAGGTCTGCCGGAACGAAGGCGTGATGGTCGGCGAAGGCATGCTCGATCATCTCGATGCCGGCAGCCCGCAAGCTGTCGAAAAAACGCTGCGGGTTGCCGATCGCGGCCACCGCGTGGACACGCTGGCCGCCGAAGCCGGCCAGCGCCTGCGCGCGGCCATCGTCCAACGCGACCGCGTCGCCGCCGCGCAACTGCATCGGGTATTCGTCCGCCTCGGCGGCGCCGCCATTGCACACGCGCAAATCCACCCGCTGCAGCCGGCTCAGCGGCTCGCGCAACGGCCCGGCCGGCAGCAGCCGGCGATTGCCGAAACGGCGAATGCCGTCGATCACGCAGATTTCCACGTCGCGCGCCAGGCGGTAGTGCTGCAGGCCGTCGTCGGCGATCAGCACGTCGCAGTCGGCGTCCAGCAACAGCCGCGCCGCCGCGGGACGATCGCGGCCGACCGCCACCGGCACGCCGCTGGCGTGGATCAGGCAGGGTTCGTCGCCGACCTGCGCCGGATCAGGTGTGTCACCAAGCAGCAGCGGCTCGCGCTGGCTGCCGCCGTAGCCGCGGCTGACCACGCCGGGCCGGTACCCGCGTTCGCGCAGAGCGCCGGCCAGCGCGATCGTCAGCGGCGTCTTGCCGGTGCCGCCCACGCTGAGGTTGCCAATCACCACGACAGGTACCGGCAGGCGCACGCTGCGCAACCAGCCGAGTCGGTAGAACCTGCTGCGCAAGCGGATCACACTGCCGTAAAGCATCGCCAGCGGCCGCGCCCACCACGGTGCCCGGCCGCCGCCGTACCAGGCTGATTCGAGCGTGTCGATCAGCGCCATGGAAGATCCTCAGTCGCTGCCCTGGTCGGCCGCATAGTCATGGAACTGCATCCGGTGCAGCGCGGCGTACTGGCCGTTCAGCGCGATCAGGTCGGCGTGCGTGCCGCGCTCGATGATACGGCCCTGATCCATTACCGCGATCTGGTCGGCGCCTTCGACGGTGGACAGGCGGTGCGCGATCACCACGGTGGTGCGGTCGCGCATCAACCGCTGCAACGCCTGCTGGATCAGTTGCTCGGACTCGGTGTCGAGCGCACTGGTCGCCTCGTCCAGCACCAGGATCGGCGCGTTCTTCAGGATCGCGCGGGCAATCGCGATGCGCTGGCGCTGGCCGCCCGACAGCGTGTTACCGCTTTGCCCGATCTGGGTGTGGATGCCTTGCGGCAGGCGCGCGATGAACTCCATCGCGTTGGCCGCCTCGGCGGCGGCGACGATTTCCGCCTCGCTGGCACCGGCCAGTTCGCCGTAGGCGATGTTGTTGACCACGGTGTCGTCGAACAGCACCACGCTCTGCCCCACCCACGCGATCTGCCGGCGCAGCGAGGCCAACGTGTAGTTCTCGTAGTCCTCGCCGTCCAGCACGATCCGCCCGGCGCTGGGCGAATAGAACCGTGGCAGCAGGCTGACCAAGCTGCTCTTGCCGCTGCCGGAGCGCCCGACCAGCGCAGTCACCGTGCCGGGCGCGCAATGCAGGTCGACGCCGCGCAGGGCCTCGGACTCGCCGCGCGGATAAGCCATGCGGACATCCTCGAAACGGATGTCGCCGCGCGTCCGCACGATGTCCCGGCGGCCCGCGTCGGTCTCCGGCGGCATGTCGATGATCTCGAACAGGTCCGTGGCGGCGGATAGCCCGCGCTGGATGTTCGCCTGCACCGTGGTCAGCCGTTTCAACGACGGCATCATGGTCCCCATCGCGGTCAGCACGGCGACGAACACGCCCGGCGAAATGCCGTCGATCACCGACGGCCGCGTGCCCAGGTAGACCAACGCTGCCAGTGCACATGCCGCCACCGTCTGGATCGCGGTGCTCGACATGGCGTTGGTGGCCGCAATCTTCAGGTTGAGCCGCTTGGCGCGCTGGGTGACCTCGTCGAAGCGGGTTGATTCATGCGGCTGGCCGCCGTAGATGCGCACCTCGCGATGCGCCCCGACCGACTCTTCCACCGTGCCGGTCACCGAACCCATCATTCCCTGGATGCGCCGGCTGATCTGGCGATAGCGGCGGCTGACGACGGTGGCGATCAGCGCGATCGCCGGCACCATGATCAACAACGCCATCGTCAGGTAGGCGCTGTAGTACAGCATCACGTACAGGCTGCCGATGACGGTGACACCTTCGGTCACCACGATCTTCACGGCATCGGTGGATGCCGAGGCCACCTGTTCGCTGGTGTAGGTGATGCGGGAGACCTGGTGGCCGGAAGCCTCGGCGCCGAAAAATGCCGCCGGCAGCCGCAGGTAGGCGGCGAACACATCATGCTGCACCGCCTGCACCACGTTGCGTCCGATGTACGCGATGCCGTAGCTGCTGACGAAGGTGCCCACGCCACGCACCGCGAAGATGGCGATGATCCAGATCGGCATCCAGAAGATCAGGTACGGATCCTTGTTCGCAAACAGCTGGTCGATCAGCGGCTGCAGCAGCTTGGTGAATAGCACCAGGCCGCCACCGTCCACCGCCATGCCGAGCACGGTGACGAGCCCGATCATCCAGTAACGCCGGGTGTAGCCAAGCAGGCGCCCGTAGACGCGCCGGCTCTCGGCATCCCACACGCCGGTTTTCGCGGCGCTCATTGCGCCGCGCCCGGCTTGCCCGGCGTGGTCGCGATCGACAGCCGGGTGAAGCCGAGCTGGCCCAGCGCATCCATCGCGGTGACCACGTCCTGGTGCGGCGTGTGCGCGTCGGCGCGGATCGTCACCTGGCGCGCGCGATCATCGCCCGCATTGCGCGCGATGGTCTGCTTCAGCGCCTCGATGCCCTCGCCCATCACCTCGTCGCTGCCCACGAAGAAGCGACCGTCGCGGTCGATCATCACGGTCAGCGCCGGGGCGTTCATGTCGCGATCCTGCGTACTCGCCTGCGGCAGGGTCACCTGCAGGCGCGAATGCTGCACGAACGTGCTGGTCAGCACGAAGAACATCAGCAGGGTCAGCAATACGTCGATCAACGGGATCACGTTGATCTCGAAGTCATCGCCGCGGCGATCGTTGCCGATACGCATCGGTGTACCTCAGCCCGCGGTCGGCGCAGTCGGCGCCGGCGCGCGCCGCGGCCGCACCGGCGCCGCCGCGGCAGGAGCCAGGGTCAGGTCGTCGAGCAGCGCAGTCGCCTGCTTTTCCATCTCCACGCAATATCCGGCTACGCGCGAACGGAAGTAGCGGTGCAGCACGTAGGCCGGAATCGCCACGGTCAGGCCGGATGCGGTGCAGATCAGCGCCTCGCCGATGCCGCCGGCCATCTTCGCCGGATCGCCGATGCCGCCGGCCATCACTTCCATGAACATGCGGATCAGCCCGATCACGGTACCGAACAGGCCCAGCAGCGGGCCGATCAGCGCGATCGTGCCCAGCGTGTTGAGGTAACGTTCCATCCGGTGGATCACATGCCGGCCGGTGTCCTCGATGCGCTCCTTGATCAGCTCGCGCGGCTGCCGGCGCACGACCAGCGCGGCGGCCAGCAGTTCGCCCAGCGGCGAACCGTTCGCGAGGGCTTCGAGATGCTTTGGATCGAGCTGGCCGGAACGCGCCCACTGGCGCACTTCATCGCCCAGGCCCGGCGGCAGCACCGATTTGCGGCGCAGGGTCCAGCACCGCTCCAGCACGATCGCCAGGGCCACCGCCGAACAGATCAGGATGGGCACCATCGCCCAACCGCCAGCCATCAGAATTTCCAGCACTTTTCGACCCCGACGCACGACCTGACAGGAAGCGCGCATGATAGCAGCCTCGTTCCGCCGTACTGCGGCACGCGTGGCATTCCCCGTTTGACCCCGTCACTCGCGCCAGTAGCGCGGCTGCCGCTGGCGCCAGCCCGGCTCGCGCCGCGGCGGAGCGTCGGCGGGGAAATCCAGCGGGATCGCACCCTGCTCGGCGGTGTTGAATACCGGCACCCGGGCCTCGGCATAACGTGCCAGCACCTCGGGCTTCGGATGCCCGAAGCGGCTGCGCCAGCCCGCCGACACCAACGCCAGCGGCGGCTGCAGTGCGGCGATGAAGGCGGCGCTGGAGGAGGTCTTGCTGCCGTGATGCGGCACCAGCAGCACCGGCCGCGGCCCGCCCCCGAGCGCCGCGGCCACCTGCGGCTCCGCCTTCGCGCTGATGTCGCCGGTCAGCAGCAGGCGCCCGCCGCGCCCCTCGACCAGCAGCACGCAGGAGCTGTCATTGCCCCGGTCACCCGCGTCGCCACGCGGATTCAGCACGCGGAAATGCACGCCATCCCATTGCCATGACTGCCCGGCGACGCACTGCGCGCATCGGCGGCAACTTCATCCGTGCCAGCCGCGCCGGTTCACCGGCGTAGCGCTGTGCCTGGGGGAAGGCGCTCGCGACGGCTTCCGCCCCGCCGGCATGGTCGTTGTCGCCGTGGCTGATCATCAGCATGTCCAGCCGCGGGATGCCCAACGCGTGGATCGACGGCAGCACCGTCGCCTCGCCGAGATCGAAACCGGACGGGTAACGCGCGCCGGTGTCGTACACCAGCGCGTGCTCCGCGAGTGCGCAACAGCACCGACAGGCCCTGCCCCACGTCCAGCACCCATACCTGGAACGCGCCCTCGGCCGGCAGCTGGTCGCGGCGGCCACAGCAACGGCAGGAACAGCAGCAAACCCAGCCAGCGCAACGGCACGCCGCGCGGCAGGAACAGCCACAACGCTCCGAGTACCGCCAGCAGCAAGGCCTACGGCTGCACGGTCGGCAGATACCAGTGCGCACCGGGCCAGCCCGACATCTGTTCCAGCAGCCACCATTGCGCATGCGCCAACTGCGCGGCCAGCCACAGTATCGGCGTGGCCAGCGGCGGGCCCAGCGCCGAGCAGCAGCATGCCGAGCAGCGCGCACGGCACGATCACGAAACTCACGAACGGCACCGCGACCAGGTTGGACAATGCCCCGACCAGCGAAGCCTCGCCCGAAGAACCACAGGGTCAGCGGCAGCAGTGACACCGTCATCACCATCTGCCCGGCCGACAGCTCGTGCAGGAACGCACGCAGCCCGCGGCCGCGCGCCTGCAGGCAAAGCATCAGGAAGGCCACGCCGACGAACGACAGCCAGAACCCGGCCGCCAGCACTGCCAGCGGGTCGAACAGCAGGATCGCGATCAGCGCCAGCGCCAGCGACTGCGCGCCGCTGCTGGCCGCGCCGACCGCAGCGTGCCAGTGCCACCACCGCGATCATCAGCAGGGTGCGCACCGTCGGCAGGCCGAAACCGGCCAGCGCGCTGTAGATGCCGGCCACCAGCAACGCGGCGGCAGCCTGCGCCTGCGGTCGCGGCAGCCACAGCGCCAGCCGTGGACATAACGCGTACGCCAGCATCGCCAGCCATACCCCGGCCACCGCGGCCACGCCGACGTGGAAGCCGGAAATCGCGATCAGGTGCGACACGCCGTTGGCGCGCGCCACTTCCCAGTCGCGCTGCTCCAGCCCGCGCGTGTCGCCGACCGAAAACGCCTGCAGCAGGGTCGCATCGTGCGGGTCGCGCACGCGTGCGGCGATGCCGCGGGCGATCGCGTCGCGCACGCCATCGACGCACCAGTGCGGGCCGGCGAGCCGTGTATTGTCGGGATCATCGCGCACATAACCTGTGGCAACGATGCCGCGCTCCAGGGCCGAGCGCTCGCTGTCGGCCACGCCGGGATTGAGCAGGCCGCGTGGCCGTTTCAGGCGCACCTGCAATTGCCAGCGGGTGCACGGCTGCAGCAGTCGGCGCATCGTCATACCAGGACACCGTCACCCGACCGCGCCATGCCATGGGGCGGCCATCCAGCGTGGCCTGCTCCACCCGCAGCGTGAAACGGCTGGCGTCAGTGGCGGCCCGCGGCAGATCGACGATGCTGCCGACCACCGTGATGTCCCGGCCTTCCAGCGCACGCGGCCACCGCGCTTCCATCGCCGTGGCGCCATGCCATGCCGCCCAGACGATGCCGAACAGCATGCACGCCAGCCAGCGCCAACGCGGCCAACGCCAGGCCAGCAACAACGCTGCGGACAGCAACAGACCAAGACACCAGCGTGGCGGCAGCTCCGGCAGCCACTGCACCAGCAGCACGCCGGCCAGCAAGGCCAGTGCCGCCGTGGTTGCCGCCAGCTCGTGCCATGTCGTGCCCCGTTCCATCCTGGAATGGTCCGAGCCTAGCGCGCTGGCGGCGCCGACGAAGATGAAAAACGCGTAGGGCTTCGCCTGGAAGCGTGGCGCCCGTCCCGAAGACGGGGAAAACAACAGCGTCAGGCTTTCGGGCTTTCCTGCAATACGCCGTTGTGCAGCACCAGGGTGCGGTCCATCTTCGCGGCCAGGTGCGGATCATGGGTGACCAGCACGAAGCTGGTGCCAATTTCCCGGTTGAGCTCCAGCATCAGCGCGTAGACCTGCGCCGCATTGCCTTCGTCGAGGTTGCCGGTGGGCTCGTCGCCCAATACGCAGGCGGGTTTCGTCACCAGCGCGCGGGCCACCGCGCAGCGCTGGCGTTCGCCGCCGGACAGCTCCGACGGCTTGTGCTGCATGCGCCCGCCCAGGCCCACCCGGTCCAGCAGGGCGGCGGCCTGCTTCTGCGCCTCGGCGATCGCCGTGCCGCGGATCAGCAGCGGCATGCACACGTTCTCCAGCGCGGTGAACTCGGGCAGCAGGTGGTGGAACTGGTAGATGAAACCGAGCGAGCGGTTGCGCACGCGGCCGCGTTCGGCGTCGGAGAGTTTCGACAACACGCGGCCATCGACCTCCACCTCGCCGGCGGTCAGCGTGTCGAGCCCGCCGATGATGTGCAGCAGGGTGCTCTTGCCGGAACCGGAGGCGCCGACGATCGCCATCGTCTCGCCGCGCCTCAGGGTGAAGCTGACGTCGCTCAACACGTCGGTGCGCAGGCCGCCCTCGTCGTAGGTCTTGGCGACGTGGCTGGCGCGCAGCACATTCTCAGTCGTGGAATTCATGACGGCCTTATTCATAGCGCAGCGCCTGCGCCGGCTGCGTGCGCGAGGCGCGCCACGCGGGATAGAGGGTGGCCAGCAGCGAGAACGCGAAGGTCAGCAGCGCGGTCCAGCCCACGTCGTGCCAGTCCAGCCGGCTCGGCACCTCGCTGATGTAGTAGACGTCCGGCGACAGGAAGGTCACGTGGAAGGTGTGCTCGATCCACTTGATGATGCCCGGCAGCTTCCACGACAGCAGCGAGCCGAAGCCCACGCCGAAGCCGATCCCCACGAAACCCACCAGCACGCCCTGCACCATGAACATGCCCATGATGCTGCGCGGGGTGGCGCCAAGCGTGCGCAGGATCGCGATGTCGGCCTGCTTGTCGGTAACCAGCATCATCAGCATCGAGATCAGGTTGATCACGGCGACCAGGATGATCAGCGACAGGATGATGAACATCACCATCTTTTCCATCGACAGCGCGGCGAACAGGTTCGCGTTGGTGTCCATCCAGGTCTGCACCCGGTAGACCTGGCCCAGCTGGTCGGCCAGCTCGCGCGCGACCGGGCGGGCGTTGAACAGGTCGTCGAGCTTCAGGCGGATGCCGGTCGGGCCGCTGAGGTCGTTGAGCTTCTGGGCATCGCTCATGTTGACCAGGGCGAGGCCGGAGTCGAACTGCTCCATGCCCAGCTCGAACGTGCCCACCACGTGGAAACTGCGCATCCGCGGCACGCTGCCCATCGGCGTGGCGCGCAGTTGCTGCACGGCCATGGTGACCCGGTCGCCTACCGTCACGCCGAGCGTCATCGCCAGCTCGCGGCCCAGCACGATGTTCCAGCTGCCCGGGGTCAGGGCGCTCAGCTTGCCCTCGAGCATGTGCTTGTCGATGTCGACGACCTTCGGCTCCTGCGCCGGCTCGACGCCGCGCACCAGCGCGCCGCTGGAGCGCCGCGCCAGCAGCATCGCCTCGCTCTCCACGTACGGCGCGGCGCCCAGCACGTGCGGATTGGCCTCGGCGATCTGCAAAGCGCGCGGCCAGTCCTGCACGCTCTCGCCGATGCCGGACACGGTGGCATGCGAAATCGCGCCGAGGATGCGCGAGCGCATCTGGTAGTCGAAACCGTTCATCACCGACATCACCGTGATCAGCGCGATCACGCTGATCGCGATGCACACGATCGAGACGGTGGAGATGAACGAGATGAACTGGTTGCGCCGCTTGGCGCGGGTGTAGCGCAGGCCGATGAAAAGTTCGAGCGGTCGGAACATGGGCGGGTCGCTTGTGGGAGTCGCAGGGCGGGCCGCCCGGTCATCCATTATCAGGTATTCGACAAGACCGCGCTGCGCCGGTGAAGTTGCCGGCAGCTCACAGCCGCGGCAGCGCTTCGCCCGGCTGGATCGTGGCCAGCCGCATGCGCAGGCGCCGGCGGATGTCCGCGTCGCTGTTGTCCGGCGCCAGCAGCAATACCTGCACGCCACGCTCCGCCGTGCGCAGGCGCAGCAGCACGAACGCGCCGAGCACCCGGAACGAGATCAGTGCGGCCGGTACGTCTTCGTGACCGGTCAGGCGCAGCGTCCAGAGATTGCCGGCGTTCCAACCCGCGGCGACCACCGGCCCCGTGGCCAGGCGGCGCACCGAATGCCAGGTCGTCAGCAACACGGTCGTCGCCAGCAACAGCCGCAGCCATGCCGGCAATGCGCTCAGCGCGATGGCGAGCAGCGCAAGGCTGGCGACCATGATCAACACCCGCCGCAACAATCGCGACGGCCGGTATTCAAAGCCGATGGCGGGCGCGGATGTCATCGATGATCACCTGCCAGTCCATCCGTTCGGGCCGGGCATGGCCCATCACCCAATCCCACAGATCGGGATCTTGTACGTCGAGCAGTTCGTCGAACGCTTGCCGTTGCGCTTCGTCCGCACCGGCAAAGCGCTCGTCCAGCCAGCCGCCCAGCAACGCATCCAGCTCGCGCGTGCCGCGACGGCAGCGCCAGCGCAGCCGCCCTGCGACTGTCAGACTATTCATTCGTGCAGCAGCCCGAAGGCCAGCGCGGCACACAACGCCCACAGCGCGAGGCCGCTGGCGACATAGGCGTAGAAGCGGTGCATGACCTTGTTGTAGCCGCAATGGATCGCGCTGTGCGCGATCCGCAGCAGCACGAACGACCAAGCCAGGGTGAGCGTAACCGGACCGGCGTGGCCAGTTTGCGCCGCCACGACCACGGCGACATAGAACAGCACCGGCAGTTCGAACAGGTTGCGGAAGTTGTCCGAGGCCCGGCTGTCGGTGAGCAATGCGGCCGCCTGCGCCGAGGTGGCCACCTTCTGCGGATGGATCCGCTCGCGCTTCATCTGACCTACACGAACCGCGAGCATCCGCAACCAGACAGCGAGAGTGAGCGCCATCATGACCAGCGCCGGCAGATAGATCGCGTTGTCTTCCATGCCCATGCCGCAGCCCTCGTTACTCGGTTGAAACGCGGAAAACTCAGGCGGAACGCCGCTCCACCATCAGCTTCTTGATCTCGGCGATCGCCTTGGCCGGGTTCAGGCCCTTCGGGCAGGTGCGCGTGCAGTTCATGATGGTGTGGCAGCGGTACAGCTTGAACGGGTCTTCCAGATCGTCCAGGCGCTCGCCGGTGCTTTCATCACGCGAGTCGACGATCCAGCGATACGCCTGCAGCAGGATCGCCGGGCCCAGGTACTTGTCGCCGTTCCACCAGTAGCTCGGGCAGCTGGTCGAGCAGCAGGCGCAGAGGATGCATTCGTACAGGCCGTCGAGCTTCTTGCGCTCTTCCGGCGACTGCAGGCGTTCGCGATCCGGCGCCGGGCTTTGCGTGCGCAGCCACGGCTTGATCGAGGCGAACTGCGCGTAGAAGTGGGTCAGGTCGGGAATGAGGTCCTTCACCACCGGCATGTGCGGCAGCGGGTAGACCTTCACGTCGCCGGCGGCGCATTCGCCGATCGCCTTGGTGCAGGCCAGCGTGTTGGTGCCGTCGATGTTCATCGCGCACGAACCGCAGATGCCCTCGCGGCATGACCGCCGCAAGGTCAGCGTGGGATCGATCTCGTTCTTGATCTTCAGCAACGCGTCCAGGACCATCGGACCGCACGCGGCCAGGTCGACCTCGTAGGTGTCGATGCGCGGGTTCTGCCCGTCATCCGGCGACCAGCGGTAGATGCGGAAGGTGCGCGGCTTCTTCGCATCCTTGGCCGGATAGTGCCTGCCCGGCTGGATCTTGGAATTCTTGGGGAGCGAAAACTCTGCCATGTGCTGGACCCTTCGACTATCTGCAGGAGGGCTTGCGCCCCGACCGTACAATCAATGATGTTGCTGTCACGCTGCGGCCACGGCCGCAGCGTGGATCAATAGACGCGCTTCGCCGGCGGCACGGCCTTGACCTCGTCGGTCATCGGATTCATGTGCACCGGGCGGAAATCGAAGCGCGACTTGCCCGCCTCGTCGACCCACACCAGGGTGTGCTTCATCCAGTGCTCGTCGTCGCGCTCGGGGAAGTCCTCGCGCGCATGCGCGCCGCGGCTCTCCGGCCGCTGCTCGGCCGCGTGCATGGTGGCCACCGCCTGCGCCAGCAGGTTGGACAGCTCCAGCGTCTCGACCAGGTCGGAGTTCCACACCAGCGAACGGTCGCTGACCTTGACGTCCTCGAACATGTCGAACACCTCGGAGATCTTCTGCTTGCCCTCGGCCAGCGTCTCGCCGGTGCGGAACACCGCGGCATCCTTCTGCATCGTGCGCTGCATGGTGGCGCGGATCTGCGCCGTCGGCGTGCTGCCGTTCGCGTTGCGCAATGCGTCGAAGCGGGCCAGCGACTTGTCCAGCACGTTGGCCGGCAGGTCCTTGTGCGGCGCCCCCGGCTGGATCAGCTCGGCGCAACGGTGCGCCACCGCGCGGCCGAACACCACCAGATCGAGCAGCGAATTCGAGCCCAGCCGGTTCGCGCCGTGCACGGAGACGCAGGCCGCCTCGCCGATCGCGAACAGGCCCGGCACCACCGCGTTGACGTCGTCGCCGCGCTTCTGCACGACTTCGCCGTGATAGTTGGTGGGAATGCCGCCCATGTTGTAGTGCACGGTCGGGATCACCGGGATCGGCTGCTTGGTCACGTCCACGCCGGCGAAGATGCGCGCCGACTCGGCGATGCCCGGCAGCCGTTCGTGGATCACTTCGGGGCCTAGGTGCATCAGGTTCAGGTAGATGTGGTCCTTGTGCTCGCCGACGCCGCGACCCTCGCGGATCTCGATCGTCATCGCGCGGCTGACCACGTCGCGCGAAGCCAGGTCCTTGGCGCTGGGCGCATAGCGCTCCATGAAGCGCTCGCCCTCGGAATTGGTCAGGTAACCGCCTTCGCCGCGCACGCCTTCGGTGATCAGGCAACCGGCGCCGTAGATGCCGGTGGGGTGGAACTGCACGAACTCCATGTCCTGCAGCGCCAGGCCCGCGCGCAGCACCATGCCGCCGCCGTCGCCGGTGCAGGTATGCGCCGAGGTGGCGCTGAAGTAGGCGCGGCCGTAGCCGCCGGTGGCCATCACTACGGCCTGGCCGCGGAAGAAGTGCAACGTGCCCTCGTTCATGTCCAGCGCCAGCACGCCGCGGCAGACGCCGGCTTCGTCGAAGATCAGGTCGATCGCGAAGTATTCGATGAAGAACGTGGCGTCATGCGCCAGCGCCTGCTGGTACAACGTATGCAGGATCGCGTGGCCGGTGCGGTCGGCCGCGGCGCAGGTGCGCTGCGCGGTGCCCTTGCCGTAGTGCGTGGTCATGCCGCCGAACGGGCGCTGGTAGATCTTGCCCTCGTCGGTGCGCGAGAACGGCACGCCGTAATGTTCCAGCTCGATGATCGCGGCCGGCGCGTTCTTGCACATGTACTCGATCGCATCCTGGTCGCCGAGCCAGTCGGAGCCCTTGATCGTGTCGTAGAAGTGGAAGCGCCAGTCGTCCTCGCCCATGTTGCCGAGCGCGGCGGAAATGCCGCCCTGCGCCGCCACCGTGTGCGAACGGGTCGGGAATACCTTGGTGATGCAGGCAGCCTTGAGCCCCTTCTCGGCCAGGCCGAACGTGGCGCGCAGACCGGCGCCGCCGGCACCGACCACGATCACGTCATACAGGTGTTGCTGAACCTTGTAGCTTTCCATGAAATCCCGGCCTCGCGTCTTGTCTTAGGGGGTCAGCGCAATGCGCAGCACGGCCAGCACGCCAGCCAGCGCGCTCAGCACCGCGAGGAACTTGATCGCCACCATCAGCGCAACTTCCTTCCAGCGGGTATGCACGTAGTCCTCGACCACCACCTGCAGGCCGAGCACGGCATGCCAGAACATGGTGAGCACGAACGCTATTAGCAGCAGCGCGTTCCACGGCTTGGCGACGGCGGCACGCGCGGTGGCGTAGTCGGCGTGCAGCAGGCACAACAGGGTGACCACGAACCAGATTCCCAGCAGCACCAGCGCCGCGGCAGTCACCCGCTGGGTCCACCAGTGGCCCACGCCGGACTGGGACGAGCCCAGGCCGCGGGCGGTCTTCAACGGATTGCGCCGGTCTTTCGCGGCAATGTCCTTCGCGCTCATGCCGCACCTCCGGCCATCCATACATAAGCCCAGACCAGCACCGTGAGCACGATGCTGCCGACAACCGCCAGCCAGCTGGAACGGACGAACTGGGGAATTTCGTAACCGAGCCCGGCGTCCTGGACCAGGTGCCGGATGCCGTTGCACAGGTGATAGAACAGCGACCAGCTCCAGCCGAGCAGCAGGATGATGCCGAACGGGCTGCCGATGACGCCCTTGAAGCGATTGAAGCTCTCCTCACCCGCCGCCAGGTGCAGCAGGCCGCAGACCACCAGCAAGGTGCCGACAGCCAGCGCGATGCCGGTGGCACGGTGCGTGATGGAGGTCATCATCTGCACCTGCTTCTTGTATATCTGCAGGTGCGGGGAGAGCGGTCGTTGCGAATTTGCCATGGCGGCTATCCTGTGTGGAATCGCTGGTGTCCATGCCGCACCGTCCCCCGTCCTGATACGCAACGGCACAGAGGCCGTTGCGGCCGTTCAGAAGTCGATACAGCGTCCGTTCTTTTCCCAGTCACCATAACGCGTGGGATCGGGAGCCGGCCGCTCCCCTGATTCCTTGTCCGCTGCCGGGCTGGCGGGCACGGCAGTCGTTTCCGTCGAAACGGAAGCAGGTGTGGACTCGACTGGGAGGAAGGTATCTGACATGGTTTTCGTTAGCCGCCAAAGGTTAATACTTGCGGCAATGCAGTACAACCATGTGCCATGCCTCAGCGCAGTCGCGACACGGTGTCGCCACTTGTGCCTGACGCCATCTGCCCCCAACTCTGCCAGCCTCATGCCGACATACCATTCTGCCGAAACCCTGTTGATCGAAGGCCCCGACGCGACGGCTTTTGCGCATGCGCAGTTCAGCAGCGCGGTCGGCTCGCTCGCCATCGGCCAGTGGCAATTCAGTGCATGGCTCGATCCGCAGGGACGCGTGCGCGCTTTGTTCCATCTGATCCGGGTCGCCGACGACCGCTACCTGCTGCTGCTGCGCGGCGGCGTCGCGACGGTGATGGCCGATGCGCTGCGGCGCTTCGTGTTCCGCTCGAGACTCCGCGTGACCGCATTGCCGCCGCGGGCTCTCGCGACTGGCCCGGCACTGCCGCCGCATACCGTCATGGACGATGGCGAAGCCCAGTCGCTCGGCTGCGATACGCACAGCCTGCGCATCACTACCGCCGGCATCGGCGACGACGCATGGCGCCTGCCGCAACTGCGCGCGGGCTGGCCGTGGTTGCCGACGCAACTGCTGAATGAATTGTTGCCGCCGGCCCTGTCGCTGCAGCGCCTGCACGCGGTCGCGATCGACAAGGGCTGCTATCCCGGCCAGGAAATCGTCGCGCGACTGCATTTTCGCGGCGGCCACAAACGGCACCTGCATCGCGTCACTTTGTCGCAAGCAGCGAGCGCCGGCGACACGCTGCGCCGTGATGGCCGCGACATCGGCTGCGTGCTCGATGTCCTCACGACGGAAGACGGCATCGAGGCACTCGTCGTGTTGAGCGATGACGCAGCGACTCAAGACAGCGACGCGCATGCGAAGCCACTCGACGGCAACCTCGTGATGAAACTCGTCACGTCGTGGGCGGCATGAGTGACGCGTGTTGCGACGAAATATTTCTTCGTTGCACTTGTCGATGATTTGTGAGTACCGGTTAAATTTCGGCGCCCCGGCACTTGCCAGCAGCAATTTCCGCCACTAGGCTCCGCCGATCGAATATCGCGGCATCCGGAGTATGGGGTGCCGATGTACGCGACGAACCGGATGAATCCGAATCGGCGCGACCCGGCAGCAACGCCGGATGGAACACCGCCTCGCAATCAACGAGTGCGTAGTAGTCGAAGGCAACACGGCCGACGCGGCCGCGCAACGCCCGACAACAGCCAAATCCCCCGACCGGCCTGAACCGCCGCTCGACCCGCCACAATCCCGTGGCAAAGCGCCATGGCCACAAGTTTCGGCCATGACGATTGATCCAGGTGGAACGGTCTGCCCGCCCGTCCACCGCAACGGCGCACGAAGCTGCAGTCTGCTTTGCGCGTACAGCACGTTGGAGGCAGAACCATGAAACTTTCCATGCTGTTGTGGCTGACGACCCTGATGCCCCAGCCTGTCGCCGACCAGGCCTGTCTGGCCACCACCGTCTACCTCGAGGCGCGCAGCGAGTCGACCAATGGCCAGCTTGCCGTGGCCGAGGTGGCTTTGCGACGTCGCGATCGCGGCCGCTGGGGCGACACCGTATGCAAGGTGGTGACCTCGCCTCACCAGTTCGCCACGACGACCACACCCGGCTCGTTCGAGATCACCAACCTGGAAGCCTTCAACAAGGCATGGCAGGTGGCCGGCATGTCGATCCAGAACTGGCAACTGCCACTCGCGCAACGCCGCATGCTGGTTCCCCGCGCCGATCATTTCGCCACGACCGCAATCTCACCCGCATGGTCGCGCAACCGCCCCAGCGTGACGATCGGCGAACATGCGTTCTACGCCGTGAACTGATTACGCATCCCGGCGCTGAAATGAAAAAGGCCCTCTTTCGAGGGCCTTTTGATTTTTGGACGTCCAGACGTCCAGACGTCTTTTAATCAGCGTGCGTAGACGTGATCGCCGCGCACCTCCACGTAATCGCCGTTGCGGACTCCGGGGTTCTCGCGCTGGGTCACCGTAGCGTACTGGCCGTTATCCAGCCGCACCACGATGCGCCACGCGACGTCGTTGCCGCTGTTGCGCTTGCCGACCTGGTTGCCGACGACGCCGCCAGCCACTGCGCCGGCCACGGTGGCGGCCTTGCGGCCATCACCCTTGCCGACCGTGTTGCCGAGCACGCCACCGGCCACCGCTCCGATGATCGCGCCCAGCGTGCCGCCGTTGCCGCTGCCGTCGGTGTAGACCTGCTGCACGTCCTGCACCACGCCACAAGTCTGGCAGCGAACGTTGCGGTCGCCATAACCGTAGCCGCTCTGCTGCCCCTGGTAGCCGCGGTTGTAATTGCCGTTGTTGCCGTACGGTGAAGTAGCGCAGCCGGCGAGGGCCAGGCCGGCAGTCATCGCGACGGCGATGGCGAACTTGCTGGTCAGTGCGTTCATGAGGTCACTTCCTTTTCTGGGGATCGTTTCAGTGGGCGTCGGACACGGCCGTCACGCCTTCCTGCACCTGCACCCGGTCGCCCGGGTCGTGATCCATGCGCACGGTGCGGGTGACGCCGTTGTATTCATAACGCACGTCATAGCCGACGATCTTGGTGCTGGTGTTGTTGACGGTGCTGCACTTGCGCTCCACCGTCGAGCTCACCTGGGCTTGCTGGCGGCTGGCCTGGATGCGGTTACCGGCATAACCGCCGCCGACCGCACCGGCCACCGTCGCCAGCGTCTTGCCCTTGCCCCCGCCGACCTGGTTGCCCAGCAGGCCGCCGGCGACCGCACCGATCGCGGTACCGGCGATGCGGTGCTGGTCCTTCGGCGGCTCGGTGTGCGTGACCGTCTCGTCGTGGCAGACCTGCTTGGGATTGTTCACCGTCGAGCGCACCGGGTCGACGCTGACCACCTTGGCGTACTTCACCCCGCTATTCGCGCTCGCGTTGGCGCCGGCGGAGCTGGCATCGGCGGCAGCATTGGAAACGCCTGCATCTGCGTTGCGGTTGCAGGCCGAAAGGCCGGTCGCGAGTGCTGCCGCGACGGCGATATTGAGTACATTGACCGTCAACCTGTTCATCGCAATCCTCTCCTCTGTTTTTGTTGGGCCCTGTTTGTTGGACCGTATTGCCGGGCATCTGCGCAATAACCTGCGAGACCATTGAACCTTTGTCCAACTGAATCGGAGCTAGCTCAAGCCCGTTACATTATCTTCACGCCGAAGTCGCGGAACTCTCTGCCAGTGCACGAAAAGCGAACCATGTATCAACTTGTCGACAGTCATGTCCACCTGGATGACCGCGCTTTTGCCGGCGATCGCGAGACAGTCATCGAACGTGCCCGCCGGGCCGGGGTCGGCACCATGGTCGTTCCTGCCGTCGATGCCGGGAGTTGGCCGAAGATCCGCGACCTCTGCGTCCACCATGCCGGCGTGTATCCGGCCTATGGGCTCCACCCGATGTTCCTGTCCCAGCATGCGCCGGAACATGTCGACGCACTGTCTTCCTGGCTGAACGAGAACCGTCCGGTGGCAGTCGGCGAGATCGGCCTGGACTTCCACGTCGATGGCTTCGACCTCGAGTTGCAGCGGCACTACTTCGCCAGCCAGCTGCAACTGGCGCGAGAGCACGACCTGCCGGTGATCGTGCATGCCCGCGGCGCACTGGAGGAAATCACCCTAACCCTGCGCCGCAGCGGCCGACTGCGCGGCGTGGTGCACAGCTTTTCCGGCAGCGAGCAGCAGGCACGGCAGCTGTGGGACCTTGGCTTCCACCTGGGCATCGGTGGCCCGGTGACCTACGAGCGCGCGCAGCGTCTGCGCCGGATCGTGGCGCAGATGCCGATCGAGTTCCTGCTGCTGGAAAGCGACGCGCCCGACCAGCCCGGCGCCGCCCATCGCGGCGAACGCAACGAACCAGCGCATGTCGCCGAGCTGCTGCGCTGCATCGCGGCGTTGCGCGGCGAGCCGGAAACGGACATCGCCACCGCCACCAGCGCCAACGCCCGCCGCCTGTTCGGGCTCGGCTGACTGCACGCCGCCCGCCACTTGCGGGCGACGCGCCATGCCTGCTACTTTTTAATTCACTGGTGAACTATGAGTCAGTGAAATGGCGCACCTGACAAACTGCATCGCGATGATGGACGAAGGCATCGGCCGGGTCAGCCAGATCATCCCGCAATTACCTGCGCTGGAAGCACGGCTGTGCCGGCTGATGCTGATGCTGGGCGACGACATCGAGGAAGAGCTCGAATTCAAGCTGAAGCCGCACAAGCTCAACCACAGCGAGTTCCTGACCCTGATGATCCTGTACAGCCGCCCGGACGGCAGTTCGACGCCCGGCGAGCTGTGCGAGTTCGCCACTCAGGGCGCCACCAACATGACCCGCATCGCGAACACGCTGGTCAAGCGCGGATTGATCACTCGCGGCGCCAGCGAGGAGGATCGCCGCCGCGTGCTGATCCGCATCACCCCGGCCGGGCGCCGCTTCGTGCAAAAGATGCTGCCGCCGATGTTTCCGCGCGTTGCCACCATGTTTGCCGGCTTCAGCGATACCGACAAACGCCATCTCGACCGCCTGCTGCGCAAGCTGTCCGGCAACCTCGACCAGTTGAGCGAAAGCCGCAAGCCATGAAGGAAGCCCCATGAAGCATGCCCCGCCCCGCGGTCGCACGGTGCTGGCCGCCACGATCCTGCTGGTGCTGGCCGGCTGTGCCAGCGCACCGGCCAGACTCGGCCCGCCCGCGCTGCGCGACGACGTGCCGCTGGCCGGCCTGCAAACCTCGGTCCGTGCCGGTTGGCCAGACGCCCGATGGTGGCGCCAGTACGACGATCCGCAACTGGACGGACTGATGGACCGCGCCATGCAGCAGTCGCCGGACCTGGCACTGGCGCAGAGCCGCGTGCAGAACGCTGAACAGTCGGCGAAGCTGGCCGCGGCGCAGCTCGGGCTGTCGGTCAACGGCAGCGCGCAGGTATCACGCCAGCGGCTGAGCGACCACGGCCTGATTCCCAGCCAGTTCCTCGGTTTCAGCTGGTACAACCAGGCCGATCTCGGCGTGCAGTTGCAGTACGACTTCGACTGGTGGGGCAAGAAGCGCGCGACGATGGAAGCCGCGCTGGACCAGGCGCGCGCCGCGGAGGCACAGCGCAGCGCCGCCGCGCTGGCGATCCAGTACGCCGTTGCCGACACCTATTTCGGCTGGCAGGCCGATCAGGCGCGACTGCAGCTGGCTGACCAGCTGCTGGCCACGCAACAGCAGTTCAACCACATCGCCGAACTGCGCGTGCGCCAGGGCGTGGACCTCCCCGACGAAGTGCAGAAAGCTAAGGCGCAGCTGGCTGCAGTGCGCGAGATGCGCGTGGCGCTCGACGGCTCGGCGCAGATCCGCCGCGCCGCGCTGGCCTCGCTGCTTGGGGTTGCACCAGCCGAGTTGCCCGAGCTGCAGGCGCGACCGCTGCCGCCGATCGAGCGCGGCGTGCCGACGAATGGCGGGCTGGACCTGATCGCGCGCCGCCCCGACATCGCCGCCAGCCGCTGGCAGGTCGAGGCAGCGCTGAAGCAGACCGACGCCGCGCGCGCCGAGTTCTTCCCCGACATCAGCCTCACTGCCCTGGCCGGCCTGTCCAGCATCGACATGGCCAAGCTGCTCACCGCCGGCAGCCGCACGTTCGCGTTGACCCCGGCGTTGCACCTGCCGATCTTCAATGGCGGCGCGCTCGAGGCGAACTACGGCATAAGCAAGGCCCAGCTTGACGCAACCGTGGCCCAATACAACAGCACCGTATTGGCCGCGGCGCGCGAAGTGGCCACGCAAGCTCTGGGCGCCGAACAGGTCGCCGCCCGCCAACGCGAGCAGCAGGCCCAGCTCGATGCCAACCAGCGCCTGCTGGCGAACGCGCAGGCGCGGGCACGCCAGGGCGTGCGCGACTTGCGCGAAAGCCTGGCCGCGCAACTGGCGCTGCTGCAGCAGCGCGATGCAGCGGCCCAGCTGCAGGCGCAAGCCCTGAGCACCGACCTGGCCCTGATCAAGGCGCTCGGCGGCGGCTATCGCGCCGCCGACGAAACCGCTTCCGCCCCTTCCCCTTCTGTCACCGCCGGAGCCGCCGTCCATGAGCGCCACTGAACCCGCCAAGTCCTCCGTCGACGCCGACGACAGCGGCATGGCCGCCAAGGATCCGGGCAAGCGCCGGCGTGCGCTGCTGATCGTGGCCGGCGTGTTCATCCTCGCCGCGTTGATCTGGTTCCTGCTGTGGTTCTTCGTGCTGTCGACCCGCGATGAACACCGACAACGCCTACGTCGGCGGCAACCAGGTGGCGATCTCGGCACAAGTGCCCGGCACGGTGGTGGCGATCCTCGCCGACGACACCCAGCACGTCGAGGCCGGCCAGGTGCTGGTGAAGCTGGACAGCACCGACGCCGACACCCGCCTGGCGCAGGCGCGCAGCGCGCTCGCCCAGGCCGTGCGCGGCGTGCGCCAGCAAACCAGCTCGGCGACCGGCGCCGATGCCCAGGTCGTCGCAGCCCGGCTCGACCTGAAGAAGGCCGAGGCGGACCTCAAGCGGCGCTTGCCGCTGATCGCCGCCCAGGCCGAATCGCCGGAGATCGTGCAGCACCTGCGCGACGGCGTGGAACAGGCGCGCGCCGCGGTGAACGCGGCCGAGGCGCAGTCCGCCGCCGCACATGCCGCGATCGAAGGCACCGATGTGGCGCAGAACCCGGTGGTGATGCAGGCCCGCGCCAACTTCCGCGCCGCCTGGGTCGCCGCGCAACGCAACGCGATCTATGCGCCGGTGTCCGGCTACGTGGCCGAACGCAGCGTGCAGCTGGGCAACAGCGTGCAGCCGGGCCAGCAGCTGATGACCGTGGTGCCGCTGCACGACCTGTGGATCGACGCCAACTTCAAGGAGAGCCAGCTGCGCCACATCCGCATCGGCCAGCCGGCGAAGGTGGTCTCCGACGTGTACGGCAGCGACGCCGAGTACCACGGCAAGGTGATCGGCCTCGGCGCCGGCACCGGCAGCGTGTTCTCGCTGCTGCCGGCGCAGAACGCCACCGGCAACTGGATCAAGGTGGTGCAGCGCGTGCCGGTGCGCATCGCGCTGGACAACCAGGAGCTGGACAAGCATCCGCTGCGCATCGGCCTGTCCACCGACGTCACCGTCGACATCAGCAATGACCAGGGCAGCGTGCTGGCCAACACGTCGCAGCAGCCGCCGGTGGCGCAGACCGACGTCTACGACCAGATGGCCAGCAAGGCCGACGCGGAAGCGGACCGGATCATCCGCGCCAACCTGCCCCACGCCACCACCGCGGACTGAGCCGAGCCATGGCCGCCACGCCGAACGACGTCGCCACTGGCGATGCCCCGCTGAAGCCGCTGCACGGCGCCCCGCTGGCGCTGCTCACCATCGCCGTCGCGTTCAGCACCTTCATGGAGGTGCTGGACATGACGATCGTCAACGTCGCAGTGCCGCACATCGCCGGCAGCCTCGGCGTGAGCCCCAGCGAAGGCACCTGGACGATCAGCTCCTATGCGCTGGCCAGCGCGATCATGCAGCCGCTGACCGGCTGGCTGGCGCGCCGTTTCGGCGAGGTGAAGACCTTCGTCGGCTCGGTGCTGCTGTTCGTGGTGTTCTCGATGCTGTGCGGCCTGGCCACCAGCATGCCGATGCTGGTGATCGGCCGCCTGCTGCAGGGCGCCGGTTCCGGCCCGATGGTGGCGCTGTCGCTGACCCTGCTGCTGTCGAACTACCCGAAGGAGAAGCAGGGCATCGCGCTGGCGCTGTGGGCGATGACGGTGGTGGTGGCGCCGATCTTCGGGCCGATCCTGGGCGGCTGGCTGACCGACAACTTCTCGTGGCCGTGGATCTTCTACATCAACCTGCCGGTCGGGCTGGCGGCGGCGGTGGTCACCTGGGCCCTGTTGCGCAAGCGCGAGACGAAGACCTACAAGGCGCCGATCGACATGGTCGGCCTGGTCCTGCTGGTGCTCGGCGTGGGCTGCCTGCAGTTCATGCTCGACAACGGCAACGACCACGACTGGTTCGCCTCGCCGATGATCCTCACTCTCGGCCTGGTCGCGCTGGTCTGCCTCACCTTCCTGATCGTGTGGGAGCTGCACGCGAAACATCCGGTGGTCGACCTGTCGCTGTTCAGGCAGCGCAACTTCACCGTCGGCGTGATCAGCCTGTCGCTGGGCATGTTCGCGTTCTTCGGCATCAACGTGGTGTTCCCGCTGTGGCTGCAGATCACCTTGGGCTACACCGCGACCTGGGCCGGCCTGGCTACCGCGCCGGTCGGCGTGCTGGCGTTCCTGATCGCGCCGATCCTGGGCAAGAACATGCACCGGCTGGACCTGCGCGCGGTGGTGACGTTCGCCTTCCTGGTGTTCGCCGGCACCGCGTACTGGTTCTCCACCTTCGACAGCTCCGCCTCGTTCTCCACCCTGGTGGTGCCGCGCTTCGTGATGGGCCTGGCGATCCCGTGCTTCTTCATCCCGCTGAACCAGGTCTACCTGTCCGGCCTGCCGGTGGACCAGATCGCCAGCGCCTCGGGCCTGTCCAACTTCTGCCGCACCATCGGCTCCAGCGTCTCCACCGCAATCATGGTGACGCTGTGGCAGCACCGCGGCGAAATCCACCATGCCAGCCTGACCGAGTACGTCAGCCCCGGCCATCCGGCGGCGACGGAGTTCATCGGCCAGCTGTCGCATGGCGGGCTGTCGCACACGCAGAGCCTGGGCTTGATCGACCAGTTGCTGACGCGCGAGGCGCTGACCCTGGCGGTGAACGACGTGTTCTGGGCCTGCGCGATCCTGTTCGTGCTGCTGATCCCGGTGCTGTGGTTCGCCAAGCCGCCGTTCGGCAGCGCCGGTGGCGCCGTCGGCCATTGAGCGTCTGGAAATGCTGCAGCCGCAGGCTGCAGCATGAACCCCCGGTCACGACTGGTGCGGCGCAATATCTTCTGCTAGCGTTCCCCGCATGGCACAAACTAAACGCACCATCAAGAAGTATCCGAACCGGCGTCTCTACGACACGGAAATCTCCAGCTACATCACGCTGGAGGAAGTCCGCCAGCTGGTGCTGGACAACGAGGACTTCGAGGTCCGCGACGCCAAGAGCGGCGAAGACCTGACCCGCTCGGTCCTGCTGCAGATCATCTCCGAGCACGAGGACAAGGGGCAGCCGATGCTGTCGCCGCAGCTGCTCAGCCAGATCATCCGCTTCTACGGCGATTCGCTGCAGGGCTTCATGGGCCCTTATCTGGAGCGCAGCCTGCAGGTCTTCCTCGACCAGCAGACCCAGTTCCGCAGCCAGCTCAACAGCCTGATGGGGCAGACTCCCTGGAACACGCTGAACGACCTGACCGAACGCAATCTCGCCGCGTTCCAGGCCTTGCAGCGCGGGCTGATGGACACCGCTGCCCAGGTCATGCCGACCCCGGGCGCCGGTAGTCGCGGCGGCAAGAAGACCGGCTGAGTCCAGCCTGGCCGATGGCGCGCACCGGGCGCGCCGTTCGTTTTCCCGATCGGATCGCTGCAGCACGACACGTGCTGCCTTGCCGCATGATCAAGCCGATGGATGCTCGCATGAGCCAAGCAACGCTTCCCCGACGTATCGCGCTGGTCACTGGCGGCATCGGCGGCCTCGGCACGGAAATCTGCCGCCAGCTGGCCCGCGCCGGGCGCAAGGTGATCGCGCTGGACCTGGCCTCGCGCGAAGAACGTGTGGCCGCATTCCACGACGAAGTCGCCGGCTTCGACGGTGCCATCGCCTTCGAGGCGGCCGACGTCAGCGACTTCGACAGCTGCAGGCAGACGGTCGAGCGCATCGAGCAGCAGCACGGCAGCGTCGACATCCTGGTCAACGCCGCCGGCATCACCCGCGACGCCAGCCTGCGCAAGATGACGCCGCAGCAATGGCACGAATTGATGCGGGTGAACCTGGACGGCGTGTTCAACATGTGCCGCAACGTGGTCGAGGGCATGACCGCGCGCGGCTTCGGCCGCATCGTCAATATCAGTTCGGTGAACGGCCAGACCGGCCAGTTCGGCCAGACCAACTACTCCGCCGCCAAGGCCGGCGTGCACGGCTTCAGCATGGCGCTGGCGCGCGAGACCGCACGCAAGGGCGTCACCGTCAACACGGTGTCGCCGGGTTATTGCGACACCCCGATGGTCGCCGCCGTGCCGGACGAGATCCGCGCCCAGATCATCGCCGACATCCCGGTCGGCCGGCTCGGCTCGCCCGCCGACATCGCCCGCGCCGCAGCCTTCCTGGCCGCCGATGACGCCGGCTACCTCACCGGCGTCAACCTGCCGGTGAACGGCGGCTATTTCATGAGCTTCTGAGCGATCCCGGCGGCGCGTGATTGCAGTCGCGCGCCGCTTGCGGAACAGTGGGCGGGTTCCCCCCAAGGCCCCTGGCATGGCGCAGCAAACCATCACCCTCATCGGCGGCGGCCTGGTCGGCGCGCTGCTGGCGCAGCAACTGGCGCAGCGTGGCTTCGCCGTCGAGGTGTTCGAGAAACGTGCCGATCCCCGCCTGGCCGGCTTCTCTGGTGGCCGTTCGATCAACCTTGCGCTGGCCGAGCGCGGGCTGCAGGCGCTGCGCAGTGCCGGGCTGGCCGAGGACGTGCTGCAGCGGGCGGTGATGATGCGCGGGCGCATGGTGCACGACCGCGACGGCCACAGCGGCCTGCAGCGCTACGGCGTGGACGACAGCGAGGTGATCTGGTCGGTCTCGCGCGGCGCGCTGAACATGCTGCTGCTGGATGCGGCCGAGGCGGCCGGCGTGCGCTTTCATTTCGGCCAGTCGCTGGTCGGCGCCGACTTCGACCGGCAACGCATCCGGCTGGCCGACGAGGCGGGCGTGGAACGCGAGCTGGCGGCCGGCCTGCTGATCGGCGCCGACGGCGCCGGCTCCGCGGTGCGCGCGGCGATGAACGCGCACGCGCCGCTGGGCGAGCGCATCGAATCGCTCGGCCACGGCTACAAGGAGCTGGAAATCCCGCCGGCCGGCGAGCTGCCAGCCGCGGTGCTGCAACTCAGCGGCGGCCGCGACCAGTTCGCGCTGGAACCGCACGCACTGCACATCTGGCCGCGCGGCGGCTACATGTGCATCGCATTGCCGAATACCGAAGGCAGCTTCACGGTGACCTTGTTCCTGCCGGCGCAGGGTGCCGCGCCGAGCTTCGCCACCCTGCCCGATGCCGACTGCCGCCGCTGCGTTCTTCCGCGAGCAGTTCCCGGGACTGCTGCCGCTGATCCCGCGCTTCAGTGACGACTTCGACAGCCACCCGGTCGGCACCCTGTCCACGCTGTATCTCGACCGCTGGCACCTGGACGGCCGCGCGCTGCTGCTCGGCGATGCGGCGCACGCGATCGTGCCGTTCCACGGCCAGGGCATGAACTGCGGCTTCGAGGACACCGTGGTGCTGGCGAACCTGCTGGCCGAGGCACCGGACGACAGCGCCGACGTGTTCGCCGAGTTCCAGCGCGTGCGCCAGCCGAACGCCGACGCGATCGCCGCGATGGCGCTGGAGAACTATGTCGAAATGCGCGACTCGGTGGCCGACCCGCACTACCTGGCCAGGCGCGAACTGGGCGCGCTGCTCGCCGCACGCGCGCCGCAGCACTACATGGCGCGCTACCGGCTGGTCACCTTCACCCATGTGCCATACGCCTATGCGCTGGAACGCGGCCGCGCGCAGGACGCGCTGCTGGAGCAGTTGCTGCGCGACACGCCGCGGGTGGCGGATATCGACCTCGAGGCCGCGGCGAGCCTGCTGCGCTCGCGCCTGCCGCCGTTGCCGCCGCTGCGCCATGGATAAGACCAGGCTCGACGCTTTCCGCCACACCGACTATCTCGTCTGCCTCGATCCCGCGGAATGGGCGTGCATCCGCATCGACCAGCCGCTGCCGGCAGTGCTGCAGGCGCTGGTCGGCGGCCGGCCGTGGGGTTTCATCACGGCGTGGAACCCGCGCTCGGAACCGCACGAAACCGCCGTCAACCTCGCCGCCCAGCGCGAATTGCTGGCCGCACTGCGCGCCTGGCCGGAAGCGGTGATTTATCCGGGGATCGGCATCGGCGCCGGCGGCTGGCACGAACCCAGCCTGTTCGTGATAGGCCCCGGCAGCGAGGTGCTGGACGCCCTGGCCAGGCAGCACGGGCAACTGGCCTACGTGCACGGTGAGGCCCATGGCACCGCGCAATTGCGCTGGCTCGGCTGAACGGCTCAGCGGCAGCACGCCGCATGGACAAGCGCCATCGGCATTGCGGACAATCGAGGCAATGACTGCCGCCAGCACCGCCGTGCCCCTGCTCGAAGCGCGGGCCTTGAGTTTCCATCGCCAGGACGAACCGGTGTTCGCACCGCTGGATTTCCAGCTGCGCGCGGGCGAACTGGCCCTGGTCGAGGGCGACAATGGCAGCGGCAAGACCACCTTGCTGCGCATCCTGGCCGGCCTGCTGCATGTCGGCGAAGGTGGGTTGCACTGGCGCGGCGAGCCGTTGCAGCGCGACACCTGTGCCGGCGAGATCCTTTTTCTCGGCCACCAGCTCGGTCTCAAGGCCGATCTCAGCCCGCGCGAGAACCTGCATGTCGCCGCCGGCCTGCACGGCACTCGCGAGGGCGCCAGCGTGGCCTCGGTGCTGGCCCGGATCGGCCTGCGCGGTTACGAGGACGAACCGGTGCGCCGGCTGTCCGCCGGCCAGAAGAAACGCGCGGCGCTGGCCCGGCTGCTGCTGTTGCCCGCCACGTTGTGGCTGCTCGACGAGCCCTACGCGAACCTCGACCGCATCGGCATCGCCCTGGTGAACGAGCTGCTGGAGAAGCCATACCGATGCCGGCGGCGCGGCGATGGTCACCAGCCACGGCACGGTGAGCTTCCACGGCGGCGAGCCGCGACGGATCCGCATGCATGGCTAGTACGCAGCACTTCATGCATTGGCCCCTTCCCCTGTTTGTCCCAACGGGAATTCCTTCGGTCGCAGGGGAGGGAGTAAAGCCATGAGCTCTCCCCTCCTCATCACGCCTGCGCCGCAATGCTGCGGCGCGACCTCACCCTCGCCTGGCGCCGGCGCGGCGACATCGCGATGCCGGTGCTGTATGCGCTGATCGTGACCATGCTGTTCCCGTTCGCGCTGGGGCCCGAGGACACCTTGCTGCAGCGGATCGCCGGCGGCGTGGTGCTGGTCACCGTGCTGCTGGCGATGCTGCTGGCGCTGGACGCGATGTTCTCCAGCGACATCGAGGACGGCTCGCTGGAGCAACTGGTGCTGGCGCCGCAGCCGCTGGCGCTGATGCTGGGCATGAAGATCCTCGCGCACTGGATCACCACCGCGCTGCCGCTGATCGTGATCGCGCCGCTGATGGCCGCGATGCTGCACCTGCCCGGCGCGGTGATTCCGGTGCTGTTGCTGGCGCTGCTGCTGGCCACGCCGCTGCTCAGCCTGCTGGGCGCGGTGCTGGTGGCGCTGACGGCCGGTACCCGGCGCTCTGGTATGCTGCTCGCCTTGATGTTGCTGCCGCTTTGCGTGCCAGCCGTGATCTTCGCCGCTGGCGCCGTGGCGGCCGCCCAACAGGGATTGCCATGGTTCGCGCCGATCGCCTGGCTCGCTGCCGCGCTGGTGCTGGCCGTGGTGTTGGCGCCGCTGGCCTGCGCCGCCGCCCTTCGAATTGCCTTGGACGCCTGACGACTCACTATGTCTAACTGGATTCCACTCTGGTTGCACAAGCTCGGCTCGCCGCCGACGTTCTACCGCTTCGCCGGCACGCTGCAGCCGTGGGCGATGACGCTGGCGCTGCTGCTCGGCGCGGTCGCGCTGTACGGCGGCCTGGTGCTGGCGCCCGCCGACTACCAGCAGGGCGATGCCTACCGGATCATCTTCATCCACGTGCCCAGCGCGTGGATGAGCATGTTCATCTATGCGGTGATGGGCGTGGCCTCGTTCATCGCGCTGGTGTGGCGGATCAAGCTGGCCGAGGTGGTGGCGATGGAATCGGCGCCGATCGGCGCGGCATTCACCTTCATCACCCTGGTCACCGGCTCGCTGTGGGGCAAGCCGATGTGGGGCACCTGGTGGACGTGGGACGCGCGGCTCACCTCCGAGCTGGTGCTGCTGTTCCTGTTCCTGGGCGTGATCGGGCTGTACCACGCGTTCGAGGATCGCCGCCAGGGCGCGCGCGCCGCGGCGTTCCTGGCGATCATCGGCATCATCAACGTGCCGATCGTGCATTTCTCGGTGAACTGGTGGAACACCTTGCACCAGGGCAGCACGGTCAATGTGTTCGGCCCGTCCAAGATGTCCGGCGCCATGCTGTGGCCGCTGCTGACCATGATGCTCGCCACCAAGTTCTATTACGCCGCCAGCCTGTTCCGGCGCGTGCGCACCGACCTGCTGGCGCTGGAAGGCGGCAAGGACTGGGTGCGCAAGATCGCCCAAGACGAGGCCGACCGATGAACGCGCTGCAGACGTTCCTGACGATGGGCGGTTATGCCGCCTATGTATGGCCGGCCTACGCGGTGTTCTTCATCGTGCTGATCGCCGACACCATCGCGCCACGGCTGCGTCGCCGCCGCGTGCTGATCGAACTTCGCGCCCGCCTGGCGCGTCAGAATGTCCGCCAGGAACGCACCAGGACCATCCCCACTCCACCATCCCCCTGACCGGGGCGGCTCGACCATCATGCCCATGAATCCCACCCGCAAACGCCGGCTCACCATCGTGCTGTCGATCCTTGCCGCAGCAGCCGTTGCGACCGTGCTGGTCGTGCTGGCGCTGCAGAACAACATGAACTACCTGCTCACCCCGAGCCAGGTGCAGTCGGGCGAGGCGGCCAGCTACGACACGTTCCGGCTCGGCGGCATGGTCAAGGCCGGCTCGATCCAGCGCTCGAGCGATTCGCTCAAGGTCACCTTCACCGTGGTCGACGCCGGCGGCGCGATGCCGGTGGAGTACACCGGCATCCTGCCCGACCTGTTCCGCGACAACCAGTCGGTGATCGCCACCGGCCACATGGACGGCGCCCGCTTCGTCGCCACCGAAGTGCTGGCCAAGCATGACGAGACCTACATGCCGAAGGAACTGAAGGACGCCATGGCGAAGGCGCACGAGGGCAAGCAGGTCGAAGAAGCCGCGAATGGGGAATCGGGAATGGAGAATCGCAATCCATGAGCACACATCGCTCTTCTCACCCGTGTGACCCTCTGCGCGCTGCGGTCGACCGCTCTTCCCGCTTCCCACTCCCGATTCTGCTTTCCCGGCCCCAATCATGACTCCCGAACTCGGTCAGCTTGCGTTGATCCTCGCCATGCTGCTGGCGCTGGCGCAGAGCGTCCTGCCGCTGGTCGGCGCGTGGCGCGGCAATCGTGCGCTGATGGCCGTGGCACGCCCGGCCGCCGCCGGCCAGGCGGTGTTCGTGGCCATGGCATTCGGCATCCTGGCCTGGGCATTCCTGCGCTTCGACTTCTCGGTGCAGTACGTGGCCGACAACTCGAACCTGGCGCTGCCGTGGTACTACCGCATCGCCGCGGTGTGGGGCGCGCACGAGGGTTCGCTGCTGCTCTGGATCTTCATCCTCAACGCGTGGACGGTAGCGCTGGTCGCGTTCAGCCAGAAGCTGCCCGAGGTGTTCGCCTCGCGCGTGATCGCCGTGATGGGCCTGGTCGCGGTGGGTTTCCTCGCCTTCATCATCTTCACTTCCAATCCGTTCGGGCGGCTGCTGCCGATGCCGGGCGACGGCGCCGACCTCAACCCGGTGCTGCAGGATCCGGGGATGACCTTCCATCCGCCGATGCTGTACATGGGCTACGTGGGCTTTTCGGTGGCGTTCGCGTTCTCGATCGCCGCCCTGCTCGGCGGCGAACTGGAACAGGCGTGGGTGCGCTGGGCGCGGCCGTGGACGAATATCGCCTGGGCCTTCCTCACCTGCGGCATCGTCGCCGGCAGTTGGTGGGCGTATGCCGAGCTGGGCTGGGGCGGCTGGTGGTTCTGGGACCCGGTGGAGAACGCCAGCTTCATGCCGTGGCTGGTCGGCGCGGCACTGATCCATACGCAGGCGGTCACCGAGAAGCGCGGCTCGCTGCGCGCGTGGACGATCCTGTTGTCGATCTTCGCGTTCTCGCTGAGCCTGCTCGGCACCTTCCTGGTGCGTTCGGGCGTGCTCACCTCGGTGCATGCGTTCGCCTCCGACCCGCGCCGCGGCGTGTTCATCCTGGCCTTCCTCACCATCGTGGTCGGCGGCTCGCTGCTGCTGTACGCGCTGCGCGCACCGAAGGTGCTCGGCGGAAAAGCATTCCAAGTGGTGTCGCGCGAGACCGTGCTGCTGATCGGCAACCTGATGTTCGCGGTGGCCGCGGCGATGGTGCTGCTGGGCACGCTGTTCCCGCTCATTGGCGACGCGCTGAACCTGGGCAAGATCTCGGTCGGGCCGCCCTACTTCGGCTTCCTGTTCCCGCTGCTGATGCTGCCGGTGGTCGTGTTGCTGCCGTTCGGCCCGTTCCTGCGCTGGGGCAAGGGCGACATACCGGTGATCCGGCAGGTGCTGCTGCGCGCCGGCGTGGCTGCGGCAGCCTGCGCGATCGTCGCGGCGTTCTTCGTCGACGGCCAGCTCAAGGCGATCGCCGGCGTGGCGGCGCTGGTCTGGCTCACCGTGGGCGTGCTGCTGTACGCGGTCAAGCGCTGGCGTGAAATGCCGCGCGGCCGGCGCTACCCGGCGGAGATGGCCGGCATGCTGCTGGCGCATCTGGGCGTGGGCGTGTTCGTGGCCGGCGTGCTGCTGTCCGAGTCGCTCAGTGTGACCCGCGACGTGCGCATGGCGCCGGGCGAGACCCAGCACATCGGCAGCTACGACTTCCGCTTCGATGGCGTGCACCGCGCGAACGGACCGAACTGGAAAGCCGACCAGGGCGTGGTCACGGTCATCCGCGACGGCAAGGAACTCACCGTGATGCACCCGCAAAAACGCACCTACCTGCGCGGCCAGGTGCAGACCGAATCCGCCGTGGATGCCGGCGTGACCCGCGACCTGTACGTGGCGCTGGGCGAACCTATGGACGCGAACAACGTCGAGGGCGCCTGGGCGCTGCGCTTGTACTACAAGCCATTCATCCGCTGGATCTGGGCCGGCGGCCTGCTGATGATGCTGGGCGGACTGGTCTGCGCCACCGACAAGCGCTTCCGCATCAAGCGCAGCGCCAGGGTCGAAGCCGGTGCCGAAGCGACCGGTGGCCTGCTGGTGCAAC
The DNA here is from genome assembly GCA_963697495.1 of uncultured Gammaproteobacteria bacterium. Classification (GTDB taxonomy): domain Bacteria; phylum Pseudomonadota; class Gammaproteobacteria; order Xanthomonadales; family Rhodanobacteraceae; genus Rhodanobacter. The sequence continues at coordinate 800,285 of CAVOOH010000002.1, read as the reverse complement.
AGGAAACGCGCGCATGAGCCGCCTGCTCCCCTTCCTCGGTTTCATGCTGCTGGTGGGACTGTTCGGCTTCGGCATCTGGTGGAATACCCAGCACGACCCGAACGCGATCCCGACGCCGCTGCTGAACCAGCCGGCGCCCGCGTTCGACCTGCCCAAGCTGTACGAGCCCGCGCAAAGGGTCAGCAAGGCCGACCTGCTGGGCCGGCCCTACCTGCTCAACGTGTTTGCCAGCTGGTGCATCGAGTGCGGCGTGGAGCACCCGGTGCTGACTGCCGAAGGCCCGACCCTGGGCGTGCAGCTGGTCGGCTACAACTACAAGGACGCGCCGGCCGACGCCAAGGACTGGCTGGCGAAACACGGCAATCCCTACGACCTGCTGATCGCCGACGAGCCCGGCCATACCGCGATCGACTTCGGCGTGTACGGCGCGCCGGAAAGCTTCCTGATCGATGCGAAGGGCGTGATCCGCTACAAGCACATCGGCCCGCTGACGCCCGAGGTGATGGCGAAGGAATTGAAGCCGGCGATCGCGACGATGCTGAAGGAGGCGCCGTGATGCGGCTACGCCACGACTGCAGGAGCCCGCTCGCGGGCGATGCTCCTGTCCTGTCGCAACGTGGAAGAACAGCATCGCCCGCGAGCGGGCTCCTACGGGCGGTATTCGTGGCCCTGCTGCTGTTCGCCGGCGTCGCCCATGCGCAGGCGATCGAGCCGATGCCGTTCAAGGACCATGCGCAGGAACTGCGCTTCCAGCAGCTCACCCACCAGCTGCGCTGCCCGATGTGCCAGAACGAGACGCTGGCCGATTCCAACGCGCCGATCGCGCGCGATCTGCGCAACCAGATCTTCCAAATGATGCAGCGGGGCGGCAGCGACGAGGAGATCAAGCAATACCTGGTCGCGCGCTATTCGAAGTTCGTGCTGTACGACCCGCCGCTGACGCCAGGTACCTGGCTGCTCTGGTTCGGCCCGCTGCTGATCCTGCTCGGCGGCGCCGGCGTGGTGCTGGTGGCGATCCGCCGACGCAGCCGTGCCGCAAGCACCACCACTGAAGTACCGGCCGGCAACGGGCCGGCCGATAACGGGGACGACTGGTGAACACCGCTTTTTTCATTGCCGCCGCCGCGATGGTCGCTGTGGCGCTGGCCGTGCTGCTGCTGCCGCTGCTGCGCCAGGGTCGCCAGTCCGGCCGCTCGCGCGGCGTGTTCGCGGTGACCTTGTTGATCGCGCTCGTGCTGCCGCTGGGCACCGGCGCGCTGTACCTGCTGGTAGGCACGCCGGCCGCCTTGAACGGGGTGACCGCCGCAGCCGCCGCGCCGATCAGCATGCAACAGGCGCTCGCTGAACTGCGCGCACACCTGCAACAGCAGCCCGACGACCTGCAAGGCTGGATGCTGCTGGCCCAGACCAGCAGCATGCTGCGCCAGCCGACGGAGGCACGCGATGCATTCGACCATGCGCTGACGCTCGACCCGAACAACGCCGAGGCGATGATCGGCTGGGCCGAAAACGACTCGATGGCGCGCAGCGACCATCGCATCGAAGGGCGCGCGCTGGAGCTGCTCAAGCGTGCCGTGCAATTGCACCCGGACAGCCAGCGCGGACTGTGGCTGCTCGGCATCGGCGACTTCCAGCGCGGCGCCTACCGCGAGGCCGCCGCCACCTGGCGCCTGCTGCAGCCGCAGCTGGAGCCGGGCTCGAACGTGGCCAAGGCGGTTGCCGAACAGATTGCCGTGGCCGACGCCCGTGCCGGCGCACCGGTCAGTGCCTCCGACACGAGCAGCACCGTCGCCCCGCAGGGTGCCGCGCTGCAGGTGCAAGTGGCGCTGGCGCCGGCGCTGAAGGACAAGCTGGCCCCCGGCGACGCGCTGTTCGTCTTTGCCCGTGCGGAGAACGGTCCGCCGATGCCGCTGGCCGTCGCCAGGCTCGACCCCGCCCAGTTGCCCATCACCGTCACGCTGAACGACGCGATGGCAATGACCCCGGCGCTCAGGCTGTCCTTGGTCGAGCGCGTCTTCGTCGGTGCGCGGATCAGCCGCAGCGGCCAGCCGATCGCCCAGCCCGGCGACCTGGAGGGCGATGCCGGCGTGGTCGCGGTGGACAGCAAGGCGCCAATCAAGATCAACATCGACAAGGTGCACTGACGATGGGCGACGCGCGCCGCTACTTCGCCCTGCCCTCGCCGTTCGCGATGAAGCGCGGCGGCGAGCTGCACGGTGCGCACGTCGCCTACGAAACCTGGGGCACGCTGAACGCCGCGCGCGACAACGCCGTGCTGGTGCTCACCGGCCTGTCGCCCAGCGCGCACATGACCTCGTGCGAAGAGGACCCCTCGCCGGGCTGGTGGCAGGAGATGGCCGGTCCCGGCAAGGCGATCGACACCACGCGCTGGTTCGTGATCTGCGTGAACTCGCTGGGCAGCGACAAGGGCTCGACCTGCCCCGCCTCGATCGACCCCGCCACCGGCGAGCCGTACCGGCTGGCGTTTCCCGAACTGGCGCTGGAAGACGTCGCCAACGCCGCGCACGGCGTCGCCAGCAGCCTCGGCATCACTCAGCTGGCGTGCCTGATCGGCTGCTCGATGGGCGGCATGAGCGCGCTGGCCTACATGCTGCTGCACCCGGACAGCGTCCGCGCGCACATCAGCGTGGATACCGCGCCGCAGGCGCAGCCGTTCGCCATCGCGATCCGCTCGCTGCAACGCGAGGCGATCCGGCTCGACCCGCATTGGAACGAGGGCCGCTACGACGACTTGAGCTATCCCGAGATCGGCATGAGCATCGCGCGCAAGCTCGGCGTGATCACGTATCGCTCGGCGATGGAATGGAACGGCCGCTTCGCGCGCATCCGGCTCGATCCGGAACAGCGCGAGGACGAGCCGTTCGGCCGCGAGTTCCAGGTCGAGTCGTACCTGGAGGGCCATGCCCGCCGCTTCGTGCGCCACTTCGACCCGAACAGCTACCTCTATCTTTCGCGCGCCAGCGACTGGTTCGACATCGCCGAATACGGCCACGGCAGCGTGCAGGAAGGGCTCAAGCGCATCCGCATCGAGCACGCGATGGTGATCGGCGTCAGCACCGACATCCTGTTTCCGCTGCAGCAGCAGGAACAGATCGCCGAGGGCCTGCAGGCGGCCGGCGCCGAAGTGGAATTCGTGGCGCTGGATTCGCCGCAGGGCCACGACGCCTTCCTGGTCGACATCGACAACTACAGCCGCGCGATCGGCGGCTTCCTGAACCGGCTGGCGGCCGCGTGACCGGCGCACTGCTAAGATAAGCCGCATCACGCATCAGACCGAGACCGTCATGCTTACCCTGGATTTCCCCGGCAGCCGCACCCTGATCGACGCGATCGACGCCGCCGTGGTCAAGCCGACCACCCACGAGCTCACCGACAGCCTGCGCAACAGCCTGTGCAAGCTGATCCGCGAGAATGCGGTCACCCTGCCCGACTGCGTGTTCGAAGCGAATCCCGAGCACTATGCCCGCCGCGAGCTGTATCGCAGCGAGGAACACGGCTACTGCGTGGTGGCGATGACCTGGGGGCCAGGCCAGGGCACGCCGATCCACGACCACGACGGCATGTGGTGCGTCGAGGGCGTGTGGAACGGCGCGCTGGAGATCGTGCAGTACGAGCTGCTCGAACATGACGCACAGCGCTACTGCTTCCAGCCGGTCGGTTCGATCCAGGCTGGCGCCGGCTCGGCCGGCAGCCTGATTCCACCGCACGAGTACCACAGCATCCGCAACCCCAGCGACAGCGCGGTCACCGTCAGCCTGCATATCTACTCCGGCCCGATGACCCGCTGCTCGGTGTTCCGGCCGCTGCCGGAAGACCGCTGGTACGACCGCGACGTGCGTCAGCTGGGACTCGACCGCGTGCACTGAACCCGGCATAATTGCCCGCTCACACATGCCGGTGTGGCGGAATGGTAGACGCGGCGGACTCAAAATCCGCTTGTGGTGACACAGTGGAGGTTCGAGTCCTCTCACCGGTACCAGATGATAAAAGTTGTTGTATCTCAATAACTTGTGAGGATGACCTAGCCGCACTTAGGTCACCTGCTTAGGTCACTTTGAAGAAGCCCTGAGGGAGACCTCGGGGCTTTTTCGTTTACAGGGCTGTGGCGGCTTGCCACATTGCGTCGTACGCCGCGAGCTTTGCCTCAGCAAGCTCATCATCCGCACGAATCAAGCTGGCGTGCGAGCGCTCTGCTAGGTCTTTGAACGACTGCGTCAAGACCCATGCTTCCCGGTTGTCCAGAAGGATCAGTCGATCATGTAATTGTCTCGGTGCCGTGCATCGGGCCGAAAGCGGCCGGGATTGTCCATACTGCTGCTGCCACCGTGCTACGCCAGCACGAAGCCCCTCTTTCAGGGCTTGCCGTTGTCCGTCAAGTAGCAGCCGAATGGTCACGTTCTCGGGAGCGGTCAAGACGAAATCGAAAACGGCCTCAGTGCTGAGATAAGGATCGACGAGAAGAATGTTTTCCCGCGCCGATGACAGAACCTTCGCAACGGCTTGAAAGGCTGAAAAAGTCTCACCTGCATGGATAAAAGCCCCTTGTGCAGCAGCTGGGACTTGCTGTTCTGCGCGTGCCAACGCTCTATGAAGGATCACTAGGATACTTTTCACGTGGCTCGCACGGCCAGCCGTGTTTATCATATTCATGTGCTGACGCATCGCTTCGATGTCGAGTGCGTAGCCCGCTTGCTCTACAAGAACAAAGGCACGTCCAAGCCACTGCATTTGCTCCTGCGAGTAATCCCCATGGCCCTGTAGGGGAGGCATCTGGCTGATCAATAGATTGAGCTGCCTGTAATGAGCTCCAGCATTCTGTGGCATGTGTTCCTCAACTAGGTCTGAAAGAATTTATTGAGTCGAGGATAGCGGTCAACCGTTTTTGATCAAAAATCCGAAGCGGTCTCGATAGATCAAGCATCGCGAATCCCCCCTAGGCCCCCTAGGCGCACCTAATACCCCCGACGGGAACACCTGCGTGCACCGGTGTGCATGCATCACGCGCCTGCTCGGCGAGACCAGCCCGCCAACCAGTACGATCAGCCGCAAGCCGACGTCGACCAGCAGAAACCGCCACCCGAAGCGGACGGTCGAACGATACACTGGCTCTGGTCTTGGAACAGGGGCTAAAGATGATCGCAAGGGATGCCGAACAGCCGAATACTTGGCCCTATCCGGGCTCCCGCTGGTGGAAGTTCGACTTTCACACGCACACCCCCATGTCTCTGGATACACCATGGCATCGGCGAAACCTCGATCTGTCGCCGGAACAGTGGTTACTCAGATTCATGGCGGTCGGAATCGACTGTGTGGCCGTGACCGACCACAACAGCGGTGCTTGGATCGATTCGCTCAAGGCAGCTTACGAGGGAATGAAAGCTCAGTGCCCGGAAGGCTTTCGCGAATTGACACTCTTTCCGGGAGTCGAGATCTCGGTGCAGGGTGGTTTTCATTTGCTGGCTCTCTTCGATCCTGCTGCCACGACTGGTGACATCGATACCTTACTCGGGCGAGTCGACTACAACGCGACCAAGGGTGACAGCGACGGCGTGACGCGCCGAGGCGCTGGCGAGGTGATTCAGGCGGTGCTGGAGTCGGGCGGGCTTCCAATCTTCGCGCATGCCGATGGTGACAAAGGGCTGCTGGCTGTGCGCGATGGCACGCGCGAGTGCCGACTCGACGCGAACACGGTTCTAGATGCGCTCGCCTCCGATCGGCTCTTGGCCATGGAATGGCTAGACATTGCAAAGCCGCTCCCCGAGCGCGTCGGTAGACGGGCGAGCAAGCTGGCCCGTGTGCTTGGAAGCGACTGCCACAGCTTTCAAGGCAATGGCGGGGCTGGCTCACGCCATACCTGGGTCAAGATGGCCGCGCCCACCCTCGAAGGACTGCGGCTGGCGCTGCTCGATGGCAATGGCGTTTCCATCCGGCGTAGCGACGAAGGTCCCTTCGAGCCGTTCAGGACGCCAGCACAATTCATCACCAGCATCGAGGTCGAGTCGGCTCGCTTCATGGGCAACGGGCAGCCAGTGGAGCTCGTCCTTACGCCCTACTACAACGCCTTGATCGGGGGACGCGGCACCGGAAAATCAACCATCGTCCACGCGACTCGCTTGGCGTTCCGGCGCGATGACGATCTGAAGCATTTGACCGAAGGGAGCGATCCTCGGCGGCAATTCGAGGATTTCCGAAAGGCCGTCAGAGGGCGAGATGGCGACGGCGCGTTGCGCGAGAACACTGAAATTCGCATCGAGCTGATCTGTGATGGCGTTCCGCACCGCCTGCGCTGGCGAGCAGACGATCAAGGCGATGTCGTCGAGGAGCGTGGTGAGAATGGTCAATGGGTGGGCTCTGCCAGCCAGGCCATCCATGCCGAGCGCTTCCCAATCCGCTTGTTTTCGCAGGGACAGATTGCCGCGATGGCCGGCGACAGCCGCCAAGCTCTTCTCGATGTCATCGACCAAGCGGCCAACATCGCGCCGTTACGCCGCGGATTCGACGAGGCCAAGCGCACTTATCTGGCCCAACGGGCGAAGCTGAGGGAACTCGATGGTCACTTGGGCGAGAGCCCCGAGTTGCAGCGCAGGTATACGGACCTGAGCCGAAAGATCGAGGCCCTAGCAGAATCCCACCACGCCGAGGTCCTCAATGCGCATCAGCAGGCTCAACGACAGCGGAGCGAAGTAGAGGAAGCGCTCGCCCAGCTGCATACCTTGCCTGGGCGTATCGAAGCCTTTGCAGAGGAACTTCTGCTCGACGGCTGGTCCGATGGTGCCTTCGAAGTTTCGCAGGATGCAGATGTATTGACTTGGCGAGACGACGTCGATGCTGCTGTAGCGGAGACGCGTGCCGAGCTGTCCCGCGCTGCCACTGCGTTGCGTGGACGGGCGGAAGCGCTCGGCGAGCATGAGCGGTTAGCAACTTGGCGTCAGCGTGTGGAGGAGGCGCGGGGAGCTTATGAGATGCTTCAGGCGAAATTGGCAGAACAAGGTGTCGCCGATCCGCAGGCCTTCGGCCGCTTTGTACAGGAGCGTCAGGAGCTCGAGGCGCAACTAAAACAGTTGGATCAGGTCAGGCGGGACCGGGAGCGTCTACAGGGAGAGAACGATGAGCAATGGCTGCGGGTGGCGCAAGCTCGCGCCGCCATCAGCCAAGCTCGCGCTGCATTTCTGGTAGATACGCTAAGTGCCAATGAGTTCGTGCGTATGGAGGTGGTGCCTTACGGCTTCGACGCGAGGACTATCGAGCGCGATTTGCGGGAAATGCTAGATATTGCAGGCGACCGCTTCGAAGTGGACATCCTGCAGCTGCGAGACGGCGAACCAGTGGGCGGCTTGGCATCTGATCTGGCGCAAGCCGGAGACATCGAGCAGCACTTGCAGGTCGTCAAGGAGCGGCTGATCGACAACGATGGCGGCTTCGGCGGTCACTTCCGCAACTACCTTCAGCGCCAGCTTGAAAGGCCCGAGTTTGCTGATCACATTCGCTGCTGGTTCCCAGCAGATGACCTGCGCATCGAATACAGCCGCACCGGCAAGGGGCAAGACTGGGCCGCCATCTCGCACGGCTCACAAGGTCAACGATCAGCGGCTTTGCTTGCGTTCCTGCTCGCATTTGGCGATGAGCCGCTGGTGCTCGACCAGCCCGAAGACGACTTGGATAACCATCTCATTTACGACCTGATCGTGCACCAGATCAGAACCAACAAGCTGCGCCGGCAGCTGATCATCGTGACCCACAACCCTAATATTGTGGTCAACGGCGACGCCGAGATGGTTCACGCCTTCGATTTTCGCGCCGGACAGTGTCGGGTCGTCGAGCGCGGCGCACTACAGGAGCGGGTGGTGCGCGAGGACGTGTGTCGCGTGATGGAAGGCGGCCACGAAGCCTTTGCGCGCCGTTGGGCCCGCCTAGGGCGGGAGGTTTGAAATGCTGGCGATCAGAAGTGAGATGCCAGTGGCCGATCTCTGCCGCTCGCTCTCGTCGTGGGTACGCTACGTGATCCTGCCGCGACCGCAGGAGGTGGTAGCGGGTACCCCTCAGTATCCCCGTAGCGCACCCCCCGTTTGGAGCTCTCAGCGGTATCCGGATGGGCAGGCCTCGGGGGACTGTTGAGGCGCACCTGAGGTAATTCTCTGATGATGCCTAACACCTATTCTTGAGATTCAGTGTTGGCTGGAAAATCTAGCTTTGCGCGACCTTTTCACGCCCAATTACAGCTCCCGCACCACGCGGAAACCGACGCGGCCGCTGCGCGCGTCGCCGTTGGCGCCCTGCCGGTAGGCCGAATTCACCTGTTCCGGCGAGCTGCCCCAGGAGCCGCCGCGCACGACATGGGTGGGACAGCCGGGGTTGAGCCAGGCACTGCCGTCGTCCGGTGCGCGGATGTAGTTGTCGTGCCAGCAATCCAGCACCCATTCGGACACGTTGCCGTTGATGTCGTACAGGCCGAACGGGTTGGCGGCGAAGCTCATCACCGGCGCCGGCCCCCAGTAACCGTCACGATAGCCACGGAAAGCATGGCTCCAGCGCCGGCCGCTGCGGGAGCGATCGCCGGAACCGGTGAGGTTTTCCACTGGACGGGTCGGCGTGCCATCGCCCCACCAGTAACGCGTGGTGGTGCCGCCGCGCAATGCATATTCGAACTCGGCCTCACTCGGCAGGCGGTAGACCTTGCCGGTGCGCTGGCCCAGCCAGTCGGTGTAGGCCTTGGCGTCATTCCATGAGATGTTCACTACCGGCAGGTTGTCGTCGGCCTTGCGCCCGGCGTAGTCGTCCTGCCAGGTGGCCGAGGCGTCGTCGCGCAGTGCGCCGCTGCGCTCGTCGTAGACGCTGGCTCCACCCAGCTTGACCGAGTCGGGCACGTAGCCGCTGGCGCGCACGAACTCGCGGAACTCGCCCACCGTGACCGCCGTGCGCGCCATCGCGAACCCCTTGCCGATGGTGACCGTGTGCTGCGGCAGCCCCGCCTCGATATGGTCGTCTTCGTCGGCCGTGGCGCCCATGCGGAAACTGCCGGTGGGGATCACCACCATCGCGGGCGTCTTGCCCGGCAGGTCGACATACCGATCGGTGAACACCTCGCCGGGCCTGTAGCTGGCGTACAGGCGCGCGTTGGTCAGCTGCTCGTCGAAATCGGCCAGTGCCGCCAGGCCGGGATCGATCGTCCGTACCTGCGCCGCCAGCTTCGTCGCCAGCGCGAGGTTGCCGGCATCCAGGGCTGAATGTGCCTGCGCCAGCACCCCGCTCGCGCGCTGCTCGCGCATGTCGTCGACGCGCTTGTGCACGTCGCGCATCTGCTGCGAGCCCGGACGGATCGCCTGCGCCGTCGCCAGTTCCCTGTCCGCGCCGGCAAAATCGTTCTGCGCCAACGCTGCCAGCGCACGGTCGAGCACCGCGCGCTGCACCTGGAAGATGCCCTGCTCGGCCACCGCATTCTGCGGATCGAACTTCTGCACCTCACGGTACAGATCCAGCGCGCTGCCACCGTGCGGCTGATCCGCCTTGCCCTGCTGCAGCAGGCTGGCTGCCCTGGCCAGCATCGGCCGCACTTTCGCCAGGATCTTCAGGCTTGCCTCCAGTTGCGCCACCTCGTCATCGGCATTCGGCAGCGTCCGCAAGACGTCGAGCAGGTCTTTCGCCGCATCGGCGTCGCCCACCGCGATATCCTGGTCGATCTCAGCCACCAGCCGCGCGCGCACGTCGAACAAGCCCTGCACGGCACGGCGGCTGTCCGGCTTGATCTTCAGCGCCTGGGCGAACAAGGCGGCGGCACTGCTCTCGTCGCCGGCGAGCTGGCCGGCATGCAGCGCCCTGGTTGCCCGCGCCAGCAGTGCCTGCACGGCCGGCGGATCCGCACTCAGCTGCTCGGGCAATTCGGCATTCCTGCCGTTGCGTGCGGCGATCACTGCAGCCGGCGCCAACGTCAACGGCGGTCCCGCATTGAGTTCGCCGATCGCCGATACCCGCTCCGGCCGCAAACCGCTGGCCGGCGCCACGGTACCCAGCGACATCGAACGACTGGGCGCCTCGACCGGGTTGACGTGGAATACCCGCGGAAAAAAGTGATAGGTCAGTGCGAACCCCAGCACCATCACGCCCAATGCTCCACCAAGAGTGCGCTGACGGCGCAGGGTCGTGTTGCTCGGCATGGATGGGCGTCCTTGGTGCGGCCTGTTATCGTGCGCTGCCCACCATAGGCACAAACCGCCGACAGGGCAATGCGCCCTGCAGCCCCAAAGGAATACCGATGTCACTGCCCGAACCCGCCGCCGCCGACTGGATCGACCACCGCGACGCGTTGCAGGCGTGGCTGGCCGCGCTGCCTCGCCGACGCCGCGGTCGGCCTGGATACCGAGTTCATGCGCCGCAATACGTTTTATCCGCAGCTGGCGCTGTTGCAGCTCGGCTGGAATGGCCGTTATGCGTTGATCGATCCGCTCGCGTTCGAGATCGGCGATGCGCTGCAACCGCTGCTCGACAGCGGCCCGGCGGTCACCGTGATGCACAGCGCCAGCGAAGACCTGGAAACCCTCGCACCGCTGCTGCCGGACGGCCCGCGCGTGCTGTTCGATACGCAGATCGCGGCCGCCTTCGCCGGCATGGGGCTGGGCATCAGCTATCGCGCGCTGGTCACCGAGCTGGCCGGGGTGGAGCTGGACAAGGGCGAAACCCGCTCGGACTGGTTGCAGCGTCCGCTCACCGCCTCCCAGCGCAGCTACGCCACGCTCGACGTGGTGTACCTGAAGACCATCCATGATCAGCTGGCCGAGCGCCTGCAGCAGCGCGGCCGCAGCGCCTGGCACGCGGAGGATTGCGAGCGCCTGAAACGCCGTGCGAGCCACCGTGACGGCGATCCGCAGCCCCAGCGCGCGCTGCGCGGCGCCGCCGACTGGCCGGTCGCGCAACAGGCGCTGTTGCGGCGCCTGCTGCTATGGCGGGACAGCAGCGCGCGCCGCCTCGACGTGCCGCGCCCGTGGCTCCTCGACGACGCCCTCGCGCTGAGCCTGGCGCAGCAGCCGCCGGCCAGCCTCGGCGATCTCGAACAACGCAGCCGCGGTCAGCGTGCGCTGCGCGCGCCCCAGCGCGGCGAGCTGCTGGGACTGCTCTCGCCCGCGGTCAGCGCCGAGGAAATCGCCGCCACCGCGCGCATCCCTGGTCACCCGCAAGGCGAGGCGAAGAAAGCCCTTGGCGACATGAAACAGCTGGTCGACACGCTCGCTGGTGAACTCGACCTGCCGCCCGGCCTGCTGTGCCCACGCAAGGTGCTCGAGGAATACGTGGTCACCGCCGAGTGGCCCGAGTTCCTCGACGGCTGGCGCCACGGCGTGCTGCACGACCGCCTGGCCAACCTGCTGCCCGGCTGATACCCGCACAAATAAAGGTCTTGGCGAAAACCGGTACACGCTGCTAACATTTGCGGCTTCCGTGGGGCGGTAGCTCAGCTGGGAGAGCGCCACGTTCGCATCGTGGAGGTCGTGGGTTCGATCCCCATCCGCTCCACCACGGAATTATGATTGACGGGAAGCCGGCCTTGCGCCGGCTTTTTCGTGCCTGCGGGAAGCCCGGTCGCCTCAGTGCGCGCTGCCGGCGCCTACCCCGCACAACTTCTCCATCAGTTCGACCTGCACGTTGCGGATGGGCTCGCCATCGGCGGTTGCGGGACGCAAGTAGGCGCCGTCCGGCTGCAGCAGTGCGGCGCTGGCGTTGTCGGTGAGGTAGAGCTCCAGCGCGTTGCGCACGCGCGTGTTGCAGCTTCTTGCCTTCGATCGGGAAGGCAGTCTCGACGCGCGTGTCGAGGTTGCGCTCCATCCAGTCGGCGCTGGACAGGTACAGCTGCTCGTCGCCGTCGTTGGCGAACCAGAAGACGCGGCTGTGCTCGAGGAAGCGGCCGATGATCGAGCGCACGCGGATGTTCTGCGAGACGCCCGGCACGCCCGGACGCAGGCAGCACATGCCGCGCACGATCAGGTCGATCTGCACGCCGGCGACTGCTGGCCTTGTACAGCGCGCGGATGATCTTCGGCTCGGTCAGCGAGTTGAACTTGGCGATGATCTGCGCCGGCTTGCCGTCGAGCGGCGAATGTGCGGTCTCGCGGGCGATCAGGTCGAGCATGGCCTTCTTCAGCGTGAACGGCGCATGCAGCAGCTTCTTCATGCGCAGCATCTTGCCCATGCCGGTGAGCTGGCTGAACAGCTTGCTGCACGTCCTCGCACAGCGCCTCGTCGGAGGTGAGCAGGCTGTAGTCGGTGTACAGGCGGGCATTGCCGGTGTGGTAGTTGCCGGTGCCGAGGTGCGCGTAGCGCACCAGCTCGCCGCCCTCGCGGCGCTGGATCAGCATCAGCTTGGCGTGCGTCTTGATGCCGACCACGCCGTAGATCACCATCGCGCCGGCCTGCTTGCAGGCGCGATGGCCAGTGTGCAGGTTGGACTCCTCGTCGAAGCGCGCACGCAGCTCGACCACCGCGGTGACTTCCTTGCCGGCGCGCGCGGCGTCGACCAGCGCATCGACGATCTCCGAGTTCGCGCCGGTGCGGTACAGCGTCTGCTTGATCGCCAGCACATGCGGGTCCTTCGCCGCCTGACGCAGCAGGTCGACCACCGGCGTGAACGACTCGAACGGGTGCAGCAGCAGCACGTCCTGCTTGCCGATCACGCTGAAACAGGTCCTCGGCTGTTCTGCAGCAGCTTCGGCAGCTGCCGGCGTGAACGGCAGGTATTGCAGCTGCGGATAGCTGTCCTGGCCGGTGATGCTGAACAGCCGCGTCAGGTTGACCGGGCCGTTCACCTCATACAGCTCCGATCTCGCTGCAGGTCGAACTGCTTGAGCAGGTAGTCGGACAGATCCTTCGGGCAGGTGTCGGCCACCTCCAGACGCACCGCGTCGCCGAAGCGGCGCGAGATACAGCTCGCCGCGCAGCGCGCGGGCCAGGTCCTCGACGTCCTCCGGAGTCGAGCGTGAGGTCGGCGTTGCGGGTCAGGCGGAACTGGTAGCAGCCTAGCACCTTCATGCCCGGGAACAGGTCCTCCGCATGGGCGTGGATCATCGACGACAGGAACACGTAGTTGTCGCCGCCCTCGCAGATTTCCTGCGGCATGCGGATCAGCCGCGGCAGCACGCGCGGCGCCGGCACGATCGCCAGACCGGAGTCGCGACCGAACGCGTCGACGCCTTCCAGCTCGCACGATGAAGTTGAGGCTCTTGTTGACCAGCAACGGGAACGGATGCGTCGGATCGAGGCCGATCGGGGTGATCATCGGCGCCACCTCGTCGCGGAAATAACGGCGCACCCACAGCTTCTGCTTGTGCGTCCAGTGCGTGCGACGGACGATGCGGATGCCGTGCGTTTCCAGCTCCGGCAGGATGCGCTCGTTGAGGATCGCGTACTGCCGCGTCGATCTGCCCGTGCGCGATCTCGCTGATCTCGGCCAGCGCCTGCTGCGGCGGGATGCCGTCCGGGCCGATCAGTCTCGTGGTCCAGCGTGATCTGGCTTCTTCAGGCCGGCCACGCGGATCTCGAAGAACTCGTCCAGGTTGCGCGGAGAAGATCAGCAGGAACTTCAGCCGCTCCAGCAGCGGCGTGCGACTCGTCCAGCGCCTGGTCCAGCACGCGGATGTTGAACTGCAGTTGCGACAGCTCGCGATGGATGTACAGCCGGCTGTCGGCGAGGTCCAGCCCGGGCGTCGACGGCGAGGCGTCGTTGGCGGCGGGCGCGGAGGCGTCGGTCGGCAAGGTCTCGCGAATCAGGCGGCTGTTCATCGGTACACCGGCTCAGGCAAAGGTGGGTGCAGCGTTCCCGCATGGTAGCCGCGCCGCGGACAAGGCCCGGTGGGCACGGCGGCGGCGGGTCAGGCAACACGCAGCCTGCGACATTCTCCTGACGGCAGGATGACACCCGGAGCAAATTCTTGCACCCGCGCCCGAACGACCGGCACATGCGTGCCGATGATCGTTTGTCCTATTGTTGGCGCCCACACGGCGCCTGGCGCCGAGCCGCTCCTCCGCCAAACGAACGCCCCATGCAGACCCGCGTCGAGACCGCTCCGCCGCCCCCCGATTCCCTCATCACCGCCGACCGCTGCCGCACCGGCCAGGAACGCACCGCAGTTTGCGGTGCTCGGCGGCATCAGCTTCGCGCACATGCTCAACGACATGATCCAGTCGCTGATCCTGGCGATCTATCCGATCCTGAAGAACGATTTCCACCTCAGCTTCGCCCAGATCGGCCTGATCACGCTGACCTACCAGCTCACCGCCTCGCTGCTGCAGCCGCTGGTCGGCATGGTCACCGACCGCCGGCCGATGCCGTACTCGCTGCCGGTCGGCATGGGCTTCACCCTGTGCCGGCTTGCTGCTGCTGGCGGTGGCGCCGAACTTCCCGGTGCTGCTGCTCGCCGCGGCGCTGGTCGGCATCGGCTCGTCGGTGTTCCATCCGGAGTCCTCGCGGGTGGCGCGGATGGCCTCCGGCGGACGGCACGGCCTGGCGCAGTCGCTGTTCCAGGTCGGCGGCAACGCCGGCTCGTCGCTGGGGCCGCTGCTGGCCGCCTGGATCATCGTGCCGCACGGGCGCGGCAGCGTGGCGTGGTTCTCGCTGGCCGCGCTGCTGGCGATCGTGGTGCTGCTGCAGGTCGGCCGCTGGTACGGCCAGCACCACGCCGCGCGCGGCAAGTCGGCGGCGCGGCATCGGACCGATCGTGTCGCTGTCGCGCAACCAGATCATCGGCGCGCTGGCGATCCTCGGCCTGCTGATCTTCTCCAAGTACTTCTACCTGGCCAGCCTCAGCAGCTACTACACCTTCTACCTGATCCACAAGTTCGGCGTGTCGGTGCAGAGCGCGCAGGTGCACCTGTTCGTCTTCCTGGTCGCGGTGGCGGCCGGCACGCTGATCGGCGGCCCGGTCGGCGACCGGATCGGGCGCAAGTGGGTGATCTGGGTGTCGATCCTCGGCGTGCTGCCGTTCACCCTGCTGCTGCCGCACGCGAACCTGTTCTGGACCGGCGTGCTGACCGTGATCATCGGCCTGATCCTGGCCTCGGCGTTCTCGGCGATCCTGGTCTACGCGCAGGAACTGATGCCCGGCCGCGTCGGCATGATCTCCGGGCTGTTCTTCGGCTTCGCCTTCGGCATGGGCGGCATCGGCGCGGCCGTGCTCGGCGGGCTGGCCGACACGCACGGCATCGAGTACGTCTATCGGCTGTGCGCGTATCTGCCGTTGATGGGGTTGATCACGGTGTTCTCTGCCGAATATCGAGAAGCGGGCTCGCGCTTGATGACTGGCTGCTGGCGCAATGCTGCGCTTGAAGCAAAGAGCTTTCATCCTCCTTCGGAGGGCGAGTCACTTCTCTTTCGCTTGCCCGAGAGAAAGTAACCAAGAGAGAGGGCACCCCGCTTCCGCGCTTTCCGGGCCTCCTGCCCGGAAAGTCCGCGGCCGGGTTACGGGGTTTGTCGACAGGGCATCAGACAACCGCGTCCTGCGTTGCCTCCACTCCGGCATCCATGCCGTCGCCTGCCCTGACGCCAAACTGGCTTGCATCCATGCAAGCCACCCTGCGGGCTTTCCTTCGCCCGCCCGCCGCTTCAGAGGGGCCCCGGGTGGAGCAGCGCGCATCCTGCGCGCACTTTTTAGAAGAACCAGAGCGAAAACAGAGCACCGCAGAGCGACGCCTCGCTCCGGCTGTCGCTTTGCTTTGCTTCTGAGCTTCATCACCGAGTGCGGGCCAGGATGGCCCGCTGCTCTACCCGGGGTCCCTTGCGCGCCGGTGAGCCGGGGGCGACAGGCCGCGCAGCGGGAGTCGACAAGGATGTCGACTCCTTTTCGCCCGGACAGGAGTCCGGTCGAAAAGCCCGACCCCGGCTCACGGACTTGCCTGGCAGGATGCCCGGCAAGCGCCAAGCGGGGTGGCCTTTCTCTTTGGTTACTTTCTCTTAGGCCACACAAAGAGAAAGTAACTCGGGCGCCGCAGGCGCACGAACGCCTTGCCCCTGATGCTTTTCGCTCTGAATGCGGCAGGAGCAAAGAGCAAGAGCATCGAACACGACCGAAGGAGGTCCCTCGTGGACAGCGTGCGCCTTGCAGAAACTCAGTGCGCGCCAATCACCACCGGTTCCGGCTCCAGCTGCACGCCGAACTTCTCACGCACACCATGCATCACCTGCTGCGCCAGCGCCCACAGCTGCGGCCCGGTGGCCTTGCCGTGGTTCACCAGCACCAGCGCATGCCGGTTGGAGATGCCGGCGTCGCCTTCGCGCATAGCCCTTGAAGCCGGCGGCCTCGATCATCCAGGCGGCGGAGAGCTTGCAGCGGCCGTCGGGCTGCGGCCACGCGGCGAGTCCGGGATGTTCGCGCTTGCAGCGCATCGGCCAGCGCGGCGTCGACGATCGGGTTCTTGAAGAAGCTGCCGGCGTTGCCGATCACCGCCGGGTCGGGCAGCTTGCGCGTGCGCAGGTGCACCACCGCCTCGGCGACGTGGAACGGCGCGGGCTTGTCCACGCCCATGCGCGCCAGTTCTTCGTGGATGCCGGCGTAGTCGGTGCGCAGCGGGCGGCTGCGCGGCAGCGCGAAGCGCACGGCGGTGACGATGTAGCGGCCCGGCTCGTGCTTGAACAGCGAGTCGCGGTAGGCGAACGCGCAGGTCGCATGATCGAGCGTGACCACGCGGCGTTCGCGCGTGTCCCACGCCTCGACACTTTCGATGAACTCGGCCACTTCGCAGCCGTAGGCGCCGATGTTCTGGATCGGTGCGGCGCCGACCGTGCCGGGAATCAGGATCAGGTTTTCCAGGCCGGCGTAGCCCTGGCCCAGTGTCCAGCGCACGAAGTCGTCCCAGCGTTCGCCGGCGGCCACCGCGATGCGTGCGCTGTCGCCGTCGTTTTCCACCTGCACGCCACGGGTGGCCATCGCCAGCACGGTGCCGTCGAAGTCGCCGGTGAACAGCAGGTTGCTGCCCTCGCCCAGCACCAGCAGGCGCCCGTTGCGCACGCGCGGGAAAGTCGAGCAGTTCGGGCAGCTTGCTGGCGTCGCGAATCTCGGCCAGCAGCTTCGCCGCGCGCGTCGCACGCGCAACGTGTTGCGCGTCGCCAGCGAGGCGTTCTCGGTGAGCGTGTAGCCACCCATGTCTGCGCTCCGAGGCATGACGGTCGTTCAGGCGACATCGGCGTCCTCGCGCTGGCGGCGGATTTCGTTGACGCATTCGGCGACCAGTTGCGGTCCGCGATAGATCAGGCCCGAATAGACCTGCACCAGCGAGGCGCCGGCGTCGATCTTCTCGGCCGCGTCGCTGCCGTCGAGGATGCCGCCCACGCCGATCAGCGGAATGCGGTCCTGCAGGCGCTGGTGCATGCCGCGACAGCACCGCGGTGGAGCGCGTCGAACAGCGGCTTGCCGGAAAGGCCGCCGGCCTCGTTGCCATGCGGGTCGTCGGCCACCGCCGCGTGGTCGATCGTGGTGTTGGTGCAGATCACGCCGTCGATGCCGGTGCGCAGCAGCACCTCGGCGATGCGCGTCCAGTTCGCGTCTCGCTGAGGTCCGGCGCGATCTTCAGCAGCATCGGCTTGCGCCGGCCGTGCTGCGAACCGAGCCGTTCCTGCGCCTCGCGCAGCATCGAGATGAAGCGGCGCAGCGTCGCCTCTTCCTGCAGGTCGCGCAGGCCTTGGGTGTTCGGCGAGGAGATGTTCACCGTGATGTAGCTGGCCAGCGCGTACACGCGCGTCGAGGCAGAGCAGGTAGTCGTTGACCGCCTTCTCGTTCGGCGTGTCCTTGTTCTTGCCGATGTTGATGCCGAGCACGCCGTGGTAGCTGGACTGCTCGCACGTTGCGCACCAGCGCGTCGACGCCGGCGTTGTTGAAGCCCATGCGGTTGATGATCGCCTCGTGCCGCGGCAGCCGGAACAGGCGCGGCCTGTCGATTGCCCTGCTGCGGCCGCGGCGTCACCGTGCCGACTTCGATGAAGCCGAAACCCAGCGCATCGAGCGCGTCGAGATGCTCGGCGTTCTTGTCCAGGCCGGCGGCGAGCCCGACCGGGTTCGGAAAGGTGATGCCGAACACCCTGGTCGGCAGATCCGCCGGCGGCTTGGCGATCCACCGGGAAAAGCCGCTGCGCTGGGCCACGCCCAGTGCATACAGGGTGGCGCGATGAGCGCTCTCGGCATCGAGCTTGAACAGCAGCGGGCGCAGGATGTCGTACATGGATCAGACCGGTTGGCCCGCGAAGATGCGGGTGTCGTAATCGAAGCTTACCGTGCCGTTTTCGGCACAGCCGTCGAACAGTTCGCGCAGCGCGCGCAGCATCGGTTCATGCCGGGGATGGCCGGCCTTCGGCGCGTACGAGGACGACATAAGGCGCCCGCGCAAGGCTTCGAAGTCGAGTCGCTGCGCGTGTTCGAAGCGGGCCGCGCCGCGAAAGCCGGCGCCGAACCAGGCGCGCATGCGTGCGTCGTCGGCATAGCGTTCGGCCACGCTGCTGTAGTCGGTGCCATAGGCCAGCAGCAGCGCCTCGTAGCCTTCCAGGAAACGCCTGCCGGTGAGCCGGCGCGAGTTCCACCAGATCGCCACCAGCCCATGCGGGCGCAGGATGCGGGCGAACTCGCGCCGCGCCGCGTCCGCGTCGAACCAGTGAAACGCCTGCGCCACGGTGACCAGATCCACGCTGGCGTCGGGCAAGCCGGTGGCGTCGGCGCGGCCGTCGACCGCGTCGAAGCCCGCGTACGCCTGCAGCCAGCGTTCGGCGGCGGCACGCATCGGCGCATTCGGTTCCACTGCGGTCACCCGATAGCCGGCGTCGAGGAACAGCTTGGCGGAGATGCCGGTGCCGGCACCCACGTCGGCCACCCGCCAGCCGCTGTCCACGCCCTGCTCGCGCTGCAGCCAGTCCAGCAGTGCCGCCGGATAGTCCGGCCGGTAACGCACGTAGTCGTCGACGCGGTCGCTGAAGCGCGCGGTGGATCGCAGGGAAGCATTTTCGTCAGCCATTGAGCATCTGCCCGCCATCGACCACCAGGGTTTGGCCGGTGATCCAGCCAGCCCACGGCGAGGCCAGGAACAGCGCGGCGTGGGCGATTTCCTCCGGCTTGCCGAAGCGGCCGAACGGGATCTTCGCCAGGGTGGCGCGGTAGAGTTCCGGCTGTTCCAGCTTGCGGCGTTCCCACAGGCCATCGGCGAACGCGATCGATCCCGGCGCGATCGCATTGACGCGGATGCGCTGCCCGGCCAGCGCCAGCGCCTGCGAGGTGGTGTACTGGCTCAGCGCTGCCTTCGCCGCCGCATACGCCGCGGCGTTCGCACGCGGGCGAAATGCGGCGATCGAACTGGTGTGCAGGATGCAGCCATGCGGCGACGTCCCGAGATGCGGCACGGCCGCGCGCGAGGCACGCACCGCGGCCATCAGGTCCACGTTGAAACCGGCCAGCCAGCTCTCGTCGCCGTCGTCGAAACCGTAGCCGCTGGCGTTGTTGACCAGCACGTCGATGCCACCGAGCGTGGTAGCCGCGCTTGCCACATACGCCTCGATGGCGCTGGCATCGGACAGGTCGCAGCTCTGCGCATGTGTCGGAGCACCGTGGGCGGCGAGCGCCTGGCGAGTTTCCTCCAGCGCCGCGGCGCCACGTGCGCAGATCGACACAGCCGCGCCGGCCTCGGCGAAGCCCAGCGCGATGCTGCGGCCGATGCCGCGGCTGCCGCCGGCGACAACGACGCGGTATCCGTTGAAATCGAAGGGCGTGGGGGGCATCAATGCCAGTTCGAGAAGGCGAAACCGAAGATCAGTGCAGCGATGAGCACGAACACGGCCAGCACGCACAGCAGCAATTGCACATAGCCGAGCACCAGCCCGGCCACCGCCATGCCGTCGCCCTCGGCACGGGCATCGGGCGGGCTGCGGCGGATCTCGCTGCGCGCCAGGTGGCCGCAGATGATCGCCACGATCGCGCCCACGAACGGCAGCACGCACCAGGCCAGGATGCCGAATACCAGGCTAACCACGGCCAGCGAACTGGTGCTGGGACCCGGACGGTAGGACGGTTGATAGCTCATCGGATCGCTCGCTCAGGAAAGAGGTGGATCGGCGCCGTCATGCATGGTCGCCGGTCGCGGGCGGCGAACCGCCCGCGGCCGGTTCATTCCATCAGAAATCGAACTTGATGCCCTGCGCCAGCGGCAACGCGTCCGAGTAGTTGATGGTGTTGGTCTGGCGGCGCATGTAGACCTTCCATGCATCCGAACCGGATTCGCGACCGCCACCGGTTTCCTTCTCGCCGCCGAACGCGCCGCCGATCTCCGCACCGCTGGTGCCGATGTTGACGTTGGCGATGCCGCAGTCGGAACCCGCCGCCGACAGGAACTGCTCGGCCGCCTTCAGGTTGGTGGTGAAGATCGACGAGGACAGTCCCTGCGGCACGTCGTTCTGCATCGCGATCGCCTCGTCCAGCGTCTTGAACGGCATCACGTAGAGGATCGGCGCGAACGTCTCGGTCTGCACCACCTCGTCGGCGTTCTTCAGGCCGGTGACGATGGTCGGCAGCACGAAGTTGCCCTTGCGGTCGGTCAGTGCCGTGCCGCCGGTGGCAATGGTGCCGCCGGCCGCCTTGGCCTTTTCGATCGCGGCCAGGAAACCCTGCACCGCTTCCTGGCTGTTCAGCGGGCCCATCAGGGTGGTGGCCAGGGTGGGATCGCCGATCTTGCCCTCGACCTGCTTGTAGGCCTTGACCAGGGTATCGACCACACTGTCGTGGATCGACTCGTGCACGAACACGCGACGCGTGGTGGTGCAGCGCTGGCCGGCGGTACCGACGGCACCGAACACGATGCCCGGGATCGCAAGCTCAAGGTCGGCGGTCTCGTCCACGATGATCGCGTTGTTGCCGCCCAGTTCCAGCAGCGAGCGGCCCATGCGCTGGGCCACGCGCTCGCCGACCATGCGGCCGACCTTGGTCGAGCCGGTGAAGCTGATCAGCGGGATGCGCCGGTCGTCGACGAAGGCCTGCGCCAGGTCGGTGCCGGCGTCGTTGAACAGGAAGAACAGGTCCGGGAAGCCACCGGCCTTCAGCGCGTCGTTGCAGATGCGGATGGTGGCGATCGCCGACAGCGGCGTCTTCGGCGACGGCTTCCAGATGCAGATGTCGCCGCAGATCGCGGCCAGCATGGCGTTCCACGCCCACACCGCGACCGGGAAGTTGAATGCGCTGATGATGCCGACCAGACCCAGCGGATGGTACTGGTCGTACATGCGGTGGCCCGGGCGCTCCGAATGCATGGTGTAGCCGTACAGCATGCGGCTCTGGCCCACCGCGAAGTCGGCGATGTCGATCATCTCCTGCACTTCGCCGTCGCCTTCGGGCTTGATCTTGCCCATCTCCAGCGCGACCAGCGAACCCAGCGCGTCCTTGTGCTTGCGCAGCGCCTCGCCGCACAGGCGTACCGCTTCACCGCGCTGCGGTGCAGGGGTGGTCCGCCACACCTTGAACGCTTCCTGCGCGCGCTGGACGATCACTTCGTAATCGGCGACGCTGGACGCATGCACGGTGCCAAGCACCTCGCCGGTGGCCGGGTTCACCGGCTGCAGCGCGCCGGCGTCGGCCGTCTTCGACCACTCGCCCTGGCCGAGGTAGCTGCCGGACTGCTCGCCATTGAGGCCGAGCGCGCTGAGGATTGCATGGGACATGTATGTCTCCTGGACGTGCGGCACCTGCGGGCACCGTGATTGGAAAGCGGGAAATTACTTATTCTAGCAGGGGCCGAGTAAGCGTCTCCCTCCCTTGCTCGCAGGGAGCGCCGGGGCGTTCTTGACCTTGGATTTCCGGCAACGCTGCGCAACCCTCCCGGCCCCCCGCAAAGCGGGGCGACGAGCAACGCAATCGCACCGGCGCGTGATCCATGCGAAAATCCCGCCGCTGCCCTCGTAGCTCAGTTGGATAGAGCGGCCCCCTCCTAAGGGGCAGGTCGGACGTTCGAATCGTCTCGAGGGCACCAATTCCGCAACGCGAGGGCCGGCCATGCCGGCCTTCGTGCTTTCAGGAACTGCACGACAGCATCGAGCAACCGGCCTTGTGCCGCGCCCAGTCCGGGCGCTTCTGCGCGAACGCCTCGCGGCCGGGCTGGTCGTCGTAGGGATGGCGCATCACCTCGAGCAGTTCGTCGATGCCGCTGGCGTCGCCCTGCTCCGCGCGGTCGATCGCCTGCTGCGCCAGGTAGTTGCGCAACACGTAGCGTGGATTGGCGGTGCGCATCTGCTCGCGGCGCCGTTCGGGCGGCAACGGGTCATCGGCCAGCCGCGTTGCGTAGCGTGCCAGCCAGCCGGCGAGCGCCGGCTCGGCCTGGCGTCGTTTCGTCGCGTCGTAGAACGCCTCGCCGAACGGCGCCAGCGTGGGCGCCTGCCCGTCCACCTCGGCCAGTGCACGGAACCACAGCGTCATGTCGATCTCCGCCTCCTGCAGCAGCGCCTGCAGCGACTGCATCAAGGCCACGTCGTCGTCGCGGCATTCGGCCAGGCCCAGCTTGGCGGCGATGTTGGCGCGATCGGCGGCGGCGTACACGGTGGCGTAGTGCTGCAGCCCGGCCTGCAGCAGTTCGACCCCGGCGAACAGCGGCGCCAGTGCGCCGGCCAGGCAGCTCAGGTTCCACCACGCCACGTTCGGCTGCTGGCCGTAGCGGTAGCGGCGGCGCTGCGCGTCGGTAGTGTTCGGCGTCCAGTCCGGGTCGTAGTTGTCGACCCAGCCGTACGGGCCGTAGTCGATGGTGAGGCCGAGGATCGACATGTTGTCGGTGTTCATCACCCCGTGCACGAAACCCACGCGCATCCAGTGCGCCACCATCGTGGCGGTGCGCTCGCACACCTGCCTGAACCACTCCGCGTACAGCGCCTCGCCCTGGCCGTCGAGCTCCGGGAAATCGCGGCGGATGGTGAACTCGACGAGTTGGCGCAGCAGCGCTATGTCGCCGCGCGAGGTGGGCAGTTCGAAATTGCCGAAGCGGATGAATGACGGCGCCGCCCGGCAGACGATCGCACCGGGTTCCGGCGCGGCATGGCCGTCGTAGAACATGTCGCGCACCACCGCCTCGCCGGTGCCGACCAAGCTCAGGGCACGCGTGGTCGGCACGCCCAGATGGTGCATCGCCTCGCTGCACAGGAACTCGCGTACCGACGAGCGCAGCACCGCGCGGCCATCCGCGCCACGCGAGTACGGCGTCGGCCCGGCGCCTTTCAGTTGCAGCTCCCAGCGCTCGCCGGCCGCGTTGATCACCTCTCCCAACGAGATCGCCCGGCCATCGCCGAGCTGCCCGGCCCAGTTGCCGAACTGGTGTCCGCCGTAGTTCGTCGCGTACGGCTGCATGCCGTCGAGCAGCGCGTTGCCGCCGAACAACTCGGCAAATGCGGGCGTGGCGACATCCGCCGCGCTGAAACCCAGTGCCGCCGCCATCTCGGTCGAATACGCCAGCACGCGCGGCGCGGCTACCGGCTCGGGATCGACCCGCGAGTACAGCGCGCCGTCAACCTGGCGCAGCCGGGCGCCCTGCTCCGGATCGCCGGGCAACTCGCGCACGAACGCATTGTCGAAACGAAGATTGAACATGGGCGGCAGCCAGCCTGGTCGGATGCAGCTTATATCCGGGCTCGCCCCGCCACATGCAAGCGCGTGGCCGGAAACCGCAGGCGTTATAGTGCGCACCGCCCCTGCCCGCGAGAACCGCATGAACGATGCAAGCAGCCTCAACGCCGACGCGTTGCCCGAGGACGCGCCCTACCTCGCCGCCACCACGCGCTGGCTCGAACGCGCGGTGATCGGGCTGAACCTGTGCCCGTTCGCCCGTGCGCCGCACGTGCAGGGCAAGTTGCGCCTGCGGGTGAGCCAAGCGCGCGACACCGACGCGCTGCTCGACGACCTCTGCGGCGAACTGCAGTCGCTCCACGCGCTGACACCGGACCAGTGCGAGACCGGCCTGCTGATCCATCCGTTCGTGCTCGGCGACTTCCTCGACTACAACGACTTCCTCGACGTAGCCGACGCCGCCGTGCAGACACTGGGGCTGGAAGGCGAATGGCAGGTGGCCAGCTTCCACCCGCGCTACCAGTTTGCCGATACCTCGCCGGACGACGTCGAGAACCTCAGCAACCGCTCGCCGTACCCCACGCTGCACCTGCTGCGCGAATCCAGCATCGAGCGCGCGATGGAAACGATGAGCGATACCGACAGCATCTACCGGCGCAATATCGAAACCCTGCAACGGCTGGGTCCCGATGGCTGGCGGGCGTTGTGGCGCGACGGCACGGATTGAACACGGCAATCCAACCCGGGGTTTACATTCGCGTCGGGCGAAGCTGTCACACTGACGAGTGAAAAATATCCCCGATCCCTACGCCGAAAGCGTCGACCCCGGCGTGCAATGCACCACCTGCGAAGCCGTGTGCTGCCGCCTCACCGTGGTCCTGATGCCGGAAGACCACGTGCCCGCCTGGCTGGTCACCCGCGACGAGTACGGCATGGAAACCCTGGCCAAGGGCGAAGACGGCTGGTGCGCCGCGGTCAACCCGAACACTTCCGGCTGCACCATCTACGCAGACCGCCCCATCATCTGCCGCAAGTTCGCGATGGGCAGCCCGAGCTGCCGCGACGAGCGGCACAAGTGGTTTGGCGACACGATTCCCACCGCGGTGCACATGCTCTAGTTGCGCCCGTGACTGAAGCGTCGCAGGGGACACCGCCTGCCGCTCGTGTCACGCCGAAGTGGGAAAGTCGGCGGGCCGTGCCAGCCCCGCGAGGCTACGATGCGAAGATCAGCGCCACCTCGTGCGCGTCCAGCACGCGCCACTCGCCCGGTGGCAACCCACCCAATGCGAGCGCACCGACCGAAACCCGCTGCAGCGTGTCGACATGGTTGCCGATGGCGGCGAACATGCGGCGCACCTGGTGGTAGCGGCCTTCGGTGACGCCGAGCCGGGCATGTCGCGGCCCCAGCACTTCAAGCGTGGCCGGCGCCAGCGGCTCGGTTTCCGACTCCAGCAGCAGGTGCCGCTGGCGAACAGCTCGCCTTCGTCGCCGCGCAGGTCCTGCGCCAGGGTGGCCTCGTAGACCTTGGTCACCTGCGCCTTCGGCGAGATGATCCGGTGCAGCAGTGCGCCGTCGTCGGTGAACAGCAACAGGCCGGAGGTATCGCGGTCGAGCCGGCCCACGCTGGACAGGGCCGGCGAACGCACGCTGTAGCGCGGCGGCAGCAAGTCGTAGACCACCCGGCCCGGGTCCTTGCGCGAGCAAGTGACGCCGAGCGGCTTGTTCATCATCAGCACCAGGCCGGGCGGCGGATCGAGCGGCTCGTCGTCGACGCGGATGGTTTCGTACGGCACCACGTCGTCGGCGTACAGCACCTCGCCATCGGCGTCGGTGATGCGGCCGGAGCGGAACAGCTGCGGTCACGTCCTTGCGGCTGCCGTAGCCCAGATTCGCGATCAGCTTGACCAGTTTCATGCGACGCACCCCGACCGCTTCGATCACCTTGAACCCTTCCTGCACGGCCAGCGTGCGCACGTCGCGAAAACGCGAGGCCAGCACGGCCTCGTACGGCAGATGCCGGTTCGCCACGATCAACAGCCGGCCCGCCGGCAACAGCGCCTCGGCCGCGCTGACGATGAACGCGCGCCCCAGTTCGGGCAGGTCGGCGCGCCCCTGGTGGAACGGCGGATTGCTGACGATGGCGTCGTAGCGCTGCGCCAGTCCGCGGGTGACGTCGTGCCAATGGACCGTCGCCGCCAGCTCGCGCCCGCACTCGCGCCTTGCCCGCGCCAGGTTGACCCGCGCCGGCTCCAGCGCACGCGCTTCGGCTTCATACAGGTCGATCGCGTCGACCCGCGGGCAACGCGCGATGACCTGCGTGGAGAGATAGCCGTAACCGGCACCGAGATCGGCCACGCGACCGTGCAGGTCGCGTCGGCAGGTGCGCGGCCAGCAACGCCGAGGCGCGGTCGATGCGGTCCCAGGCGAACAGGCCGGGCCGGCTGACGTAGCCGTCGGCGATCGTGCGCGGCGCGTCCAGCGCCAGCCATTCGGCCAGCAGACGCCTGATCGATGTCGGCCGGCTGCGGCGTGCTCCAGAACACGCGGCACTTGTGCTTGGACAAGTGCTGCACGGCGCCGGCGAGTCTCGCCAGGTCCGCCTCGCCTGACTTCGCGCCCTTCGGCATTCGGCATCGACGCCAGCACGGTGCCGCCGGGTGCCGTGTGCACGAAGCGCACGGGCGAACAGGGCGCGCGCTTCGTCGCGCTGGCGCGGCGGCAGCACCAGCACCAGCGGAAACACTTCCCCGGCGACCGGCTCGCCCACGCGCAGAGCCGTTGCGGCCCAGCTCGTCGGCGAACGGCATGAAGCTCTGCTCGCACAGCCAGCCCGGCTGCGCCATTTCGCGCAGGCGCACGCCGGCACGCGCGCGCAGGAACAGCACGCGGCCATCCGTCGGCAGCTGCAGCTCCGACGATTCGAGGGGAACAAACAGGGCCGCCAGCGCCGCATCCGGCGCGGCCGCGGAAAAGCCGGCAGCAGTCACGTCATGTCTTCAACCGTGAAACGGAGAGGCATTGTACGTGGCTGCAGCCTGGTCCATCCGCCGACGGCGCCATCGGCCAGCGCCTGCGTGCAGGCTCAACCGCCGCCGTGTGCGTTGACCGCATCCAGCACCCGCGCCGAATACACCATCGCGGCGCCGGCATTCATCGCCACCGCCACGCCGAGTGCCTCGGCAATCTCGTCGCGGCTGGCGCCGTGCTTCAGCGCCTCGCCGGTATGCACGGTGATGCAGCCGTCGCAGCGGGTGGTGACGGCCACCGCCAGCGAGATCAGTTCGCGCGTCTTGGCGTCCAGGTGGCCGGTCTTCTCGCCGGCGCCGGACAGGGTCTGGTAACCCTTCAACGTATCCGGGCTCAGCTTGCCGATCTCGCCGATGCGCCCGATCAATTCCTTGCGGTAACCCAGCCAATCCAACATGGAAGTCTCCTCGCTGACGTGGCAGCCAGACCCCGCGTCCGGCCGTGGTGCGCCCATAGTGCGCCAACGGGTCAGCGAAGAGCATCAGCCATTCAGTGGGTGCTGTCGGCGGTCGAGGCAGCGGCCGGCAATTCCTGCAGCATCTGCGCGGCCAGCGGCTGGTAACCGCCGTCGAAATGATGGCCGCCCTTCTTGGCGTGAACCGTCACCCACGCGGGCAAGCCGGCGCATCGCACATGGCTGTCGTCGCTGTCGTCCAGGCCGTAGTAGCAGACCGTGGGCGGCTGATCCTGCAAGGCCCGCAGCGGCGGCAGCGTGTCGTAATGGCGGATCGGATTGATGTGTTGCAGCAGCGTCTTGACGTGTTCCTTGA
This sequence comes from uncultured Gammaproteobacteria bacterium, assembly GCA_963697495.1. Taxonomy (GTDB): domain Bacteria; phylum Pseudomonadota; class Gammaproteobacteria; order Xanthomonadales; family Rhodanobacteraceae; genus Rhodanobacter. Next base: position 772,924 of record CAVOOH010000002.1, on the reverse strand, counting down.
ACCAGCCCTGCTTGATCATGTAGCCCTCCAGCTCGATCTCGAATGTCGTGTCCCGGCTTGGCGACAGCAATACCAGCTGGGTGATCCGCGCACGATTGGCCGGGCTGAGCCTGCCGATGATCGTCGGCAGCACGTCGGCGCCGAACGAGAACCCCACCAGCCAGATCCGCCGCTTGCCCCACACGCCAAGGTATTTCGTCATCAGCGCATCGAGCTCGCGCGCCGACTCCTCCGGGCTGCGTTCGCGCCAGTAGTACTTGAACGTGTTGACGCCAAGTACAGGAATGCCGCGGTCGATCAGCGCGATGCCCAGGCGCCGGTCCAGATCGGCCCAGCCGCCGTCGCCGGAATAGATGATCGCCATGACGTCGCCCTCGCCGGCCGGCGCCGGCGCGCTGATGGCGGCCACCGGCAAGACCACGGTGGCGTTTTCCAGGCTGGTCCGCGACCACGGACTCCAGATCAGCGCGACGCCCAACAGGCATGAACCCGCCACTGCCAGCATGATCCCGCTCCCGCGTTTCATCGGCGCACCACGCCGGAGAGTCCGCCGGAAATCAGGCTGGCCACGTTGGCCAGGATCATCGGCAAGGCAATGCCGCCGGGCACCGCCATGTAGCGCGGTTCCCATTTCGGATCGAACTTGTCCTTGTAACGTTGCAGGCCGCGGAAATTGTAGAAGCGCTCGCCGCGGCCGAACACCAGCGCGCCGAAGCGGTTCCACAGCGGCGCCTGGCGCCGGTTGTGCAGCCCGGCCAGCGGCGCCATGCCCAGGTTGAACCACTGGTAGCCTTCGGCGCGCGCCCACTGCATCAGTTCCACGAACAGGTAGTCCATGATTCCGGCGGGACCATCGGGCACGTGCCGCATCAGGTCCACCGAGGCCTCCTGCTTCGTCTCGTTGAGGAACAGGTTCGCGAACGCCACCAGCCGCTCGCCCTGCCACACCACCGCCATCGGCATGCGCATCAGATAGCGCGGCTCGAACGCGCCCAGCGAAAAGCGCTTCTCGCGCACGTTCTTGTCGCGCAGCCATGCATCGGAGACTTCCTTCAGCCGCGGCAGCAGCGGTGCCACCGCCTCGGCCGGCACGATCTCCAGACGCAGGCCGTCGCGGGTCAGCTTGTTCACCGTGTTGCGCAGCACTTTCCTGGACTTGCCGTCGAGACTGAAACCGTCCAGCCGTACCCGCGCCTCCTCGCCGATCTTCAGCAGGTTCAGGCCCACCTCCAGGTACAGGTCCAGATCGGCCGGGCTCACCTGATAGAACACCGGCCAGCCGCCGGCGCGTTCGCACTGTTCGAGGAATGCCCACACCAGCTCGCGCCGGGCATCCTCGTCGGTCCCCACCGGATCGCCCATCGCCACCCAGCTGCGCCCCTCGATGTCGAACATCACGAACGCCTTGCGATCGGGTCCGAACAGCAGGCTCTTGTCGCCCATCAGCGCCAGGTGCGCCTGCGCGGAAGGATATTGCTTGATCAGCGGCAGCGCCTGCCGCAGCTCCATCTCGGTGGGCGGTTCGCGATGCAGTTGCACCGGGCGGATCAGGCTGGCCAGCGCAAACAGCATGCCGGCCACAGCGGCGGCGACCAGCGCGCGCAACGCGCGCGGCGCACCGCCCTGGTGAAAACTGAACTCCCACCACAGGTCGGCGCTGTAATCGACGTGCTTGTAGCTGAACAACACCAGCCAGGTGGCGCAGCCGAGCACGGCCGCAATCGCCACGATCCAGCCGATCGAGAAACTGGTACTGAACAGCGAGGCCCGCCGGTAGAACAGCCGATGCGCCGGCGCCAGCGCCAACGCCAGCAAGGTGAGCAGGGTCGCCTCCTCGTAATCGATGCCCTTCAGCAGCGAGAACACCGCGCCGGCCAGCAGCAGCACCAGGGTCAGCCAGTAGGCCGCGTCCAGCCGGCGCTGCAGGCCGCGGGCCAGGATCAGCAGCAGCATGCCGATCACGCTGGCGAGCAGGTGCGACACCTCCAGCACCGACAGCGGCAGCACGTCGCGCAGGATCGCCATGCGCGCAGGCAGCGCGCGGGTCGCACCGGAGAACAGCAGCACCGCGCCCGAGACCAGGGTCAGCCCGGCGAAGAACGCGGGCAGCAGGCCGGTGAACCATGGCGTCAGCAGGGATTTCTCGCGCAGGCCGCGCGCCTCGCGCTGCAACACCAGTACGGTCGCCGTACACAACGGCAGCAGGTAGTAGATGACGCGGAACGCGGCCAGCGCGCCGAGGATCGGCGCGGACAATACCTCATTGCCGGTGGCGCCGAAGCCGGCCAGCATCACCGCCTCGAACACGCCAAGCCCACCCGGCACGTGGCTGACCAGGCCGATGATCTGGGCGATCACGAAGATCGCCAGGAAATGCCCGAAACCGTTGTTCAGCTCATCCGGCATCAGGATGTAAAGCACGGCGGCGGCCAGACCCCAGTCGAACGCCCCGACCAGGATCTGCCGCAGCGCGGTGGCCGGCGACGGCAGGCTCACGCGCCAGCGCCAGAATCTCAGCGGCTGGCGCAGCACGCGACCCGCCACCAGCCATACCAGCGGCAACAGGGTCAGCAAGATCCCGAACAGCCGGCTGAACTGCGCCAGCGGCAGGTTCGGCGGCAGCGGCACCAGCAGCAGGGTCACACCGGTCAGCGCCAGCAGACCCAGCCAGAAACTGGTGGTGCAGAACAACACCACCCTGGCCACCTCACCGGTGGACAGGCCGCTCTGGATATAGAAGCGGTAGCGGATCGAGCCGGACACCAGCAACGACATGCCCACCGCGTTGCTGAAGGCATAGCTGATGAAGGAAATCAGGCTGACCCGGCGCCACGACAAGCTGCGACCGATCGAGGCCAGCGCAAAGCGGTCGTAAAACGTCATCACCGCGTAGCCCAACGCGGTGAACAGCGCCGCCAGCAGCAGTCGGCCGTGTGAAAGGCCCTGCACGTACCGGCGCACCTGGTGGTAGTTCACCTCGCGGGCAAGCAGGTGCAGCGCCCACAGCGCCAGACACAGCATGGCCACCGACAGCAGCGGGCCGGCGAACCGGCGCAGCCACATCATGCGCTGCCCCTGCGGCGTCAGGACTTCCCCGACGTCGCGGATCTGCTCGACCTCTTCCTGCTCCACGCGACGGCAAACTCCCCTGCAAAGACCGGCTAGGTTGCCACACCGAAGCTGACTGGGAATCCGCTGCGGGCGGCGGAACCGTCATTCCGGCGTGGCATCACCGCCCCGGTTGCCGCTCCCAAGCGTCCTTCCGCCGGCATCGGGCCATTATGCGTTCGTCGAACCCTGCCCCAGCCGGCCCACCCAGCGGTACAGCAGCAGCATCACCACGACGAACGCTGCGCCGCCGACCCACAACGCCGGGCCGTGCGCGAACGCATCGCCGACCAGGTCGAGCGGATAGTCCTTGCCGGAAAACGCGACGAAGGCGGCGATCACCACGCCGATCAGGCCCTCGCCGACGATCATGCCCGAGGCCAGCAGCACGCCGAGCTGCTTGGTCGCCTCGGGATTCTTCGCGCTGCGGTCGGCGCGGCGGTCGAACCACCAGCCGGCGACCGCGCCGACCACCACCATCAGCGTGCTCTGGGTCGGCAGGTAGATGCCCAGACCGACCGCCAGCGGCGACAGGTGCGCGGACTTGGTCGTGCGGCGCAGCACCTCGTCGATGATGATCATCACCACGCCGATCGCCGCGCCGATCTCGATCAGGCTCCAGTCGATGTTGTTCTTGATCACGCCCTGCGCCAGCGCCGAGATCAACCCGGCCTGCGGCGCGGGCAGCGCATTGGCGCGTTGCGGGCCAGGCGCGCCGACGAAGCCGTAGGCGTGGTTGAGCAGGTCGAGGATCGGCGGAATGATCGCGGCACCGGCGATCACGCCGATCACCAGCGCCCACTGCTGCTTCGACGGCGTCGCATCGACCAGTTGGCCGGTCTTCAGATCCTGCAGGTTGTTGTTGGCGATCGTCGCCGCGGCGAACACGATCGAGGTGACGAACAGCGCGAACGCGACCAGCGCGTTCTCGCTGCCGGCGGGCAGCGTCGAGCGGATGCCGAACACCAGCAGCAGCGCCGCGCTGATCACCACGATGATGCCGATGCCCGACAGCGGGCTGTTCGAGGAACCGATCAGGCCGGCCATGTAGCCGCACACGGCGGACACGAAGAAGCTCATCAGCACGATGAAGATCAAGCCGCCGACCACCAGCGCCACCACGTGGTCGCCCAGTCCATGACCGGCGGTTGTCGCGAAATTCGCGAGCAGCCAGCCGATCGGCAGCAGGCACACCAGCGTGATCAGGCCGACCTGCCCGATCGGGATGTCATGCTCGGTGCGCGGCAGCGAGGCGAGATTGCCCGCGCCGCGCGCGCGCGAGGCGGCCATGGCCGAGGTCAGGCCGGTGATCACCGGCTTGACCAGCTTGGCCAGGGTCCAGATCGCGGCCACCCCGATGGTGCCGGCGCCGACGAAGCGCACCTTGTGGCTCCAGGTCGCCGTGGCCAGATCCGCGATGCTGCCGGTCAGCGGCAGCCAGCGCGGAGAAATGCGGCACGCCCCAGCCCCAGCCGATCAGCGCGCCGACCAGCATCGCGACGCCGACCCACAAGCCGACCAGATGGCCGATGCCGAACAGCGCGAACGACAGGAAGAAGTCGAATCCGGTCACGCCACCGGCGTCGCCGCGGACGCGGAAGTAATGCACCACATCGCCGGCGAACACGCGCGTCGCGACGACCACCGCGAACACCGCCGAAACGATCGAGCCCCACAGCACGGCGAGCAGCCCGGCGCGGTTGGATTCGATCGCCGCTCGGCGTTGCTGCCTTCGCCAGCGCCGGCCCGACCTTCAGCACCTCGGCGCAGGCCACGCCTTCGGGGTACGGCAGGTCGGAATTGGTGACCAGCGCGCGGCGCAGCGGGATCGAATACATCACGCCGAGGATGCCGCCCAGCGCGCAGATCGCGAACGAGGTCCAGTAGTGGAAGCCGGTCCACCAGCCGATCATGATCAGCCCAGGCAGCACGAAGATGATCGAGGACAAGGTGCCGGCCGCCGAGGCGACCGTCTGCACGATGTTGTTCTCCTGCATCGTGGCGCCCTTGAAGTAGCGCAGCACCGCCATCGAGATCACCGCCGCCGGGATCGAGGTGGCGAAAGTCAGGCCGGCCTTGAGGCCGAAGAACACGTTCGCCGCCGTGAACACCACGGTGATCACGACGCCGATAATCACGCCGCGCAGGGTCAGTTCTTTGCGCGTTGTCGCGCTGGACATGGGCTGTGCACTCACGTTTGCTTCTCCCCCGGACGGATGCTGCGGTGGAAGATAGCGTGGAATGGCCGCCGGTGGTTATCCCGCGCGCCGGTATGCCGGCGTGCCTTGCATCACAACGTCAGCCGGCTCTCGAACCACCGTGGCTCGCCGGAAAGCGGATCGGCAAACGCCAGGCCGTGTGCCAGCAGCTTCAAGGGGCGCTGGTAATCGTCATCGGCCTTTCCGGCCAGCGCCGGATACAGCGGGTCACCCACGATCGGCGCACCCAGCGCTGCCATGTGCACGCGCAGCTGATGCTTCCTGCCGCTGACCGGGAACAGCGCATAGCGCCAACCGTTCTCGCCGCGCTCGATCACCTCGATCCGCGTCTCGCTGTTCGGCTCGCCGTCGACCTCCCGCATGCGGAAGAACGGTTCGCCCGCGACGATGCGCGAGCGCCGCGACAACGGAAACTCGAGTGCCGGCAACGCGGGCGCCAGTGCCTCGTAGCGCTTGTCGATCCGCCGCTCGCGGAACAGCGCCTGATACGCGGCCCGGCTGCCGCGGTTCGCCGAGAACAGCACCAGTCCCGCGGTAAGCCGGTCGATCCGGTGCAGCGGCACCAACTCGGGGTTCTCCAGCCGACGCACCAACCGCCGCAGCAAGGTCTGTTCGACGAAGCCGCCGGCCGGCGTCACCGGCAGGAAATGCGGCTTGTCCGCCACCACCAGATGTTCGTCCACATGCAGCACGGTTTCGGCGAACGGAATCGGTGGCTCGTCCATCACCTCGCGGTAATAGTGGACACGCAAGCCTTCCCGATATGGCGTATGCCGCGTGACCACCACGCCCTGCCCGTCCAGCACGCGCCCGCGCGCGATGCGGTCCAGCCACCGAGCACGGTCGATCGTGGCGAAGTGCGCGCACAGGCAGTCGAGCACCGTCGTCCAGTCACCCGACGGCAGATGCACGGTGCTGGCGCGGACATCACGAATGAATGCTGGGACGGATGAGCTCATGACGGTTTCCAGTCTAACGCCGGTCCACAGGCCACCTGTTGAGCGAACGCGTAGAATGGGCGGCTGTCGTCACCAGGCACCCCCATGGCACTCAACTCCACCATCTACAAGGTCGAACTGCAGATCAGCGACATGGATCGGCATTACTACGCCACCCATGCGCTGACCCTGGCGCGGCATCCGTCCGAGACCGAGGAACGCCTGATGGTGCGCCTGCTCGCGTTCGCGCTGTACGCGGACGAGCGCCTCGAGTTCGGCAAGGGCATCAGCGACGAGGACGAACCGGCGCTATGGCGCAAGGCGTACACCGACGAAATCGAGCTGTGGATCGAGGTCGGCCAGCCCGACGAGACACGCATCCGCAAGGCCTGCGGCCGCTCGCGCCAGGTGGTGGTGATCAGCTACGGCGGCAACGCAGCGGAAATCTGGTGGAACAAGACCGGCGCCACACTGGCACGCAACAAGAACCTCACCGTGCTCGACATCCCCGCCGGCACCGTGGCCGGACTGGTCACGCTGCTGCAGCGTGGCATGCGCCTGCAGGTGCTGATCCAGGACGGCCAGCTGCAGCTGATGAACGAGGCCGACGCGGTCGCCGTCGATCCGCGCAAGCGCATGGTCGCGGCCGAACTGGTGAGCTGATCCACGGCAAGTCCGCCATCGCTCGCTTTCCCGCATAATCCCGCCCATTCCCATCCACTCTCCGGAGTCATCCATGCGCTGGTTGCTGCCCTTGCTCACCGTCCTCGCCCTCGCCGCCTGCAGCACCCCGCCCACGGCACACGCCAGCGGCAAGGTGGACAAGCTCGTCATTGTCGACACGAAAGTGGGTACCGGTGCCGAAGCGCAGGCCGGCATGGACGTGCTGGTGCACTACACCGGCTGGCTGTATGACGAAAACGCGAAGGACAAGCACGGCGCCAAGTTCGACAGCTCGTACGACCACGGTGCGCCGTTCAACTTCACGCTCGGCGCCGGCCGGGTGATCGACGGCTGGGACCAGGGCGTGGCCGGCATGCGCGTGGGCGGCAAGCGCACCCTGCTGATTCCCGCCGAACTCGGCTATGGCGCCCGCGGCGCCGGCGCCGACATCCCGCCGAACGCCTCGCTGGTATTCGACGTGGAACTGATCGACGTCAGCACGCCCTGATTTCTCGCGGGGAACGCGTCCGCTGCGCTCCCACCACGCCGACATCACGTGGCGGCTCAGTCTTCCTGCGCCGCCGCCTCGCGCCCCTGCTGGCGGATGATCGCCTCTTCGCGCGCGTCGATGATCGACTGCATCACGCTGTCGACATCGGCGATGCTTTCGTCGAACTCGAACTGGCCGGTGAGCTCGCTGTCCGGATGCAGCTCGCCCAGCTCGTACAGCGCCCACATCTCCTCGCCGTAATACGTATCCAGCAGCTCCGGCGCAAAGCGCGACAGGCTGATGGTGATGTTGCCCACGTCACGCCGCAGCATCGCGCGCGCCGCGTTGTTGCCGGATGCGCTGACCGCCTGCGGCAGGTCGATGATCACCGGACCTTCCGGCCCCACCAGCACGTTGTACTCGGACAGATCGCCGTGGATCAGCCCCACGCACAGCATCCGCGCCACCTGCTGCATCAGGAAGCGGTGGTATTCACGAGCGGTGTCCGCTGACAGTTCCACCTCACCGAGGCGCGGCGCAGAGTAGCCGTCCGCATCGGTGACCAGCTCCATCACCAGCACGCCGTTGAAATAGCCGTACGGCTTCGGCACGCGCACGCCGGCGGCGGTGAGCTGATACAGCGCATCGACCTCGGCATTTTTCCAGGCGGCCTCGGCCTCCTTGCGGCCGAACTTGGTCGCCTTGCCCATCGCGCGCATCTGCCGGCTGCCGCGCACCTTGCGCCCTTCCTGGTACTGCACCCGTGCCTGGAAGCTGCGCTGCGCCATGTCCTTGTAGACCTTGGCGCAACGGATATCCTCGCCCGAGCGGACGACGAAGACGGAGGCTTCCTTGCCGCTCTTCAGCGGTCGCAGCACCTGATCGATCACGCCCTCTTCGATCAGCGTCTGCAGGCCCTTGGGAGTTTTCATGCGTGGGGGAACTTCAAGGTTTCGTGGAATAACGCCCATTATGGCCGATCGGCGGCCCCGCCCGTTCTTTCGAAGCCGCGCCGGTCAGTTCGCCGCCAGCATCCGATCGCGCACGGCCGCCGCGATCCCGAACGACTGCCGCCGCGCCGCGTGCTCGAACACATTGGCGGTAAGCAGCAGTTCGTCCGGCCGATGCCTGGCGATGAACGCCTGGATACCCTCCTTCACAGTGTTGGCGTCGCCGACCACTGCACAGGCCAGCGCTCGCTCAACCATCAGCTTTTCCGGCGGCGTCCAGTACGATTCGATGTCGTCGATCGGCGGCGGGATCAACCCCGGCTGGCCGCGGCGCAACCGGATGAAACTCTGCTGCTGGGTGGTGAACAGCCGCCGCGCCTCGGCGTCGCTGTCCGCCGCGACCACGTTCAGGCCGAGCATCGCGTACGGCTGCTGCAACCGCGCCGACGGGCGGAAGTCGCGCCGGTACAGCGCCAGCGCCTCGTCCATCGCATCCGGTGCGAAGTGCGAGGCGAACGCGAACGGCAGGCCGAGTTGCGCCGACAGCTTCGCGCTGAACAGGCTGGAGCCGAGCAGCCACACCGGCACATCGATGCCGGCACCGGGCACGGCGCGCACTGGCTGGCCTGGCTTGGCCGGCTCGAAATAGCCGAGCAGCTCCAGCACGTCGTGCGGAAACGCGTCGGCACTGTCGAAGTAGCGGCGCAATGCCTTCGCGGTGGGTTGGTCGGTGCCGGGCGCCCGGCCCAGGCCGAGGTCGATCCGTCCCGGATACAGCGAGGCCAGCGTGCCGAACGCCTCGGCCACCTGCAGCGGCGCGTGGTTCGGCAGCATGATGCCGCCGGCGCCGACGCGGATGGTCGAGGTGCCGCCTGCCACGTGACCGATCAGCACCGCCGTCGCCGCACTGGCGATGCCGGGCATGTTGTGGTGTTCGGCCAACCAGTAGCGGTGGTAGCCGAGCTGCTCGGCCAGCCGGGCCAGGTCCAGCGTATGGCGGAATGCCTGGCTCGCGTCACTGCCTTCGGTGACCGGCGCCAGGTCGAGAATGGAAAACGGGATCATGTCGGACTCTTGCCAAAACGGATGGCCACGATGTGGGGGCTGCCACGCGAATTGCCACCGGCTCCTGCGCCTACAATGGCCCACCCTTATCCCATGGCATCCTGATGACCGAACCCGTCCGCCTCGCCAAACGTGTCGTCGCGCTGGCCCAGTGCTCACGTCGCGAGGCCGAGCAATACATCGAGGGCGGCTGGGTGCGGGTGGATGGCGCCGTGGTGGAAGAGCCGCAGTTCATGGTCGATGCGCAGCACGTCGAACTCGACCCGCAGGCCACGCTGGCGCCCACCGAACCGGCCACCGTGGTGCTGCACAAGCCGGCCGGCTACGACGCCGGCAACGGCCCGAACCCGGCCAGCGCGTTGGTCACCCCGCAGACGCGCTGGCCCGACGACGGCTCCGGCGTGCGCCCGCTGCGGCGGCATATGCAGCGGCTCACCACGCCGTTGGCGCTGCCGACCCAGGCCAGCGGCCTGCTGATCTTCACCCAGGACTGGCGCGTCACCCGCAAGCTCACCGAAGACGTCGACCGGATCGAACAGGAGTTCGTGGTCGAGGTCAGCGGTGCATTGGTTCCGAACGGACTGGCCCTGCTCAACCACGGCCTGCGCTTCAACAACTACGCCATGCCGCCGATCAAGGTCAGCTGGCAGAGCGAACAACGCCTGCGCTTCGCGTTCAAGGTCTTGCAACCGAGCCAGATCGAACCGATGTGCAACGCGGTCGGCCTGAAGGTGCTGGCGATGAAGTGCCTGCGCGTGGGCCGCATCCCGCTGGCGAAACTGCCGCCGGGGCAATGGCGTTATCTCGCTCCGCACGAGCGCATCTGACCCTGCCCCGGCCGCCTTGCCCCTTGCCCGGCGGAACGGCTTAGACTTGCCTGTGTGTCACAGCCATCCAACCACACCGGAGAACAGCATGAGCAAGGGCATGGATTCAAAGAAGAGCGAGAAGAAAAAACCGGCCAAGACCATGAAGGAAAAGAAGGCCGCCAAGCAGGAAAAGAAAAAGAACAAGTAGGTTCAGCTCCTTACGCACCGCGACACGGAGGCAGTCCCGGATCACGACCGGTTGCCCGGCGATGCTGCCGGCCACCCCGCCGACAGGAACCGGCTGCCTCCTCCTTCGCTAAACTTTAGCCGCCCGATGCCGATATTTCAGAGGCGGGTCGCCCGGGGACCGGCGCGCCAGGACGAGGGCACGGAACATGGGGAATATATGGCGGCGCATTTTTCGCAGCCGGAAGCCAACGGCGCCAGCGAACCGCGCGCAGCCAGCCGCCGTGATGTCCGTACGTGCGCCCCCGGTCGCACCGGTCGTTCGATCGGCATTGCCGCCGGCGGAAATCGAGGATCGGTTCCACCGCTTCGTACTCGGCGTTCCTGACAGTCGCGCGGACGAACCCAGCGCTTTCGAGCTTGCCACGCTCAAGCGGCTGGAGCTGCTCAGCACCCGCTTCGACATCCGCAGCCTGCCCCGCCTGCCGACGGTGTTGCCACAACTGCTGCGCGCGCTGAGGAACGACAACGCCGGCGGCGGCGAGCTGGCCAGGCTGATCGGCCGCGACCCCCTGATGGTCGGCGAAATCATGCGGGTCACCGGCAGCGTGCACTACCGTGCGGCGCAGCCGATCACCAGCCTGCAGCAGGCAGTGGTGCTGCTGGGCCAGGATGGCCTGCGCCGAGTGCTCACCCAGCATGTAATGAAACCCATTCTGCAAGCCAACGCCGGCGCGCTCGGCCATGCCGCCGGCGAACGCCTGTGGCATCACGCCGAACGTTGCGCCCACGCCTGTGCCTGGCTCAGCAAGAACAACGGCTTCGATGCGTTCGAGGCCTATCTGGCCGGGATCGTCTGCCATACCGGCGACGGCGCCGTAGTACGTCTGCTGGATCAATTGACACCCGCCGGCGACGCCGAGCCGCCGTCGTCCGGTTTCCTCGCCAGCTGTTCGGGACTTGCCGCGCGGCTTTCGCTGCAGGTTGCGCAGCACTGGGAACTGCCCCAGCGCGTGATCGATGCACTGACGGAATACCAGGCCCCGGCGTCGCCAGCAGCGTCACCATTGGGCAACGCCCTGTCCGTGGCCGACCTGCTGGCGATGACCCAACTGCTGGTCGAGCACGGTCAGCTCGCCGACACCCCGGATCTCGGTCACAACTGGCCCGGTGTCTTTGCGCCCAACCTGGTGACGCGTTGCCAACAGGATCTCCAGCGCAATTTCCCCAGCGCATGAGCAGGTCCGAAAGTCAGGTCACCCCGGTCGCCCGCCACAACGCCCGACCGCAGCGCAGGCCTGCTTCAGCTGCGCTCATCGCGCCAGTTCCAGACACATCGGCTGGGTGACCAATCCGGTGCTGCTGGTCGTCATCGGCCCGCTGGGCACGAAGCCGAAATGACGATACACCGGCACCGCCATCGCCGAGGCATTCAGGGTGAAGCAGCGTGTATCGGCGCGCCGCATCGCGTCGCGCATGGCGCGTAGCCACAGCCGGTGCGCGATGCCATGGCCTTGCCTGCGGGTCGTGACGAAGAGCTGAAACAGGTGGGAGTTCTCGCGCACTGCCGCCACGCCGACCAGGCATCCGCCGTCATCCCATGCCAGGTGGAAACGCTGGCCGGCCAGGATCTTCCCGCGGATCACCCGCGCACTCATGCCCAGCAACAGCGGCGGCGCCGCACTGGCCGGCTGTTCCGGCAAAATCCAGCGCCGCGTCACCCGGCGCGCCAAGACGCCGATCGCGATCGCGTCCTGTGGACCGGCGAGACGGTAGTGGATGCCCATGGCTCATTCCTGCGTGGAACATCAGATCGCCGCACCCACGGTAGTTGGGGGCGCCGACGGCGGTCATCGGGAAACCGGCGTCGCCCCTCGCCGCGCGCGGTACTGACTTCTTGGGTTACCGCGATCCACATGCCTCCTTGCTGGAAAGTGCGACTCAAGGGTGACGGGCACGCCACGCGGCCAGCGCCGTTTCATAGCGCTCGAGCGCCTCCTCGTAGACGTCGTACACGCAGCGTACGCAGCCCTCGCCACAGCAGTCGGCGGTATCCGGCTCGGTGGGGCGCGCCGGCGGCGGATCGTCGGGGGCACGCGCTGGCGCGGTGGGGTCAACGGGATTCACGGCACTCCTCCGCCATCGCGCGCAGGCGTGCGGCGACTGGATGACCGATGGTGCCGCCAATCGCTGTCGCAGCTCAAGCGGGCCGCGCGGCGAACTCGCGCGGCCCGCCATGGTGCCGTTATTTCGCCGGCTTGCGGAAGCGATAGACGAACTGGTCGGTGTGGCCGCGTATCGATTTGTCGAACACCTTGAGGTTGTGTGCATCGGCCGGGTTGCGTAGCACGTTGCTCTCGCCGTCGAACACGAAGCCAGCCGCTTCCACTTCCTGCTTCACCACCGCCGGATCGATGCGGTGCAGGGTATCGGTGTCGGCGAGACCGGAGCCGGCCGGAGCCGCGTGGTCGATCACCACGAACAGGCCGCCGGGTTTGAGCGCGTCATAGACCTGCTTGTTGAAACCTGCCATGTCCGCCGGCCCCATGAATGGGTCATGGTAGTCGTGGTAGTTCTGTGCGGTGAACACCAGATCTACCGGCTCCGGCGCGCTCAACTTCGCCGCGGGCTGCTGCAGCAGGCTGACGTTGGCGTAATGCGGTGTGGCGGCCAGCTTCTGCCACTCCGCGAGACTCTTGCTGGCGAACTTCGCCATCTCGCCCGGCCAGACCGTGTAGACGTGTCCCTGCGGGCCGACGATGGCGCTGAACACGCGCGTCCAGTAGCCGCTGCCCGGCACCAGCTCCAGTACCTTCTGGCCCGGTTTCACTTCGGCAAACATCATCACCTGGGCCACTTTGCGGCGGGCGTCGTCCGTCTTGTCGGCCTGGCGGGCCGGATCATTCAGCGCCTTCTGCACCGCGGCGCTGACCGCGCCACCATGCGGTTCAGCAACCTTGCACAACGCCACCGAGGGCAGCGCAAGGACCAGTAACAGGGCAAGCACAGTCGGACGCATGGCATATCTCCGCAGTGACAGGGATGCCGATTGTGCACCCGAATCACGGCGATGGACCCGTGCCGCCTGGCAATGACGGTGAAGACGCGACGGAAATCCCTACCCAACTGATGGCCTACCCGTGCCCATCCGCGCTCTGGCAAAGTGCGGCGATCGGCTTTGCAGCCACAGGGGAAGGCTCGTCATGCGTACATCCATCCGCTATTCGCTGGGCGCCCTGCTGGCACTCGGCGCTTTCTGCTCCCATGCCGCCAGCGCGGACGGTTATGCCCGCGACCCGGCCCAGCCGATCGACCAGTCCTATACCGACCAGATCCTGAAATTCACCACCAACCCGTCGTTCAACTCGCCGCTGACCGGCTACCTGCCCGCCTCGGCCAGCGTGCCCACGCCGGAGAAGGTGCTGGGCCACATCGCCGGCGCGCCGAACTACCTGCCCCATGTGGCCGACGTCCACCGCTACTTCCGCGAACTGGCTGCGGCCAGCCCGCGGGTGAAGGTGTTCTCGATCGGCAAGAGCGAGGAAGGCCGCGAGATGATCGCGGTGGCGATCGCCGACGAAAGCCTGCTGGCCGACCTCGATGCGAACAAGGCGCGCCTGGCCAAGCTGGCCGACCCACGCAGCATCGGCATGGACGACGCCACCGCCGACCAGTTGGTCGCGCAGTCCACGCCGGTCTACTACATCACCGGCGCCATCCACTCCACCGAGACCGGCTCGCCCACCGCGCTGATGGAGCTGGCCTATCGCCTCGCGGTGGACGACGCGCCGTACATCCGGCACATCCGCTCGCACGTGGTCACCCTGATCACCCCGGTGGTCGAGGTCGATGGCCGCGACCGCATGGTCGACTTGTACAACTGGCACCTGGCGCATCCGGGCGAGAACTATTCGCCGCTGCTGTACTGGGGCCACTACGTCGCGCACGACAACAACCGTGACGCGATGGGCATGTCGCTGAACCTCACCCGCAACATCGCCAATACCTATGTCGGCTGGCATGCGCAGGTGCTGCACGACCTGCACGAGTCGGTGCCGTTCCTGTACGACAACACCATCGGCGACGGCCCTTACAACGCGTGGATCGACCCGATCCTCACCGGCGAATGGCAGCAGCTGGGCTGGGACAACGTGCAGCAGATGACCAAACTGGGCATGCCGGGTGTATTCGCCCACGGCGGCTTCGACACCTGGAGCCCGGGCTACCTGATGTTCATCGCGGCCATGCACAACGGCATCAGCCGCCTGTACGAAACCTTCGGCAATGCCGGTGCCGATACCCGCCAGCGCATCCTCGATCCGGATGAATACCAGCGCACCTGGTACCGCCCCAACCCGCCGCTGCCCACCGTGCTGTGGTCGCAGCGCAACAACAATAATTACCAGCAGACCGGCCTGCTCACCGCGCTCAGCTACTTCTCCAACAACAGCGCGCAGTTCCTGAAAAACTACTATCTGAAGAGCAAGCGCTCGATCGAGAAACCGCAGGCCGCCGGCCCGGCCGCCTATGTATTCCCGGCCGACGACAAGCGCACCGGGTCGCAAGCCATGCTGCTGCAGGTGATGCAGTTGCAACACGCGGAAATCAGCCGCACCACGGCGCCGGTCACGGTGACCTTGCCGCCGGCGAACGACGGCGGCAAGACCGACGCCAAAAGCAAGAAGCCCACCACTCGCAGCTTCCCCGCCGGCAGCTACGTGATACGCATGGACCAGCCGTATTCGCGCATCGCCGACACCTTGCTGGATCGCCAGTACTGGTCGCCCAAGGACCCGCAGCAGCATCCCTACGACGACACCGGCTGGTCGATGGGTGACCTGTTCAACGTGCAGGTGGTGCGGGTCACCGACACCGCCATTCTCAAGGCGCCGATGAAGCTGGTCGGCGAGCCCGTCGCGGTGCCGCAGGGCCTGGCCGCGGTCGACGTGCCAGCGACCGCAAAGCTGCCGCGGATCGCCCTGATGCACACTTGGCTCAGCACCCAGACCGAAGGCTGGTGGCGCATGGCGCTGGACAAGCTGCAGGTGCCGTACGACTACATCAGCACCCAGGATGTGGCGCGCCACGGCAACCTGCGCGCGAAGTACGACGTGATCCTGTTCGGCCCGGTCGGCGCCAGCACGCAGCGCATCATCGACGGCCTGCCGATGTGGGGCAATCCGATGCCGTGGAAAACCACCGCGCTGACGCCCAACCTCGGCCACATCGATTCCACCGACGACATCCGCACCGGTCTGGGCCAGAGCGGCGTCGCCAACCTCAAACAGTTCGTGCATGACGGCGGCCTGCTGATCACGGCCGAACAGACCGCCGAGTTCGCCATCGACGTCGGCCTCGCGCCGGGCGTGTTCATCACCCCCACCGACAAACTGAAAGTGGTCGGCAGCGTGCTGCAGGCCAAGTTCGTCGACCGGAAAAGCCCGATCGCCGCCGGCTACACCAGCGACGACCTCGCCCTCTACAGCGCCGAAGGCCAGTCGTTCAAGATCTCCAACCTGGTCGGCGGCGATCGTCGCTTGCCGAACGCGAAGGACTTCGAGCGCCCGACCGGTCGCGGCGGCCCACACGACACGGATACCCCCGAAGGGCGCGCCTCCGTCGCGCCACCACCCCTGCCCGAGGCCAAGCCGTGGGAAGCGCTGCCGCTGAACGCCGAGCAGATGCGCAACAACCCGTGGGTGATCCCGGCCGACCAGCAGCCGCAGGTGATCCTGCGCTACGCCGACGCCAAGAACCTGCTGATCTCCGGCCTGCTCGATCACGGCAGCGAGATGGCCGAGCGTGCCGCGGTGGTCGACGCGCGCTACGGCAAGGGCCACGTGCTGCTGTTCGCCAGCAACCCGATCTGGCGCGGCGAAACCATCGGCAGCTATCCGCTGGTGCTTAACGCGATCGTCAACTTCGACAAGCTGGATATGCCCCCGGGCAAGGCTGCGGCCAAGGATTCTCCATGACACCTGGCCAGCCGGCCGGGGCCATCAGACGCTCTCGAAGGAGGCCACCGAAGCGCCGTGGCGCGCTACAGCGCAATCGTCGCTGACCCTGACCCGGTTGCGGCCTTCACGCTTGGCCCGATACAGCGCCTCGTCGGCATGCACCAGCAACAAGTGCAGTTCGTAGCCCGAACGGATCGAGCAGGCGACGCCAAAGCTGGCCGAAACCTGGATGCCGAGCTCGTCTCCATCGGAGACCGCCGAGGCAACCGCCGCGCGAAGTTGATCGGCGCGCGTCAACACTTGTTCCAGCGAGCATTCGGGCAACAGGATGCCGAACTCCTCGCCGCCGAGGCGGCCGAAGACGTCAGTCGAGCGCAGGTGCGCCTTGCATGCACCGACGGCGCATTGCAGCACACGATCACCCACGGCGTGGCCGTGCGTGTCGTTGATGGCCTTGAAATGATCCAGGTCGATCAGCACCAGGCAGGCATCGCGCGAAGCCCGACGGCAATGCTGCAACTGCAGCTCGGCCTCATTGAGAAAATGTTGCCGATTGAAGATGTCCGTAAGCCCGTCGCGACGCGCCAACCGCATGAAACGCAGTTGGGAACGCTTTATCCGGTAGGCCCACAGCGCGATGAAGACCAGCACGCTAAGCAGCAACGCGATATACAACCGGCTCGTCTCGGAAGCTTTTCTGTCCAGCGCCTGCTGCAGCTGCAGTATCTGGTTCTGCTTGCCCAGCGTTTCGACTTCGAGCTTTTTAGCCTGCACCTGCTGCTTGACAACCTGGTACGCCAACGCCTTCGTGCTGACGTCGTTCAAGTAAGCCTTGTCGGCCGCCATGTACTTCTCGTGCCAGGAAAGCGCGGCAGCAAAATCACGCTGCTGCAGCTTGATCCGGTAAAGCAGTTCGTAGGCCGTCGTCAGGGATTCGGTGTATTCGTTCTTGATGCTGTTGTTGATCGCGTCGTGGGCGAATTGCTCTGCCAATACAACATTGCCTGTCTTCCAGTAACGCCTTCGCCAGAACTGCATCGAAGATGGGAAATCAGACTCTGATATTGGTCACGCCGTACGTCAGCGTAGTTCTTTTGCAGGAGCTCGATGGCATCCGCAGCATGACCATGCTGGATATAAAATTTCGCCATGTCTGCACGAAGATCATTGGCGAAGATGCTCTCGTTCATCTTGGCACAGATGGCCACTCCCTCGTGGAACTGCGAATCAATCGTCTTGCAGCCGGCCACTTCGATAACGCGCCTTGAGATTCAGATAACTGCCTTTACAGGCACCTTGACCAGTCGGACTTTCAATGCGCAGTTTTTCTGCATAGGATTCTGCAAGATCGTATTGCCCGGCCTCGATATACAGAAGCGCCGCCTCGCCCATGATCTGGACGCGCGCATCCGTGTCCGCAACTGCCTGCAACCGATCCAGCAATTGATCCAGCAGTTCAAACGCCTCTTCGTAACGCTGTCCGATGCCCAATATGTTGACCAGTGTGGCACCCGCACGCGATCGCAAAGTTATGTCACCGGGGCCATCAACGATGGTGCGCAGTTGCAATGTCGCGGCATCATAATGCCCGCTATAGGCGGCCTGCCATGCTTCGAGATAACGCAAGTACAAAGCATCTTCGGAGGATAATTTCCCCGTATTACGTTCAAGCAACTGCATGAGCTGCATGAACCGGACGTGGTCCGACGTCTTGATGCTATCTGCCTGCTTGAGAAGGTAGGATGACTCGCCAACGGGCGCAGCCGCAAAGACTGCGCCCATTGATAGCGCCACAAGCAGACTCAAACCGGCGAAGATCATCCGATAGAGACTGCATAGCCGAAACATAGCGTGGGCTACCTATGGCTATAGCGCATCAGATCCGGGCAGCTCGCGAGACTATGCTGCTGCGCCCTCTGGTGACCGGCCCTCTTCGGCATCCTGCTCATCGCCATCGCCTTCGTCTTCCTCCTCGTCCTCCTTGCCGGGAAACTGCACGCTAAAGAGAACTTTTCCAGTCCCAGCAACGTCCCCAGCTGCGTCTGATCACCAGCAAGAATTGCCGATCGAACCTCCCGATTCGATCTGCGTGTCGGCCAACGCAAGCTCCAATTCGACCTGCGATGCACCACGGCAGCAACTTCGCATCCTGGCCCACTCGCTCGAGAAAATCGATGACGTTCAACATTTGCCTTCCCCCTTAAATTGGCTGTCTGCAATTGCCGGTCGGACTGCATCGCACGACCGACAGACCAGTCGACCGGATTCGCCATGGAAAACCGCTCTGCCTCGAAGCACGCCAGCACAGGGCCTATAGCCCTGTGCTGGCGGTGAATCATCGAGCCAAGAAAGCGGCTGCTTTGCAATGAGACGCAAAGTCTTCGTCAGCACTCCTCTTGATTTATCGGCCCGAATGTCTGCCGGTGTCTACCCTGATCAACGGTCTGATTCCACGCCTCAGGCACAGCGCTCCCGAGCCCCTCGTCTTCGTCATTCATGCCGGACATCAGTACGCAACTGACGCGACTTGGCATCAACACGCAGCATGTATTCTTTGCTTTGAGCAATTCCGACAACCGCTGCTGGTCCTTGGCCAGCACCGCTTCCATTACATCCTGATCCACCTGACTGTCGGCGAGCATGTGCTTCATCTCCCCGGTCGAAGCATAGCGCAGGCTGGCGTCCTGCCCGATGGTTTCAAGAAAATCAATGATATTCGACATGACAGGTCTCCTGGTAATCGGATGGATGGAATACGCAGACCCTCCGACTAGAGTGACCGGGGAAATCCGGCTCGGGCGTCGGAATCTTGAATCTGCGCCAATCCATCGTAGGAACACCGCCAGCGATAGCCTGTCTACCCGATCACGAAACCTGGACCTGCTCACAGTCCAGTTGCGCCAACCGGGCCCGGATTTCTGTGTTGGGTAGCAGTGGGCCTGCCGGTGGCACCACCACGGTATCCTCCATGCTGACCTCTGCCTCAGGCAGAGCGCCCAAGGCAATCCGCACGATCCGCGCCTGCTGGATCGGCAAGGTGGCGCTGCGGTAGATGGTGATCTCATGGTCGAGCGGGTACTCGCGCGCCAGCACGTCGACCAGCACCTGGCGATAGGCCGGCCCGGTGGAGAAGCGAGCCAGCGACTGATCGCCCACCAGGCCCACCTGCCACAGGATGAGGTAGGCGGTCGGGTCGATCCGGCGCTGGTAGAACAACAGCTGGCTGGCCTCGAAATGCTGGCAACCGTAGCGGCCGGGGTCGATGCCGAGGTCCGCGTAGAGACAGTCCTCGGCGGAAATGCCCGGCTCCATGTGCGCGGGGTAGCCCTCGCTGCGGGCCACCTCGATCGACTTGTGCGGCGCCCAGGCGAACACGCCGGGATGGCCGTAGAACACCCCGCACACCCGCTTGCCCGCACGCACCTCGGTAAGGATGGCCTCGACCATCTCGCGGTAGGTCTGCATGCGCGACTTGCCCTCGCGGTAGTACGGCTGCAGGCTGCGCACGTCCGGGTGCATCTTGTTGAGCCACAACTCGACGATGCCGTCGGAGAGCCCGGCGAACACCACATCCGCCTGCTCGATGTGGCTGCGCGCCAGCGGACCGAGGTGCGAGCCCAGGGTCATGCCGAGGCCCACGCAGACCAGGCTTCCGGGGGAACGTGCTGCATCCATGGTGATCGCTCGTCTTGGCAGGAGGTGAGCGGCATTATTCACCCGCTTTGAACGGCTGCGCCAGTTCAGCGGTCCGAGGCCGGATCGGGCTTGGCCGGGAACGCCTCCATCAGCGGCCTGATCAGGTCCAGCGGCAGCGGGAACACGATGGTCGAGGATTTGCCGTTGTTGGACATGTCGGCCAGTGTCTGCAGGTAGCGCAGTTGCAGCGCCTGCGGCTGCTGCGACAGCATCGCGGCGGCGTCGCGCAGCTTCTCGGCGGCCTGCATCTCGCCTTCGGCGTGGATCACCTTGGCGCGGCGCTCGCGTTCGGCCTCGGCCTGGCGGGCGATCGCGCGCACCATGGTCTCGTTGAGGTCGACGTCCTTGATCTCCACGTTGGCGACCTTGATGCCCCACGGGTCGGTGGCCTCGTCGAGGATCGTCTGCAGGGTGTGGTTGATCGAGTCGCGCTGCGACAGGATCTCGTCCAGCTCGTGCTGGCCCAGCACCGAGCGCAGCCGCGTCTGCGCCAGCTGGCTGGTGGCCTGCAGGAAATTCTCCACCTGCAAGCACGGATTTGTCCGGCTCCACCACGCGGAAGTAGACCACCGCGTTGACGCGCACCGAGACGTTGTCGCGCGAGATCACGTCCTGCGGCGGCACGTCCATCACGGTCACGCGCAGGTCGACCCGGATCATCCGCTGCACGAACGGCACCAGCAGCACCAATCCCGGGCCCTTGGTACCGGTGTAGCGGCCCAGGGTCAGAACCACCCCGCGCTGGTACTCCGGCAGGATCTTCACCGCGGAGAACAGCAGCAGCGCGCCAAGAATTATCAGTACACCGACGAATCCGAACATGATCATCTCCTGCCCTTCATGAAACTTCCGCTTCGGCGCCCACCGGCACGACCCGCAACAGCAGCCCCTGCCGCGACACCACGCGCACCCGCGCACCGGTCGGCAACGCGGTATCGCAGCGCACGCGCCAGCGCTCGCCGCGCACCATCATCCAGGCCTCGCCACCGGCGTTCACCGGCTCCAGCAGTTCGCCGATGTCCATCCGCATCGCCGCATCGCCGGTGACCTGACCAGCTCGGCGCGAACGGAACACCAGCCATACGATCAAAGCCAGCAACCCCGCCGCGCACACGGCGATGCCGGCGATGACGCCGAGATTGACGGCATAGCCGGGCACGCCGGTATTCATCAGCATCACCGAACCCACCACGAACGAAACCAGTCCGCCAGCACCGAACGCGCCCACGCTGGGGTTGGCCGCCTCGGCCACCAGCAGGCCCACGCCCAGCGCCATCAACGCCAGCCCGGCGTAGTTCACCGGCAGCAGCTGCAGCGCGTACAGGCCGACCAGCAGGCAAATGCCGCCGGCGATGCCCGGCAGCATCGCGCCGGGGTGCATCGCTTCCAGCAGCAAGCCGAAGATGCCGGCCAGCAGCAACAGGTAGGCGATGGTGGGATTGGTGATGATTGCCAGGAAGCGCGTGCGCGCACCGGGCGCGTACTCGCGCACGGACGCGCCCTTGAGCTGCAGCGTGACGTCGTGATCGCCCACTTGCACCTTGCGCCCGTCCGCCTTGGCCAGCAGGTCGTCCACGTCCGCCGCCACGAAGTCGATCACATGCTGCTGGGCGGCCTCGCTGGCGGTCAGCGTGGCTGCGCCGCGCACCGCCTGCTCGGCCCACTGCGCGTTGCGCCCGCGCAACTGCGCCAGCGAGCGGATATAGGCGATCGCATCGTTCATGCACCTTGTGCGACTCGGCATCGTCGCCTGCGGCCGCCTCCTCTTTCGCGGCGGAACCCGCCGGCGCCGGCTGGTCGCCGGTTTTCGGCAGCGGCATCGGCGTGGCGCCACCCAGTTGCACCGGCGTTGCCGCGCCCAGATGCGTGGCCGGCGCCATCGCGGCGATCTGCCCGGCATACAGGATGTACGTTCCGGCCGACGCCGCCCGCGCACCGCCCGGGGCGACATACACCAGCACCGGCACCTTGCAGGCCAGCATGCCGGCAATGATCTGCCGCATCGAATCGGACAGCCCGCCGGGCGTGTCCAGCCGCAGCACGATCGCCACCGCACCATCGGCCACGGCGCGTTTCGAGGCATCGTCGAAGTACTCGGCGGCTGCCGGGCCGATCGGCCCATCCAGCGTGATCTGCGCCACCATGCCGCTGGTCGCCGCGCGGCCGGTGGCCATCGGTTCGACGGCGAATGCCAGCCGCAACGGCAACGTGCAAAGAGCCGCCATCCAGGCCAACCACAGCCAACGCGTCATCCCACCGACCTCCGCAAGACATCAGCGACGATGTGGCCACTGTAACCCGGCCGGCGTTCAAAATCCGATCTGCGGGCGAAGCTGCGCAGCGACGGCCTGGCGGAGGCACAATGCCCCGGCGGATGAGGCCATGCCGCTGCGAGGAACAAGCCATGCCGAAAGTCGATGTCGCCAAAGTCCCCGAACGCCACGGCTCGGACTATCCGTCGCCTTATGGGAAGCCCGTCGGCGCGCGCGTCCGGCAGGCGCTGGGCCGTGCCGGCGGCCTGACCGATTTCGGCGTCAACCTGGTGCACCTGCCGCCCGGCGCGTGGTCGAGCCAGCGCCACTGGCACAGCCAGGAGGAGGAATTCGTCTACGTGCTGACCGGCGAACTGACCCTGGTCACCGAAGCCGGCGAACACTTGCTGTGCGCCGGCGATGCTGCGGCTTTCCCGAAAAACCTGCCCGACGGCCACCACCTGATCAACCGCGGCGGGGAAACAGCCGTCTATCTCGACATCGGCACCCGCCGCGACGACGACACCTGCCACTACTCCGATATCGACCTGCACCTGGAACCCGGCGCCGATCGCTATTCGCACAAGGATGGAACACCCTACCCCTGAGAGCGCCCTACGCCACCGCCTGCAGCGGCCATTCCGCCAGCACCTGGTAGTCCGGCTGGCCGACCACGCTGTGGACCAGCGCAAGCCGTTCGACCTGCCATGCCACGGGTTCGACCGGGGTGACATCCAGCAACACGCCATGGCTGTAGGCGACCGTGACATGCGGCGTAAACTGGCGTGCGACATGGCGGCCCAGCCCGGCCAGTACCAGCGCATGGCGCAAATCCTGCCACAGCTGCTGCAGCGGCGCGGCCACGCTCGAACTGCGCAGGATGCATGGCGGTTGCCGGCCATGGAAGCTGGCCGCCTCGTGCAGCACCCACTCGAACGGCGCCGCGCGCAACTTGTCCGCGGCGGCCACGGCGGCGGCGACCACGTCCTGCCGCAGCAGCGCGTGGTTGCCGAGAAAATGCAGCGTGGCGTGATAACGCGCCGGGTTCACCCAGCGCGCGTACAGGCCGGGATGGCTGGCCTTGAGCGTGGCGGATACCTGTGCCAACCGCGCACGCGTCGCCGCGTCCGGCAGCAGGGCGAAGAACAGCCGGTGCACTTCGGCCGGGCGGGGATCGGCAGCACCGAGCAGGTCGAACTGGGGCGAGTCGGAAGACGTGGGTCGAATGGCCATCGCGGGGCGGGTCACAAACCGGGCGTAGGAGTCTACCCGGCCGTGCCTGCCGGCGCCGCATGCAGATCGTGTCCGGTCAGCCGGGTGCGGATCGCGCGCAGCTTGGCCTTGATCCTCGCCGCGTTGGCAGGCCCCGCGCGCAGCAGCAGCTTCTGTCCGGTCGAGCGCGATTCGAGCGCAGGATCGGCGTAGACGTGGAGCGCCTTCGAACGCACCAAGACCGGTGGCCGGGCCGGCTCGGGCGTGGCCAGCAGGTCATCGATCGCCACGACCAGGCGGTCGTTGAAGTAGCCCCTCGGGTAGCCCAACTGCCGGTACGCCTGCTGGAACAGCGGATAGGCATGCACGTACCAAGTCACCAGCGCCTGCGGATCGACGGCGTCGATTACCTGCATGTACGGCGCATAGCGGGCGCTGTTCCGCTCGCCGGGCACCGTGCCGCCGTCGACTTCGTCGACGGCGAACACCCCTTTCGGCACATTCGCCGGCAGCGTGGACACGGCCAGCCCGTCGTGACGTGGCAGCGCGTCGACGGTGGCCACGATGCGTGCGATGACCTGCTCGCGCACCAGCAGCGGGGCCAATTCGCTGCCGCCAGCCAGCGTGGCGAGTGCGGCAGCCACGCTGGCGTCGCTATCGTCCAGTGCCGGCAACACGCCGGTCGAGGCCGTGGCCGGCGCCATCTGTACCTGTTCGATCGGGTGCTGGATCGGTGCGCTGGCGGCGCTGGCGGCAGCCGACGCCGACGCAGCCGGTGCGACGGTCAGCGGCGGACCCGGGTGCATCGCCTTGTGCGCCAGATACGCACCCGCCGCCACGACGGCCAGCACCACCACCACCGCCCCGATCCAGCTCCCTGTCGATGCCTGTCTGCTCACGATCTCTCCCGCTCTACGCCTCGAATGCCTGCTTGGACTTGACCACGCCCGATTCGTTCATCCGGCCCGATCGAACTGACCCGCGCGTGCCGTACCGGCATTGCAGGTAAGCTGGTCATGCTTCCACTTCTCTCCAGCGCCTTGCGGCACGTGCCGCTGCGCTCCCTGCCCAACATTCCATCCCGCTGGCCGACGGCCGGGATGACGCCATCAAGGGAGCGCCCATGCCGGGCTATACCACGCGCGAGCTCGTGGTCCGCCTCGGCGGCCACGACTACCGCATCCGCGCGCTGAGCGACCTGCAGCAATTTGCCGATCCGCACCAGCTGGCCAACCGCATCGGCATATCGTCGGCCCTGTGGAGCCTGTTCGGGCAGGTCTGGCCGGCCGGTCGCGTGCTGGCCGAGGCAATGGCGACTCACGACATCGTCGGCAAGCGCATCCTTGAACTCGGTTGCGGCCTGGGCCTGTCCAGCCTGGTACTGCAGCAGCGCCACGCCGACATCACCGCCAGCGACCACCACCCGCTGGCCGAATCGTTCCTGCGCCACAACGCCACGCAGAACCAGCTGGCGGCCATCGTCTATCGCGACCTGCGCTGGGAAGTGCCCGACATCACGCTGGGCCGCTTCGACCTGATCATCGGCAGCGACATCCTGTACGAAAGCGGCCATGCCGACCTGCTCGCGGCGATGGTCGTGCGCCACGCCCTGCCCGACGCCGAGGTGCTGATCACCGATCCGGGCCGCGGCAACAGCGCGCCGTTCACCCGCGCGCTGGTCGGCCAGGGTTTCGCCGTCACCGAACTACGCAGCCGTTTCGACGCAGCCGACGTCGCGCCGTACCGCGGTCGCCTGCTCAGCTACCGGCGTGGCGCCGTGATGACGAACGGCATGCCGATGCGAGCTCATTGAGTCACTTTTGATAACAACCGTGTCACGCGCCCACGACACTGCTGCGACAAGGATAGATTCGCTCGCCCGCCTTGCCCGCGTGGTACGCACGAACTCCCGGAAACGCCGTCCGCGCGACTGATGCCACGCCGGAACACGGAGGGAGCCCTCATGAAAACCCGATGCGTATTCAGCACATCCGACCTGACCGCGGCACGCGCCGCGATGGCCGCAGCACGCGAGGCCGGCATCGACGAGAACGACATCTCGCTGGTCGCCCGCGAGGACATCGAGCTGGAAAAGATCCCCGACCATTTGATGCAGGGGCGCAATGATTTCTATCCCGCCGCCGTGCGCGGCGGCGTCTGCGGCGGTGGCACCGGCCTGCTGCTCGGACTCATCGCGGTCGCCGTACCGCCGCTGGGCGTGACGCTCGCCGGCGCCGCCGCGATGACCATCGCCGGTGCCGTATTCGGCACCTGCATCGGCGAGATGGTCGGCTTCGAGGTACCTGACGTGGTCAGCCGCAAGTTCAAGGACGAGATCGCGGCCGGGCGCATCCTGGTGGTGATCGACGGCAGCAAGGACAAGCTCGGCGTGGCCGAGCCCGCCGTCGCGCGCACCGGTGCCACGCCGCTGCCGTTCCACGCGCACACCGCGCTGACCTGATATCCCGCTCAGGCCTTCAGCCGGTAGCCGGTGCGGAAGATCCACCAGACCGCGGCCAGGCAGACGGCCAGGAACACCAGGGTCATGCCCAGGCTGACGCCGACGCCGACGTCGGCGATGCCGTAGAAGCTCCAGCGGAAGCCGCTGATCAGATAGACCACCGGGTTGAACAGGGTGATCGTCTGCCAGAGCGGCGGCAGCATGTCGATCGAGTAGAAGCTGCCGCCGAGGAAGGTCAGCGGCGTGACGATCAGCAGCGGGACGAGCTGCAGCTTCTCGAAGCCGTCGGCCCAGATGCCGATGATGAAGCCGAACAGGCTGAAGGTCACCGCGGTCAGCACCAGGAAGGCCAGCATCCACAGCGGGTGCGCGATCTGCGAACGGCACGAACAGCCGCGCGGTGGCCAGGATGATCAGGCCCAGGATGATCGACTTGGTGGCCGCCGCGCCGACGTAGCCGGTGACGATCTCGAACGGCGAGACCGGCGCCGACAGGATCTCGTAGATCGTGCCGGAGAACTTCGGGAAGTAGATGCCGAACGAGGCGTTGGAGATGCTCTGCGGTCAGCAGCGACAGCATGATCAGGCCCGGCACGATGAAGGCGCCGTAGCTGACGCCGTCGATCGCGGTCATGCGCGAGCCGATCGCCGAGCCGAACACGACGAAGTAGAGCGAGGTGGAGATCACCGGCGAGACGATGCTCTGCAGCAGGGTGCGCCAGGTGCGCGCCATCTCGAACCGGTAGATGGCGCGGATCGGCGTAGATGTTCATGCGCGGCTCCCTCACCAGGCTGACGAAGATGTCCTCCAGCGAGCTCTGGCTGGTCTGCAGGTCCTTGAAGTCGATGCCCGGCTCGCCGAGCCGGCGCAGCAGCGACGGCGATGCCGGTGTGCTCGCCCTGGGCGTCGAAGGTGTAGACCAGCTCGCTGCCGTCGGCCGACAGCGCCAGCGGATCAGTCGGCCAGCGCGGCGGGAATGGCGTGCCAGCGGGCTCTGCAGGTGCAGGGTCAGCTGCTTCTTGCCGAGCTTCTGCATCAGCGCGGCCTTCTCCTCGACCAGGATCAGCTCGCCCTTGTTGATCACGCCGATGCGGTCGGCCATCTCCTCGGCCTCCTCGATGTAGTGGGTGGTCAGGATGATGGTGACGCCGCTGGTCGCGCAGCGCGCGCACCATCTCCCACATGTCGCGGCGCAGCTCGACGTCGACGCCGGCGGTGGGCTCGTCGAGGAACAGGATCTGCGGCTCGTGGCGACAGCGCCTTGGCGATCATCACCCGGCGCTTCATGCCGCCGGACAGCGTCATGATCTTGGCTGTCCTTCTTGTCCCACAGCGACAGGTCGCGCAGCACCTTCTCGATGTGGGCCGGGTTCGGCGCGCTTGCCGAACAGGCCGCGGCTGAAGCTCACCGTGTCCCACACCGTCTCGAAGGCGTCGGTGGTCAGCTCCTGCGGCACCAGGCCGATCTTCGCGCGCGCGGCGCGGTAGTCGCGCACGATGTCGTGGCCGTCGGCCAGCACCGTGCCCGCGCTCGGGTTGACGATGCCGCAGATGATGCTGATCAGCGTGGTCTTGCCGGCGCCGTTCGGGCCGAGCAGGCGAAGATCTCGCCCTGGCGGATCTCCAGATCGATCTTCTTCAGCGCCTGGAAGCCGGAGGCGTAGGTCTTGCTGAGCTGGTTGACGGAAATGATCGGCTGCACGCTGTCTCCTGGGCGTGGGGAGCGGAAGCGCCGATGGTATGCCCACCCCTGCCGTCACGGCCAGCGCCGCCCCCGTTCCTTCCACGATCCCCTCGACGGCGCGGCCGCACCCTTGTTAAGGTCAAAAACCCACCGTCGGAACATGCATGAACTCGATCGAAGTAGCGTTGGCCATGCTGCTGGCCGTGGTCGCCAGTGGCTACCTGGTGCGCATGCTGCCGTTCTCGCTGCCGCTGCCGCTGGTGCAGATCGGGCTGGGCGCGGTGATCGCCGGCGTGTTCAAGCACGGCGTGGCGCTGGACCCGGAGATCTTCTTCCTGCTGTTCCTGCCGCCGCTGCTGTTCCTCGACGGCTGGCGCATCCCCAAGGATGGCCTGATGCGCGACAGGGGCGCGATCCTGGAGCTGGCGCTGGGCCTGGTGGTGTTCACCGTGGTCGGTGTCGGCCTGCTGATCCACTGGCTGATTCCCGTCATGCCGATGGCGGTGGCGTTCGCGCTGGCCGCGATCGTGTCGCCGACCGACCCGGTCGCGGTGTCCTCGATCACCGCACGCGTGCCGATCCCGAAGCGGCTGATGCACATCCTCGAAGGCGAATCGCTGCTCAACGACGCCTCCGGCCTGGTCTGCTTCCGCTTCGCGGTGGCGGCGGCGGTGACCGGCAGCTTCTCGCTGCTGTCCGCATCGCTGACCTTCCTGTGGGTGGCGCTGGCCGGCTTCGGCGTCGGCGTGCTGTTCACCTTGGCGGTGAGCTTCGCGCAGCGCTGGCTGTCGCGGCACTTCGGCGAGGAAGCCGGCTCGCCGATCCTGATCAGCCTGCTGATCCCGTTCGGCGCCTATCTGCTGGCCGAGCAGCTACAAGCCTCCGGCATCCTCGCTGCGGTCGCAGCGGGCATCACCATGAGCTACGTCGAACTCAGCGGCCGCCTATTGGCGACCACGCGGGTGCAGCGCACGGCGGTGTGGAACACCGTGCAGTTCGCCCTGAACGGCATCATGTTCGTGCTGCTGGGCGAGCAGCTGCCCGCCAGCCTGCAAGGGGCGATGGATTCGGTGGCGCAGATCCGGCCACCGCAATCCCGTGGTGGCTGCTGGTCTACGCGCTGGCGATCAACGTCGGCCTGGCGCTGCTGCGCTTCGTCTGGGTGTGGGTCTCGCTGCGGCTGACCTGTACTGAAGGCCCGCCACCGCGGCGCAGCCCGGCAACCAAGCCGCACTGGCGGCTTGCTGCTGGCCACCTCGCTGGCCGGCGTGCGCGGTGCGATCACCCTGGCCGGCGTGATGACGCTGCCGTTGCTGCTGCCGGATGGCACGCCCTTCCCCGCGCGCGAGCTGGCGATCTTCCTGGCCACGGCGGTGATCCTGCTGTCGCTGCTGGTCGCCAGCATCGGTCTGCCGCCGCTGCTGAAGGGCTTGGAATTGCCGCCGGAACCGGCAGTCCAGCAGGAAGAAAACCTGGCCCGCCGGGTTGCCGCGACGGCGGCGATCGCCGCCGTCGAAAAGAGCCAGCATGAATTGCTGGAAAAGGCCCCGGCCAGCGAGGTCGATACCTATACCAGCGCGGCCACCCGGGTGATCGCGCTGTACCAGCACTGGCTGGACGAGGACGCCTCCAGCGAGGACGAGGCGCGGCAACTGCGCAAGGCCGACGTGGCCGAACGCGAACTGCGCCTGGCCGCGCTGCAGGGCCAGCGCGAGGCGATCTACGAACTGGCGCGCCACCACCACGTCTCCGACGAGGTCTCGCGCCGGCTGGTCCGCGAGATCGACCTGCAGGAAGCGCGCTACCGCCAGCCATGACCGGCGCCGGGCGCAACTATCCGCCGGCGCCCGCGCCTCCGGACGACTGGACCGCCGGGGCGGGATCGGGGATAAATGTACCTGGCCCTCGTCCTCCGGCACTTCCCGCATGGTGCTGACGCCCACCACTGCCGAACCTGCTCCCCCAGCCGCGACGCACGAGCACCTGGCGCCGGATGCCTGCCTGC
This sequence comes from uncultured Gammaproteobacteria bacterium, assembly GCA_963697495.1. Lineage (GTDB taxonomy): Bacteria > Pseudomonadota > Gammaproteobacteria > Xanthomonadales > Rhodanobacteraceae > Rhodanobacter. Next base: position 743,228 of record CAVOOH010000002.1, on the reverse strand, counting down.
TTTCCGTACGGCCGGGTACCGCCACAGAGCGGCAGTGCGTGGCCGGCGCACGACGTTGAGGATGACCGATGCATAACCGATGGAGTCAGGCCACGCGCGTGTTCCGCCGGCTGCTGATGGCCGCGCTGGTGGCGGCTGTCCTGCCGGCGTCGGCTGCTACCTTGCCGAATCAGCCCGTGACGTCGCTCGACATCAATCGCTATGCCGGCCAGTGGCACGAAATCGCGCGTCTGCCGATGTACTTCGAGCGCAAGTGCCTGGATGCCGTCACCGCCACGTACACGCCGAACCCCGACGGCACCGTCCACGTCCACAACACCTGCCGCACCAGCACGGGCCGGATGTCAGTCGACGGGGTGGCACGGATGAAGGGCAACCAGCCTGCCGCGCTCGAGGTGCGCTTCGCGCCCGCCTGGCTGACCTGGCTGCCGGTGGCGTGGGCCGACTACTGGGTGATCGAGGTGGATGCCGACTATCAGTGGGCCGTGATCGGCAGTCCCGGGCGCAAGCACCTGTGGATCCTCTCGCGCCAGCCCTCGATGGAGCGCGAACTGTTCCGGACCCTCAAGGAACACTCGCGCCAGCGCGGCTACCAGGTGGACCAGTTGATGATGACCGCGCCGCTGGATTGAGCGCCGCCGTGTGCTGGCGATGCACCATGGAGCGCCCACGTGCGCATTCGCCCGGTTCGGAAACGGCTACCTCACCTGGCCCAACGGGCTCGGCGCGCAACCCGCCGTCTGCACGGTGTAGCTGACACCGGCCACGCGCCAGCCATCGGCCTTGCGCACCAGGCTGAAGTTGTCGATGCCGCAATGGGACAGTTTGCCGTCGAGGTGGAAGTCGTACGGCGCCCATACCTGGGCGAGGCTGCCCTGCACCGTCACCCGTGCGTCCCAGATGCGTTCGCGGAATGCCTCCTTGTGCTTGCCAAGCGTCTCCAGGTAACCGGCGTCGGAGTCGATCTTCACCGTGCCATCGGGCAGCACCACCACGAAATTGGCACCGGGCAGGATCAACCGGCGCGAGGCGTCCACGTCATGCTTCGCCATCGCCGCGAACAGCGCGTCTACCGCGCCGAGCGCCTCGCGTTCGGGTGCGCCGTAGGTGTCCTTCGCCTGCACGTTGCTGCCGGCGGACCCCAGCAACACTGCCGCCCCCAGGCTCGCGATGGCTTTCGTTCGACGGTTCATGCAGCGGCCTCATGATGGTTTTCCGCGGGTATCGTCATGGCGTCATCGGCACGCCGGCTCACCCGGTGCGCTGCATCGGTTTCGTAACCGGCACCTGCAGCAATGCCGCGGTGTCGAGCAGCCGAACACCGGACACCTGGGCCAGGCGTCCACGCAGCCAGTAGCCGTGTTCGGCGCCCACGATCACCACGATGCGCTTGCCCGGGTTCTGCTTTGCGGCCTGCAGGATCACGCCGAGAAACTGCTGGTTCCAGCGTTCCCAGCCGGCGCGTTCGCCGGCTCCGACCATTGCCTGCTGCAGCTCGTGCTTGGCGCGCAGCACCGAATCGGTCACCGCGTCGTTGACCCGCGCCGGCGACGTCCAGTACGCCTGCAGGCCGATGTAGACGCCGTCGCTGTAGCGCGAGAACGCCTCGGCCTGCTCCGGCTCCCGTACGCTGAAATCCTGGCCGGCCTGGATATACGGCTTGAGGATCTCGCTGTAGGTGGGCTCGGCCGGCTCCATCGCATAGACGCCGTAGTGGTGACGGTCGATCAGCGGATAGACGACCTCGGGATATTCCTGCTTGGTCGCCTCCGTCGGGCGTGCCTTCAGATCATCCGGCTGCAGTTCGACGCACAGCACATCAGGCCGCAACCGCTCGATGACCCGGCCCAGTGTCTCGAACGAATAGGCCGGGGTGGTTGCATGCAGCTGGTGCAGCGTGGCGAGCACGACCACCTCGGCCGGCGGGGCCTTCGCCGCCGCCAGCGGCGGCAACGCCGCAGCCAGAACAAGAACCACCAGTATCCGCCTGAACATTACTTTCCCCTCACCGGTGCGTACGACGCCACCTTAAGCCACCGGCCACGAGTCCGCCTGTGCCGGAAGCCATCCGGAAAAAGGCAGGTCCACCGCCATCCGGAACCGACGCCAGGCCCTGCAACGAGTGAGCACTCCGCTCCGGCATTGCACCGTGAGCCAAGTCGGACAGCCCAAGCGCCAACCGGGCCCGGAAGCGCGCGTAGACATTTTCTGCACGAATTCCGGATAGGCTCCGAAGCCAGCATCGCCGCCTCGCCAGGCACCACGCGCAACGGTACGAATGAACCAACCGCCTTCCCCGCTGGGATCCGACACCGGCCTCCCCTTCGGCAACGTCATGGACCTCATGCTCGACGCGATCTGCGTGGTGGACGTCCGGGGCTGCTACGTTTTCGTCAGTGCCGCTTTCGAACGCATCTTCGGCTACACGCCAGAAGAGGTCATCGGGCGGCCGATGATCGAACTGGTTCACCCCGATGACCGCGAGCGCACCCTGCAGGCGGCGAACGAGATCATGGCCGGCCAGCCCAAGCCGCATTTCCAGAACCGCTATGTGCGCAAGGATGGCCAGGTCGTCCATATCATGTGGTCGGCGCGCTGGTCGGAGGCGGACCAGGTGCGGATCGCGGTGGCGCGCGACGTCACCGAACTCAAGCGCGCCGAGTTGATGCAGTGGGCCCTGCACGCCATCTCCGAGGCGGCACACTCGGCGGAGGATCTGCTGGCTCTGTTCCGGCAGATCCACCAGATCGTCGGCAGGCTGCTGCCGGCCAACAATTTCTTCGTGGCCTTGTACGACGCGAAGAAGGACGAGTTGAGCTTCCCCTACTTCGTCGACGAGTACGACGAGGCACCCGCACCGCTCAGCCTGGACGCGGGCACGCTCAGCAGCGAGGTGATCCGCAGCGGACAGGCGCTGCTGCTGACGCCGGCTACCCAAATGGAACTGCCCCCGCGGGTGCGCCCGATCGTCGGGCAGGATTCGCTGGACTGGCTCGGCGTGCCGCTCAGCGGACAACAAGGCGTGATCGGCGCGCTGGTGGTGCAGAGTTACTCCGGCGAAGTGCGCTACAGCCAGCAGGACAAGGCGCTGCTGCAGTTCGTTTCCACCCAGATCGCCGCAGCAATCCAACGCAAGCAGACCGAAACCAGACTGCAATACCTCGCCCAGCACGATCAGCTCACCGACCTGCCCAACCGCGAACTGTTCCACGACCGGCTGCGCACCGCCCTGGCCAGGTCCCGGCGCGATGAACAACGGCTGGCAGTGCTGTACCTCGACCTGGACCAGTTCAAGCCGGTCAACGACAGCCATGGCCACGACATAGGCGACCTGCTGCTGCGCGAGGTGGCCGTGCGCATCGGCCAGTGCGTGCGCGAGTCCGATACGGTCGGCCGCATCGGCGGCGACGAGTTCGTGGTGCTGCTCAACGACATCGGCCTGCCCGAACACGCCGTCGCGGTCGCCGAGAAGATCCATCTCGCCTTCGAGCAGCCGTTCGAGCTGTCCGGCTGCACGTTGCAGGTGTCGGCGAGCATCGGCATCGCCATCTATCCCGACCACGGTGAGGACGACAAACAATTGCTGCGCCGTGCCGACGACGCCATGTACGGCGCCAAGCGTCAGGGCGGCAACCGGGCGCTGATGACTGCAGTGCCGCCGTAACCGGCGACGCCACGATTTACCGCCACGTCGGTTGCCCCATCGGCACCAACCGATTGCGGCCACTTTGCCCGACTGCATGGCGTTTCAACCAGAGGCAAGTGCGATCGGCATCATTGGCGCATGAATCCACTCTGCTGATAGGCTCAGGATTGCTGCGCGGTCCACCGGGGGCTTGTCTCGGCGCCATGCGGCCAAGGACGATGTTCCATCCATCCCAGCCAGCCTGATGAGACAACGCGTGGCCTTTGAGATCGAAGAACAACGCATGGATGTCGGCGACCTGCGACTCGGCATGTTCGTGTGCCGACTCGACCGGCCATGGGAGGAAACCCCGTTTCCCCTGCAAGGGGTCGAACTGGCCAGTGAGGAGGATCTCGAAACCATCCGCGCGCTATGCCAGTACGTCTACATCGACCTGCGCCGTCGGGTCATCATCGCGTCGCGGCTGGGCCTTAGCCGCACCAGCCTCCCCGGCACGCGCTTCAGAAGTACGGTCCGCTACGCCGACCAGACTCCGGTCGAGGACGAGGCGCCGCGGGCGCATGCAGCACTGGACAACGCCTCCGAGATGGTCGATCGCATCTTCGAGGATGTCGTCAGCGGCCGCCCGTTGTCCGTCGAGCGCGTGGAGCAGGCCGTGCGCCCGCTGGTCGCCAGCGTGCTGCGCAACGCCGACGCGTTCTTCCTGGTCGAGGGCCTGCGCCGGCACGACAGCTATTCCTACGGCCATGCGATCAGCTGCAGCGCACTGGCCGCGGCGTTCGGGCGGCACATGGGCTTCGCCGAGGAAACCATTCTCAGCCTTGCCGCCGGCGGTTTGCTGATGGACGTGGGCAAGACCCACCTGCCCGAGCCGCTGCTGCAGCGCCCGGGCGCGCTTACGCCGGCCGAAACGGACATCGTGCGCACGCACGTCGCCGCGGGGCTGGCGATCGTGGCCGGCTCGGACATTACCAATCAGGACGTGCTGGACATCCTGCGCACGCACCACGAGCGCCACGACGGCAGCGGCTATCCCGACGGACTGGCTGGCAATGTCATTCCGATCACCGGCCGCATGCTCGGCATCATCGACACCTACGATGCGATGGTGAGCCCGCGCCCCTACCGCGCGGCAATTTCCCGGCACCGGGCGCTGCGGGAGATCTACGCCACACGCAACAAACTGTTCCAGGCCGAGATGATCGAGCAGTTCCAGGTCTGCCTCGGCGTGTACCCGACCGGCTCGCTGGTCGAACTGAGTACCGGCGAGGTGGCGGTGGTGATGGCGCAGAACCAGGTGCGCCGGCTGCGCCCGAAGGTGGTCATCCTGACCACGACGGACAAGCAGCCGCTGACGGATTTCCGCCAGGCCGACCTGATGATGCACCAGGCCGACGACGACACCGCCATCGACATCAGGCGCAGCCTGGCCGTGGGCGACTACGGCATCGACGCGGCAGGTCTTTTCCTGCAATGACCCGCGACCCGATGCCCCGCCGCCCGTGCATCAGCCCCTGACACGAGGTCGCCCGGACCATGCTGAACCGACAGCCGATATTCGCCGCGATCCAGCAGCAGATCGCCTCCTGCGCCGACGCCGGTGGATGCTTCGCGGTGATGATGCTGCGCGCGCGCGGCCTGCGTGAGATCAGCCTGCGCTTCGGTTACGAACAAGGCGAGCGGGCCGTGGAAAAAGCACACGAGCTGATCGAAAAGTCGCTGCGCCCGATCGACCGGGTCTTTCGTGCCGGCGACGACAGCTACGCGGTGGTGTTGCCGGACATGCTCAGCCACAACCACGCCCTGCTGGCGAGCGCGCGATTGGCGCAGGCCTTCGAGCAGCCTTTGGCGGACGCCGACTCGCCATGGCAGTTGCGCGCGGTGACGGGCATCGCGCTGTATCCGGAACATGGATTGGACGCCGACTTGTTGTGCCGACGCGCCGGCATGGCGCTGGACGAAGCGCAACGCCGCCGCGAACCGTTCGTGGTCTACCAGCCGCGCGATACCCAGGTGGAGATCTTCTACGAAGAACTGCGCGAGGCGATCGAGGCCAACCGTCTGCAAGTATTCTTCCAGCCAGTGCGCGACCTGCAGGTCGACCGCATCGCAGGCATCGAATCGCTGGCACGCTGGACCAGCCCGCGCCACGGCGACATGTCGCCGGCCGGTTTCGTGACGTTTTCCGAGCAGAGCGACCTGATTTCGGTGCTGACCCGCTGGAGCATCAACGCCACCCTGCGTCACGCGTCATCACTGTGCGAGGCGCACGGGCTCAGTTTCGCCATCAACTTTTCGCCGCAGCTGTTCTCCCGACCCGGCGTGGTCGAGCAGTTCATGGGCGCGCTCGACATCTGGGGGGTGGCGCCGACCGCCGTGATCGCCGAGATCACCGAGACTGCGCTGGCCAACGACCTCGAATTGAGCGTGCAGGTCCTGCGACGGCTGCGCGACCTGGGCATGCGCATCGCCATCGACGACTTCGGCACCGGCTTTGCGTCGATCGCATATCTGCGCCGCTTCCCCGCCACTGAACTGAAGATCGACCAGTCACTGGTGGGTGCCATGCGCGACGACCCGCATACCTCCCGGCTGGTCAGCGCGATCATCAACATGGCCCATCACATGGACCTCACCACGACCGCCGAAGGCATCGAGGACCAGGCCACGCAGGACCTGCTCACCGGCATGGGCTGCGATTTCGGCCAGGGCTATCACCTGGGCCGGCCGGAACCGGCGGCGGATTTCGTCGCTCGATTCAACGCCAGCCATGCCATGACCCGCGATGTCCGCGTCTGAATCCCGCGGCGGCATTGCCTTCGCGCTGGCGCGGGTCGGCAAGCGCTACGGCAAGGTGCATGCACTCGAACGGATCAGCCTGACGTTTGCCGCCGGCACCACCACCGCGCTGATCGGCAGCAGCGGCTCCGGCAAGTCCACCGTGCTGCGCTTGCTGCTCGGGCTGGAACGGGCGGACCACGGCCACGTCGAAGTCGATGGCCGCGCCCTGCAGCGCAGCGACGTGCTGCCGTTGCGCCGGCGGGTCGGTTACGTGATCCAGGAGGGCGGCCTGTTTCCGCATCTCACCGCCCTGGGCAACCTGGCCCTGCTGCCGCGTCACCTTGGTTGGGACCGCGAGCGGATCCACCAGCGCGCGGAACAACTCGCCGCGCTGACCCACTTGCCGGTTGGCGTGCTGGAGCGCTACCCGACCGAGCTTTCCGGTGGCCAGCGCCAGCGCGTGGCGCTGATGCGTGCGCTGATGGCCGACCCCGACGCGCTGCTGCTGGACGAGCCGCTGGGTGCGCTCGATCCAGTGGTGCGGCACGAACTGCAGGACGAGCTGAAACAGATCTTCGACCAGCTCGGCAAGACCGTGATCGTGGTCACCCACGACTTGGCCGAGGCCGCCTGGTTCGCCGACCGGCTGGTGCTGCTGCGCCGGGGCACGGTGCTGCAGGACGGACATTTCCAGGACCTCCGCGACCGCCCCGCGGATGCGTTCGTCAGCCGCTTCGTCGAGGCGCAGCGACGGTTGCCGGGTACCCCGTGAGGCGCCGCCTGCTGCCCGCGTTGATCCTGCTGCTTGGCGCCTGCCTGCTGCCCGCAGCAGCACAGGGCACGCCGGTGCGCGTCGGTTCCAAGCAGTTCACCGAGTCGGTGATCCTCGGCGAACTGGCGCTGGCCGCTGCGCGCGAGGCCGGCGTCGACGCGGTGCATCGGCGCGAACTGGGTGGCACCAGCATCCTGTGGCGCGCCCTGCTCGAAGGCGAGATCGACACCTATCCCGAATACACCGGCACGCTCACCCAGGAACTGCTGAGGGACGTGCCGGCGAACGCGGACATCGCCACCCTGCGTGCGCGGCTGAAACCGCTGGGCATCGGCATCACCGACTCGCTCGGCTTCAGCGATACCTATGCGATCGGCATGCGTGCCGACACCACGGCGCGGCTGGGCATCAAGGATATTTCCGACCTGCTGCAGCACCCCGGCCTGCGCTTCGGCTTCTCCAACGAGTTCATGGACCGCGGCGACGGCTGGCCCGGCCTGCGCCGGCGCTACGGCCTGCCACAAACGAACGTGAGCGGCCTCGACCACGCGCTGTCATACCGCGCGGTCGCCAGCGGCGCAGTCGACGCGATCGACCTGTACAGCACCGACGCGGAGATTCCCTACTACCACCTGCGCACACTGCGCGACGACCGCCACTACTTTCCGCGCTACGACGCGGTCTACCTGTACCGCCTGGCACTGGAGCAGAGCGCGCCCGCCTTCGTCGGCGTGTTGCACAAGCTCACCGGCAGCATCGACGAGGACGCGATGCGCGCGATGAACGCCCGGGTGAAACTGCGCGGCGTCAGCGAGAACGTGGTAGCCGCCGATTTTCTCGGCATCCATGCGGACGGCCACGACGACGGCCTGTGGCCGCACCTGCTCCAGCGCAGCATCGAACATATCAAGCTGGTGGCGATCTCGCTGGGACTGGCCATGCTGCTGGCGGTCCCGCTAGGCATCCTGGCGGCCCGCCTGCGGCGCCTGGGCCAGTGGGTTATCGGCCTGACCGGCGTGCTGCAGACGGTGCCGTCGCTGGCGATGTTCGTGTTCATGATCCCGCTGCTCGGCATCGGCACCTGGCCGGCGATCGCCGCGCTGTTCCTGTACAGCTTGCTGCCGATCGTGCGCAACACGCACGCCGGCCTGGCCGGCATCGCGCCAGAATTGCGCGAATCCGCCGCGGCGCTGGGCCTGCCGCCCGGCGTGCGGCTGCGCCGGGTCGAGTTGCCGCTGGCGATGCGCTCGATCCTGGCCGGCATCAAGACCGCGGCGGTGATCAACGTGGGCACCGCCACGCTGGCGGCGCTGATCGGCGCCGGCGGTTACGGCCAGCCGATCCTCACCGGCATCCGCCTGGACGACGTGGGCCTGATCCTGCAGGGCGCGATCCCGGCTGCCGTGCTGGCGTTGCTGGTGCAGGGCCTGTTCGAGCTCGTCGAGCGCTGGCTGACGCCGCGCGGGCTGCGACTCGAAGCGCGCCAGTAGACCTGCTGCCTCAGGCCTTCTTCAGGAAGCAGACCTTCAGGACCAAACCCTTGATCTTGTCCGAGTTGCCTTCGATGTGCTCGTCGTCGCCGTCGACCAGGCGGATGTTGCGTATCACCGTGCCCTGCTTCAGCGGGATCGACGAACCCTTCACTTTCAGATCCTTGATCACCGTCACCGTGTCGCCGCTGTGGAGCACGTTGCCGTTGACGTCACGCACCACCAGCGCAGCGTCGGCCGTACCGGCGCCCGCCGCGATCGGCCACTCGTGGCCGCAGTCGGCGCAGACGTAATTTTCGCCATCCGGATAGGTGTTCTCCATCGCGCACAGCGGGCAGGCGGGGATAGCGGACATCGGTCGATCCTGGTCGTTCAATCAATGGACCTACCATTATACGGGCGCGCAGCGCGTGCCTTCACGCGCCCGACATCGGCATGGCGCTAAATCTGCACGCAACGATGCGGAGAATCGCCATGCATGCCCATCAGGTTCTGGCCACGGTTGCCGTGAGCGACTTCGCTGCCTCCAGCGCCTGGTATGCCCGCCTGTTCGGGCGTGTCCCCGACAACCGCCCGAATGCCTGCTGCGCCGAATGGCAGATCGCCCGGTGCACGCGCATCCAGGTGTTGTCCGGGAACGAGCAGGTCGACGCAGACCCGCCTGCCGGCTCGGCATCGGTCGGCATCATTGTGGACGATCTCGACGAGATCCTGCTTGCCTTGCGGGAGCGTCAGATCGACGTACCCGCACCGCAGCTGGCGACCCGCTACGTGCGCTTCGCTCCGGTCTGCGACCCGGACGGGAACATGGTCACCTTCGTCGAATCCGCGACCGCTTGAACCACCAGTCGGCTATCCTGACCGTTTCTCGCCGGAAGTCACGCCCTGATGCATCGTCTGCTGTTGTGGTGGCTGGCCCTCGCCCTGTCCGTTTCCATCGCCATCACCGCGACGCCGGCGGAAACCGCCCTGGCTTCGCTTCCTCACGTAGCGTTCCCTGCGCCGCATCGCGTCGCGTCCGGGCGACTGCAGGCGGGCGACATCGCCGCGTTGAAGCGCGCCGGCATCCGGCAGGTAATCGACCTCAGCGTGGACGGCGAAACCCCCGACTTCGATGAAGCCGCCGCCGTGCGCGCGGCCGGCATCGGTTATCACAACCTGCCGATCCGCGGCGCCGCTGACCTGACCCGCGCCACGATCGCGCAGTTCGACCGCTTGCTGCTCGACGCCGGCGACCAGCCTACCCTGGTGCACTGCGCGAGCAGCAACCGGGTGGGTGCGATGATCGCCCTGCGCGCTGCGCTGATCGGCGGACGACCGATTGAAGCGGCGCTGACGGAAGGACGCCGCTGGGGCCTGAAGAGCCTGGAACCGGCGGTACGCGAACGGCTGCAGGCGTGGTCAAGCGACGGATCGAAGGCCGCCGCGCCGCCCGCGCGCTGACGCCCGACCCCAGCGCCACCACCAGCCGCACGAAAATCGAAGCGCCAGTTGGGGTACCATGCGCGCCTCCTCAAGCCACCCACGGTCCGGTCCTGGATCCGACTCCCGCATCGTCGCCCGCCCCCACGCCGCTGCCCCTGCGCGCCGTGTTGCTGATGCTGGGCAGTGCCTGCTTCTTTGCCCTGATGGCGGTGACCATCCGCTTCGCCTCTGCCCAGTTGCATCCGTTCCAGATCACCTTCTTCCGCAGCCTGTTCGGCACGCTGTTCGCGCTGCCGCTGCTGCACGTGCATGGCTGGCGGCTGCTGCACACGCCGCGCTTCGGCTTCTACGTGATGCGTTGCGTGCTCGGCATGGGCGGCATGCTGGCCGGCTTCTGGGCGATCGTGAACCTGCCGCTGGCCGAGGCGGTGGCACTGTCGTACTCCTCGCCGCTGTTCGTCACCATCGGCGCGGTGCTGTTTCTCGGCGAAGTGGTGCGCCTGCGCCGTTGGAGCGCGGTGGTCGCAGGCTTCATCGGCGTACTGGTGATCGTGCGGCCGGGCAGCGACGCATTCACCACCGGTAGCCTGGTCGCCCTGCTGGCGGCGGGACTGACCGGCGCGGTGACGATCAGCATCAAGTCGCTGACCGGCAGCGAACCGGCCGACCGCATCGTGCTGCTGACCACCCTGCTGTGGGTGCCGCTGTCGCTGCCCGCCGCCCTGGCCGTCTGGCAATGGCCGCACGCCAATATCTGGCCGTGGCTGGTGCTGTCCGGCGCGCTCGGCACCGGCGGGCACTACTGCTGGACCCGCGCACTGCGCCTGGCCGACGCCTCGCTGCTGGCGCCGTTCAGCTACCTGCAACTGCTGATCGTGGCGGTGCTGGCCTGGTGGATCTTCGGCGAAGGCGTGGACCGCTACACCCTGGCAGGCGCGGCCATCATCATCGGCGCCAGCTTGTACATCGCCCACCGCGAGCACAGCCTGGCACGCCAGCGCCGCCGGCTGTTGCCCGCGACGAGCGCCGAGCCATCGATCTGACCGTAGCGGTCGATTTCGCGCGGTTCCGCTCGCCGCCATAGGCGGGAGTCGCCACAATTCCCTTCGTGCCCCAAATTGGACGACGCCACGCCGGCCGATCGTTACACCCTGCTGGACGCCCACGCGCAAGCCGCGCTCTATCTGCGACCGAGCAAATACCGTGTGCGGGCATGGGGGGCGAGCGGCAGGACGCTGGGTGATCGCCGCATTTCCATCGACAGGTGATGAGGCGTTGCCGCGGCACGCGCATGCGATCAGCGCAGCTGGCTGTCCTTGCTGCCGCGGCGGTTGTACAGGCTGGCGCTGCGCTGCTCTGCGTCATGCGCCTCTTGGCAGGCCACGCACAGGCGCACGCCGGGCACGGCCTTGCGCCGCGCCGGGGGAATCGGCGCGTCGCACTCCTCGCAGTGCGTCAGACCCGGGCCTTGGCGCAATTGCTGGCGCGCCCGCTGCACCGCGTCGTTGACCGTGGCGTCGATCTGGTCCTGCACGGCGCCGTCGCCTGCCCAACCGGTTGCCATATGGAAACCTCCGAAAACGTCGAGTGACCCCGGGCGATCAGTGGGACTTCGCCCGCAAGTCCTTGATGTAGCCCAGCTCGGCCACTGATCTGGGCTCATCCGGCCTGAGTTTCAAGCAGTCCTGGTAGGCCGTGGTCGCCTCGTCCAGCCGGTGCAGTTCCACCAGCGCATAACCCTGGCCGCGCAGCGCCACGCATTCCAGGTCGGGGGCGTGCTCCGGATCGCCGCTGATGGCGGCAGCGTCCTGGGCCTCCTTGTACAGGGCCAGCATCTTTTCCCAGTCCTGGCTGCGTTCGTAGGTGAAGGCGAGTTCGCTCTTGTACTGGCTGTTCATCGGCGACAACGCCAGGGCTTTTTCCAGCTCGACGCGGGCATCGGCGTAGCGGCCCATCTCGCTGTAGGCATAGCCTCGTGCCCAGTACGCCTTGGCCCAGGCTGGGCCGATCACCTCGACCGGCACATCGGCTTTCCCGCCGGGCGTCTTGTCGGTCGCCGCCGCGGCCGCGTAGACGAGCGCATCGAGCATGCCTTCGGCACAGAACACCTTGCCGGACTTGCCGGCATAGAGCGCTTCGTACTTCGCGATCACCTCCGCCAGCGGGCCATCCACCGCCAGCTGGATCCGGCCGGACTCGATCATCTTCAGCGCATCGAGCACTTTCTGCCCGTCGGGGTCGACGGCCTTGTTGCCCGCCTCGTCCAGCGACAAGGTGATGATAGTGCTACCCGGCTTGACCGCGGCATGCGGTGCACAGCCGGCCAGCGTGAACGCGACGGCCAGCACTGCGCCCGCGACGAGTCGTTTCATGGCGTTCCCCCGATGTAGTTCAGGGCGAGGATAGCCGAAGCGGGTGCACGCGCAGGCTGCGTCTATTGGCAGCAGGGCCATGCCGGCGGGAAGTGTCAGAATGGAGCATCCACCCACGCCAGGAGAACGCGTCGTGAGTACGCCATTGCCCGCCACCCCCGAGCAGCCCGCGCTGCGCAGCGACGACAGCGTCGCCAAGCAGCTGTTCCTGGGCAACATCCTGGAAGAGAACCTGTTCTCGTATCCCGAGATCCGCGCGCGCGACAAGGACATGCTGGGCGCGATGACCGACGCGATCGACCAGTTCCTCGCCGACAAGGGCGCCGAACTGAAGCAGTACGACCGCGACGCCGAGCAACCGGCCGAGTTCATCCAGGCGCTGCGCGAGATGGGCCTGTTCGGCCTGATCATCCCCGAACAGTTCGGCGGCCTGGAACTGTCCAACGGCGCCTATGCGCGCGTGCTCGGCCAGACCAGCAGCCACGACAGCTCGGTCTCGCTGACCATCGGCGCGCACAGTTCGATCGGCATGAAGGGCCTGCTGCTGTTCGGCAGCGACGAACAGAAGCAGCGCTACCTGCCGAAGCTGGCCACGGGCGAGATGATCGCCGCGTTCTGCCTCACCGAATCCGGCGCCGGTTCCGACGCGGCCTCGATCCGCACCAAAGCCGTGCGCAACGACGACGGCAGCTGGACGCTCTCCGGCGAGAAGATCTGGATCACCAACGGCGGCATCGCCGACTTCTACACCGTGTTCGCGCGCACCGACACACCCGAGGGCAAGATCACCGCATTCATCGTCGAAGCGGCGTGGCCCGGCGTCAGCCACGGGCCGCACGAGGACAAGATGGGCATCCGCGCATCAAGCACCACCACGGTCGCGTTCGCCGACGTGCGGGTGCCGGCGGAGAACGTGCTCGGCCCGGTCGGCAAGGGCTTCAAGGTGGCGATGAGCATCTTGAACAGCGGTCGCACCGGCCTGGGCGGCGGCGCGGTCGGCGGCATGCGCTCGCTGATCCGGCTCGCCAGCGCGCAGGCGAAGGAACGCAAGCAGTTCGGCCAGGCGATCGCCGAGTTCGGCCTGGTGCGCGAGAAGATCGCGCAGATGACGGTGGACTGCTTCGCCGCCGAGAGCGCGGTGTGGATGGTCGCGCACCTGATCGACGGCGGCGGCAGCGATTACTCGGTCGAGGCGGCGATGAGCAAGGTATTCGCCAGCGAGGCGGTGCAGCGCGCGTCGTACGAAGCGCTGCAGATCGCCGCCGGCAACGGCTTCATGCGCGAGTACCCGTACGAGCAGGTCACTCGCGACACGCGCATCCTGTCGATCTTCGAGGGCACCAACGAGATCCTGCGCCTGTACATCGCGCTGTCCGGCCTGAAGGGCGTGGGCGCGGGATTGAGCGAGCTGAAAGCCGCCGTCGGCGACATCTTCAACGACCCGATCAAGGGCTTCGGCGTACTCGGCACGTACACCGGCCGGCGCATGCGCGAGGCCACCGGCTACGGCATCGACCGCATCGCGCACGAATTGTCGCCGCGCCTGCGCAAGGTCGCCGCCACCTACGAGAAATACACGGTGGAGTTGTCCAAGTCGTCCGACGCGCTGCTGCGCCGCTACGGCAAGAAGGTGGCCGACCAGCAGCACGCGCAGAAACGCCTGGCCGACATCGCGATCGACCTGTTCGTGGGCCTGTGCGTGCTGTCGCGCGCCGACAGTCTGCTGAAGCAATCGCATCCTGCCGCCGACGAGGCCGTGAGCATCGCCGAGGTGTTCGCCAAGCAGGCACGCCGGCGCATGGCGCGCAATGTGCGCGGCCTGGAACGCAACGAGGACGAGGCGATCGAACAACTGGCCGGTGCGGTACTCGCACACGACGGTTACATGTGGGACGTCATCTGAAACCAACCCCGGAGAAACATGCCATGAGCCTGCCCAGCGTCCGCGCCAGCACCGGCACCGTGCCGTATACGGTCAATTTCACCGACGACCAGGGCAACACCTGGCGAGCCGACGAGCCGGTCGACGAAGGCGGCGCCAACACCGGCCCGGCGCCGCACCGGCTGCTGCTTTCCGCGCTGGGCGCCTGCACCGCGATCACGCTGCAGATGTACGCGGCACGCAAGCAATGGCCTTTGCAGCACGTCGACGTCGAACTCAAGTTCAACCCCGACGGCACGCCCGAGTCAGGCAACGACATCACCCGCGTGATCACCCTGCACGGCGAGCTGAGCGACGAGCAGTGCGAGCGCCTTCTGCAGATCGCCAACAAGTGCCCGATCCACAAGGTGCTGACCGGCGAGGTACGGATCGCCTCGCGACTTGGCGGCGATTCGCCGTAACGCGCCGATATCCCGGCACGGCCACGCCATGGCCGTCTGGAAGGCTGTTCCCTAACCAGGCTTCGGGCCGGAATCACGGCTTTCCGTCCACCCCATGCTTCACCCTACCTTGACACCACCGCCAAGGTGGGAGTACATGGCCGGCACGTGGCGCTTTCCGGGGGAGAGAACGACCATGATCTTGCAGAACGTGATCTGGGTCATCACGCTGACGGGGATGGGGTTGGTGGCGCTGGGCTTCATCTATGCGATCACCCAGGCCGGCCGACCGGCCGATGCGGCCGAAACTGCAAAGGCCAACCGAAGTTCCACCACCTTGCACCGCGGCCTGTTCCTGGCGCTGCTGCTGCTGAGCATCGGGGCCACCTGGGCCAGCCTCCGGCACTTTCCCATCCCGTTGCAGCACGAGCCATTGCAGGCGGCGCAGGTTGTCGACGTGATCGGCCACCAATGGACATGGGATGTCAGCCAGACGCACTTGACGGCGGGCAAACCGGTGGAATTCCGGGTGACCGCCAGCGACGTCAACCACGGCTTCGCGATCTACGCCCCGGACGGCCGCATCGTCATCCAGACCCAGGCGATGCCCGGCTTCACCAACAAGATCCTCTACACGTTCCCCACCCCAGGCACCTACAGGATCATGTGCCTCGAATACTGTGGCGTCGCACACAACGGGATGACGGCCGAACTTGACGTTGCTGCCCCTGGGGACAAGTCATGAGCTCGCTCGAACTCTACCCGCAGGACGAAAAACTGCCGCGCGGCGAACACGTGGCGTTCAACCTTTACATGATCACCGCCTTGCTGCTGTTCCTGTTGATGATGCTGCTCGGCCTGACCATGCGCATGACCCAGGCCGAATGGGCGCCGGTCCAGGCCGCCATGTTCTACAAGATCATGACCATGCACGGGGCCGGCATGGTCGGCACCATGAGCCTGGCCAGCACCGCAGTGATGTGGTTCTTCCTGCGCAAATACGTGTCGTTGCACCTGTGGGCGTTCGTGAGCAACTACGTGCTGTTCATGCTGGGTGCGTTGTGCATCATCTGGGCGGTGTTCATGGGCGGTTTCGCCAGCGCGTGGACCTTCCTCTACCCGCTGCCGGTGCATTCGATGGGCTTGTGGAGCAACGGCGCAGCTGCCGTCTTCATGGTCGGCTACCTGCTGATCGGCGTGGGCATGTTGCTGTTCTACCTGGACGCCGCCGCGGCGATCATCCGGCGCTACGGCAACCTGGGGCGCGCGCTGGGGCTGCAGTGGCTGTTCCGCGGCAGCATCGATCCGACCCACCCCAAGACCGTCGTTGCCAGCACCATGGTGATCATCGCCAACTCGCTCGGCATCCTGGCCGGCGCGGTGGTGCTGGTGATGTGCCTGGTCAACGCCTACGACCCCGGGATCGCGCTCAACGCGCTGGTGGTGAAGAACCTGATCTACTGGTTCGGCCACATGGTGATCAACGCCACCATCTACATGGGCGTGATCGCGGTCTACGAATTGCTGCCGCGCTACACCGGCAAGCCCTACGGGATCTCGCGGCCGTTTCTGTGGTCGTGGGCGGTGAGCACGGTGTTCGTGATCGTCGTGTTCCCGCATCACCTGCTGATGGATTACGCCGAACCGCGCTGGATGCTGGTCATGGGCCAGATCATTTCCTATGCGGCCGGCTTCCCGGTGTTCCTGGTGACCGCGTACGGCGTGCTGGCCAACATCCACCGCTCCGGAATGCGCTGGAAGATGCCCTCGATGCTGGCCGTGCTGGCGCTGTTCGGCTGGGCCGCGGGCATCGTGCCGGCGATCATCGACGGCACCATCAGCGTCAACCGGGTGATGCACAACACCCAGTGGGTGCCGGGACATTTCCACTTCTACCTGTTGCTCGGCGTGCTGCCGATGATTCTCACCCTGCTCTATCACGTGGTCGGCAGCCGCGCACGGGCGTCGGCGGACCGTCGCGCGGAACAGGCTCGGCCTCGCCCTGTACGTGGTGGGCGGCATCTGTTTCTGCATGGCGTTCCTCTACGCCGGCCACATGAGCGTGGCGCGGCGCTTCGCGGCACACCTGCCGGAATGGGTGCCGTCCGACCGGGCCGGCTCGATCGCCGCGATGGTGCTGATCCTGGGCATGCTGCTGTTTGCCACCCGCCTCATCGTCGGCCTGCTGAAGGCGCCGGCCGATGTCGATCCTGCGCACCGCACTGGCTAGCTGCCTTCTGCTCGTACTCGGTGGCGCCGTGCTGACGGCCGCCACCGACGGCTTCCACGCCTTCACCACCGAAACCGCGCGCCGCCTGGCGGTGCAGCGGCATCCACCGATGGTGCCGGCGGTGCCGCTGGAAACCCAGTCCGGCGCGCGGCTCAACCTGGCCGACCTGCGCGGCAAGTGGCTGCTGGTCGACTTCGTCTACACCCGCTGCATCAGCTGGTGCCTGGTGCAAGGCAGCGAGTTCGCGCAGTTGCAGGGCCGGCTCGCCGAACCGCTGGCACAAGGCCGGCTGCTGCTGCTCAGCATCAGCTTCGATCCTGCGCACGACATGCCGGCGGAACTGGCCGCGTACCAGCAGCGATTCCACAGCCGCGGCACCGGCTGGCTAGCCGCCCGGCCACTGCGCGCAGGCGACCTGCAACAGTTGCTGCATACCTTCGGCGTCACCGTGGTTCCCGACACGTTCGGTGGCTTCGTGCACAACACCGCCATCGCGGTGGTCGATCCACGGGGCCGGCTGGTGCAGATCCTCGACACGGGCAACCCCGAGGCCGCTGCCGGGATCATGCGGCGGAATCTCGGGCCATGACCGCCACGGCGCGGCGCCTCGCCCCGCCCGTCGCCGCGCTGCTGTACGCGGCCTTGCTGCTGCCACCGTCGCGACGCCTGCTGGAAGGCAGCATGACCTTGCAGATGCTGGTGCAGCTCCCGCTGCTGATCGGCGCGGGCTACCTGCTGCGCGAGGCCGTGCCGGCACGGCTCGCGGCGGTCATCGCACGCTGGAACCAGCGCGGCATCACCGGCCTGGTGCTGGCCAGCATGGCTGGCATGTTCTGGATGCTGCCGCGCTCGCTCGACGCGGCGGTGAGCCTGCCGTGGATGGCATTCGCCAAGTTCGCCAGCGCGCCGCTGCTGATCGGCCTGCCGCTGGGCTTGAGCTGGCCGCAGATGGGCTTCGTCGTCAGGGGCGTGTTCCTGCTCGAACTGATCGCCACCTTCTTCCGCCTGGGCTGGCTCTACCTGGTCTCGCCGGTGCGCCTGTGCAACAACTACCTGCTCGACGACCAGCAGCGCGCGGGCGAAACCATGCTGGTGATCGGCGGCGTGATCCTGGCCGGCATCCTGGCCACGCTGTTGTGGGGGCGCTTCAACTCGACCTGAAGGGCCACCGGCACGACGTCAACCCATGCCCACCAGCCGGAGCAGGGCCGCCGCCAGCGCGCCCACGACCACCACCAGCAGGAACGGCGCGCGCAGCCACAGTGCGACAGCGGCGGCGAGCAGCGCGCCGAGCCGGGCGTCGAACGCCAGCGCCGGGCCGGCGCTGAACGTGTTCATCGCGGTCAGCGCAGCCAACAGGCCGATCGTCAGCGTGCCGGCGACGCGGCTCATGTGCTCGTTCTCCAGCCAGCGCGCCGGCACCAGGTAACCGGCAAGCTTGATCGCGTACGCCGCCGCGCTGGCCAGCAGCAGCCATCCCCACAACGACATCAGCGGCGCTCCTGCGGCGATTTGCCAGCGTCGTCGTAACCGGCCGGATCGACGTCCGGCTCCAGTCCCTCGTCCGCCGGCCCGCGGCTGAACCAGCCCCACAGCGCCGCGACCAGCGCGGCGAGCAGGATCGGCACGCCGGGCGGCGCCCACGGCATCGCCAGCACGGTGGCCAGCGCGCAGACCACGGCCAGCGCCACCGGCTCGCGCGCACGCAGGCGCGGCCACAGCAGACCGAGGAACGCGGCCACCGCCGCGCCGTCCAGGCCCCAGCGCCGGGGATCACCCAGCGCGTCGCCGAGCAGCGCGCCGGCCAGGGTGAACAGGTTCCACAGCACGAACACGCCCAGCCCGGCGGTCCAGAAGCCGCGACGCTGCTCGTCGGGATCGAGCTGGCCCGCGGCGGTGGCGGCGGATTCGTCGATGGTGACTTGCGCGGCGAGCAGCCTGCGCCAGCCGCGCGGCTTGAGCATCCGGTTCATCTGCATGCCGTAGACCGCGTTGCGCACGCCAAGCAGGGTGGCCGCGCCGAACGCAGCCGAACCGGCGCCGCCACCGGCCACCACGCCGATGAAGGCGAACTGCGAGCCGCCGGTGAACATCAGTGCGCTCAACGCCACCGTCTGCCACACGTCCAATCCGGAAGCGACGCCCAGCGCGCCGAACGACAGCCCGTACAACCCAGTCGCCACGGCGATCGAGAGACCGATTTTCACAGCGGGGGACAGGGACAAGCTCATCGCCGGATTTTACCGCACCGGCCCGTCCCGGACTTCGGCCCTTCCCTGATTTATTCCATTACTGTAATATCCAGTTATGGATAAACATCACTCCGAAAACATGAGCGGCTTCTTCGCCATCGAGCAGAAGCTGGCGGTCAGCACCCGCAAGCACCGCGGTTTTCCGCGCGACCAGGCGATGCTGGTGCGCATGGTGAAGCTGCTGCACAAACTGTTCAGCGACCACGCCAACCTGCTGCTGCGCGCGCACGAGCTGACCCATCCCGAATACAACGTGCTGATGATGCTCGACGGCAGCGAGGGCGGCATGAGCCCGTCGCAGCTCGGCGAAGCGACCAGCGAGAAGTCGTCGAACACCACCCGCCTGATCGACCAGTTGCTGGCCAAGGGCCTGGTCACCCGCTCGCCCAGCGACGAGGACCGCCGCAAGCTGGTGGTGCAGCTCACCGCGGAAGGCGAAGCCCTCATCGCGCAGCTGGTACCGGCGATCACCCAGCAGTTGCAGGGCTTCTTCGCCGGCATCACCGACACCCAGCGCGGCCAGCTGGAACACCTGCTGAAGAAAGTGCTCGGCGGGGTGGAGTCGCTGGAATGAGCCGTGCCGTTACCGCCGACCTGCCGGCAGCGCCACCGCTGTCCTGGCGCCAGCAGATCGCCCAGGCCATGGCCGGCGAGCAGGCCGCGTGGCTGTTCATCTTCAAGACCTTGCTGGCGATCTACCTCGCCGGCGGGCTGGCGATGCGGCTGCAACTGGGCTCGCCCTCGGTGGCGATGGTCACCGTGATCGTGGTGATGAACCGGCAGTCGGGCATGGTGCTGGCCAAGAGTTTCTATCGCGGCCTGGGCACCCTGCTCGGCTGCGCCGGTGCGATCGTGGCGGTGGCGTTGTTCCCGCAGCAGCCGCTGCCGCTGGTGCTGTTCCTCTCGCTGTGGGCCGGGCTGTGCGCCGGCGGTGCCGTGCTGTTCCGTCACTTCCGCGCCTACGCCTTCGTGCTGGCCGGCTATACCGCGGCGATGATCGTGCTGCCCGCCATGAGCCAACCGGTCAACGTGTTCGACAACGCATTCGCGCGTACCGCCGAGGTGCTGCTCGGGCTCCTGGTAGCGAGCGTGGTGTTCGACACGGTGTTCCCGACCCGCCTGCGCGGCGACCTGCGCGGCACCGCCGACCGCAACTTCAACGGCTTCCTGGACTTCATCCGCGACAGCAGCCGCGGCGTGCCGGTCGACCACGAGGCGATGGAGCGCACGCAGACGCGCGTGGTGCGCGGTGCACTCGGCTTCGAGGACCTGCGCACCGCCGCGTTCTTCGACGACCCCTCCCTGCGCACCCGCAACAGCCTGCTGAAACTGCTCAACCAGCGCTTCATGACCACGGCGTCGCGCTTCCAGTCGCTGCACCACCTGATCGACCGCCTGCGGCGCCAGGGCTCGACCGATGTCGCTCAGGCACTGATGCGCCTGCTGCGCCCGCTGGGCAACGTGCTGGGCGACGGAGCAACACGCGACGACCTGGCACAACTGACCAATCGGCTCGCCGGCTGCCGCCGACAGATCGCCACGCAGGCAACGCACGAGCGCGCAACGCTGGACCCGTCCCGTCATGACGACTTCGATACCGGCAACGCACTGGTCCGCCACTTCCTCGACGAACTGCGCGACTACGTGCGCACCAAGGTCCACCTGGACCTCGGGCGTCGCGCCGGCAGTCCCTCGCCGCGACCGAAAGGCCGCGTCCACTTTGCCCGCACCAACGACAGCCATGCCGTGATGCTGGCGATGCTGCGTTCGGCAGCGGTGACCCTGGTGCTGTCGCTGTTGTGGCTCGGCAGCGGCTGGACCGGCGGCGCCACGGCGCTGTTCGGCCTGGTCGCCCTGATCTCGATGGCGTCGGCGGCGCCGGACCCGGTGTTCGTTTCCAAGCGCATCGCGATCGGCCACCTGCTGGCGCCGATTGTGGCGCTGCCCACCTACAGCCTGCTGCCGCTGCTGCCCACTTACCCGCTGCTGGTGCTCGGCACGCTTCCGCTGCTGATGCTGACCCTGTACCTGGTCACCCGGCCGAAGCTGGCCATCGTCGGGACCGCCATGAGCGTGGGCGTCCTGGTCGCGCTGGCGATCGGCGAGGCGCCGCACATCGACGCGCAGGTGTATCTCAACAGCGGGCTGTCGTTTGCAGTGGGCGCCTGCCTGGCGGTGGCGATCTTCATGCTGATTCCCTCGGTCCATGGCAGCAAGGGGCTGCGCCGCCGCCTGCTGCGCCGCCTGCGCAGCCTGGTTCGGCTCGCCGCCAGCGCGCCGTTGCCGGGATTGCTGCCGCGCTTCGAGAGCCTCGCCCGCGACCTGTTCCAGCAGATCGTGGCGCAAACCCGGCCGGGCAGTCGCAACTCGCGCGAATTGCTGGGCTGGGCCCTGCTGGTGCATGAGGCAGGCCACGCCCTGATCGGGCTGCGCCACGACCTGGCCGAACAGTCACTGCCGCCCGCGCTGCACGCCGACATCGGCACCGCGCTGGACGCGCTGGCCCGCGTCTGTGAGCGGCCGGACCCGGCCGATCACGCCGCCGCGCTCACGCACATCCGCCACGCACTGGCGCAGATCGACGCCGCCAGAGCGCCGCTGCGCGCGCTGCGCGAGCACCTGCACTTGCTGCTGGGCGTGCTGGAGGACGGCGACTCCGTGCTGGCCACCGAGGTCGCCCGCCAGCGCCGTCTCCATCGCCTGTCGGAGGTCGCTCATGCCGTATGAAATCTCCATCGGCGGCATCTATTTTCCCGGCGTGCTGCTGTCGGCCGTCCTGCTGCTGCCCGTGCTGTGGCTGCTCGACCTGCTGCTCGGCCGCATCGGCCTCTATCGCCATGCGATGCATCCGTCGCTGCTGCGCATCGCGCTGTTCGCCGGCGTCTGCAGCGTGGCGACGCTCGCCCTGTTTTCCTGAGGTATCCATGCCATGAGAAGTGCAACCCTGATCCGTGCCGCCTTCACCGCCACCATGGTGCTGCTGGCGACGGCTGCCGCCTGCGTCGCGTGGCAGCACTACATGTTGTCGCCATGGACCCGCGATGCGCGCCTCCGTGCCGAAGTGGTGCGCATCGCGCCGGATGTCTCCGGCCTGATCACCCAGGTCGCGGTGAAGGACAACCAGCCGGTGAAGAAGGGCGACCTGTTGTTCGTGGTGGATCGCGATCGCTACCGGCTGGCCGCCGACCAGGCCGACGCCGACCTCGCCGCCGCCGAAGCCGCCGCGGCAGCGGCTGGCGCGAACACCTCGGCCGCTGCCGCGGGCGCGCAGGCCAGCGAGGCCGAAGCCGCCATGCGCCGCCAGCAGGCGCAGCGTCGCGCCCGCCTGGGTGACGTGATCTCGCGCGAGGTGCGTGACGATGCCTCGGCCGCCGCCGAAGCGGCCCACGCCAGCTGGCGTCAGGCGCAGGCGGGGCGCAGCGCCGCCAGTGCCAGCCAACGGCGTGCCGCCGTCGCCGTGCGCCAGGCCCGCATCGCGCTGGAGCGTGCGCAGCTCGACCTGGCGCGCACCGAAGTACGCGCGCCCAGCGACGGCACCATCACCAACCTCGACGTACGTGCCGGCGATTTCGCCGACGCGGGCAAACCGCGCATGGCCCTGGTCGAGCACGACGACATCTGGATCTACGGCTACTTCGAGGAAACCAAGTTGCCGAAGGTGCACGTCGGCGATCCGGTCGACATCCGCCTGATGGCCGGTGGCGTGCGCCTGCGCGGCCACGTCGACAGCATCGCCATCGGCATCGCCGACGCGGCCAGCCCCACCAGCGACAACCTGCTCGCCCAGGTCGAACCCACCTTCAACTGGATCCGCCTGGCCCAGCGTGTGCCGGTGCGCGTGCGCATCGACAAGTCATCGATTCCGCGCGGCGCGGTGCTCGCCGCCGGCATGAGCGCCACCCTGGTCGTGCAGGGAAACAAGCGAGGCTGACCGTCAGGCCGGCCGTTGCCGACGCCGCAGCTGCAGCATCGCCGGAGTGCCGCCGCCACCGGCGGTGAGACCGGACATCACCATCCACCCCGGTCAAAAAGCAGCCCGCGGACGAAGCGGTCACCCGCCGCAACCGCCGCAACAGATCGACGGCAGCTGCACCACCTGCTTCACCGCCACCGGCCAGCCGATCCGTCGCAGCACCTCGATCAGGTCCGCCGCCGTCGCCGAGCAGGAAACCCGCAGCACCAGGCCACTCATGTCGAGATCGACCAACGCGGAAGGGTCGACATCGAACAGCGCATCCTGCACTACCGCCGGATCGGGCGATGCATCAGCAAGGGCGATATGGAATTCCATCGGTGTACCTCGCTTCACCGACACCACCGCAGTGTCGCTGAAGGCGATCTTCGTTTCCCCCATGAGACGCTGCCCTGACCCTGGTCAAGCCACGCCGTAACTGGCGGCAGCTAGTGTTGCTTGCGCGATTTCAGCACGCCCTGCAGCAGATTGTTCAGGGCGTCCTGCTTGCCTGGCTTGCCCGAGGACTGGGCCCCGGAGCTGCGCGACGAACCCTTGTCCAGGGCACCGCCCATCCCGCTGCCAAGCAACCCGGCAACCGCAGCGGGATCGACCTTGAAGCTGGGCGCGCTGGCGGTGCCGCCGACACGCACGCCGATGCCGTGAGCGGAAGCGCCGCCGAGCACGCCACCGAGCAGGCGCCCGGCGCCGGAGTCGCCGAGCAGGCCGGCGGACTCCTGGCCGACGATCGCCTGGTCGAGCTTGACCAGCATGCTGAAGTCGAGCCTGCCGTCGGCGGCCATGCCGCCCTTGCCGGTGAGACTGCCCAGGTCGGCAATCTCGGCGCTGGCCGGTTCGGCGTGGATGCCGGCCTGGCTGATTTTCAGCGTCGCCGCGGCATGCCGGATCACCGTGTCCTGCGGCGCCTTGATGCCGGCCAGCGACAGTACGCCACCGAGTTTCGAGCCGAGGCTGTAGCCCGCCAGGCGCGAGTCGTCCAGGGTCACCGGGCCAGTGATCGCCAGCGCATCCAGCGGCCCTTGCGCGTGCAGGTCCATGCCCAGGCTACCGCCGCTGAGGCGGGAGCCTTTCGGCAGCACCACGCCGAACACCGGCAGCAGCGGCTCCAATTCATCGACCGGCAACTGCCTGCCCTCGATGCGCAGGTCCAGCAGCATGACCTTCGGCCGGTTGTCGAAACTGCCGCTGATGGCCACCCGCGCCGTGCCGACGCCCAGCGTGGAATCGTCGATGCGGCCGCGGCCGCTGTCGAGCTGGTAGCTGGCCCGGTAGTCGATGTGCAGCGGCTGCGGCGACGGCGAACCGGACGCCACCAGCTTGAGCCGGCGGGCATCGAGGCCACCTTTCGATGTCAGCACACCCCCGGCCGAGCTGATCCGCGTGTCGATGTCGAGCACGCCGCCCACCCCATCGCCACCGCCCATCAGCCCGGCTCCGACCAGGTCGAGGTCGCGCACGGCCAGGTGCGCATCGACCGGCGTCAGCAGCGCGTTGCCCGTTTCCCACGGGCCGAGCTTGCCGTCCAGTTGCAGCGAGCCGCCGCCGGCGACGGCCGCGCTCATCGAAAACGGAAACGCGGCACCCAGGCCGACGTGGTCGGCGCTCAGCTCCACCTTCTCATAACTGCGCGTGCCGCCGACGGCGCGCTCGAGATCGATCCGGCCATCCTTGACACGCAACGTGTCGACGCTGAACGCCAGCGGCCGGGCGGCCGGGCCGGAAGGCGCCGCCGCAGGCGTGCCGCTGCCGCCGAACGTGGCGACATTCCAGCGCCCGGCACGATCCTGACGCAGGCTCACGCTGGGCCGGTCCAGCGTCAGCGAGACGATGTGCAGTTCGCGCTGCACCAGCAGCGGCCACAGGCGCACGCCCAGTTCGAGCGAGCGGGCGCTGACGAACGGCTGCGTGCCGAACGCGGGATCGTCCCCGATGCGGATCTCGTCCGCATCCAGTGAACCCGACCACACGGATACGCGCAGCTTGCCCAGCGTCACCTCGCGCCCCAGCGCGTGGCCCAGCGTGGCCTGGATCTGCGGGCGGAAGTGGTTGGCATCGACCAGCAGCAGCATGCCCACGCCAGCCACGACCAGCACGAGCACGACGACGAGGATTCCGATCAGCAGGCGTTTCATGGATGGCCTCCCGCAGCTTGCCGGCAGCATGCCGCCGTCGCCGGATACTAGGCCTGGCGCTGGCGTGGCGTCGAGCGCGGTGGCGGATGTCGATCCTGCGGCCGCCCATTCGTCGCATGCGTAGACCCCCGCAAAGGCGATCCGCGATGTCCCTCAAGCTCTACGCCCACCCGTTCTCCTCCTACTGCCAGAAGGTGCTGATCGCGTTGTACGAGAACGGCACGCCGTTCGAGCAGCGCCTGCTCGCAGCGGACGACGCGAAGACCGCCGAAGAATTCGCGACGCTGTGGCCGTTGAAGCGCATGCCCTTGCTGCGCGACGGCGAGCGCACGGTGGTCGAGTCGAGCATCATCATCGAGTACCTCGACCAGCATCACCCCGGCCCGGCGCGGCTGATTCCCGCCGACGCCGGCACCGCGCTCGAGGCACGCATGCTGGACCGCTTCTTCGACAACTACGTGCAGACGCCGCTGCAGAAAGTCGTGGTCGACCGCCTGCGCCCCGCCGCCGACCGCGACCCCTACGGCGTGAAGGAGGCGCGCGCCATGCTCGACACTGCCTACGCCTGGCTCGACCAACAGATAGCCGGGCGCCACTGGGCCATCGGCGACGCGTTCAGCCTCGCCGACTGCGCCGCCGCACCGGCGCTGTTCTACGCCGACTGGACGCACCCGATTCCGGCGGCACACACCAACGTCATCGCCTACCGGCAACGCCTGCTGGCACGTCCATCGTTCGCGCGGGCGGTCGACGAGGCGAGGCCGTACCGCGCCTACTTTCCGCTCGGCGCGCCCGATCGCGACTGAGCAGAGTCTTCAACGCATCCTGCAGGAGAACGCCATGAACCATCCGCCCATCGCCACCCGCGAACAATGGCAGGCCGCGCGCCACGCCCTGCTCGCCGATGAAAAGGCGCACACCCGCGCACAGGATGCCTTGAGCGCCCGCCGCCGGCGCCTGCCGATGACGCGCGTCGACGACAGCCACACCTTCGGCTCGCCCGCCGGCAGGCACACGTTCGCCGACCTGTTCGAGGGCCGGCCGCAACTGATCGTCTACCACAACATGCTGGCACCGGATTCGGACCACGTCTGCCCCGGCTGCTCGTTCTACTGCGACCAGCTCGGCAACCTCGACCACCTGCACGCGCGCGGCGTCACCTTCGCGGTGGTCTCGCGTGCCAGGGTGGCCGAGATCGAACCGGTCAAGGCACGACTGGGCTGGAGCTTCCCCTGGTACTCCTGCCACGGCACGAGTTTCCACGAAGACTTCGTCGGCGCAGAAGGCGCGCCGTTCGGCCTGTCGGTGTTCCTGCGCACGGACGACGGCATCTTCCAGACCTGGTTCACCACCGGCCGCGGCATTGAACTGCCTACCAACACCTTCGGCCTGCTCGATGTCACGCCGTGGGGCCGCCAGGAAGTCTGGGAAGACTCGCCCGCAGGCTGGCCGCAATACCCCACCTGGAGCCAGGTAAAGATCCATGACCAGTACCCCGCCTAACCCGCCTGAAATCCGTGCAACGTTACTTTGGCGGAAACAGCCGGCGGAACACCGCCGGCGACGCCCCGCGATAGATGGTGGCGTGCAGCAGTCGCGGCCACGGCTGGTAGAACCAGCGCAGCCCGTGCGGGGCGTGCTCGCGCAAGGCCGCCTGCAGCAACCCGCCGCCGGCTGCGTCCAGGCCGTCGTCGCCGGCGCTGGCCACGTACAGGGTTGCATTCAGTGACGGCCTTGTTTGCAGCCACGCGGACGCGCCGCGCGCCAGCGCCATGTCGTTCCACCACAGGCTGGGGCTGAGCGCGACATAGGTGTCGAACAACCCGGGCTGCGCGAAGAATGTCTCTACCACGAACAGGCCGGCCAGCGATTCGCCCATGATCGCGGTGCTGCCGTTGGTGCGGTAGCGCCTGCGCACCTGCGGCATCAGCTCGTCCGCGATGAATGCGCGGAACGCGGCCGAGCCTCCCACGCGCGGCGCGATCTCGCGATCGCTGGCAACCTCGGTCGGCCCGGTCATGTCGCGCCGGCGCTCGGTGTTCTCGATGCCCACCACGATCATCGGCTGCATTTCGCCGGTACGGACTGCCGCGTCGACATCGCTGGCCACGTGCGGAAAATCCTCCTGCAGGCCGCCGTCCGGCATGTACAGCACCGGATAACTCGCGCGGCTTTCTGTGTCGTAGCCCGGCGGCGTGTACACGTTGATGCGGCGCACTTCCCTCAGCACCGCCGAGTCGATGGTGAATGACGCATGCGCCGGCAGCGGCGGTTCGGCCGCGACCACGCAGGCCATGCCCGCGGCGAGCGCAGCGCACATCCACCGCCCCGCCCATCGATGCGACCGACGGCTCATTCGGCGGGCAGGACCACGGCGCGGCGTGCCCGGCGCCCCTTCCAGAGGTAGCCGATGCCCAGCAGCACGAACCAGGCCGGGCTGGCGATCAGCGCTTCGCGGGTATCCGGCTGCAGGCTCAGCAGCACCAGCACGAACACGAAGAACACCAGGCAGGCGTAGCACATCGCCACGCCGCCGGGCATCTTGTAGATCGACGCCTCATGCAGCTGCGGGCGCTTGCGCCGGTAGGCGATGTAGGCAAACAGGATCAGCGACCACACGAACATGAAGAGCACCGCGGACAGCGTGGTGATCAGGGTGAACGCGGTGATCAGGTCGGGGATCAGGTAGATCAGCGCTGCGCCCAGCAGCAGGCAGAAGCAGGAGAACAGCAGGCCCAGCGACGGCACCGCCGCGCGCGACAGCCGCGCGAAGGTCTTCGGCGCATGGTTCTCCTCGGCCAGGCCGTACAGCATGCGGCTGGTGGAGAAGATGCCGCTGTTGGCCGAGGACGTGGCCGAGGTCAGCACCACGAAGTTGATCAGGCTCGCCGCGGCCGGGATGCCGGCCAGCACGAACAGCTCCACGAACGGGCTCTTGCCGGCCTCCACCATGCGCCACGGCGTCACCATCATGATCGCGACCAGGGCCAGCACGTAGAAGATGATGATGCGCACCGGGATCGAGTTGATCGCCTTGGGCAGGTTGCGCTTCGGGTCGGCCGTCTCGGCCGCGGTGGTGCCGACCAGCTCGATGCCGACGAAGGCGAACACCGCGATCTGGAAGCCGGCGAAGAAACCGCTCATTCCCTTCGGAAAGAGCCCACCGTCATTCCACAAGTTGGCGACGGAGGCCTTGTGCCCGGTCGGCGACTCGAAACCCCACGCGACCAGCGCGAAGCCGGTGGCGATCAGCGCGCAGATCGCGATGATCTTGATCAGCGCGAACCAGAACTCCATCTCGCCGAACAGCTTCACCGTCACCAGGTTCAGGCTGAGCAGCAGCAGCACGCACAGCACCGCCGGAATCCACGGCGCCAGCTCCGGGAACCAGAACTGCGCATAGGCCGCGATGGCGATCACGTCGGCGATCGCGGTGATGATCCAGCAGAACCAGTAGGTCCAGCCGCAGAAGAAACCGGCCCACGGCCCGAGCAGGTCGGTGGAGAAGTCGATGAAGGATTTGTACTCGAGGTTGGACAGCAGCAGCTCGCCCATCGCCCGCATCACGAAGAACAGCATCACGCCGATGATCAGGTAGACCAGCAGGATCGACGGCCCGGCCAGGCTGATCGTCTTGCCCGAGCCCATGAACAGGCCGGTGCCTATCGCGCCGCCGATGGCAATCAGCTGCAGGTGCCGGTTGGAAAGGCTGCGCCTAAGGTGGTCCGGGTGTTCCAGCGATGCGGTCATGCGGCGCGCCTTTGCGTTGGGAAGGCGCCAACATACAGAAAAGCGGACGCGGCGTGCAGCTCCCCTCGTCCGCTCGCGCAAGTTTTCCGGCAGGCGCCCACTCCGGACCAGTTCGCGCACATGGCATCCGCGCCGCGCTGCCCCTTCGGTACGTACCTCGCTAACCCTGCCCGCGCGGCTTCGCCGGCAGGCTGCGGAAGTAGGCATACAGCGCGCCGATCTCCTCATCGGTGAGGAAGCGGGTCACCCGCACCGGCATGTAGTCGGTCTTCAGCGCGCGTCCGTCCGGCGCCATGCCCTCGCGCAGCGCCTTCTTCAAGTCGGCCTCGCTCCAGCTCGCCAGGCCGCTCGGGTCCGGCGTGAGGTTGGCGGCGTCGGGCCAGTCCGGCGGCGTGCCAGGGATATGCCCACCGGAAAAACCCTTGCCGTGGCAGCCGGCGCAGGCGGTGGCGAGGTAGGCGCCATAGGCGGCGGTGGGACCGGCCGCGGGCGGCTCGCCCCGCTGCACGGCATGGTCGACGATTTCCGCCGGCAGCAACGGCACCTTGCCGGCCACGAACAAGATGCGTCCGAGCGGGCCGACCCGGTTCGGCGGCGGCGTGCGCTCGACCGCCGGCACGCTGTGCAGGTAGGCCAGCAGGTCGCCAAGATCCTGGTCGCCGAGGTAACTGAACTCCTGCGCCGGCATGAACAGCAGCGAGCGACCATCCGGTGCCACGCCATGGCGGATCGCACGCACCCGGTCCACATCGGTGAGCTTGCCGCCCGCTCCGCCTGGCGTGAGATTGCTGCCCGACAGGCGGGCGAACAGCGCATCGTCGATGAAGGTGGCGCCGCCCAGGTCGGGGCCATGGCAGTCCTTGCAGCCGCGGATCGCGGCAAGGTGACTCCCTCGCTCGACCGCCGCCGCGTCGGTGGGCACCGCCGGCACCGGCGGGTCGATCCGGTACACCTTGGCCATGCGCCGTTCGCTCAGCACGTAAGCCGAGAGCAGCACCGCAACCAACAGAACCAGCACGACGGCCGCCAGGCGGCCGAGCCACTTCCAAGCCTTGCGCATAAAGCCCCCTTTCCCCATTCCGCATGCGGAAGCGCGCAGGCTAGCGCGATGGCACATGCCGCGCCATCGGAATCTTGGGCAGGCGCCCGGCCGGCACGCCAATCACGGTCACCGCCGGGGAATGAACCGGTGCCACGTCAGCGCGAAGCGGTAGCAACGGGCCAGACCCGGCCGGAGAGAACCCGACTGACATTCTGGACGTCCAAACGCGTTCTGGCTTGACCGCCAGGCATTGGCGACCCGCTGGATGAACGAGGTCTCCGGGCGCGGCTCTGCCCAGGCCCTTACGGAAGGCCGCATCTGTGACCGAGTGAGGGGCCGATGCGAACACCAAAGGCTTGGCACACGCAGAAAACTCTACGCTTTCCACGTCCAGGCGCGTTGTGGTTTGAACTGACAGCAAGCACTACCGCCCACTTCGGCGAAGCGGCTCCGGGTTGATTGCGTCGGCTCGTCGGGAAGCTTACCGGGCAGGTTGTTCACGAAACGCCCAATGGTTTCCCGGGTCAGGGTCTGGCCTTTGGCGTTGCCCCACGTAATGTGGCCGACGTCGGGGATCACATGGCTGCGCGCGATCCTGTAGACGCCGAAGTACTCCATGGCTCGGCCACGGGGAATGTAGCTGCACTTGCCAAGCTGCAGTAACACGGGGGAGGCAAGGTCTTGCAGATCAGGCGTTGCACTATCGCGCGCCGTGGACGAACACCAGCGCAAGGCCCTTGTCTGGTGCGACGCCGACAGGCGCGTAGCGATACACCGCCACCGCGCGCCCGGACCCAGTGGGCCAGACTTGCACCGTCGGGTTTGCAGGCAAGGCCGTCAGCGTGGAAGACGCGAGTGGTATGAGCAAGTAGCCCAGGGGCGCGAGAGCCAGCAGCATTGCAATTGCATGCATGGCGCCCGCGCGACGCGAAAGGCCCCTCGACCACAACCGACACGGGCGCCTCACCGGATAGTGCGTTGCTGTTGCTCGATGAAGGCGAAGCGTTCGCTTTTCGAGTGGAAGTGAATGCGATCGCTTTTTTTAAAGGGCAGCAGCCCAGTTCAGCCACCACTTCCTTTCACTGGCGTGAGGTGGGTGAGCATGCACAGCCACTTGCCGTTGACCCGGCGGTAGATATCCGTGATGTACTCATCAGCTTCAATCGGAATGCCGTCGAAGGTCGCGGTATTCTTCCCGCGGCCGGTAATCCAGGCGACATCGCCGATCACACAGGCCTGAGTCGGCACCTTGGTCATCGTCGTGTGCGCAAGACGGCCGGACTCGACAACACCAAGAATGCGTGAACGTGGAACAGGTCCAGCCTCAGGTGTTATGAGAAGCCAGTCGTCCGTTATGCACTCGGAAATTCGTTCGGGGTCGTTGGAAATCATGGCGCTATTGAAATTCTCTTCGAGCTCGACAAGGAACTGCGGGATTTCAGAGTTGGTCATGACCTGGATCCGAAGATTCAATAGGCTGCGTCATTGCAGTCTGACGAGGTTGTAGCAAGACCAGCGCCGATCTTGCTTCATTCGCAGGACCCGAACAGGGAGTTCGCCATGGCACGCTACCGGCACATCGACAGTTCCCATCCCGGCACCGCGACACCGCGCAGGAGTTTCCCATGAAAGCCCTGACCCTCTTCCTGCCCGCACTCGTGGCGTTCACCCTCGCTGCGAGCGTGTCCGTCGCAGCGCCCGCGCAAACCCCCATGGAGCCCGCCACCATGCATGCCACCGGCCATTTCGACGTCAAGGTCACTCCGCAGACTCCCGACAATCCCCAGGCCAAGGCCTCCGGCCTCGCGCGGCTGTCGCTGGACAAGCAGTTCCACGGCGACCTCGACGCCACCAGCCAGGGCGAGATGCTGGCTGCGGGGGACGGTACCACCGCAGGCGCCTACGTGGCGCTGGAGAAAGTCAGCGGCAAGTTGCATGGCCGCAGCGGCAGCTTCGTGCTGGTGCACCGCGCACTGATGGTCGGCGGCATGCCGCAGGAATGGACGGTCACGGTGGTGCCCGGTTCCGGCGCCGACGAACTGGCCGGCCTCGCCGGCGCGATGCAGATCACCATCGCCGACGGCAAGCACGGCTACGATTTCAGCTACACCCTGCCCGTACGTTGAACGATCCGATCAACCCACGCCGGCCCACTCCGCCTTGCCGTCGACACACCGACGGGACGACCGCGAACGACGGCCTGAGCCGCCCCACGAAACCTGGGGAAGCGTCGCCATGAGCAAGCACCTGGAAGTACCCGGCCGCGCCGCGGCGCGGACGCCGTCCGTGCTGCGACGGATCCCGCCCGGCATCTGGGCGCTCGGCCTGGTCTCGATGTTGATGGACATCTCCTCGGAGATGATCCACGCGCTGCTGCCGGTCTACCTGGTCAGCGTGCTCGGCGCCTCGGCGCTCGCCGTCGGCTTCATCGAGGGGATCGCCGAAGCCACCGCGGCGATCACCAAGGTGTTCTCCGGCGTGCTGTCCGACTGGCTCGGCCGGCGCAAGCTGCTGGTCGCGATCGGTTACGGCCTGGCGGCGTTCACCAAACCGATCTTTCCGCTGGCGACGCACGCTCGGCTGGGTGGTCACGGCGCGCTTCGTGGACCGCATCGGCAAGGGCATCCGCGGCGCGCCGCGCGATGCGCTGATCGCCGACCTGGCACCGGCCGAACTGCGCGGCGCCTCGTTCGGCCTGCGCCAGTCGCTCGACACCATCGGGTGCGTTCCTCGGCCCGGCGCTGGCTATCGCGCTGATGTGGCTGACCGCCGACAACATCCCGCTGGTGTTCTGGTTCGCCGTGCTGCCGGCGTTCGCCGCGTTCGCGCTGGTGCTGTTCGGCGTGCATGACGTGCCCGGCGACCGGGAAATGAAGCGGGTCCGCGCGCCGTTGTCGCGCGCCGAGCTGGCGCGTCTGCCGCGCCTGTACTGGGGCGTGGTGGCGATAGCCGCGGTGTTCACCCTGGCCCGTTTCAGCGAAGCCTTCCTGGTGCTGCGCGCGCAGGAACTCGGGCTGACGCTGGCGCTGATTCCGCTGGTGCTGGTGGTGATGAACGTGGTGTATGCGCTGTCGTCCTACCCGGTCGGCGTGCTGGCCGACCGTTGCGACCGCGGCACGCTGCTCGGGCTGGGCGTGGTGGTGCTGGTCGCTGTCGGACCTGGCGCTGGCCTTCGTCGGCGGGCTGGCCGGGCTGGCGCTGGGCGTGGTGCTGTGGGGCCTGCACATGGGCATGACGCAAGGCCTGCTCGCCGCCCTGGTCGCCGACGCGGCACCGGCCAACCTGCGCGGCACCGCGTACGGCTTGTTCAACCTGGTCAGCGGGCTCGCCCTGCTGGTGGCCAGCGTGGTCGCCGGAGGGCTGTGGGATGCGTTCGGCTCGCGCGCCACCTTCCTCGCCGGCGCGGGTTTCGCCATCGTGGCGCTGCTCGCGCTGGTCCCGGTTGCACGGCGGGTGCGCAGGAACAGTGCTGTGCAGCGCTGACGTCATGCGAGGTCTCGCGCAGGCCGCCGCCTTTGCCCGGCCAAGTCTCCAGGCGGGTGTCGATTTTCCCCGGTCCTGTTCGTCGCCATGGAGAGATCCCATCCCACGGAAGCCCCATCGGAAACCAACCATGCGCAAACCCCGCTCCTCGTTCCCGCCGCCGAACTGGCGCGCGCAACCGCATGCGCTTCCCGAACGAAAGCGCCGACTACCGCCGCGCGCGCACCGCGCTGCTCGCCGAGGAGATCGAGCTGCGCCGGCACATCGAACGCGTCGCCGCGCAGCGCCGCGCCCTGCCGCCCGGCGGCGAGGTGACCGGCGACTACCGCTTCGAGGGCGAAGACGGGCCGCGTCGATTTCGCCGGCCTGTTCGGCGACAAGCAGACGCTGGTCGTCTACAGCTACATGTTCGGCCCGCAGCGCGAGCGGCCCTGTCCGATGTGCACGTCGCTGCTGAGCGCCTGGGACGGCGAGGCGCGCGACATCGAGCAGCGCGTCGCGCTGGCCGTGGTCGCGCGCTCGCCGATCGAGCGCCTGGTCGCCTTCAAGAAGGAACGCGGCTGGCGCGACCTGCCAGCTCTACTCCGATACCAACGGCGACTTCAGCCGCGACTACCTCGGCGTCGACCGAACGGCGGCGACGATGCCAGCCGCTCAACGTGTTCACCCGCCGCGACGGCACGATCCGCCACTTCTGGAGCGGCGAGATGGGCGGCGAGAGCGCCGACCCCGGCCAGGACCCGCGCGGCGCGCCCGACCTGATGCCGCTGTGGACCATCCTCGACATGACCCCCGAAGGCCGCGGCAGCGACTGGTACCCGAAACTCGACTAATGATCGCAAGCGGATGGAGGCCCGGTCGCCTGTGCGGGCTCACGGCTTTGGCGCGCAATCCTCATCCACAGGGCGTACTTCGCACTCGATCTCCCATGCGTCGCCGTGCACCTTCAGGAAGCGCGACGTCAACTCCAGCGCATGCTGCATCGAATCCGCCTTCAGCATCGCGTAGCCACCGATCACTTCCTTGGTTTCGGTGAACGGGCCGTCGGTGGTCTTCAGCTTTCCGTGCGACAACCGCATGCGAGCCCCTTCCACGGTCGGCCGCAGCCCCGCGGTATCCAGCAGCACACCGGCCGCGGTCATCTCCGTGATCAACTTGCCCATGTCGACCTTCAGCTGCTCGCTGGGCTGTTGGCCGGTGTTCTCGTTGATCCGGATCATCGAAAGGAATCGCATCTTTGCCTCTCCCGTAGTCATGGCGGAGCCGCGCAACCGGACAATTCCGGCCCGCCATCGCACTCCTGTCATGACGACGAACGAGCCGGGTCCGGATCGACACCAGCCGTGCGCCGCTGCGTTACCTGTCCGGCGTGCGTGCTTCCGCGAGCAAGGTGGGGATCAGCTCCGACACGGTCGGGTGGATCGGCACCGTATGCTGCAGCTGGGTGGCGGTGGCGCCCACGCTCATCATGTCGATGATGCCGTGGATCGCCTCGTCGCCTTCGACGCCGAGGATCGCGGCGCCGAGGATCGCCTTCGTCTCCGCGTCGACGATAACCTTCATGAAACCCTGCGTCTCGTCCTTTTCCACCGCGCGACCGACCCGGCTCATCGGCCGCTTGCCGACCAGGAACGGACGCCCGCGCTTGCGCGCCTGCGCCTCGTTGATGCCGACGCGGCCCAGCGGCGGGTCGATGTACAGCGCGTAGCCGCTGACGCGTTCGCTGAGCCGGCGATGCTCGCCATCGAGCAGGTTCGCCGCGACGATCTCGAAGTCGTTGTACGCGGTATGCGTGAACGCGCCGCGGCCGTTGCAGTCGCCCAGCGCCCAGATGCCGGGCGTGCTGGTGCGCAACTCGTCATCGACCGTGATGTAGCCACGTGCATCCGTCGCCACGCCGGCCTTGTCGAGGCCGAGGTCGCCGGTGTTCGGCACGCGCCCCACCGCCACCAGCACGTGGCTGCAGGCGATCCGTTCGCCGTCCAGCGCCACCGTGATCGCCACCCCCTCACCCGCGAACGTGAGCTCGTCGACGCCGGTGCGGATGTCGATGCCTTCGCCTTCCAGGATCCCGCGCACCGCCGTCGACACGTCCTCGTCCTCGCGACCGATCAGGTACGGGCCTTTTTCCACCACGGTGACGCGGGCGCCGAAGCGCCGGTACATCTGCGCGTATTCCAGCCCGATGTAGCTGCCGCCGACGATCAGCAGATGCGCCGGCACGCGGTCCAGGCCCAGGATCGAGGTATTGGTGAGGTACGGGATGGCGTGCAGGCCGGGCATGTCCGGCACCACCGCGCGGGCGCCGACATTCAGGAAGATCTGCGGCGCGCCGAGCTGTTCATCGCCCACGCGCAGGGTTTGCGCATCCTCGAACTGCGCATGGCCTTCGATCACCGTGCAGCCGTCCATGCCGTCCAGCCACGTGCGCACCCTATGCCGCGCATTCGCGATGACGATGTCGGCACGCGACTTCACCTTGGCCATGTCGATGCCCACCTCGCCCGTCAGCACCACGCCGAAATCGGCCGCGCGACGGGCCACGTGTGCGGCGCGTGCACTGGCGACCAGGGTCTTGGTTGGCATGCAGCCGGTGTTGACGCAGGTGCCGCCGAACAGCTTGCGCTCGACCAGCGCCACTAACCGGCCGGCCTGAGTCAGGCGGCTCGCCAGTGGCGGGCCGGCCTGGCCGGCGCCGACGATGGTGGCGTCGAATCGGCGGCTCATGACGCGGCCACCGCGAGCGACAGCGTGCCGGTGGTCGACAATGCAGGCAGGTAGAGGATCATGCCATTACTCCACGCATGGATGGGTCGCGCGGCGTCCATGGTGCCACCCGACACATCACGGCGGCGCGAATTCCAGCAAGTCGGCATGGACCCGTTCCTTGCCGGCGATGCAACAGCCTTTCAGGCGGGCCGCAAAATCGGCCAGCACACGGACCTGGCTCATTTCCGCCTCGGCACACCAGCGTTTCAATTCTTCCAGCAGGGCCTGGGCGTCGCGGCCGTTGCGCTCGGTCAGCCCGGCGAGTCGTGCACGGAACTCGCATACGGTGGACAGCCGGAAACGCTGGTGGAGAAAC
The DNA here is from genome assembly GCA_963697495.1 of uncultured Gammaproteobacteria bacterium. Lineage (GTDB taxonomy): Bacteria > Pseudomonadota > Gammaproteobacteria > Xanthomonadales > Rhodanobacteraceae > Rhodanobacter. Next base: position 706,473 of record CAVOOH010000002.1, on the reverse strand, counting down.
GCGGAGAGTTCGCCGCGCAATACCGGGTCCAGCCAGCGCCCCCCGCTCGCCAGTCCCCGCCGCAGTCGACGCGGCAGCCGTCCGTCAACCGCGACTTCCGCGCGCAGGGTCGGGGTGATCACGCCGACGACGTAGTCGTGCAGGATGCGGCACCGTTGCGCCAGCAATGCCTTGACCGTTTCCACATCCGGTTGCTGCACGTAGGCACGGAAACCGAGTGCCGGCGCGACCCGCCGCACCCGCGCCAGGCCCAGCCGGCGCAGCAGGCAAATCACCATCCAGCCGCCATCAAACTCGAACCGGCGCTGCGAGAACTTTGCCGAGCCGGGAAACGCATGGTGGTTGTTGTGCAGTTCCTCGCCACCCACGATCAGCCCCCACGGCACCAGGTTGGCCGAGGTGTCGACCGTCTCGAAGTTGCGGTAGCCGCACCAGTGGCCCAAGCCATTGACGACGCCCGCGGCCCAGAACGGGATCCACGCCATCTGCAATGCCCAGATCGCGATGCCGACCACGCCGAACAGGCCAAGGCTGATAACCGCCAGCAGGGTGGGCCCCGCCGCCGACCAGCGCGCGTAGAGATGGCGTTCGATCCAGTCGTCGGGCGCCCCGACGCCGTAGGTCGCCAGGTCGCCCGCATTCTCGGCGGCCTTCTTGTAAAGATCCACGCCGCGCCACAGCACCGCACGGATGCCATACACCTGCGGGCTGTGCGGATCCTCGGCGGTCTCGCATTTCGCGTGGTGCTTGCGGTGCACCGCGATCCACTGCCGAGTCACCATGCCTGTCGTCAGCCAGCACCAGAAGCGGAAAAGATGGGCGACGGCAGGGTGGAACTCGACGCCGCGATGCGCCTGGCTGCGATGCAGGTACAAGGTGACTGCGGAGATCGTCGACTGCGTCATGACCACGAAGTAGATCAGCCAGGCAACCCATGATGCCTGGGTCAGTCCGCGTGCCGCATAGGAAAGCAGGTCCGACATTGGATCCCTTCGAAACCGCCCGCGCCGGGCGAAACTCCACAATTCTCTTCTTGTAACGCGCACCACCGAACGCGCCCGGAAAAATTCCGTGAAGCCGCCGTCCTTTGCGTCGGGGTAACGCTTCGCGCGCCCGGTCGCCGGATAGATGCACTTGGGAGGTAACGGAGGCGAAGATCACCAGGCCGATTCAACGACCGCCGTCCCCTTGTCCCGGGCCGCCGGGTGGCACGTCAAACCTGTAAGCCGTGTTTTCCGCCGACGCCCGCTTGCCGAACTCGCGGGCGAAAGCCGCGAGGCGGCCATAAGGCGCAAGAGGGATAGTCTGGCGGAAGGCCAGATGCTCGACGAGGCAGAACAGCGACACCTCCAGCATGCTGAGGTCACGGGGCGGCAGTGCGTCGACCACCGGTTGCACCCTTGCGTCCAGCCACTCCAGGGCATTGCGCAATCCCGCAGCCGCCTTGACGAAGTAGACGCTGTCCGCCGGAAGTTTCGCGATCTGCGTACCGAAGCCGAGCTGCACCTGCGCCTGCATGGCGTGCCAGACGAGTTCCTGCGCATTGCGCGTCTGCACATCGCATGCATCCTCGGGCCAGACGATCCGCCGATGCTCCGGCGCGGACGCCGCCAGCGCGCGGCAGATGTTTTCGGCGCCGAACACGACCGCATCGCCCTGCGTGAGCACGGGCAATTTGAGCGCGGGATTCCCGGCATAGTCACGCGGATCCAGCGACGCCAGGTCGTAGACCGGAACGAACTCGCAGGCCACGCCAAGCTCTTCCGCGAACACGCGCACCAGGCGGGTGAAATGCGAACTGCTGCGCCCGGTGATCTGCACCACCGGGCGCATGCCGGCCATGTCACCTTCACGAGACAAGGCACCACCTCATGGGCAAGCGAGCAAACGGAAGCCGACAGGTTACTCCTTCGGATCCGGGCCGGCCCACCGGGCCTTCCTGGCCACCGCTTTTACGACTTACCCGCCGGGCGATCCTGTGCGAAAGCGACGAAACCCTCCACGAACTTTCGCAGCAGGTCGTTGGTGCGCGCGTCGGTGATGGCGCCATCGGCATCGAACACGCTGCCCGCGCGCGACACCAGCAGGCGGCCGCCGGTCCAGAGCTCCGCACCGAGCGTGCGCAACACCGGCAACCAGGCGTTCTGCGACAGGATCGTGCCGAAGCCGCCGGGCGACGCGCCCATCACCGCCACCGGCTTGCCGGCGAACACGCGCGGGATGTCGGCCGGCGGTCGCGTCAGCCAGTCCAGCGCATTCTTCGTCACCCCGGGGATGCTGTTGTTGTATTCGGGCGTCGCGATCAGCAGGCCATCGGCCGCGGCAATCGCCTGCTTGAGCGCCGTGACCTCGGCCGGGATGCCGTGTGCGGTCTCATCGTCGCCGTTGTAGAGCGGGAACGCGCCGATCGAAACGATCTCCAACCGGCTGCCGGCCGGCATCATCGCGCCGGCGGCACGCAGCAGCGCAGTGTTGAACGAGCCCTTGCGCAGACTGCCGGAAAACCCCACGAGAACGGCCACATTCACCTCCGATACGGTCCCAACGAGCGGAACAGCAAGAGTAACGCGGACGCGAAGAGATGAAAGCATTCCCATGCGCCAACGAGGAAGACACCAACCCGCCACGAGCGGGACTTTCGACCCGGTCGCGGTCGGAGCGCTTCCTCTACCATCGAAGAATCCTCGTTCCGGAGTTCCCCATGTCACTGCTTCGCCTCGCGATTCTCGCCACCCTCTCGCTCGCGCCCGCAGCGGCGTTCGCCGCCGACAAGAAGGACGGCGAGACGTCCAAATGGGATGTCAACGCCGCGCACGGCCCGACCAAGACGGTCAAATTCACGACCGACGAGGGCACCTGGATCGACCTCGACGTCAGTCCGGACGGCCGACGCATCGTGTTCGCCCTGCTCGGCGACCTGTACCTGATGCCGATCGAGGGCGGCAGTGCGAGGCGACTCACCACGGGACCGGCCTGGGACGTGCAGCCGCGGTTTTCGCCGGACGGCACGGAGATCGCGTTCACCTCGGATCGCGGCGGCGGCAACAACCTCTGGCGCATGCCAGCGGGCGGCGGCAGCGCGAGCGCGGTCAGCAAGGAGGATTTCCGCCTGATGAACAACCCGGCGTGGACGCCGGACGGCCAGTACCTGATCGGCCGCAAGCATTTCACCGGCGAGCGCTCGCTCGGCGCGGGCGAGCTGTGGATGTATCACAAGAGCGGCGGCGCCGGCCTGCAGCTGACCAAGCAGAAGAACGACCAGCAGGATCTGGGCGAGCCCGCGCTGAGCCCGGATGGCCGCTACGTCTATTACTCCGAGGACGTCAGCGCCGGGCCGTACTTCCAGTACAACAAGAATCCGCATGAGGTGATCTACGCGATCAAGCGGCTCGACCGCCAGTCCGGCGAAACCGAAACCATCGTGGCGACGCCCGGCGGCGCGATGCGGCCGCAGCCGTCGCCGGACGGAAAATCGCTGGCCTTCGTCAAGCGCGTGCGCGACAAGAGCGTGCTGCACCTGGTCGACCTCGACAGCGGCGACGTGCGCGCGCTGTGGGACGGCCTCTCGCACGACATGCAGGAAGCCTGGGCGATCTTCGGCCCCTACGCGAACTTCGCCTGGACCCCGGATTCGAAAAACCTGGTGATCTGGGCGCAGGGCAAGCTGTGGCGCGTCGACGCCGGCAACGGCACGCCGGCGCAGATCCCGTTCAGCGCCACCGTCGAGCAGACCGTGGCGCAGCCGCTGCGCTTCGAGCAGAAGCTCGACCAGGGCAGCTTCGCGCCGAAGATGATCCGTGACGTCGCCACCAGCCCCGACGGCAAGACGCTGGTGTTCCACGCGGTCGGCCACCTGTGGACCAAGGCACTGCCGGATGGCACGCCGCAGCGACTGGTGGCCGAAGACGGCCAGTTCGAATACCAGCCCGCGTTCAGCCCGGACGGCCGCAAGCTGCTGTACACGACCTGGTCCGACACGGCGCAGGGCGCGATCGTCGAGCGCGACCTCGCCAGCGGCCAGACCCGCACGCTGACCAACAAGCCCGGCTTCTATTACGGCCCGACGTACTCGCGCGACGGCAGCCAGATCGCCTACGCGAAGACCGCCGGCGGTTCGATCAGCGGTAACCTCAACGCAGGCGAAGCCGGCATCTACCTGATGCCGGCGAATGGCGTCATGGCGAAACGGATCGCGAAATCCGGCAGCAACCCGCAGTTCGCCGCCGATGGCCAGCGCGTGTATTTCCTCACCGGCGGCGGCCTCAAGAAAAAGCTGCAAAGCGTCGGCATCCACGGCGAGGAACCGCGTGACGTGTTCGACCTGAAATACGTCGATGCCGTCAGCCTGAGCCCGGACGGCCAGTGGGTCGCGTTCACCGAACTGTTCAATGCCTACGTCGCGCCGCTGCCGCAGACCGGCGCGACGATCGAGCTGTCGAAGGACACCAAGGCGATCCCGGTGACCCAGGTCAGCAAGGATGTCGGCTCCTACCTGCACTGGTCGGCCGACTCGAACGCGCTGCACTGGATGGTCGGGCGCGACTACCACTCGCGCGATCTCAAGGACGCGTTCGCGTTCGTGCCCGGCGCGCCGAAGCAACTGCCCAAGCCCGGCAGCGAGCGTGGGCATCGACGTCGGCCTGAGCCGTGCCGATGGACCGCCCGACCGACACGTTCGCGTTCACCGGCGCGCGCCTGATCACGATGAAGAACGCGCAGTCCGGCGAGCAGGAGGTGATCGAGAACGGCACCCTGGTCGTCGAGGGCGACACGCATCACCGCGCTCGGCGCGGCGGGCAGCGTCGCGATCCCGGCCAACGCGAAGGTCATCGACGCCAGCGGCAAGACCATCGCGCCGGGCTATGTCGACGCGCACGCGCACGCGAACCACTTCTTCACCGGCGTGGTGCCGCAGGCGAACTGGGCGTATTACGCGAACCTCGCGTTCGGCATCACCACCATGCACGATCCGTCGGCGTCCACCGAGACCGTGTTCTCGCAGGCCGAGCTGCTCAAGGCCGGCGACGCTGGTCGGCCCGCGCGTGTTCTCCACCGGCACGATCCTGTACGGCGCCGACGGCGACTTCAAGGCTGTGGTGAACTCGCTCGACGACGCCCGCGCGCACCTGCGTCGCATGCAGGCGAACGGCGCGTTCAGCGTGAAGAGCTACAACCAGCCGCGCCGCGAGCAGCACCAGCAGATCAACCAGGCCGCGCGCGAGCTTGGCATGCTGGTGGTCGAGGAAGGCGGCTCCACGCTCAACCACAACCTGCCGATGATCCTCGACGGCGTCACCAGCATCGAGCACAACCTGCCGGTCGCGCCGCTGTATGCCGACGTGATCAACCTGTGGAAGCAGACCGACGTGCGCAACACGCCGACCCTGGTGGTGAACTACGGCGGCCTGTCCGGCGAAAACTACTGGTACGCGCGCGACAACGTGTGGGAAGACAAGAAACTCAACCGCTTCTTCCCACGCGAGACGCTCGACGCTCGCTCGATCCGCCGCGACACCGCGCCGGAATGGGACTACTACTACAAGACCGTCGGCGCCGCCGCGAAGAAACTGCGCGATGCGGGTGTGAAGATCCAGACCGGCGGCCACGGCCAGTTGCAAGGCCTGTCCGAGAACTGGGAAATCTGGATGCTGGCGCAAAGCGGCTTCACGAACTGGGAAGCGCTGCGCGCGGCGACCTTCGACGGTGCCGACCTGCTCGGTCTGTCCAAGCAGCTCGGCTCGCTGGAACCCGGCAAGCGCGCCGACTTCGTCGTGCTCAACGGCAACCCGCTGGAGAACATCCGCGCCACCATCGACACCCGCTACGTCGCCGTCAACGGCCGCGTCTTCGACGTCGACGCCGACATGGCCGAAGTCGCCGGCAAGGGCCGCCCCGCCCCCGAGTTCTACTGGCAGCGCCACCGCGACGGCCAAAGCTTCGGCACCGAATTCGGCCCCACCGCGCAATGCCACTGCCCGAAGTCGGGGACGCTGCATCGGCATTGAACTCCGGCGCCGCATGCGGGGAGAGCCCATGGATGGGCTCGGCCCTGGAGGAGCGCGGAAGGGTCACTGCGTTGCCGCCAAACGGCAGCGCCACAGCTTGCCCAGACAGCCCGTCGGGCGCTGCACTGCCACTCGCAGCCACTCGATGACGATGGCGTAGCAGTTGGCGAGCGCAGACAGGCGCCGATCTTCCGGAGCCCCTGCGATGGGGCAAGGGGCCAATCGGCCATTGCGTGCAGCACGGCGACATCTTTCGGCGCCGGCGGCCAATGCCGGTCGCCATGCCCCGCGAGCTACACACGCCGCCGTTGCCCGATTGACGGCCCCGGAATCCCGTCTTTTGCCGTATTTCGCCTCACATAACATCATGTTCATGGATGTTTACGTAAGATGCGCGGACTTACCTCTGCTCCACGGCCCGTATCCGGAGGCGGTACCGCAGGCCTCAGTCGCGATGCGGAGAAGCCACCGATCGAGGTGACGGTTGCCCGAGTCCTCTTCGCTGCGCGCAAACCGCGTGCAGACATGCACGCGTCCGCCACCACGGAGCAAAACCCGCCCAAAGGAGAAATCATGTCCAGCAAGTCCACCCCCGCCGTCACCAAGCACAGCGCCACGTCGCGCCTGTTCGGCTCCGGCAAGGGCAAGAATTCGAGTCGCAGCATGACCAGCGACACCATCGCCGACGACATCGCGGCGTTCAAGAAGCGCGGCGGCCGCATCGAGGTGCTGGGCAATACCCCGCTCCATAGCCCCGCCCGGGCCAGCGCAGCCCGCTCCAAGCAAAATATCCAGGGCGCCACCTCCGGCAAGGCCTCCGCGCAGGGCTGACGCCAGCCAGGCACACCGCGGACTTCGCCACCAGGCGACGTCCGCATCCGGAGCGATCGGGGTTCATTGCCTGCCCGGCCCCACCGCTGAACCCGATCACGTCTCGCTCCGCTGCGGCCACCCCAGTGGGTTACGATGCCGCCCCGTCGTCGCGTTGCGGCAAGCTGTCGCCGGCTCATGACAGCTATTTCAGGAGATTGCCCGCCGTGTCGCATTATTCCGGTCCCTTGCTCACGCGCCCGATCGCCGAGGCGCTGCTGGCCGCGCGCGATGCCGGTGCGGGCGAATGGACCGGCTCGCTGGACCTGGGCCGTTCGAACGGCAACGCCCTGCTGCAGACGGACGCCTGGCAATGGCGCGACCGGCGCTATCCGTATCCGCACCAGCTGAAGGACCGCACGATCTACTATCTGGGACGGCGACGAGTTCGCGCCGGTGTCGCGCTATGCCGGTTCGCTGATCAAGCTGGTGCCCACCGAGTGGGGTGCGCCCACCTTCGAGATCGACGGCATCAAGATGCTGCCCACCTCGAAGGAGTCGCCGATCGAGGACGCGCGCCGCAAGGTGGCGCTGGTCGAGCCGCGCGGCAAGGTGGTGCTCGATACCTGCGGTGGCCTGGGCTATTTCGCGGCGTGCTGCCTGGAGGCCGGCGTGGCGCGCATCCACTCGTTCGAGAAGAACGCCGACGTGCTGTGGCTGCGCACGCTCAACCCGTGGTCGCCGGACCCGAGACGCCCCCGCCAGCGGCGGCCGCCTGCAACTCGTCCATGCCGACGTGGCGCAGGCGATCACGCAGCTCGCCGACGCCTCGGTGGACGCGCTGCTGCACGATCCGCCGCGCTTCGGCATCGCCGGCGAACTGTATTCGCAGGCGTTCTACGACCAGCTCGCGCGCGTGCTGCGCCGCGGCGGCCGGCTGTTCCACTACACCGGCAGCCCGAACAAGCTCACCAGCGGCCGCGACGTGCCGCGCGAAGTGGCCAAGCGGCTGGAGAAAGCCGGTTTCAAGGCGCAGCTCGCGCTGGATGGCGTACTGGCGACACGGCGCTGAAGGGGGCTGGCCGGGATGCCGCTTCAAACCAACCCGGCTCAAGACCAGACGGGCGTGATGGGACACTGCCCATCACGCCCGTCACTTGGCGGCTTGTCGAGGCCTCAGAACCCGATGGCCGAGATACGCGTCGCCCAGTTGCCCAGCGCGCCGCGCGTACCGCCGCACTGGAACAGCGGAGCGGTCAGGTATTCGGCTCAGGGTGCACGTCTGTGCGATGTACTCCGACGCGATCCAGATCATGTTGCCGTCGGCCGAAGCCGCACCATAGTCACCCCAGCGCGGCCGGCCACCGCCGAGGTAGGGAATGCCGGTAAAGCCGTCCCACGGACCCGCACCCGCTGCGGCGATATGCACGTCGCCGGCACCGAGCTTCGCATCCAGGCCGGCGTAGCCGGCGCTCGGATAGTCGTTGGGGCCCACGACGGTGAACGCGATGACACCGCGTCCGCTCTGCGTGACGGCCGCCGCGCCGTAGGTCAGGTTCGCATCGGGCAAGGCCAGCGTGCCGTTGGCAAAGATGCCGCCGGAGTTCGGATTGATGACGAAGTAATTGATGCCCGAGCCATGGCTGCCATCAGCCCAGCAGGACGTCGGTATCCAGCGTGCCCCAGAGCTTGCCGTTGGCGTAGCTCACCTGCTGCATGCGCGAGTCGTTCACCGCCAGGTCGCGCGGCGCCGAGTAGACGATGATTCGGATAGCCGAGATAGGTCGGCGCACAGCCGGGACCAGGGCAAAGCAGTCGCGCAAGGGCGTACTGCCCGGCTTCTGGTGGGCCAGGCTGCTCGGCACGGCATATTGTCTGCACGGTCAGCGGCGAGACGTTCAGCGTCAGGCGGCGGGCATGGTGTCGATGGCCTGCGTGTTCGACACCGACCACAGCCAGATCGTGTTCGACGTGCCCGAGTCGTAGAACACCGCGTCCGAACTGAGCAGGTATTCGGTTCCGCCGTGCGCAGCGGCATACTGCCCACCGGACGAGACGGCCGGCCAGACCGTGAACGCGGGCGCCGGAATGCTCGGATCGCCGCCGTTGAACAGCACCACATTCGGTGACGCCGCGCCCGACGCCAGCGCCTGCTTGGAGATGGCGTAGATCTGCGCGCCGTAGAAGCCGGGGCCGAACAGCGAGAACTCGTTGGTGGTCAGGAAGATCGCATGGGCGTCAGCGCCGATATGGGGATAGTCGCCCAGGCAGAACCCGCCCGTGCAACCGTGATCCGGCGTGCCCTGCGTGCCGTTGTTCTGCACCGGCAGGGGGTAGATGTTCCAGGCACCGGTGGGGTCGGCGGTCTGGCTGACCGCGATGTCCAGGTGATTGGTGCCGGCCAGCGACGACGTCGTGCCGACGCGGTCGAGCGTCAACACGATCTGGAACCAGCGCTGCGTGGCTGCATCGTAGTAACAGGACGGGTCGGTGATTTCAGGTCCGTAGGCACCCGTGGTGCGGTTGATCGCCGCGGGGTAGCCGTAGAACGTGTTGAGATCGACCGGCCCGACGAGCTTGTTGCCGGCGCTGTCGTAGATCGCCAGCACGTCGTTGACGCTTTCCATGACGAAGCCGTTGCCGGCGCACAGCCCCTGATCGGGCGGCTCCACCGAGAACTGGTTGCCGCCGTTGGCGTAACGCTGGTCGTGGAAGTTGAGGCCGTCGAAGCCGCCAAGGAGTTCGGGGTGCGACTTGGCACGCCTGCCATTGTCCCATCCTGTTGCTGCCGGCGTGCCCGTGGGCAATGGTGCGGTTCACCACGGGTTGCGGTCCCAGTTCACGGCCATCGCCCGAATCGGCATCCCCGGCGGTCATCGCCGGATCCAGTTCCAGGCTTGTCAGCGGTGCGCCTCCCGAGCGGCGTGGTCGTCGGTACCGTGGTGCCTCCTTTTTGCAGCTTGAGCGTGGCTGGAGTGGCGCCCCAAGGCGCACGTAGCAAACGCCATGGCCGCCACTGCAATGAGCAGTCGAGTCTTCATCTCTCGGTCTCCCGTTCGTTGGTTAGGTGACCGCGTCCCCTGAAGACGCTGATATCGGTCGCACCGATGAGCGTCCGCGCAAGTACGCATATGGACATATGCGCCCGCAAACGATACGCGCACGCGGGTGAAGCCGACATGGATTCGCGGGTCCCGGGTTCGCCCGCCCCAGGAGCCCCGGCTTCCACCAAGCCCTGCCAGGCCCAGCCGGTGGCCGCGACGCGCCGCTTGGGAGGCCAAAAACGGCTGGGGCTTCAAGGCGCAGCTGGCGCTGGACGGCGTCTTGGCGACACGGCGCTCGACACGGCCCGATGCACAAAGGCAGCACAACGTGAGCCAGCCTTGGTAAATTCTCTTGACGCCATGTTAGTTTTGATTGACATTGTGTGCACCTCAGCTAACTCAAAGGCCGCACCATGTCGTCACTTCAAAAGCGGGCCTGGCTCGCCCTGTGGAGCATGTGTCCCGTCTACCTTGTTTATTTCGCGATCCAGATCGGGTTTCCGGACCGGCTGACGACCCTGCTGGAACGCATCGGCTGCCTTGCCCTGGTGGCCAGCATCCATGCCGTGGCCTACGTCGGCGGACTGCTGCTGATCAAGCGGCGGGAAACGGGCGAGTTGTTGCTCGAGGACGAGCGCGACCGCGCCATCGACGCACGCGGAACGCGAGCGGCTTATTTCGTCCTGCTCACCGCCATGATCGTGGTCGGCGTGGTGATGCCGTTCGAAAGCAGTGGCTGGAAGCTCGTCAACACCGCCCTGCTCAGCATCGTGCTGGCCGAGACGGTGCGCTACGCGCTGATCCTGGCCGGCTACCGGAGGCCGCGCCTTGCCCACTGAGTCCATGACGAACGACGTCAAGCTCCAACGCTTCCTCGCGCAGGACATGACGCAGGCCGAGCTGGGCAAGCGCGTGGGCCTCACGCGCCAGACCATCGCCGCGATCGAGCAGGGGCGTTACTCGCCCTCGCTCGACACCGCCTTCCGCATTGCACACGTGTTCGGCAAGCGGATCGACGAGGTGTTCCATTGGCAGCCGGACGGAGATGACCGCGGGAAGGACTGACAAGGCGCCCGCCAAGCCCGCGCCAGCTTGCCCTTCCCGTCAGCTTTGTCGTTTGCGCCTCACACCGCCTGCTCGAGGCGATGAGCAACGCATGCCCCCGGATGTGCATGGCCTCCAGCCCTGCCACGCCGAGGGCGAGTCGAGGATGCTCACCTGTCGGCGGCGGGTCGATCCGATTGATGACCCAGGGCGCGCCGGGAAGAACGCTGTGGCGTGTTCTACGGCCATGCCGGCATCGTCCCCCGGTCGCCGCAGGTGTCTATCGGCGCAGCCGGTTGCCCGAGGCGGCCCGATCACCACCGCCGTGGCGACTCATTCGGGGAAATCGACAACGGCGCTGGCGGCCGGCATATCGTCGTGGCGGGTACGCGCGCCGTCCGGCGGCAACGCCTGCCATGGCTTGCCTGCGGCGAATTCGTCGAGATTCGCATAGTGGCCAAGGACATCGTAACGGTCGATGGCGAAAGGCAGTCCCTCGCCGGCCAGCGGCGTCGCGCCGTCGCTGACATGGAAGTGCAGGTGTGGCCCGGTGGAATCTCCGGTGAAACCGAGTGCCGCGATCACCTGCCCGCGCCGCACTTGCTCGCCGGGATGCACCCGCACGCTGCCCGGCTTCAGATGCTCGTAATGCGCGTAACGGCCGTCGCCCAGGGCCAGCGAGATGAAATTGCCGCTGCCGTCGCCCAATGGATGCCGGGGATTGTCCAGCGTGCGGCTTTCCGGATAGTCGTTGCGGACGGCGACCACCGTGCCGTCAGCCACGGCAAGCACATCCTCGCCGTAGCCTGACCAGTTCGCCACCACGCGTTCGTCGCCGCGCGCGTGCCGGCCGCGCGCATCCAGCCGGATCCAGTCGATCGCGAACCGCGCCGGGATGCGTACCTGCCCGTCCAGCGCAAACAGCACACGCCGATGCCCGCGCACGAAGGAGGCGCCGTAGATCGCGGCCCATGGCCCGCCACGCAGCGGCGGCGCAATCGTCACGGGCGCGCGTTGCGCCACGTCGATCCCTCCCGCCAGCAGTTCCCGCTGCTCGTGCGCCTGCGTCGCCATCGCCGCGTAAGTCAGCCGATGCACCAGCCGTCGCGGCACCGCGGCACCGGCGGGCAACACGACCTCGACGTAGATCACCGCGTGCATGCCCGGGGCAAGGCCTTGTGCAGCGTCAGGCGACTTGCCGATGCCGGCGATCGCGGTGCGCGCCAGCAACCCGGCGCCGCTCCACGACGCCAGCGGCTGCCCCGGCGCGCCAGCGTCAAGCACGTCCAGCCGGGCCGGCAACAGGGCGATGTCGGCGTAGTTCGTCGCGTGCAGCTCATAGACCAGTTGTCGCGTCCCGCCGATCGCCGCCGCGGCGGGCGGCCGCATCACGCGCAGGTCGAACGACTGCTGCAACATCGGCGACGCACTTGCCGAAACCGACAGCCACAGCAGCAACATGGTCAGGACAGACCGCATCATCGGCGCGCCTCGCATAGGGGAGTTGTCGACGCCGTCGCGGCCATGGCGACTGCGCCGGCCGACTATAAAGCGCCGGTTCCGCGCGGGTCCCCTGCCGATGGTCAGGGCCGCCCCTGCACGCCTGTCGCACGCTTGGCCGCCGCCCCGTTACGGCCCCCTCACGGCACTTCTGGCGTATAAATCGACTGACCCGTCAGCCAGAGGAATCCCCCCCATGAACGCCTTGTTGAAAATCGCGGCCATCACCCTCGTCGGTACCGCCACCCTCGCATCGCCGGCGTTCGCCGCATTGAAGGAGGGCACCCAGGCCCCCGACTTTTCCGCGCCGGCCTATCTCGCCGGCCAGCCGTTCACGTTCAAGCTCGCCGACGCCCTGAAGAAAGGTCCGGTCGTGGTCTATTTCTTCCCGGCCGCGCACACGTCGGGTTGCAATCTGGAAGCGCACCTGTTCTCGGAGGCCATCGACCAGTTCAAGGCACAGCACGCCACCGTGATCGGCGTCACCGCCGGCAATACCTCGGAGCTGGCGGCTTTCTCGAAGGAAACCGAACACTGCGGCGGCAAGTTCCCGGTCGCCGCCGACGAGGGCGCGAAGATCGCCAAGGCATACGACGCCCTGCTGAAGATGCGGCCCGGCTGGTCGGATCGCACCTCGTACGTGATCGACCGGTCGGGGAAGATCGTGCACGTCTATTCAAACCTCAACCCGAAGCAGCACGTGCAGGAGACGCTGGACGCGGTGAAAGCTATCGCGAAGTAAGACCCATGCGAGCCGCTCGCCAAGGCGGCGGACGGATCAGGGATGATCTGCGCCGCCGCTTGAACGGCCAACCGCACCCGTTGCCGCATTTCTCGATGCATCACGACCAGGCACCATGCCCGCCTATACATCTCGACATGGCTTGCACACCGGGCCGGCTAGCCTGCGCCAGAGCAATCCAACGGACCGCATGAACGGCAACAGCAACGCGCAACCCTGCAAGCCTGCGACCATTTCCTCATCCTATCGGGACAGCAGCCCATGAGCTCTCGTACCGCACCGCGTCGCTCCGTCGTGGCCAATGCCATTTTCGAACTTCTCAATCCGGTCCCGTTCGGCTTCTTCGTCGCCACGCTGATCTTCGACATCATCTACGCCCGCAGCGCCGAGATGATGTGGGTAAAGGGCGCGGCCTGGCTGGTCACGTTCGGGCTGCTGTTTGCGGTGATCCCGCGACTGATCAACCTGGTGCAGGTCTGGATCACCGGCAGGCGGTACTCCACGACCGCCGACAAGCTCGACTTCTGGCTCAACCTGTTTGCCATCGTCGCGGCGATCTTCAACGCGTTCGTGCACAGCCGCGATGCCTACGCGGTGGTTCCCACCAGCGTCTGGCTTTCGGTCTGCACGGTCATCCTGCTGTCGATTGCCCACATCGTCATTGCCGCGCAGCGCTCCGCGCCGGGGGATTTCGTCCATGAATAAGATCGCCTGTCGCAGCGCGCTGACGCTGGCCTTCGTGGTCATCCTGGGTGGATGCAGCGGAAAAGCGAAATTCGAACCCGCGCAACAGTCGGGCAGCAACCCGACACTGCCCGCGGCGCAGAACTACCTGGTGCCGCCCATGCAGGTTCCCGCCATGGCCGGCTGGAAGCAGGGCCAGACGCCAACGGTCGCGGCGGGACTGAAGATCGAGAAGATTGCCGGCGACCTGATGCACCCCCGCCAGCTCTACACCCTGCCCAACGGCGACGTGCTGGTGGTGGAATCCAATAGCCCCGGCACCGAGCCGGTGACGACCCCCAAGCAGTTGATAGCCGGCAAGGTCAAGAACCGCTCGGGCAAGGGTGGCAAGGGCGGCAACCGGATCACCCTGCTGCGCAAGAACGACGCCGACGGCAAATGGGAGAAGCATGTCTTCGTCGAGCACCTGCACTCGCCGTTCGGCGTGCAACTGATCGGTGACACCCTTTATGTCGCCAACACCGACGCCATCGTGAAGTTTCCCTACGTGACGGGCGAAACGCAGATCACCGCGCCCGGCGTGGAATTCGCGGACCTGCCGGGCACCATCGACCACCACTGGACCAAGGCCATGGTGGCGAGCCCGGACGGCAAGAAGCTGTATGTCGGCGTCGGCTCCAACAGCAACATCACCGAGAACGGGCTGGCCGTGGAATACCGGCGCGCGGCCGTGCTCGAGGTGGATGTGGCCACCGGCGGCAGCCGCATCTACGCGGCGGGCCTGCGCAATCCGACCGGGCTGCAAATCGAGCCGCACACCGGCAAGCTCTGGGCCATCGTCAACGAACGCGACGAGATCGGCGCCGACCTGGTGCCGGACTACCTGACCTCGGTCCTGGAGGGCGGTTTCTACGGCTGGCCCTACAGCTATTACGGCCAGCACGTGGACAGCCGCGTCATGCCGCAGCGCCCCGACCTGGTCAGCAAGGCGATCAAGCCGGATTATGCGCTGGGATCGCATGTCGCCGCGCTCGGGCTGCTGTTCTCCAACGACAACGCCCTCCCGGCCAAGTATCACGGTGGTGCCTTCATCAGCGAGCACGGCAGCTGGGACCGCTCGCCATTGAGCGGCTACCGTGTGACCTTCATCGCCTTCCAGGACGGCAAGCCGGTCGGCCTGCCCCAGCCTATCGTCACCGGTTTCCACTCGAACGACGAGAAGCAGCTATATGGAGCGCCGGTCGGGCTGGCAACCGACAAGGATGGCGCGCTGCTGATCGCGGATGACGTCGGTGACACGGTCTGGCGGGTGACGGCGGCGGACGCGCGCTGAACGACGTGATCGGCGCCACGAGTGCGTCACGTTGAGCCGGCGCCCCGGTTTCCATGCCAGCCGGGGCGCCAACCACATCCTGCTTCGCCAGCCGCCCGCGCCGCCGCGGGATGACTTCTGCGTCCGCCGCCTCGGCCAGCGCCGCAGCACGAACTGAACCGGTTACATGAGGACGGGTGCGATGCGGGAAGCAGGGGGTAACCTGATCGCCTGCGCAGGCATCGCAGGCATGCTGCTCGCGGCCCCGGGACATGCGACCGAGACGACCCTGCCTGCGGTGCAGGTCAACGCCATACGGCTGGACATCCCGCCATTCGACCTGCCTGCTTCGCTCACCGTCGTTGCTGTGGCCCCGGCCGATGCCGGCCAGCCCGGCGTGAATCTTTCCGAGGCGCTGGTCGGCGTGCCGGGCATCCTGGCGCGCGACCGGCAGAACTACGCGCAGGACGAGCAGATCTCGATCCGCGGCTACGGCGCACGCGCCACGTTCGGCGTGCGTAGTATCCGGCTGTATGTCGACGGCATTCCCGCCACGCTGCCCGACGGCCAGGGCCAAGTCTCGCATTTCAGCCTGGACAGCGCCGAGCGCGTGGAAGTGCTGCGCGGTCCGTTTTCAGTGCTGTACGGCAACGCTGCCGGCGGCGTGGTGCAAGTGTGGAGTGCCGGCGGCACGCCGACGCCAGTGACCACCCTGGGCATCAACGCCGGCAGCAACGACACGTTCCGCTACAGCGCGGGCACACGTGGCACCGTCGGGCCGGTCGACTACAACATCGCCGTGTCGGAATTTCTCTCCGGCGGTTTCCGGCGACACAGCCGGGTGCGCCGCGAGTCGGACAACGCAAAGTTCGGCGTCGACCTCGGCAAGCACCGCCATCTCACCCTGGTGTTGAACCGCTACAACCAGCCCACCGCGCAGGATCCGCTCGGGCTCACCCGGGCCCAGGTCGATGCCGATCCGCGCCAGGCCACGGCGGTCGCCGGCCAGTTCGACACGCGCAAGAGCGGCCGGCAAACCCAGCTCGGCGCGATCTATGAGCAGTCGCTCGACACCGGCGACCAGCTGCGGCTCCTCGCCTACTACGGCCAGCGCAGCATCGTGCAATTCCTGTCGATTCCCCCCGCCACGCAGCAGAATCCGCTGCAGTCCGGCGGCGTGGTGGCGCCGACCACCCGTTACGGCGGCCTCGATGCGCGCTGGACCCATCGCGGCGAACTGGCCGGCGGCGGCTACGAGTTCGTGCTGGGCGCCAGCGGCGACTACCAGCGCCAGCACCGCCTGGGCTACGAGAACTTCGTCGGCGATGCCCTCGGCGTGATCGGCCAGCTCCGCCGCAACGAGAACGACAACGTCAACAGCGTCGCCGAGTACGCGCAGTGGTACTGGCACCTCAACGAACGCTGGGCGCTGCTGCTGGGAATACGGCACGACGACGTGCGCTTCAGCGAACACGATTTCTACATCACGGCGCTCAATCCCGACGACAGCGGCGACGCGAACTACGCGGCGACCACGCCGGTGGCCGCACTGGATTTCCGGCCGACCGACAAGCTGCGCCTCTACGTCAGCTACGGCAAGGGCTTCGAGACGCCCAGCTACAACGAGCTGGGCTATCGCAGCGATGGCCGCGCTGGCCTGGCGCTCAACCTGCGGCCGGCGCGCAGCCGCAACCTGGAGGCGGGCGCGAAATGGCAGGTCGCCCATGCACTGGAATTCGACGTGGCCGCTTTCCGTTCCGACACGGACGACGAGCTGGCCGTGGCGACCAACGTGGATGGACGCGCCACATACCAGAACGCAGGCGAAGCGCGCCGCCAGGGCATCGAGCTTTCGCTGACCGGGCAGCTCGCCGACGACTGGCAGGTCAGCGCCGGCTTCACCCATCTGCAGGCGCGTTTCCGCAGCACCTTCTTCACCTGCCTCAGCGCGCCATGCAGCGTGGCCAACTTGCCGGTCATGGCAGGCTCACGCATTCCCGGCGTGCCCGACAACTACGGTTCGCTGCGGATCCAGCATGGCCGCGACCTGGGCTGGCGCGAAGGCCTGACCCTGAGCGGCGTGGGCTCGGTCACCGTCAACGACACCGACTCGCAGCGCGCGGCCGGTTATGGCCTGCTCGACGCCGATGTCAGCTACACCTTCGCCCTGGCTTCCAGCGCGCGCCTGCAGCTCAGCGCGCGCGTGAACAATCTGACCGATCGACGCTATATCGGTTCGGTCATCGTCAACGACGGCAACGGCCGCTATTTCGAACCCGGCCCCGACCGCACCTGGATGCTCGGCGCACGGCTGGTTTTCTAGGATGCCTGCGGGAGCAGGCGGCCACACATGACGACGGGCCGGCAAGCCGGCCCGTCGGTGCCCTGCTGCCGGGAATCAGTTTTCCAGCAGCGGCTTGCGCGGCAGTTTTTCCTCGCGCATGGCGGCGTGGTAGACGAACGACGCGACGATGGCCGCCGCCTGCTTCAGGTCTTCCGGCTCCGCGTGATCCCAGGTGTCCAGATTGCTGTGATGGACGTTGCTGAAATAATCCAGCCGATCCTGGATGAACTGGAACCCCGGCAAGCCGACTCGATCGAACGAAACGTGGTCGGTGCTGCCGGTATTGCGGCTGGCCACGGTGGTGGCGCCGACGTCATGGAACGGCTCCAGCCAGGCCTGGAAGATCGGCATCACCGCCAGGTTTTCCTGGGCATAGACGCCACGGAACCGGCCCGAACCGTTGTCCATGTTGAAGTAGGCCGCGAAGCGGTCGTAATCGCGCGTCTTCTGCAACGCGCCGGTCGATTCGCGCAGCGACGCCGGCAGCGCCTTCTGCACGGGGTCGGTGGGTTCCGGATAGGCGGCGAAGTGCTTCGCCACATAGGCCTGCGAACCGATCAGGCCCTGCTCCTCGCCGCTCCACAGCGCCACGCGGATCGTGCGTTTGGGCTTGGCGCCCACCGCCTTGAGGATGCGCATGGCCTCCATCATCACCGCCACACCGGCGGCGTTGTCGGCGGCGCCGGTACCGGTGTGCCAGGAATCCATGTGCGCACCCAGCATGACGATCTCGCCGGCCTTGCTGCCGCTGCCCGGGATCTCGGCCAGGGTGTTGTAACCGGGCTGGTTGGCCTCGTCGGTGAAACGCGCCTTCACGTTCACCCGCAGCTTCACCGCCTGCTTGCGCTCGATCGCGCGCGCCAGCTGGTTGTAGTGCTCGGCCACCATCGCCAGCTCGGGCACGCCCACCGATTCACCGGCCTTGCGCGAGCCGCCGCCGCCGACACGGATGATGCCGTTGTCCCAGCCGCTGATGCTGAGGGTGGCCAGCACGCCTTCGGCGACGAAGAACTCGTTGATGGCGCGGGTCAACTCCTGGCGCTCGGCGTATTGCTTGATCCGCTTGGCGCGGTCCCTGGTGACGTCCTTGGGCACGGCGAAGGCCTGCAGTTCGGCCAGGCCGGCTTCGTCGTGGCGATGCGAATCGGCCTCGACGCCGCGCTTGTACTCGCGCGCTTCGTTCAACAGCAGGATCTTGCCCGCCAGCTTGCCCTTGTATTTCTCCAGGTCGGCGAGCTTCTTGATGGTGACCGCCATTACCTCGCCCTCGACCGGGCCGTTGGTGCCGGGCGTCCACGCCTTGGGCAAGGCATACAGCGGCAGCGTGCGCGGACTGAGCATTTCCACGCTGGCGTCACTGAATTCCCAGCCGCGACCGAAGTCGTCGAAGGCCTCGTCGTGGACGTTGGCCAGACCCCACTCGCTAAACTTCCCGCGGGTCCAGGCATTGGCCTGGGCCATCTGCGGAGAATTGGTCAGACGCGGGCCAATGCCCTCGGTCAGATGGCTGAAGGTGGCCATGACCTGCGACCGATGGAACGCCTCCTGGCGGATACGGCTGACCATGTCCAGGTCCACCGGCTCCTGGGCCGCGGCGATGCCGCTGACTCCCAGACACATCATCACCAACATGCAACGCTTGATCACAGCTTTCCCCTGGCACGGTTTGGACGCAAGAACTTTCGAATCTAGCGCCCCATCTCCTCGCACTCATGGGCCTTTAGTCATGTTCATGCTCGGTCTTCCAAAGGTGTATGCGTCAACGAGCGCCCGATCGAAGTGACGACGAACGCGTTTGCCGAGCTGGTGCCGTTCTCCGCCAGTCGCAATGAACGGGCAAGATCAGAAGCCGCTGCGGGCTGCCCGGTGTTCAATTGCCGGATGCCATCGTGAAATCCTGCTCGATCCGACGGCTCGTCGGGCGAGTCTCGCCATGTGGAGGCGGGAGTCTCTTGAATACGTTTGGCTAAACGCCGGCCAGTGCGCTCGGTCCCGGTCTGTAATACCTTCGGCGCCGTGCAGTGACTTGAGCCCAAGGAGGCCGCATGAACACTGTCGCCACGCCTGCACCCGCCCAGCCAATCGTGCACTACCAGGGCAACGACCGCCTGCTGCTTGGCATCATCATGGGCGTGGTCGCGTTCTGGCTGTTCGCCCAGACCACGCTCAACATCGCACCCGACATGCAGCGCGACCTGGGCATGGACGCGGCCACCATGAACATCGCGGTGGCGCTGACCTCGCTGTTCTCGGGCATCTTCATCGTGGTCTTCGGCGGGCTGGCCGACCGGGTCGGGCGGCTGCGGATCACCCGCGTCGGTTTCTATCTGAGCATCGCCGGCTCGCTGCTGGTGGCGATCACGCCCACCGGTGCGATGGCCGCACCGGTGCTGCTGGTGGGGCGTGCGCTGCAGGGCCTGTCGGCGGCCTGCGTGATGCCGGCCAGCCTGGCGCTGGTGAAAGCGTACTGGGACGGCGCCGCGCGCCAGCGCGCGGTGTCGATGTGGTCGATCGGTTCATGGGGCGGCGCCGGGCTGTGCTCGCTGGTCGGCGGGCTGATGTCGCAGAACCTGGGCTGGCGCTCGATCTTCTGGCTGGCGATCGCGGTCAGCGTGCTCGGCCTGTGGCTGATGCGCGGCACCCCCGAGAACAAGGCCGAGACCCACGGCGATTACCAGTTCGACCTGCCCGGGGTGCTGGTCTTCATGGTCGCGATGCTGGCGCTGCAGGTGCTGGTAACCCAGGGCAACACAATGGGCTGGACCAGCCCGGCCAGCCTCGGCCTGATCGCCGCCACGCTGGTGTTCGGCGTGCTGTTCGTGGTGATCGAACGCCGCTCGGCCAATGCGTTCTTCGATTTTCGCCTGTTCGGCAATTCGACCTACACCGGCGCCACGATTTCCAACTTCCTGATCAATGCCACCGCCGGCACGCTGATCGTCTCGCTGCAGCTGGTGCAGCTGGGCGGCGGCATGAACGCGCAGCAGGCGGGCATGCTGACGCTGGGCTACGCGATCGCGATCATCGCCTTCATCCGCGTGGGCGAGAAGCTGCTGCAGCGCTTCGGTCCGCGCAAGCCGATGATCTGGGGCTGCCTGATCACCGGCGCGGCGATCGCGCTGTTGATGCCCACGCAACTGATGCTCGGCCAGTACAAGATCCTGGCGGTGATCGGCTACTCGCTGTTCGGCCTGGGCCTGGCCTTCTACGCCACGCCGTCCACCGACGCGGCGCTGTCCAACCTGCCGGCGGCGCAGGGCGGCTCGGGCTCGGGCATCTACAAGATGGCCTCGTCGCTGGGCGCGGCCTTCGGCGTGGCGATCTCGGCGGCCGTATTCACCGCGCTGGCGGGCGACAGCGGCGGCGTGCGCTGGCTGGAGGGCGTGATCACCTTCGCCGGCCGCCAGGACAACCTGGCGGTGCGCGAAGCCGCCTTCGTGGCGCTGGGCTTCAACGTGCTGATGGTCGCGGCGGCGATCGTCTCGATCGTCCTTACCGTGCCCCGGGGCCGCAAGATCGAACGACTGAGCGCGGGCCGGCGGCGTTACGCCGGCGTGCACAGCCACGCCAAGGTCGCGGCCAGCATCGCCTGCGCACCGACCTCGACGCTCGCTTCCAGCACTCAGCCTCACTGGGGAAGAGCAAGCGCGAGCCCATTGACTACAGCCGGCGAAAGGGTGGCACCCCTTCCGTTCCCTGCTTTGGCACTCTGCCAGGCAACGACGACACAGGCGCGCCCGCTCAACGGCGACGCAGGATCTTCGGGTTCGACGTGCCCCAGACCGTGTACTGGTCGGCCAGGATGACGCCGGTGATCTGCTCGACCTCGGCCAGGGTGATTTCGGCATCGCCCTGCTTGCCGAACAGCACGACCTCGTCACCCGCCTGGACGCCGGGGATGTCGGTCACGTCGACCATGGTGGTGTTCATGGTGACGTTGCCCATCACCGGAGCCCGCTGCCCGCGGATCAGCATCGCGCCCTTGTTGGAATACGCGCGCCGGTAGCCGTCCGAATAACCTACGGGAATGTTGGCCAGCAGCGAATCCCGCTTCAGCACGCAGGTGCGGTCGTAGCTCACCGTGTCGCCGGCGGGATAGGCCTGGACCGCCGTCACCCGCGACTTGAAGGACGCCACGTGCGCGAATGGCGGCTTGGGCGTGCCGCCATAGCCGTACAGCGCGCCGCCGGGACGCACCATGTCCAGGTGCGCTTCGGGTATGTGCTGGACGGCGTAGGAATTGGCGGCATGCAGGATCACGTCCTCGCGCCGCAATGCGGTATGGGCGAACAGCCAGGCGGTCTGCGCCTTGAACGCGTCGAGTCCCTGCAGGATGTCCGCGCGATCTTCGGTCGGGAAATGGGTCATCAGGCCGACGATCTGCAGGCCCTCGATCTTCGCCAGCGCCTCGGCGTCCTGCCGGCCTTGTTCGGTCTCCATCCCGATCCCGTTGCGGCTCATGCCCGCCGAGTTCAGCGCCAGGTGCACGCGCAGCGTGCGACCGCGCTTCCGCGCACTGTCGCCCATCGCCTGTGCCTGGGCGAGGTTGCCCACCAGCTCCTCGACCTTGTAACGCAGCGCGTCGTGGACCTCGTCCAGCGTGGCGGCACGCACGCGCAGCAGGCGGCCCTTGTAGCCGCAGGCCCGCACCATGCGGGCTTCCTCGGTACTCGCGATGCCGACATAGGGGATGCGCGCCTTGATAATGCTGGGCATCACCAGGTCGATGCCGACACCATAGGCATCGGCCTTCATGATGGCGCAGATCTTGGGATCGCCGGCCAGGGCGGCCTCGACGAGCCGAAGGTTACTTTCGAAAATCTCCGGATCAATCTCGATCCAGGCATTGAATGCCCCCGCCTGCCGTTTCCCCGGCAGGCCAAGCAGGGGTGCGGCCTGCGCGTCGATGGCCAACGCAAAGGCCGTCCCCGCGGTAGCCAGAAGGAATTGGCGGCGGCTGAGGGATGGAGAAGCGGAATGGCGCTCTGGCATGGTGTTCTCAAAGTTGCCGCCGCCGGTCTCCCGGCGGCGGCTGGATGCAGGTCGGATCGGGCAGCGCCGATCTCAATCGAACCTGTATTCGGCCATCAAGTAGAACGAGCGGCCGCGCGGATCGGCCACGCGCGGTTCCCACGCGGCGCCCGAGGCGAAGTCGACCTGGTGCGCGGTGAACGGCGGATCGGTGTCCAGCAGGTTGCGCACCGCGAAGGTGAACTTCGTGTTCTGCAGGCCCGACCAGCTCAAGCTGTAGTTGTAGAGGGTGTAGTCATCCACGTAGGGGTTCCAGTTCACCGGGGTGTAGCTGCCGTTGGCGACGCTGATCGGCTCTTCGTCCTTGTAGCCGGCACGGTAGATCTGGCTCAGCGTATGCGTCCAGTCGCCCTTGGACCAGTCGAGGCTCAGGGTGTGCTTCCACTTCAACGGGAGGTTGTAGAACTGCACGTACTCGCCCACCTTGTTGTCGCTGTAGGACTCGTTGGCGAGCGGCTTTTCCTTGAAGGTGCGGATGTAGCTGCCGTTGAGGTTGACGTGCCAGCGGCCACCGGCCAGTTCACCGGTCAGGTTGGCGTCCAGTTCCACGCCGCTCATCAAGGTGCCGCCGGAATTGATGAAGCGGCGGTCGATCGCGGTCACCTTGTTGCTGCCGTCGCGGATCCAGTTGGCGGAGAACAGGCCGTAGTTGTCGATCAGCGTTGGCAGGTTGGGCGAGCGGATCGTATTGGTGCGCTCGATCTCCCACCAGTCGAGGCTGACGTTGAAGTTGCTGCTGGGTGCATAGACGAAGCCCAGGCTCTTCTGTTTGGACGTCTCCGGCTGCAGGTCGGTCTTGCCGCCGGTGATGATGACCGGCTGGATCAGCGCACAACCCGGCACCGCCGAGTTGGCCACGCCACCGGGACAGGTGGCCGGATCGGCCAGGTCGAGGCCAAAATAGTCGACCTGGTTCACACCGGCGAACAGCTTGGTGAACTCGGGCACCTTGAAGCCGGTGCTGTACGCGCCGCGAAACGCCAGCGATTCGATCGGCTGCCACTTGAACGAATACTTCGGATTGGTGGTGCCGCCGAAGGTGTCGTACTGGTCGCGGCGCACGGCCAGGGTCACATCCAGCGTCTTCACGATCGGCACATAGGCTTCCACGTAGACCGCCTTCACGTTGCGGTGCACCTTGGGCAGTTCGCTCGTTTCGTCGAATGGCGCCTGGTAGATGGTGTCGTAGTTGAGCGGCACTCCGTTCAGCTCCTGGACCCCGCCGAACTTGAACTCCTCGCGCCGCACTTCGATGCCGGTCGCCAGTTGCACTTCGCCGCTCCACAGGTTGAAGCCCAGGCCGCCGCTGAAGCTGGCGTCCAGGGAGGTGACCGTGGACTCGCCGCCGTACAGATGGACCCCGGTGGCCGATGCCGCCTGCAGCGCGGAAACGCCGGCAGGGTTCTGCGCCTGGCCCGGCATCAGGAAGGGGTTCAGCAAGCCACTGCCGAGAACTTGCTTGAGCCCGCTCGAGAAGTAATAGCCCCCGGCGAGAACCGACTCGGCCTTGCTGGACGCGTGCGTCAGGCCCACGTCGTAGTCCCACTTGCCGATGCTGCCCTGCATCCCGGCCAGCAGGCGGTAGGCCTTGGTGGTGGTCTCGATCTCGCGCGGGCCGCAGGGGACGCAGCGCCAGCGGTACGGAATCTTGTTGCCGTACACCAGATTGCCCGTGCCGAAGAAGTCCGCCAAGGCGTCGTAGATCTTGTCGTAGGTCGGCTGCGTGTCGGCGTTGAGCGGATACCACGTGCTCGGGTCGAGCACCGCGGTCGCCGACGCACTGGAACTGAGCTGCAACGGCTCGTACTCGCGCCGGACCTTCACGCGCGAGTTCATCGCCTCGGCGTAGAACCGATGATGCTCTCCCATCTTGTAGGTGGTGCGGCCCAGGAACTGCACGCTGTCCTGCGGCTGCTGCAGCGCCTGCGCGGCCGGATAATCCCAGGCGCAGGCGTACTTCGAACTGGCGCCGTCCCACAGCCGGTAATCGTACGGCCCCATGTTGTCGCCGCCCTTCTCGCAGCCGGCACCGCCCGGCAGGTTCAGGATGTTGATGTATCTCCGGCTGCCGCCGCCATCCGGGTCGATCAGCGCGTCGTTGATGATGCCGCCGGTGGCGTTGGTCACCGTGGCGAACGGCGTGCCGCGCGTGTCGGGCGATACGCCGCGATCGGGCTGGAAACTGTTGGCGAAGCTGCGCTGGCCGCTGCGCAGGATCTGGGCGCGCCGGTAATTGATCGTGCCCCATGCGTTCCAGCCGTCGCGGTCGAGATCACCGACTCCGCCCAGCACGCTGAAGGTCGAGGTATTGCCGCCGCCCTCCCCGGTCACGTCCGCGCCGGCGTTGAGCGTGACGCCCCGGTAGTCGGTGCGGGTGATGAAGTTGATCACACCGCCGATGGCGTCGGTGCCGTACATCGCCGAAGCACCGTCGCGCAGCA
Source organism: uncultured Gammaproteobacteria bacterium (assembly GCA_963697495.1). Lineage (GTDB taxonomy): Bacteria > Pseudomonadota > Gammaproteobacteria > Xanthomonadales > Rhodanobacteraceae > Rhodanobacter. The sequence goes on along the minus strand of CAVOOH010000002.1, from coordinate 681,516 downwards.
CCTCCACGCGCTCGATCGCCGCGAACGGAATCGAGTTCAGGTCCACCGCCTGGCCGCGCAGGCCATGGGTCGCAACGCGGCGACCGTTCAGCAGCACCAGCGTCGCGTCGGAACCCTGCCCGCGCAGGTTGGCACCGGACACGCCCGCAGTGCCCCGCAGTTCGCCGAGATCCATGTCCACGGCGGCCGAGGTGAGCCCATCGGCACCGTTGCCGGCGATGTTGAGGAACTGCAGCAGTTGTTCCGCCGAGGTGATGCCCTGCGCGTCGATTTTCTGCTTCTCGATGATGGTGATTGGCAGCGCCTGTTCCACGTCGGTGCGCTTGATGCGCGAACCGGTGACGGTGACTTCATCGAGCGTCTTGACCGGCACGGGCGGGTCGGCGTCCGGCAAAGACTTGGCGGTCTCCTGCGCCGCTGCCGGAACGGCGAACGCGGCCAGCAGGGCCGCACAGAGGAGATTCAATCGGAGGTCGCGCCGGATGTGCATGATGTGGCCTTCAAGGTAATGAACGGCGGTTCGTGGTTGGACAAGCTCTCTGGTACGGAAATCGGAGTCAGCGGGGCTCGACCTGGGCATCGGCCATGAACAATCGGCCGATCGAGATCGCCAGGTCGTACGGCGTCGGCTCGTTGCGGTTGCTCAGCACGATCACGGTCAGGCGCTGCTTCGGCCAGCGCACGATCGTGTTGCGGAAACCGACGCTTTCGCCGGAATGCCATTGCCGGTCGCCAGCGACGCGCCAGCCGAAGCCGTAGTACGTCGCCTCAGGCGTGCTGGAAACCTGCACCTGGTGCCCGAAGGCCAATGCGCGCGACGCTTTGCTGAGCAGCCGGTCGTCGTACAGCGCGGCGTCCCAGCGCGCCATGTCGGCAACGTTCGAGTAGATGCCGCCATCGCCGAGCACCGCGCTGTAGGCGTTCTGGTCGGTGCGTGTCCAGCCGTCGCACGCTTTGCTGTAACCCCATGCCCGATGCGGCACTTCAGGCCCGCCGGCCACGTAGGCCAAGGTGTCGCGCATGCCCAGCGGCTGGAAGATGCGGGTACGCAGGTACTCCGGAAAGCTTTTCCCGGAAGCACGCTCCGCCACCAACGCCAGCAGCGCGTAACCGCTGTTGCTGTAGCGGTAGCTGCTGCCCGGCGGGAAATACAGCCGGTCTTCCTTTTCCAGCAGGGCCAGCACGCCGGCATCGCTGATCTGCCCTTCGTAGGGCTCCGCCATCAGGTCTTCGTAATCCAGCATGCCCGAGGTGTGGTCGAGCAGGTTGTGCAGGGTGATGCCGTCCGCCACCTTCGGCAGCGCTGGCAGCCAGCGCTTGACCGGATCGTCGATGGAGAGTTTCCCGTCCTGCGCGAGCAGCAGGATTGCCGCGGCGGTGAACTGCTTGGTCACCGATGCGAGCCGGTAGCCGGTCGCCGGGCCCGCCTCGATACCCCGCTCCACGTCGGATCGTCCGTAGCCGCGGCTGAGAACGACCTTGCCGTCCTTGAGCACCAGCAGCGAGATGCCCGGCACGTCGCCGTCATAGGGCTGCACCAGACGTTCGATCTCGGCCTGCCATCCGGAGTCGGCAGGAGCCGTCACCGGGATGTCGTAAAGGGTGTCCGGCGTGGGTTCGGGACGCAGGGTGTAGTGCCACCACTCCTTCGCGTAGTTGCGAAAGCCCTGGGCTTCCATCGCGTCGCGCAGCAGGTGGCGGTTGGCGCGCTGCGTGGCATCGACTTCGGGCGAATCGGTATGCGCGCGGGTTCCGAAGAAATCGAAGCCGGTACCCATGTCCAGCGGTTCGCAATCGGCATCGCGCGCATCGCATCGCAGCACAGTCAGGTCGACGGTGGCGCCACGGCTGTGGCCGGAGACCGGCGCAATGTAATCGCCAAGCAGCCTAGACTTTTCGAGGTCGGGGTAATGCGCGGCCTTGTTGCGCTGGTCGGCGCGGTCATTCGCCCAGCGCACGAAATGAGCCACCGCGCGCTCCGGCCGGTAGCAATCGAACACGCGCAGGCGCATGTGGCGTTCGCGCAGCGCGGCGTCCACCCGCGCCAGTGCCTCGGCGGCTTCGTGCCTCAGCCAGCAGCGCGGCGCCTGATAGCCCTGGATCGGCGCACCGACGAAGTTGTCGCTGCCGGCGTAGGCGATGGATTGCGAGATGTCCGGCACCAGGCTGCGGATGTCGACCATCCCTGCCTGCTCCATCGTGGCCGCAGCCGACACGCGCGGCGTCTCGTCGGCTTGCGCCAGTGCCGATCCCGATGCCATCCATAGCGCAAGCAGCAGCGCGAGCCGGAACCGCTTCCGATCACGTCCGGCGGAAGGAAAATCGAGCGCAACATTTTGCGAAATCAACCAGCGGCGGTGTCGGATTTGCACGGCGTCTCCCGGACACCAGATCGATATGGATGGACAGCGTCCATGCCGGGCTAACCCGACCCGGATCTCCGTGCCCGCCTCGTTCCCCTATGGGCCTCGGGTTCCCCGCCCGATGCCCTCAATCGCGCTGCACGCTGTTGCGTCACGCGACTATGTCTGCCGTCGCTGTGTAAGTAGCACGGCCATTTCAAAAGCGTCAACGAGGTGCCACACAGGCGTCACGACCCGTCCGGAACGGCTCCGGGGGCGATGGCATGCGTGCAATCGGCCGTGGACGCTGCCTTACCTGCTAGCGAAAGATCATGCGAATCCGCAGGTTACCGGGATCGTCACCGCCAGTGCGGCAACGAGCAACGCCTGGATGCGGCGTCGTGCGTCGACGCACCACGGCGAAAATCCATAACCAGGGGTTGGGGTACTAGCAAATCATTCCATGGATGACCGGCGCTTCCTGCGCGTTAGTGGACACCCCGTGGACGCCCGGAAACCGGGACGGACGGAAATCGGGACGAGGAAGTCAGGCGGCCTTGAGACCCGAGTTGCGCGTACCCACGCCAGCTCGTCTTGGCGATACCGTCCGCAGCTGTGCACGCACACACTCGGGTCCTACGCCATGGCCTGGCGATCGAGCGCGCTGCGGTCCCAGTGGGCCAGGTCGGCGGCGCGCTGGTAGGTGCTGCCCATGAAGGCGTGGATCATTTCATCCGGCGCATCGGCCTGTCGCACCGCCTCGTAGGGCAGGATGAACTCGCCGAGCTGGCGATGGTAGTAGGCGGCCTGCGGTTGCACGTGCGCCTCCTTCAGGCCCGGCGGTTCCGGCACCGCATATGCGTAGAACGCCGGTTCCGGCAGTGCGGCACTGCCGGGCCAAAAGCCGTGGCTGATGACCTCGTGCGAGTAGGCGTCGCGCTCGAACTGCGGCCCTTCGCGTGGCGGCGCGCGGCGACCGGAAAAGCGCGTTACCGCCAGGTCGAAACTGCCCCAGAAGAAGTTGACGGGACTGCTCTTGCCGACGAACGCGCATTGCGAGGCGGTGAACACCCGATCGACCTGCATGAGGATGCGCCACATGCGGTTGGCGTACGCGGGGTCGTAGGCGTGATGTTGCGTGTCCAGGTCGAGCCGGATCGGCTCGGCAACCTCGACGGCCACCGGCCAGATCTTCACCGGCAAGTGCATCGCGTCCAGGATGCTCATCAACTCACGGTAGAAATCGGCGACGCTGCGCGGTGCCAGGGCCAGCGTTCGCGTCTCGCCGTCCGAGGCGTGGACGACCAGCTGGTGGGCGATGAAGTCGAACTCGATGGTGAAGGAACGGGTGCCGTACGGCAGCGAGCGCGTCACCAGTCCCCTCGGCGTGACGCGCAGCGCCACGGACCAGCAATGATTGAGCGGCGGCGCCTGCGCCAGCGCAACCTTGCCGACCACTTGCAGCCACATGTGCAGTGTGGCGTAGGTGTCCTTCCATGCGTCGTAAGGCAGCGCAGGCCAACTGGTTTCGACGGTCGTTGTCATGTTCGCTGCCCCATCGTCTGCGGTTGCGCGTTCACGAAATCCGATCGAATAGGGAGCGGCGGGCCCTGATACGAACGGCACCGCTGAGCAGCATACTCGCGAGCGCATATCGGAAGCCCGTCTTCCCGGACAGCGGACTCTCACGGTGAGCGGGCACGGCGCGTGCCCGAGCAGGAGGCGCTGGCCAACGACACGTCATTCCCCCAGCGCGGGATCCAGCAACAGCAGTGCGGCCGCCGTCGCGGCGAGGTACGCGCGCTGGTTGTCGTCAAGCGCGCGGTCCAGGTGCACGCGGCCGCCGTTGAGCACGTCGACCACGGCGATCGTGCTGCCGCCATCGGTGACGGCGTAGCCGGTCGGCTCCATCCCGGCAATCGCAGTACCTGCGTAACCGTTCAAGTCGCGTACCGCGTACTCGCGTCCCCACGGAGCCGACAGGCGGCCTTGCAGGCGGCCACCCCGGCGGGCGACCTCCAGCAACTGCACATCGTGGCCATGCATTTGCAGGCCACATGCCAGCAGCGGCCCGGCCAGCGCCGTCAGATCCACCGTGGTGCGCTGCGACGCGCGGCCGGCACCTGCCGTCCACGCACGCGAGCGACACTGCACCTCCACCGGCGGCACCCCGCGCGCCATCAACGTGTAGGCGTACGGTTTGGCGGTGCGCCCCACGTCAAGCGCGCCCAGTGGCACGCTCCACGCAAACGTCGATCCCTCGCGCATTTGCTGTGCGCTGTACGGGCCGAACCGCACCGGCTCGTTGAACCGGCGCGGCGAATGGCCGCTCACGTCGTACGCCACCGCGTTGGCGCCGAAACCTTCCGGCATGCGCACCTGCGCCGGAGTGCAGGCCGACAACGAGACAGCAAGCAGTGCGGGAATTGCAGCAACAAAGATGGCGTGCATGAGGAAACCTCCATCGAGGGAAGTGTGCGCAGGTTAAGCGCGCCCCCTGCGCGCCCACCCTGCCATTGGTTGGTCTCGCGTCGCTCCGTTCAGCCAGGATTGAATGAAAAATGGCGTCGACTGGCAAGACACCCGGCGGCCGGCCGTCCGGTCGCAAACTGCCATCGACCCGTTCGCGCCAAACCTGTCCGACCTCTGGATATTCACGGTACAGGCCGACGGCGGGATACACATGCCTCCAGGCGAATCCGATCAATCCGGCCAAATTGCCGTCATGGTGTCGGGCTCAACCCCGAGTACCGTTTGCAGCCCCTGCAGCTTGCGGAGGACGTGCTCTTGTTGCTCCCTGCTCTGGCTCCTGGCTTGCGCGAGCATCCGCTCAACAAGTGGTCTGATACTTGCTCTCGTTAGCCGCAAGTAGTCGTCGTAGCCAAGCCCCAAGGCGCGTTGCAGGTTTGACTGATGCATCGCCTCCGCGTCATCGACACGTTCATCCGCCAGCACCTTCTCCATTTCCACCCGAAGCAGATCTTCTATCGCATTCCTTTGCAGAGTCAGAAGATCATCCTCTTCCAAAGAGAATATTCTCTTCAATGCGAGAATGTTGGCCATTTCGCCTTCACTGATCCTGTGATCGTCGAGCATGAACTCGACGTAGTGGACAATGAAGCTCGCCGCACCCCATCGAACAGAGTGGACCGATGCCATCGGGTCTTTGAGCAGCGCGAAGCCTCGTGCTTCAAGTCTATCCAGACAGACAGAAAAATCATTTGAAACCATGTAGCGCGCGCGGTAATCCTTTATCGCTTGCGCCAGACGATCATCCATCTCCGCCATTTTCTCTCCCCCGAAAGATATGCACCCAACGGCAGTCTAAGCGAAACGGAAAAATGGTAAAGATAATGTCGCCATTGCTGTCGCCAACCACTCGATGGCATCGCAAACTGGACTGGTCGCCAAACCACTCAGCGCCGCTGCTGCACGCGCAACGGATTGCCTGCGGGATCGCGGATGGCGCAGTCGCGATTCCCGTACGGCTGCTGGGTTGCTTCCACGACGATTTCGGCGCCGCGGGCCTGGCTGTTGGTAGCTGCGGATCTCCCCGACAAGATTGTCGGGCAATGCATTGGCAAACAACGCGCAATACATCGACCCGCCGGCAGTCGGGTCGGAACCGGGTGCGAGATATCCGGAATGCGGAGTCAGCGGAACCATGCACCCATGGCATTGGCATCTGATTCGACCATGGATAGTTACAACGTGCCGCCATTACTAGAATGCCCAACAGACCCATGTCGGAGGCGATACCCATGAGTACCCGCTGGATGCGCAAAGGCGTAAGCAGTTGCCTGCTCGGCCTGCTGCTTCTCGCCGGCACGGCACGGGCGGGCGGTCCCGTCGCCACCGTCCGTGTCGGCTTTGACCGGAGCGGCATTACCTCTACCCAGGTTCACGGTTTCGCCGACAAGGCTGCCGGACGCAAGATCACCGCGGACGATCCGGTGCGCATCGCCTCGATATCCAAGCTGGTCGCCGCCATCGGCGTGATGCGTCTGGTGGAGGCCGGGAAACTCGACCTGGATGCCGACGTCTCGCAGCAGCTGGGCTGGCCGCTGCGCAACCCGGCCTTCCCCGATACGCCCATCACGCTGCGCCTGCTGATGTCGCACCGTTCAAGCCTTACCGACGCGGCCGGCTATTGGCAGACACCGCTGGATGGCGCGCTGCGCGAGCTCCTCGAGGATCCGCGCGCCTGGGACACGCAACATGCGCCCGGAACGTACTTCCGCTACACCAATCTCAACTTCCCGTTGGCGGCCCAAGTGATGGAGCGGGCCACTGGCGAGCGCTTCGACCGGCTGATGCAGCGCCTGGTGTTGAAGCCGCTGAACATCGATGGATGCTTCAACTGGGACGCCTGCAGCGAGGCCACCGCTGCCCGCGCAGTGGTGCTGTATGACGCCGACGGCAAGCCGGTGAAGGACGACAACCATGGCCGCAAACCGGACTGCCCGGTGGTTTCCGCCCATGACGGCAGCTGCAACCTCGCGCAATGGCGTGCGGGCGAGAACGGCGCAATCTTCTCGCCGCAGGGCGGCTTGCGCATCTCGGCCAATGGCCTTGCGCGCATCGGGCGCCTGCTGCTGGACAACGGACGCATCGACGGCGTGCAACTGCTGGCGCCCACCTCCGTGCAGGCGCTGATCACCCCGCTCTGGCAGTACCACGATCACAACGGCCTGACCTACGAGGAAGACACCGACGACCGCGGCAAGGGCTTCTTCTGCCGTTACGGCTTGGCCGTGCAAACCCTGGCCACGCCGGCGACGGGCTGTCATGACGACCCGTTCGGCGATGGCATCGAACGCATCGGCCATTCCGGCTCCGCCTACGGCCTTCAGGCGGGGCTGTGGGTAAACCGCGAAGATGGCACCGGCGTGGTCTGGTTCGCGACCGGCATGCCGGACCAACGACTTGGCGGGCGCTCCGCGTTCAGCGCGGTGGAAGAGGAGCTGGCGCGCGGGAAGTAGGCAATGGTGATTGGGCGGTCGCGCTCTTCCTTTTCCATTCCATGCATTGCCTGCCAGCCGCTATGCTCGCCCCACACGGCGCGGGGGGCGCCGATCATCGGGGAATCGACACATGACGACACGATCCAGGGGACCGTTGGCCGGCTTTGGCTGGCTGACGCAAGGCATCAGCATGGGTTTCCGCCATCCGAAGCCGTTGCTCGGAGGGGCAGCTTTCCTGGTGGTAGCAAGCCTGTTGCCATCGCTGATCATGCTGCCGATGCAATTCCACGCGATAGACGCCGGCACGCAACTGAGTCCGGCAACCTTCGTAGTGATCATGGCGGCTTCCATGCTGCTTGGCCTGCTGCTTGTGCCGCTCTACGCAGGCTATCTGCAGGTGGTCGATGCCGCCGAGCGTGGGTTGCCGGCGCGCGCACTCGACATCTTCAAGCCCTATCGGCAAGGCGAAGCATGGCGCCTGATCGGCTATGGTCTGGCGAAGGCCGTGGTCGATATCGCGATGTTCGGCATCGTCGTCGCGGCGGCCGGAGGCAGTATCGCCAGCTGGTACGCGCAGGTGCTGACGGCGCAGGCCAACCATCAGCCACCGCCGATGGGGTTGCCCGACGGCTTCGGGATCGCCGTGACACTGTTCGTGCTGCTCGGCCTGTTCATGATGGCCTTCTATGCAATCAGCCTGGGTCAGGTCGCGCTGCGCCAACGCAGCGTATTCGGTGGCATCGGCGACGGCATCATCGGAGCGATGAAGAACCTGCTGCCGCTGCTCGTGTTTGCACTGAGCGCCCTGCTTGCCTGGATTGTCGCGGCCATCGCCTTTGCGATCGTGGTTCTTCTGGTTGGCCTGCTCGCCAAGATGATCAGCGCGTGGCTGGTGTTCGTGGTGATCATCCCGCTTTATATCGCCCTGCTTCTGGTGATATTCGCGGCAACGTTCGGGGTGATGTACCACCTGTGGCGCGACGTGTGCGACGACGACACGGTGACCGGCATGGCCCCGGCGATCGCCGCCTGAGCTGTGCCATCGGGTCCCATGCGAAGGCGGCTACGCCGCCTTCATCATTTGCGCCTGAAATATCGCTGACTCGCTGCTTGGTCAGGGCTGACCGGCCGGCGCGTCCGGAACGACGATATTTTTCTTTCCGACAACCCTGTCGCCCTCAGCGACCAGGCTCAGCTGATACTTGCCCGGCCGCAGATAGAGATCGCCCGAAGGTATGTTCTGGTAGTCGCCGATCACGGGAACCGGGGCTCCGGAATTCATCGACGGTGGCTGGACGAGCACCATGCGGTCCGCCGGGATCGCATCCGCGCCTTCATCGCCGTAGCGTGCCTCGACAAGGCAGGGAAAGTGCCTGTGGCAGCGATCGCCGCTGACCAGGTACGGCCGACGCAGGCCACCCAGGCTGAGCCAGGTGGGACGTCCGTGCAGCATCTGCGCCGGCGGAAAGAACACGCTCACGTCGTAGCCCGGACGCAACGACCATGGCTGGCCAGCTGCATTGACGTACACGATGGGCTCCTTCGGCCGCAACTCCTGCATGACGGCTGTGTAATACGGATGGTCGGCGCTGCTCGAAGGATGGGGGTACAGCATGGTCTGCTCTATCGACAGCATGGGGATGTGGGTGAACTTGTACAGATGCTCGGCCATCGATGCGCCGCCGAGATACACGCCTGACTTCACGATATGGCTATAGCCGGCATTGACCACCAGTCGCGCATGAGGGTCGGACTTGAACACGCGTTCAACGATGTTGCGCGCCTGTTCGGTTTCGCGTGCGTCACTCCCCACGGCATCCGACGTCGCCTCATAGGCAATCACCTTGAAGCCGAGTTTCAGCGCAGTGCGCACCATTTCCGCGTAAACCGGCTCCTCGGTGTAGAAGCCGCTGGCGTCGATGGGATAACCACGCGATGGCAGTGCGGTGTCGTTCTGATAGAGCGTTTCGGCGGCGAAATAATCGAAGCCTTCCCGGCGCAGCCTGCTCAGCAGTTGCACGGTCAGGCTGCGGGTGAGCGGAATATTGTGCGCTTCGTTGAGAAGCACGATGCGATAGCCTCGCGCCAGTTCCGGAATGACATCCAGAGCAGGACGGGCCACGTAGCCGGCCTCGGTCAGGGGTGACGGGCTGTCGTCTTCCAGCGGCGGCTGCCCGATCGAATAGCTGTCCATCGCCTCGGGATAGTCGCCGAGAAAGCTCTGATACCAACTGATGTATTGCGCGAAGATCAGGCGAAACGCCGGGGAATTGTCGCTGGCATAGGCCTGGCGCATCACCTGATACTGGGCCAGCAGCCCTTTGTGGGTGTTGGCTTCGGCCATCAGCTGGTCCGACCTGGTTGCGGCGGCAGCCTGCAACGCCTGCCATTCGGCGGCCGATTGGGCTCGGGGCGCCGTGGGTGCGCAGGCGAACAGCAGACATCCGATCGTCAGGGCAATACGGTGTGCGGGCATCGGGCTTTCCTGGCAGGTCCAGCCTCGTTGCAGCGGGTTTTACCACTCTCTTTGCTACGGCGGAGTCGATGAACCGGGGTGCCGTGACGCTTCGGCATCGAACACCGCCCGAGGGATTGTCCGCGCTCAAAAGCGTGCGTCAAATCCGGCCCGGTTCACTCCGTCCCGGGTTCGTCCGGTTTCCCGACGCGTGTTGCCTTCCTTGAGAAAGCGCACCGCGGCCCTGATGCTGTTGACCTTCGCCTTCCTCCAGCATGTAGCCATGTTCGACAAGATCAGAAACTGGCGCGTACGGCGCACCATCGCCCGGCACCCGATCGCCGAACCGCTCTGGCGCGATGCGCTGCGGCGCTGTACCGCCGCGCGGCGGCTGGGCGCTTCCGACCAGGCCACGCTGCGCGTGCTGGCGACGCTGTTCCTGGAAAGCAAGTCGCTGGAGCCGACCCAGGGCCTGCATCTCGAGGACGCCGACCGGGTCCTGATCGCGGCGCATGCCTGCGTACCCATCCTGAAACTGGGCATGGATTGGTACGACGGCTGGCACAGCATCATCGTGTACCCGGACGCGTTCATTCCAAGTCGGCCGCACATGGATGCCGCGGGCGTGGTTCACCAGAGCCAGCACCGTGATGGCCGGCGAGGCGTGGGGGCGTGGGCCGGTGATCCTGTCGTGGGCGGACGTGCTGGACAGCGGGAAGAAACCGGGCCACAACGTGGTCATCCACGAAATGGCCCACAAGCTCGACATGCTCAACGGCGACGCCAACGGCTTTCCGCCACTGCACCGGCGCATGGATCGCCGCGCGTGGTCGCGGGTCTTCTCGAGCGCGTGGGATCGCCTGCAGGAGGAGCAACGCAACGGGGCCGACTTGCCGATTGACCCGTATGCCCTGGAAAGCCCGGCCGAGTTCTTTGCGGTGGCCAGTGAGCAATTTTTCGAGAGCCCGGCAACCTTGCGCCAGCAATTGCCGGACGTCTATCGGCAGCTCGAGCAGTTCTACCGGCAGCATCCGTTCTGAGCGACCGGGTTCGAGCGCGGAAACCGAGTCCAAGGGATTCGACTTGGCTACGTCCCGGTCCCGGTTCTACCTGCCGCCGACGCGACGACCAGGGCCGGCCAGCACGAAAGACGAGGCCCGATTGGCGACACCGCCGTCATTCTGCAGCGCGGGTCACGTCATCGTGACTCGGGTAGCTCGACCTTCGCCAGAGAAGCCAAAGAAATGCGGCCTATCTGCAACTGGGACAGAACCAGAGCACATCGCGGCCACGGAGACCAACATGTTCACGACGCCCCCTGCTGAAGAGAAACAGACCTTTTCATGGTTTGTGTTCGGCCTGATGGCCAGCGTCACCTTCGTGGGTATTTTGTCCGAGCTGGTGCCGTCGGGCGTTTTGCCGCAGATGACTGCGGGGCTGGGCGTCGAGGAAAGCGAGGTTGGCTTTCTGGTCGGTGTTTATGCGCTGGCTTCCGCCATTGCCGCCATCCCCCTGGTCAGCGCTACCCTGGCGTTCAACCGCAAGACGCTGCTGATCGGGCTTCTGGTCGGGTTCGCCGCCTCCAATATCGTCGTCGGCTTCTCGTCGTCCCATGCGGTCATCATCGTCGCCCGCATTGCCGGCGGCATTTGCGCCGGCGTGATGTGGCCGATGATCGCGGCCTACGGCACGCGGTTGGTCCCGGCCAACAAGCATGGCAAGGCCATCACGGTCATCATGTCGGGCAACACACTAGGCATCAGCGTCGGCCTGCCGGCAATGACGGCGATCGGCCTCGCATTTGGCTGGCGCAGTGTTTTCCTGGTCCTTGGCGTCATTGCCGCAATCATTGCCGTACTGTCGTATTTCCACCTGCCAGCGGTGAAAGGCGAGAAGCCCGGCAAGGGCAGTTCGCTTCTGGCGGTGCTGGGGATGCCGTCGATCCTGATCGTCTTGCTGCTGACTCTTCTGTCAGTCGTGGCTTTCTACGGCGCTTACACCTATATCGCATTGCTGGTGGAGGTGACTGGCTTCACGGGAGGCATCGGTCTGGCGCTGCTGATCTTCGGAATCGGCTCGGTGATTTCGGTGGTTCTCTCTGCGAAATACATCGACGCTTACCTGCGCCCCTTGATCGTAGCCACACTCGGCGTTGGCGGTATTTCCATGGCCATGCTGCTTGTTTTCAAAGGGGCCGTCGTCATCTCGCACGTCGCGTTTTTCCTTTGGGGCCTGGGCTTTGGTCCGCTCGTAACCATGTACCAGGCCGCCGTGAGCAAGCAGGTTGAGAAAGCCAGGGATATCGCGACCTCGGTGCAATCCAGCGTATTCAATTTCTCCATCATGATCGCCACGTGGGTTGGCGGAATGCTGCTGAACGATTCTCCGGCAACCGGCGTCACACACATCGTGTACCTGTCACTGGCCTGCTTTGCCCTGGCCATCATCGTCGCGCTCCTGGCCGGGCGCACCTTGCGATCTTCCCCAGGCTCGCCCACCAGCTAACGGGAAAGTGGCGCCGGGGACAACAATCATCTGGAAATAGTCCATGCCGCAGATACGGTCGACATGCCCGCTGCGGCTTCAGTGACTCTGCCTCACCTCGTTCATTTTGACCGCCTCAAGTTTCTTGTCGGTCCACGGTGTGGGCTGGATGTTGCTGGCTTTCTGGTAGGCGTCCGTGGCAGCCGTGGTGTCGCCTTGCGCCCAAGACACGTCGCCTTTCATGTTCAAGCCGTACGCCTTCAGCGAGGGTACGGCCTGCATCTTTGCGGACAGGTCCGACCAGGCGTGCAAATCATCGGCGCCCAAGTCCCTGGGCCTGCTCACGGACGAAATGGATACCCGGGCATGCGTCACGTCTGCGCTGACCATTTGTCCTGGCTCGCCCTTCGGCAGCTCCAGCGCCGGGTTTCGCAAGACATTCGGCACGCCCGACTTTGCGGAAATAACATTGGCCACCATTTGGGCGCCTTGCGTACTGACGATGCGCGGGGACGCCTGTTGCGCGTTCTGCAGTGCGGCGTTCGCAGGAGTGAGCAGCCCCAGCGATGCGAGCGCATCCGCCGTCAGCACCCATTTCGCCGCGGACGGAAGTTCCGGTGCCGTACGGGAAACCGATTCGCCGGCGACTTCGGCGATCTTCGCGAACTGCTGCTCCCTGGGTAGCCGGGTCAGCTCGGCAACGTTGTCGGATGACGACAGGTACTTGGCCACTTGCGCCGTCACCTGGCGTGCCACGGCGTCCTGCTTGGCCTGCACGGCTTCCTCGTCCTTGATGCGTACCACGATGAGTCGATCATCCAGCGGAGGCACGCTGAGCGTGAAGCGGTATTCCTTCTGCAGCTGTCCGCGCATGAGCACCAGCTTCAGGTCGTCGCTGTGCTGCGCGGGAATGTCCTTGGGCGTGTCGTCGGGCAACACCATGAGATGCGGGTCCGAGATCTTCTCGATGGTGTAGTTGAGCTTGCGCGCGCCGGTGTTGATCAGGCGCGCGTCGTTCTTGCCGTTCGGGTCGGTGAGCTCGTACGTCCAGTGATCGCCCTCGGGCTGGAAGTCCGGCGTCGCGAGCAGGGGTTGGCTGGAGCTGCCGAAGACATACTTGTTGAGGGCGTTGACCAACACCACCACCGACGGATGTGCCAGCCGATCCGGCTTCACGATGGTGAGATGGTCCGTGCCCTCGATGGCGGTGGGCACGTCCTTGCAGAACCGGGTGGCGCTGGACCATGGGACGATCATGACGCCAGCCAGCGGCGCCGTCTCGTAGGCGCAGATGATGGTCGGCTTGTCCTGGTCCGGCAGCCGCCCCCATTCGTCGTTCAGCAGTTGAAGAAAGTCGTTCTGGTCCGCCATCAGCATCTGCCTGACCGCCGGATTGTCGACCACGTGCTGGGCGATGGCGGTGATCTGCGAACCCTCCTGTGGTGTGGCATAGAACACCATGAGCGGCACCTTGTCCCGGTGCGACGGGTTGTCGATCATCTCGCGCATCGCGACCAGCCCGCCCATGCTGTGGGCGACGAACACGACGTTCGGATAGTTCCACACTCCGTTGTACTGCAGCGACTGCTCCAGCATGTTCGCCGCCTCGCGGATATCCAGCGAGCCACCCTTCAGCTTGTTGGACGTGAACCCGAACGCAAAGATGTCGACCTGGTTGCCAGCACCGGGCGCGGACTTCAGCAGCGTGAAGAAACTTTTCCCGTTGGCATTCGTCCAGGTGCCGTCCGTATCGCCGAAAAGCCCGTGGACGAAGACCACCGCCACCCTGGATGGCGGCTTGGCCTGCGCGACCCAATGCGGGTCGGTGGTATTCGCCGCCGTGTTGTCACTACCGCAGCTCGCCATGAGGGTGGCGAAGCCGATCGCCAGAGCCACGCAGAGGGAAACCCGCACCGCAGGGCGACACCGAGCCACCCAGGCCGATAAACGCCGCAGAGTCTCCATGGACCCTCTCCCGAAGCAACGACATGGCGGTCGCCAACCCATACTAAGGCCGCCGATTCCCGGCTTTCAATCACAATCAAAGCGATCAAAGCGGGCCAGCGCCTGCACCGGCAGCGTCTTTGTTCCGCCGCGGATGGGGGCGGCGCGGATGCCGGTGCAACGGCCGATCGTCGCCTCGATCTCGCGCTGGAATCGCGGCGTGCCGAGCGCGCCTTGCTGTTGCACGTGCGCATGCATCTCGGCCACGCGATCATCGCCCGATACTTCCTTGGACAGTTGCCGGTAGGCAACGCAGCGTTCCGACACATCGGTGCCAAGACGCAAATATTCGCCGTTTCTTCATCGGCAGCTTCGCATTGCCGTCACCAGGCGCTTACACGCCAAGGTCCAAAATGTTGAAACCGCCCCTCGATCTACCTCGCCGCCGCCCGACCCATCGCGGCGGTCAGCCGTAGGTTTGTCCGACGTGACCACGCGAAGGCTTTCTTGTCCTCGTCCAGAAGATGGAAGCCCGAAGCGGAGAACGCGTCGTTTGCTTCCACCCAGTCGAGGAGAGGAACGATGAAATGTCTAGCCCGTAGTGCGAGGTTTACCAAGTCCATGCTGCTTGGTGTCGCGTTCGTCACCATCCCGGTCGCGGCCTTGCATGCCCAAGACAATTTGCATGCCCAAGACAACGATATCAGCAGGGTCAGGCAAGGTTTCGCGGTGAACCCGGTGCCGCTCAATCTCAACGGCAAGAATCCTATACTGGTTGGCCTCGGGAGCTACAATGTCAACACGGGGGGCTGCAACGATTGCCATACCAATCCGGCTTTTGCCCCTGGCGGCAATCCCTATCTTGGTCAGCGTGAGCGGATCAACACGGCTGAATTCATGGCAGGTGGCCGTTTGTTTCCGCCATCCCCCTTCAAGTCGGCCAACCTCACGCCCGATGCAACCGGCAAGCCGGCAGGCCTGACCCTTTATCAATTCATCATAACGTTGCGCACGGGACACAACCCGCTCGACCCGCCAGGGTCACTGCTCCAGGTCATGCCGTGGCCGGCGTTCGGGAAGAAAACCGATCTCGACCTCCGTGCGATCTATGAATACTTGCGCGCGATTCCACCGCTGCCCGACAACCCGCATCCCAGTCCCAATCCGTAAAGCGGGATGCAGGCAAACGCGAACGGGCGGGCAGCCGAGCGAATAAAACAGGGGCAGAGTCGACTTTCAAGAAAGTGCACTCTGCCTCCCGCTTTCGCCTGGCCCGGTCTCCCGGGCCGTCTCGCTCTGGCCCCTTGTTCCTGCTTGCGGCCCTACCCGCGCAACAGGAGGAACGGAAGCGTCACCAAGCCCAACGCGAAGAGGATGCCCAACAGGCTCATCACGACGCGCAGCGGATCTGCACGAAGCAACGTGACGAACGTCTCCGCGGTGCCTGCGAGCTTGGCAGCGGCGTATTCGGCACGGGCACTGGCCGCGCGCTGCTGCTGGTATTCGTCCATCGCGCGCCTGGCGTCCGCGAAGTCCGCGTCTTCCGTGATCCAGATTCCCCCAGCCGAGACGCCCCACATGCTGGGTCGGGTTTCGTAGAACGCGATCCGCTGCGCGTCGAGCATCGCGCGCACGTCGTCGGCCTCATCGTCGGGCACGTTGCGCAAGTTCATGAGCAGCTTGGACATGTCGCCATGATAACCGCCCCGTCGCCTGCTGCCCGCGTGGCCGGCCAAGGCTAGCCAGCGCGAAGGACGAGGCTTAATTCGCCACGTCCCCTCTAATCGCCATTTCCCCGGCGGGCGATACGACATCGTGATCCACGGCGACGACGCCGGATGCGGTTGGCGCGAACCGCCGATGTCCCGGTCGATCCGGTCTACACTGCGACAGCCCTTAACCTGGTCGAGCGCTGCGCGCTGCTCGACGTGCACAACATCGTCTACTGCCTACCGGCGGCACGCCGGACCTGTTTCCCTGCCCCGACATCGAACGACGTGCATTCCCTGGAGCCCTTTGCATGAAAAACATCCTGTCGAGCGCACGCCACGCCATCCCGGCGGCGTGCCTTCTTCTCTCGGTGGCGCTGTCCGGCTGCAGCGGCTCCGCCGACAGCGTCAAGGCTGCAAGCCATGACCTCGCGATCACCAACGCGACCATCGTCGACGGCACCGGCAAGCCCGCGTACAAGGGCACGGTACTGATCCGCGACGGCCGGTTTGCGGCGGTGGGCAACGTCGACACCGCCACGCTGGACGTCGCGCGCACCATCGACGCCGGTGGCAAGGTGCTCGCGCCCGGTTTCATCGACATGCACTCGCATGGTGACCCGCTGACGCAGTCGTTCGAGAATTTTCTCGCGATGGGCGTGACCAGCGTCGTGCTCGGGCAGGATGGAAGCAACCCGGTCGACACGCCATTGAAACCCTGGCTTGCGTCGCTGGAGGCCGACGGTGCCGAGGTCAACGTGCTGGCGCTGGCCGGCCATGGCTCCATACGCCGCGAGGCGGGCATCCCCGACGAGGTGCGCATACTCGACGCCGCACAGTCGCAGCGCATGGCCGAGGTGCTGGAGGCATCGCTGGCGCTCGGCCTGCATGGCATGTCCACCGGGCTGGAGTACGTCCCCGGGATCTACTCCGAGCCGTCGGAAATCGTCGCGTTGGGCAAGGTCATCAATCGCCATGGCGGCATCCTGGTCAGCCACATGCGCAGCGAGAACGATGACCGCATCGAGGATTCGATCCGCGAGCTGGTCTCGCACAATCCGGACGGCCGCGTGCACATCTCGCACCTGAAGGACATTTACGGCAAGGGTGCGGAGCGTGCGAAGTCGCTGCTCGACTTCATCGACAACCTCGCGCAGCAAGGTCATGCCTTGACGGCCGATGCCTATCCCTACACTGCCGGTTACACCTGGATCGGTATCGTGTTTCCGGAGTGGGCGCTGCCGCCCACCGACTACGCGAAGGTCGTGGCCGAGCGACGCGACGAGCTGGCAACGTATCTGCAGCAGCGCGTCACCGGCCGCGGCGGCCCGGAGGCGATCCTGTTCGGCACGGCCCCTTATCCGGGCAAGCGGCTGGCCGAAGTGGCGGCGGAGAAAAAACAGTCCTTCGTCGATGTGCTGATCGAGCTTGGCCCCGAGGGCGCCTCGGCGGCGCACTTCACCATGGACGCAACGTTGCAGGACGCGCTGGTCGCAAGCATGAAAACGGCGCTGTCGACCGACGGCGGCCCGGGCCTTTCGCATCCGCGCAGCAGCGGCACCTATGCGCGGCTGATCGAGCACTTCGTGGTCAAGACCGGGCAGTTGAGCCTGGAAGATGCGGTGTACAAGGCGAGCGGGCTGCCGGCGCGGATCATGGGCCTGCCCGATCGCGGCACGATCAAGGTCGGCCAGTGGGCCGATGCGGTGCTGTTCAACCCCGCATCGGTGCGCGAGCGTTCGACCTATGTCGAGCCGCACGCCCTCGCCGAAGGGTTCGACCTGGTGCTGGTCAACGGTGTGGTCGCGCGTGAGAACGGACGCCTGCAGGAAAAGCACGCCGGCACGCTGATCAAGCCCGCGACAACCGAGTGAATTCGCTGCGCGGGCCTGCCCTGGCGGTGCTCGCGTGAGGTCGCCGCCAACCAAGGCAGGTCGGAACCGAATGGCACTTACTCAAGGGCAGTCCACTGACCCGGCCAGCTTCCTGCCGCCCACGCGGGCGACCAAGGCTGGCCAGCGCCACGGGTAGGGCTTAATGAGCCACGTCCCCTTTATTCCGATCACTGCCCTGTTGCGGCGGCCTTGCATAGCCGTTCGACGAAGCCACTGCCGTTCCGCGCAGCGCGTTCGTCCGAAGGTGCGAACTCGGTGATCGTCAGACCGACCAGATCGGCGGCAACGCTGCGCACCAAAGCAAGTCCGACGTCGAACGGCAGCTTGCCATCGGGATAGGCAACGTGCGGGAATTCAGCAGGATCGAGCGCGTCCAGATCGAAATGAATGTGGATGGGCCCCGAGACGGCCTGTTCGGCGATGCGTTGCCCGGGTTCCAGCCACATCAGGTCATGGGCTCGCTGGAACGCCCAATCGCCCTCATCGCCAACATGCGCCGAGACATAACGGAATTGCGTCGGTGGCAGCGGTGTCGAAAGCAACGCCTGCAGGTCGACCGGAGCGGAGCCCAGGATCGCGGCCACCGGCATGCCGTGGAAATTGCCGCTGGGCGTGGTGTTCACCGTGTTCGCGTCGAGATGCGCGTCCACCCAGATCACGGTCAGGTCCGGATACCGTCGATGCAGGTAGTCGATGACGGCGATATCGCAGGCGCAATCCCCGCCGGCGGTCAGGATGCGCCTGGGCTGCCTCGCATCAAGAATCGCCTGGGCCGAGCGGAATTGCTCGGCGATCGCTGTCCAGCGCCGGATACCGCCGCTGGCCTCGCCCTCGCCAGCCTCCGGGACACGCTCGAGTGGCCCGTAGTTGCGGCAGACATCGGCCGCGGCCTTCGCGCCCCGGCGCAGGTGTTCCGGGCGCCCCGAGCCTTGCCACTGCGGATAGGACAGCACCAGATCGAATGGATGATCGACAGCTTGCACGATTTCGCTCCCGGGAACGTCGGATCAGCAATCAAAGCGGATCAAAGCCCGCTCCTTCTATTCTCCAGCCGCCTCGGTCTCCGCCGCCTTCAGCGCGAGTTCCTTGATCTTGAAAACACGCACCAGTTCGGACTTCTTGAGTCCTTCGCGAGCCTCCTTGATCACTTCGTGCGCCAGATTCTGGCTGGTGTGATGCCGCTTCGCGTCGATGGCGGCATCCAGCCGCTGCTGGGCCGCCTTGATCGCTTTATCGACGCGGTAGAGGGGAGCATACGGGTTCGTGGTCAGCGGCGGGTCGTAGCGTTTTGTCATGGTGTTTCTTCGTGATCAGGACGGCACGATAGCCCGGTTGACCCAGCTCCGCTCGTGCATCGTCGTTACCCGCTTCAATCAAAGCGGGTCGGAACTCTTTCCTAAGGCATCCACTCTGATCTGCCCACTGTTTTCCAGCCTTGGTCGCTCATGGCAAGCCAGAAGCAAGGAAAGCGCGCAGCCTAAACCTCCATGCCTTCCCCGAGCTGACAACCGGCAATGTCCTTCGATGGAATCGTGGCACGCCCCTTAAGGCGGTGCGATGATGGGCGAACACCATCGCAGGAGGACCGCACATGAAAGGTTTTCGCGTTGTGTTCATCGCCGCCCTGGCAACGCTCGTCCTGGCCTCAGCCGCTGTACTGCACGCTTCCCAGGACACCCCCAAAGCAACGCAAGGAAGAGCCAATCTCTCGGGGCTGCATGACTTCGACTTTCTCGTCGGCGACTGGCGTGGCCATCATCGCAAGCTCAAGGAAAAGTTGGTCAACAGCCATGACTGGATCGAGTTCGACGGCACGTTAAGCATGCGCAAGTTGATGGACGGTTACGCGAACGTCGACGACAACGTATTCAATACGCCCGCCGGCACTTATCGCGGCGTGGGGCTTCGCTCGTACGACACCAAGACCGGACAATGGGCCATCTGGTGGCTTGTAATGACCCAGCACTTCCTGCTCAGGTCAGGCCGCTAAAGCATAAGCCTCGGCGGGTGTTTTCATGCCCAGCGCCTGGTGAGGGCGTCGGTGGTTGTAGAACGCGATCCAGTCGCCGATCACGCGGCTGGCGTGTTGCTGGGTTTCGAAGCGGTGACGGTGAACGCATTGCTCCTTGAGCGTGCGGATCAGTCGCTCGACCATGCCGTTCTGCTGGGGGCAGTGCGGCGTGATGAACTCCTGCTTCAGACCGTAGCTGCGCACCAGGGCGGTGTAGCTGCGACTGGTGAACACCAAGCCATTGTCCGAGCGCAGCAGGAACGGCTCGCGGCACGCGGCCCAGGCGTGCCGAAGCGGCTGATCAGAGCCTGCTCCAAGCGCTGCTTCGGCGGTCCTGGACTTGCCGCTGCGCGACAGATGCCAACCGAGCAGCTCGCGGGTGTAGCAGTCGATCACCAACGCCAGCGCAGCCAGCCATCGCGGCCGGCCCAGACGCGGCACAGGTCCGTCGACCATCGTTCGTTCGGTGCCTGGGCCACCGACGGCAGTGCCTCAATGCGCGGCCGACGTCCGATCGGACGCTTGCGCACCTGCCAGCCCTTGAGCTGGAAGATCCGCTGCACGGTGTTCTTGTTGAAGCCCAGCAGACCACGCCACCGTGCGGTAGCCGAACGACGGCTCTTCCTCGATCATCTGCTTGATCGGCGTCGCCAAGTTCGTCCCGAACCTTCGGTGGCGGCTTCGTTGGTCGGTAGTACACCGTTCGGCGCGGCACGCCGAACCAGTGGCACAGCTTGGCGACCGACACGTCCAGCCCTTCCTCCCGAAGTCCCTGGTGGATCGAGATGATCACGTCTCGTCCTCGCCCAACAGGGACTGCAATTTTTTTCGGGCACGCAGTTCCAGCATCGCCTCGCCGTAGGCTTCCTGCAGGTCCTTCAGCTGCTTCTCGTATTGCTCGCGTACATCTTGCGGGTTGGCCCGCAGCGCGTTCTCCATGCCGCGCTTGCCATCATCGACCCAGCTCTCGATCTCCGAGGGCGGCAGGTCGAACTGTCGGCTGGCCTCGGCCACCGTCGTCTTGCCTTGAATGATCTCCAGTACCAGCGCGACTTGCGCCGTGCCGTCCAGCGTTTGATCTCTTCGTCCATCAAGTTGCTCATCAGTGTGTCCTCGAAAAGTAACACCTGAGCAGGAAATCACTGGGTCATTACAGGCTCGACGGCCGCGACCCTTTCGGCCAACTCGATCCGCCGGTCAAAGGCCACTTTGAGCACGGCGTCGGCACGTTCTATTCCATCGACACGCTGCGCGGAAAACCGATCCGCGTTCGATTCGTCTGGTCAAAGATCACGCCCACGTCGGCCCACTGGGAACAGGCCTATTCCGCTGACGACGGCAAGACATGGGAAATCAACTGGATCATGGATTTCGAGCGGATGGGGCCCAAGGCGTGAGGCGTGTGGACGTCTAGAGCGCCAAAAGGCGGGTTGCCTTGCTTTGTTGCCTTGCTTTTGGTCAAAGGGGTCGGAGGCCAGGGGGCAAAGGGGTGGGCGGGAAATCCGCCCGGACGGACCGGGGGAATGTCTTCGCTAGTTTGTCATCAATGTGTAGTACGACCCGTCCGCGGGAAATTGCAGGTCGAACAGCTTCCCGTCCGGGGACTTGACTCGATAAATTGTCAGCGCAAACTGCCATTCGCCGTGACCGAATCGCTTCTTGGCAATTTGCAGCTCGCGGCCCGGCGGGTATTTCAGTCGAGAAACCGGTTTTGGCCCACTCACGTCCATGCCGCGCGACATGGACGTTGTCCCGATCCAGTCTTTCTGGTTCCACCATAGATCGCTTTCCGGGTTTTTCGGCTGCAGGTCTTCCCGGTCAACCGGCCACTCGCCCAACTTGGCCGATACATGGAGGTTGAGCGGGTTGGGCAGTTTTTCCGTCTTGAGTTTCATATCAAACTGGCCATCGCTGCCTGGCGGATAGCTGTAGCACAACCAGACATAATGCTCGTCCTGGTAAATGTGCAGCACGACGCCGCTGCCGGCGTCGATTCGCTGCGCTGGCAATTGCGAATATTCCGAGCAGTCGCCGTCAACGAGCGGGGTCAGGGCTGTCGGATGCGCTGCGACGGCGGAGGCTGCAAGAAGGAACGGGAGACCCGGAAGCAAAAAACAACCGTATTTGCGCATAAGCGGGGTTCCTTAACAAAAGCCGGGTCAGAGTGCACTTTCCGTGTGCTTGCGAGGCCGGCCGATCTTACCCGGACCGACGCGACGCCCCAACTGCGCTTCGATGGCTGCACGGAAGCGGTCCGAGCCCAGCGCGTGCTGCCGCTGCAGGTGCAGACGTATGGCGGTCAGGTCGTCGTCGGAGATGGCCTGCCTGACCAGCTCGCGATAGGCCCTCTGGCGGGACGCCACGTCACGGCCGAGTCCGAGAAATGTCGGGTGCGGCGCAACCAGCGGGTCCTCCGTTCCCTGCGCGTTGGCGGCGTAACTCGACCAGCGGTAGCCACCGGGATCATCGACCATGCGGGCGCGCACCGGGTTGAGCTCGATGTACCGATAGCAATGCAACAGATAGCTCTCCCGGTCCACGAGACAAGACTTGTAGCGGCCTTCCCAAAGCGTCCCGGTGCGATGGTGGCGGTCGTTGATGTAACGCACGTACCGGCGCCCGAGCGCCTGCATGAGCGCCGCCACCTGCCCCACTCCCGAAGGCGTCAGCAGCAGATGCGCGTGGTTGGTCATCAGCACGTAGGCATGCACGGCGCAATGCCGACGCAGGGCAAGTTCCTTCAACTCCTGCAGATAGCGCAGGTAGTCGGCCTCCTCGAAGAAACACGGCTGCCTGTCATTGCCCCGCTGCACGACGTGCTGAGGGACACCCGGTAGATCGAGCCTTGGCTGGCGTGGCATGCGAGCTTCCTTGAGCGAAGTTCCCAAGGCTGCGCCATCCCTCAACGCCCGGATGTCGGGCAGGCCAACCGTGCCGTGTCAGGAAAGTGCACTCTGACCCGGGTTTTGGACCCGGGTTTTGCCATCTCTCAACGCCTGGATGCCGGCCAGGCCAGCCGTGCCGTGTCAGGAAAGTGCACTCCGACCCGGGTTTTGGTGTGACTGGTGTGACGATAAATCAAATGGAACATTAAACTCCAAGGATCTCCGAAGATCGCCGTGAATTATTCCGTTACATACTTCAGAAACCCTACTAAGTAAAAAATCATCAAGGACCCGACGACCTTTCCATTTGGCCTCAGCGGAAAGAATTTTCTCGCAACCGAATTCCGATAAAGCGCGCAGAAAATATCCTGCCACCTCGCGGTCAGGCATAACATCATTCTTTACAACAATCCTAGCCATACGAACCGCTTGAAGAATTTCAAGACCTAGCGGCTTTGATATGAAGCTAAAAACACGGTCGCTGACAGTTCTCTTGAATTGTGTTGAAGCGATGACGCGCGCATTTACTAGCGAAACGGCTACCGCATCAGTTGAGTAGCAAACCGTGGACAACAAACTACGGATAGAAATGGTGCGACCACGCTCGACTCGGAAGGCATAACTTTTTGGTAGTTCCCAAATATCAACATCAAACCTTCCAACAACTAATCGAATTCCACCAAAGTTTGTTCTTCTAGCCACGCGTGATAAACGCTCTGCAAACTGAAGATCAAGCGGCCCTGAAACAAATATATCAACATCACCAAAGGCCGCAGAAGAACCAAACATAGCGTCGCGCACCAGCCCGCCAAAAAGAAAAGCTTCTCCCGCTTCATTACATGACCTAATCAGCGCGCCAACAGCGTCATCTTTTTGGAGAAGACGTACCAAGGCCCTTACCCTATCTAACGGCAGCGAAACGCCCTCTGCCATCAACCCATTTTCAACAATTGCCGCCATCAATCGACCTCGATACCTAGACGTCTAAATTCATCCGCCAGAGCAATCGCGTATGAATCGGTCATACCGCAAACCATGTCGCAAACCAGCTGAAGACGAGCATACCAAACTGGGTAGGCATTACGTGTTTCTTCATAAACCCGAAAATAATTAAGTGAAATTTGCTTTATTACATATTGATCGACTTTTGTAGAAAAGCCTCGGTCGACTCGCTCTAACGCAGACCAAAAAGCAGTTAGCAAATAGGGAATAATTCTATGCCCTTGAAGCTCAACCTTCTCAACCGTACGATGAGAGTATATAAAGGCCTTTGTGTAATCTTTGAGAAGTCTCAGAAACGCACCGCACTCAGGATGATCGAGACAGGGATTTCCAACCATCGCCCCATCTAGAGCAATTGCTTTTTTTAGTTGAGGCACCGCCATCGACACTGCCAGAGATATAAAATAGGACCTCAATAATTGCATTAAAACGTCTTCAGCGTACCGACCTTCAATTCCTTGTCTCTCTAGCCACAGAACATCATTGTAGTACTGCGTCGCAATTTCTTTTGTCGATGCCCGAGCCTTCGTTTTTGCTCCCTTGTTCTTGAGATAGACGATCAGATGAGAGGTCGACACAAGCTCCTTTTAACCCCGTCCTCCACATCGAGAATCGAATAACAGATATCGTCGCTAGCTTCCATTATTGAAGCTAAAGGGTGACGCTGCCCCTCACGCAGACCCACCTGACGACCCGCCCAGTCGAAGAGACCCTTCTCCGTCTGAAAGTAACCGAACTTTGGCTTTTCTGGATTCACTTCCTTAGATGAAGCCGACCATGGATATTTAAAATAGGCTCGGAGCGTGGAGGCCGTTAGATTCAAGCCTCCCTCAGACACGCCTTGTAGCTTTGTTAAAAGACGGAAACCTTGAGGATTTCCGTCGAAATAGAGATAGTCATTGAGTAGGGCTTGATGTTCGTCCGTCAAATCAGAACTGAGTTTGGAAGCGACGCCGCGCACCCATAACCGAATTGCGGCTTCGCCTTGGTGCCCGAACGGAGGGTTGCCAACGTCATGAGCAATTGCAATGGCTGCGACGAGAGCAGGAACGAGGCTCCTTTTCACATCGTCGCCCGCAATTTCCGTTAGAGACAGTTCGCTAACCAACTGGGCGGCCAAAGTGCGGGCGATATTCCCGACCTCAAGGGAGTGCGTAAGACGCGTCCGTACCGAATCGTGCTGATCCAAAGGAAAGACTTGAGTCTTGTCTTGCAGCCTTCGAATAGGAGTTGAGAATACGACACGGTCAAAATCTTTTTCCACGAGGCAATCGGAAATCTTTTGATCCAAGATGCTTATGAAATGTCATTTTTCGTAAGCTATCCTGTTCTCCATATCTCTTGATCGACAGAAGCTTCTTCCAGTTGTGTTCCGCAACCATGTTGCCCCCTGATTTTTTGATAACCGGATCTACAGTCGCAATTGCAGGAAACCGGGGTCAGAGTGGACTTTCGCTGTTTTTGACCAGAAAGTGCATTCTGCCCCCGAAAAACGGGACGGAGAAAGTTAAACCCGCTTGGTGTTCCTCAAAGCTTGAACTCGGCCCGCTTCGCCATCTGGTGTTTCCCCCTCGGCCACACCGGACACAACGCCTCCACAGCCTCCATCAACTCCACCCAATCCGACAGATCGCCCCTGCCCGCCTGCACGACATCCAGCACGTCGCTACCGACCAGCGGCTCGCGGACACCTTCATGCTTTGTCGTCGGCGATTTCGGTGAGTCATTCATCCAACAGTCCCCCCGCAATCGAACAGCGCGAATCACTCCCGCACTTCGGCCACCACTCAGCCACCTTCTTCCCCCGCACCAACCTCCCCTCATCCTGGACCCACTGATACACGACCCTGCACTAAATCCAGGCCGTTCGGCCAAGCCAGTGCGCCAAGTTCGATGTAGTGGCGTGCAAAGAACGCCGGATCGCGCAGCGGTGCCGTCATCTCCGTGTCCGCTTCAACGAACGCGGCGAAGTCATACACACCCGAAGCTCCATCGGAAAAGCGCAGCATCAGCTGATGACTGCCTTTCGGCTCGGCCGCGGTCAACTTGATCACGGTGCCCATCGACATCGAGCACATCGATGTTGGGCAGACTTTTCACGAGAGCAAAAGCTTCACGAGCGTGTCACGCTCCATCTTATGCTGCACGGCCACATCCGTGATGATGGCTGCCAACGTACCGACGCGCAGCGGGCGATGATTGGGAATGGTGATGGCATGCACCGGATCGTCGCACTGAAGACGTATATGGCTACCGGTCTGCCGCACAGACCGGTAGCCGAGACGTGCGAGAGCCTTGATCAGTTCCGCAGCGTCCATGTCGCGGGGAAGTTTCATGCGGCGAGGACTTCTTCCCTGACGTAGTGCAGCCGGATCATGGTCGGGCGTTCGCCAGCATCGAAATGGCACTGCACCGCATCGCGCACCTGCTGGCGCAACTCATCGTAGCTGTCGGCATCGGTGTGGATGGAATGCCCGAGAGCACGCGCCACCAGACCACCTTCGGCCGCATCTTCAACAAGGAATACGATTTCGCTCATGGGGTTACCTCGGCTTTACGTTGATAGTACGGCCAAAGTCGGAACAACCCACCCAGCGTCTAGCATTGCGCCTCGCGCACACGCCCTCACCCTGCCCTCTCCCCGGCGGGGAGAGGGTTCAAGCGGCACGGCTTACATATTCCGGCGATACTCGCCACCCACGTCATACAACGCATGACTGATCTGCCCCAGCGAGTTGTACTTCACCGCCTCGATCAGCTGCTCGAACACATTGCGCCGATCGCGCGCCGTCACCTGCAGCACCTTGAGGCTGTCTGACGCCAGCGCATTGCGCGCCTCGCCGTAGCGCTTCACGTTGGCGATCTGCTGCCCCTTCTCTTCTTCGGTCGAGCGGATCAGCTCGATCTCGGTGGCGATCTCGCCGCCATGATCCTTCGGCAGGAAGGTGTTGACGCCGATCAGCGGCAGCGAGCCGTCGTGCTTCTTGTGCTCGTAGTACATCGACTCTTCCTGGATCTTGCCGCGCTGGTACATGGTGTCCATCGCGCCGAGCACGCCGCCGCGCTCGCTGATCGCCTCGAACTCCTTGTAGCACGGCTTCTTCCACCAGGTCGGTGAGCTCGTCGACGACGTAGCTGCCCTGCCACGGGTTCTCGTTGAAGTTGAGGCCGAGTTCCTTGTTGATGATCATCTGGATCGCCACGGCGCGGCGCACGCTTTCTTCGGTGGGCGTGGTGATCGCTTCGTCGTAGGCGTTGGTGTGCAGGCTGTTGCAGTTGTCGAACAGCGCGTACAGCGCCTGCAGCGTGGTGCGGATGTCGTTGAACTGGATCTCCTGCGCGTGCAGCGAGCGGCCGGAGGTCTGGATGTGGTACTTCAGCATCTGGCTGCGCGCGCTGGCGCCGTAGCGCTCGCGCATGGCGCGCGCCCAGATGCGGCGGGCGACGCGGCCGATGACGGTGTATTCCGGGTCCATGCCGTTGGAGAAGAAGAAGCTGACAGGTTGGGCGCGAAGTCGTCCACCTTCATGCCGCGGCGCGAGGTAGTACTCGACGATGGTGAAGCCGTTGGCTGAGGGTGAAGGCGAGCTGGCTGATCGGGTTGGCGCCGGCTTCGGCGATGTGGTAACCGGAGATCGACACCGAGTAGAAGTTGCGCACCTTGTGGTCGACGAAGTACTGCTGGATGTCGCCCATCATGCGCAGCGCGAATTCGGTGCTGAAGATGCAGGTGTTCTGCGCCTGGTCTTCCTTGAGGATGTCGGCCTGCACGGTGCCGCGCACCGGCTGCAGGGTTTCGGTCTTGATGCGCGCGTAGGTTTCCGCGTCGACCAGCTCGTCGCCGGTGACGCCGAGCAGGCCCAGGCCCAGGCCGTCGTTGCCCTTGGGCAGGTCGCCGTGGTACTGCGGGCGCTGGCACGTTCTTGTAGATGCTCGTCGATCTTCTGCTTTCGCGGCGGCCCAGCGGGCGTCGTCTGCCTTGCAGGTACTTCTCGACGTTCTGGTCGATCGCGGTGTTCATGAACATCGCCAGGATCATCGGCGCGGGGCCGTTGATGGTCATGGAGACCGAGGTGCTGGGCGCGCTGAGGTCGAAGCCGGAGTACAGCTTCTTCATGTCGTCGAGCGTGGCGATGTTGACGCCGGAGTTGCCGATCTTGCCGTAGATGTCCGGGCGCGGCGCGGGGTCTTCGCCGTACAGCGTGACCGAGTCGAACGCGGTGGACAGGCGCGTGGCGGCGCCGCCCTGGCTCAGGTAATGGAAGCGGCGGTTGGTGCGCTCGGGCGTGCCTTCGCCGGCGAACATGCGGGTGGGGTCCTCGCCGCTGCGGCGGTACGGGTACACGCCGCCGGTGTACGGGTAATGGCCCGGCAGGTTCTCGCGGCCGAGGAAGCTGACCAGCTCGCCCCAGTCCTTCGACTTCGGCGGCGCCACCTTCGGCACCTTCTGGTGGCTGAGCGAGTCGCGGTAGTTCTCGACGCGGATGACCTTGTCGCGCACCTTGTATTCGTTGACGTCGGCGGTGACCGACTTGTACAGCGCCGGCCACTCGCGCAGCTGGTGGATGGCTTCGTGGCTGAGTTCCTTCAGGGCGGCGTTGTAGCGTTGGCGCAGCAGGAGATGGAGCGGTCGCCCTTCTCCTCTCCCTTGGGAGAGGGGTTGGGGGTGAGGGTTCGGGCCCAGAGTGGAGTTACCCGCTCCGGCCGAACCCTCACCCTCGGTCCCTCTCCCGGAGGGAGAGGCGGCGTGCAGATCGGCGCTGGCGTAGAGGTCGAGCGGCGCGCGGCAGCTTGTCGTCGCCCAGTTCCTTCAGCGCCTCGTAGTAGTGCTGCGCCTTGCTGGCGAACTCGGCCTGGTGCTCGATGCCGCTGTTGATGCTGCGGCCCTGCTCGGCGATCTCGGCGAGGTAGCGCACGCGGCTGCCGGGGATCAGCACGGTGGCGCGTGGCTCCTTCAGCGTGGTGTCGAGCTGCGGCGACCATTTCTCGTCGCCGGCAGCGTGAGCTTGTCGCGCATCAGCCGGCACAGGTTCGAGAACATCCAGGTGACGCCCGGATCGTTGAACTGGCTGGCGATGGTGGGATACACCGGCACGTCCTCGTCTTTCACGCTGAACGCGGTGCGGTTGCGCTTCCACTGCTTGCGCACGTCGCGCAGCGCGTCTTCGGCGCCGCGCTTGTCGAACTTGTTGAGCACCACCAGCTCGGCGAAGTCGATCATGTCGATCTTCTCGAGCTGGCTGGCGGCGCCGTAGTCGCTGGTCATCACGTAGACCGGGAAGTCGACCAGGTCGACGATCTCCGAATCGCTCTGGCCGATGCCGGCGGTCTCGACGATGACCAGGTCGTACGGCTGGCTCTTCAGGAAATCGATGCAGTCGTGCAGCACGATGCTGGTGGCGGCGTGCTGGCGGCGCGTGGCCATCGAGCGCATGTAGACGCGATGGCTGCGCAGCGAGTTCATGCGGATGCGGTCGCCGAGCAGCGCGCCGCCGGAGCGGCGGCGGGTGGGATCGACCGCGAGCACGGCGATGCGCATGTCCGGGAACGCGTGCAGGAAGCGCAGCAGCAGTTCGTCCACCACCGACGACTTGCCGGCGCCGCCGGTGCCGGTGAGGCCGAGCACGGGCGTGTGCTTGCCGGCCAGCTTCCACTGCTTGCGCTGGTGTTCCAGCTCGGCGTCGGTGAGCTTGCCTTCCTCGATCGCCGAGAGCATGTGGCCGATCGAGATCTCGTCGTCGATGTCGACCTTGGGCAGCGCGCCGGTTTCGGACTCGGCGCGCTTCGCGGCGGCGCTGCCGGCGCGCTGCATCACGTCCTCGATCATCTCGATCAGGCCGAGCTTCATGCCGTCGTTCGGGTGGTAGATGCGCTCGACGCCGTAGGCCTGCAGCTCGCGGATTTCTTCCGGCGTGATGGTGCCGCCGCCGCCGCCGAACACGCGGATGTGGCCGGCGCCGCGCTCGCGCAGCATGTCGACCATGTACTTGAAGTACTCGACGTGGCCGCCCTGGTAGGACGGACAGCGCGATCGCGTCGGCGTCCTCCTGCAATGCGGCGCGCACCACGTCCTCGACCGAGCGGTTGTGGCCGAGGTGGATCACCTCCGCGCCCTGCGACTGGATGATCCGCCGCATGATGTTGATCGCCGCGTCGTGGCCATCGAACAGGCTGGCGGCGGTGACGAAACGCAGCGGGGTGGTTTCAGTCTGCGGGGCGCTGGCGGGGACGTGCTTGGCGGGGGAACTCATGGCAACTCCGGACATCGTGTGCTTGAACCGGGCGATTCTAATGGGGATCGGTGCCAAGGGCTTGCTGCGGCGCATGTACCGGACCGTATGGCGGCGATGATCCCGACGGAGATCCGGACGCGCCGGGACCGGCTTACGCAAGCCGCGATTTGCTCGCATACTCGCGCCCGGCGAGGTGATGGCGGGGTGCCGCGGCAGCCGCGCCAAGGGGACAGCACGAAAGGGAGAGAGGGCCGCCATGCCCGGCATGGCGTTGTCGGGCGCGGCACAGACGGACGCATGGCTGCCGTAAGCGGCGCGGACGCCGGAACCATCGAGTCCGGGCTGCTCCCGCCTGCCGCGCGGACTGATCGAGTTCCACGCAACCTGAAGGAAAGCACGCATGAAGAAGGCAATGTTCGGCGCACTCCTCGCCATGGCGACGATGGTCGCCCAGGCCAGCTCCATCGAGAACATCGAGTCCTCTGCCGTCGTCAGCGGCACCATCGTGCTCGCCAAGGACGGCACGGTGCAGACTGCGGTCATCGACGACGAGGCCAAGTACGGGCAGCCCATCGCGGACATGGTGCGCAAGGCTGCGTTGCAGTGGCGATTCCAGCCCGTGCTGCGCCATGACGAACCGGTGGTCGCCAAGAGCAGCATGCATGTCCGGGTCGTGGTCAAGAAAATGCCCGACGGCAACTACAATGCGCGCATCAAGGGCGCCACGTTCGGCGACGACAGCACGGACTCCACCGATACGCTGCACAATGCCGGGGTCAACAAGCGAATCCCGCCGCGATATCCCGAGGCAGCAATCCGCGGCCGCGTGCAGGGAACGGTGTACCTGGCGCTGCGCGTGGATCGCAGCGGTCACGTGGTCGAGGCCGTCGCCGAGCAGGTCAACCTCGGCAACACCGGCCCGGACCGCGTGATCAAGCAATACCGCGCGATCCTGGCCGAGTCGGCCCTCAAGGCGGCGCGCCAGTGGACGTTACACGATCCCCACGACAGGCCCGCTGGCAACGCAGGACGGCTGGACCGCGCATGTTCCGGTCAACTACGCCCTGAATGTGATCGGGTGCCACCACGCCCGACCGCACCTGGGTGACCTACGTCCCTGGGCCATACACGCCGGCGCCGTGGGTCGACAAGCCCGACATGAATACGGCCGACGCCCTCGCCGACGATACCGTGCGGACCGATGGCGCAGGTCCGACCTTGCTGTCCCCGCTCAACCACGGCTGACACGCTGCGGCGCCCGCCCGTTCGGATGGGTGCTGCCGCCCCGCCATCGCGCCGAGCTGCGGCAACCCGGGCGTGCGTCTAAGCCACGCCGTACGGCAAGTTGGGCGAACCGACCACGCGCTCGCCCACTTTCCCGCCGCGCACGAAGGTCAGCGCCGCCTCGATCACCTCGGGCGCGTCGAGCACGCGGCGGTGGCCCAGCCCCTGCGTGGTGTACAGCCGCGCGCCGGGCCAGTACCGGGCGTAGCGCTCGCCTTCGGCCCAAGGCACGTCCTCGTCGTCGAGGTCGTGCACGATCAGCGCGGGCTGGCCCAGCATGGGCAGCTTGCGTTCCACCCGCAGCTCGTTGATGTGCACGCCGGTGCGCCGGTGCGCCGTCAGCCATGCGTAGAACGGCTGGCGCAGGTAGCCGGCCAGGTGCACGAAATGGAAGAAGCGCCGCGTCGCCGCCTTCATGTCGGCGGCCGGGGCCACCAGCACCAGCCGGTCGGCACGCCAGTCCTCGCCCTGCGCCAGGGTGACCGCGGCGCCGCCGAGCGAGTGGCCGATCGCCAGCGCAGCGTTGCCGTGGCGCCCGCCGACTGCGCGGATCGTCGCGACGAATTCCGGCAGCGTGCACAGCTTGCCGCTGCTGTGGCCGTGGCCGGGCTGGTCGAAGGTGACCACCGCAAAACCCAGCGCGCGCAGCCGCGCCACCCAGGGCAGGAAACGCAGGCCGAAGCTGGACCAGCCGTGCGCCAGCAGCGCGTAGGGCTGGGTCGACGGGTCGCCCCAGGTGTAGGTGGCGATGGTTTCGCCGTCGACCTGCAACTCGCCGCGCTGCATGTTCTCGTCGCCCTGCGCCGCCTGTGCGCGGCTGCGGCTGCTGGCGAACGGGGTGGCGAACAGGCGCGCGGCGCGGTTCACGGTACGCACGGGCGCCAGCCGGCCGCCCAGCACGAAACCGGTGCGCACGGTGGTGAGCTTGAGTCGGTCGATGACGGTGGACATGGTTTTTTTCTCAGGGCCGCCAGCTGTGCCACAGGCGCCCGAAGGCGGCGCGGGTGCGTTGCCCGGCCTCGTCGAACCCGAACAGCCCGGCGTCGTGGTGCAGGCCGAGCATCAGCGCGTAGATCTCGAAGGCGAGCTGGGCCACGTCGGTATCGGCGCGCAGATGGCCCAGTTCGACCGCCTGCGCAATCGTCTTCTGCAGTTCGCCGCGCCAGCCGGCCTGTTGCTGCACCACGCCGTCGTGCAGCGCGCCGTCGCGGCCGTCGTATTCGCTGGCGGCGGACAGCAGCACACAGCCGCTCTGGTGCTCGCGGCCCCACTCGAACCAGTTCGCCACGATCGCGCGCAGGCGCGGCAGGCCGCGCGGCTGCTTCAGCGCCGGCAGCAGCACCTGGGTCACGAAGCGCTGCCGACCGGTGTCGAGCACGGCCAGTTGCAGGTCTTCGCGCGAGCCGAAGTGGGCAAACACGCCGCTCTTGGACATGCCCACGTCCACCGCCAGGCCGCCGATCGACAGGCCTTCCAGCCCGTCACGGCGGGCCAGCGCATAGGCGTGGTCGAGGATGGTCTCGCGGGTGGCTGCGCGCTTGCCGGGGTGGGTTGCGATCGTCATGGAGCGATAAATAGCACGACCGTTCGTTCTATATCAAGCAGAGCTCACACTGCCTCGGCAGACCCTGCGGGTATGCTTTGCTGCTGCAAGCCACGAAGGATTCCGCATGAAAATCCGCAACCTGACCGTTCCGCTCGCCACCGCGCTGCTGGCCGCCTGCGTCACCTCGCCGACCGGCCGCTCGCAGTTGATGATGGTGTCGGACAGCGAGATGAGCCAGATGGGCCTGACCGCGTTCAACGACATGCGCAAGCAGGGCAAGTTCGTCGACGCGCCGCGCGAACGCGCCTACGCCACCTGCGTGTCCAACGCGCTGATCGCGGTGCTGCCGCCGCCGTGGAACACCCAGCAGTGGGAGGTGCAGATCATCGGCGACGATACCGCCAACGCGTTCGCCCTGCCCGGCGGCCGGATCGGGGTGAACCGCGGCATGTTCAAGATCGCCGCCGACCAGGACCAGTTGGCCGTGGTGCTCGGCCACGAACTGTCGCACGTGGTGTCGCGCCACGGCGCGGAGCGCGTGTCCGACAACATGGCGGCGCAGGCCGCGGTGGCCGCCGGCAGCATCTACGCCGGTACCCGCGGCAGTGACGCGGGCAACGCCGCGGCGCTGCTCGGCGTGGGCGCGCAGGTGGGGATCCTGCTGCCGTTCTCGCGCACCCAGGAGAGCGAAGCCGACACGCTGGGCCAGCGCTACATGGCCCAGGCCGGTTTCGATCCGCGCGCGGCGGTAACGCTGTGGGACAAGATGGGTGCGCAAGGCGGCAACAAGCCACCGGCGTTCCTGTCTACCCACCCGTCTTCCGGCAATCGTGCGCAGGCGCTGGACAGGCAGGCGCAGCAACTGCTGCCGGTGTACCAGCAGGCGCGCGCCAGCGGCCATGCGCCGAACTGCCGCATGTAGGCATCGGGTGCCGAAGTAATCGCTGGCTGAACGGGGCGGCGGCGCGGCGTCAACTGTCCGCACCCACCATCGTTTTTCCTCCTGCCTGCCGCGTTCGCGGCGCTGACGGAGAACGCGATGACCCGTATACCTCTCAAGCTGGCCCTGCTGGCCGGACTCGGCCTGACCTTCGCCGGTGCGACGTATGCGCCACCCGCCACCGCCCGCACCCAGGTGGTGGTCGGCATCGGCGTGGCTCCGCCGCCGCCGCGTTTCGAGCGGGTGCCGCCGCCGCGCCGCGGTTACGTGTGGGCGCCGGGCTACTGGCGCTGGAATGGCCACGCCCACCGCCACGTGTGGGTCGGCGGCGGCTGGGTCAGGATGCAACCGGGCCGTCACTACCGGCCGGCACACTGGGTGCGCCATGGTCGCGACTGGCGCTTCCAGCCGGGTTATTGGGGTCGCTGAACACCCGGCACCGCCCCGCGGGGCGCCTCCCATACGGGCATGGCTTGTTGCGTCGCGTCACCACCCGCGGGAGCGACGTACTAAACTTGTCGCTTTGATTCATCGCCCCGGCTCCGGCCGGGGCGATGAGTTTCAGCGGTTTTCACGCCCCCCTGGCGGGGTCTCATCCGCTCCCCGCCGCCCAACTGTAGATGCCGATCGGCACCGTAAATCATGGAGTCACCGTTCCAATGATCTTTGAAACCATCGCCAACACGGGTCACGAAGAAGTCGTCTTCTGCCACAACAAGGACGCCGGCCTGAAGGCCATCATCGCGATCCACAACACGGTGCTGGGCCCCGCGCTCGGCGGTTTGCGCATGTGGCCGTACAAGACCGAGCAGGAAGCGGTGAACGACGTGCTGCGGCTATCTCGCGGCATGACCTACAAGAACGCCGTGGCCGGCCTGAACCTGGGTGGCGGCAAGGCGGTGATCATCGGCGATCCGAGCAAGGACAAGTCCGAGGCGCTGTTCCGCGCGTTCGGCCGCTTCGTCAACTCGTTGAACGGCCGCTACATCACCGCCGAGGACGTCGGCATCGACGTCAACGACATGGAATACGTGTTCCGCGAGACCGAATACGTCACCGGCGTGCACCAGGTGCACGGCGGTTCGGGCGACCCGTCGCCGTTCACCGCCTACGGTTCGCTGCAGGGCCTGATGGCGTCGCTGCAGGCCCGGTTCGGCAACGAGGACGTGGGCAAGTACAGCTACGCCGTGCAGGGTTGCGGCCATGTCGGCGGCGAGTACATCAAGCTGCTGCGTGAGCAGGGCGCCAAGGTGTTCGTCACCGACATCAACAAGGAAGCGGTGCAGCGCTGCGTCGACGAGCTGGGCTGCGAGGCGGTCGGCATCGACGAGATCTACGACGTCCAGGCCGACGTGTATTCGCCGTGCGCGCTGGGCGGCACTCTGAACGAGCAGACCATCGACCGGATCAAGGCGAAGATCATCTGCGGTCCGGCCAACAACCAGCTGGCCAACAACGAGATCGGCGACGAGTTGCAGCGTCGCGGCGTGCTGTATGCGCCGGACTACGCGGTCAACGCCGGCGGCGTGATGAACGTGTCGCTGGAAATCGACGGCTACAACCGCGAGCGCGCCATGCGCATGATGCGCACGATCTATTACAACCTGGGCCGCATCTTCGAGATCGCCAAGAGCGAGAACATCCCGACCTACCAGGCCGCCGACCGCCTGGCCGAAGAGCGCATCAGCGCGATCGGCAAGCTGAAGCTGTCGCACATGGGCAATGGCGGCACCCGCTTCCAGGGCCGCATGCGCGGTCAGTAAGCGACGCGCCCGTCCACGAAAAGCCGCCGGTTCATTGGCGGCTTTTCTTTTGCCTGGCGTTTGCCGGCAGGCTGGCGCGGCGTAGGCTAAAATTGGCGTCCTGCACACCAAGGAGTTCGCGATGCGCCCGTTTCCGCTCGGAGAAGACATCGACCTGCTGCGCGAGTCCGTGCATGCGTTTGCGGAAAAGGAAATCGCCCCGCGCGCCGACCGCATCGACCGCGACAACCTGTTCCCCGCCGACCTGTGGCGCAAGTTCGGCGAGATGGGCCTGCTCGGCGTGACCATTCCGACCGAATACGGCGGCTCCGGCATGGGCTTCCTGGCGCACATGGTGGCGATGGAGGAGATCTCGCGCGCCTCCGGCTCGGTCGGCCTGTCCTACGGCGCGCATTCCAACCTGTGCCTCAACAACATCTACCACAACGGCAACGAGGCGCAGCGGCAGAAGTACCTGCCCAAGCTGTGCAGCGGCGAGCATGTCGGCGCGCTGGCGATGAGCGAACCCGGGCGCCGGCTCCGACGTGGTCGGCTCGATGAGCTGCAAGGCCGAGTTGCGTGGCGACGTGTGGATCGCCAACGGCACCAAGATGTGGATCACCAACGGGCCGGATGCCGACGTGCTGCTGGTCTACATGCGCACCGCGCCGCGCACCGCCGGCAGCCGCTGCATGACCGCGTTCATCGTCGAGAAGGGCATGAAGGGTTTCCACACCGCGCAGAAGCTGGACAAGCTCGGCATGCGCGGCTCGAACACCTGCGAGCTGGTGTTCGAGGATTGCGAGATCCCGGCCGCGAACATCGTCGGCGAGGTCAACGAAGGCGTGCGCGTGCTGATG
The DNA here is from genome assembly GCA_963697495.1 of uncultured Gammaproteobacteria bacterium. Taxonomy (GTDB): domain Bacteria; phylum Pseudomonadota; class Gammaproteobacteria; order Xanthomonadales; family Rhodanobacteraceae; genus Rhodanobacter. The sequence continues at coordinate 645,220 of CAVOOH010000002.1, read as the reverse complement.
AACGGCCTGGACACCGAGCGGCTGGTGCTGTCCGGCGGCCCGATCGGCCTGATGCAGGCCGCGCTGGACCTGACCCTGCCCTACGTGCGCGAGCGCAAGCAGTTCAACGCGCCGATCGGCACCTTCGGCGTGATGCAGGCGAAGGTCGCCGACATGTACACCGCGTTGCAGAGTTCGCGCGGCTTCGCCTACATGGTGGCGCAGCAGTTCGACAACGGCGTGAAGTCGCGCATCGACCCGGCCGCCTGCCTGCTCAACGCCTCGGTCAACGCGGTGAAGGTGGCGCTGGAGGCGATCCAGTCGCTGGGCGGCAACGGCTACATCAACGAATTTCCCGCCGGCCGCCTGCTGCGCGACGCGAAGCTCTACGAGATCGGCGCCGGCACCAACGAGATCCGCCGCATGCTGATCGGCCGCGAGCTGTTTCACGGCAAGGCATGAAATCCTCGTGGGGTGGGCGGTGCCCGCCCCACGAAGCGTGCACCCGCAAAAGCGGTCAGAACGCCCAGCGAAAATTCGCCGTGGCCATCTGTGCCTGCTGGCGCTGGCCCACGTAGCGGTCGTAGCCGAGCAGCAGGCTGGCACGCGGCGACATCTGCCAGCCCAGCGTGGTGCCGAGCACGCCGCCGTACCGCGACAGGCCGACGCCGCCGACCGGAGCAAACTGGTTGATCCCGCTGAAGCTGGCATCGAACACTTCGCCGCGCAGCCCGAACGACTGCTGCCACAGCATCCGCCCCTGCAGGCTGAGGCTGCTACCGCCGGCCAGCACCCACTCGTGCGTGGCGCGCAGGCCCGCTCCCGCCTGCCAGCGCGCGGTGTTCTGCCCGCCAGCTTTCAGACCGAAGCCGTAGCCGCCCTGCTCGTCAAAACCGTCGCGACTGATCTGCGCGTATTGCAGGCTCACGTACGGGGTGATCTGCGCACGGCCCAAGGCGAAGCGGTAACCGCTCTCGCCGTAGGCCACACCGTAACGGCCCCGGCCATCGCTGCTCACGCCGGCGAACTGATCGCCGAGTTGAATCTGCCGACGCATGTTCTCGCGGTAGCTGGCCATGCCGAGGCGACCCATCGTGTACCACGAGCCGCGAATCGTGCCGCCGTAGAGCATGGCTTCCAGCGCATGGCTGCGGCCCTGGTCCGCGCTTTCGGCGAGCCGGCCCAGGCCCTGGCTCTGGCTCACGGCATAGCCGATGAAACCGCTGCCGCCGACGCGACGATCCGCGCCGATCAACGTGCCAGCGAGATCGTAGCCCACGTCGCTGTAACCGCTGCGCGACATGCCGCCGTGATAGCCGAGACTCTGCGCCCAGCTGCCGGCCGCCGGCGCATCCAGCAAGCTGTCGAAGCGATCGGACAACGCGCGCGTGCCGGCGTCGATCGCCTCGAACGTCATCGCCGCGCTGGCCGCGTGCAACTGGCCGGAGAGGCTGTCCAGCGACTTCTGCATGACCTCGGTGGAAACGGCACGTTGCAGGCTCGCGGCACCGGCGACAAAGCCCGCGCTGGCTGATGCGCCGCTGGCGGCACCCTGCAACTGGCTGTTGATCAGTTCGAATGCCTGCTGCGTGCGCTCCGCGGCGCCGAAACTCGCGACGGTGTATGGCAGGCCCTGGATCTGGCTCAGGTTCACCTGCTGCACGTCGAGCCAGGCGCTGGTGGCGTTGTAGTTCAGGGTGGCCTTCAGCGCCACGCTTGCCGGCGTGGTCAGCGCGGAGAAGGTGCCGGCGAGGCCGCCGATGGCGTCCAGCACATCGGTGTGCGAATTGACCGTATATCCCGGGTTTGCGCCGTACACGTAAAGATCGCCGCCGGCCAGTGTGGCGGTTCCGCTGACGATGAGCGACGAGCCCAGCGGCAGCGCCAGGCGGCCGCCGCTGTGCTGGGTGTAGTTACCTGAAAGAGAGAAGGAATTGCCCCCCAGGACCAGTGCGCCGCTGTTGTCGATGTTGCCTGCCATGATGCGCAAGCCGCCGAGCGTGGCTCCCGCCGAGACGACAGCCGAACCATTCAGCCCAACGGCATTGAGCGTGCCGCCTTGCACCTGGGTGAGCCCGGTGTAGTAGGCCGCCTTTGTGAGGTTCAGCGTGCCGCCACCTTGCTTGATCAGGCCACCGGCACCGGAAATCGGATTGTTCCAGCTGGAACTGCCGCTAAAGCTGGCCGTGACGTCACCCCAGTTGAACTGCATGGGCCCGTTGACCGCCTTGCCGACATCCAGCTCGCCGTAGCCGAAAGTCGGGTTCGGTTGCGAACCGCCGAGCGGGTTGGCGGTGCCCAGCAGCGTCTGCCGCACAAGGTCGTTGCCGAAGTACGGATAGGCCTGCCACACCAGCGCCGCCGCACCCGACACCTGCGGCGCGGCAAACGAAGTGCCCTGCACGATGTAATAGCTGGGGTTGGTGGTGCTGGCGGTAGCGCTCTTGTCCAGCACGACCACGTCACCCGGCGCGGCCAGGCAATAGTTCATCGTCCGGCCGCAGGCATTGGAGTAGCTCGCCAGTTGAGTGGGATGGTTGCTGTCCACCGCCACCGCCACCAGCCAGCCTTTGTCCAGCCCCAGTCCCGGCGCCAGCGTGGGCAGGCTGGCGATGTCGCTGGGATCAGCACGCGACTCGTTGCCCGCCGCGAACACCACCAGTCCGCCGTGCTGCGCCACGAACGGCTGGTACGCCTGGCCGAAGGCCTGGTTGATCGTGGGGTCGGCGTTGTTCCAGTAGATGCCGCCCCAGGAATTGTTCATCACCTGCACGCCGGCACTGATCAGCGCGGGATTGAGCGTCTGCGCGAAGAAGGCCGCGTCGGCGGCGGTCACTGCATTACCTTGGCCCGAGCCGTCATCCTTCGGCGTCACGTCGCTGATGATGCGGGCGGAGACCAGGCTCGCACCGGGGGCGATGCCGCCGGGAAACCTGGCGAACGCCTGTCCGGCGGCGATCCCGGAGACCCACGTGCCGTGGCCGACCACGTCGTCGGTCGAGGTGTTGTTGGTGGTCGGGTCGAGGTAGATCAGTTCCTGCAACACCCGCCCTGCCACGGTGGGATTGCTGCGCATGATGCCGCTATCAACCACACCGATGGTGACGCCGGCACCGGTATAGCCCTGGGCGTGCGCAGCGTAGCTGTTGGTAAGCACGAGCTGGGCGTCCAGCGGTGGCTGGGGGGCCGTGGACGGCGGTGGGGCCGCGGGCGCAGCCGGAGACGGCGTGGGCTTGCTGCCGCCGCCTCCGCCGCAGGCACTCAGGCCCAGCGCCACGACCATCAGCCACGCCAACTCGCGGCGTCGCCAACCCGGATCGAATGTTTTCATCATGCTCCCCGCCCCCTCCACCTTGCCGCGCCGGCCGCGGCCGAAACCCCTCTTCATCATCTTGGCACAACGAAATCGCAATGAAACAGCACGCAAGTTATTACGCCGCAAGGATATTGCTCCGGTTTGCCGAGCTTCGCGGCGGGCTGCGATAATCGTGTGGTTATCTGTCAGGCGTTCGCGCCCCTCAAGTCTTGCAAGCGGAGTTATCCATGTCGGATGTCAGCGTCGTCATCGTCGGTGCCAAGCGCACCGCCATCGGCTCCTTCCTCGGCCAGTTCACCGGCGTTCCCACCCCGAAGCTCGGTGCCACCGCGATCCGCGCCGCACTGGAACAATCCGGCGTGGCCCCGGCCGATGTCGGCGAAGTGATCATGGGCTGCGTGCTGCCGGCCAACCTCGGCCAGGCGCCGGCGCGGCAGGCGTCGCTGGGCGCCGGGCTGCCGGCGGGTACCGGCTGCACCACCATCAACAAGGTATGCGGCTCGGGCATGAAGGCGATCATGCTGGGCCACGACCTGATCAAGGCCGGTTCGGCGGCCGTGGTGGTCGCCGGCGGCATGGAATCGATGACCAACGCGCCGCACATGGTGCAGGCACGCACCGGCATCCGCTACGGCGACGGCCAGCTGGTCGACCACATGGCATGGGACGGCCTGACCAACCCGTACGACGGCAAGGCGATGGGCGTGTTCGGCGAACTGTGCGCCGACAAGTACCACTTCACCCGCGAGCAGCAGGACGCGTTCGCGATCGAGTCGGTCAAGCGCGCGCAGGCCGCGCAGCAGAACGGCGCGTTCGCCGGCGAGATCGTCCCGGTCACGGTGAGCGGCCGCAAGGGCGACGTGGTGGTCGACACCGACGAGCAGCCCGGCCGCTCCGACATCGCCAAGATCCCCAGCCTGAAGCCGGCCTTCCGCAAGGAGAACGGCACGATCACCGCGGCCAGCTCGTCCAGCATCTCCGACGGCGCCGCCGCCGTGGTGCTGCTGTCCGCCGACGATGCGGCCAAGCGCGGCCTGAAGCCGCTGGCGCGCATCGTGGCGCACGCCACCCACTCGCAGGAACCGGAGTGGTTCACCACCGCGCCGGTCGCCGCGATCCAGAAAGTGCTGGACAAGGCCGGCTGGACCGTCGGCGAGGTCGACCTGTTCGAAATCAACGAAGCCTTCGCGGTGGTCGCGATGACCCCGATGAAGGAACTCGGCATCCCGCACGACAAGCTCAACGTCAACGGTGGCGCCTGCGCGCTGGGCCATCCGATCGGTGCCAGCGGCGCCCGCCTGGTGGTGACCCTGTTGAACGCGCTGAAGACGCGCGGGCTCAAGCGCGGCGTTGCCTCCCTGTGCATCGGCGGCGGCGAGGCGACCGCGATCGCGGTGGAATGCATTGGCTGACGCCACCCATGGCCTGACGACCAGCGCAGTGTATTCACATGACGGCCGGCTAAATCGGTTTTTAATATGTACTGAAGCGTCACTACAAAGATGTGGCGCAATTTCCGCGAAAGCGCTATTAATACACGGCCAAACGGCATTCCACGGCAAAGGAGATCCACCATGAAGTTTACGCGTACCCTACTCGCCGCCGCGCTCGTCGCGCTGTTGGCGGCATGCAGCAACGGCGCGCAGGATTCCGCGCAGGACGCCCAGAAGTCGGCTGATACCGCCCAGCAAGCTGCCGATACGGCGCAGCAGGCTGCCGCGGCAGCTCCGACCACGGCGACTGAGCAGGCTGCAGACCAGGCCCACACCGCTGCCAACGCAGCCGGCCAGGCCGCCGACCAGGCTGCGCAGGCAGCCACCGCAGCTTCCGCTGCTCCGGCTGCGGCTTCCACCGCCGTCGATCAAGCCAAGGACGCCGCGGCCAACGCCGCTGAGGCCGCCGGCAAGGCCGCCGACGCCGCCAAGGACGCTGCCAGCAACGCCAAGGACGCTGCCAAGGACGCGACGAAGGGTCATTGATCCCCAGTCGACTTGCAGGAAAAACGGCCGCCTTGTGCGGCCGTTTTTTTTGACTCGCCACCACCCACTCGCAGGGTCAAGGGCACAATGAAAAGCCCCGGCTCGCACCGGGGCTCTCCGTCCTGCGTGGCAACCAGTCGAGTCGCCTAGAAGTCCTGCTTGAAGCGGATGCCAAACGTGCGCGGCTGGCTGAAACCGGTGTAGACCTGTCCGTTCGGGTACTGCGCAACGACACCAGGTGCTGCGCAAACATCGACGCCGCACTCGGTGTATTTGTACTGCGCCGCGCGTTTATCGAACGCATTGGTGACGAAAACGTCGGCCGACCAACCGCTCCTTTGCACGCCGGCAGACAGATCAAGCGAGTTGTAGGCAGGAAGGTTGCCGAGCAGTGCACGCTCGCTCAACCGCAAGTCGGTCGTGCGACTGCCGACATGGACAAGCGCCGCCTGGACGAAGGCGTCGTTGCCGCCAAGGCTGAAGGTGTAGCGCGCAATGAGGTTGCCTTTGAACTTGGGCGTGATCGGCAGCTGGGTACCTTTCGGCGCGAGCGGCCCGGCCACGACACTGCCGTCCTGCGGGTTGATCGAACCGGCCGGGCAATCCGTGATCGGGCGACCGTTCGCGTCGGTGAACCCGCAATAGTTCGCGCTCAGTTTGGCGCGATACACCGCGATCCCCGCCGTCAACTGCAGGTTGTACGTGGCCTGCCAGTTCAGTTGCGACTCGAGACCGTCGATGCGGGCCGAGTTCGCGTTCTTGATTTCAGTCAGACCGTTCGCACCGAGGATCGGGAACTGGAAGTCGTTCCATGTCTCACGGAACACCGCGCCGTTGAACGACACCCGATTGTCCAACCACGAAGTCTTCCATCCCAGCTCTTCGTTGATCAGGAAATCGGCTTGGTACGGCAGCAAGGTGCCGCGCCGGTTGACACCGCCAGGGCGAAAACCCTCGGATCGGGTGGCATAGATCATTTTGGTGTCGTTGATGTTCCAGGTCAGGTTGTACTTGGTGAGGTTTCCGCTTTCCTTCACTCTCTTGTTGAAGTCGGAACATGGCGCACCCATGAACGGTTCGGGTGACACGCAGGCAGCCTCGCCCTGGCTCGATGAAAAACCTGCGGCGTAGCCAAAGTAACCATACAGTTGATTGCTGGTGCGGTAATAGCGCTCGCCAAACGTGCCTGTGAGCACGCCGGGAATGAAGTCCCAGGACAGTTCGCCGAACACGGCCTTGTCGCGGTCGTAGCGCATTTGCCGGGTCAGCCAGATCGTGTCTTTCCAGCCCGTGACGGACAGCGCGTCGGCCAGGCCATCGACCTGGTAATCCTGCATGATGTCGTGCTTTTGCTTCTGCCAGAACAAGCCCGTGACGAGGCGCAGCCGTTCGTCTGCGGGTGAGACAAGACGCAGTTCGTGACTATTCTTGGTGTAGCGATCCCGGTCGCTGATGTGTTGCGAAGGATTGATCAGCGCGCCGTTGTTGTCATAGAAGGATGCCCCGGAGCCATACAAGGAGTCGTACCAGAACCCGTAATCGCTGTAATCGGTCTGCTCTTCCTGATTGCGCTTGAGGTGCGCATAGGCATAGGTCAAGTCAAAATTGCCGATCTTGCCTTGTACGGTCAGCGCGCCTTGCCACCAGCGGTCATTGACGCGCTCGGGATAGAAGTGGGTAACGGCCAGATCGCCAACGACAGGATCGCTGGCAAAGTTGCCATGCGAGATCGTCTGCTGCCCCATCAGCATCGGGCTGATTGACCAGTTGTCGTTGAGGTCGACTTTCAGCGCCGCCCGTGCACCGCTGGTATTGGCATCGTTGTAATTGTCCCTGGCATGTCCAAGACACTGGAACGCCGAGGACGGCGAGGTCCCGCTCGGCGAGCAACCCGGTGCATTGCTGATGGTGATGCCCGAAGTGGGGAACGTGCGCGAGCCGGCCTTGTTGTCGATGTAGCCTGCATCGTGCTCGCGCCAGCCGACGATGCGTACCGCCGCGTTCTTGCTGATCGGGATGTTGAGCATGCCTTCGGCCGTATAGCCGATGCCGCCGTGCGCCACAGTGTCCACGCCTAGGCTGTAACTCGCCGCAAAGCCGCTGGCGTCGGGCTTGTTGGTGATGATGCGCAGGGCGCCCGCTTCGGCGCTCGCGCCGTACAACGTGCCCTGCGGCCCGGCCAGCACCTCGATGCGGGCGATGTCGTACATGTGGATGTCGAGCGGGCCCTGGATCGTGGTGACCGGCTGGTCGTCGAGGTACACGCCGACGCTTGGCTGCGACCCGGAATGGTTGGTGTTGCCACCGCTGGCCACGCCGCGCATGTAGATAGAGGCGAAGCCGGGACCGGTGGCGATGCCGCCGCCGCCCTGCTGGAAGGTGACGCTGGGCAGGTACCTCACGTAGTCGTTGAAGTTCTGCACATGGAGTGCCTCGAGCTGGTCCGTCTCCAGCACGTTGATGCTGATCGGTACCTTCTGCAGATTCTCGGTGCGTTTCTGCGCGGTCACGTTCACCACGCTCAGCGTCGTGGTCTTCGGTTTCGTTGCCGGCGTCGCGGTCGACGCCTCAGTCTGCCCGGTGTCCTGCGCGAGGGCCGGTGCGGCCATCGCCAGACAGATCGCCGCCGCCAGCGGCAACCTGGCCAACCTGACCCGTTGCGTCCCCGTGACCTGCTTGAACCTACTCGTGTGCATAAGCCCTCCCCTCGCTAGTCCACGACAATCGATCGGATACAGCCGCTACTCCCCTACCGGTGCATCGGGGTAACTCTCAAGCACCGGTCCCAACGCCGATGCGAGTGGCCCCAACCATGATTCGTAGTGACGCCAGTGATCCACCCCCTCGCGGTAGATCGGCTGGCGCACCTGTTCCGAGCTGGCCGTGCGTACCGGCCGCGGATTCTGGAAGAACCGCAGGCACGATGCCTCGAACGGCAGGCCGCAATAATCAAGCAGGCGGCGCACTTCCCCCTCGGTGTCATCGACCATGCGCTCATACACGACGCGGTGGATGCGCCCGGGCAGCACGGCATCGAAATGCGCCATCAGCGCGACATAGTCTCGGTAGTAACGCCCCACATCCTCAAGGTCGTAGCTGAAGCTCTGCCCGCGCGCGAAGTGCTGTTTGAAGGCCGAGAAGCAGCAGGCCAGCGGGTGCCTGCGCGCGTCGACGATCTTCGCGTTCGGCAGCATCAGGTGGATCAGGCCGATGTGCATGAAGTTGTTCGGCATCTTGTCGATGAACAGCGGTGCCGATGTCTTGCGCTGGATCCGGGTCTGCGCAAGGTAGCGCTCGCCGAGCGCACGCAAGGCGTCGGCATCGAGTGCCGCCAATGCACCGTGGTAGGGCATGGCGCCGTCAGCGTCACCCTGCATGCGCAGCAGGCGCGTGATCGAGATGACCTCGGGCAGCTCCATCGTGCCTTCGACCTGGCTGTGGCTGGACAGGATCTGCTCGATCAGGGTGGAACCGGCCCGCGGCAGGCCGACGACGAAGATCGGGTCGGACGCCGCGCTACCGGCACCGGCGCGCGCGGCGAAGAAGTCGCGCGTGTAGTGCTCGCGGATGTAGCGCACCCGCGCATTGGTGTCGTCGGCGCTGTAGTGCAGCTGCGTGCGGCGGATCGCATTGCCCTGCGCGTAATGCCGGAACGATGGCTCGTATTCGCCGGCGTCCTCCAGCGCCTTGCCCACGGCGAACTCCAGGTGCAGGCGGTCGTCCTCGGCGAGATCCATGCGCGCCAGCTGCCGGCGCATCGCGGCCAGCTCGTCGGCGCTGAAACGGAAAGTCTTCAGGTTGGCCAGGCTCCACCAGACTTCGCCGAACGACGGTTCGAGCTCCAGGCTGCGGCGATAGGCGGCGATGGCACGCTCGGTGTGCCCGGCAGTTTTCAGCGCATGGCCATAGCTCACCCACACCTTCGCATGGCGCGGGTAGTGTTCCAGCAAGTCGGCATAGAGGCGGATGGCGGGCTCGTAGTCGCCGATCCGGCACAGCACCACCGCCTTGAGATTGCGGCAGCCCAGATGCCCCGGATCGGCCGCCAGCAGTCGCTCGAGCTGGGCCAGCGCCTGTTCCGACTGGTTGCTGCGGTGCAGGACCAGCGCATAGTTCTGGCGTGCCTCATGGAAGCTGGGGCTCAGCTCGAGGCAGCGCTCGAGCAGATGCAGGGCGTCCTCGTTGCGACCCAGCCGGGCAGCGACCTCGGCGAACATGCGGATCGCCGCCACGTCGGTCGGCGCCTGTTTCAGGTGCTCGCGCAACAAGGCCTCGGCCTCGGGGATGCGGTTCTCGACCAAGGCGATGGCCGCAGCCAGCAGGCGCGGATCGCGCGTGGAATAACGCACGTGGCTCGCATAGGCGGCGTCCGCCGCGTCCTGTTCGCCGGCCGCCATCAGGTGGTCGCCAAGCGCGCGCCAGGCTTGTGGCAGATCGGGCTTCAGTGCCACCGCACGGCGCAACGCCTGGATCGCTTCCTGCCCTTGCCCGCGGCGGCCAAGAGCCAGCCCCAGGTCGAAATGGATCATGGCCCAGTTCGGCTGGGTTTGCGCCAGGGGAATCAGGATGTCGAGCGCGCCCGGCACGTCTCCCTGCAGCGAGCGTGCGGCAGCCAGCATTTGCAGCGCCGCGGGATGACCCGCGGCCACGCGCAGAATCTCGTCAAGCTGTTCGACCGCCAGTAGAGGGTCGCGCTCCAGCAGGCGTGCCGCGTGGGCCAAGGCCTGTTCCAGCGTACCGGTGGCCGACACACCCGTCACCGCCGACCCCGCGGTGACCATGTGCCCCGCCCGTGCGGGTCGAGTCTCGAGCGGCACAGCTGGGACTCAGCGCGTTGCATGGACGGCGGCAGTTCCTCACGGGTGTCGCCGCAATCTACAACTGAATCCGGCCGGTAGATAGTAGGTGCTGGCAAAAACGCCAGGCATAGGCATCCCGCCCATGGCGAATTGGCACCGGTTGCCCGCGGTTCGATGGAAGCGATAGGCTGGACCAGGCAATCACTGCTGCGGGCACGAGGCGACGTGCGGGACATGGAAGCTCCGGGAAACGTCTGCCCATCGCGCCCAGCCACCCGGGGACTGAACTGCTCATGCATGCCGACACCATGGTCGAGGAACTCAACCGCGCTCACGCGCTGCCCGCCCGTTATTACGCGGGCGACGCGATGCTGGCGATGGAACAGCGCGCGGTATTCGCGCGCAGCTGGCAGCTGGTGGCACACCAGGGACAATTGGCCGAACCGGGCGACCATGTCGTCGAGCAGATCGCCGGGGTACCCATCCTGCTGGTCCGCGGCGCGGATGGCGTGCTGCGCGCGTTCCCCAACGTCTGCCGCCACCGCGCCGGGCCGCTGGCGCTGTGCGACGGCAAGGGCGCCCGCGCCTTGCACTGCAAATACCACGGCTGGACCTATACCCTCGAAGGCCAGCTGCGCAGCGCGCCGGAGATGCAGGACGCCTGTGATTTCCGGGTCGAGGACATCCGCCTGCCGCCGCTGCGCGTGCATGAATGGCAGGGCCTGGTGTTCGTGGCGCTGGAGCAGGATGTGCCGCCGTTCGACGAGGTCTATGCCGGCATCGCCGGGCGCATCGCGCCGATCGACCTGTCGGCGCTGCGCTACCTGCGCCGCGACAACTACGACATCGATTGCAACTGGAAGGTCTACGTCGACAATTACCTCGAAGGCTACCACCTGCCCCACGTGCATCCGGGCCTGTCCAGGGTGCTCGACTACCGCGCCTACGATACCGAGCTGTTCGCATGGCACTCGCTGCAATCCTCGCCGCTGCGCGACAGCAGCGAGCTCTACGGCGACGGCCAGGCGTTCTACTACTTCATCTACCCCAACGTGATGCTCAACATCATGCCCGGAAGGCTGCAGACCAACCGTATCCTGCCGCTGGGACCGGACCGCTGCCGCATCGTGTTCGACTACTACTACGCGCAGGACGCCGCCGCCCAGGCACGCATCGCCGCCGACCAGACATTCAGCGACGAAGTGCAGAACGAGGACATCGCGATCTGCGAAGCGGTGCAGAAGGGACTGGCATCCGGGTCCTATGTTCCCGGCCGGCTGAACCCGAAACGTGAAAGTGGCGTGTGGCATTTCCAGAATCTCCTGCGCGCGGCCTATGCCGGCCCCGCCGGAGAGTCCGCATGAGCGTGCCCCGACCCGACCGCTCCCTCTCCGAACCGAAACCCGCGAAAGCCGGCATGCACGACGGCAACAAGATCGGCTTCTGGACCTGCACCGCGCTGGTTGTGGGCAACGTCATCGGCATGGGCATCTTCGTGCTGCCGGCGTCGCTGGCGCCGTTCGGATTCAATGCGCTCATCGGCTGGGGCATCGTGCTGGGCGGCTGCCTGGTGCTGGCCCGCGTGTTCTCGGATCTGGCCCGCGCCCTGCCCGACGCCGAAGGCCCGTACGGCTACATCCGCCGCACGCTGGGCGAGCTGCCGGCCTACCTGGCGCTGTGGGCGTACTGGGTATCGCTGTGGCTCACCAACGCCGCGCTGGCGACCGGCGTGGTCGGCTACATGACGGTGGTGTTCCCGTCGCTAGACGCGTTCCAGCCGGCGCTGTTCGCGTTGTTCCTGCTGTGGGCGGTCGTGGTTATCAACCTGTTCGGCGTGCGTACCGGCGGCGGCGTGCAGATCGTCACCACTGCACTGAAACTGTTGCCGATGCTGGTGATCGCCCTGCTCGGCGGCTGGGTGCTGCTCGACTCGCCGACCAGTTACGTGGCGCACCCGCCGACGACGCCGGTCACCCTGGGCGGCGTGATGGCGGCCTCGACCATTGCCCTGTTCGCGATGCTCGGCATCGAGTCGGCCAGCGTGCCCGCAGCGCAGGTCGACAACCCGGGGCGCACGATTCCGCGCTCGACGATGACCGGCACCGTGCTGACGGTGATCATCTACATCATCGTCTCCACCGTGCCGCTGCTGCTGATCCGGCAGCAGGAGCTGGCCGAGGCAAGCGCACCGTTCGCACTGCTGATGGACCGCTTCGCCGCCGCGGGTTCCGGGCGCTGGCTGGCGCTGTTCGTGGTGATCAGCGGGCTGGGCGCGCTTAATGGCTGGACCCTGCTCGCCGGCGAACTGACCCGCACGATGGCCGGCAACGGCGTGCTGCCGGCGGTGCTGGCGCGCGACAACCGCCACGGCGCGCCGGTGGTGGCGCTGCTGGTGATCGGCGTACTCGGCTCGGCGATGGTAGGGATGAGCTACAGCAAGTCGCTGGTGTCGGCGTTCACCTTCCTCACCCGCGTGGTGACTGCCGCCACCCTGCCGCTCTACCTGTGCTGTGCACTCGCGCTGATCGTGCTGTGGTGGCGGCGCCACGCAACGTGCGCCTCGCGTCGCGTGCTGCTGGTCGCCGTTACCTGCGTACTGTTCGTGGTGTTCGCCTTTGTCGGCATCGGCCGCGAGCCGTTCCTGTACGCGCTGGGGCTGGGCGCGGCGGGCCTGCCGCTGTATGCGTTCATGCGCCTGCGTCACAGGAACGCGCCCCCCATCGAGGCCACTCCGGAATGAGAGATCCGCGCTACGACATCCTGTTCACCCCGCTCAAGATCGGCCCGGTCACGGCGAAGAACCGCTTCTTCCAGGTGCCACACTGCAACGGCATGGGCCACGCGATGCCGCTGGCGCACGCGGCGATGCGCGAGATCAAGGCCGAGGGAGGCTGGGCGGTGGTGTCCACCGAGGAATGCGAGATCCACCCCAGCGGCGACCTCACGCCGTACGTCGAGGCGCGGTTGTGGGACGACCGCGACATTCCCGCGCTGGCGCTGATGTGCGACAAGGTGCACGCGCACGGCGCTCTGGCGGCGCTGGAGCTGTCGCACAACGGCCCCACTGCGTCCAACCTGTATTCGCGCGAGGTGCTACTGGCGCCGTCGCACCAGCCGTCCAAATACGGCTACCCGTCGCAGGCGCGCGCGATGACCCTGCACGACATCCGCGAGTACCGGCGCTGGCATCGCGAGGCGGCGATCCGCGGCAGGCGCGCGGGCATGGACATCATCTACGTTTACGCCGCGCACGACCTGTCGCTGGCAATGCATTTCCTGCAACGTCGGCGCAACCAGCGCAGCGACGAGTACGGCGGCTCGCTGGAGAACCGCGTGCGCCTGCTGCGCGAGGTGTTGCAGGACACGAAGGACGCGGTCGGCGACACCTGCGCGGTAGCCTTGCGCTTCGCCACCGAGGAACTGCTCGGCCCTGGCGGCGTGGAACTGGCCGAGGCGAAGGACATCGTCGGCATGCTGGCCGAGCTGCCCGACCTGTGGGACGTCAACCTCGCCGCCTGGTACAACGATTCGGTGCCCTCGCGCTTCGCCGCCGAAGGTGCGCAGGAGCCGTTCATCGACTTCGTCAAGCAGACCACCAGCAAGCCGGTGGTGGGCGTAGGCCGCTTCACCTCGCCGGACACCATGGTGTCGCAGCTCAAGCGCGGCGTGCTGGACATGATCGGTTGCGCTCGTCCCTCGATCGCCGACCCGTTCCTGCCGCGCAAGATCGAGGAAGGCCGCATCGACGACATCCGCGAATGCATCGGCTGCAACATCTGCGTCTCCGGCGACATGACCATCTCGCCGATCCGCTGCACGCAGAACCCGACCATGGGCGAGGAATGGCGCAAGGGCTGGCATCCGGAACGCATCGCGCCGAAGCGCTCGGACAGCCGCGTGCTGGTGGTCGGCGCCGGGCCAGCCGGGCTGGAGGCCGCGCGTGCACTGGGCCAGCGCGGCCATGAGGTGAGCCTGGCCGAAGCGCGTCGCGAGCTGGGCGGCCGCGTCACCCGCGAAGCCCGCCTGCCCGGCCTGGCCGAGTGGGCGCGCGTGCGCGACTGGCGCGTCGGCCAGATCAACAAGCTCTCGAATATCGCCGTCTATCTCGATTCGGCCTTGACCGCGCAGGACGTGCTCGACTTCGGCGCCGAGCACGTGGTGTTGGCCACCGGTTGCCACTGGCGCCGCGACGGCTACGGCCGCAGCAACGGCTTCGCCATTCCCGGCTTCGCGAACAATCCGCGCGTGTTCACGTTCGACGACCTGATGGACGGCCGCCTGCCCGACGTTCAACAGACTGGGGGCCGCGTGGTCGTGTTCGACGACGACGGCTTCTACTACGCCAGCGTCGCGGCCGAAATGCTGCGTGCGCACGGTTGCGACGTGACCTACGTGACCCCCGACGACAGCATCGCCCCGTGGAGCCTGAACACGCTGGACTACCGGCATATCCGCAAGCGCATGGCGAAACTCGGCATCGAGCCGCTGGTGTCGCACAACATCGTCGGCTTCGACCGCTCGACACTGCTCCTGGAAGACGTCTGGAGCGATCAGCGCCGCGAACTCGCCTGCGATGCGGTGGTCGCCGTCACCGCGCGCGTACCCGACGATGCGCTGTTCCAGGAACTGCAGCAGCGCGAAGCGGCCTGGACCGATGCGGGCATCCGCTCGCTGCGCTGCATCGGCGATGCCGAGGCGCCGGGGCTGATCGCCCACGCGGTCTACGCCGGCCACCGTTATGCGCGCGAACTGGAGGAACCGGTCGTCGGCGACGTCGCGTTCAAGCGGCATTTCCACACCGCGGACGCCACCGACCTGCGCCGCGATCCGCCGGCGTAGAAGCCGCCTCGCGGGCCGCGCGCCGAAGTCCGTGGTTCTGATGGAGGGCGCGCGCCGCTATCATCGGCATTTGAATCCTTCTGGCCAGCACGCACCATGAGCATCATCGCCTCGCAGATCGACCCGCGTTCGCCCGAGTTCCAGGCCGGCAGCAGCCAGTTGCGCGCCGTGGTGGACGACCTGCAGCGCGAGCTGGTGCGCAGCGCCGAAGGCGGCGGCGCGAAGGCACGCGAGAAACACGTCGCCCGCGGCAAGCTGCTGCCACGCGAACGCATCCGCGCCCTGCTCGATCCCGGCTCGCCGTTCCTGGAACTGTCGCCGCTGGCCGCGCACGGCATGTACGACGACGCGGCACCCGCTGCCGGCCTGATCACCGGCATCGGCCGGGTCAACGGCATCGAGGTTGTGGTCGTGGCCAACGACGCTACGGTCAAGGGCGGCACCTATTTCCCGATCACCGTGAAGAAGCACCTGCGCGCGCAGGAAGTGGCGCTGGAAAACCGACTGCCCTGCGTCTACCTGGTTGATTCCGGCGGTGCCTTCCTGCCGCTGCAGGACGAGGTATTTCCGGACAAGGAGCACTTCGGCCGGATCTTCTACAACCAGGCACGGATGTCATCGCTGAACATCCCGCAGATCGCGGTGGTGATGGGCTCGTGCACGGCCGGTGGCGCCTACGTGCCGGCGATGAGCGACGAGACCATCATCGTGCGCGGGCAAGGCACGATCTTCCTCGGCGGCCCGCCGCTGGTGAAGGCCGCCACCGGCGAGGTGGTCGACGCCGAAACGCTGGGCGGTGCGGACGTGCACACGTCGATCTCCGGCGTGGCCGACCACTTTGCCGAGAACGACGCGCATGCGCTGTCGATCGCCCGCGACATCGTCGCCCACCTCAACCGGAAGAAGGACATGCCGCTGGCGCTGCGCACGCCGGTCGAGCCGAAATACCCGGCCGAGGAACTCTACGGCGTGATCCCGCAGGACACCCGCCGCCCATTCGACATCCGCGAGGTGATCGCGCGCATCGTCGACGGCTCCGAGTTCCACGAGTTCAAGGCCCGCTACGGCAAGACCCTGGTGTGCGGTTTCGCGCACATCCACGGCTACCCGGTGGGCATCGTCGCCAACAACGGCATCCTGTTCGCCGAGAGCGCACTGAAGGGTGCGCACTTCATCGAACTGTGCAACCAGCGCAACGTGCCGCTGGTGTTCCTGCAGAACATCACCGGCTTCATGGTCGGCAAGAAGTACGAGCAGGCGGGCATTGCCAAAGATGGAGCCAAGATGGTCACCGCGGTGGCCTGCTCGCACGTGCCCAAGTTCACCGTGGTGATCGGCGGCAGCTTCGGTGCCGGCAATTACGCCATGTGCGGCCGCGCCTACGGCGCCCGCTTCCTGTGGATGTGGCCGAATGCACGGATCAGCGTGATGGGCGGCGAACAGGCCGCGTCGGTTCTGGCCACGGTGAAGCGCGACGGCATCGAAGCGGCCGGCAAGACGTGGAGTACCGAGCAGGAAGAGGCCTTCAAGGCACCGATCCGCGACCAGTACGAGCGTCAGGGCCATCCCTACTACGCCAGCGCGCGGCTATGGGATGACGGCATCATCGACCCGGTCGACACCCGGCGCGTGCTCGGCCTGGCGATTTCCGCCTCGCTCAACGCGCCGATCGAACCGCAGCGTTACGGCGTGCTCCGCATGTAGGCATGCGCAGCGCGTCGGCCAGCGTGGCCGACGCGCTGTCGTCTCAGCCTTGCGGCTCTTCCCCGCGCAGGCGCACGTCGTTCGGCAACATGTCGGTGCGTTCCACGCTTTCCTCGCGCTGCGACTCGAAGAAGCGCTGCACCTGCTGGCACACGGCCATGGTGTTCTCGCGGGCAATCGCCGAGACCAGGAACCACGGCTGGGTCCAAGCCAGTTCGGCGATGATCTTCTCGGCCACCGCCTGGCGCTCGTCCTCGGCCAGCATGTCGGCCTTGTTCAGCACCAGCCAGCGCGGGCGTTCGAGCAGCTCCGGGTTGAACTTCTGCAGCTCCTGTTCGATCGCGCGGACCTGTCCGGCCACGTCGGAACCGTCGATCGGCGCGATGTCGACGATGTGCAGCAGCAGGCTGGTGCGCGACACGTGGCGCAGGAACTGGATGCCCAGGCCGGCGCCTTCGGAAGCGCCCTCGATCAGGCCGGGAATGTCGGCGATCACGAAGCTCTGGTCAGTGCCCAGGCTGACCACGCCCAGGTTCGGGTGCAGCGTGGTGAACGGGTAGTCCGCCACTCGCGGCGTCGCCGCGGATACCGCACGGATGAAGGTGGACTTGCCGGCGTTCGGGAAACCGAGCAGGCCGACGTCGGCCAGCAGGCGCAGCTCCAGCTTCAATTCGCGCACCTCGCCCGGGGTACCCGGGGTGGCCTTGCGCGGCGCCCGGTTCACCGACGTCTTGAAGTGGATGTTGCCCAGGCCGCCCTTGCCGCCCTGCGCCACCAGCATGCGCTGGCCGTGGGTGGTGAGGTCGCCGATCACCTCGTCGGTGTCGACGTTGGTGATCATGGTGCCGACCGGCACCCGGATCGTGGTGTCCTCGCCGCCCTTGCCGTACATCTGGCTGCCCATGCCGTTCTCGCCGCGCTTCGCCTTGAAGCTGCGCTGGTGGCGGAAGTCGATCAGCGTGTTCAGGCCCTCGTCGGCGACCAGCCACACCGAGCCGCCGAAGCCGCCGTCGCCGCCGTCGGGACCACCGAACGGGATGAACTTCTCGCGGCGAAAGCTGATGCAGCCATTGCCGCCATCACCGGCCTGCACTTTGATATTGGCTTCGTCGACGAATTTCATTGGGGTGCCGTGAATGGGGAAAGGGAAATCGGGAATCGGAAGGGCAGGCAACGGGGGTCATGGTACGGGACTTGCGACAGCCCCGCTTTCACCATTCCCGATTCCCGTCTCCCGGTAGTACAAAACAAAAGCCCCGCCGAAGCGGGGCCTTCGCTATCGCGTCGCGAAAGGCTTACGCCGGGACGACGTCGACGAAACGGCGGTTCTTGTCGCCGCGGACCGCGAACTTGACAGTGCCGTCGACCAGCGCGAACAGCGTGTGGTCACGGCCCAGGCCGACGCCGGTGCCCGGGTGGAACTGGGTACCGCGCTGACGCACGATGATGTTGCCGGCTTCGATGGCTTGGCCACCGTAGATCTTGACGCCGAGGTATTTCGGGTTCGAATCGCGACCGTTGCGGCTGGAACCTACGCCTTTTTTATGTGCCATGACTCAATGCTCCAGTTGCTCAGGCGTTGATGCCCGTGATCTCGATTTCGGTGAAATGCTGACGGTGACCCTGCTGACGCTTGTAGTGCTTGCGGCGGCGGAATTTGATGATGCGGATCTTGTCGGCACGGCCGTGCTTGCGCACGGTGGCGCTGACCGTGGCGCCCTCGACGACCGGCGCACCGACGGTGACCGACTCGCCTGAACCGACCAGCAACACCTGGTCGAAGCTCACGCTGGCGCCTTCTTCGGCGGTCAACAGCTCCACGCGCAGCACGTCGCCCTGCTGTACGCGGTACTGCTTGCCACCGGTCTTGATGACTGCATAACTCATGGGAATGCCCTTCTGTCGTTATTCTCTTGGGTATCGCCATGACCTTCTCAGGTCTGACGAACCGCGGATTATAACGACCTGCCCGCACGCTGGTCAAATACTGACCACCGCCCGCGGCCGCCCTGCCTGAACGGCCCCGAGGCCCTCAGCCGCCCGATTTCGGCACCGGTTTCGGCGCGGTTGCCGCCGGGCTGGCCGGGCAGCGCCCGCTGGCGTCCAGCGTGCCGTTCTGCTGCAGCTGCCTGATCATCGCCTGGCCGCGCTCGCGGCCCCATTCCTGGCCGACCTTCATGCCCTCGGCCATGGTCACCGGCATCTGGGTGATCACCTTCTGACCCAGCGGGGACTTGTAGAACTTCAACAGGCCGGCCACATCGTCGGCGCTGAAGTGGCTCTGGTAGATCGGCACCATCCGGCCGAGCAACTGCTGGCTGCCGCTGGCGTCGATGAAACCCTGCCAGTACGACGCCGGCACGCAAGGCACCGCCTGCCCCATCACGCCGACCATCTGCGAGTTCATCTGGTCCAGCATGCGGTCCATGTGCATCACCTGGAACAGCTGGCGCACCTGCTGCTCGCTCGGCTGCGCCGCCCCGGCCTGTGCAGTTGCTCCCAGCGCCAGCACGGCACCCGCCGCGACCCCCATCCACTTCCGCATGACCTGTCTCCGTTAGATCAGGACCGGCATTTAGCCATAGTCCCCGGGTCAAGGGAAACCGTGCCGGCCGCCATTTCGCCGAGCAGGACAGTGAACTATCGAAACTCCTTGGTATAGTAAAGGATCCCCCCCATATCCGGCGTCCATGGACACCATTCGCATCCGCGGCGCTCGCACGCACAACCTCAAGAACATCGACCTCGACCTGCCACGCGACCAGCTGATCGTGATCACCGGCCTGTCCGGCTCCGGCAAATCCTCGCTGGCGTTCGACACCATCTACGCCGAGGGCCAGCGGCGCTATGTCGAATCGCTGTCGGCGTACGCGCGGCAATTCCTGTCGATGATGGAGAAGCCCGACGTCGACCACATCGAAGGCCTGTCGCCGGCGATCTCGATCGAGCAGAAGTCCACCTCGCACAACCCGCGCTCCACCGTCGGCACGATCACCGAGGTGTACGACTACCTGCGCCTGCTCTATGCCCGCGTCGGCACGCCGCGCTGCCCCGACCACGGCATCCCGCTGGAGGCCCAGACGGTAAGCCAGATGGTCGACGCCACGCTGGCGATGGATCCGGAGCAGCGCTACATGCTGCTGGCGCCGGTGATCCGCGAGCGCAAGGGCGAGCACGTGCAGGTGTTCGACCAGCTGCGCGCGCAGGGCTTCGTGCGCGCCCGCGTCGACGGCGTGGTGTACGACCTCGATGCCGTGCCACCGCTGACGCTGCGCCAGAAGCACACCATCGAGGTGGTGATCGACCGCTTCCGTCCGCGCGAGGACATCAAGCAGCGGCTGGCCGAATCGTTCGAGACCGCGCTGCGGCTCGGCGACGGGCTGGCGATCGTGGTGAACATGGACGCCGGGCAGGAAGGTACCGCGGGCGCAGGACGCGCCGCGGCGGCCGATGGAAAAGCCGCCGAACAATTGCTGTCCTCGCGCTACTCCTGTCCGGTGTGCGACTACTCGCTGCCGGAGCTGGAGCCGCGGCTGTTCTCGTTCAACTCGCCGATCGGCGCGTGCCCGTCCTGCGACGGCCTGGGCGTGACCCAGGTGTTCGATGCCGCGCGCGTGGTCGGCCATCCCGAACTGCCGCTGTCCAACGGCGCGGTGCGCGGCTGGGACCGGCGCAACGCGCACTACTTCCAGCTGATCCTGTCGCTGGCGGCACACTACGGCTTCGACGTCGATACGCCGTGGCAGAAGCTTCCCGCGGACGTCCAGAAGGCCATCCTGTACGGCAGCGGCAAGGACAAGATCGCATTCCGCTACATCACCGAGCGCGGCGGCAAGGTCACCCGCGAGCACGCGTTCGAGGGCATCCTGCCGAACCTGGAGCGGCGCTACAAGGAAACCGAGTCCGCGGGCGATACGGGAGGAGCTGGCCAAATACATCAGCGACCAGCCCTGCCCCGCGTGCGAAGGCCAGCGACTGAATCGTTCGGCGCGCAACGTGTTCGTGGCCGACCACGCGCTGCCGTCGCTCACCGCACGCTCGATCGACGACGCACTGGCATTCTTCGAGGAGCTGAAGCTCACCGGCTGGCGCGGCGAGATCGCGGTGAAGATCGTCAAGGAGATCCGCGAGCGACTGACCTTCCTCAACGACGTGGGCCTGAACTACCTCACCCTGGACCGCCAGGCCGACTCGCTCTCCGGCGGCGAAGCGCAGCGCATCCGGCTCGCCTCGCAGATCGGCGCCGGCCTGGTCGGCGTGATGTACGTGCTGGACGAACCCTCGATCGGCCTGCACCAGCGCGACAACGAACGCCTGCTTGGCACGCTGACCCGGCTGCGCGACCTCGGCAACACGGTGATCGTGGTCGAGCACGACGAGGACGCGATCCGCATGGCCGACCACGTGCTCGACATCGGCCCCGGCGCCGGCGTGCACGGCGGCGAGATCGTGGCCCAGGGCACGGTGCAGGACATGCTCGACTCGCCGCGCTCGGTCACCGGCCAGTTCCTGTCCGGCGTGCGCGCGATCGAGGTGCCGAAGGAACGCCGCCAGCCGATCGACGACGATTCGTGGCTGCACCTGAAGGGCGCCAGCGGCAACAACCTGAAGCACGTCGACCTGGCGATCCCGGCCGGGCTGTTCACCTGCGTCACCGGCGTCTCCGGCTCGGGCAAGTCGACCCTGGTCAACGACACCTTGTTCCGCCTCGCCGCCGCCGAACTCAACGGCGCCGGCACCCAGTCGGCGCCGTACCAGTCGGTCGCCGGCCTGGAGCTGTTCGACAAGGTGGTCGACATCGACCAGTCGCCGATCGGCCGCACGCCGCGCTCCAACCCGGCCACCTACACCGGCCTGTTCACTCCGCTGCGCGAGATGTTCGCGCAGGTGCCGGAAGCACGTTCGCGCGGCTATACGCCGGGCCGCTTCAGCTTCAACGTGCGCGGCGGGCGCTGCGAGGCGTGCGAGGGCGATGGCATGATCAAGGTGGAGATGCACTTCCTGCCCGACGTCTACGTGCCCTGCGATGTCTGCCACGGCAAGCGCTACAACCGCGAGACGCTGGAGGTCCTGTACAAGGGCCACACCATCGCCGACGTGCTCGACATGACGGTGGAGGATGCGCTGAAACTGTTCGAGAACGTGCCGACGATCGCACGCAAGCTCGACACGTTGCGTGCGGTGGGCCTGGATTACATCAAGCTCGGCCAGAGCGCGACCACGCTCTCCGGCGGCGAGGCGCAGCGCGTGAAGCTGTCCAAAGAGTTGTCCAAGCGCGATACCGGCAACACCCTGTACATCCTCGACGAACCCACTACCGGCCTGCATTTCCACGACATCGAACAATTGCTCGACGTGTTGCACCAGCTGGTCGACCAGGGCAACACCGTGGTGGTGATCGAGCACAACCTCGACGTGATCAAGACCGCCGACTGGATCGTCGACCTCGGCCCCGAAGGCGGTGGCGGCGGCGGCCGCATTCTGGTCGCCGGCACGCCGGAGACCGTGGCTGCCACGCCCGGATCGCACACCGGCCATTTCCTCGCGCCACACCTGAAGCCGGCCAAACCCGCCAAGGCGGGTGCCGCCACGCGGGTCAAGGCCGCCACCAAGCACATCGCCTCGGCCGACAAGTACAAGCCGATGCGCGGGAAGAAGAAACCTTCATGAGTCCACCCAAGTCCATCGCAATTGCCGGCGGCGCCGGCGCGGCCGAGCCGGATGCCCAAGCCGGCAAGCCGCTGTACGTCGCCTCGATCGGCGTGCGCTGGCGCGACCTCGACGCGTTCAACCACGTCAACAACTCCAATTACCTCACCTACCTGGAAGAGGCGCGGTTGCAATGGCTGAAGGATGTGCGCGACTGGTTCGATGAGGACTCGATGCCGGTGCTGGCCGCCAGCGAACTGCAGTACCGGCGACCGATCGAATGGCCCGCCTCGCTGCATGTCGAGTTGCGCTGCGCCAGGCTCGGCAACAGTTCGATGACAATCGCCCATCGCATCGTCGATGCGGATGACGCAAACCTTCTGTACAGCGATGGACACGTGGTGATGGTGTGGATGAACCCGGCGACCGGCAAACCGGTGCCGCTGCCCGCGACGATCCGCACGGCTGCCGCCGGTCACGTGGACGGCTGAGCGCAGCACGGCGCCGAGGTCGCCGCCGGGTGATCGGATCGGCGCACGGCCTGCGCGCGCCGTCGCTATGATGGCGATCCACTCCCCCACGATGGAATGCGCCTCATGCCGACAGCACATCGCCCCGTCCTTGCCCTCGCCTGCATTGCTGCTCTGGTGGGCGCGTCGGCGGCCCGGGCCGCCGACACCACGACACTTACCCTGTATCGCAGCGACAGCCCCGCGCTGTACGCCAGCCGTGGCAGCGATGTCGATGAAGGCTACGCAGTCGTGCGTGAGCAGCGCTCGCTGAGTCTCGCCGCCGGCACCCACGACGTGGTGATTGGTGACCTGCCGAACGCGCTCGACGCCGAGGCGCTGGCGCTGGGCTTTCCCGACGGCAACGCGAAGGTGATCTCGCAGCGCCTGCTGCTGGCACAGGGGGCGGACGCGGCGCTGACCGGCCTGGTCGGTCGCCGCGTGGACGTGCTCGGCGGCAATGGCGAGCCGCTGGCCAGCGGCAGCTTGCTGCGCGCCGGCGATGGCCTGCTGGTGCGCGACGGCAACGGCCGCACCAGCCTGGTCACCCACTACGCGGCTGTGCGCAGCAGCGATGCCGATTTTCCCACCGGCTCCAGCCTCAGCCTGCGCGTGGACGCCGCGCGCGCCGGCCAGACCCGGGCCGTGCTCAGCTATCCCGCCTCCGGTCTCGGCTGGCGTGCCGCCTACGTGGCGACACTGCAACCGGGGGCGGCCTGCCGCATGCAGTTCGAATCGCGCGCCAGCGTCGCCAACCGCAGCGGCCGCGACTGGCACGATGCACAAGTCACCCTGATCGCCGGTGCGCCGAACATGGCCAAGGCCTCGGCACCGCGACCGATGATGACGATGGCGCGTGGTTTCAACGCCAAGGCCGAGGCCATGCCGCAACAGGAAAGCATCGGCGACTACCGCAGCTACACCCTGCCGGCTGCGGTCGAGCTGCCCGACGGCAGCGTCAGCCAGGTGCCGCTGTACGCCACGCGCACGCTGGACTGTGTGCGCACCGCGCTGTACGAGAACGGCAACAGCTTCCAGCCGCAGCAGCCGATCCTAAGCCGCGATTTTGACCTGGGCGGCGGCAGCGCCATCGTCAGCACGCTTAAGCTGAAGGCGTTCGACAGCCTGCCGGCCGGCTACCTGCGCGTGCTCACCGCCGACCGCAACGGCACGCCGCAATTCATCGGCGAGGGCCGTATCGACGACACCCCGAAAGGCAGCGACGCCACGATCACCCTGGGCACCGCGTTCGACCTGCGCGCGACGCGCGAACGTACCGCCTTCAGCAGCGACAAGGCCGGCCGCACGCTGGACGAAGCGTTCCGCATCAGCCTCAGCAACGCCGGCGACAGCGCACGCACGGTGACCGTGCGGGAGCACCCCAGCCGCTGGCGCCAGTGGGCGCTGGTCTCGTCCAGCGGCAAGCCCAGCGAACAGACGCCGGACACGCTGGAGTTCCGCGTCGAGGTGCCGGCCAACGGCAAGGCCGTCCTGGACTACGCGGTGCGCTACAGCTGGACCGCCGACGAACAGCCGCAATAACCACACCCCGGAGTGCACCATGCTCAATCTGACCAACCATGACAACGGCATCCGCGAGATCCAGCTTGCCCGCCCGCCGGTCAATGCGCTGAACCTCGATCTGGTGCGCGCCCTCCGTACCGCCGTCGACGATGCCGTGCGCGAAGGTGTACGCGGCATCGTGCTGTCCGGCGCGCAGGGGCTGTATTCGGCCGGCGTCGACGTGCCGGCCCTGCTCGGCCGCGACCGCGCCGGCGTGCGCGAATATTGGCGCGAGTTCTTCGCGCTGTGCGCCACCCTGGCGCGCGCGCCGATCCCGCTGGTGGCCGCGGTCACCGGCCACAGCCCGGCCGGCGGCGCGGTGCTGGCGCTGTTCTGCGACTACCGGGTGATGGCCGAAGGCCCGTACCGGATCGGTCTCAACGAGGTGCAGGTGGGGCTGGTTGTGCCCGAGGCGATCCAGCTGGCGCTGCGTCGCGTGGTCGGCAACTACCGCGCCGAGCGGCTGCTGGTCGCCGGCGCGATGATCGAATCGGCCGAAGCGGTGGCCTGCGGCTTCGTCGACGAGCTCACCGGCGTCGACCAGGTCGCCACTCGCGCCATCCGCTGGCTGGGCGATCTACTGGCCTTGCCCTCGCACGCGATGCTGGCCACCCGCACACTGGCCCGTGCCGATCTCGCTGCGGCGTACGCCGACCCGGATGCGCTGCCGCTGGACGATTTCGTCGAGGCGTTCTTCCACCCAGAGACGCAGGCCGTGCTGCAACAGCTGGTCGCCCGGCTCAAAGAGAAGAAGTGAATGGAGCGGAGTGAGAAAGAGGAGGCTGCCATCCCTTTCTCGCTCCCGCTTACCACGTCAGTCTTCGCCTTTCGCCACGGGCCGCGCCGGGTCGCTGACCCAGCCGCTCCACGACGGCGCGTACAGCCGTGAACCGTGCAGACCGGCGTGTTCCATCGCCAGCAGGTTGTAGCAGGCGGTGACCCCGGAGCCGCACATGTGCACGACCTGGTCCGGCGAGGCCTCACCCAGAACCGCGGCGAATTCCTCGCGTAGCTGGGCCGGCGATTTGAAGTGCCCGTCCGCACGCAGATTGTCCACGTACGGTCGGTTGCGCGCGCCGGGCACGTGGCCGGCGGCGCGGTCCAGCGGTTCGACGTCGCCGCGGTAGCGCGCGGCGGCACGGGCGTCGATCAGCAATGGCGCCGGAGCTGCATGCAGGGTCGCGTGATCGACGATCACCTGGCGCGCATCGTAGGCCAGCGTTACCTCGGTGGGGGGGCGCGAACGGACGGCTGTTTCCAGCGGCTGCCCGGCCGCCTGCCATGCGGCGAAACCGCCATCGAGCACCGCCACTTCCTGTACGCCGGCCAGTCGCAGCAGCCACCACAAGCGGGCTGCCGCCAGCGCCCCCGGTCCGGCGTCGTAGCTCACCACCTGCAGGCCCCGCGTCCAGCCCCAGCGACCAAGCACGGCGCTTAATGCCGCCGCCAGTGGCAGCGGGTGCCGGCCTAACCCCTCGGGCACACGCGACATGTCGGAAAGGTCGCGTTCCAGGTCGGCGAACACGGCGCCGGGAATGTGCCCGGCCAGGTACATGCGCTCACCTTGCGTGCGGTCAGCAAGATCGACGCGACAGTCGACGATCAGCACGTCGTGCGCAGGCAACTTGGCCAGCGCGGCGACATCGATCAGTGTGGTCTCAAGTGTCATGCCCGTCCCATCCTCTGCAGCAGGTTGTAGAGCATCGCGGCAGTGGCGCCCCAGATGCGGTGGCCGCCGTGGACGAATTCCACCATCGGCCGCTCGTGGCCGCGAAATTCCATGGTGTACCGGCGCAGGTTCGCCGGTTCCAGCAGGAACGCCAGCGGCACCTCGAACACCTCGGCCACCTCGGCCGGCGCCGGATGCAGCCGGGCCTCGGCGGCGATCTTCGCCACCACCGGGGTGATGCAGTAACCGCTGATTGTCTCGAAGCGGTCGAGGTAGCCCAGCGGCGTCACCAGCGCGCGCTCAAGGCCGATCTCCTCCTCGCTCTCGCGCAGCGCGGTGGTCAGCGCGTCGCCGTCGCCCGGGTCGCTGCGCCCGCCGGGAAACGCCACCTGGCCGGCATGTGCCTGCAGGTGGTCGGTACGGACAGTGAGCACCAGCCGCGGCTGCACGCCTTCGCGAAAACCCACCAGCACCGCGGCCGGCAAGCGCTCGCTATTGCCGAGCAAGCGGGACATGTCCGCGTGGTTCCAGCCCGGCCCGGTCGGCGGCGTCGACAACGGCCGCAGTGCATTGGCCAGCTCGGCGATCATGAACTCTTGCGCAGCGGCAGGATGTCGCGCATCACATGCAACCGTTCGGCGTCGCTCATCGTGCGCCAGCGGCCGATTTCCTCGCCGCTGCGCTGGCAACCGATGCAATAGCCATGCACATCCAGCCGGCAGGTGCCGATGCAAGGCGTCAATGGCGGGGTTTCGGCAGAAATCAGTTCGTTCGACATGGCCCGCCATGCTACCACCGCACTTACGGGCGGGCCGGGTCGGCCTTGATCGCGAGCAGCTCGATCTCGAACACCAGCGCCTCGTTCGGGCCGATCCGCGGCAACGCGCCGGTTTCGCCGTACGCCAGTTGCGGCGGAATCACCACCTTCCAGCGGTCGCCCACATGCATGCGCGGGATCACGTCCTGCCAACCGCGAATCACCTTGTCGACGGTGAAGCTGACCGGCGCGCCATGCGCCCAGGTGCTGTCGAATTCGGTGCCATCCACCAGCATGCCGCGGTAGTTCACGGTGACCGTGCTGGTCACCGTCGGGCTGGCCGTGCCGCTGCCCTTGTTCAGTACCGCGTACTGGATACCCGACGGCAGCTGCACCACGCCGGGCTGCCGCCGGTTCTTTGCCAGATAGTCGGCGCTCTTGCGCGCGTTGGCGGCGGCGATACGCGTGAACTCGGCCAGCGCATCGGCATGCATCTGCCGGTCCAGTTGCTGCAGTTGCTGGTGCATGTCCTGCATCGACACGCTGGGGTGACGCTTGGCGTAGGCATCCTGGATCGCCCGCACCAGTACCGGGATCTCCACGTCCGGCTTGCCGTCGGCGAACTGGCTGCCGATCTGGTAGCCGATCGCGTACGACAATTTCGCCCGGTCCGGTTTCGCCGTCGGCGCCGGCGAGGCGCTCTGCGCATGGGCCACGCCACCCAGCAAAAGCAGCATGCCAAGCAGTCCGCAACGCAGATGTGTGATGCCTTTCTCCACCGGGCCTTTCCTTATCGCGACAGTCGATCCTGATGGGCCATCCTAAGCGGTTCGTCGGATTCGCGCAGCGCTGGCGCTCGTGGCTTGAGAAACCCCGCGGCGGCAAAGGTTCCCGCTGCTACCATCCTAGCTTTGCATCCACCGGGAGTTGCTCATGGCCTATCGCAACCTGGAGATCGGCAACCGCGGCGCGGTACGCACGATCATCGTCAACCGTCCGGACAAGCTCAACGCGCTGAACCGTGACACTCTCAACGAGCTGAGCCTGGTGTTCGCGCAGGCCGCGCAGGACGACGCGGTGCGCGTGGTGGTGTTGACCGGCGCGGGCGAGAAGGCGTTCGTCGCCGGCGCCGACATCGCCGAGATGAACGGCTACACGCCGGTGCAGGCGCAGGGTTTCTCGCGCGCCGGCCAGCGCCTGATGACGTCGATCGAACGGCTCGGCAAGCCGGTGGTCGCGCGCATCCAGGGCTTCGCGCTCGGCGGTGGCATGGAACTGGCGATGGCCTGCCACCTGCGCGTGGCCAGCGAGAAGGCGAAGTTCGGTCAGCCGGAAATCAATCTCGGCCTGATCCCCGGCTTCGGCGGCACCCAGCGCCTGTTGCGCCTGGCCGGTCGCGGCGCCGCGCTGGAGCTGTGCCTCACCGGCGCGCCGATCAACGCGCAGCGCGCCTATGAACTTGGCCTGGTCACCCGCGTGGTCGCACCGGAAGCGCTGGACGAAGCGGTTAACGCATTGGCCGATCAGCTCGCCGGCGCCGCCCCGCTGGCCGCGGCCGGCATCCTCGACGCCGTGCTGCAAGGCGGCGAGACGAGCATCGACCAGGGCCTGGAATTCGAGACGCAGGGCTTCGCGCTGGCGTTCTCCACCGAGGACATGCGCGAGGGCACCAGCGCGTTTCTCGAAAAGCGCAAGGCGGAGTTCAAGGGATGCTGATCGCCCCCATCCGTAGGAGCCCGCTGGCGGGCGATGCTTTTTGACGGGCTTCGTGATCCGGCAGAGCATCGCCCGCCAGCGGGCTCCTACGATGATGCCGCCATCGGGTCAGTGCCCGCGAAACTTCTTCTCGCCCGCGGTCACCGACAGCTTCAAGCGGTTCTCCGGCGGTGCCAGCGGGCAGACCACGTGCGGGGTGATCGCGCACGGCGGGTTCTCGGCCAGGTTGAAGTCCAGCAGCACCTTGCCGTTTTTCGGCGCCGTGGCATACAGGAAGCGTGCGCCGCCGTAGGTCAGCTTCCCGGCCGTGCGGTCGCTGAACACGAAGAACAGCCGGCCGTCCTCGTCGATCGGCATCAGTTCGTAAGTCTGGCCATCGCGCTGGAACACCGCCTTGCCGGCGATCGGCGTGTCGCTTTCGGTCCCGGTGACGTAGGCGATCTTCAGCATGTGCGGCTTGTCGAACGGCACCCAATCCGCCTCGATCCGCCAGCTGGGATCGATTGGAAAATAATCGAAGCCCGGGAAGTGCGTGCGCAGCGGCGCGTCGTTGTCCTTCGCCCGCAGGCCGCGCTGCGTGCCGTTCTCGACCACATACAGGTAGCTGCTGCCGAAACCTACCCGGGTCGGCTGCTGCTTGCCGTCAGGGCCTTGCGTACGCAACACGCTGACGGCCGCGGCCGGCTGGCCGTCGATCGTGATGCCGCGGGTTTGCGCCAGATGCAGGGTGACCCGTCCGTCGACCGCCAGCTGCAGCGTGCCCAGGTGCGCGGGCGCCCCGGGAACCGCGAAGCGGTTGTCTTCAGCGCTTCCTACGCTGTTCGCGCCGGGCTGCAGCCAGCCCGAGGCGGTCAGCGCCAGATAGCCGTCCACACGCACAAGCTGCTCGACGCGCGCGGAGCGCGCCTCGGTCACTGAGGCAGCATAGTCGGCAGGTGTGGCAGCCCGCAGCGGGAACGCGGCCAGCAGGACCAGCGCGACGACCGCGCAGCGGTCAGTGATTCGAGCCACGGTAGTTCTTCTCGCCGGCAGTCACGCGCAGGTCCAGCCGGTTTTCCGGCGGCGCCAGCGGACAGGTGGCGAACGGAGTGAACGCGCACGGCGGGTTGTACGCCTTGTTGAAATCCAGCACGACCTTGCCGTCTTTCGGCGGGTCGATGTAGAGGAAACGCGCGGCGCCGTAGGTTTCCTTGCCGCTGGTGCGGTCGGCGAACACGATGAAGTACTGCGCGTCGCCCGGTTCCTCGATCACCGGCAGGATCTCGAAGTGCTTGCCGTCGCGGGTGAACTCCAGCTTGCCCGGCACCGGGTATTTGTCGATGGTGCCGATCACCGACCCCATCTCCAGCACCTCGCCCGGCGGCACCGGCACCCAGGTCGCCTCGATCCGCCACGACGGGTCGATCGGGAACGCGTCGATGCCGACGAAATGCCTTCGCGGCTCGGCGCTCGGTGTCCTTCACGCGCAGCCCCTTGCGGCCGTCGCGGTCGATCACGTAGAAGCTCGCGCTGCCGAAAGCCACCTTGCTCGGCGCCGCGTTCGCGGCATGCGCGTCATCCACCAGCACGGCTTCGGCCACGGGCTTGCCGTCGATCGTCGCGCCGCTGTCCTTGTCCAGCACGATGCGCATGCCGCCATCACGGGCCAAGTGTGACCACGCCCAGATGCGCGGGCCCGGTGCCCAGCACGATGTCGTTGTCGGCGGCACTGCCGACGCGGTTCGCGCCCTCCTTCAGCCACTCCAGCCCGATCAGGCTCAGCCAGCCGTCCGGCGCGGTCAGCCGTTCAACCCGGCCGGCGCGCCACTGCTCGACGCTGTGCTTGTAACTATCGATGTCGGTGGCGTGCACGGTGGCGACTCCCAGGATGGCGGCGGCAACAAACAAGCTGGTACGCATCATCAATCTCTCCAGCAAACTTTTCTTGAACGCGCGTCAACGACCGCGCATGAACAACTTGTCGAGCTCGGACAGGCTCAGCTGGACCCAGGTCGGACGCCCATGATTGCACTGTCCGGAGCGTTCGGTCGCCTCCATCTCGCGCAGCAGCGCATTCATCTCGGGAATCGTCAGGCGGCGTCCCGCACGCACCGAGCCATGGCAGGCCATCGTGGAGAGCAGCTCGTTCTCCAGCTCCTGCAGACGGCGCGAGCTGCCGTGCTGGGCCAGTTCGGACAGCACGTCGCGGCTGAGCTGGCCCACGTCGGCGCCTTCCAGCAACGCCGGAATGCGCCGCACCACGATCGTCGCCGGGCCGCTGCGCGACAGCTCAAGACCCCACTCGGCCAGCGCCTCGGCATGCTCCTCCGCGGCCGCCGCTTCCTTTGCGCTGACCGCGATCGAGAGCGGCACCAGCAACATCTGCGAGCGCAGGTTGCTGCAGGCGCGGCCGGACTTCAGTTTCTCGTAGGTGATCCGCTCGTGCGCCGCGTGCATGTCGACCAGCACCATGCCATGCGCAGTCTCGGCCAGCACGAAAATGCTCTTCAGCTGGGCGATCGCGAAACCGAGCGGTGGTGCCTCGCCCTCTTCCGCTTTCGGCAACGGCACGGGCGCAGAAGCCATCGATGATGACGTCGCCGAGCAAGGCGGCGTAATCGGCCAAGTGGTTCCTCACGCGTGCCCAGATTCAGGCGGCTCTGACTGGACTGGCTGGGCCACGCCGCCATGCCGCCGGATGAGGAGGAGGTGGCATACGAGTGGCTGGCCAGCGCTGCCGGCTCCGTCGCCGGCAGCGCGCCCAACCCCGCGCGCGTCTGCGCCAGCGCCTCATGCAGGGTGCGGAACAGGAAGTCGTGCACCAGCCGCTGCTCGCGGAAACGCACCTCGTGCTTGGCCGGGTGCACGTTCACGTCAACTCCGGCCGGATCGAGTTCCAGGTACAGCACGAACGCGGCATGGCGGCCGTGGAACAGCACGTCCGCATACGCCTGGCGCACCGCATGGGCAACGATGCGGTCGCGCACCAGCCGGCCGTTGACGTAGAAATACTGCGAATCGGCCTGCGCACGCGACGCGGTGGGCAGGCCAACCCAACCGGACAGGTGCAGGCCGGCCGCGGCGTGATCGATGCGCAGGCTTTGCGCCGGGAATTCATCGCCGAGCACCTCGGCCACCCGTTGCAGCTGCGCCTGCTCGTCGCGCGCCGCCTTCCAGATGCGCACCGGCTTGCCGTTGTGGCTGAGCCGGAATTCGACCGAGCTGCGCGCCAGCGCCAGCGATTTCAGCAGGTCGTCGATATGCGCGAACTCCGTGCGTTCGGCGCGCATGAATTTCCGCCGCGCCGGCACGTTGTAGAACAGGTCGCGCACCTCGACGCTGGTACCTTGCGGGTGCTGCGCCGGACGCGCCGCCTGCAACCTGCCGCCGTCGACCTCGATGCGGAACGCGACGTCCTGGTCGCGTGCACGCGAAGTCAGCGCGAAGCGCGCCACCGACGACACCGAAGCCAGCGCCTCGCCGCGGAAACCCATGCTGGCCACGTGTTCCAGGTCGTCGAAGCTGCCGATCTTGCTGGTCGCGTGCGAGGCCACCGCCAACGGCAGCTCGTCGACGTGGATGCCGCCGCCGTCGTCGCGCACGCGGATCAGCCGCGCGCCGCCGGCCTCGATGTCCACCTCGATGCGCGTGGCGCCGGCGTCGAGACTGTTCTCGACCAGTTCCTTGACCACCGAGGACGGACGTTCAATGACTTCGCCGGCGGCGATCTGGTTGATGAGTTCGGGGGGAAGCAGGCGAATGACGGTCATCCGCGAACTTTAGCAGCGAACGTCCACCAGACTGCCTGGCGACATCGAAGTCAGCCGGCAGGAATGGTCAGCGTGGTGCCGGCGTGGACCGTGTTGCTGTCGATCCGGTTCGCGCTTTTCAGCGCACCGACACTGACCCCGTATTGCCGTGCGATGCTGCTCAGGCTCTCGCCGCGCCCGACCTTGTGCACGTCACGCACATTCGCTTCCGCGCGGGACGCGGATCGGCCGTCGGCCGATACCGTCGACTTGCCCGCAGCCGGAGTCGTACCGGACGCCAGTTGCACGCCGTTGCGACGCGCGGCCTCGGCCGCGAACCAGGTGCCAGGCGGCGGCGTGGATTCGAAGTAGTTCCGCACGCCACCCATCACCGCTTCGGCGAGTCTCTTCTGGTGCGCCGGATCGCGCAGCTTGCGCTCTTCGGCCGGGTTGCTGATGAACGCGGTCTCGACCAGGATCGATGGCACGTCCGGCGAGCGCAGCACCACGAAATTCGCGCGCTCGACATAGGTACGATGAGTCGGACCGAGCTGGCCCAGCGCCTTGAGCACGTTGCCGGCGACCACGTCGCTGGCCTGCATCGCCCAGCCCTGCTGCAGATCCAGCAGCACCTTGGCCAGGCTGTCGTCCTTGTCGTCCAGCGTGGTCGCCGATCAGGTCGGCACGGTTCTCGCGATCGGCCAGCCAGCGTGCGGCCTCGCTGGACTTGCCGCGCGGCGACAACACCCACACCGACGAACCCTTGGCGTCACCGTTGGTGAATGCATCCGCATGGATCGACACGAACAGGTCGGCATTGGCCTCACGGGCGATCTGGTAACGCTGCTTGAGCGGAATGAAGAAATCGTTGTCGCGCGTCAGCACCGCCTTCATGCCGGGCTGGCGATTGATCTGGTCGGCCAGCTTGCGCGCTACCTCGAGAGTGATGTTCTTTTCCAGCGTGCCGCCGGGACCGTGCGAACCGGGATCCTTGCCACCGTGACCGGCGTCGATCGCCACCACCACCTGGCGTTGACCGTTGAGCATCGCCGCCGCCTGTTCGGTCGCTATCCGACGACTGCTCGTGGGGTTGCTGTACGACGGCGCCACTTCGGGCGCCGGGGCGACAGGCGCGGATGGAGCGGCGGTCTCGACCGGCGCCGCTGCAATGCTGGTGCTGTCGCTGGCGGGATACAGATCCAGCACCAGCCGATAGTCCGTGCCGCTGGCCGGTTTCAGCACGAAACTCTTCAGACGGCTGGCCGGGTCGACCTTCGCGGTCAGCTGCATGCCGGCGCCGATCCGGGCGTGGCTCATACCGCGATACAGGCCTTGCGCGGCCGGACTGGAGAAACTGCGGGTGACCTGGCTATCAGGCAGATCGACCACGATCTGGCCATCCTGCTGGCTGATCGTGTAACGCAACGGGCCGTCGGCATCGAGCACCACACGGGTGTATTCGGGGCCGGCCCAGACCCGCGCGTCCTTCAACTCCGCGGCATGCGCCGCGCACAGCGGCATCGTCGCCAGGAACGCGACGACCACCCACCTGCCCCAGTTGTTCAGGTAGCCCATCATGGGCCGCATTGAAACGCAGCCATGCGCTGAATGCAAGAGTTTTCCCTTGAATATCCATAACCTGCAAGCTATTCGTCAGGCCGCGTCAAGTTATTGACCACAACCCGCACATTCCGAACAGATCTTTGCCAGAATCGCCGGATCGACAATTTATCAAGAGTAATCAGTACTTAGCCAGTCGTGCCAGCAGCCGCGCTCCTCTTGCGGTGTAGGCATGCAGCGATGCCTGACGGCCTTGGCCGGCGTAATCCAGGCGCAGCTCGAGGTCCGCTGCCGGCAGCGCGCCGGCGCCACGCTCGGGCCATTCCACCAGCACCAGCGCGGCCGGATCGGCCAGCGCATCCAAGCCCAGCCACTCCAGTTCGCCGGGATCGGCGATCCGGTACAGGTCGAGGTGCCAGGCCGGACGGTCCCGCGCCATGTAGCCCTCGATCAGGCTGTAGGTGGGGCTCTTGACCCGTTCGCCCACGCCCAGCGCAGTCAGCAGGGCCCGCGCGAAGCTGGTCTTGCCGGCACCCAGCGGGCCATGCAGGTACAGCACCAGGCCGTGGTCCAGCGCGCCGGCCAGATGTCCAGCCAGCACCGCCGTAGCGGCCTCGTCAGGCAGCGCCCACGCCAAGTCGGTATCGGTTGGCTCAGTCGTGTTCACGTTCATAGCCTGTCATGCCGTTGCCCAGTGCCCGCAAGGGAACCAGCAGGTCGCTGGCCAGCAGTCCGCGCTCGCCCTGCTGCGCGGCGCGATCACCCGCCCGCGCGTGCAGGCCCACGCCGAGACAGGCGGCCTCCCATGCGCTGCAACCCTGCGCCAGCAGGGCTGCCGACGATACCGGTGAGCAGGTCGCCCATGCCGCCGGAGGCCATCCCGGGGTTGCCCCACGGACAGACGTCCAGACGTCCATCCGGATCGGCGATCAGGCTGCCCGCACCTTTCAGCACGACGATCGCGGCGTAGCGTCGCGCCAGCTCGCGCGCGGCGGCGAAGCGATCCTGCTCGACGGCGGCGGTGGTCACCCCGAGCAGCCGCGCCGCCTCGCCCGGATGTGGCGTCAGCACGGACGGCATACTGAACCGGCGCGGCTCGCGCACCAGCAAATTCAGGCCATCCGCATCGAGCACCAATGGCTTGTTCGCATCCAGTGCGGTCAGCCACAACGCATGGCCCCAGGCCCCCTGCCCCAAGCCCGGTCCCAGGGCCAGCACGCTGGCCCGCTCGAGCAGCGGCGCCAGCGCCTGCGGCCCGTCGACACCATGTGCCATCAGTTCCGGCCGCGCGGCATTCAGCGCGAACACGTGGCTGGCGCGGGTCGCCACGCTAACCAGACCAGCGCCGGCGCGCAACGCCGACTCGCCGGCCAGGCGTGCTGCGCCGGCCATGCCGTGTTCGCCACCGATCACCAGCACGTGGCCGTAGTTGCCCTTGTTCGCATAGCGCGCGCGCGGGGCAATGCCTTGGCAACCAGCAAGTGCGCGTCGGGCAGCGTGTCGGTGTAGACGCTGTCCGGCATACCCAGGGTGGCCAGCTCGATCACGCCGGCCTGGTCGGCCGCGCGCCCGGTATGCAGTCCGCGCTTGCCGGCGATGAAGCTGACCGTGACGTCCGCGCGGATCGCCGCGCCGGGACAGCTGCCGGTATCCGTGTCCAGGCCGCTGGGCACGTCCAGCGCCAGCACCGGCCGGTCGCTGCCGTTGATCGCCTCGATCAGCCGGGCCGGCGCCGGCTCCGGCGCTCGGTTGAGTCCGATGCCGTATAGCGCGTCCACGTGCAGCTCGGCCTCGGGCAAGGCACCTTGCGCGTCCCACAACCGGATCCGGCCGCCAGCCGCTTCCCACGCAGCGCGTGCCGCCGCGGCGTCGCCATGGGAGCTGGCCGTCAATGCCACCAGTTCGACCTGCAACCCCGCCTCGCGTGCCAGCACGCCGAGCAGGAAACCGTCGCCGCCGTTGTTGCCGGGGCCGCAATGGATGCAGACCTGCTGCAATTGCGGCCAATGCCGTCGCAAGCTGTTCAGCGCGGCGCTGGCCGCGCGGCGCATCAACTCGGGGCCGGAAATGCCCAGCGCCGACGAGCGCCGCGCGCTCCATCACGCGCAACTGTTCGACGGTATGCAGATTGCGGCTGTACGGGTGGGCAGGCATGCGCGGATTATAGGCATGGGCCGCATCTACAATAGACGGATGTCCAGCACTGACATTCGCGTCGCCCCCGATTACACCGCGCTCGCCCGCGACATCAAGCGCTGGGCGATCGAGCTGGGCTTTGCCGACGCCGGCATCAGCGGCACCGACCTTGGCGACGACGAACTGCACCTGCAGCGCTGGCTGGCACAGGGCCATCACGGCGAGATGGAGTACATGGCGCGCCACGGCACCAGGCGCACCCGCCCGGCCGAACTGGAACCGGGCACGCAGCGGGTGATCTCGGTGCGCATGGATTACATTCCGCCCGGCACCGCGAACGCCTGGGACGTGCTGGGCGACGCCGAGGCCGGTTACGTGTCGCGCTACGCGCTGGGTCGCGACTATCACAAGCTGATGCGCAACCGCCTGCAGAAGCTGGCCGAGCGCATCCACGGCGCGGTCGGTGACTTCGGCTATCGCGCCTATGTGGATTCCGCGCCGGTGCTGGAGAAGGCGCTGGCGCGCAACGCGGGCCTGGGCTGGATCGGCAAGCACACCGTGCTGATCAACCGCCGCGCCGGCTCGTATTTCTTTCTCGGCGAGCTGTACACCGACTTGCCGTTGCCGGTGGACGAACCGGCCAGCGAACACTGCGGCAGTTGCACGCGCTGCATCGAGGTGTGCCCGACCCAGGCGATCCTCGGCCCGTACCGGCTCGATGCCAAGCGCTGCATTTCCTATCTCACGATCGAGCTGAAGGGCAGCATCCCGGAAGAGCTTCGCGCGCCGATGGGCAACCGGATCTTCGGCTGCGACGACTGCCAGCTGGTATGCCCGTGGAACAAGTTCGCGCAGGAAACCGCCGAGCCGGACTTTGCGCCGCGGCACAGCCTGGACGGGGCGAAACTGGTCGAGCTGTTTGGCTGGAGCGAAGAGGAATTTCTCAAGCGCACCGAAGGCATGGCGATCCGCCGCACCGGCTACGAGGGCTGGCTGCGCAACATCGCGGTGGCGCTGGGCAATGCGCCGAAATCAGACGCCATACGTGAAGCGCTTGACGCCCGCGCCGACCACCCTTCGGCGGTCGTGCGCGAGCATGTGGCGTGGGCGCTGGCACAGCAGCGCCGCTGAGCGGTCAGGCCGCGGCCATCTGCTTCGGGATCGAACGGTTGGTGTGCGAGATGCCGTTCTTCGCGTCGGCGTAGACCAGGGTCGGCTGGAACGTTTCCAGCTCGGCTTCGCTGAGCTGCGCGAACGCGGCGATGATCATGATGTCGCCGGCCTGCGCGCTGCGTGCGGCGCTGCCGTTGACCGAGATGATGCCCGAGCCTTCCTCGGCGCGCAGCGCGTAGGTGACGAAGCGCTGGCCGCTGTTGACGTTCCATGCGTGGATCTGTTCGTACTCGCGGATGCCCGAGGCATCCAGCAGCAGGCCGTCGATCGCGATCGAGCCTTCGTAGTGCAGCTCGGCGTGGGTCACCGTGACGCGGTGGATCTTGGCCTTGAGCATGTTCAGGTGCATGACATTCTTTCCGGCAGGGACATCCTGCAAAGTCGGCAATTATCGAACCGATGACGCTGCACCGCAACATCGGCGGCGGCGGCTCCGATATGCGGGCGACTCAGTCGAACAGCAAGTTGTCGATCAGGCGTGTGCCGCCCAGGCGCGCCGCAACCAGCGCAATCAGCCCCTCGCGCTCACCCTCGGCCGGCTCGGCCAGGTCTTCGGCGCGGCGAATCGCCACGTAATCCGGGACGAAAGCCGCCCGCGCCAGCCGTGCGGCGGCAGTCTGCTCGATGGCCTGCCACGGATGGCCCTGGCCGAGCAGTTCGCGCATCTTCAGCAAGGTGTCGTGGAGCAGCGGTGCGCGTGCGCGCTCATCGGCGCTCAGGTACTGGTTGCGCGAACTCAGTGCCAGGCCGTCGTCGGCGCGCAGGGTCGGCGCCGCCATCACCTTCACCGGCTGCCCCAGGTCACGCACCATGCGCTCGATCACCTTCAGCTGCTGGAAATCCTTCTGGCCGAATACCGCCACGTCCGGCTGCACCAGGTTGAACAGCTTGCACACCACGGTGGCCATGCCGTCGAAATGTCCGGGCCGATGCGCACCTTCCAGCGTGTCGGTGATCCGCGGCACGCGCACGCTGACGCTGTGTTCGGGACCGAACGGATACATCGTGGCCACGTCCGGCGCGAACAGCAGGTCGCAATCCTGCTCGGCCAGCACCGCCTGATCCTGCACCAGGGTGCGCGGGTAGCGGTCGTAGTCCTCGTTCGGCCCGAACTGGGTGGGATTGACGAACACGCTGGCGACCACCCGCTCGGTGCGCGCCCGCGCCAGCTTGATCAGCGACTGGTGACCGGCGTGCAGGTTGCCCATGGTCGGCACGAAGCCCACCGTTTGGCCTTGCGTGCGCCAGCCGCGGATCGCGGCACGCAGCGCCGGGACGTCTTGTACGGTCTGCATGAGGCGTCGACTCGCTGCTCAGTTGAAACAGTGCTCGGGACCCGGGAATGCGCCGCTGCGCACGTCTTCGGCGTAGGCGGTGATCGCCGCGGCGACGGAATCGCGTCCGGCCAGGAAATCCTTGCTGAACTTCGGTCGCTTGCCCGGAGTGATGCCTAGCAGGTCGTGGATCACCAGCACCTGGCCGTCGCAATGCGGGCCGGCGCCGATACCGATCACCGGGATCTTCAGCGCCGCGGTCACCCGCCGGCCCAGCTCCACCGGCACGCCTTCCATCACCAGCAGGTCCGCCCCGGCCGCCTGCACCGCCAATGCCTCGGCCAGCACGCGGTCGGCGGCGGCCTGTTCGCGCCCCTGGATGCGGAAGCCGCCGAATTTGTGCACCGATTGCGGGGTGAGCCCCAGGTGGGCGCAGACGGGAATCGCGCGCGCGGTCAGCGCGGCGATTGCCTCGAGAATATGCGGCGCCGCACCCTCGATCTTCACCATCGCCGCACCGGCTTCGCCGACCAGCCGGGCGCCCGCTTCCAGCGCGTGCGCCACGTCGCGGTCGGCCATGAACGGCAGGTCGGCCACCAGCAAGGTCGCCGACAGTCCGCGCGCCACCGCGGCGGTGTGATAGAC
Source organism: uncultured Gammaproteobacteria bacterium (assembly GCA_963697495.1). Classification (GTDB taxonomy): domain Bacteria; phylum Pseudomonadota; class Gammaproteobacteria; order Xanthomonadales; family Rhodanobacteraceae; genus Rhodanobacter. Next base: position 606,225 of record CAVOOH010000002.1, on the reverse strand, counting down.
CATGTGATCCAGTGTCACCGGCAGCGTGCTGCCATGCCCTTGCACCACCATGCCGAGCGAATCGCCGACCAGCGCAATGTCGACGCCAGCCGCCTCCAGCTGCCAGGCGAAGCTGGCGTCATAGGCGGTGAGCATCACGATGCGCCGTCCCTGCGCCTTCATCGCAAGCAGGCCTGGCACGGTCACCGGCTTGCGGTCGGGGACACTGGCGTTCTGCACGTACACGGCAATTCCTGTAGTGGGGTGGCCGCCGATTATCCGGCGCGCCACGGTGATGGCTCAAGCCACGCGCTCGCAACCGGTCAGATCAAGCCGGGCGAGCAACTCCGCCACCGTGGCCTGGCCGGACAAGCGCAGCGTGGGCGCAATGTCGTGCAAGGGCAACAGCACGAACGCGCGTTCGGCCATGCGTGGATGCGGCAGGGTCAGTTGCGGGTCGTCGAGTTGCACGCCGTCGACGTGCAACAGGTCCAGGTCCAGCGTGCGCGGCCCGTTGCGTTCGGCGCGCACGCGGCCGGCGCGCAGCTCGATCGCCAGCAGGGCGTCCAGCAAGGCGTGTGGCGACAGCGCGGTATCCAGTTCCACCGCGGCGTTGAGGAACGCGGGTTGTTCCAGTACGCCCCACGGCGGCGTGCGGTACAGCGGCGAACGCTGCAGCAGGCGGATATCTGGCAGGCTCGCCAGCGCGTCCATGGCGTCGAGCAACTGTTGCCGCGGGTTGCCGAGATTGCTGCCCAGCGCGACGTAAGCGAGGGTCACGCCGAACCCGACTTGTCGCCTGGCCGGCGGCGGCGCCGGCGCGGTCGCGGCGGCTTGGCGGCCACCGGCGCCGGCACGTGATCGCTGGCGCCGCTGCCGCCACCGGCCGGCAACGCAGCCGCCAGCACATCCTGCGGCAACTGCTGCGCATGCGCCCACCACTGGCCCAGCTCGCGCATCGCCGGCGATTCGTTGGCGCGCAGCAGCAGGAAGTCGAACGCGGCGCGAAAGCGCGGGTGCGCCATCAGGCGGAATACCCGCTTGCGCTGGATCTGCTCGAAGCGCGGCTGAAGCGACCAGATCTCTTCCATGGTGAAGGTGAACCGGCGCGGGATCGCCACCCGCTGGCACTGCTCGCCGACCACCTGGCCCGCAGCGCGCGACCATGCCTCGTTGCCCTCGACGCCGCGGCCGATCAGCTGGTGCGCCACGTCGCGCACCTCGCCCCACAGCAGCACCGCGAACAGGAATGCCGGGGTCACCGACTTGCCCTTCGGCAATGCGCGCATCGGTATTCGCCAGGCCCTGCTCGACCAGCGCGCGCAACGCCTCGTCGCCGCGCCTGAGCGCACGCGCGGTGGCGGGAAACAGGAATTTCAGCAAGCCGCACTGCTCCAGCATGCGGAAACTCTTCAGGCCGTTGCCAGCCAGGAACATCTTCAGCGACTCGTCGAACAGGCGTGCCGGCGCCGCGTCGGCGAGCAGCGGTCCCAGCGTCTCGAACGGTGCCATCGCGGCCGCATCGATGCGCATGCCGAGTTTTGCCGCCAGCCGCGCCGCACGCAGCATGCGCACCGGATCCTCGTGGTAGCGCGTATCCGGGTCGCCAATCAGCCGCAGCACGCGGTCTTCCAGATCCTGCGTGCCGCCGACGTAGTCGCGCACCGAGAAGTCGCTGATGTCGTAATACATCGCGTTGACGCGGAAGTCGCGGCGGATCGCGTCCTCCTCGATCGTGCCCCAGATGTTGTCGCGCACGATGCGGCCGTCGACGATATGGCGGTCGCCTTCGCCGCCTTCCTCGCCGGTGCCGCGGAAGGTGGCCACCTCGATGATCTCCGGACCGAACACCACGTGGGCCAGCCGGAAGCGGCGGCCGATCAGGCGGCAGTTGCGGAACAGCTTCTTTACCTCGTCCGGCGTGGCATCGGTGGCCACGTCGAAGTCCTTCGGCCGCAACCCCAGCAGCAGGTCGCGTACCGCGCCACCGACCAGGTAGGCGGCGTAACCAGCCTCATTGAGCCGGTACAGCACACGCAACGCCGCCTTGCTTATGTTCTTGCGCGAGATGATGTGCTGGTCGCGCGGAATGACCCGCAGCGTCGGCGTGGCGTCGGTCCTCGATTCGAGATTCAAGCGGTTGGAATCCTTGCGGGGCGAAGCTGCCCCTGGTTGCAATATATCGCGGCACGCAACGCCGCGGACCGTCCCGCGGGGGTGCGGGACGCGTGCACCGGCGGGTCTGCTTCGAGCGGTGCAGGCCGGCGCGCGCCAAGCATTGCCGGGCGAAACAATTCCGCTATACTAGCGCGCCTCGCAACATAACGCTCCCTTCGTCTAGTGGCCTAGGACACCGCCCTCTCAAGGCGGGAACACGAGTTCGAACCTCGTAGGGAGCGCCAATTGGTTAGCTTGTGCGATCGTCCGTGATCGCCATTGTCTGGAAGGGCCTCGATAGCCTATGGTTGTTTGCCGTTGGCCAGATCAGAAGCGGCCATCCATGGCCGCACTCCTCACAAGAGCCTTCCAACCGCCCTCTAGAGCTGAACTGCTTTCATGACCTTCGTCGTCATCGACAACTGCATCAAGTGCAAGTACACCGACTGTGTCGAGGTCTGCCCGGTCGATGCCTTCCATGAAGGCCCCAATTTCCTGGTGATCGATCCGGACGAGTGCATCGACTGCACCTTGTGCGAACCGGAATGCCCGATCAACGCAATCTATCCGGAAGACGACGTACCGGCCGGCCAGGAAGAGTTCGTGGCCCTGAATGCCGAACTGGCGAAGAGCTGGCCGGTGATCACCGAACGCAAGGACGCCCTGCCCGACGCCAAGGAATGGGAAGGCAAGCCGGACAAGCTCGAGCTGCTGGAGCGCTGAACCTACCCAGCCAAAAAGAACGCCGCCTCGAGGGCGGCGTTTTTTTGGTGGCGCGGGCGCGGGGGTCAGCCGCCCAGGCGCGACTTCAACACGTCGACCACTTTGCCTACCGCCGCGGCATTGCCTTCGGCGCGGATTTCGCTGGCCGCCGTGCCGCTGCCACTGATGCTGACCTGAACCTGGTGCGAGCCGCCGGCCGGGGCGCGCACGGAACCATTCTTGCCGCTCCCGAACAGGCGGCCGAAGAAACCTTTCTTCTTTTCTTGCGCCACGGCGTCGGAAACATTCAGCGTGTAGCTGTGCGAAGTATCGTCGTGGCCGACCACTTCGCCCAGGTTGCCGCTTTCCAGCACCTGACCGACCCGGCGATAGGCACTGTCGACGCTGTCGGCCAGCACGAAGCCGTCGGTGATCTGGCCATTGGCCGAAACGACGGCCGCGGTGGCGCCGTTGGCGGTCGGCACGTTCGCGCCCGGCGGCGGGATCACCAGCGCCTCGCTGGTCGACGGCCGGTCGAGGCTGGGTGGAATCTCCAGCGGTGATTCCTGCAGTGCGGTGTCCCAGGCCTTGTGCGAGCGAAACGCGCCACAGCCGGAAAGCAGCAGACCGCTGAGAACCACGGCCGGCAGGGCCACGAGGAACGAAGTTTTCTTCATGTAATCAGATTCCGTGAGAAAGGCAGGCAACCGTCAACCGGCCACAGACGCCAAGGATGCCAGACTGGACAGCGCTTGGTGCAATCGGGCGCGATCCGGACCGTCGTTCAGTTCCACCAGCGGCAACCTCGGCAAGGCCAGTCCCAGCCCAAGAATGGACAGGCCAGCCTTGACCGCGATCGGGTTCGGCGCGCAATCGAGCGCCTGCACCAGCGGCTCGAGTGCCGCATGGCACCGCGCCGTCGTCGCCTGGTCGCCCCCGGACGCCGCATCGCACAGCGCGCGAAACGCCTGTGGTACCAGATTGGCCACCACTGAGATGGTGCCGGCCGCCCCGGCCAGCATCGCCTCGCCGGCGCTGCCGTCGTCGCCGGACAGATAGACGAAATCCGCGCGCACAAGTTCCGTCAGCGCCGAAATCCGCTCGCGATCGCCGCGCGCCTCCTTGATCCCGACGATCGCCGGATGCTCGCGCAGCACGGCCACCGTCGCCGGCAGCAGGTCGCAACCGGTGCGGATCGGCACGTTGTACAGCATTACCGGCAGGCCGCCGTGCTCGGCAACTTCCAGGAAGTGTCGGCGCAGGCCTTCCTGGGTCGGGCGCACGTAATACGGTGTCACCACCAGCGCCGCATCGGCACCCAGTGCTTTTGCCCGCCGGGTCAGCGCAACCGTCTTGGCGGTGCCGGCCTCGCCGGTGCCGGCGATCACCGGCACGCGACCGGCCACGCGCTCGAGAGCAAACGCCAGCAGGCGATCGAACTCGTCGTGTTCCAGCATGTGCGCCTCGCCGGTCGAGCCAGCCACCACCAGCGCCTGGGTACCGCCAGCCAGTTGGTGGTCGAGCAGCCGACCGAACGCCGCTAGGTCGAGTGCGCCGTCGGCCGCAAACGGGGTGGCCAGCGCGCAGATGCTTCCGCGAATGTTCAAAACTCGATTCCGCTACAAGGCAACCCAGCCATGTTACTTGCCGCCTCGCGAGGCGGGCAAGTAAGCTCGAACGGAGTAGTCTCATGGCTCCGCACCGCGCGGGCAGACGTCCACAGGCAGACCCTCTTGAAACCTTCCCCCGGCCCTTCTTCCGCTTCCACGCGTTCGGGCAATGACAACCAGTTGCTGATCCACGCGCTCACCCCGACGACCAAATCGCCGCTGCTGGCGCTGGCCAAGCGCATCGCCGACGCTGGCTGCAACCTGTCCGAATCGCGCGTTTCCACGATCGGCACGGAAATCTCGCTGATGCTGCTGGCCACCGGCGCGTGGGACGCGCTGGCCAAGCTGGAAACCGCGCTGGCCAAACTGAGCCGGGACGAGAGCATGCGGCTGGTGCACTACCGTACCGGCCCGCGCCAGAACAGCTCGCATCTGCTGCCGTATCTGGTGGAAGTGGTGGCGGCCGACCGACCCGGTATCGTGGCGCGCATCGTGGATTTCTTCAGCCAGCACACGATCAGCGTGGAGCAACTGAACTCCACCCGCTACCAGGCGATGCAGACCGGAGCGGAGATGTTCCAGGCCCAGTTCACCATCGGCATCCCAGCGGAAATCCATATCGCCGCGCTGCGCGACGACTTCCTGGAACTGTGCGACGGCCTGAACCTCGACGCGATCATGGACCCGGTCAAATTCTGAGGCCGCGCAGTCTCCCGAGCATCGCGCGAACGCGATCCCCTGGCAAGGACTGTCATCCGCCGCCGCCGCCGCGCTAGTCTGTGCCCGTGAGCCTGCCGGAGGGACGTTGCATTGCAACCAGCGTGTCGATTCATGCCGATCGTCCCGGGTGACCTCCGCCCTCCCGCCGCAGCGCTCCTCGTTCGATCCGCGTCGGCCCTTCCTCTCCATCAACGATCGCGGCCGTGCATCGCCGTGCAGGATCCGTCATGCCCGATATCGGCAAGAAGCTGCCCCCGCTGAAAGGCACCACCGGCGACGGCAGCGAACTGAAACTCGCCAGCCTCAAGGGCCAGTGGGTCGTGGTGTATTTCTACCCGAAGGACTCGACACCCGGCTGCACCAACGAGGCCAGGGATTTCCGCGACCTCTATCCGGCCTTCCGCCAGCGCCATGCACAGGTCATCGGCGTGTCGCGCGACTCGCCGAAGTCGCACGCCAATTTCGCCGCGAAGCAGGAGCTGCCGTTCCCGCTGGTGTCCGACGCCGACGAAGCCTGGTGCCGCGCGTTCGACGTGATCCACGAAAAGGTGCTGTACGGCAAACGCCATCTGGGCATCGTGCGCAGTACCTTCCTCATCGACCCCGACGGAAAACTGGCGCGCGAATGGCGCGGCGTGAAAGTCCCGGGCCACGCCCAGGCCGTGCTCGACGCCATCCCCGCCCAGTGACTGCTCTGCCATCCACGACCTTCTTCCGCCGGTTCCTTCCACCCGCCAGTGAGGACACTTCCGCATGACCGGAAGCAAGCGCATCTACGCTCTCGACACCAACGTCCTGCTGCATGACCCGACCTCGCTGTTCCGCTTCGAGGAACACGACGTCTTCATCCCGATGACCGTGCTGGAGGAACTGGACGAAAAAAAGAAGGGGGCCTCGGAAGTCTCGCGCAACGGCCGCCAGGTCAGCCGCTTCCTCAACGAGCTGATCGAGCGCGGCAAACAGCACGACCTCGGCGACGGACTGGAGCTGAACAATCCGCAGGGCATCAAGCTCAAGCGCGGAGCGTCCGTGGGCCGGTTGTATTTCCAGCACCGCACGAGCAGCAACGGCCACACCAAGGCGGACAACCAGATCCTGGCGGCGGTGATCGAACTGCGCGACCAGAACCCCGACCGCGACGTCATCCTGGTCACCAAGGACATCAACCTCCGGATCAAGGCCAGCATCAACGGCATCGTCGCCGAGGATTACGAGAACGACCGCGCGCTGGATGATTTCTCCCTGCTCTACACCGGCTCCGCCGCAGTTGCCGGAAGACTTCTGGGAGCAGCACCCGGAAGTGCGCTCATGGACCGAGCGCGGCCGCACGTTCTACGAAGTGGACCGGCACGAGGAGGACGACTGGCATCCCAACCAGTGCCTGTACCTGCCCGGCGAGAACGCGGTCGAGCTGCGCGTGCTGCACCTCGACGACAGCAACGCCACGCTGGTGCTGCTGGACGACCACTCGCACGCGAACCACCACGTCTGGGGCATCGGCGCGCGCAACCGCGAGCAGAACTTCGCGCTCAACGCGCTGATGGATCCGGACGTCGACTTCGTCACCCTGCTCGGCAACGCCGGCACCGGCAAGACCCTGCTGGCGCTGGCCGCCGGCCTGGCCCAGGTGATGGACCAGCAGCGCTACCGCGAGATCATCATGACCCGCGCCACCGTCTCGGTGGGCGAGGACATCGGCTTCCTGCCCGGCACCGAGGAAGAAAAGATGACGCCGTGGATGGGCGCGCTGACCGACAACCTCGAAGTGCTCGCCAACCCCGAGGACGGCGGCAGCTGGGGCCGCCAGGCGACCAACGACCTGCTTGCCTCGCGCATCAAGATCCGCTCGCTGAACTTCATGCGCGGGCGCACCTTCCTCAGTCCGCTACCTGATCATCGACGAGGCGCAGAACCTCACCCCGAAGCAGATGAAGACCCTGATCACCCGCGCCGGCCCGGGCACCAAGATCGTCTGCCTCGGCAACGTCGAGCAGATCGACACGCCCTACCTCACCGAGACCACCTCCGGCCTCACCTACGCGGTGGACCGCTTCAAGAACTGGGAGCACTCGGCGCACATCACGCTGCGTCGTGGCGAACGTTCGCGACTGGCGGATTTCGCGGCCGAGGCTTTGTAAGCGAAGCCCGGGCTGGCACCGGCATCACACGCTGCGTGATTCCGAGGTCGTCGATAATTCAGATGACCCAGCCAGTGGCACCGCATTCGCGCGACGCCACTGGCATTTCGGCCGCACCGGGGCGGATCGCGCCAAACGAGTAGAATGGTTACCTGACCGTTCTGGCATGGCTGTTTCCGTCGACATGATTTTTGCTCCCCGCCTCGTCCTGCTGGCCCTGCTCGCCTTTTTCGTGCTGTGCGTATTGCTGGTGCATCTGCGCGGCCGCGTACGGCTGCGCTTCGATCGCCAGCTGGTCGACCACTCGGCGATCTTCGCGCCGTACAACCTGCTGATGTACGCGTTCTCGGCGGTGCCGGCACGGCCCATCCTCGATCGCCGCGGCTTTCCGCAGCTGGATCTGCTGCAGGCCAACTGGCAGGCGATCCGCGACGAGGCGACGCACCTGTTCGACGAGGGCTACATCCGCGCCGCCGCGAAGAACAACGACGCCAGCTTCAACAGTTTCTTCAAGCAGGGCTGGAAGCGTTTCTACCTGAAGTGGTACGGCGAGCCGCTGGCCTCGGCCGAAGCGTTGTGTCCGCAGACGGTGGCCTTGCTGAAGTCGATTCCCAGCGTGAAGGCAGCGATGTTCGCGCTGCTGCCGCCTGGCAGCAAGCTCAACCCGCACCGCGACCCGTTCGCCGGCTCGCTGCGCTACCACCTGGGACTGATCACGCCGAACTCGCGCGACTGCCGCATCTTCGTCGACGGCGAGGAACACGCCTGGGGCGACGGCAAGGACGTGGTGTTCGACGAAACTTATGTGCACTGGGCCGAAAACACCACCGGGCAAACCCGGGTGATCCTGTTCGCCGATGTCGAGCGTCCATTGCGCACCCGCTGGATGAACGCGATCAACCACCGCGTCGGCGCGTTCATGGGCCGGATCACGGCATCACCAAACAGCGACAGCAAGGCGGAAAAAACCGGCTTCGTGAACCACCTGTACGCACTGAGCCAGCGCAAGGGCGCCACGCATCGGTGGAAGACCGAGTTCAAGCGCCGGCACAGGACGCTGTACAAGGCTGGCAAGTACGTCGGCATCGTGCTTGTGCTCTGGCTGATCTTCCTCGCGCCTTGGCCGTTCTTCCGCTGAGCGGTCACATCGCGTGATGCCCGTGCGTCCTGGCTGAAGACCTAACAGAGGCCAGCCATGGACCCGCGAACCGCCTTGTTCCAGCAACACCGACAGCGCCTGTTCGGCCTGGCCTACCGCATGCTCGGCACGCCCAGCGACGCCGAGGACGTGCTGCACGACGCCTGGCTGCGCTGGCATGCGCAGGACATCGCCTCGCTGGACGATCCGGAGGCCTGGCTGGTCACCGTGACCACGCGCCTGGCGCTGGACCGCCTGCGCCGTGCCAAGACCGAGCGCGCGCACTACACCGGTCCGTGGCTGCCCGAGCCGCTGTTGCCTGAGGAGGAGCAGCCGGAGGCGACGCTCGAGCGCGGCGAGACGCTCACCCTGTCCTTCCTGCTGCTGCTCGAGCGGCTGAGCCCGGACGAACGCGCGGCCTTCCTGCTGCGCGAGGTGTTCGACTACAGCCACGCCGAAGCCGCCGCCATCCTGGGGATCGCCGAGGACGCCTGCCGCCAGCGCGTGCACCGTGCGAAGACACGCCTGCGCGAGGGACGGCCGCGCTACAGCGTGGATGCCAGGGCGCAGCAGCGCATGCTTGAACGCTTCGTCGCCGCGATGGCCCGGCCCAGCCTGGACGCGCTGCGCGCGCTGTTCGCCGAGGACGCGGTCCAGATCAGCGACGGCGGCGGCGTGGTCCGCGCCACCCTGCGACCGCTGTACGGCGCGGATCGGCTCGCCCGCTTGTACGTGCAGATCGCCAGCAACCTCGAACGCCACGATGCGCGCTACGAATTGACGACCCTCAACGGCGCGCCGGCACTGCTGATGTGGACGGGCGGCACGCTGAGTCTCGGTCATCTGGATCGAATGCGACGGCGAACGGATCACCGCGATGCACGCGCTGCGGCACCCGGGCAAGCTGGCGCGGCTGGCTGGCTGTCACGAAACCGGTGACGTCCACGTCCTTGCATTGAACGGCCAATCCGGCCGCCTATCCAACCAAGGAGCATCCCATGACCCGTTTTGCCATCCAACGCCTCTACGCCGCCATGCAGCCGCTGGTCGCCCTCGGCCAGAACATCCACGCCGCCGGCCGGCTGGAACCGGCGCTGATCGAACTGGTGCTGATGCGCGTCTCGCAGATCAACGGCTGCGCGTTCTGCCTGGACATGCACAGCAAGGATGCCCGCGCCGCCGGCGAAACCGAGCAGCGCCTGTACGTGCTGCCGGCGTGGCGCGAAACGACGCTCTACAGCGAGCGCGAGCGCATCGCCCTGGCCTGGGCCGAGGAACTGACCGAGCTGGCCTCGCATGAGGCGGGATCCGATGCGCTCTACGACCAGGCCCGCCAACACTTCGAGGAGGACGCCCTGGTCGACCTGACCCTGCTGGTCGCCACCATCAACGGCTGGAACCGCATCAACATCGCCGCCCGCACGGTCGGCGGGGGCTACAAGCCGGCCACGCACTGAGACACGCCGATCGGCGCGATCGGCGCAGCTCCCTGCGAAGCGCGCCGGAGCGAACGGCTCATGCCTGGCAACAACCGGAAACAAAACGGCCGCGGACAGTGCCGCGGCCGTCAAGTACATCACGGGGCCAGGCGATCAGCCCTTTGCGCGCCGCGCGATCGCGTCGGCGAAGCTGCTGGTGCTGCCCTTGCCGCCCAGGTCCGGCGTCACGCTGTCGCGGTCGCTGGTCATGGTGTCGCGGATCGCCGGCGCGCAGCCGGTCGCCCTTGGTCACCATGTCCAGGTGGTCGAGCATGTCGGCCGCGGCCAGCAGCAGCGCGCACGGATTGGCGATGCCCTGGCCCGCGATGTCCGGCGCCGAGCCGTGCACCGCCTCGAAGATCGCCGCGTGCTCGCCGATGTTGTCGCCCGGCGCCAGGCCGAGGCCACCGACCAGGCCGGCGCACAGATCCGAGAGGATGTCGCCGAACAGGTTGGTGGTGACGATCACGTCGAACTGTTCGGGCTTCATCACCAGCTGCATGCAGGTGTTGTCCACGATCATCTCGTTGAACTCGATCTGCGGATATTCCTTCGCGATCTCGCGCGCCACGTTGAGGAACAGGCCCGAACTGGTCTTCAGGATGTTCGCCTTGTGCACCGCGGTGACCTTCTTGCGGCCCTTCTTCACCGCCAGCTCGAACGCGTAGCGCACGATGCGGCTGCTGCCCTTGCGGGTGTTGCGGGTCGACCGACTCGGCGATCTCGCCGTCGGCGGACAGGGTCTGCCCCTCGGAGCAGGTACGCGCCCTCGGTGTTCTCGCGCACGGTGATGATGTCGATGTTCTCGTAGCGCGACTTGGTGCCGGGGAAGCTCACCGCCGGGCGCACGTTCGCGTACAGGTCGAAGTGTCGGCGCAGGGTCACGTTGACCGAGGTGAAGCCGCCGCCGATCGGCGTGGTCAGCGGGCCTTTCAGCGCGACCTTGTGCTCGGCGATCTTGTCCAGCGTGGCCTTCGGCAGCAGGTCGCCGTGCTTTTCCAGCGCGACCATGCCGGCGTCGACGAAGTCGTAGGAAAGGCCGCAGTCCAGCGCGTCGAGCACGCGCAGCGTGGCGGTCATGATCTCCGGGCCGATGCCATCGCCGGGGATCACGGCAATTGTCTTGCTCATGGGGGAACTCCTGAAACGGAAACCTGACGAGCAGCACGTGCGGATGGGGACGAGTACGTGCCGAAACCGGTCGATTATCCCCGATGCGGCGCCATGCGAACAGGGCGAAGCGCCCCGCAAGGCGTTGCAAATACTCGCACGCAGCATTGCGAAAAGCCGCAGACGACCGCGTTTCATGCGGCCCGGGGGCAGCCGCTCAGGCGTGATCGGCGCAGCATGCCGCGCCGTCGTCGCGTGTCGCCCGACTCGAGCTGGTCGAGCAAATCCACCGCGCGGCGCAGGTGCGGGATCACGATCGAGCCGCCCACCACCAGGCCCACGCTGAACACCTCGAAGAACTCATCGCGCTCGACGCCGGCTTCCTTGCACTGCGCCACGTGGTAGCTGATGCAGTCGTCGCAGCGCAGCACCATCGACGCGACCAGGCCGAGCATCTCCTTGGTCTTCACGTCCAGCGCGCCGGCCTTGTAGGTCTGCGTGTCCAGCGCGAAGAAGCGCCGCACGACCTGGTTGTCCTCGGCCAGGATGCGCTCGTTCATGCGCTGGCGGAACGCGGTGAATTCGGCGAGCTTGTCGCTCATGCGGCCTGCTCCAGCAACTGGGTCAACTTGCCGCTGCGGTCGGCCGCCACCAGCTCGTCGTAGCCGCCCACGAACTGGTCGTTGATGAAGATCTGCGGCACCGTGCGATGCCCGCCACTGCGCGCCAGCATCGCGTCGCGCTGGGCCGGATCGGTATCGACGCGCACCTCGGTCCACTCCAGTCCCTTGGACTTGAGCAGGTTCTTGGCCGCCACGCAGTACGGGCACACCGCCGTGGAATAGACCTCGATCTTGGACATCACGACACTCCGCAACTTGGCGAAAAGACCGTCATCAAATGGGGCCGCACCCCGTCAGCTCAAGCGGCCCGGCCGCGCTGAACCGACGCGGCGAACCACGGTCACAGTGCTATTGTCGCCCAACCTATGACCATGGCACCACGACGACCCATCCCGCGTCTGCTGACGGCCCTGATCTGCGCCGGGCTGTCCTGCGCCGCCGGCTGCGCAGCAGGACGTGCGCCTGCCCGACCTGGGCAGCTCGGCGAATGCGCTGATCTCGCCGCAGGAAGCGCAGGATTACGGCGCCTCGATGCTGCGCCAGATGCGTGCGCTGGACATGGTGGTGGACGACCCGCTGCTGGACGACTACATCAACGACCTCGGCTACCGCCTGGTCGCCAGCAGCGACAAGCCGAAGGAGCATTTCGCGTTCTTCATCGTCAAGGACCCGGAGATCAACGCGTTCGCCGCACCGGGCGGCTACATCGCGGTGAACTCCGGGCTGCTGACGATCACCCAGACGAGAGCGAGCTGGCCGGCGTGATCGCGCACGAGATCGGCCACATCACCCAGAACCACCTGCAGCGCGCGTTCGAGGATTCCAAGAAGGATGCGCCGCTGATGGCGCTGGTGCTGCTCGGCGCGATCGCCGCCGGTGCCGGCAGCCACAGCGGCGACGCACCGATGGCGGTGCTGGCCGGGGGCCAGGGCCTGATCGCGCAGAAATCGATCAACTTCACCCGCAAGGACGAGGTCGAGGCCGACCGCGTCGGCATCCAGACGCTGGCCAAGGCCGGCTTCGATCCGAACGCGATGGCCGACTTCTTCCAGCGCATGCAGGACGTCATGAGCGCCGGTGCCGGTGGCGAAGACGTGCCGGCCTTGCTGCAGACGCACCCGGTGACGACGATGCGGATCAGCGACGCGAAGGCGCGGGCCGGCGCACTGATCGCCGCCCAGAAACTGCGCCCCTCCGGCACCACCATGGACAGGCTGCAATGGGAGAAGAACACGGCGCCGATCGCCTTCGTGAAGGACCCCGCCATGCTGGTCGCCGCGCCGAAAGGCGACAACCTGGACACCTATGCCCTGATGCGCGAGCGCGTTCGCGTACTGGCCGGCGACGCGACCAAGCTGGCCACCTACTACAGCGCCAGCCTGCAGGACCGGCAGGACTTCGACACCCCGGCCAACCGCTACGGCTACGCGCTGGCGCTCACCCGCAGCGGTCGCGGCGGCGCGGCGATCGAACAATTGCACCCGCTGCTGCAATCCGCACCCGGACAGCCTGATCCTGAAGCTGGCGCTGGCCGACGCCCGCCTACAGGCCGGGCAGCGGGCCGCGGCGCTGGCGATCTACGCCGGGCTCAACACCCAGTCCCCGCGCAATCGGGCCGTCGCGCTCGCCTATGCCAAGGCGCTGACCGCCGGCGACAAGGACCAGGCGCGCCTCGCCGCGAACCTGCTGCGGCCGCTGCTGGACAATGCCAGCGAGCCGGAGATCTACAGCACCTATGCCCGCGCCAGCGACAAGGCCGGCGACAGCGTGCGCGCCGGCGAGGCCTTCGCCGACGCCAGTTACTATTCCGGCCGCCCGTACGACGCGATGGAGCAGCTCAAGCGGCTGCTCAAGCGCGACGACCTGGACTACTACGCGCGGGTGCGCATCCAGGCGCGCATCACCGAACTGACCCCGTTGGTCCTGGAATTGCACAAGCGCAAGATCAAGACCGAAGACAGTCCGAGCGACGGTACCCGGCAGCAGGCCGTGCCCCATGTCATCGACACGTAACATTGATCCGCTGCAATATGCCCGTCACAAGCCAAGGCAGACCACGGCGTGCACAAACGCATCCTGATCGTTGAAGACGAGACCTCGATTCGCGAAATGATCGCCTTTGCCCTGCGCAAGGCCGGCATGGACGCGATGCAGGCCGCCGATGCCCGTGCCGCCCAGCTGGCGCTCGCCGAGCAGGTGCCTGACCTGATCCTGCTCGACTGGATGCTGCCGGGCATGAGCGGCCTCGAACTGGCCCGGCGCCTGCGCAAGGAAGAGCTGAGCCGCGAGATCCCGATCATCATGCTCACCGCCCGCGGCGAGGAAATGGATCGCGTCAACGGCCTCGAGGCCGGCGTCGACGATTACGTGGTGAAACCCTTTTCCACCCGCGAACTGGTCGCCCGGATCAAGGCCGTGCTGCGGCGCAGCCAGGGGGACGACGGCTCCGGCGTGGTCGAGCTGGGCGGCCTGCGCATCGACGGTCCGGCGCACCGCGTGTTCGCCGGCGACGAGCCGGTGCCGATCGGCCCCACCGAATACCGCCTGCTGTACTTCTTCATGACCCATCCCGAGCGCGTCTACTCGCGCACGCAGCTGCTCGACCACGTCTGGGGCGGCAGCGTGTACGTGGAGGAGCGCACTGTCGACGTGCATATCCGCCGTCTGCGCAAGACGCTGGAGCCGTGGAAGCTGGACGATCTGGTGCAGACCGTGCGCGGCACCGGCTACCGCTTCTCCGTCAGCACCTGAGCCGGCGCAGGCAAGCTTGCGGTATTCACGGCTTTTGCCGATGCTGGCCACGCCTTCCGAGCCCGGCACCCGCATGCCCCCGCCCCCCGCCCCCTCCTGGAAATTGCCCGTGGTACTCGCTGCGGCGCTTTGCGCCGGAGGCGTGGTGGGCTGGCTTGCCGGTGGACACGTGGGGGCAGGCATCGCCTTGGTCGCCGTGGCCGAAGTCGTCTTGCTGCTGACCCGGAACCGTCATCAAACGCGCGCCATGATGACCGCCTCGACTGTCGCCAACCCTCTCCAGCATGACCGTTTCATGACGCGTTCCCGCCGCATCGCCTCTTCCCTGCGCGATCTTCGCAACGCTGCCGGCCAGTTGCCGGATGCGGTGGTGCTGCTCGACCGGCAGCAGCAAATCCGCTGGTTCAACCACGCAGCCGAGAACCTTCTCGGGCTGCGCCGCCCGGAAGACCGCGGCGCGTCATTGCAGCAGCGGCTGGCCGGCTCGGAGCTGGCCAACTGGCTGCGCGACGGCGCGAACGAGCAGCTCACCGACACCACCGCCCCCGGCCGGGCGGACAGCCAGCTCAACGTCAGCCTGCTGCCATTCGGCGACCAGGAGCAGCTGTTGCTGGCACACGACATCAGCCACTTGAACCGGCTCGAACAGGTGCGTCGCGACTTTGTGGCGAACGTATCGCACGAGTTGCGCACGCCGTTGACGGTGATTCACGGCTACCTCGAACTGATCGACCCGGAGGACGTTCCCGAGCTGGCCCCGGTGCTGGGCGAAATGCGCACGCAGTCGAAACGGATGGGCCAGATCGTGGAAGACCTGCTGACCCTGTCGCGGCTGGAAACCCAGCACGAGGTGGTCGACGAGCGCGTGCCGATGGCGGCGCTGCTGGCCACCGTGCGCAAGGAGGCCGAGGCGCTCAGCCAAGGCCGCCACCGGATCAGCCTGGAGTCCACCGCCGAGGCAGACCTGCTCGGCTCGCCGAAGGACCTGCACAGCGCGCTGTCGAACCTGGCCAGCAACGCGGTGCGTTATACCCCGGCCGGCGGCAGCATCACCATCCGCTGGCAGCGCGAGTCCGACGGCGCAGTGTATTCGGTCAGCGACACCGGCTTCGGCATACCCGCCACGCACCTGGCCCGGCTCACCGAACGTTTCTACCGGGTGTCCTCCAGCCGCTCGCGCGACAGCGGCGGCACCGGCCTGGGCCTGTCGATCGTCAAGCACGTGCTGAACCTGCACCAAGCCCAGTTGCGGATCGAGAGTGCGCCAGGCGCCGGCTCCACCTTCTCCTGCCATTTCGGCCCGGCCCGGCTGCTCACTCCCGGCAGCAGCGACGAAACCTGAGAACCTGCTCGATGTCCAGCGACATTGAACGGGCTCTGAAGCCGCGGCGGCGCGGCATGCAATGGCCCAGGCCATGCGCCAGAATGCGGCATGGCCCAACCCTCTCCGACTCCGCCCGACGCTACCGACCTGACCACCCCCGGTCTGTACCTCAGCCGTGAGCTGGCCGCACTGGAGTTCAATTTCCGCGTGCTGGCGATGGCCCGCGACGCCGCCGTGCCATTGCTGGAGCGGCTGCGCTACCTGAGCATCGTGGCGAGCAACCTCGACGAGTTCTTCGAGGTGCGGGTGGCGATGCTCAAGCACCACCACGCCTACGGCTCGGCCGCCCCGGGGCCGGATGGCATCCCCTCCGGCGAGTTGCTGGCGCGCATCCGCAGCCGCGTGCTGGACCTGGTCGCCGAGCAGTACGCCGCCTGGCAGGAGCAGATCCGCCCGCAGCTGGATGCCGAGCAGATCCATATTCTCACCCGCAAGCGGTGGAGCCCGCGCCAGCATCGCTGGCTGCGCGGCTACTTCGAGCACGAGGTGCTGCCGGTGCTGTCGCCACTCGGACTGGACCCGGCGCATCCGTTCCCGCGCATCCTCAACAAGACGCTGAACATCGCGGTGGTGCTGCGCGGCCGCGATGCGTTCGGCCACGAAGGCCACATGGCGCTGGTGCGGGCGCCGCGCTCGCTGCCGCGGATCATCCGCGTGCCGGCCGAGGTCAGCGGCCCTGGCGAGCACTTCGTGTTTCTCGCCGAACTGCTGCAGGCCTTCGTCGACCTGATGTTCCCCGGCCTGAAAGTGGTCGGCTCGTACCAGTTCCGGGTTACCCGCAACAGCGAGCTGATCGTCGAGGAGGCGGAGGTGGAGAACCTCGCCCTGGCGCTCAGCGAGGAACTGGTCGGGCGCGGCTATGCGCGGCCGGTACGGCTGGAGATCGCCAACGATTGCCCGCAGGCGATCACCGTGATGCTGACCCGGAACTTCCAGCTGGATGACGCCGACGTGTACCGCTGCGACGGCCCGGTCAACATCATCCGTGCCGGCCTGATCTACGACTGGCTGGACCGGCCGGAACTGAAGTTCCCGCGCTTCAATCCGCAGTTGCCGCCGGCGCTCGAGAGCGGCCGCAACAAGTTCGACGTGATCGGCCAGCACGACGTGCTGCTGCACCACCCGTACCAGAGCTTCGCCGCCGTGATCGACCTGCTGCGCCAGGCCTGCGCCGACCCGCAGGTGCTGGCAATCAAGCAGACGCTTTACCGCGCGGGCGAGGACACCCCGCTGGTCGATCTGCTGGTGGAGGCCGCGCGTAACGGCAAGGACGTCACCGTGGTGATCGAGCTGCGCGCGCGCTTCGACGAGGAGGCCAACATCCGCCTCGCCACCCGGCTGCAGGAGGCCGGCGTGCAGGTGGTCTACGGCGTGGTCGGCTACAAGACCCACGCCAAGATGATGCTGATCGTGCGGCGCGAGGGCGAGGCGCTGCGCCGCTACGTGCACCTGTCCACCGGCAACTACCACCAGGCCAACAGCCGGATGTACACCGACATCGGCCTGATGACGGCGAACGCCGAGATCGGCGAAGACATGCACAAGGTATTCCAGCAGCTGTCCGGCCTGGGCCCGATCATCGAGCTGAAGCGGCTGCTGCATTCGCCGTTCACGCTGTATCCCGGCGTGCTGGCGAAGATCGAGCGCGAGACCGCGCACGCGCTGGCCGGCCGCTCCGCGCGCATCGTCGCCAAGCTCAACGCGCTGAACGAGGCGCGCGTGATCGAGGCGCTGTACCGCGCCTCGCAGGCCGGCGTGGAGATCGACCTGATCGTGCGCGGCGCGTGCACCCTGCGCCCCGGCCTGCCCGGCATTTCCGAGCGCATCCGCGTGCGCTCGATCGTTGGGCGCTTCCTCGAACACAGCCGGGTGTACTGGTTCGCCAACGACGGCAGCCCCGAGATCTACTGCGCCAGCGCCGACTGGATGGAGCGCAACCTGATGCGGCGGATCGAGGTGGCGTTCCCGATCCTCGATCCCGAGCTCGCCGCACGCGTGTTCGAGGAAACCCTGGCCAACGGCCTGGCCGACAACACCCAGGCCTGGCTGCTCGGCAGTGATGGCCGTTACGTGCGCGCCGAGCCCGGCGACAACCCGCCGTACAGCGCGCAGCGGGCCTGCTCGAACGCTACTGCCAATGAACCGGACGATCCGCATGGACTACCGTTTTCTTCATTCCGCGCATGCGTGCGAGAATCCGCGCTTTGCGGTCGCGGGAATCCAGGCGTGAGTCCAGCCGAACAGACACCGATCCGCGACGGCGAACTGATCGCCGCCGTGGACATGGGCTCGAACAGCTTCCACCTGGTGGTGGCGCGTATGGAACACGGCGAGCCGCGTGTGATCGACCGCCTGCGCGATACCGTGCGGATGGCCGCCGGCCTGCGCGCCGACGGCACCCTGGACGCCGAGCGCCGCGCCCGCGCGATGGCTTGCCTGGCCCGTTTCGGCCAGCGCATCGCCGGTCTGCCGTCAATGCGGGTGCGCGCGGTGGCCACCAACACCGTGCGCCGGCTGGCCTCGCCGCAGACTTTCCTGACCGCCGCCGAGGCCGCACTCGGCCACCCGATCGAGGTGGTTTCCGGTCGCGAGGAAGGCCGCCTGATCTTCCTCGGCGCAGCCCACGACCTGCCCGCCTCGCGCGAGCCGCGGCTGGTGATCGACGTGGGCGGCGGCAGCACCGAGTTCATCATCGGCCGGGCGCTGGCGCCGCTGCATACCGAGAGCGTGCAGGCCGGCTGCATCGCCTCGACGCTGCGCTTCTTCCCCGGTGGCAAACTCACCCGCAAGCGCTGGCAGCGCGCGCGCAGCGAGATCGGCGTGCTGCTGCAGCAATTCGCCGAAGACTTCCGCGAATCGGGCTGGCAGGATGCCTACGGCTCGTCCGGCACCGCCAAATCGATCGGCGCCGTGGTACAGGCGATGAAATTTTCCGACGACGGCATCACCCCGGCCTCGCTCGCCGCGCTGAGTGAGGCGCTGATCGAGCACGGCCAGATCAGTACGCTCAAGCTGCCTGGCCTGGTCGAAGAGCGCGCGCCGGTGATCGCCGGCGGCGTGGTGATCTTCGAGGCGGCCTTCGCCGCGCTCGGCATCGAACGGCTGCGCGTGTGCGAAAGCTCGATGCGCGAAGGCCTGCTGTGGGATCTGCTTGGCCGCGCCGGCGGCAGCGATCCGCGCACCGCCAGCATCGACGCCCTGGCCACCCGCTACGGTGTGGACCGCGCCCAGGCGCGCCGGGTGGAGTCGACCGCTCTGATGCTGTTCGATCAGGTCGCACGCTCATGGAAGCTCGATGCCGATGCACGCGAGTGGCTGTCGTGGGCCTCGCGCGTGCACGAAATCGGCCTTGCCATCGCGCACAGCCAGCATCACCACCATGGCGCCTACATCCTGCGCCACGCCGATCTGGCCGGCTTCTCGCGGCAGGAACAGCAGTTGCTGGCGGCGGTGGTCCAGATGCACCGGCGCAAGCCGGACAAGGCGATGGTCGCCACGTTGCCGCAGCGCTATCGCCAGCTGGCCCGCTACACCACCGCCCTGCTGCGGCTGGCCGTGCTGTTCCGCCGCGCGCGCCGGGCCGAGTCGCTGCCGCAGATGAAACTCGCCGCCACCAGCAAGTCGCTGCGCCTGACTCTGCCGCTGGCCTGGTTCGAGCAGCACCCGCTCAGCGAGGCCGACCTGCAGCAGGAACAGGCGCCGATGACCGAGCTGGGCGTGAAACTGGACATCTCCAGCAACTGACCGCCGGCGAACCCGGCTTCCGCCGCGGCCGCGTATCATGTCCGGACGCCCTGACCATCTTGATGCCCATGTTGAAATCCTTGCTCGCCACGCTGCTCCTGATCCTGCCGCTGACGCTGGCGGCACAGGCCTCCAAACCGGCACCCGTCGCCACGGCCGCCACGCCACAGCCGCAGGTCTTGCTGCACACCTCGCTGGGCGACATCACGCTGGAGCTGTACCCGGACAAGGCGCCGAAAAGCGTCGCCAACTTCCTGCAGTACGTGCGCGATGGCTTCTACGACGGCACCCTGCTGCACCGTGCCATCCCCGGCTACCTGGTACAGGGCGGCCTGTACACCCGCGACCTGCAGCCCAAGCGCACGCGATCGGCCGTCGCCAGCGAAGCGGACAACGGCTTGTCCAACCTGCGCGGCACCGTTGCCGTCGCCCGGGGTGCCGATCCGAATTCCGGCACCGCGCAATTCTTCTTCAACCTGGTCGACAACCGCCGGCTGGATTTCGCCGGCAACCAGAGCGGCCTGACTTGGGGCTATACCGTGTTCGGCAAGGTCACCAAGGGTATGGACGTGGTCGACAAGATCGCTGCCCTGCCGACCCGCGCACTCGGACCGTTCGCCGGCGACGTACCCGATCCGCTGGTGCTGATCGAAAGCGCACGCGTGGTCGGTGAGGAACCCCCGCTACCCGCCACCAGCACGGCGGCACCAGCCGCCGCCGCATCGGCGGCAATCACAAAACCGGGCAGGAAAGCCGCCAAACCCGGCGCCGGCAAGGGCTGAAGTCGCGATGGCCACCCTGTTCATCGCCGACCTGCACCTGGATCCGGCGCGCCCGCAGATCACCACGCTGTTCGAGCACTACCTGTCCGGCGACGAGGTCCGCCGCGCCGATGCGCTGTACATCCTCGGCGATCTGGTCGAGGCCTGGATCGGCGACGACGACGACGCCGAACTGCCCGCGCGCATCGCCGTCGCCACCCGCGCCGTGCGCGACGCCGGCGTGCCGGTGTATTTCATGGTTGGCAACCGCGACTTCCTGCTTGGCCCCGCATTCGCCGAACGCGCCGGGCTAAGCCTGCTCGACGACGGCGCCGTGCATGACATCCACGGCCGGCGCACCCTGCTGATGCACGGCGACGTGCTGTGCACCGACGACATCGCCTACCAGGCCGTGCGCAGGCAGGTACGCACGCCCGAGTGGCAGGCGCAGATCCTGGCGATGCCGCTGCAGGCACGTCGCGCGTTCGCCGCCAAGGCGCGCGAGGACAGCAGGGCGCATACCGGCAGCAGCATGGAAAGCATCATGGACGTGAATGATGGCGCCGTGGCCGAAGCCATGCGCAAGGCTGGAGTGACGAGGCTGATCCATGGGCACACCCATCGTCCGGCGATACACGCGTTCGAGCTGGATGGCGATCCCGCCGAGCGGATCGTGCTCGGTGACTGGTACGAGCACGGGTCGGTGTTGCGGGTGGACAGCGATGGCGCTGAATTGCGCGGACTCGCGCCCGGCTGAAGAAGCCGCCGGAGGGGCCAATTCCGGCCGCTGCGTCCGTTCGCCCGGCGGACGCCCTCGCATTCGATCCACCCGGGATACCGATCACCATCCATACACGCATCAAGTTGTATGACACGCCAGCTGTCGGTAATGGGCGGATTACAGGCTAGCTCGCATGGCGGACTCCGCATCGCCGACGAACCAAGTGCCTGATGCATGTGCGATGCGCCGCGGAGACGGGCTCCCGCGAACCGGTTTCCATCGCCTTGATGCCACTCTGCAGATCTGTGCGGAACGCAAGCATGGCCGAGCCGGCATCGGAGCGCAGACATATGGGCATCGTGGCGGGCGACGGCCAGTTTTCCTCGGGGGAGATTACCCGCATCGACCTGGTGAACCGTTTTGCTCTGCAAGGTGAACATAGCGCCTGATCTGCCAGTCACGCCACGACTGACGGTTCGCCCCACTGATCCGCACAGCGGAGTGGTCGTCCACGACGGGGCCAGGACTTCACATTCAGCATAAGGAGGCTTTGCCATGTGTGGAATCGTTGCTGCCGTTGCCCAGCGGGACGTCGCCCCGCTATTGATTGTCGGCCTCAAGGCGCTGGAATACCGCGGCTATGATTCTTCCGGCGTGGCTGTGCTTGATCAAAGCACGATCCGGCGTGTGCGGGCCAAAGGGAAGGTGCGCGAAATGGAGGCGTGTTACCTCGCTGACCCGTTCCCTGGCGGCACCGGCATCGCACACACCCGTTGGGCCACGCACGGCGTGCCGAATGAAGCCAACGCGCACCCACACGTGGCCGGCCGGGTAGCCATCGTGCACAACGGCATCATCGAGAATCATGTCAGCCTGCGTGCCGAGCTACAGGCGCATGGCCACATATTCACTTCGGAAACCGACACCGAAGTGATGGCGGTGCTGATCGACAAACGCATCGGCGAGGGGATGAAGCTGCATGAAGCCGTGTTGACCACGGTGCGCGAACTGGAAGGGGCATATGCGATCGCGGTGATCAGCAGCGACGAACCCGACCGGGTGGTCGGCGCGCGCCGCGGGGCGCCGTTGCTGGTCGGTATCGGCATTGGTGAAAACTTCCTCGGATCGGACGCGCAGGCGTTGATCCAGGTCACCAACAGGATGCTCTACCTCGACGAGGGCGATGTGGTCGAAATCACCCGCGACGGTGTCCGGGTACACAGCCTCGACGGCCATCTGGTCGAGCGTCCCGTGCACGAAAGCGAACTGTCTACCGATGCGGTCGAGCGCGGCGAATACCGCCACTACATGCAGAAGGAAATCTTCGAACAGCCAAGCGCAGTCGCCAATACGCTGGAAGCACGCATCGGCCCGCGCGGCGTGCTGCCGAACATCTTCGGCATCGACAGCGATGCGTTGCTGCAACGTACGCGCAGCCTGCACATCATCGCGTGCGGCACCAGCTACCACGCCGGCCTGGTCGCCAAATACTGGATCGAGGAGTACGCGCGGCTGCCGGTCAGCGTGGAAGTCGCCAGTGAGTACCGCTATCGGAAAACGGTGGTGTCAGCCGATACGCTGTTCGTCGCCATCTCCCAGTCCGGTGAAACCGCCGACACCCTGGCGGCGATGCGCGAAGCGCGCCGCCGTGGTTATCTCGGCACGCTCGCGATCTGCAACGTGCCCGAATCGTCGGTGGTGCGCGAGGCCGACCTGAAACTGATGACGCGTGCCGGACCGGAGATCGGGGTCGCCTCGACCAAGGCGTTTACCACCCAGCTCGCGGGCCTCGCCCTGCTGACGCTGGAGCTGGCCCGCCGCAATGGACTTGACCCGAAGCGCTACGCCGCATTTTGCGCCGAGTTGCAGCACTTGCCGCTCGCCATTGAGAACGCGTTGAAACTGGAGCCCGCCATCATCGAACTGGCCGCCGACTTCATCCATCGCCAGCACGCGTTGTTTCTCGGCCGCGGCGTGCAGTATCCGGTTGCGTTGGAGGGCGCGTTGAAACTCAAGGAAATTTCCTACATCCACGCCGAGGCCTATGCAGCCGGCGAACTCAAGCATGGTCCATTGGCCCTGGTTGACGAGAACATGCCCGTGGTCGCGGTGGCGCCGAATGGCCCGCTGCTGGACAAGCTGAAGTCCAACCTGCAAGAAGTGCGCGCCCGCGGCGGCCGACTGATCGTGTTCGCCGACGGTGCCGCCGGCATGGACGACATGGCCACCCACGGCGCGATGCTGCGGGTGGACTCGGGCGGCAGTTTCATCGCGCCAGCCGTGTTCACCGTGCCGTTGCAACTACTGGCCTACCACGTCGCCGTACTGCGCGGCACCGACGTGGACCAGCCGCGAAATCTCGCGAAGTCCGTGACCGTGGAGTAAGCCGACTGCAGAGCAAGGTCGTCGCACATGGAAACATGCGCGACGGCGCGCGATTGGCTGCCCAGACGTACCTTTGGAGATGCCGCCCTTGGTCATGCCACGGACCGACGCTGCTGGAATACGCTGTTCGCGGCCAAGCTCCTTCCTGGATTGCATGGCGCCCCGCGCCCACCAGTTACGGCGTGTCGTGCTGACGGACTGGTTGCGGTTGCCCGCGCGCGGTAAAGACGTCGTCACCAAATGCGCGCAATGACGGCGCAGCGGCATAGCCGAGGTGCGTGACACCGAAGATGTCTTCCATCGTGCGCAACAGGCTGTAATGGTTGTATGGCGTTGCCGATACCGTACCCGGCTTGATGAATGGCGACAGCAGCACGGTGCCGACACGACCGCCGCCAGGGCCGAACATGCCCGGCGCGGGACCTTTTGGCAGTCCCCGTTCACCACAACATGCCGCAGCGTCGACGCCTTCGTCGAATGTGATAACCAGCAGGCCATCCCGGCGGAACGCCGGCGAAGCGAGAATGCGTGGCACCCACCGACGCAGAAACATGTCGGCGGAAATCAGTCCCCCGGGCTCCCCGTTTTTGCACGGTGCGTCATGACCGTCATGGCATCTGTTCGGCGTGATGAAGATGAAGTTCGGCGTGGTTTCGACGCCCTGCAGATCCCGCGCGAGGTGTTCGAGATTGACCACATGCTTCGCGCAACGCACCGGGTTGTCGATGATCGAATGGAAGTAGACAAACGGGTTGTGCCAGACGGCGTACTGATCCATTGAACTGTCTTCCCTCGTGTTGTCTTCCGCACCGATCGCGCCATGCCCGCAGGTAGCGGCCTCACGCGCCGGATCCGCCCCCATGTCTTCCATATAGCCCTTCCAGCCGAGGCCAGCAGCTTCAAGCTGATCGGCCAAAGTCTCGACTTCGGCCGGGTAGATACAGCCTTCGCCGAGCACCTGTCCATTGCCATCCAGGCCAGGCGCAATACGCTCGAACTCGCTGTAGGTTTTGCAATCGCTTTGCGTGGCGGCGTTCGGCGCCTGGCCACTGATCATCGCAATGTAGTTGCCGAGGCTATCGTGGCCAATGCTGTAATACTGTGGCAACAACGCGCCAAGCTTCGGCAGTCGGTACGCCAGGTACGGTGACGGCGAATGCTCGCCGAAGGTAACCGCATACGGCTCGTTCTCCAGCACGATCACAAAGACATGACGGATTGGCACTGATGCTTGCGCTGCCGCTGCAACCGGACTTTTCGCGCATGCCAGCAGCAACAGCAACAACATCCATGTCATACCGCGACGCGGCACCGCCGGCGATGCGGAATGCTCTGCACATATACCGGCGGGATTGCCGTGAGGCGTTGTCATCAATGCTCCCGGCAATGCGCGACTCGTCGCGATGCAGTCAGATAATTCCAACAATTGAGCGGCTCCGCATGGTGGCCCGACAATCGGGCGCAAACCGAAGCAACATCCCATGATCTCGACAAGCAGGACAAGTTCGCGTGAAGCCGGTATCGGCAAATACGGGCGCTGTCCGGTTGTGGATGCGTGCGCCGTGGCGATCGAATGAATCATTTCGCTGCCGTTCATTGTCGGCCAATTTGGCCATGCAATGATTGATAACCGTATTTCAGCGTCGCTTCGCAATAGCCGAGCGGGCTTCGGGCAGGCGCTGTCCCATATTGGCAAGTGCGGCCATTTCTTCCCGTTAATCGTTCAATTATGAGGCTCGTACCTGCTTCATCGGCAGACTCAGGAGTTCTCGCGCGATTTCTCAAGAATAAGACAGCAAGCCAAGCCCGTTATTGCATCCGTCTTTGTTCGGCGCCGATCGGTTTGGCCACGGGAGTATGTCGATACAGTGTTTAAGCGGATATTGATCGTCTGCCTGGGGAATATCTGCCGTAGTCCAACGGCCGAATATCTGTTTCGACAACGCATGGGAACGCGTGACATCAAGTTCTGCAGTGCGGGGCTCGATGCGCTTGCGGGCAGCCCGATGGACGCGACCGCCCTGCAATTACTTGCCGAGGACGGCATGGACGGCACGATGCACCGCGCTCGTCAGCTTACGCCTTGCATGCTGCGCGAAGCCGACTTGGTCCTGGGCATGGAAAGGAACCACATCGTCGCAATGATTCAACTCGCACCCGAAGCTCGCGGCAAAGTTTTCTTGCTTGACAAATGGTTGCATGGAGATGACGTCCCCGACCCTTATCGCCAGCAGCGCGCGGCATTCGAGCACGTTCACGAGATAATCACGCGCGGTGTCTGTAGCTGGGAGCCCTACCTGTGATTTACCCTCCCATGCCGTGAGTTGACCGCTCCTATGGCCGCCACCCAAGACCTTGCACAGCGCGATGATGAAATTGACCTGAGCGAACTGCTCGGCACACTCAGCGATCACAAGTGGCTGATCGGCACCATCACCGGCATATTTGTCGTGCTGAGTGTCGCCTATGCACTGTTGGCCACGCCGATCTATGAAGCCACCTCGGTGGTGCAGGTGGAGCAGAAGGTGCCCAACCTGCCAGGACTGAGCGCCCTGAGTCAAACCCTGGGCGCCGCCAGCCCCGAGGCCACGACCGAAACCGCGCTGATCACCTCGCGCATGGTGATCGGCGCCGCGGTCGATCAGCTCAACCTCGCGATTGAAAGCAATCCGCGGCGCTTCCCCCTGTTCGGCAATTTCATCGCCCGCCACTACGTCTCATCGAACCCTGGCGCGGTGTCCCCTCCCCTGTTCGGCATGATCGGCTACGACTGGGGCGGATCTAAGCTGGGAATTTTTCAGCTGGATGTACCCGCCAGCTTGCTGGATCGACCGCTGAGACTGATAGCCGGCAAGGACGGCACCTATGTTCTGGTCGATGACAACGACCAGGTCCTGGTCGTCGGCAAGACAGGGCAATCTGCCAGCGGTCATGGGGTGACCATCCAGGTACAGACGCTGATTGCAAATCCGGGCACGAATTTCCGTGTCTTCCGCCACCGCCGGCTGACCGTGATCAACGGACTCCAGAAGGCCATCAATGTCACCGAGCAGGGCAAGGAATCCGGCATCCTCGAGATGACCTACGACGATCCCGATCCGGAGCTGGCCACCAATTTGCTCCAGCAGATCGGCGAGCTGTATGTGCGGCAGGATGTGGATCGCAATTCCGCAGAAGCGGCGAACAGCCTGAAGTTTGTCCGGGAGCAACTCCCCAATGTGCGCCGCGACCTGGAAAAGGCCACGGCCGCGCTCAACGCCTATCAGATCCGGGCTCATTCGGTTGATATCAGCATGCAGACTCAGGGCCTGCTGGATCAGGAAGTTGCCATCCAGACCAATATCCAGCAACTGCGCCTGCAGCAGGCGGACATGCAGCGCCAATACACGCCCGAGCATCCGGCCTACAAGGCATTGATGCAGCAGATAGGCCAACTGGAGGGACAGAAGAGCGCGATCGACAAGAAGGTGGGCAGCCTGCCGGATACCCAGCAGCAGCTATTGAAGCTGACCCGCGACGTGCAGGTAAGCAACGACACCTACACCGGCCTGCTCAACCAGGCTCAGCAGCTGGACATCGCCCGCGCAGGCACGGTAGGCAATGTGCGCATCATCGACAGGGCCGCGGTGGATGTTACGCGGCCGGTGTGGCCGCGAAAGATCATCGTGGTGCTCGGCGGTGCGCTGCTCGGCGGTTTTGTGGCGCTCGTATACGTCTTCATCCGGCAGATGCTCAATCGCGGCATCGAAGATCCAGCCGTCATCGAAAAGCTCGGGCTGCCCGTATACGCCACCATCCCGGTCAGCTCGCGCGAGCAGGCGCTGCGCGGCAAACGTGACCATCGAAACGGCAAACAGCATCTGCTGGTCCTGGATGCCCCCGCGGATCTGGCCACTGAAGCCTTGCGCAGTTTGCGCACGAGTCTGCATTTCGCGCGTCTGGAAGCAAAAAACAATGTGCTCGTAATCTCCGGGTCCAGTCCTGATGTCGGCAAGACCTTCGTCTCTGCCAATCTCGCCGCCGTCGTCGCGCAAAGCAACCAGCGGGTCTTGCTGATCGACGGAGATATGCGCATGGGCTCGCTGCACAAGGTCGTTGGCGGCAAACCCGAAGTCGGTCTTTCCGAACTGATTTCCGGCCAGGCCGATCTGGTTGCGACGATGCGTCAGGTCAGCCCGCTGGGAAACCTGCACTTCATCGCGCGCGGCAAGATACCGCCGAACCCTTCCGAGCTGCTGATGAACGCCCGCTTTTCTGCACTGCTCGATCATCTGAAGCAGATGTACGACCTGATCATCATCGATACCCCCCCGATTCTGGCGGTAACCGATGCCGCCATCATCGGACACCATGCCGGCACCGCCCTGCTGGTGGTGCGTTTCGGGCTCAACCAGTCACGTGAAATCGCCCTGGCCAAACAGCGTTTCGAGCAAAACGCCGTCCCCATCAAGGGAGCCATCTTCAACGCCGTGGAAAAACGCAGCAGCGGCTATTACAGCTATGCGTACTACGACGTCGGCACTGCACGAAAATTGCGAAAAGGACAGAGCCAGGGATAGCGAGGGAACAGATTCCACACGATTCGCCGCGCGCGGCGCACAACGAGGCATGGGTTGGACGCGTCAGCAGGACGGATGACGCCGGCTGCAAGGACTGCTCGAGTTCGCTCGACCGAGGCGCCAATCACACGAATATCGCGCGAGATTACGCAAGACCAGGATCAGTTCGATGCCTACCTTGAAGAACTTCGCTCTCATTGGCGCCGCCGGCTACATTGCGCCTCGCCACATGCAGGCCATCAAGGCCACCGGCAATCAGCTGGTGGCTGCTTTCGATCCGAACGACTCGGTCGGCATCATCGACAGCCATTTTCCCGATGCGGACTTCTTCACCGAGTTCGAGCGCTTCGACCGGCATGTCGACCTGCGCCGACGCGCCAGGAACGGCGGTCAGATCGACTACGTCTCCATCTGCTCGCCGAACTACCTGCACGACTCGCATATGCGCTTTGCGCTGCGCTCCGACGCCGACGCGATCTGCGAAAAGCCGCTGGTGCTCAACCCGTGGAACATCGACGGGCTGCTGGAGATCGAGCGCGAGACCGGCAAGAAGATCAACACCATCCTGCAACTGCGCCTGCATCCGGCGATCATCGCCTTGCGCGACCGCGTCCGGCGCGAGCAAGGGGGCAGCAAGCACGAGGTCGATCTGACCTACATCACCGCGCGCGGTCACTGGTATCAGCAGAGCTGGAAGGGCGATCCGAAAAAGTCCGGCGGCATAGCGACCAATATCGGCGTGCACTTCTTCGACATGCTGCATTACATCTTCGGCGCGCTGCAGGTCAACGTGGTGCACTTGTCCACCGACACGAAGGCCGCTGGCTACCTGGAATACGAGCATGCCCGCGTGCGCTGGTTCCTGTCGGTCGATGTCGAAGATGTGCCCGCGGCGCAACGCGAACACGGCCAGCGCACCTACCGCTCGATCACCGTGGACGGCGAGGAGATCGAGTTCTCCGGCGGCTTCACCGACCTGCACAACCGCAGCTATGAGGAGATTCTCGCCGGGCGCGGTTTCGGCCTGGAAGAAAACCGCACCGCCATCGAAACCGTAGCAGCGATCCGCAACGGCAAGGCCGTCCCCTCTGCGGACGACGGTCACCCGTTCCTGAAGCGTCAAACCTGAACAGTGAGCAGCATGGACTACTACCAACACCCTTCCGCCATCGTCGACGAAGGCGCCCAGATCGGCGCAGGCTCTCGCATATGGCACTTCGTGCACGTCTGCGGCGGCGCCCGCATCGGCAGGGAGGTCTCGCTCGGGCAGAACGTGTTTGTCGGCAACAAGGTAGTCATCGGGGATCGCTGCAAGATCCAGAACAACGTGTCGGTGTACGACAACGTGACGCTGGAGGAAGGCGTCTTCTGTGGTCCAAGCATGGTGTTTACCAACGTCTACAACCCGCGCTCGCTGATCGAGCGCAAGGACGAGTACCGCGACACCCTGGTCAGCAAGGGAGCCACCCTCGGCGCCAACTGCACCATCATCTGTGGCGTCACCATCGGCGAGTTCGCCTTCGTCGGGGCCGGCGCGGTGGTGAACCGGGATGTGCCGGCCTATGCCCTGATGGCAGGCGTTCCGGCACGGCAAATCGGCTGGATGAGCGAGTTCGGCGAGCAGCTGAACCTGCCGCTGGAAGGGCACGCCGAGGACGTCTGCGCACATGCCGGCACGCGCTATGTGTTGAGGGGCCGCACGCTGCACAGGCAGGAGCCTGCAGCGTGATCGACTTTATCGACCTCAGGAGCCAACAGGCTCGCATCAAGGACCGCCTCGATGCAGGGATCGCCCGCGTGCTGGCGCACGGTCAGTACATCCTTGGCCCGGAAGTCGGCGAGCTGGAGGAAAAACTGGCGGCCTATGCGGGCGTGGCGCACTGCGTGTCGGTGGCCAACGGCACCGACGCGCTGCAGATCGCCCAGATGGCGCTCGGCATCGGTCGCGGCGACGAGGTGATCACGCCGGGATTCACCTATATCGCCACCGCCGAAACCGGGGCACTGCTCGGCGCCAGGCCCGTGTACGTGGACATCGACCCGCGCACCTACAATCTCGACCCCGCGCTGCTGGAAGCAGCCATCACGCCGCGCACCAGGGCAATCATTCCGGTCTCGCTGTACGGCCAGTGCGCCGACTTCGACGCGATCAACACCATCGCCGCCAAACATGGCATTCCGGTCATCGAGGATGCGGCACAGAGTTTCGGAGCCAGCTACAAGAGCCGCAAGAGCGGCAGCCTCGCCACCCTCGCGTGCACCAGTTTTTTCCCCACCAAGCCGCTGGGCTGCTACGGCGATGGCGGCGCCGTCCTGACCGACGACGCCGACCTGGCCCGCGTCGTGCGTCAGATCGCCCGGCACGGCCAGGACCGACGCTATCACCATGTGCGCGTGGGGGTGAACAGCCGCCTGGATACGCTGCAGGCGGCGATCCTGTTGCCCAAGCTCGATATTCTCGATGACGAGATCGCGCTGCGCCGGCAGGTGGCACAAACCTACAATTTGCTCCTCGCCGAAGTCGACCTCGCCATCGCGCCCTTCATCGAAGCGCACAACCGCAGTGCATGGGCGCAGTACACGGTACGCGTGCGTGATCGCGACGCCGTGCAGACCCGTCTGAAGGAAGCCGGAATTCCAACCGCAGTGCACTACCCGCTGCCGCTCAACCGGCAGCCGGCCGTGGCGGACGGCAAGGTGAGCCTGCCGGTGGGTGATGCGGTCGCCGAACAGGTCCTCAGCCTGCCCATGTCGCCCTACCTCAGCGCCAGCCAGCAGGAGTCCATCGTCACCGCGCTGGCATCGGCCCTCTCTCATCCATCGTCGCGCCGGGCCCGCTCCGCATGAAAAAGATCATTTTCGGAAAATGTTACGCGTTTTCCGGCGAGGCGAATCTGCAGGCGCTGCTTGCGGAAAGCCTGAGCCTGTACGCGGATGCCGGCGACCGGGAGCCCGAGGTGAGCGTCCGTATCGGCCATGCCCTTTCCGTGCGCAGGCCCACCTCGATCAATCCCAAGGTTCACGAGACATTCGAGCGCGGGATGCTGACCTCCTTTCCAGCGGTTGACGTCTACTGGGAGCGCTCCGAAAACGGGTGCCTGGATGTCGAAGTCGCCCTCAAGCAACGTCACGGCGTCCGGGGAGCCATCCACAAGCTGCTGTCGATGGAGTATTCGCGCGAGGCCGAGGCGTTCGAGCAGACCCTGCATGAGTTTGTACTGGTGCCGTCGGTCTATTTCTTCGATGACGTGGCGCCGATCCACGCGGCCTCCGTGACGATCGGCGGCAGCGCCTGTTTGCTCGCCGGCACGGGTGGGGCCGGCAAGTCGTCAGCCCTGCTCGCGCTACGGCGCAACGAGGATGCTGGCTTCGTCAGCGACGATATCGTCGTCATGTCTTCCAGCGCCCGCGTCCACGGCAACATGGCATGGCCGAAAATCTACGGCTACAACTGCGCCGGCAATTCGATGAAGAGCGAACTACTCGCAGGACGCGGGTGGGTCGATCGCGCCCACTTCAACATCAAGAACCGGATGAACTCCGCCAACGTGCGGCGCAAGATGTCGCCCGACCGCCTTTATCATCGCGTGGAATCCGCATCGGCGCCGCTGTCACGCCTGTATTACGTGGTGCGCGAGGACGTACCCGACATCCGTGTGTCCACGCTGGGCGTAGCCAATGCCATCGACATGACGATCGCCGTCATCAGCGCCGAATACAGCATCTTCCACGACCACCTCTACTGGGAGGCATACAACGCTCTGGCGACGGCGCGCAGCCCGATGCTGACGATGGACGAGGTGACCGCTAACTGGCGGCGCGTGCTTGCGGCAAGCCTCACCGCGGTTGGCTGTTTCAAGATCAGCATTCCCTTCGAGGTCGATCATGCCATCTACCAGGACCGCGTGACCGACATCATCGTGTCGGGCATGACCGTGCGGCCGTGAGGATCGCCATCCTGACCAACGCCTACCCCTACCTTCCCGGCGAGCAATTCATCGAGGACGAGATCGGCTACTGGGCTGAGCACGCCGACGCCAGCGTGACGCTGCTGCCGGCGGTGGCCGCGGGAAAGCCACGGCCCGTGCCAGCGGAGATAGCGGTCGATCTGGGCATGGCCCGCGCCATCGGAGCCGCGCGACTGTGGTTCCTGCTGGTTGCGCTGTGCTCGATGATTTTCCGGCGTGAGTTGGCCTATCTGCGGCAGTCGCGAAAAATCAATCCGCGCACCGCCTTGCGCGCCTTGCTGCATACCTCCAAGGTGCTCGAACAGGCTGCACAGCTGCAACGATACGCTAGGACCCACGGACGGATCGACGTGGCCTATTCCTACTGGAACGAAACCCAAGCCTGGGCCGCCATACTCGCCAGGGAAAAAGGCGCTGTGCGCAAGGTCATCTCCCGCGTGCACGGCTTCGACCTGTACGAAACGCGGCGCGCGTATGGCTACATGCCGCTCAAGAACCAGTTCATTGCCGCCTGCGACATGGTCTTCGCGCTGTCCCGCGAGGCCAAGACGTATCTGCAACAGACCTACGGCGCGCCGCCTGAAAACATCCGCATCAGTCCATTGGGTGTGCCATTGGCCGGCGCCCTCGCGCGCACGAGCTGCGCCGGGTTCCTGCATATCGTCTCGGTCTCCTTTTGCCTGCGCGTGAAGCGGCTGGACAGGATCGTCGATGCACTGCTCCTGTTTGCCAGTCGTCACCAGAGCACCAGCATGACGTGGACGCATATCGGCGGCGGCCCGCTGCTGGATGAGATCAAGGCGTTGGCCGGGATGAAGCTGGCCGGCATGCAAAACCTCGCCTGCACGTTCACGGGCGAGCTGCCCAACCACGCCGTCAGAGCGTATTACCTTGGCGTCCCGGTGGACATGCTGGTCAACGCGAGCGAGTCCGAAGGCGTTCCGGTTTCGATCATGGAGGCGATGAGTGCGGGCGTGCCGGTCGTAGCCCCCGACGTAGGGGGGGTCTCCAGCCTGGTGTCCGACCGCTGTGGCGTGTTGTTGAGCCCGAACCCAGACGAACGGGAAATCGCCGACGCGATGGATCGGGTCGCTTTTGCGGACGGACGCGACCGCTTGCGCGCCAATGCACGGAAGGCAATCGAGACCGGTTTCGATGCCGCCAGAAACTACCGGGATTTTGTTTCAAGCGTCGTCGCCATCGGTGCGTCCGGCGACAAACCGGCCTGACGCCGTCGGCAGGCTGCGTATCCGATGCTACAGGCGACGGGGTGGCAGTTGCGCCACAAGCTCACTTAGACAGACCAACGGATGAACATACGCACCACGCTGGCATTTTCCATTGGCCCCATCGTCACCGCCGGGCTCGGCCTGGTGACGGTGCCTGCGATTGCGTGGATATTTCCGCCTGCCGACGTCGGTCGCCTGAACATCGTACAGATCGCGGTGTCTTTCGGCGTATTGCTGTTCAACCTCGGCCTCGACCGCGCCTATGTGCGCGAGTACCACGAATGGTCAGACCGCGGTGCGTTGCTGAAAGCCTGCTTTGTGCCCGGATTCGCGTTGATGCTGCTGACCATGCTGGTCACATTGCCGTTCGACCAGCGGATCGCGGACTGGCTGTTCGGCCTGAGGCATATCGTCTATTACTGGGTTCTGGTTGCCTGTGTCATGGCGAGCTTCATCTCGCGGTTCCTTTCACTCATCCTGCGCATGCAGGATCGCGGCCTCGCGTTCTCGATGAGCCAGGTTCTGCCGAAGGTACTTCTGTTGCTGCTTGTGGGCGCACTGGCGTTTCCAGTCTTTTCCAAATCGTTCGGAGAACTGGAGATCGCCTATCTCGCGTCGTTGTTGTCGGTACTTCTCATCTACAGCTGGAATACCTGGCGCGAATGGCGTCCTGCGCTGCGCGCGACCGTTTCCCGCGCACAAGTCCGCGGACTGCTTGGCTACGGCGTGCCGCTGATATTCGCTGGCGTGGCCTACTGGGGACTCGACGCCACCAGCACGCTGACCTTGCGTTCGCTGTCCACCCTTTCCGAGTTGGCCGTCTATTCGGTCTCGATGAGTTTTGCCGGCGTCGGTGTCGTCTTCCAGACGATTTTCACCGTGCTATGGGCTCCCCTCGTCTACAAATGGGTGGCCCATGGCGTGGACATGCGGCGGGTCGACCACATTGCGCAGCAGGCACTGGCAGTGGTCTGTGTCATCTGGGTACTGAGCGGAGTCTTCTCGTGGCTGACCGACTTTGTCCTGCCTGCCAGGTACCTCCAGGTGAAGTATTTCGTGTTGTGCTGCATCGGAGAGCCATTGCTGTATACCCTCTCCGAGGTGACGTGCGTGGGCATCGGCATAACGCGTCGAACCATGCTGTCGCTGTGGTCGACCATCGTTGCCCTGACGGTCAATGTCGCCGTCAGTATATGGCTGGTGCCCAAGTACGGCGCGGCAGGGGCCGTAGTCGCCAACGCCGTTGCGTTTCTCGTTTTCTTCATAGCCAGGACCGAGGCATCCGCGTACGTCTGGCGATCTTTCCCCCGGGCGCGACTTTATGCGTTTGCCACTGCCGGGGTGGGACTTTCGATCGCCACACTGGTATTCGGACCGCGCTCCCCCGTCCACTACAGCTTTGTCTGGCTGGCTCTGCTGCCGGTGGTCGTGTGGGTCTTTCGCGCCGAATGGACCGACATGTACAGGTCGCTGCATTCGTCAATCGAATTGTCCCGCGGGTCTGCGGAGCCCGAGCAATAGCCGTCCCGCCTGATCCACTGTGATCGCCTGCTCCAGCTTCGGGCGGTCGGTATCGCCGACATCGAAATTCACAGAATGCTGCCCATGGATGCGGTATTGCTCGACTTTGTTGGCGCGTTTGACGGCGACGCCGCAGACAGATTGAGGATTCGCGGATGAAAAAGATCAATTTGTTTGTCTTTGCGGCTCATCATCTGTCCAGCAACATTGCGGCACAGCGATTCAGGGGCCTGTTGAAATATCTGGACCCGGCAAAATACCGGATCTTCGTCTTCGCAAGGAAGCCGGACGCAGGTGCGGCTGCCCCGCCGCCCCCATCCGGCGCGGATATCCGCATCTTCCCTTTGCCGGGGCACTGCGTGGGCAGTGAGTCTTCTGCCATGGCGTCGATGCTGACCCTGGCCGCAGCCTTCATACGCCCGTTGCCGCTCATGCTGTCGAGGGGCAATGCACGCACACGTCCATGGCTCGCCCTGGCGCTGGCCGAAGCCGATCGCCTGTGCAACGAGAAGCTGGCCGCGGGCGAGAGCTGCGTGGCCATCGGCACCTACTCGCCGGTCGACGCCCTGATCGCCGCCGCGGGCCTGGCCAGCCGCCACCGCATCGGCTGCCTGCAGGACTTCAGGGACGGCCTGGTTTTCGAGCCCTTGGGCAAACCGGGCTGGCTGCGCACGTTCGCGCGCAAGTTGATCGAGGGACGAGTCGTGGCGTCCGCGGGGCTGCTCACATCGGTGAGCCGTCCCCTGGTTGACGATTTCCATCATCGCTATCCGGACAAGACCACGGCAATCCTGCCCAATGGCTTTGATCCTGCGGACTTTGCCTCGCTGGGCGACGACTCCGACAGCGCCGAGCGAGCCGCTGCCATCCTGGCGCAACATGTTCCGGCCGGTGCGCTGCTGATAGGTCATTTTGGACGCATTGGCGCCAGCGATGGTTCGGCATCGAAGAGTCTCGACTACCTTGTCGACGTACTGAACGCGTCCGCCGAAACTGCCGCGGGCAAACACGTGATGTTTGCGGGCGAGTTGACCCGGTTCGAGCTGGCCTCGCTCGGACGGGCGAAATTTTCCGTCAGCGTGCTGGGGTCAGTCGAGCGCACGTTGGCGCTGCAACTCATGAAACGCTGTGACAAGTTGTTGCTGCTGACCGGCTCGCGTGCCAGTTGCGCCACCGGAAAGCTGTTCGAATACCTCGCCACGGGAGCGGAGGTTGTCTGCATTACCGGTGTGCGCAACGAGGCGACAGCGATTCTCGACGAGACCGGCTCCGGACAGACGCTGTTGATCGACGACAAGGCGTCAGGGAGGGCGGCGTTGCACAGGGCATTGTCGCCTTCCCCCTTCAATGCACACCGCGACATCAGTGCGTACAGCAGGGTCGCACAGGCCGGCATGCTCGACCGCTGGATTTCCTCATTGGTGCCGGCATGAGCCCTGTGGATGATTCGTCAATGACTTCTTCCGTGGCCCCGTTGTTCGTGCCGATGGACCGGTTGCCGAGAACCAGCACGTACCGATTCACCGTGCGGCACATGTTCCTGGGCGCGGCGTTCCTTCTGTTGTTGCTCGCCGTGGTCGTGCCCAATTCGTTGCCGATCCCCACGGCGGCGGCGATGGGGCTGGCTTTCCTGCTGGCATTGCCGGGACTGCGTATCGGCGCGGGCTTCAGGAACCTGCTGGTCCTGTACGCATGCACGGTCATAGTGACGATCATCTACATGATCGTGGGCAGCCAGCACGATGCCCCACTGATCGCCATGCTCCAGGTCGCGGCGATCTACGTCCTTTCACCACTGGCATGGATGGTCATTGCGAATGGCCTGCATAGGCAGCTCGGCATGAGCCGTCTCATCGACTGGTTCATCCTGCTCAGCCTGTTGTGCGCATTCAGTGTCGCCATGTTCTTTTACCTGTACCTCACGCGCGGTGCGGCGGCGGTGGCGTTTTTCTTCCAAGGCGCCAACGTCAACCTGAGTGAAGGATTTTCCGGCGCCACCATGCATGTCTATGGCTCATTGATCTTCCTGTGCGGCGGCTTCTTCGGCTCGCCCGAGCTTGTCAAGAACAGACTCCTGCGACTTGCTTTGCTGGCGATGCTGCTCATCTGCGCGCTCACGTCCGGCCGTTCAGCGTTGATACTCGCCGTGCCAATCGGCTGGGGCCTTGGCCTCATGCTCGCGTCGCGCACGACAGGGCACCAGCGAAAATCGCCGATAACCAACACCATCCGGTACGGCTTGCCGTCGCTGATCGCGGTGGTTGCCGCGCTTGTTCTGCTGGATGCCTATACGCAGATCAGCGTGTCGACGGTCCTGAAAAATTTCTCGGACAAGATTGCTTCCGGCGGCGGCATCGCGCGAGTGGAAATGGCCCGCTCGCTGTTTGCCGGCATTCTTGACAACGGGGGCCTCGGCGCGGGCCATGGCGTCGGTGTCAGGTTCATCAGCGACGCGGTTCACCCCTGGCGCTACGAACTGGTGTGGCTGGCCACGCTTTATCGGGTCGGCATGCTGGGCACCGTGATTTACGCACTGCCGTTCCTGCTCTACATCGCCAAGGTGATCCGGCTGGCGCTTGCCCGCCGCCTGCCTCCGCAGCACAAGTTCCTGTTCTGCGCGTTCGTCTGCGCCTTCCTCGGCAGCAATACGAACCCCTACATCGAGGCTTTCGCCTTCCAATGGATGTATGTCATCCCCTTGGTCGCGCTATTTACCGACTACCCAGTGAGCTTGAACCTGGCGCAGAAATAATGAAACGGCTCAAGGTGCTGCTCTTCTCCAAATATTCGCGACAGGGCCCCAGTTCGCGGCTGCGCAGCCTGCAGTACCTCCTGCCACTGCAGGACCATGGGATCGACGTGCAGGTGCATGCGCTGTTCCCGGATGCCTATCTTGAAGCGCTCTACGGCGACCGTCCCTGGGCCGCAAAATACCGCGCGTGGAGGTATTGCAGTCAACGAATTGCGCAGCTGCTGCACGCCGGCGAGCACGACCTCGCCTGGATTGAGGGCGAACTGTTCCCGTATCTGCCGTACTGGATCGAGTCGGCGCTGGCGCGATCCATCAAGCCGTATGTCGTCGACTACGACG
Source organism: uncultured Gammaproteobacteria bacterium (assembly GCA_963697495.1). Lineage (GTDB taxonomy): Bacteria > Pseudomonadota > Gammaproteobacteria > Xanthomonadales > Rhodanobacteraceae > Rhodanobacter. The sequence continues at coordinate 568,456 of CAVOOH010000002.1, read as the reverse complement.
ACGCGCTGTTCCACAAGTACGATCTGTCCGCGAACCCGCTGGTGCGACGCATGCTGGGCCGCAAGATCGATCGGATCATGCACGGCGCCGCCTGCGTGATTGCCGGCAACCGGTATCTGGCGGCGCGTGCCGCGCAAGCGGGAGCGCCGCGGATCGAGGTCATTCCGACGGTGGTGGACGAGCAGCGCTACGCGACGGCGATCCACGAGCATGAGGATGACGGGCCGCCGGTCATCGGCTGGGTCGGTTCGCCCGCTACCGAACACTACATGTTGGACAACCGCGATGTGCTGGAGCAGGTCTGCCTCGAACACAACGCGCGGCTGCTGCTGGTCGGCGCACGAACGGAGGTAACCCAGCGGTTCGACAACGTGGTGCCGGAGGTGGCTGCATGGTCCGAGGCCAGCGAGGCGGCCATGATCGCGCGGATGGACATCGGCATCATGCCGTTGCGCGATAGCCCATGGGAACGCGGCAAGTGCGGTTACAAGATCATTCAATACATGGCATGCGGCCTGCCGGTGGTTGCTTCCCCGGTCGGTGCCAATGTCGATATCGTGCACCACGGTGAAAGCGGCTTTCTGGCGGCGGATGATGCCGCGTGGCGGGATGGCTTGGAACAGCTGATCATGAGCCCGGCCTTGCGCAGGCGCATGGGGCGTGCGGGCCGCACGCGCGTCGAAACCGAATACAGCCTGATGGCGCAGCTGCCACGACTTTCGGCCGTATTGCACCGCGCGGGGCAACGCTGATGTGCGGCATGACCGGCTTCTGGCAACTGCACGGCGGGGCACGCGACACGCTGCTGGGACAAGTGCGGGCGATGTCGCGCCGGCTCACGCACCGCGGCCCTGACGACAGCGGCATGTGGTGTGACGAGGCGGCCGGCATCGTGCTGGCGCAACGGCGCCTGTCGATCCTGGATCTCTCGCCCGCCGGCCACCAGCCCATGCACTCGGCCTGCGGGCGCTATGTCGTCGTGTTCAACGGCGAAATCTACAACCACCCCGATCTGCGCAAACGTCTCCACGCGGAAGGGGCAGCGCCGGCATGGCGGGGGCATTCCGACACCGAGACCTTGCTGGCGTGCTTCGTCGCCTGGGGCATCGAGCGCGCCCTGCAGGCCAGCGTTGGCATGTTTGCGTTCGCCCTGTGGGACCGCCAGCAGCGCACGCTGACGCTGGCGCGCGACCGGATGGGCGAAAAGCCGCTGTACTACGGCTGGCTGGGCGACACCATCGTGTTCGGATCGGAGTTGAAGGCGCTGAAGGCGCATGGCGCATTCCGCCCGGACATCGATCGCGATGCACTGGCGCTGTTGCTGCGTCACGACTGCATTCCGGCGCCCCATACCATTTACCGTGGTGTGTCCAAGCTGCGTCCCGGGCATCTGTTGCGCATTCCGGCGGACGCGCCGCGGGATGCCCAGCCCATGCCGTATTGGCGCTACAACGACGCGGTCAGCGCTGGTCTCGGCGATCCACTCGACGGCACCGATGTCGAGGCAACCGACGCACTTGAGGCACAACTGGCCGCCAGCATTGGCGCACAAATGCTCTCGGATGTGCCGTTGGGCGCGTTCCTGAGCGGTGGCATCGACAGCAGCACGATCGTGGCCTTGATGCAGGCACGCAGCGATCGACCGGTCAAGACCTTCACAATAGGGTTCAGTGAAAGCGGCTACGACGAGGCCGCGCAGGCCAAGGCGGTGGCACGGCATCTCGGCACGGAGCACACCGAGCTGTATGTCCGTCCCGAGGACGCACTGGCCGTCATTCCGCGGCTGCCCGCCATTTTCTGCGAGCCGTTTGGTGACAGCTCGCAGATTCCGACCTTCCTGATCAGCCAGCTGACCCGCCGCGAAGTGACAGTGGCGTTGAGCGGCGATGGCGGCGATGAACTGTTCGGTGGCTACAACCGTTATCTGTCGGCGCGTACGACCTGGGAGCGGATGCAACGCCTGCCACCGTTTGCGCGTCATGCCGCGGCGGGCGCGCTGCGCGCCATTGCGCCGGCGGCCTGGGACAAATTGTTCGAGCGCGCAAGGCCGTGGCTGCCGAAGCAATGGCATCTGGCCACGCCGGGCGACAAGGCACAGAAGCTGGCGGGCGTGCTCGCGCTGTCGAGCGGCCAGGCGTTTTTTCTCAGCCTTGCCAGCCAGTGGCAAGACCCGGCAAGCATCGTGATCGGCGCGCACGAACCATCGACCTTGCTGACCGAGCCCGGAGCGTGGCCGCAGACCGACAGCCTGGCGCAGTGGATGATGGCGATGGATGCGCAGACCTACCTGCCCGACGACATTCTGGTGAAGGTCGACCGCGCCGCGATGGCCGACAGCCTGGAGACCCGCGTGCCGATGCTCGATCATCGCATGGTGGAACTGGCGTGGCGGGTGCCATTGCATCAGAAGATTCGCAACGGGCAAGGGCAAATGGTTGCTGCGCCAGGTGCTGTATCGGCACGTGCCCAAGGAGCTGATCGATCGGCCCAAGATGGGCTTCGGCATCCCGCTGGACAGCTGGCTGCGCGGACCTTTGCGTGATTGGGCGGAGGCCCTGCTGGATGAAACCCGCCTGCGCCGGGAGGGCTATTTTCAGCCAGCCCCGATCCGGCAGAAGTGGAAAGAACACCTGAGCGGCCGCCGCAACCGGCAACACCAGCTGTGGACGGTGCTGATGTTCCAGGCGTGGCTGGAAGAAACCAGGCATACCTCGCCATGACGACTGCCGACACATATGGCAGCGCTTGTGCCGTTGCCGCGCAGTTCATCGCGCACCGATGGAGGCGTGAGGCACGTTCATGAAAGCCGTCCTGTTCGCCAACACCGATTGGTATCTCTACAACTTCCGGCGCTCGCTCGCCGTCTCCTTGCAGCAGGCCGGGTGCGACGTGCTGCTGCTTTCCCCGCCCGGACCGTACGGGGAGCAACTGCGCGCCCTGGGTCTACGCTGGGAGCCGTTGCCGATGCAGCGGCGCAGCCTCAATCCGCTGCGCGAGATGGCGTTGCTGTGGTACTTGATCCGTTTGCTTCGGCGCGAACGCCCCACACTGGTCCATGGCTTCACCATCAAGTGCGCAGTATATGGCTCGCTCGCGGCGCGGCTGGCCGGCACTGCCGCGAGGGTGAACGCCGTGGCAGGAATGGGCTACGTGTTTACCAGCTCGCATGTGAAGGCGCGACTGTTGCGTCCGGTGGTACGTAGCTTGTTGCGGCTGGCACTCGGCGGCAGGGATGCGCGGCTCATCCTGCAGAACGCGGACGATGTCGACTTGTTCCAGCGGGCTGGCCTGGTCGACCCGGCCCATATCCGCCTGATTCGTGGTTCGGGCGTGGACTGCGCACAATTCGCCGGGGTCTCTCGCAGGAAGGCCTCCAGCGACGGACGCATGTGCGTGCTGTTGGCAAGCCGCCTGCTCTGGGACAAAGGCGTCGGCGAATACGTCGCCGCCATCCGGCAGCTGCGCCTCCAGGGTCGCGCCATCCATGCGCTGCTCGCCGGCGCTCCCGACCCGGGCAACCCGGCAGCGGTTCCGGAGTTGACGATACGGGGCTGGGTAGATGAGGGCCTGGTCATCTGGCTCGGCCACGTCGACAACATGGTCGGCCTGCTTGGATCGGTCGACGTCGTCGTGCTGCCGAGCTATCGCGAGGGCCTGCCCAGGACGCTGGTCGAGGCTGCCGCTTGCGGACTGCCACTGATCACCACGGACGTACCGGGTTGTCGCGAGGTGGTGTCCGACGGCATCGATGGCTTGCTGGTTCCGATGGGAAACAGCGAGGCGCTGGCGCACGCGATCCGGCGATTGCAGGACAATCCCGAATTCGCGTGCCGGCTGGGAGACGCGGCACGCCTGAAGGCAAAAGCCCAGTTCGATGAGCGCATCGTCATCCAGCGCACCATGGCGGTCTATGCGGAGTTGTCCCATCTGCCGAACGCATCCGCCGAGCCGTCCGTATAGATGGCCACTTCCCAAACCAGGCCTGATGCGGCCGAGACGCGAGTCATGTGTGGTTTAAGAGCACAAATCTCGCCCGCAGTAGACTTACCAAGTCGGCTCTCGTTGAGCACGACACCTGTTACTGAAGTCGCATACAACCGGAGGCCATGCCATGCCATCCTCGCTGCAAGTGGCGAATGTACTGGATTTCGTGCCGGCGTCGGAGCATGCGGCCATTCGCGCAGGCAACAGCACCTATGACTGCACCGGTGGCATCCAGGCGGCGATTGACGGGGCCAGCGGCAAGGTGTTCGTGGCCGCCGGGGTTTATCCCGTGAAGCAGCTGAAGCTCAAGTCGGGTATCGAGCTGTACGGCGAGGGGCATGCGAGCGAGCTGCGCGCATGCGACAACTCGCTGGCTTGCGAGTTCATGCTCGCCACCCATGTACGCGCCGGTGGCAGCAGCCAAGTTGCGGACAACATGCGTAACATCCATCTGCATGATCTGAAGCTCAACGGACGGGTGGCGGAGTTTGGCTATCAGCAGTATTTCTACCTGCTTGCCGTCAATGCCACTTCGGACCTGACCGTGGAGCGGGTGATTTTCCACGGCTTCCGCGGCGACGGCATGTATGTCGGCTCGGGAACACTCGGGAACACCGAGCGTCACAACGAGCGCATCGTCGTTCGAAACTGCGTGTTCGATGGCGCGATCAAGGACAATCGCAACGGCTTGTCCATCATCGACTGCGACCACCTGACGGTCGAGAACTGCGTCTTCCAGAACATCGGCAACGCCAAACTCTCCCATTCGGTAGGCGGCATCGATTTTGAGCCCGACCACAACTGGAGCGTGTATCGTCATGTGACCATCGCCCATTGCAGGTTCACCGATATCGATTCGGTAAACACGGCTGGCATCACGTTCTTCAACGGACACCAGTCGGAAAACAACATTCATGACTGGGTCGTGTCGGATTGCCAGTTCACAAACTGCTATTGGGGCATCGATTCCTCGACGAAGGCCAAGACTGTCGCGGACAGGGCGGACAACCTCTCCGTGCTCAACTGCCACTTCCTGAATTCGGTGCGCGTCGATGTGGGAATCCATGGCCTGAGTGGTACGCAGATCAGCGGATGCACCTTTCAACGCACGCCGCCGGGATCCGGTCCGGGCGGCGATGCGATACGCCTCGGAGCCATCACCCATCGGACCAGCAGGAATGCCATCAATACGGTGATCACCGGCAACACATTCATCGGCATACGTCCGCAAATGGGTGCGATTGGCGTGCTGGGCGCGCATGGACTGGTTTGTGCGGGCAACGCGTTCATCGACATCCACGGAAGCTGCATCAACTTTGCCGAGGATGAGGCCCCTGACAACGCCAGGGACATCGATGCGGTGATCATCTCGGGGAATGTGGCACGACGTACAGGGAGCAGCGTTGCAGCAATGTCATTCCTCAGCACGAGCAATCAGATGCGCATCAGCAAGGGTCATCTGGAGTTCGAGCGCTCCTTCGAGTACGCCAACACTATAGAAAATGGCATCTCAGAAGTGGCCAACGGCGCGATGATCCAGTTCCGCGGGACCCGGCAATCTCAGTCCTGATATTTGCGAGCCGATGCCGCCGCAATGATGACCTTGGGTGCGGGCGCAGCGGTGGCTTGCGCTTGAAGCACAGGTGGTCGACGTGCCTCCTGACGCAGCCATACGCGAGTGACAGTTACCACGTACGCGGCCATGACCAGGCAGAACGTCGTCAAGTTCGTACCTGCCGAGTGAGCCACGCTGCTGATAAAGGCACCGGTGAGTGCAAGGCCAGCTGCGAACCCAATGAGCACCACCAGGGTGGCGCGCGGCCCCAGGCCCGCGTCCAGAAGAATATGGTGGATATGCCCGCGATCCGGCTTGAACGGCGACCTGCCCTGGCGCAGGCGCCGATACATCACCGCGAAAGTGTCGAACACCGGCAACGCCACGCACCACAGAACATCCACGGGTGACAAATGCGTCTGAGGTATTTGACTCATGCGGATAAGTGCCCATGCCAGCAGATAGCCGATCAGCATGCTTCCAGCGTCGCCCAAGAATATCTTGCGGCCCATGAAACCCAGATTGGCCACCAGATAAGGCAGCGACGCGGTGGCCAGCAAGGCCAGCAGCACGATGACGCCATGCAGTGGAGAGGGAGCGGAAAACAGGACGATCGCAATGATGCTGACCAGCTCCAGACTGCCAGTGAGCCCGTCGATGCCGTCCATCATGTTGAATGCATTCACCAAACCAATGACCGCTATCACCGTCAGCGGGGGCCCAAGCAAGCCGAATGTAATTTCATGACCGAAGATTCGCCCCAGGGTGTGAACGTAGACTCCGGTGCTGGCGATGACGGTCAGAATGACGATGGCCTGGATCAGAAGGCGATCTCGCACGCTGAGGTCAAAGCGGTCATCCAGCGCACCGAGCAGGGCCAGCACCGCAGCACTTTCAAGCAGGGTCGTCTCAAACCCGTGAAACCGGCCATAGCATGCGGCGCCCGCGATCATGCCCATGAAAATCGCGAGGCCGCCCACCAGCGGCACGTCACCTACATGCTGCTTGCGCCGGTCCGGGTGATCCATCAAACCGAGCAACGCGGCGAATCGACGAAGCACAACAATTGCGATCGCTGATGTGCATGTGGCAACCAGGCAATCAAAGACTACCCATGGTTCCTGCATAGCACCCTCCCTCCCGACCGTCCTCGAAAGAATCCCCCGAATTCAAACGAGCTCTAATTTTGAGTGGTGCAGACCTCGGTCGAAAATATTCCGGTGATCTGCGTCTATGGCTTTACGACCCGTAAGATCATTTGCTTTTTCAATCTTGCCTTTTGCGACCTAAGCCTGCTGAACCACAGGGACATGCGTGTGACGAAGAGCCTGACGCTGTCATCAGGCCTCCGAACCTAGCACCTTTGGATGCGGGTTCTTGTGTAGGGCGAACCGTGCATTCAGCCGGAACCACTCTAGATGAAGGCTACGTCGAAAGGACGTTCAATTAGCGTTTTATGGCATGTCGGCCAGAAGAAACGCCGCTTGAAGTCCCTACTGTCCATCGCTCGAAATGGACGTCCAAAAAACGCAATGCTTGGCAGGTAGCTCGACAGTGCCATGAGCCATGCTGTTGACCTGAGCGAACCGATGCAACTAGATGGGGATGGCGCCGGATGGACTTGAGTGGTTCGGGGGTATGGCGTGCCCGTCCCGTTGGAACCGCTCCTGCGATTCCAACGGCCGCCAACCAGCTCCCGTCCCGCGGAGCGATGAGCCGCTTCAGTGAGTCGCGCTGTAATTTGCAGCGGCTGCGCTGCTGACCAGGGTCGCCGCCGGCAGCAACTGACTCAGGAACCGATTCCAGCGAGTGATTCCCGCTGCGCCGACAAACACCACGTCGCCCGGCCTTACTCTGAACTCATCGCCAAGTGCGAACGCCGCAGGTGAACGAGCATCCAGATGAAAGACCTTGGCTGGCGCATTTTCCAGGTTCTTCGCGCCGCGAATGACATAAACCTCGCGGCCACTGGACGTGACAGGGTTGAGGCCACCGGCGCGGCCCAACGCCTGGGTCAAGGAGAGATCGGCCACGCTCCTGAACGTGACTGCCATGGGCCGCACCACCTCACCCATCACGTACACCTCCTGGGTGTCGTTGAAAGGAAGCGTTAGCCGGTCTCCAGGTTTCAGGTAGATATCCTGGGCCACACCGTGGCCGCCGTTCGCGGCACCCAGATCCAGGTGGTAGTCGTGGCCATCACGGGTCAGCACCAGGTCCGACATATTGGCTTGGTCGGCATTGATGGATGCTTCACCGAGCGCCTGCCCCAAGGTCAACGGCACCGTGGTGATCGGCTGCACAGAGGTCTTCATGAAGGCTCCCTGAAGCAGCACATGCTGGCTGTTGTAACCAACGACACCGACATCCACCTGGGGCCTTTCCACATATTTGGCGATCTTCGTGCTGAGGGTCTGCCGCACCTGTTCGACCGTCATTCCCGCGACTTTCACGGAACCCACGTATGGGTAGAACAGCGTGCCATCTGAACGAACCATCCGTCCATTGGCCGCTGTTTGCTGCTGCGAACCAGCAGGCGACGTCAATTCCGGATGGTCCCAGACCGTGATGTAAAGCGTGTCGCCGGGGCCAATACGATAAGGCTCTGGTTGATAGGACAACAGCACCTGCGGCACCGTGGCATTCAATATCGCCGCGTGGTTTTCTGACAGTAGTTGCGGAGTTATCGTCACCAGTTGGACTTGGCTGTTGTCGGTTGGGGTGCCACGGACCAAGCCCTCGTCAGACATGCGTTGTCCGGGCGCCCACACGCAGCCGTTAACGAGTAGCGCGAAACTCAGAATGACAAAGACGAGTATCTTTTTCATGGTCAACAGGCCTCGCAGATACGATCCACCAAGCGCGCCGGCAAATCGAGATTAAGCAGCACACACCCACGCCTTGGGATTCGTAGTTTTCGAATGCACAAAAGCAGTGGCTCGGAAAGCGCTATTCCACTTTTTCGAGAGCGATTCTCCCGAACCCGAGCGTTCAATAACCGGGGCGGAAATCAGCCACCGAAAAGGGGGGTTATGTGATGACACATGTCGCGTGAAAAAAACATCACGAACAATTTGATGCATTGGCTGCAAGTCGCGTTATGAATCTGCCGCGTGTTTACGATGAAAGGCAACGCTCGCTCGACGCCGCAAGCCGGCCATGACACCAAGGCAACAAGTTCGTCGAGTCCATTTGCATGACGCGGCGTCTTCGATGTTCCCCCTCAATCTCGCACTTCGCAGTTGAATCTGCGAAGTCAACGCTCGCCCTTACCTGACAAATTTTTGACCCGTTTTGACCCGCAGCGCCACCAGGGGCATGACGCTAGCGGCTTGCGCGAATGCCCGGTGCCGCCTCCGCAGAATGGACATGCAGACCAGGAAGTCCCGCGCCGGCGCCATCGCCGGCCGGCACCCGGATCAAAATGCGACGCCTGTCCCGGATCACTATCTGGAACTGTGGCGCATGGCAATCAAACACCCAGCATGTCCGTTTTGGCACGATACTGGCTTGCGTTTTGGACCTTACATGCCGGTTCAGCCGTTGCCGGTCACGGATGCGCAAACATGGAAAACGACGAGAACAAGCCGGTATGGGAAAAAAATTCCCGGGGATTCTGGCTCACCGTTTGTTTAATGCTCAGCGCGGTGGCCGGCTGGGTAATGTTCCACCTGGGCATTGTGCATTGATGGCCGGAGCGGTCCGGCCGCAGAATCATGGCTGGTCGGAATTTGCCTCGTCGTTTGGCAACTGCAGACACATGTGAAGTAGCAATTTTGAGATGTTGTTTCGATGGCCAGAACTCCTCCACACCGTGTAGAGCCGCCCCCCGCAACCGATCATTCAGGCGCCACAAGAGTTCGCCGGCACCCGTTTTTTTAATCGAGACAACCAGATAGCTGCAGTGTACAGACGTCACGATCCATGCACGGCCTACTTTGGCATAGTCGGCAGTATGTGAGCGCAAGCGCAAAGGTGAGTCGCCATCGAAATGCCGATGCATGCGATGCGCACTTAATGCCGTGTCTCAAGTGACCATTACGATGCGCAGATCCTGCAGGTTGTTGAAAAAGGACGGCCCTGCCCTTTTTCGACTTTCCAAGTCCGGCGGATGCAAGGGCTCGCCTCCGACGAGTCGATGTCTGATTCGCAAACGATCCACACATGGGTCGCCTAAGCGGGTTGTTTTTCGACAACCTGCTAGACTTGCCTGCGGGCAAAAGCTTCCGGTCTATAGGCGCGCAACGCGCGCCTGCTGCTGCTCAAGCTGGTAGCGCCGCACCGGTACCTTGATATGCCGATGCGTGCGAGTCAGCATTTGCGGCCGACGGAGCGACCTGCGCATCAAGATGCCTACCTAAAAAATTTCGGGATGACCGTATGCGGAGTCTGGAAAGCACCAAGCTCGCCATTGTGGGTCTCGGCTATGTCGGCCTTCCGCTTGCGGTGGAGTTCGGCAAGCACTACGACACCGTGGGTTTCGACATCAACAAGACCCGGATCGATGAGTTGGCTGCCGGTCGCGACAAGACCCTGGAAGTCGACACTGCGGAGCTTGCGGCGGCCAAGCGTCTGCGTTTCAGTGCTGAACTGGACGACTTGCGCGATTGCAATACCTACATCGTCACCGTGCCCACCCCGATCGATCTCGCCAAGCGCCCCGATCTGACACCACTGATCAAGGCCAGCGCATCCCTGGCCAAGGTGCTCAAGCCCGGAGACGTGGTGGTGTACGAGTCCACCGTGTATCCCGGCTGCACGGAAGAGGTCTGCATCCCGATCCTCGAAAAAGGCTCCGGCCTGGTCTACAACCGCGACTTCTTCGCCGGCTACAGTCCCGAACGCATCAACCCGGGTGACAAGCAGCATCGGGTCACCAGCATTTTGAAGGTCACCTCGGGCTCCACGCCGGAGACAGCGGATTTCGTCGATCGTCTGTACGGCTCGGTGATCACCGCAGGCACCTACAAGGCCAGTTCGCTGAAGGTGGCCGAGGCGGCCAAGGTCATCGAGAACACCCAGCGCGATCTGAACATCGCTTTGGTCAATGATCTGGCCATCCTGTTCAACAAATTGGGCATCGACACGCTGGAAGTGCTGCAGGCGGCGGGCACCAAGTGGAATTTCTTGCCGTTCCGTCCGGGCCTGGTGGGTGGCCACTGCATCAGCGTGGATCCTTACTACCTCACGCACAAGGCGCAAGAGGTCGGCCACCATTCCGACGTGATCCTGGCTGGCCGCCGCACCAACGACGGCATGGGACCGTATATCGCCAACGAAGTGATCCGCTTGATGGTGCGCAAGGGCATCAACCCGGTGCAGGCGCGCGTGCTGATTCTGGGGCTGGCGTTCAAGGAAAACTGCCCGGATCTGCGCAATACCCGCGTGGTCGATATCGTGCTGGCCCTCAGAGGCTACAACGCTCGGGTCGATATCCACGATCCATGGATCAATGCCGCCGAGGCCGAGCACGAATATGCGATCACCCCTATAGCGCAGCCGCAGCCTGGCAGCTACGACGCAGTGATCGTCGCGGTCGGCCATCAGCAATTTGTCGGCATGGGTCCCGACGGCATCCGCGCGTTCGGCAAGGCCGCCTCGGTGATATACGACGTGAAATGCTTGCTGCCGCGCGAGGCGGTCGACGGTCGTCTTTGAACAGGATTTCATGCCATGAAAGTGCTGGTTACCGGCACCGCCGGCTTCATCGGTTCACACGTTGCACTTCAACTGCTTGATCGCGGTGATCAGGTCGTCGGTCTCGACAACCTCAACGACTACTACGACGTCAACCTGAAGAAGGCGCGGTTGGCGCGATTCATGGGGCACCCGGGCTATACGCATATCCATGCCGACTTGGCCGATCGCACGGCAGTGGATGACGCCTTCGCCAGGCACAAGCCGCAGCGCGTGATCAATCTGGCGGCACAGGCAGGCGTGCGCTACGCGGCGGAAAACCCGCACATCTACGTAGCCAGCAACGTGACCGGTTTTTTGCACATCCTGGAAGGGTGCCGCCAGCACGGGGTGGAACACCTGGTTTTCGCATCCACCAGTTCAGTGTATGGCGCCAACACCGCCCTGCCGTTTTCCGAGCATCAGCCCACCGAACACCCGCTTACCCTCTACGCTGCTTCCAAAAAAGCCAACGAGCAGATGGCGCACAGTTATGCGCATCTGTATGGCATCCCGTCCACGGGCTTGCGTTTCTTCACGGTCTACGGTCCCTGGGGCCGCCCGGACATGGCGCTGTTCCTGTTCACCAAGGCGATTCTTGCCGGCGAGCCGATCAAGGTGTTCAACCATGGTAGGCACAAGCGCAGCTTTACCTACGTGGACGACATCGTGGAAGGCGTGATCCGAGCACTGGACACGCTGCCGGCCAGGAACAGCGACTGGAATGGCAATCTGCCCGATCCGGCCAGCAGTGGTGTGGCGCCTTACCGGCTGTACAACATCGGCAATGCGGAGCCGGTGGAATTGTTGCGCTACATCGCGGTGCTGGAGCAGCGCCTCGGACGCAAGGCACAGATGGAGATGTTGCCCTTGCAGGCGGGCGACGTACCCGATACCGAGGCGGACGTGTCGGAATTGATCCGGGCAGTCGGGTATGCGCCGAAGGTTTCGGTCGACGTGGGTGTCGCCAATTTCGTGAGCTGGTACCGGGAGTACTACGGCGTGTAGGGAGGGATGCCACTGACGGCCCCATCATGCGCACTTTCGATCATCTTCCACACGCCGCCGATCGTGCGAACAGCAGGCTCATCTATCCCATGAGCAATATTCGCCCACAAAAAAGCCCCGCTTCAGGGGCTTGGTTGCGTATCTGGCGGAGAGAGAGGGATTCGAACCCTCGATAAGGTTTTTGACCCTATACTCCCTTAGCAGGGGAGCCCCTTCGGCCACTCGGGCATCTCTCCGGGTTTTCTTCGCATTGCTGCGTAGCCGGCAAGGATACCGACCGACGCCGCCAAGGTAAAGCCTTTAATTCACGCGATCAATGCTCAGCGGACTCGTCGGGCGCGCCACCCGCATCGTGCTCACCTTTGATCCGCTGGTAGATCTCTTCACGATGGACGGCCACGGTTTTCGGTGCATTGATGCCGATGCGCACCTGATTGCCTTTCACGCCAAGAACGGTAACGGTCACCTCGTCGCCGATCATCAGGGTTTCACCGACCCTGCGGGTCAGAATCAACATGATTGCTACTCCATAATGCTGTTGGTCACAGGCCTGTGGATCGACGGTGCCTCACCCCTGAGCGTCCGTCCTTCCTCAGTTCGACGATTGATCCGCCGAAGGCCCTACCGCCTTCCCGGCTCACAGCCAAAACACTCCTGAGCGTCCTGACTGGCGGCACAACCGTTACCGATTGCACCGACACTTGATCGATAGTAACTGAGCTGGATTCCACTGTGCAATGCATATGGATCGTGACAAATGCCAGGTTCAGGTTGACTTGTCAGCCTATTGGCCCGATAGCCAATCCGGCAGTCCAGCAAGGATCGCAGGCAGGTTGGGAGCATCGGTTCCACCACCCTGGGCCATGTCCGGCCGGCCACCGCCCTTGCCATCGATCTGCGCGGCGATATGTGCCACCACGTTGCCTGCCTTGACCAGGCCCAGCGCCTTGCCGTGCACACCGGCGATCAGCGAAACGCGACCATCGGCGGCGCCCGCCAGAAGGATCACGCAATCGCCCAGCTGCTGCTTGAGCTGGTCCACGCTGTCGCGCAACGACTTCGCGTCGAGCCCCTCCAGCCGCGCGGCCACCACCTTGATGCCGTTGACGTCCGTGGCAGAGCCGGCCAGGTCGGCGGTGGCAGAACCGGCCGCCTTGCTGCGCAGCGATTCCAGCTCGCGCTCGAGCTTCTTCTGGCGGTCGAACAACTGACGCAGTTTTTCCACCGCGTCGTCGCCGCTGCTGGAAAGCAGCTGCGAAAACTCGGCCAGGCGGCGCTCCTCGTCGGCCACCCAAGCCAGCGCGCCAGCGCCCGTGACAGCCTCGATGCGACGCACGCCGGAAGCCACCCCGGCCTCGCTGACGATCTTGAACAGGCCGATGTCGCCGGTGCGTCCCACGTGGGTACCGCCGCACAACTCGGTGGAGAAGTCGCCCATCTTCAGCACGCGCACTTCGTCGCCGTATTTCTCGCCGAACAGCGCCATCGCACCGAATTCGATCGCCTGGTCGTAGCCCATGTTGTGCACTTCGGCGGCGGCGTTGCGGCGCACCTCGGCGTTCACCAGCATCTCGACCCGGGCCAGCTCGTCGTGACTCATCGGCTTGAAATGCGAGAAGTCGAAACGCAGCCGTTCCGGCGCCACCAGCGAACCCTTCTGCGTGACATGATCGCCCAGCACCTTGCGCAGCGCCGCGTGCAGCAGATGGGTGGCCGAATGGTTGAGCACGATGGCCTGGCGGCGCGCGGCATCGACCTGCGCATCGACCACGTCGCCAGTATGCAACGGCTGTTCGCCCTGCCAGCGGCCGGCATGGCCGAAGAACACGCCGCCCATCTTCAACGTATCGCCGACCTCGAAGCGGCCGGCCGCACTGGACAACGTACCGGTGTCGCCGACCTGGCCGCCGGACTCGGCGTAGAACGGCGTGCGATCGAGGATCAGCAATCCCTCCTCGCCCTCGCCCAGTCTGATCGACCTGCTTGCCGCCACGCACGATGCCGAGCACCTTGCTGCCGGAGCTGTGCAACGCCTCGTAACCGAGGAACGCCGTGGGCTTGAGCTGGCTGGCGAGCTCGGCCGGCATCTGGCCCTTGGCCTCGAAGCGGCCGGCGGCGCGGGCGCGCTCGCGCTGTTCGTTCATGGCCTGCTCGAAGCCGTCCATGTCCACCTCGAGCCCACGCTCGCGTGCAATGTCGGCGGTAAGGTCGACCGGGAAGCCGTAGGTGTCGTACAGGCGGAACGCGTCGACGCCCGGGATGGTCCTGCCCGACTTCGTAGCGACCTCGTCGAACAGGCGCATGCCGTGTTCCAGCGTCTCGCCGAAGCGCTGCTCCTCGGTGCGCAGCGCGTCCTCGACGAACGCCTGCTTTGCCGGCAACTCGGGATAGGCCGCGCCCATTTCCTCGACCAGCGGCTGCACCATCTTCCAGAAGAAGTCGCCGCGCACGCCGAGCATCCAGCCATGCCGCAGGGCGCGGCGGATGATCCGGCGCAGCACGTAGCCGCGGCCCTCGTTCGAGGGCAGCACGCCGTCGACGATCAGGAACGCGCAGGCGCGGATGTGGTCGGCGATCACCCGCAGCGACTTGTTCGTCAGATCGTTCGTGCCGGTGAGCTCGCCCGCCACGCGGATCAGGTGCGCGAACAGGTCGATCTCGTAGTTGGAGTGCACGTGCTGCAACACGGCGGCGAGGCGCTCCAGACCCATGCCGGTATCCACGCATGGCGCCGGCAGCGGACTCAGCGTGCCGTCGGGCGCGCGGTCGAACTGCATGAACACCAGGTTCCAGATCTCGATGTAGCGGTCGCCATCCTCGTCGGGCGAGCCGGGCGGCCCGCCGGCGATCTCCTCGCCGTGATCGAAGAAGATCTCGGTGCACGGGCCGCACGGGCCGGTATCCGCCATCTGCCAGAAATTGTCGGATGCGTACGGCGCGCCCTTGTTGTCGCCGATGCGCACGATGCGTTCGGCCGGCACGCCGACCTGCTTGTTCCAGATGTCGAAGGCTTCGTCGTCGGTGTGATAGACGGTGACCCACAACTTGTCCGCCGGCAGCCTGAAGACTTCCGTCAGCAGCTCCCACGCGTAGGCGATCGCGTCGCGCTTGAAGTAGTCGCCGAACGACCAGTTGCCCAGCATCTCGAAGAAGGTGTGGTGGCGCGCGGTATAGCCCACGGCGTCAAGGTCGTTGTGCTTGCCGCCGGCACGCAGGCAGCGCTGCACGTCGGCCGCGCGCACGTAGGACAGTTTCTCGCTGCCCAGAAACACGTTCTTGAACTGCACCATGCCCGAGTTGGTGAACAGCAGGGTCGGGTCGTTGGCCGGCACCAGCGAGCTGGATGGCACGATGGTATGGCCCTTGGAACGGAAGTAATCGAGGAAGGTGGAGCGGATGTCGGAGGTTTTCATGCGGATCAAAAGTGGCGGGCGATATAGGCCACGCCGGGGCCAGGCCGCCCGACCCGTCAACCCACCATCTTCGGATGACGGGTTTCAGGAAATATCGTCGGCTTCGTCCACATCGGCGTGGGTAACACTCCGTACTGTGGCGGCGGCAAAGCCGCGGCGCAAGAGGAATTGCGCTCGACGGGTACGCTCGGCGTGGTCCGTTGTGCCCGCGCTGCCATAGCGGCGGCGCAGCTGGGCGGCGGCCAAGGCGGCCCAGTCGACCTCGGCCGCGTCCAGCAGCTCGCGGATGCGCGCGTCGGACACGCCGTGGCTTTTCAGCTCCACGCGCAGGCGCAGCGGGCCGTAACCCTGGGCGATCCGGCTGCGCAGCAGCACGTCGGCGAACCGGTCGTCGTCCTGGTAATGCTGCTCCCCCAGCCGGTCCAGTGCAGCGGCGGCTTCCTCGCCTTCGTAACCGCCCTGGCGCAGCTTGGTCTTCAACTCCTTGCGCGAATGCTCGCGGCGGGCCAGCAGCCCCAGCGCCTTGTCGTACGCGCTGCGCTTCGGCCGGGCCGGATCGTCCTTGCCGAGCGGGCGTTTCATGGCCGCGCAGACGGACATGGCCCGGACGAGCCGGGCCATGTCTGCCGCCAGAGACGGTCAACGCTCACGAATCAGACTTCCTCGAGCGCCTCTTCCGGCGCGGCAGCGGCCGGCTTGCCGACCGGCACCAGCAGGCGCTCGCGCAACTGCTTGTCGATCTCGTTGGCGATCGCCGGGTTGTCGCGCAGGAACTGGCGCACGTTCTCCTTGCCCTGGCCGATGCGGTCGCCGTTGTAGCTGTACCAGGCGCCGGACTTGTCGATCAGGTTCTGCGCCACGCCCAGCTCGATGATCTCGCCCTCGCGCGAGGTGCCCTCGCCGTACAGGATTTCGAACTCGCACTGGCGGAACGGCGGCGCAACCTTGTTCTTGACCACCTTGACGCGGGTTTCCGAGCCGATGATCTCGTCGCCCTTCTTCACCGCGCCGATGCGGCGGATATCCAGGCGCACCGAGGCATAGAACTTCAGCGCGTTGCCGCCGGTGGTGGTCTCGGGGCTGCCGAACATCACGCCGATCTTCATGCGGATCTGGTTGATGAAGATCACCAGGCAGCCGGATTTCTTGATGTTGGCGGTGAGCTTGCGCAACGCCTGGCTCATCAGGCGCGCGTGCAGGCCAACATGGGAGTCGCCCATCTCGCCCTCGATTTCCGCCTTCGGGGTCAGCGCGGCAACCGAGTCGACCACCACCATGTCGACCGCGCCCGAGCGCACCAGCATGTCGGCGATTTCCAGCGCCTGCTCGCCGGTGTCCGGCTGCGACACCAGCAGGTCGTCGACCTTGACGCCCAGCTTTTCGGCATAGGTCGGATCGAGTGCGTGCTCGGCGTCGATGAACGCGGCCGTGCCGCCCGCACGCTGGCAGCTGGCGATCGCCTGCAAGGTCATGGTGGTCTTGCCGGAGGACTCCGGCCCGTAGATCTCGACCACGCGGCCGCGCGGCAGGCCGCCGACGCCGAGCGCGATGTCCAGCCCCAGCGAGCCGGTGGAGACCGTCTCGATCGCCTCGTTGACGCGATCGCCCATGCGCATGACCGCGCCCTTGCCGAACTGCTTTTCGATCTGGCCGAGGGCGGAGGTGAGCGCCTTGCGCTTGTTGTCATCCATCGTCTTGTATTCCGGTTGGGCTGTGAATGGAGTGCATGATGCCCGGATCGAATCTCACGGGCTGCGATCATGGGAGACCGGTAGTGGCGCAGCCAGTATCCCACACCGGTCAAGCCGGCCCGGCAGCCATTGGCGCGTCATTCCGTCAGTGTTTTGCGCAAGCCGATGAGCGCCGCCGCCACGGTCTGTCGGCGTACCGCCTCGCGGTCGCCCTGGAAGTGGAACAACTGCGCATGGCCGTAGCCGCCGCGGCGCTTCCAGCCGATCCATACCGTGCCGACCGGCTTGTCCGGGGTACCGCCGGACGGCCCGGCGATGCCGGTCACCGCCACGGCCACGCCTGCACCGAAGCGGGCCAGCGCGCCGGACACCATTTCAAGAACGGTTTCCTCGCTGACCGCGCCGGTGTGCTCCAGCGTGCGCGGGTTGACGCCAAGCAGCGCCTCCTTTGCCTCGTAACTGTAGGTCACGACGCCGGCATCAAACCAGGCCGAGCTGCCCGGCAGGTCGGTCAGCGTCTTGGCGATCCAGCCGCCACTGCAGGATTCGGCCGTCACCAGCATCAGCCGGCAGCGCTGCACTTCGCCGGCTACCTCGCCGGCCAGCGCCAGCAACTCGGCATCAGTAGGAACGTGCGACAACTCCATGCGGAACTCCCGGGCTTGAACAAGACTTTGCGCCGCGCGCAGAGACACCCTTCTACCCGTTCCGCGCGACCGAGCCAAGACCCGCCGGGATTCGACCGGGGCATCTGCCTCGCGCGTCACTTTCCATATGGCGCCGCGGGGGCCGGCAAATGCCGGAAGGCAGGAAACCCGGCGCAGGCGCGGTGCGCGTCAATATTCCAGATGCATGCGCAGCCCGACGAAGTGGGCCGGCCCGCGATCATGGTTGTAGCCGGGGTTGTGGATCAGCTGAAGGTCGGCGGTGACCGTGGCGTACTGCGTCACCGCAAGTTCGTAATAGGCTTCGGCGATCTGCTCGGGCCGATAGTCCAGCCGGCCGTCGCCGAGGGTGAAGCCGGAGCCACCGGCCGCCAGGTAATGGCGATGATCGGGCGACAACCCGTTGACGGCGAAAGCCAGTGCGATGCGATCATCGGGCCGATGCCAGCGCGCGCCTGCCAGTTGCCCGCCGAAGCTCGCGCTGCGGTCGGCTTCGGTGAACGCGAATGACTCGGTTTTTCCATCGTTCCAGCCGATCCGTCCGAACAGGCCGGTGTCGCCGTGATCGGCCAGCGGCAGATCGAACCCAGCGGCCACGCCGTATTTGTGCCGCCCGTCGCGGTCATCCGCGCGGATGTCGGGGACGGTGCCCGCCTGCATTGCGCGAGCCAGCGCGACGCGGTAGATCCCCATGCGCGCCGTGTTGCGAAAGGCCAGCAGCCACACGCTGGGACCGTCCGGATCGCGCTGCCAGGCGACTTGCGCGTTTTCGCCGCGCGCGCGGAAAATCGGCCCCTCCAGCTTGTCGCCATTGGCTTGCACCGGCATCTGATACACGCCGTAACGCCAGGTCCATGGCCCGGTGGCATACGTCGCCACGCCACCGACGGTGTAGCCGCGCGTATCGGCCGCGAAATCCCATGCGGTGTTGTTGAACAGGCTCCAATTGAGGAATTGCGTGCGCGCCGCGTTCGCGTAGCGGCTCTGGTCGAAATCGTCGTTCACCGCAAGCAGGCCGGCCTTGAAGCTCAGCCGATGGCTGGCCTGCCGGCCGGGCAGCTGATCCATTTTCCGTTTGAGCCTGGTCGTGTCGTCGCCCAGCGGGATCTCGTAAGTCACGAAAGCCCGCGCCACATAAGCGCCACGCCCCAGCGTGCCGCCGCCGCTGCGGATGACGTCGCCATTGGTGAGCCCCGCCAGGCCGGTGCTGTGGCTGACGCCTTCGCCGCGGAACATCTCGACGTCCAGATAGGCGGCGAAATGCGCCGAGAGCGGCAACCCGAGATAAACCCCGAACGTGTGCGAGCGCGCCTGATTGGCTTGCGGGCGCAGACTCAGAGGCCCCCGATAGGGCGAATGCAGGCTGCTCTGTCGCTGGGCGATGAAGGTGTATTGCGCACCGAGCAATTGCGGCACGAAGTTGGTCACCTCGTCGGCCATCGCATGCGAACAGCCGACCGCGAGGACGATGCCGAAAACGCCTGGAAGTGTGCGTGCCCCCACGACTGACGCCCCCTGTACTGTGTGCCCGACGTCTTCGGCAAATGCGCGTGAACCCCCGGCTAAACGCGGGGCCATGCGCCAACAATCTTGCTGCCGTCGACATCAAAAGGCGCCCGCGAAGAGCGCCGTTATTTCGATGTACTACCCATCAGCACAGCTCAAGTCGAGCGTCCCTGATGCGTCCTCAGTGCTTCCGTTCTTCGTCCCGCATCTTGCCCACGTCCTTCTGGACCTTGCCGGCATGCTTCTCGATTTCGCCTGCAAGCTCCTTCGCCTTGTTGCCCGTCACCTTGCCGACTACTTCTTTCGTGGCGCCCTTGATTTCGTGCTTGGTACCTTCAACGCGATTCTTGTCCATGTTCGTCTCCTGCCCCGGGATTGGGGTGCCGCAGATATACGTATCGCCACATGCGTGTCGCGTGAAGCACAAGTTAGCCGCGGATGGCGTCATTCAGATTCATGCCTGCCCACGCACAAACGCACTTGGCGATCCATCGAGTCCGCCGGGACCGACACGACAATGCTCCGCGCGACACCCCTCCTCTCTCGCCGCGAAAAGTCAACGCCTTGTGGCACCATGCTCGCTGGGTTACACATGGCGGCTTGCGCGGCCGCGAAAGCACCGCACGTCATGGCTGCCCACGAGGGGCCGGCCTGAAACTCAGAGAAACGAGAGATGAGCCAGCCGCTTGCCCACACGGAAAAGGCCGCCGAACACACCCCGTTCATGCGCCAGTACCTCGCGGCCAAGGCAGCGCATCCGGACGTGCTGCTGTTCTTCCGCATGGGTGACTTCTACGAGTTGTTCTATGACGACGCGCGCAAGGCAGCGCGGTTGCTAGACATCACGCTGACCCAGCGCGGGCAATCGGCCGGCGTGCCAATTCCGATGGCCGGCGTGCCATATCACGCGGCGGAAAATTATCTGGCGCGGCTGGTGCGCCTGGGCGAGTCGGTGGCGATCTGTGAGCAGATCGGCGATCCGGCGCTGGCCAAGGGCATCGTCGAACGCAAGGTGGTGCGCATCGTCACCCCCGGCACGGTGACCGACGCAGCGCTGCTGGAAGAGCGCCGCGACAACCTGCTGCTGGCCATCGCCGCCGGCACACACGGCGCCTACGGCATGGCCTGGGTCGACCTCAGCAGCGGCCGCTTCCTGCTCAACGAAGTGCCGAACGCCGAGGCGCTGGCTGCCGAACTGGCGCGGCTGCAACCGGCCGAGACCCTGGTCGGCGAGGACGTGGCGTGGCCGAAGCTGGTCAGCACCCTGCCCGGCCTGCGCAAGCGGCCGCCGTGGCACTTCGACAGCGACGCCGCGCAGCGCGAACTGAACCGCTTCTTCGGCACCCGCGATCTCGGCGGCTTCGGCGTGGACAAGCTGCCCCTGGCGATCGCCGCCGCCGGCTGCCTGCTCGGCTACGTCGAGGAAACCCAGAAGAGCGCGCTGCCGCACCTCACTGGCATGGCGGTGGAAAGCGCCAGCGAGACCATCGCCATGGACGCCGCCACGCGCCGCAATCTGGAACTGGACACCCACCCCAGCGGCCGCATCGAACACACCCTGCTCGGCGTGCTCGACGAGACGGTCACGCCGATGGGCGCGCGCCTGTTGCGCCGCTGGCTGACCCGGCCGCTGCGCTCGCGCGAGTTGCTGCGCCAGCGGCACCAGGCGATCGGCACGCTGATCGACAGCCGCCGTTACAACAGCTTGCGAGAACAGCTGCGCGGTATCGGCGACCTCGAACGCATCCTCGCCCGCGTGGCGCTCCGTTCGGCCCGTCCGCGCGACCTGTCCACCCTGCGCGATGGCCTCGCCGCCGCGCCGATGTTGCGCGAACAGATCGCCGCGCTCGACAGCCCGCTGCTGCACGCCCTGGTCGAGCGCATCGGCGACCACGCGGACGGCGCCGCCCTGCTCGCCCGCGCCGTGGTCGAACAGCCGCCGGTGCTGCAGCGCGACGGCGGCGTGATCGCCGACGGCTACGACGCCGAACTCGACGAGCTGCGCCGGCTGTCCACCCACGCGGACCAGTACCTGGTCGAGCTGGAGGAGCGCGAGAAGGCCGCCTCCGGCATCACGACGCTGAAGGTCGGCTACAACCGCGTGCACGGCTACTACATCGAGATCACCAAGGCACAGTCGGACAAGGCGCCCACCCACTACACCCGCCGGCAGACGACGAAGAATGCCGAGCGCTACATAACCGAGGAACTGAAGTCGTTCGAGGACAAGGTGCTGTCGGCGAAGGAGCGCTCGCTGATGCGCGAGCGTGCGCTGTACGAAGCGCTGCTCGACACGCTCACCGAAAAACTCGAGCCGCTGAAAGCCGCCGCCGCCGCGATGGCCGAGCTGGACGTGCTGAGCACGCTGGCCGAACGGGCCGAGACGCTGGACTGGCGTGCGCCGCGGCTCACCGACGAACCCGGAATCGCGATCGAGCGCGGCCGCCATCCGGTGGTCGAGAAAGTCCGCGACGAGCCGTTCGAACCGAACGACCTCAAGCTCGACGACGCACGCCGCATGCTGGTGATCACCGGCCCGAACATGGGTGGCAAGTCCACCTACATGCGACAGAACGCGCTGATCGTGCTGCTCGCGCACATCGGCAGCTACGTGCCGGCGGCGAGCGCGGTAATCGGCCCGGTCGACCGCATCTTCACCCGCATCGGCGCCGGCGACGACCTCTCGCGCGGCCAGTCCACCTTCATGGTGGAGATGAGCGAGACAGCCAACATCCTGCACAACGCCAGTGCGGACAGCCTGGTGTTGATGGACGAGGTCGGCCGCGGCACCAGCACCTACGATGGCTTGTCGCTGGCCCGCGCCGCCGCCGTTCACCTGGCGCGCAGCAGCCGCGCCTACACCTTGTTCGCCACCCACTATTTCGAACTGACCGAACTGGCCGGCGAGATTCCCACCATTGCCAACGTGCACCTGGACGCGGTGGAGCTTCACGATCAAAAGCGGGGCGAGCAACTGGTGTTCATGCATGCAGTGAAGGAGGGCCCCGCGAACCGCAGCTTCGGCCTGCAGGTGGCCGCACTGGCCGGCCTGCCGAAGTCGGTGATCGCCGACGCGAAGCGCACCCTGGCCGAGCTCGAACGCGGCATGCACCAGCACGCCAGCGCGCCCGCGCCGGCCGCCGACGCCTCGCCGCAACTGGGCCTGTTTGCCCCGACGCAACCGTCCGCCGCCGAGCGTGCACTGGAACAAATCGATCCGGATGCGCTGACCCCGCGCGAGGCGCTGGAAGCGCTGTACCATTTGAAAGCGCTCGGTTCAGGCGGCCGGTGACCCGTGCCGGCGCAGCGACAACAGTTATGCGACGACACCGCCGCGCCGAAGCAGGGCGTGCCGGAGCCAGCATCCAAGCGATCACTGCATCACGGCCGATCCAGCCTGCGCGACGGACGTGGCCAGGGCGTTGGGGCCGGCGATCTGACGCAAACCGTCAGCCGATGCCGTGAACCACCCGCAAGGTGACTGGCATCGCCGTCACGCCGGCCAGGTGCAGCGTGCCATCTGCATCGGGCATCGCGATATCGGGAATGTCGGCCAGGTCGTCGGCGGGCAATTCCTCGGCCAGCGACAGCGGCGACACCTCGGCGGTCAACGGCACCGACGGCACCCGGCCGGCCAGCCGCCCCGATTGCACCAGCTGGCCGATGCGCAGGTATACCTCGTCGCGGTCAAAGGGTTTCTGCATGAAATCGTCGGCACCGAAGCGCTGCACATAAAACTGTTCGGTCGCCTGCGGGTTGCCGCTGATCATCACGATCGGGATGTCCCGGGTCAGCGGGTCGTGACGCAGCGTGCGCAACACCGCAAAGCCATTCATGCCCGGCATCACGATATCCAGAAAGATCAGCGCCGGCTGCTCGCTGCGGGCCAATTCGATCGCATCCTTGCCCTCGGTGGCCTTGAGCACGGCGTAGCCGTCCTGGCGCAGCATCTTGCCGAGCACCGCACAGATCGTGGGCGAGTCGTCGACGACCAGCATGCGTGCACCCAGCGCCGCCTGCAGTTCCACACGGCGTTCGACGGCTGCATGGCTGCCCAGCAGGCGTTTGAAGAAACCGATGCCGTTCATCAGCGCGTGTCCGTCCATGCAAGCCTCCCGGCTGTGTGGGGTGGCGGCGCCAACCCTGTGGGTTTGCAAGGATATTCCCGCAGATCAGGCCGGTATTCTGCGATGCACTGCTCAGCGCGCGTCCTTGAGCCGCCGCAATTCGCGCCGCGCCTGCTTGTCCGGCCGTTTCAGCGGCCCGCTCGCGCCAATCAGCCGCTGCTGTTCGCGCGCCGCCTCGCGGGCGGCGCGGCTGGCATCGGTCTCGCGGTAAAGCGCCTGCGCCACGCTGGCCGGACCGCGTTTGTCGGACAACGCCAGCAGCTCGACTTCCAGCCGCTCCTGGCCGCGGCTGATCTTCAGCCGGTCGCCCACGCGCAGCGCCTTGGCCGCCTTGCAGCCCATGTCGTTGACGTCGACGCGGCCGCCGTCGATCGCCTGCCGTGCCAGGCTGCGCGTCTTGAAGAAGCGCGCCGCCCACAGCCACACGTCGGCGCGGGTGCCGTTCGGACTGGTAAATGGCTGGTTCATCGCCGGGATTATCGCGCGCCCGCAGGCGCGGTGCTTACGCCGGCTCGGCGGGCGGCACGATCAAGTCTTGCGGGTCCGGCATCGCGATGTCGGGTATTGCCGCATGCTCGGCGGCGGTGTGCTCGGGTTCCGTCGGCAGCGACTCTTGCTGCACCCGCCGGCGCACCAGCAGCCGGCCGCTGCGCGTGAGGTGCTCGATGCGTGCGAATACCTCGCCGCGGCCGAACGGCTTCTTCATGAAATCGTCGGCACCGAAACGCTGCACGTAGAACTGCTCGGTCGCCTGTACATTGCCGCTGATCATCACGATCGGGATGTCCCGGGTCAGCAGGTCCAGGCGCAAGGCACGCAGGACCGTGAAGCCGCTCATGCCGGGCATCACGATGTCGAGGAAGATCAGGTCGGGGCGTTCCCGCCGCGCGATCTCCAGCGCGCTCTCGCCATCGACTGCCTTCAGCACCACGTGGCCATTCTGCGCCAGCATCTTGCCGAGCACCGCGCGGATGGTGGGCGAATCGTCCACCACCAGGATGCAGGCTTCCTTCGGCTCGCCGCTGCGCGGCACGGCACGACGCTCGCCATGTTCGTTGCCGAACAGGCGCTTGATCAGTTCGAAACCTGCCATGACCTGAGCCCCCTGCCCATGATATCGGCGCTAGTCTCGGTGCAGCGCGAGCCGGACGCAAGCAGGCTCTAGGCTCCCAGCAGCAGGTTGCCAAGCGGGATGGTTAACAGCGACAGCACGATGCCGGCGCCAAGCACGGTGTTCGCCAGGGTCGGCTCCAGCCCGTGCTCGTCGGCGAGGATCGCCGCCGATACCATCGGCGCCATCGCCGCCTGCAGCACGCCGACGGTCAGTACCAGCCCGTCGACGCCGGCGGCCGTGCCCATCGCCCAGCACAGCAGCGGTGCCAGCAGCAGTTTCCAGCCCAGCCCCCAGCTGGCCGCACCGAGTTGCCGCTGACCCGGATGGAACTTGAACTGC
The DNA here is from genome assembly GCA_963697495.1 of uncultured Gammaproteobacteria bacterium. Classification (GTDB taxonomy): domain Bacteria; phylum Pseudomonadota; class Gammaproteobacteria; order Xanthomonadales; family Rhodanobacteraceae; genus Rhodanobacter. The sequence continues at coordinate 543,378 of CAVOOH010000002.1, read as the reverse complement.
AGGCCCACCGAGAACAGCGCCAGCGGCGTCAGCGTGGCGCCGATCGGCGCGAACACGCCATTCAACAGCTCGGGCCAGCCGCCGCACAGACCGGCGATGACGCCCACCAGCAAGGCGACGAAAGCCGGAAACGTGACGATGCGCCGCACGATCAGGCCCGCTTGCGGCTTGCGCCCGGAATAGATCGAGGCGACCACGATGCCGGCCGAGGCCAGTACCGGAAAGCAGCCCAGTTGGTCAGCCACCACTGCCAGCGCCAGGCCTTCGGTGCCGTGCAGTGCCTGCATCAGCGGGTAGCCCATGAACGACGTGTTGCCCAGCCCGCAAACCAGGATCAACGCCCCCGTGCGCTGCCGCGACCAGCCCAGCCGTGGCCCGAGCAGACCGAACAGCAGCCAGGCGCCGCCGAAGGTAAGCCACATCGCCGCCACCGGAAACCACAGCTGCGGATCGAACTTCACCTTCGGGATCAGCTCCAGCACCAACGCCGAGAGCGCCACATTCAGCACCCACCAGTTGATGCCCTGCACGATGCCCGCCGGCGGTTTTGCGTAGCGCGCCACCACGGTGCCGAGGATCAGGCAGACGAACAGCAACAACATCGCACTCATGGAATGGGCACCGCAGGAAAGCAGGCCATTATAGGGATGGCACGCCGTGCGCCGATGGCGGTCGAACGTGGTTACCACGCCCTTTCGGGGATAATCCACGGCCTGCCCGTCCAAGGAAACCCCCGCACCCCCATGAACGCCCCGCTTCATCTCGCCCATGGGCTGGCCGGTGACAACACGCCGCCGGACTGGCCGCCACTGACCCTCGGGGAGGTCGAGACGCTGCTGCGCGGCTACCCGGCGCTCGGCACGCCGTGCCGCATCGAGTGGCACAGCCCGCGCCCGCTGTCGGCCGCCTGCCTGGTCGAGACGGAGCACACCACCGTTTTCGTCAAGCGCCATCACTGCAGCGTGCGCTCGGCCGCCACGCTCGGCGAGGAACATCGCTTCATTGCGCACCTGCGCGACCGAGGCATGCCGATCCCGGAAGTGTTCCGCAACGCGCAGGACCAGACAGCGGTGGCCGCCGGCGACTGTGTCTACGAGGTGCACGAACATGCCGCCGGCATCGACCTGTACCGCGAGGCGATCTCGTGGGAACCGCTGCCGAACCTCGGACACGCCTACACCGCCGGCCGCATGCTCGCTGCGCTGCACGACGCGTCGGCGGACTACCGCGCGCCCCAGCGCGACACCCATCTCCTGGTCGCGCGCAGCGAGCTGATCGCCGCGCCCGATCCCGTCGCCGCGCTGCGCGCGCAACTGCCGCAGCGTCCGGGCCTGGCCGACTACCTGCGCGATCGGGACTGGCCGCGTGACTTCGCCGAACTGCTCGCCCCTTGGCACGCCGCCGCCCAGCCACGGCTGGCGCAGCACGCGCGACTGTGGACGCACGGCGACTGGCACGTCTCCAACCTGTGCTGGAGCGGCAACGGCAGCGACGCGCAGATCAGCGCCGTGCTCGACTTCGGACTCGCCGCCGCCAACTTCCCGCTGTTCGACCTCGCCACCGCGATCGAGCGCAACGCGATCGCCTGGCTGGCGCTCGACAGCGGCCTTGAGGCCGCCCATCCCGACATCGCCCGCGCGCTGATCGAAGGCTATCGCCGGCAGCGGCCGCTGGAGACAGCCGACCTGCACCTGCTGGCCGACCTGCTGCCGCTGGTGCACGTGGATTTCGCGCTGTCCGAAGTCGAGTACTACCACGCCGTCACGCGCTCGCGCGCGAACGCCGACGTGGCTTACGACACCTTCCTGCGCGGCCATCCCGCGTGGTTCCGCGCACCAGCCGGCCAAGCCATGTTGCAGGCCATTCGCGACCTCGCCTGACCACGCCGCGGCGAATTCGTGGTTCAATAGCGTTCTTGAAGCGGGGGTGCCCGGCGTTGCCGGGCTGAGAGAGTCCCTTGGAACCTGACCCGGTTAGTACCGGCGTAGGGAGCTTGCAGATCCGGCATGTCCTCGCGACGGCCGGGTCGCCGTCGCTTCGTCCGTACCCTCTTGACGACGACGATGACGATGCCTCTTTCCCGCACTCCCCTGATCCTCGCCCTGCTCGCCGCCGTGGCGCCCGTCCATGCCGACGACACCAGCAAGAAACCGCAGACCACGCGGCTGGCGCCGGTGCACGTGCAGGCCGACAGCGCCAGCGGCTACCACGCGGACAACTCGCAGCTGGACACGTTCGGCAGCTTCGGCAACGCGCCGATGCAGGACACGCCGGCCGCGATAACGGTGATCACCCGCGACCAGATCGATGACCGCCAGCCGCGCACCCTGAGCGAACTGGCGCGCGCCGACGCCGCGCTGGGCGACAACTACGCGCCGGTCGGCTACTACCAGGACATCGCGATCCGCGGCTTCGCGCTGGACCTGGCCACCGGCTACCGGCTCAACGAGATGAGCCTGGTCGGCGAGCAGTTGCAGGCGCTGGAAGACAAGCAGCGGGTGGAAATCCTCAAGGGTCTCGGCGGCCTCGAAGCCGGCGTGGTGGCGCCGGGCGGCCTGGTCAACTACGTCAGCAAGCGCCCGGCCGAGGTGCGCAGCGCCACCGTAGGCACCGACTCGCACGGCTCGCGCTACCTCGCAGTGGACATCGGCGGCTGGCTCTCGCCCAGGTTCGGCGTGCGGGTGAATGCGGCGCACGACGGCATCCAGTCCTACGTCGACCACGCCGACGGCCAGCGCAACTTCCTGTCGCTGGCCGCCGACTGGAAAATCAGCCCGGACGCCACCCTGCAGCTGGACAGCAACTACCAGGCCAGCTCGCAGCGCTCCGACTCCGGCTACCAGCTGCTCGGCGGCAGCACGATCCCCGCGCACCCGAGCCGCACCCACATGCTCGGCTTCGAGCCGTGGCAGCAACCGGTCGGCATCGACGCCAGCAACAGCACGCTGCGCTTCGACTACCGCTTCAGCGACGCCTGGAGTGCGCAGCTCTCGGCCGGCCACAGCCGTGCGGTGATCGACGACAACGTCGCCTTCGCCTACGGCTGCTTCTATTCGCCCGACTGCGCCAGCGGCGCCACGCCTGGCTGGTTCTTCGCGCCGAACGGCGACTACGACATCTACGATTACCGCAGCCCCGACGACACCCGCGTAAACGACGAGGCGCGCGCCGTACTGAAGGGCGCGTTCGACACCGGCGCGCTCAGCCACGAAGTCAGCCTCGGCACCAGCGCGTTCCGTCGCACCATCGACCGCCGCCCCTACGTCTACGACTACGTCGGTACCGGCAATATCGACCAGGTGAACCCGCCTTACTTCGCGCCGTCGCCGAACCAGCCGGGCGCGTCCGCACGCCGGCTGACCAGCTGGCAGCACTCGATCTTCGCGCTGGATCGCGTGCATCTCGGTCCGCAGTGGCAGCTGCTGGCCGGCGGCCGCTACGTGCGCCTGCACGAGCGCGCGTACGATTCCGCCGGCGCGCCCGAACGCGATACCCGCCTGAGCAAGTTCCTGCCGCAGGCCGCCGTGCTGTGGCAACCCACCGCGCAGCTGACCACCTACGTCAGCTACAGCGAAAGCCTGTCGCTGGGCAATGAGGCGCCGTACTGGGCTTCCAACGGCAGCATCACGCTGGCCCCACTGCTGGCACGCCAGACCGAAGCCGGCGTGAAGTACGCCTGGAGCGACGCGCTGAACCTTTCAGCCGCGCTGTACCGCATCCGCCAGCCTTACCAGTTCGCGCGACCGGACAGCACCGCCGCAGGCTTCACCTTCGTGCAGCAGGGCAACGAGGTGCACAGCGGGCTGGAACTCAACGCCGCCGGCCAGGTGACCGACAACCTGCGCCTCACCGCCAGCCTCAACCTGATCCAGGCGCGCGCCCAGGGCACCGGCACCCCGAGCTACGAAGGCCACCAGGTGGTCAACGTGCCGCGCCTGCGCAGCGCGTTGTACGTGGATTACCGCCTGCCGTTCGCGCCCCGGCTCGGCCTGCTCGGCGGCTGGCGCTACGCCAGCTCCAACGTCGCCACGCCGGACGGCGCAACGCGCGTGCCGGCCTACCACGTGTTCGACGCCGGCCTGCGCTACGCCAGCCAGTGGAACGGCCATGCCCTGACCTGGCGGCTCAGCGTGGACAACGTGTTCAACCGCGTCTACTGGCGCGACACCGGCAGCTCCGGCGGCGACAGCTACCTGTTCCCGGGCGCGCCGCGGCTAGCGCGGCTGTCCGTGACGTTCGCGTTCTGAGCGGCCTGCTTCCATGACCTGGGTCGAACTCATCGCCGCGCTGATCAGCGCCTGGGGCGTCTGGCTCACCACCCGCCGGCGTCCGTGGTGCTGGCCAGTGGGGTTGATCTCGGTGCTGGTCTACGCGTGGGTGTTCGTGCACGCGAAGCTCTACTCCGACGCCCTGTTGCAGCTGGCGTTCGCGCTGCTGATCGGCTACGGCTGGTACCGCTGGCTGCAGCACATGGGTGAGGACGGCCGCGTGGAAGTGGCACCGCTGCCTCGGCGGCAGGCGATCGCGCACCTGGCGCTCGGCGGCCTCGGCGCGCTGGCGCTGGGCGCATTCATGCACTACCGCACCGACGCCGCCCTGCCCTGGCTGGATGCGGCCCTCACCGCGTTCAGCCTGGTCGCGCAGTGGTGGCAAGCGAAGCGGCACGTCGCCGCGTGGTGGCTGTGGATCGTGGTGGACGTGATCTACGTGGGCGAATACATCTACAAGCACCTGCTGATCACCGCCGTGCTGTATGTAGGCTTCGTGCTGCTGGCAGTGATCGGCTTGCGCGCCTGGCGGCGCGTGGGAAAGCCCCGCGCGGCACCGCACCACGCCTAGCTGAATGTCCTGGTTGTAGCGCGATCGCCCCGGTAATCTTCCGCACGTCCCCCGACCGAACGTCATCAGCGGCGGCCCGCGCCAAGGGCCCCGCGGGCCGATCGCGGCGTTCGGACAAGACGTCCGGAACGATCAGAGCTTGCTGTGTTCCACTTCCCGCTCGCGCTGCATCAGCGTCCATTCGGCGTGCTCGGTCAGTGCCGCGTCGCCGAGTGAAAGCAGGATCTGGCGCTGCAGCACGGGATCATCCGTGCGGTCCAGCGCCGCGCGCGCGCTGGCGAAAATGCGCTGCATGAAGCGGTACTGTCTGATCAGCTCCTTGTCGGCCTTGCGGTAGGCGTAGGCCTCGCGCACGGCAGCGACGATCGACAGCACCGCCATGATCATCACCAGGGTCGTCTTGGTTTCCTGCGACAGCTTGAGCACGAAGACGGCGAGAAACACGCTTATCGCGATGCCGCCCCACAGGCTGAGCGACCCGGTCATTTCGGTCACATGGTGCAGGCCGGTACGCTCGATGGTCTTGCGCTCGTAGTAATGAAGCTGCCCGGATTTCCCGGACTCGCCCACCCATTCGGCAATGACGTCCGCCAGCGCAGTGGGCGAGGCCACCGCTGGCGCGGTCGCCACATCGAGACTCGCGGCGCGCATGACGTTGCGGATCCAGCCCAGTTCGATGTTCTGCTTCTGCAGGAAGTTGTCATGCGCGAACTCGTGGTCGGCGTTCGCCGATACGTCCGCCCGCCGCCAGTACGACTGGATCCGCAAGCCCTCCGCCAGCGCGCGGTAGTCCAGGTATTTGCGGTGCCAGCCGCGATGCCGGGCCAGCACCGCCACCGCACCGCCGCTGGCGAACAAGAGCAGGAACAGGTAGATCAGGAAGTCCTGCGCAGGCAGGTGCGCGTAGAAGGTGAAGGCGATGCCCATCAGCGCCGCCAGGATGTAAGTCAGGCGCATCGCCAGCAGCACCCGCTGCTGGAAATGCAGCGCCAGCCAGTCGGCGGCATGGAACAGTCGATCGATGGCTGTGGTGCCGTCCGCGCCGGCCTGTCGCGCCGGCGCGGCCGCCGCGATCTCGTCGGCGTATTTGTCGCACTCGCCATTGAACTCGACCATGCGCGCGAACATCAGCCGGAAATCCGCCGGCAGGCTGTCGCCGGCTGAAGCCGCATCGGCGGTACGCCACAGCACTTGCAAAGGCAGCAGCCCCGTCGGCCGGCGCGCCATCGGGCCCGTCGCGCGAACAGACGATGTGATAGAGCAGGCTCTCGTCGCCACCGCGCAGCACATGGCGGGTATCCCGGCGACGGTCGACCAGACCCGGCATGGTACCGCTCAGATGGTATTTCACGATCTGCGCGGTGCCGCCGAGCCGCCCCGACTCCTTGCCGTCCCAGATCGCCAGCAGGACATGGCAATGGCTGGCGATGTACACGCCGGCCTTGGCGTACTGGCTGTCGCGCGCGCTGCCTGGCGACCCGATCACCTGCCGCGGCTGTCCCATCAACTGCGGCAGCAGCACGATCTCGGCCCGGCTGCACAACAGGTCGAAATCGGCACGCGCGGCCGGACTGGAAAAGTCATCGACGTACATGTCCCGCGGCAGCGGCAGCGGGGCGACCAGTCGCGCGCCGGCGGCGAGCGCCTCATGCGCCACCAGCTGGTCGCCGCCCTCGGCCAGTGCGGACACCACCACCAGCGGCAGCGCGGGAAAGTCGCGCCGGAGTTGCGCCAGGAAATCCCGCACGCGCTGCCGGATCGGCTCGATTTCGTCCGCGGGGATATTGCGATGGCTGGTGACGCCGACGACCAGGGGAGTCATGACGGCTTCCGCACGATGTTGAGTTCACTGTGGGCACCGCGCGACCTCCGCCCCATGAGCCGGAACAAGTCGTCGGTGGCCGCGTCCCCGCAATGCCGCACCGACTCCCGATGCATGACCCGGTGCGGGTGCCTGCGCGTCAGTTGTTCTTGATCCGCGGCACCGTGGTCGTATTCGGCGAGGGGCTGCTTATCCGCTCGGGTTCCTGCACGGGCTCGCTGTCGACGCCACCGTTCTCGCCGTCGTCCGGCAGCGGCGCACTCGGCTCACGCTGATTTTCATTACCGGTCATTGACATGATGTTCTCCAGGGATAGTTGAATGACTGCCGTTGGCCATGCTTGGATCCATGCATATCCAGTCATGAATCGTGCCTCCGTGGGCTGGGTTACCGACTCGCATGCAGCCTGTTGGTTGTTCTTGATCAATGAAGTCATCGTGGGGTTCGCACCGCCGTCTCGGACGATATCCACGCTGTTGTCGGGTGACACGAGATTTGTTTCGGCATGATCGACCTCACTCCCGGGCGTTGCCGTCGACTGCCGCCAGCAACTGTTGCTGGAACGCCGCGTTGACCGGGTAGGCAATCCGTTGCTGCTGCAACACACCCAGCAGTGCCGCGTCGCGGTAGCCGCTGCTCCACAGTTGCCGGATCACGGGCTGCGCCTCGGTCTTCCGGTTGAGCGCCAACAAGGCCTCGACCTGCAGCGCCAGCAGTCGGGGATCGCCGCGGCCGCTTTTCACCATCGTCGTCGCGTTCAACGCATCGTTGCGAAGTTGCTGCGCCGCCTGCGGGTCGTCGGCCACGGCGGCAAGCGACAGCTTCGCACCCACCGCCGCCAGCAAGGTGGCGCGATCGTCGGGTTGCCGGGCAAGCAACGGCTCGAGAATGCGCAAGGCGGCCTGTGCCTGCGCGCGCGACGCGTCGGCCCGACCGGCGGCGCGCCATTGCGCGGCTTGCTCGGTTTGCGCCTCGGCAAATTCGCGCTGCCAAGCGGTATTGCCCGGGTCCTGCCTGATCAAGACGATGAAAATCGCCAACGCCTGCGTGGTGAGCCCCCTCGCGGCGGACAGGTCGCCGCTCAGGCGCCGCAATCGGCTGAGTTGCGTGGCATACAGCGCCGCATGTTCCTGGAAGTCGGCATTGCTCGGATCGACCGTCCTCAATTGCGTGGCGACGTCGACCGCTTGCTGCAAGCCGGCCATGCCGGTCGCGAGATCGCCGGTCAGTGCCTGCGTCCGCCCCATGATGGCGCGCACGGTCAGCATGTTGTCGCGCTGGCTGGCGTCCCTGGGGTCGCGTGCAGCCAGCCCGGACTCGATCCGGTCGTCGGCCGCGTATTGCGCGACGGCCGTGGCCAGCTCGCCACGCAGCAACGCCAGCTTGCCGAGATTGTTGTGTGCCATGCCAAGCGATACCACCCACTCGGTGTTGTCAGGCTGCGCCGCGACCAGCTTCCGCATCAACGCCAGCATGCTCCGGTAGGCGACCGCGGCGTCGTCCAGTCGGCCGCGCGCCTCCAGCACATGGCCCATGTTGTTGTCGATCGTCGCCAACTGAAATTGCAGCCGGGTATCGTCCGGCGCCTGCAAAGACGCACGCTGCAGAACCGTCTGCGCCGCCGCGAACGCCTGCTGCGCGGCGTCCAGTTGCCCCTGCCGCCAATGGGTCATGCCGATAAACGCCCGGATTTGCGCGTACGCCAATTGGCGCGTCGTATCCCCGGGCACTGCATCGGCAAGCGCGCTCGCCAACTTCAATGCCGCCCGATAGGACACCATCGCTGCGGGCAGATTTCCCTGGTCCAGACGCACATTGCCGATCTTTTCCAGCGCCTTGGCGCGTTGCGCCAGCGCTTCGTCGGTGACGTCGGTGGTGGGCAGCGCCGCGAAATAGCTCATCGCGTGGTCGTCCACGGTTTCCATGATGTCCAGTCGCGAGGTTTGTGCCAGCTTGTCGTTGAGGTCGCCCAGCATGAAGTCGACCAGATCCTCGGCCTGCCGCTGTCGGCGCTCGGCAGCCTGGCTGGCTACCACGGCGGCATTGCGGGCAATCATGGCGGTGATCGCCAGGGTGGTAGTTGCCGCCGTCACGATCAGCGCCAACGTGGCCAGCGCAGCCATGCGCCGGTAGCGGCGCTTCAGCTCGCGCCGCTTCAACGCATCGAAGTCGAGGTCGAGCAGGCCGGCGATCAGTTTCAGCTTGGCGTTGGTTTTGCCGTCCTTGCCGGGCCGCGCATCGGCGGCGATCGGCTCGGTGCGCTCGTCGCTCAACGCACCGTCGGCGCCCAGCCGATGACGCAACGCCGGCGCGAAACACTCCTCGGCGGCGCGGCCGGGCAGCTCCGTCGCATCGGGTTCACCATCGACGATCAGGCAGAAAATGCGCTCACTGCGGCCGAGCCGCTTGAACGCCAGTACTTCCTCATTGACCCAGTGCGAGGTCGCCGAGTGCGGTGAGCAGATCACCAGCAGGTTGGCGGATTGCGCCAATGCCTCGTTGACCTTGCGGCCGAGATCGGTGGCGCTGGCCAGCTCGTCGCGATCGCGGAAGATCGGCGCAAGACGGCGGGGGATCACGCCGAATGCCGTCATCTGGCCGACCAGGCGCTTCGGAACCGCAAAGGTTTCCAGCGCCCGGTGCAGCCAGCCCGCCCAGGCCTTGTCCCGGTGGCTGTAGCTGATGAAGGCGCGGTACCGGAAGTCCGGCACCGCGGAGGCTTGCGTCATGACGCATGCGCTCCCGCACGAGGTGACGCATTCCCTTGCCGGGAAGTCCCCATCCAGTCGACCGGATCCCAGGCACCGGCCAGCCGAAACACCCGGCAGACGCCCGCAAGAAAGGACGGTAGCACCATCAATGTGACGTAGATCTCATTTTTGCGGCTTGGGCGGCGATCTCGGGGCCTGGAATGGCAGCGCCGTCCTGTCCGCCACGGCGATTGGCCAACCGCCGAATTCCGCCCGCCAAACCGCCAAGTCGCGCATCCGCGGGGCTCCCGTTTCGGGCCAATGGTGCGGCCGACGCCAGCCGGGAGCAGAATGTTGCCACCATGAAAAGCCTGACGATGGGAATCCGCTTCTCGGCCGCCGCCATGCTGTTGGCCGCGGCACCGGCCGCAGGCGCACAGAACATTTACAAATGCATGCAAGGCGGACAGGTCGCCTACACCGACCATCCCTGCCCGGGCGGCCACGGCGAGTTGCTGCATCAGGCCGACGACACCGAAGTCATCGACCGCTACCTCCGCCTGGGCCAGGACGAGCTGGCCAAGCGCTATGCGGACTCACACCATCTCGGAGCGCTCTACCAGCAACGCATCGACGCCCGCCAGCAGGCGATGGAAGAAAAAGCCCAGCGCCTGGCCGACGAGGCCTACGCGGCGGACCAGCGCGCCGACACAGCGCAGCAACAGGCATTGGCCGACCAGGCGGCGGAGCGCGATCGGCTGCACGCCGAGAACGAGGCGCTGCGCCAGCAGAACGCGGATTACCAGAGCCAGCTGAGCCAGCCGGTCTACAACGCCCCGCCTGCCTACTGGGCCGCTCCGCCGTACCGGAACCGCCACCGCGACCGGGATCACGACGACGATCGCGACCAGCGCCCGCCGGCGAAGGAGCCCGTCTTCCACCCGTGCAAGCAGCTTGCCGGTGGCCGCACACAGTGCTGAAGCGGTTGCCTGTCGCGCGTCACTTGAACCGATGGATGAAGCCGACCTTGAAGCCGCCGGGCAGCCAGCTGATGATCAGTGGCGAATCCCGATGCGCCGCCCATAGGCCGACCCCGGTGCCGAGCGCGGCGCCGACCAGCACGTCGCTCTGCCAGTGCCCTCGTGTCTTCACTCGCGCCACCGCGTCATAGACCGGCAGCAGGGCCAACGCATACACGGCCGGGTGGTCGCGGCCGTAGGTGACGATGAACGGCGTGACCGCCGCCGATATCGCCGCCACTTCCCCGCTGGGAAAGCTCTGCGCATGGCTGCCGCTGAAGAAGCGGTCGGGGTTGTCGGTTTGCGAAGGCCGCTCGCGCTGGAACGTGTACTTCATCGCCTCGGCGCCGACGCCGGTGATCACCATGGCATCCACCGACCGCCAGAACGTGTCGCCCAACTGGTCATTGTCGCCAAAGACCAAGGCACCGCCGACGACCGTGCCGATCGTGCCGTACAGCAGCGCATTCTGGTTGGTGCGTTTCCAGATGCCGCTGTTGTCGTAGTGGATTCGGTGGTCGATGCCGAACGGACCGCCCCCCGCATGGGCGCCACCCGAGATCAGGATGGCGGCGGCGAATAGCCAGACTCGCAATGCAGGCATCTCGCGGCTCCCGCATGACAGGCAGCGCCTGCCTTCCTGGCCGAACGCTACGCGGCCCAGCTTTCGGTTTGCTTACGGAATCGGGCCGGAAGTGCCGTCGAACCGCGCGCGAAAAAAGCGCACACTGGGCTACGTTGGCCGGGCGCGGATGCCGGGACGGACGGGAACCTCATGGAAAGTGCGGACGCAATCATCGTCGGCGCGGGTCCTGCAGGCCTTGCCTGCGCGACGTGCATGCGCCAGCGCGGCCTCGACGTGGTGATCCTGGAAAAGGCCGACGCGGTCGCTTCGGCGTGGCGGCGCCACTACGACCGGCTGCACCTGCACACGGACCGTGGCCACTCCGGCCTGCCCGGCATGGCGATGCCGCGCAGCTGGCCCCGGTATCCGTCGCGCGCCCAGGTCGTCGACTACCTGGAAAGCTACGCGGCGCAGTTCGGCCTGCAGCCGGTCTTCCATTGCGCGGTGCGCGCGGTCCGTCGCGATGGCTCCGCGTGGCGCGTGGAAGCGGCACAGGGCGAGTTCACCGCGCCGGTGGTGGTGATCGCCACCGGCTGGGCCGACTTCCCGCATCGCCCGGGATGGCCGGGGGCGGATGCCTATCAAGGCCGGCTCGTTCACAGCAGCGACTATCGCAACCCGGCGGCCTGCGCGGGCAAGCGGGTGCTGGTGGTGGGCTTCGGCAATTCAGGCGGCGAGATTGCGCTGGACCTGGCGGAAGCCGGGGTCGACGTGACCCTGGCCGTGCGCGGCCCGGTGCAGATCCTGCCGCGCGAGCTGCTGGGCATCCCGATCCTGACTTGGGCGATCGCACAGGCGCGCCTGCCCGCGCGCGTGGCCGACTTCATCAACGCACCGGCGATCCGGCTCGCCATCGGCCCGGTCAGGAAGCTCGGCTTGAGGATCGCCCGCAAGGGCCCGCGCCGCATGATCGAGGAAGACCGCCGCATCCCCTTGCTCGACGTGGGCACGCTGGCGCGGATCCGCGACGGCGCGATCAAGGTGCGCGGCGGCGTCGAGCGGTTCACCCCCGATGGCGTGGTGTTTGCGCAGTCGCCAGCCGAACCGTTCGATGTCGTCATCCTCGCCACCGGTTTCCGCCCCGACCTGCGCCCGCTGCTGCCCGATGCGCATGGCGTCCTCGACGACCACGGCATGCCGCTGACGACCGGCCGGGCAACGCCCGAACCGGGGCTGTTCTTCTGCGGCCTGATCGCCTCGCCGACCGGACAGTTGCGCGAGATCGGCATCGAAGCCCGGCGCATCGCCGACCTGGCGGCGGCTTGCCAGAGGTAACCACGGCTGCCTTTCCGATTGACGCAGCAGCACCCGGTGATAACAGTTGGTATAGGGGACGGCTGGCACAATGCACTGGAGTCTCCACGCGATTCCGTGATGCTCCAAGGAGGTCACCATGAAACGGCTCCGCACCACCCTGCTTTTCGGAATGCTGTCGCTCGCGGCCAGCGCGGCCCTGGCTTCCTCCGGCTCGCTCACCGAATTCAGGCCCAAGGTCATGCCGGTGCTGGTGCAGGTAAACGCCCAGGGCAAGGTCACCGATGCCTCGCCGGCGATGGAACTATCGCCGCGGCTGCGCCGGCTGCTGCTGCAGAATCTGAATGAAATGATCGTCAAGCCGGCGACCGATCACGGGCGCCCCGTGTCCAGCCAGTTCGTCGCCAACCTGGCCCTGCACACGACCCCTCGCAGCGGAGGCGACTACGACGCCCAGTTCGTCTTCGTATCAAGCTCGCCGGTGCCTGCGGGGTCCTGGTATTGGGTGCACATCGATGGCCGCCGGCTGGTCCTCGCCAGCCAGAACTCCTTCAACCGCGGGACGCGGATTCGTTTCAACGACGGCCGCGGAACGGACCGCAGTTGGAACAACCAGGGCTATCGATCCGCGCCCATGCCGTCCATCCAGAACACGACCCGCAGCACCCCCAGCGCGGCGCCAGCGAGCGCTCCCGGGCACGGCCAGTGAATCGACGGAAAGCAGCATGAAGAGGCCCGTCCCCAGCGACGGGCCTCTCGTTTGGACAGGGCTACCCGGTGGCCGGCTTAGGCGCCCTGTACACAAGGCGCTTTACCTTGAGTTCGAAACCTTGCGCTTGGGAGTTTTCGCCTCGCACGCCGGGGTCAAACTGTTGCGGGCGGCTCTCTGGCGTGGCCAGCCGGTTTTCCCGCATGGAGGTTTGCAGTACGGTGGCCGCGCCAGGGAGCGCTCAGGGGGAGTGAAATGGCGAAACGCACGACAAGTGGCTTCGAGCAGATCGCGGCCATGCCATGGTGGCTCGGCATCCTGATCGGTCTGATCGGGTATGTCGCGATACGACACGGCATCAGCTGGTACCTCGCGTCCAGCCACAGCCCCGTCCTTGCCGGCATGGGCCGGATGTTGGCGGCTGGCGCCTACGCACCGCTCGCCTGGGTGCTGCTGATCGGCTGCTGGCTCGCCGCCCTCGCCTCCTTCATCGGTCGCGGCCGCCGGCGACAGCTGCTCGACAGCCAGACCGGCATCGACAGCCTGCGCCGGATGAGCTAGCGCCAGTTCGAGCAACTCGCCGGCGAAGCCTTCCGCCGTCAAGGTTATGCCGTCGAAGAAACCGGCCTCGGCGGCGCCGACGGCGGCATCGACCTGATCCTGCGCAAGAACGGCCAGACCACGCTGGTGCAATGCAAGCAATGGCAGAACTGGCAAGTCGGCGTCAAAGTCGTGCGCGAAATGTACGGCCTGCTGATGCATCACCAAGCCGCCGCCGTGAAGATCGTGGCGCTCGGCGACTACACCCCCGACGCCCACCGCTTCGCCCAGGGCAAACCCATCGAGCTGATCCACGGCGGCGAACTGATCGCCACGGTGCGGTCGCTGCAAAAAAACAAGACACGCGCCGCGAGCCCGATGGATACGCCGCTGGCTTTGTGCGGAAGCATGGCCGCGAGCCTGCTGGTGATCGCTGCGCTCTCACCTTCCACCACGGCCGTGTCACCGGTCATTGCAGTACCTGTAGGTCCGGCACCCGCTGTCTTCCAAGCCGCTTACAGGGAAGCACTCTCCGTACCTCGCCCCGCCGCGGCACCAGTGCCGCGCACTCAAGCGACGATCTACGCGAGCGAATTGCAGAACGATGCCGAGCTGCGCGAGTGGAAAAAACGGAACGATGAGTCGATGAAGATTCTGGAGAAGACCACGAAAGAGATGCCGCTGCGTTGATGTCACTTCATATCGCAATGGCTAAAAAATATCTATGGACTCTTAGTTATTAAAGAAGCCAGTTGAGCGGCTCGGCCAGAGCGCGTCGCTCCTCGCATACCATTGGCCGATCTTCGCTCGAAAAGCGACGTACGCCGCTCGAAAATTGCACTCCGGCTAACTCTGGACCCGCTTCTCTGCCACCTCCATTTCTAACGATTTTTGACAAGGAGCCATAATGCAAACCATTGCCTCTTACTTACTGAACACACCGGAACTGACGCCCGAAGAGATTGCCAAAAGGGTGCCCGCACTGCATTTGCTTGTCGAACGATGGCTTGCCCAGAAAGGTGCGGACCTCCCACTGGAAAAGGAAGGATTCTTCAGGTCTAAAACCCAAGCGGACGATACCGGTATCTACCATGTTGAAAGGCATGCGAGTGGAGAAGGTGCCTGTAATGACCCAGTGATTTCCTGCTCAGGTGTTACCTTTTCCCGAGGACACACTGATGAGCAACGTGATGGACGAAGAGATCAAGCGCTGGACGGCACGGCGCAAGTCGTCGCTGGTACTGGACATCATTCAAGGCAAGACGACCGTGGCCGAGGCCAGCCGACAGTTCGATCTGCCGCCCTCGGAGATCGAGAGCTGGGTCGAAGATGGCAAGCGCGGCATGGAGAACGCGTTGCGGGCCAAGCCGGAAGACGTACGGGAACAATACGAGCGCCAGCTGAAGGACCTGCAGGAAGCCTACGGTGAGGCGATGCTGGAGCTGCGCGCCCGAAAAAAATTGCAGTCCCTGTTGGGCAAGGACGAGACGTGATCATCTCGATCCAGCAGGGACTGCGTGCGGAAGGGCTGGACGTGTCGGTCGCCAAGCTGTGCCACTGGTTCGGCGTGGCACGGCGAACGATGTACTACCGACCAACGAAGTCGCCACCGAAGGTTCGGGACGAACTGGCGACGCCGGTCAAGCAGTTGATCGAGCAAGAGCCGTCGTTCGGCTACCGCACGGTGGCGTGGTTGCTGGGCATGAACAAGAACACCGTGCAGCGGCTGTTCCAGCTCAAGGGCTGGCAGGTGCGAAAGCGTCCGATCGGACGTCGGCCGCGCATTGAGGCACTGCCGTCGGTGGCCCAGGCACCGGACGAACGATGGTCGACGGACCTTTGCCGCATCTGGGCCGGCCGCGATGGCTGGCTGACCCTGGCGTTGGTGATGGATTGCCATACCCGACAACTGCTGGGTTGGCATCTCTCACGCAGCGCCAAGTCCAAAACCGCCGAAGCCGCTTTGGAGCAGGCTCTGATCAGCCGCTTTGGCAGCCTGGGCCGCGTGCGCGAGCCGTTCCTGCTGCGCTCGGACAATGGCTTGGTGTTCACCAGTCGCAGCTACACCGCCCTGGTGCGCAGCTACGGTCTGAAGCAGGAGTTCATCACCCCGCACTGCCCCCAGCAGAACGGCATGGTCGAGCGACTGATCCGCACGCTCAAGGAGCAATGCGCTCACCGTCACCGCTTTGAAACCCAGCAACACGCCAGCCGCGTGATCGGCGACTGGATCGCGTTCTACAACCACCGACGCCCGCACCAGGCGCTCGGCATGAAGACACCCGCCGAGGCTTATGCTTTAGCGGCCTGACCTGTGCAGGAAGTGCTGGGTCATTACATGCCGTCACAGAATATACGTTGGAAGAGAAATCTCGGGCGGGCCTCAATTTCACGACGCATCTCGCCATCCTAACGACGATCGGCCATGTGACGCTTTATGCCACGCTCACAGTATCCAGTCCGGAAGACGCTGTCGCCCAAACTTTCACAGATGCAAAGTGCCCAAAAATTATCCGGGACGCGATCAATCTTTTTAATGACTGGCGCTACTTCGAAAACCTCTTGTCCACTTCCGTTACGCCAGTGATCACCAACGAGCAAGTCCAGACACTTGCGATGCGACTCAAGGACGGAAGCGCACGTAAGTTGCCGGTCGTAGTCGTCTCTGAGTTGGACGGAGAAGAGGTTTGGCCGGGAATAGCAAACCAAATCGCCTACGACCTCTCCGGTGCTGCGGAGGTCTACCACGTCAATGAAGATGCCTCAGACGAACTCACGAATGTGGTTGGTAAGTTAAATTCCTGCTATCTGGGCGCCATCCGGATCTATTGGCCAATTCGCAGTAGCGAGGATTTTCCGCGCTCGACCGTCTGGACCGCACCGCAGCTTCTTCCAGAAGACGAATCAAAGGATCAGGAATACTCGTCGCGCTTCCGTTCGCAGTTGAGGAATCGCGTACTTACCGCGATGTCGATCTCGGTTCAAGAGCCGAAAGAGATAGCTTTGATCAAGCAAGATGAAATCAAGGGAAGGATTGCGAACCTCGAAGCCCGTGCAGCCGACCATGAGGCCGCACTCACCCTTATCGACGAGTTACAAAAGAAGAACGAAGGGCTCAGGGAACAGCTGGATGAAGCCAACAGGAGGCTCGCTTCCCTGTCGTACAAGCTCCAGTATGCCAACGACGGAAATATCTCCAGCTCTCGGGTAGAACCGGCCTCAAACGATGACTCCAGTCCGCCACAATCTGGGGAAATTCGGTTCTACAAGAAGATCAGCGAAGCTGGCGATCACGACAAGTTCAAGGTCGTCAACGACTGTAACCACAACAAATGGCAAGGCTCGAAGCCTGCCGACAAAGCTAGGAAAGGCATCATCCGACACGAAGGAAGGGACGACTGGAAGTCGATGCAGCATTGCGCCAAATGCACTGGCCCTGGCATGTGGCGAGTCCAGTGGTGAATAACGAGTTTAATCCACCCAATTACTGCATGGTCCAGTACGAGGTAACCGCCAGCGGCGCGCGTGCACGCGCGCCATGAGTGTGGGGTACGTGCTTCTTCCGCAAAACGGGACAGGAACAGTCAAGTTGGACGCATCGCCTATTAGCGAGTGCTCCCGGGCGACGGGCCACGATGGCCCGTCGCTCAACCGGGGGCCTCTGTGCGGCGGTGAGGCGGGGTCGACAGGCCGCGCAGCGGAATCGGCAGGAGGCCGATTCCTTTTCGCCAGCACAGGGATGTGCTGTCGAAAAGCCCGGCCCCGGCTCACGGAGGTGCCGCCTATGGCGAGGGCATGGATGCCCGAGTTGAGGCAACGCAGGAGCGGTTGCCCGATGCCTTGGCCACGCAAGAGAAAAGTAACTCGGGCACCGAAGGCGCACGAAAGCTCTTCGCTCTGATGCCAAGGCGACGTGCAGAAGCGATTCCTGCCTTCGCAGGAATGACGAGAAGGAAAGAGTCTGGCGGGCGCCCGCCCCTCTGCAGGGAGAGAGGGAGTAAAGAAAAAGCCCGCCGGATGGCGGACTTTCTCACATCAACACAGCGCGAAGCACCTCACCCCAGCAACACCCGATTCATCCGCTGCACGAACGCCGACGGATCCGGCAACTGCGCCCCCGCGGCAATCTCCGCCTGCTCCAGCAGCAGCATGGCGAGATCCTTCGCCTTCGCTTCGTCGGTTTCCGCCTCGACGCGCTTCAGCAGCGCATGCTGCGGGTTGATCTCCAGCGTGGGCTTGTTCTCGGGCATGTCGTGGCCGGCTTCGCGCAGCAAGCGGGCCAGGTGCGGGGCCATTTCGTAGTCGGAGAGGGCCAGGCATGAGGGCGAGTCGGTGAGGCGCGCGGAGACTTTGACGTCGCCGACGCGATCGCCCAACAGGTCCTTGAGCTTCTTCAGCAGTGGCTCGGCTTCCTTGGTGGCTTCTTCCTGCTTCTTCTTGTCGGCCTCGTCCAGCGGCACTTCGCCCTTGGCGACGCTCTTGAGCTTCTTGCCTTCGTATTCGCTCAAGCTGCCGATCATCCATTCGTCGATGCGGTCGGACATCAGCAGCACTTCGATGTCCTTGGCCTTGAACGCTTCCAGCTGCGGGCTGCCGAAGGCGGCGGCGTAGCTGTCGGCGGTGATGTACCAGATCGCGTCCTGGCCCACGGCCATGCGGCCGATGTAGTCGTCCAGCGAGGTGGTCTGGTTGGTGCCGTCACCCTTGGTGGAGGCGAAGCGCAGCAGCTTGGCGATGCGCTCGCGGTTGTTGGCGTCTTCGCTGATGCCTTCCTTCAGCGTGTTGCCGAACGCCTTGTAGAAAGTGGCGAATTTTTCCGGCTCATCCTTGGCCAGCTTCTCGATCAGGTCGAGCACCCGCTTGACGCAGGCAGCCTTGATGCGCTCGAGCTGGCGGTTGTGCTGCAGGATCTCGCGGCTGACGTTGAGCGGCAGGTCGTCGGCATCGACCACGCCGCGCACGAAGCGCAGGTAGTTCGGCAGCAGTTCCTCGGCCGCGTCCATGATGAAGACGCGCTTGATGTAGAGCTTCAGCCCCTTGCGTTCGTCGCGGCCGCCCATCATCAGGTCGAACGGCGGCTGCGAGGGGATGTACAGCAAGGTGGTGAAGCTCTGGCTGCCTTCGACGCGGTTATGCGTCCACGCCAACGCGTCGTTGAAGTCGTGGCCGAGCGACTTGTAGAAGCTCTGGTAGTCCTCGTCGCTGATCTCCGACTTCGGCTTGGTCCACAGTGCCGAGGCGGCGTTGATGGTTTCCCATTCGTCGGTCGGCTTACCGTCCTTCTCGACCGGCATGCGGATCGGAAAGGCGACGTGGTCGGAGTACTTGGTGATCAGCGCGCGCAGCTGCCAGCGGCTGAGGAACTCGTCCTCGTCGGCTTTCAGGTGCAGGATCACCGCGGTGCCGCGCTCGGCCAGCTCGACCGATTCCAGCGAGTACTCGCCCTTGCCGTCGCTTTCCCACTTCACGCCCTCGCCTGCCGGCGTGTCGGCGCGGCGGCTCAGCACGGTGACCTTGTCGGCCACCACGAAGGCGGAATAGAAGCCCACGCCGAACTGGCCGATCAAGCGCGCATCGGCCTTCTGTTCGCCCGACATCGCCTCCAGGAAACGGCGCGTGCCGGAGCTGGCGATGGTGCCGATGTTGGCCACGATCTCATCGCGGCTCATGCCGATGCCGTTGTCGCGCACGGTGATGGTGCGCGCGTCGGGGTCCCAGCTGACGTCGATGTGCAGCTCGCTGTCGCCGGCGGAAAGCTCGGGCTTGGCGATCGACTCGAAGCGCAGCTTGTCGCAGGCGTCGGAGGCGTTGGAGATCAACTCGCGCAGGAAGATTTCCTTGTGCGAGTACAGCGAATGCGTGACCAGGTGCAGCACCTGGGCGACTTCGGCTTCGAACTTGCGGGTTTCGGCGGGTGCGTTCATGCGTGGATGTTCCGTTGTTGCGTGGATGTTTTAGATCGTCATTCCGGCGCAGGCCGGAATCGCACTTCAACAGCGAAGCTGGTCATCCCGTGACGGCAGCGCGCAAAGGTACGAGAGCGGTAATGCGATTCCGGCCTGCGCCGGAATGACGGGTCTGAAATTTTACGGCTTAGCCGTGCCTAGCCGACATTCTGCAGCGCGGCGATGCGCTCCTCCAGCGGCGGATGGCTCATGAACAGGCGCTTGAAACCCTCGGCCAGCGGACCGGAGATGCCGAACGCGGCGATCGTGGTCGGCAACGTACTCTCGCCGTGGTTGGCCTGCAGCCGCTGCAACGCGGAGATCATCGCACCACGGCCGGCGAACTTCGCGCCCGCGGTGTCGGCGCGGAACTCGCGCCAGCGCGAGAACGCGGCCACGATGATCGACGCGAACAGGCCGAACACCACCTGCAGCACCATCACCACCACGAAATAGCCCATACCGCCACCCTCGCGATTGTCGCGGCCGCCCGACATCCAGCTGTCGACCAGCCGGCCCACGATACGCGCGGCGAGGATCACCAGCGTGTTCAGCACGCCCTGGATCAGGGTCAGGGTAACCATGTCGCCGTTGGCGACGTGGCCGATCTCGTGGCCGAGCACGGCGCCGACCTGCTCACGGTTCATCTGCTGCAGCAGCCCGGAACTGACTGCCACCAGCGAGCTGTTCCTGGTCATGCCGGTGGCGAACGCGTTCATTTCCGGCGCGTCGTAGATCGCCACCTCGGGCATGCCGATGCCGGCGCTCTGCGCGTGGCGGCGCACGGTGTCGACCAGCCAGCGCTCGGTCTCGTTCTGCGGCTGCTCGATCACCCGCGCGCCGGTGGACCACTTGGCGATCGTCTTGGACATCGCCAGCGAAATGAACGCGCCGCCCATGCCGAACACGGCGGCGTAGGCCAGCAGGCCGCCCATGCCGCCATAGCCGCGGGCGGCGGCCATCTGGTCGATGCCGAACAGGTGGCAGACGATGCTCAGCAGGAGCAGGACGGCAAGGTTGGTACCAATGAACAAGGCGATACGACGCACGGCTGTCTCTCTATGGCAGTCATGAAGGAAACGGGAAAACTGTGGCTCAAGATTCGGGGCGCAAGTGGCGGCTTTCAAGGGTTGCAGGAGTGGCGACCGACCACACCTCGCTACCCTAGAATGCGCCGATGAGCTATCGCGGCCGCTTCGCCCCCTCGCCCACCGGACACCTGCATTTCGGCTCGCTGGTCGCCGCGGTGGGCAGCTGGCTGTGCGCGCGGCACGCCGGCGGCGAGTGGCTGTTGCGGGTGGAAGACATCGACCCGCCGCGCGAGGTTCCCGGCTCGGCGGCGAGCATCCTGGCCGCGCTGCCGGCGTTCGGCCTGGTTGCCGACGCGCCGGCGCTGTTCCAGTCGCAGCGCATCGACGCCTACGACGCGGCGTTCGAACAACTGCAGGCGATGCAACTGGTGTTCCCGTGCTGGTGCAGCCGCAGCGAACTGGCCGGCACCGGCGGCATCCATCGCGACGGCCGCTGCGTCGCGCCGCCGCAGGCGGGCCAGACGCCGGCCTGGCGGCTGCGCGTGCCGGATGTGCAGATCGCATTCGACGACGCGCTGCAAGGCCCGCAGCGGCAAAACCTGCGCGACGAGGTGGGCGACTTCGTGATCCGCCGTGTCGAGGGGTTCTATTCCTACCAGCTCGCCTGCGTGGTCGACGACGCGTACCAGGGCATCACCGAGGTGGTGCGCGGGCAGGACCTGCTCGACTCCACTGCGCGGCAGATCTGGCTGCAGCGCTGCCTGGGCCTGCCCACGCCGGCCTGGCGCCACCTGCCGCTAGTGCTGGACGGCGAGGGACGCAAGCTGTCCAAATCCGAGCAGGCGTTCCCGGTCGACCCGGCCGACCCGCTGCCGGCGCTGCGGCGGACCCTGGCGTTCCTGCGGGTGCCTCCACCGGCTGCAGCGATGGACGTCCACGACTTGCTGGTGCAGGCGCTGGCGAACTTCGACCCGGCAAATTTGCCGCAATGCAGCGGTCACTCCGTCGCCTGAAACGCTATAAATGCAGGACGCACCGGCGGCAACGGCGGAAACAGACCCGCCATGGTCCGGCACGACGGCCCCGCTTCACCTGCACAAGGAGTTTCAAGACATGACGCAGCGCACGGCTTTGGTCACAGGCGGCACCGGCGGCATCGGCAGCGCGATCATTCGCTACCTCGCCGGGCAGGGGCATCGCGTTGCCACCAACTATCGCGACCCGGACAAGGCCGAAATCTGGCGCAAGGCGATGGCGGCGGACGGCATCGAGGTGTGCCTGGTGCAGGGCGACGTCTGCGACCCGGCTGCCTGCGAAGCGATGATCCGCGCGATCGAGGCCAAGTGCGGGCCGGTCGACATCCTGGTCAACAACGCCGGCATCACCCGCGACACCACCTTCCACAAGATGAGCTACGAGCAGTGGACCGACGTGGTGAATACCAACTTGAATGCCTGCTTCAACGTCACCCGCCCGGTGATCGAAGGCATGCGCGCGCGCAAGTGGGGCCGCATCGTGCAGATCAGCTCGATCAACGGCCAGAAGGGCCAGTACGGCCAGGCCAACTACGCCGCGGCCAAGGCCGGCATGCACGGCTTCACCATCTCGCTGGCGCAGGAGAACGCGAAGTTCGGCATCACCGTCAACACGGTCTCGCCCGGCTATGTCGGCACCGACATGGTGATGGCCGTGCCCGAGGACGTGCGCGCCAAGATCGTGGCGCAGATCCCGGTTGGCCGGCTGGGCAAGCCGGAGGAAATCGCCCACGCGGTGGCCTTCCTGACCGGTGAAGAAACCAGCTGGATCACCGGCGCAAACCTGGCGATCAACGGCGGGCATTACATGGGGTGGTAAGCGTTGCTCCCTCTCCCCTGCGGGGCGAGGGCCGGGGTGAGGGGCCACGCTGCCCATTTCGTTGCGTCAAAGCGCGCTTCGTATTCGCAATACCGCGAGCACCCGCCCCTCATCCGCCCCTTCGGGGCACCTTCTCCCCCGAGGGGAGAAGGGTTCATTTGTCGAGCAGCTTTTCCAGCACCTTGCCCACCGCGGCGAACGCGAAGGCGCCGGTGACGTGGGTGGCCGCGCCCAGGCCGCCGCCACAGGCCAGGTTCATCGCGTCGCCGCCGGGCGGGCGGGTGCCGCAGACGGTGCCGTCGGGTTGCGGGTACTGCACGTTCTGCAGCGAATAGACGGCCGACACGCCGAAGTAGCGCTGCGGGTTGCGCGGGAAGTTGAAGTCGGCGCGGAGCTTCTTGCGGATCAGGCTGAACATCGCGTCGTGCTCGGTGCGCGACAGGTCGCGCACGCGGATCTGGGTGGGGTCGGTGCGCCCGCCGGCCGAACCCACGCTGACGATCGGCAGCTTGCGCCGGCGGCACCAGGCGATCGTCTCCAGCTTCACCCGGAACGCGTCGCAGGCATCCAGCACCACGTCGTAGCCATGGTCGAGCAGTTCGTCCAGGGTGGACGGGGTAAGGAATCGCTCGACCGCCTCCAGCCGTATCGTCGGGTTGATCGCGTGCGCGCGCGCCGCCATCACGCCCACCTTGGACTTGCCGTACTCGCCATCCAGCGCGTGCAACTGGCGGTTGGTGTTCGACACGCAGACCTCGTCCGCATCGATCAGGGTGAGCCGGCCCACGCCACTGCGCGCCAGCGCCTCGACCGCCCACGAACCCACGCCGCCGATGCCGATCACGCAGACATGCGCGCGCGCCAGCGTGGCCACGCTGCCGCTGCCGTACAGGCGTTCGATGCCGGCGAAGCGCTCGGCGACAACTGCCGTTTCACTCATCGCGTACTGCCGCTTGGATCTGCATCACTGGCCTGGCCTGCTGGGACGAAACGTCCATTTTATCGCGCCCGAGCGGTTGCGACGCGCCGGTGCGGGTTATCCTTGCGGCCATCTTCATTCATGGAATCGTGGCAATGCGCGTAGCTCTGATGATCCTGCTCGGCCTCGTGATCGGCGTGATCGGCACGGTCAACATGATGAACGCGCTGGCCGCGCGCAACCCGATGCCGAAGGCGGTGATGGAAACCATGGGCTACCACATGGGCGAACTGAAGAACGCCATCAAGGCGAAGCAGTGCGACCCGGTCAAGGTCCAGCACCACCTGGCCCGCCTGCAATCCACGGCCACGGACGTCACCCCGGTATTCGGCATCGACGAAAAGACTTTCACCGACGACGCTACCCAGTTGCAGAACCACCTGCAGCAGGCCGTGCAGGCCGCGCCGGCCACGTGCGAGGCACTGGCCGCGGCGGTCAAGCCGGTCGGCGAGACCTGCAAGAGCTGCCACCAGCAGTATCGCTGAGGCGCTTGGCCCCTTCTCCTGCCGGCAAAGGGGAAGAAGGGGAAAGTCAGAAGCGGATCTTGCCGCGCAGCATCTGCCCGTACATCACCCAGTCGCCAGCCAGGCTGTACAGCGGGTGCTTGAACGTGGCCGGGCGGTTCTTCTCGAACCCGAAGTGGCCGACCCAGGCAAAGCCGTAACCGAACACCGGCGCCAGCCACAGCCAGCGCAGCAGGCCACTCGCCAGGGCCAGCACGATCACCGCAAGCACCAGGCTGCTGCCGACGAAGTGCAGGCGACGGCAGATGCGGTTGCTGTGCTCGCGGAGGTAGAACGGATAGAACTCGGCAAAGCTGCTGTAGCCGGGCATGTTTCTGCTCCGCAACGGGATGGTCCGATTCTGCCATGCAGGCGTGCCGCGCGCTCAGCAGGGCGGCACTGCCCGCCCTGCGAAGCAAGGCGATCCGCCCCGCCTACTCGGGCAGCGGAATGAATTCCTTGTCGTCACCGGGCACTTTCGGAAAGCGCCCTTCGCGCCAGTCGGCCTTGCCCTGCTCGATGCGCTCGCGCGTACTGGCCACGAAGTTCCACCACAGGTGTCGCTCGCCATCCAGCGGCGCGCCGCCGAACAGCATCAGGCGGCTGGCTTCGTGCGCGTGCAGCGGCGGGGCCGACGGGCCGGCCTGCACCGCCATCTGTTGGGCGCCGACGTCCAGCTCACCCCAGCGGATTGCACCGTCGACCACGTGCACGCCGCGCTCCCCGTGCTCCTGCGGCAACGCCAGCTCGGCGCCGGCGGCCAGTTGCACTTCCAGGAAGAACATCGGCGCGAACACCTTCACCGGCGAGCGCTCGCCCCAGGCCGTGCCGGCGATCAGTACGGCCTCCATGCCGGGCCGGCTGATCCTCGGCAGGGCGGCGCGTTCGTGGTGGTGGAACTCCGGCGCCACTTCGGCGTCGGCTTGCGGCAGCGCCACCCAGACCTGGATGCCGTGCAGCAGCTGGCCGCCCTGACGCGCCTCCGGCGGCGTGCGCTCGGAGTGCACGATGCCGTGGCCGGAGGTCATCCAGTTCACCTCGCCGGGACGGATGTCGGCCAGGCTGCCCAAGCTGTCGCGATGGCGGATCACGCCGTCGAACAGCCAGGTCACCGTCGCCAGGCCGATGTGCGGATGCGGGCGCACGTCCATGCCCTTGCCGGCGGCGAACGTGGCCGGTCCGATATGGTCGAAGAACACGAACGGGCCGACGTGGCGCGCCTGCAACACCGGCAACATGCGGCGCACCATGAAGCCGTCGCCCAGATCGTGCACGCGGGCATCGGCAATCAGCATCGGGGTTGCTTCCATCACGCTCTCCTTACCATGCTCGTCGATATTGCGCCGGCGGGTCGATCTTCGCGCCCAGCTGTTGCGCCGCCCGGCGCGGGAAATACGGATCGCGCAGGCTCTCGCGGGCGATCAGCACCACGTCGGCGTCGCCGTTGGCGACGATCTGCGCGGCCTGCTCCGCGCCGGTGATCAGGCCCACCGCACCGGTGGCGATGCCGGCCTCGCGGCGGATCTGCGCCGCGAACGGCACCTGGTAGCCCGGCGCCAGCGGAATCTTCGCATGCGGCAGCAGGCCGCCGCTGGAAACATCGATCAGGTCCACGCCCAGCGATTTCACCTGGCGCGCCAGCTCGACGCTCTGTTCGACATCCCAGCCGCCTTCGTCCACCCAGTCGGTGGCCGACAGGCGCAACCACAGCGGCAGTTCGGCCGGCCACACGTCGCGCACGGCGGCGATCACCTCGCGTACCAGGCGGGTGCGGTTCTCGAAGCTGCCGCCATGACGATCATCGCGCCGGTTGCTCAGCGGCGACAGGAACTGGTGCAGCAGGTAGCCATGCGCCGCATGCACTTCGATCAGCTCGAAGCCGGCCGCCAGCGCGCGCTGCGCGGCAGCGCGGAAGTCCGCGACCACTGCCTGGACGCCGGCCTCGTCCAGTGCCTGCGGCGCAGGCCAGCCGGCATCGAACGGCACCGCCGACGGCGCCACGGTAGGCCAGTCGCCCTGCCCGGCCGGCACCGGGCCATGCCCGTCCCACGGCCGCAGCGAACTGGCCTTGCGCCCGGCATGCGCCAGCTGTATGCCGGCGATCGCGCCCTGCGCCTTGATGAACCGGGTGATCGGCTGCCACGCCTGCAACTGGGCCTGGTTCCACAGGCCGGTGTCCTGCGGCGAGATGCGTCCCTGCGCGGAAACCGCCGAGGCCTCGGCGATCACCAACGCCGCGCCGCCGATCGCGCGACTACCCAGGTGCACCATGTGCCAGTCGTTCGGCACGCCGTCGGTGGCCGAGTATTCGCACATCGGCGACACCGCCAGGCGGTTGCGCAAGGTCAGGCTGCGCTGGGTGAGCGGGTCGAACAGGTTCATCGGGGAATCCAGCAGATTGGTCACACCGACATGCTGGCGGGCTCCCGGAGAATCAACCTGCAGAGCCCTCGCACGCAGCGAACGCTGCGTCCGGTGCAGCCAGCCAGTGGACGATGTGCGAGGCCACCGGCGCCGGCGTCTTCATCCAGCCGAAATGACCGGCCGGCAGGCCGTCCAGATCCTCCCGGGTAATCACTTCCACCCGGCGCTCACCCCGGCCCAGCTTGCCCAGCAGCCAGTCCAGCGAGGCCGGCGGACCCAGCCAGTCCTCCTGCAGGCGCAGCGCCAGCACCGGCAAATGCAGCGCGGCCAGCCGTCCTTCGAAATCCTGTGCCATGCCCGCCGCCGCATAGCGGCCGCTGCGCCCGCTGCGCGCCCAGTCGGCGATCACCCCGCGCGCCTCGTTGCCGCCGAAACCAATCCGCCGCCCGGGCAGGTAACCCATCAGACCCGCCAGCAACGGCGCCAGCGCATAAGCCGCGCCGATCAGCCAGCCGTGCCGGAAACGTCGCCAGTACGGCGCGCCGCTGGCGACCAGCAGCAGCCCGGCGAATTCGTGCGGGTGCAGGCTGGCGTAGAGCAGGCCAAGCTGACCGCCCAGGCTGTGCCCTCCCAGCCAGCACTTCGCCTGCGGCCAGCGTTGGCGCACCGCCGCCATGCCGGCGGGCAGGTCGTCCTGCAGCAACTCGCGATAACCCCAGTTGCAGCCGCGGCCGGCGCGCCGATCGCTGGAGCCGATGCCGCGCCACTCGTGCACCGCCACCGCGACGCCGCCCGCCGCCAACGCCTGGGCCAGCGGCAGATAGTGCCGGGCTGGTATGCCCATCGCCGGAACCCAGTACAGCAATCGTTGCCAGGCACCGGCGGGAAGCACGGCCAGCAACTCGCAGCGGGCGCCGTCCGCAGCGGTTACCGGGATCACCAGCGGCTCTGGCGCTACGCTTTCGATGGAATGATCGGACATTCGCACAGGCTAGCGAATTGTCCCCTCCACCACAAAAAAGGAGGCCGGCTTGCGCCGGCCTCCTCAAACTGATTTCGCCACCGCGCTCAGACGGGGGTGACGTCTTCGGCCTGCAAGCCCTTCTGGCCGTCGACGACCTTGAAGCTGACCTTCTGGCCTTCTTGCAGACTCTTGAAACCCGAGCCGGTGATGGCGCGGAAATGCACGAATACGTCAGGGCCATTATCGCGGCTGATGAAACCGAAACCCTTGGCGTCGTTGAACCACTTGACAGTACCTACTTCACGATCCGACATGACTAACTCCGATCCTATCCAGACGCTGAGACAAACCGGCCCCAACGGGCCGACGGTTTACTGAGCATGCAGGGTCCGGTGCAACAGTCGGATTCAGGAAATCCTTACCGGGCACTCACTAGCCAAGCAGACGCAGCGGGCCAAGCATAACGGATTTTCAGCCCGCGAGTGATTTGTCAAGCGGGCAGTCGGGGACATTATCCGGGCAGGGAAAAACCGGGCGCCTCTGCCCGGTTTCCCTTACAAACGCGGCACTCAGGCCGGAGTGACTTCTTCGGCCTGCAGGCCTTTCTGACCCTGCACCACCTTGAACGAGACCTGCTGGCCTTCCTGCAGGCTCTTGAAGCCGCCGCCGGTAATGGCGCGGAAATGCACGAAAACGTCCGGGCCATTGTCGCGGGCAATGAAGCCGAAGCCCTTGGCGTCGTTGAACCACTTGACGGTACCCATCTGACGATCAGACATGTTTAATCACTCCACAGGTTTATAGACGCGGCCACCATGATGGCAACCGGCCGGCTCGACTGGTATGCAAGGAAACAATCCAGGGTGAACGATGAGGCTGATCGCGGATCGGCGGCATCGGGCCACAAACTCGGCTGACCCCGGCAAACACAGTGGGCGGATCATAACGGCACAACCGGGATGAACGGAATGAGGCGAATTCGCTGTTTTCCTGCCGGTCCAGCGGGAAATTCAGATTTTCTTGACCTCCGTCGCGGTCTAGTGGCAAACAGTGCGCAGAGCCGCTGCCCACCGGCCGTCCCGGCCCACCGGTGCGGTCGCCACGTCGAGGAGGTCCGCGATATGCCTGCCCTGTCCCGCCTGACCCTGATCAGCGTGCTCGGAGGCCTGCTGCTGGCGGGATGCACGCAGCACCAACAGGCCACCAAGACGACCACCAGCTCCACCACGACTACCCCATCCTCCACCAAAGTCACCCGCCCCACCCATCGGGAGCACGCCGGCGACCACCCCTGCCGGGGCCGCCGCCGAGCCCGACTTGTCCGGGGACACCGGGATTGCCGCCTGCGACGACTACCTCTCCAGCTACCTGGCCTGCCATCGCGCAGCGGCGATCTTCCCGCCGGACCAGCTGCAATCCCGCTACGAGGCGATGCGCAGCAGCCTGCTGCGTGATTCGAAGAATCCGGATACCCGGCCGCAACTGGCGGCACGCTGCAACTCGCTGGCCAGCCAGCTGCGCCAGGCCCTGCACGGCAAGTCGTGCGCGGAGAATCCGGCGCCGGCCAGAAGCACGCCGTAGATCCCGCCGTGGCCAAGGGCGGGTGGCGAGGCCGCTAGCCGGCTTCTCGCCAGGCGGCGCGCAACAGCCGGGCCAGCGCTGCCGGCTGGGTCCGCCCCAGCTGAATCTCCGGGGTGCCGTGCCAGCGGGCGGCATCAGTGATCGCCTTGGCCACCGCCTGCACCAGCGGCGGTTCCGGCAAGACGCCCGGTTCCAGGTACAAGGCCTTGACCTCGAACCGGCCGGTACTGCGATGGGCTTTTGCGTCGAGCCGGCCAATCAATCGGCCGCGGTGCAGGATCGGCAGCACGAAGTAGCCGTAGCGGCGCTTCGGTGCCGGCGTGTAGCACTCGATGGTGTACTCGAAATCGAACATCGCCAGCGCCCGCGTGCGGTCCCATACCAGCGGATCGAACGGCGACAGCAGCGCGGTATGGGTGGCGCGCAGGCGGCCGGCCAGCGCCTTGTCCAGCGCCGAGGCATGGTCGCGGTGCACATAGCCGGGCGTACTCCAGCCCTGCACCGGCACCGCCAGCAGCTCGCCGCTGGCCAGCAGCGGGGCCAGTTCGCGATCGCTGACCTTCGGCTTGAGCCGGAAGTAGTCGGCGATCCAGGCCGCCGGCGTCACTCCCAAGGCGCGCACGCTGTCGACGATGAAGCGCTGGCGCCGCTGCGCCGCCGAAGGCGCGGTGGCGGGATCGTACGGCGGGTCAAGCCGGGCCAGCACGTTTTCGGCCAGGTCATAGACACGCTGGAAGTTGTCGCGCCGGGCCACCATCAGCTCGCCCAGCGCAAACCACGCCTCCAGCCAGCGCTTCTCCGGCTTCCACTCCCACCAGCCCGGCTTGCTGATCTCGTCCTTGCGCGCGAAATCGGCCGCCCGCACCGGGCCGGACCCACGAATCGCAGCCAGCAGCGCATCCATCTCGGCACGCTGTTCGCGATGCATCCGCGCCGCGCTGCGATGCGCCCAATGATGCGTGCGATGGTCGTGTCCGCCGCGATGCCAGACGACATCGGCGGCGCTGACGAAGCATGCCTCGTGCGCCCAGCACTCGGCCAGCCGGCCTTGCGCCAGCGCTTCGTCCAGCCATCCCGTCGGGTAATCGCCCAGGCGCGAGTGCAGTACCAGATAGGGGCTGCGCGCCACCACGTGGATGGTGTCGATCTGCAGCAAGCGCATGCGCCCGACCGCCGCCACCACGTCGTCGCGCCGCGGCCGTCGCCGTGGCGGCTGCAGCAGGCCTTGCGCGAACAATTGCAGTGCACGCGCCTGTCCCAGGCTCAACACGCCGCAATCACCTGAAGCGGAGCCCAATGGCGACCCCTCTTCACGACTTCGTGACCAGGATCTTGAGCCGACATTTACAAAACCCCTGTTAGCGTGAAATCCGAGTTGGGCCGGACGGAAGTCCGCCTGATGGATTGTGGACATCCGCACGACCTCATCAATCATTCTGGCATGGAGTACCGATGATGAAATCCCGCAAGCCACTATTGACCGCTCTCGCCGCCGGTACGCTGCTGTTCGCCGGCAGCCTGATCGCACAGGACGTGCCCCCGCCGCCTCCGCCGCCGCCCACGGACATGACGCCGCCCGTTCCGCCGGCACCTCCCGCACCACCGATGCCGGCACAGTCGGGCACGTCGGCAACACCACCATCACCGGGCCAGCCCGGCGCGGCAACCATGAATACCTCGGCCGGCGAGGTCGTCGTCCACTCGAGCATGCCGCCACCGCCGCCCGCCGGACCGGCGCCCAGCTTCGAGCAACTGTCCGGCGGCGGGAAATACATCAGCGAGGAACAGGCCTCGGCCTACCCGTTGCTCGCCAATGACTTCATCCACGCCGACCACAACCGCGACGGGCGCATCAGCAAGAGCGAGTACACACGCTGGGTCGCGGGCCACTGACCCCATCCGTGCAGGCGACGCCGGCCGCCCCCTGCGGCCGGCGTTTTGCATGTGCCGGTCTCCGTCGCCCGGGGTCGCTCCGCTAGACTGGCGTACCGCCCTGTCAGGTATTTTTCCCATGAAGCGATCGACCGCGGCCCTGCTTCTGGCCCTGTCCGCTGGCATGCTGGCCGCTGCCGCGCACGCGCAGAATCCTGACCCCACCGACATCCGCGCCTGCACCGCGATCGAAAGCGACGCGCAGCGGCTCGCCTGCTACGACCATGCGACCGGCCGGGTCAACTTGCCGATTGCGCAGAAGCGGGCGAACGAGACAACCACGACCCCGGGAATTTTCGACCGCGACCTTCGGAAAACCTCCGGCACCGGCGTGGAAACCAACAACGAGGTGGCCACGCCGCTGGCGCTGCTCGACAGCCGCTGGGAACTGTCCCCGGAAAGCAAGCTCGGCACCTACAACATCCGCGGCTACAAGCCGGTGTACGTGCTGCCGGCCTTCCTCACCAGCAACCAGAACAACCAGCCGCACAGCCCGAACCCGGACAACACGGTGGCAGGCCAGGGCGAGCAACTGGACAACGCCGAGATGAAATTCCAGCTAAGCCTGAAGACCAAGGTATGGCAGGGCGTGTTCGGCGACGCCGGCGATGTGTGGGTGGGCTACACCCAGTCCTCGCGCTGGCAGGTCTACAACGCGAAGTTGTCGCGCCCGTTCCGCGAGACCAACTACGAGCCCGAGGCGATGCTCGTGTTCAACACCAACTACCACTTGCTTGGCTGGGACGGACGATTGCTCGGCATCGGCTTCAACCACCAGTCCAACGGCCGCAGCAATCCACTGTCGCGCAGCTGGAACCGGGTGATCGCCAACGTCGGCTTCGAGCGCGACGGCTGGACCGTGATGCTGAGCCCGTGGTGGCACATTCCCGAATCGCGCAGCACCGACGACAACCCCGACATCAGCGATTACGTAGGGCGCGGCGAGATGCAGGTCGTGCACGAATGGCACGGCCAGGAATTCGGCATGCAGCTGCGCCACTCCCTGCGCAGCGGCAGCCGCAGCCACGGTTCGGCGCGCTTCAGCTGGAGTTTCCCGATGGCCGGCAACCTGCGCGGCTATATGGAAGTGTTCAAGGGCTATGGCGAAAGCCTGATCGACTACAACCACAACGCCACCTACCTCGGCGTGGGCGTGTCGCTGCTCGACTGGTACTGAGCCGAGGCGCAAACGACGAAGGCCCGGTGCAAGCACCGGGCCTTCCCGCCTCTGCCGATCGCGGCGTGGCCGCGAAAACGGTCAGTGGTGATGGCCACCGGCGCCATGCACGTGGCCGTGCTCAAGCTCCTCCGCGGTGGCGCCACGCACGTCGGTCACCTCGATGGCGAAGTGCAGGGTCTTGCCGGCCAGCGGGTGGTTGGCGTCGATGAAGACCACGTCATTCTCGACCTTGGTCACGGTGACGTTGATCTGGCCTTCCGGACCATGACCCTGGAACTGCATGCCGGGCTGGATGTCCTCGACGCCCTGGAACGCCGCGCGCGGCACTTCCTGCATCAGTTCCTCCTGACGCACGCCGTAGCCCTCTTCGGGCGCCACGTCGGCGGTGAACTTGTCGCCGACTGCGCGGCCTTCCATCTGCTTTTCCAGGCCCGGCACAATATGGCCGCTGCCATGCAGGTAGGTCAGCGGCTCGCGACCTTCGGAGCTGTCGATGACCTGGCCTTCGTCGTCGGTCAGCGTGTAATGGAAGGCGGCAACGGAGTTCTGGGCAATCTGCATGGGGTTCTCGCGAATAGGTTCAAGTCTGCCGGCCAGGTGCCAGACACGAACCGCGCAGATTACCAGAACCGTGCAAACCGACCTGCAGGCCGCACCGGGATTGGCGATACTGGGGCATGAATCTGCTGCCACGCTGTTGCCGGCTCCCGTTCCCGATCCGCCTGCTGCTCGCCGCCAGCCTGCTCGCGGCGCCGGTGGCGGCTGCCGCGGCGCCGACGGCACCCGCCACCACCCGCGCCGGGCTC
Organism: uncultured Gammaproteobacteria bacterium; assembly: GCA_963697495.1. Lineage (GTDB taxonomy): Bacteria > Pseudomonadota > Gammaproteobacteria > Xanthomonadales > Rhodanobacteraceae > Rhodanobacter. The sequence goes on along the minus strand of CAVOOH010000002.1, from coordinate 510,741 downwards.
GCCGCACAAATCGACGCGCAGATCGGCCAGCCGCGCTTTGCCGCCGCCAGCTGGGGCATCGCCGTGGTGTCGCTGGACAGCGGCCGCACGCTGTACGCGCATCATGCCGACCAGCTGCTGCAGCCGGCTTCCACGGCAAAATTGTTCACCGCCGCGCTGGCCTTGTCCGTACTGGGTCCCGACCATCGCATTCCCACCCGCCTGCTGGCCGGCGAACGTATCGTGCACGGCCGCCTAAATGGCCCGCTGATCCTGTACGGCATGGGCGATCCCACCCTCGGCACCGCCACCAGCGCCGACTGGGCCGACCAGCTGGCCAGCCAGGCGGCCGCACAGGGCCTGCGGTTCGTGCACGGCGACCTGGTCGCCGACGACAGCTACTTCGCCGGTCCGACCTACGGCAGCGGCTGGGAGGCAGGCGACCTGCAGAGCTGGTTCGCCGTGCCCTCCTCCGCGCTCAGCGTGCAGGAGAACTTCGTCGACGTCACGGTGAACCCGGGCGCCGCAGCGGGCCGCCCGGCCCGCCTGGCGTTTGTCCCTGCCGATGCCTCGCCCGGGCTCGACAACCAGCTGCTCACCGGCGCAGCCCGTACGCCGAACGACATCAACCTGTATCGCGCACCAGGGGAAGCCACCCTGCACGCTTTCGGCAGCATCGCCGCCGACGCGCCGGCGCAGCATTTCAAGCTGGCGGTGACCGATCCGGCTCTGCTGGCCGGCACGCAATTGCGGCAGGCGCTGAAGCAGCACGGCGTCCACGTCAGCGGCAGCCTCCGGGTGGTGCATTGGCCGCAGCAGGAAACGGCGCGGCTCGCCCAAGCGGTCATGCTGGGCGAAGTGTGGTCGCCGCCGCTGAAGGAGATCGTGCAGCGCGGCCTGAAGCGCTCGCAGAACCTGTACCTGCAGAACCTGCTGCTGGCCGTGGGTGCCCAGCAGCCGGCCGTCACACCCGGCTTCAGCAGCACCGAAAGCCGCGGCATCGCAGCACTGCAGCGGTTGCTGCTGCAGATCGGCATCGCCCCAACGGCCAGCCTGATCGACGAAGGCACGGGACTGTCGCGCCGCAACCTGGTCACGCCGAACGCACTGGTGCGCCTGCTCGGCTACCTGGCGGCACAACCGTATGCGGAGATGCTGCGCCAGGCGCTGCCGATCGCAGGCGTGGACGGCAGCCTGGCCGGCCGCATGCGCGACACCGTGGCCGGGAACAATGTGCATGCGAAGACCGGCAGCCTGGCGTACGTGAGCGCCCTGGCCGGCTACGTCACCACGGCGGCGGGCGAGCGGCTGGCGTTTGCGATCATGCTCAACAACTACCAGCGGCCGGATGGCGCACCCGGCGCGGGCAGCGACGTGGATGCCATTGCCGTGCTGCTGGCGAACTACCGCGGGCGCGATTGAGAAGCAACCGGGTCAGACGGCGAGCCGAGCCCGCGTGTCCTTGCCGATCTTCTCCGGGGTGTCGGTGGACGCGTAGCGCTTCACCACCTGGCCATCGGCGTCGACCAGGAACTTGGTGAAGTTCCACTTGATCGACTCGCTGCCGAGGATGCCCTTGCCCTCGCTCTTCAGCCACTTGTACAGCGGGTCGGCGTGCTCGCCGTTCACCTCGATCTTGGCGAACATCGGAAAGGTCACGTCGTACTGGGTGCTGCAGAAGGTCTTGATCTCGGCCTCGTCGCCGGGCTCCTGATGGCCGAACTGGTCGCACGGAAAACCGAGCACCACCAGGCCCATGTCGCGCTGGTCCTGCCACAGCGTTTCCAGTCCCTGATATTGCGGGGTGAAGCCGCATTTGGAGGCGACATTGACGATCAGCAGGGTCTTGCCGCGCCATTCGGCGAGCGCGCGCTGGTTGCCATCGATATCGCGAACGGTGAAATCGTAGACGCTGGACATGGACGGACTCCGTCTTGATGGGGCAATCCAGCAGCATACGCCATCGACCGTGATGTCCGTGGCATAGAATGGCCCACCACCCGCAAGCCAGGTTCCGCCGTGATCCGCTTCGTCGATGTCCACAAGTCCTACCGCGTCGACGGCAGGGACATCCCCGCGCTGCAGCCGTTCAGCCTCGACATCGCCGATGGCGAGGTGTTCGGCATCATCGGCCTGTCCGGCGCCGGCAAATCGACGCTTATACGGCTGATCAACCTCCTTGAACGGCCCAGCGGCGGGCGCATCTTCGTGGGCGACACCGAGATGACCGCGCTGGCCGAACCGGCGCTGCGCGCGCAGCGGCGCCGGATCGGCATGATCTTCCAGCACTTCAACCTGCTCGCCTCGCAGACGGTGGCGGACAACGTGGCGTTTCCGCTGCGGCTTGCCGGCGAACGCGAAGCATCAGCACTGCCTGCCCGCGTCGACGAGCTGCTGGCGCGGGTGGGATTGAGCGCGCACGCCGACAAGTACCCGTCGCAGCTGTCCGGCGGCCAGAAGCAACGCGTCGGCATTGCCCGCGCGCTGGCCAACCGGCCCACGATCCTGCTGTGCGACGAGGCGACCAGTGCACTCGACCCGCAGACCACCGCCTCGGTGCTGGAGTTGCTGGCCGAGATCAACCGCGAGCTGAAACTCACCATCGTGCTGATCACCCACGAGATGGACGTGGTGCGCCGCGTCTGCGATCGCGTGGCGGTGCTGGATGCGGGCGCGATCGTGGAGCGCGGCGCGGTCGCCGACGTGTTCCTGCACCCGCAGCACCCCACCACCAGACGTTTCGTCAACGAAGCGCTGCCCGAGGAAGCGGCCAGCGAGCTGGCGCCGTTCGCCCGGGTGCCCGGGCGCATCCTGCGGCTGAGCTTCCGCGGCGACGCCACGCTGACGCCGGCGCTGGGCCGCGTCGCGCGCGCGACCGGCGTGGAGTTCAACATCCTCGCCGGCCGCATCGACCGCATCAAGGACCTGCCGTATGGCCAGCTCACCCTGGCGATGCAGGGCGAACGGGTGGATGCCGCGCTGGCCGCCCTGCGCCAGGCCGGCATCGAGATCGAGGAATTGCACCGATGAACCCGCTTCATAAACTCTTTCCCAACATCGACGACTGGGGCGAGATCGGTCGCGCCTGTATCGACACCTTGCTGATGCTGGGCGGCTCGCTGGCACTCACCGTCCTGATCGGCCTGCCGCTGGGCGTGCTGCTGTACCTCACTGGCAGGGGCCAGCTGCGGCCGATGCCCAAGCTTTACGCGATCACGTCGCTGCTGGTGAACATCCTGCGCTCGGTGCCATTCATCATCCTGATGATCGTGCTGATGCCGGTTACCTATGCCTTGGTCGGCACCAAGCTGGGTATCCGTGGTGCGATCCCGCCGCTGGTGATCGGCGCCGCGCCGTTCTTCGCGCGGCTGGTGGAAACCGCGCTGCGCGAAGTGCAGCAGGGCGTGATCGAGGCCAGCCAGGCGATGGGCGCCAGCCTGTGGCAGATCGTGCGCCACGTGCTGCTGCCGGAAGCGCGCGGCGGCCTGTTCGCCGGCATCACGGTCACCGCGATCGCCCTGGTCGGCTATACCGCGATGGGCGGCGCGATCGGCTCCGGCGGCCTGGGCGACCTGGCCTACCGCTACGGCTACCTGAGCTACAAGTCCGACTACATGCTGGTCACCGTTGTACTGCTGATCGTGCTGGTGCAGCTGCTGCAGATGATCGGCGACCGCATTGTGGCGCGCTACGGCCGGCGCTGAGCGGACGTCTTTGCATCTGGCGGTATAGACGGCTACTCTTGTGCACCGCACAAGGCCATGCCGCCATGAAACAGTTCCTGCTCGCCGTCGCCACCGCCCTTTCCCTGCTGTTGCTGGCCGGCTGCTCCGGCTCGGGCGATCGCGCCGAAAACGTCCTCACCGTGGCCGCCACCGCGGTACCCCACGCGGAAATCCTCAAGCAGGCGAAGCCGCTGCTGGCGAAGGAAGGCGTGGATCTGCAGGTCAAGGTGTTCGCCGACTACGTGCAGCCGAACACCCAGGTGGCCGAGAAGAACATCGACCTGAACTACTTCCAGACGAAGCCCTACCTGGACGCGTTCAACCGCGAGCGCGGCACCCAGCTAGTGATCATCACTGGCGTGCACATCGAGCCGTTCGGTGCGTACTCGCACAAGTACAAGCACATCGACGAGCTGCCCGACGGCGCCAGCGTGACGATCCCGAACGACCCCAGCAACAACAGCCGCGCGCTGTTGCTGCTGGCGAAGCACGGGCTGATCACGCTGAAGGACCCGACCGACGAACTGGCCACGCTGAAGGACATCACCGCGAATCCGAAACATCTGAAGTTCCGCGAACTGGAAGCGGCGATGCTGCCGCGCACGCTGGACGAGGTCGATCTGGCACTGATCAACACCAACTACGCGCTGGCCGCCGGGCTGAATCCCACCAAGGACGCGCTGCTGATCGAGGACCGCAACTCACCGTACGTGAACTACCTGGTCGGCCGCCCGGACAACCAGAACGACCCGCGCGTGCAGAAGCTGGCCAAGGTGCTGAACAGCCCGGAGGTCAAGGCGTTCATCGAGCAGAAGTACCACGGCGCCGTGCTGCCGGCGTTCTGATCACGCCCTGATCCCTCCCTGCAACGCAGGGGATCAGGTTTCCTGCGTTGCGGGAATCTCGAACACCTGGCGCAGATACGCCACGTAGGCCTCGTCCTCGCACATGTTCTTGCCTGGCGAGTCGCTGAGCTTGGCCACCGGCTGGCCGTTGCAGCGGATCATCTTGATCACGATGTTGAGCGGCGTCGGGCCCACGTCGTTGGTGAGATTGGTGCCCACGCCGAACGCGAGCAGGCAGCGGCCACGGAAGTGCGCGTACAGCTGCATCACCTTGGGGATGTCCAGCCCGTCGCTGAACACCAGCACCTTGCTGCGCGGATCGACGCGGTTCGCGCGGTAGTGCGCCAGCACCTTCTCGCCCCAGGCGAACGGATCGCCGGAGTCGTGGCGGGTGCCATCGAACAGCTTGCAGAAGTACATGTCGAAGTCGCGCAGGAACGCGTCCAGCCCATAGACGTCCGACAGCGCAATGCCGAGGTCGCCGCGATACTCCTTCGCCCACGCTTCCAGCGCCGCCACCTGCGAGTCGCGCAGGCGCGGCCCCAGCGCCTGGTGCGCCTGCAGGTATTCGTGCGCCAGCGTACCCAGCGGCGTCAGGTTGAGCTTGCGTGCCAGCCACACATTGCTGGTGCCGGCCAGTTGCTCGCCCAGCCCCTCGCGCAGCAGGGTCACTACCTTCTCCTGCCATATCCGCGAATAACGCCGGCGCGTACCGTAGTCGGCGATCTTGCAGCCGGCGTAGTCCGGCGTGTCGCGCAGCAGTTCGATCTTCGCCTGCAACCGCCGGCGTCCTTCGGCAAGATCGAGGCCGCCGCTGGTGTTGCGGAAGTACACCTCGTTGACGATCGCCAGCAGCGGCACCTCGAACAGGATGGTATGCAGCCACGGCCCGCGGATGCGGATCTCGATCTCGCCGTTGTCAGCCGCGGCCGGTGCGATCTCCACGTACTTCTCGTTGAGCTGGAACAGCCCCAGGAAGTCCACGAAGTCGCTCTTGAGGAAGCGCCAGGTGCGCAGGTAGTCGAGTTCGTCCGGCGCGAAGCGCAGCTGGCACAGCGCCTTCAGCTCGGTGCGGATCTCGTCGATGTATGGCACCAGGTCGATACCGGGCGTGCGGCACTTGAACCGGTATTCGACCTGGGCGGCCGGATACTGGTGCAGCACCACCTGCATCATCGAGAACTTGTACAGGTCGGTGTCGAGCAGCGAATCGATGATCATCAGTGACCCAGGTGGAAAGCGGAATGAGTCATTATCCACGCGAACCGCACGGCTTTGTTCCGCGCAAAAAAAACCCCATCAGCCAGGGGAGGACTGATGGGGTTTGTCAGGCGGCATCCAGGGGAGGAAATGCCGGCCCCTCAGTGACTCGGTGTTCTGGGCCACTTCCTGTCGCCATCACGGCGATACGCGTAGTTAGTGTGGCTGGCGGCGCCGTGAGTTCAACGTGCACATCGATATTTGTTCAGCTTTCCGACAGGCTTGCTGCAACGGAGTGGACGCAGAGCAAGTATCGGTCGTCTACAATTTTTTTACTCTCACGCGGCCTTCGACCATGAAGCTGTTCGTCTTGTACCTGATAGCGCTGTGTCTGATCCTGCCCGCGAACGCCGCCGAGTTGAAGGTCGACCTCGGCCAAGGTGGCATCGCCTATCGCACCGAAACCCTGCTCAAGCGTCACGACGTGCGCACGATCAACGTGCCCGGCGATGTGGCATTCCATCGCGCGATGCACTACCGCGCCGTGCCGCTGGTCGCGCTGCTCGAAGGCATCGATCCCGGCGATCACGTGCAGTTCGTCGCCAGCGACGGCTTTGCCGCCGAGATCCCCGCCGCGCTGCTGCTGAACACGCAAGGCAGCGAAGCCTGGCTGGCGATCGAGGACCCGTCCCAACCCTGGCCGGCGTCCTGGACAAGGACCGCGGCAGCGCCGGACCGTTCTACATCGTGTGGACGCATCCGCAGGCCGCCCACGTGGGCCCGGAACAATGGCCGTACCAACTGGCCGCCATCCGCAAGCTGGCTGGCGTGGCCGAACGCTTCCCGGCGCTCCTGCCCGATCCCGCGCTGCCATCGGACAGCGACGTGCAGCGCGGCTTCGCGGTGTTCCAGCGCAGCTGCCTCGCCTGCCACACGCTCAACGGCCAAGGCGACGCGAAACTCGGCCCGGACCTGAACATTCCGCACAACCCCACCGAATACCTGCGCGCCGACCTTTTGCGCGCGTTCATCCGCAACCCGCAGTCGCTGCGGCAATGGCCGCAGGCCAAGATGCAGGGATTCGATACGCAGGCGCTGTCGGACGCCGATCTCGACGCCGTGCTGGCCTATCTGCGGCACATGGCCGGGCGCAAGGCCGGGCATTGACCCCGCATGGCGGATCAGCCGCGATCGACGATGCGGCTGATCCGGCCGCCGCGGAATTCGAATTCCGATTCGCCCTGCAACTCGACCGCCGTACCCGCGGCCGGACCATCCGGCACGTCCACCGCGAACACGCCGCACCAGGCAATGCCCGCCCGCACCAACGCCAGACGGAACTCAAGCCCGGTGACGGTCTGCCGACGCTCCGAGAACAACGCTTTCGACTGCTCCGCCAGCTCCCTGAACTCCGCGATGCCGCTGCACGCCGCCGTCACCTGCCCATCGGAAACATTCTCGAACAGCACGTCCGGCGTCAGCTGGGCCAGCATGCCGTCCACGTCGAAACGGTTGTAGGCGTCGATGTATTGCTCGATCACGATCCGCTTTTCGACGTCGGCCATCGTTGTCGCCTCATGGTTGGGGGATGCCGGTTTGGAGCCTTGGCAAGTGTTCAGGTCGACGCCGGGTCAGGTCAAGGTGCTCCTGCAGCAGCACCTGCAGCGCCTGGTTGCGCTGCGCCTTCGGCAAACGCGCCAGCTGACGCACGCTGGCATAGAACGCCGGCCAGTGGCGTTCCGCTCGCTGGAACAGCACGGCGAACGCCGGTGTCCACTGCTCGTACAAACCGAACGGCAACAGCCGCGCGTTATTGATCGGCCTGGCGACCCAGGCGTCGTAGCGACGATCCTTCGGCCAGTCGCGCTCGCGCCATTGCGCGTAGCGGCTGCGGAACGCGGCGATCTCGCGCTGCTTGCCGGCTTCCATGGCCGGCTCGTCCATCCCGCTGGCGTAGAGGGTTTCCAGCCGTACCCGCAGGTCCAGCACCAGCCGGGTGAAACCTTGCTCCATCGCCCGGGCATGCTCGTCCGGGGGCGGCAGTCCGCGCGACTGGCGCCATTCGCGCAGCCCCTCGGTCTGCACGAAGGTCGCGAAGGATTCGTTGAACGCGGTGTCACCCTTCACGTAGACCAGCTGGTGCGCCAGCTCGTGGAAGATCGTGCCGTCCAGCTCGTCGTCGTCCCAGCGCAGCATGCTCGACAGGATCGGGTCGGCGAACCAGCCCAGCGTGGAGTACGCCGGCACGCCGCCGACCCAGACGTCGTCGCCACGCGCCTGCAGCCGCGCCGCATCCGCCTTCGCATCGGCTTCCGTGAACCAGCCGCGATAGGCGACACAACCGGCGACGGGAAAACACTGCGGCACGGCCTGCACCGAGAAGCGCGGCGTGGCGAACACGTTCCACACCACGTAAGGCCGATCCAGCGCGACGTAGCCGGTATAGCTGCGATTGTCCGGCAACGCCAGCCGCTGCGACGCGAACCGGCGCGCCTGCTGCGCCCGCTGCAGGCGCGCGGCGAGGTCCGGATCGGTGGCCGGATCGCGCACCAGTTTGCTCACCGCGCGCCGATGCACGATCAGTTCGCCCTGCCCGTGCGCAGCCTGCGCGTAGTAGCGCAGGCTGCCGCAGGCACACAGCAAAAGGCCCATCGCCGCAATGACGATGAGCCTTCGAAGTCGGGGGCGGGGCGGCACGAATCCGGGCATCCCCCGATTGTGCCTCAAGCGTCAGCGGCGATGATCGTGGTCGTCGCGGGCGCTCCGTCGTTGCTGGGTGCCACGCGACTGCCGCATACCGCTGCGGCCATCGCCATGGCCCTGCCACTGGCCCGCATGGCCGCGATAGTCGCGGTAACCGCGATAGCCGTCATGCCGGTAGCGCGAACCGCCGTACCACACGCTGCTGACACCCATGCTCACACCCGGTGCATAGCAACAGCCGTAGTACCGCCACCGTAGTAGCCGCCGTAATAACCATCGTAGTAACCCGGCGCCGCGTAGTAGGCGTTGCCGCCGTCGCCATAGTAGGCATCGCCGCCGTAGCCGGAGCTGCGCACATAGCTGTAGCCCGGATCGTAGTAACAGCCCGACAGCGTCGCGACAGCGGTGATCAGGGCAAGACTGGCCAACAGGCGTTTCATGATCCGTCCCCGTTCGGGAGTGGCGATGTCACGTTAGGACGTGGTGCTTGAACGCGCACTGAGTTTCGGCGCATCGCGCACCGGCAGTTTACCCGCCAGCCATGTACCGCTTGCCAACCCGTCAGCGAACAGCCATCAGCCCTTGCGTTTGCCCTGCTCGCCGCGTTCGGACGCCAGCGCGCGCCGATCGGCACCTTCGCCGCCGGCCGTCATCCGCTATCGGCGGGTGCAGCTCCGCGCCACCCGATGCCGGCTGGGGCAGGCGGGCATCCGGCCAGCTCGGTCCCTGCCTCACCCGCTCCTGCTTGGCCTCCAGCAAAGCCTGGATCTGCGCCACGGCGTCTTCCTGGCTGATGTGATGGATCGTCGCCTGCGCCGGCGGGCGTTTGCGCGGGAGCCGGCTTCTTTTGCGGCAACGACGGGTTGGATGGCAGGCCTGGTCGCCGGCTTCTTGCTGACCGGCTTTCGCAGCAACTTTCCTGTTGCGGCCTGCTTCGCCGCGGGCTTTTTCACAGCGACCTTGCGGGTGGCGACCTTCTTCGCGACGACCTTCCTGGCGCACCTTTCTTCGCTCGCTTTCTTCGCCGGCTGCGGCTTTCCCTGCCACCACTTTCTTCGTCGCCGATTTCTTCACGGCGACTTTCTTCGCCGCCGTCTTGCGCGGCGCGGACTTCTTCGCCGCGGTTTTCCCGGCTGGCGATTTTCCGGCGGTTGCTTTCTTTGCCGCGGACTTCTTCGCAGCCGACTTGCGGGTCATAGCCATGCGTTCGTTCTCCTGCGGTGGTCGATGGAACACGCGCCCAGTATGCACGCCTGCGCCACTGCGGGCATCAGCGCGGAACCATTCATCATCAGCGCACGAAACGATCTCAGCACCGGAAGCTATCGCATCCCGGCTGCATCAGCGCATTGAGGAAATGCGGCAGCACCCGCGGTTCCAGCCAGCAGGGTGAAGATCACGCCGTACGCCGCGCCCCACAAGTGCGCACTGTGGTTGACGTTGCCCTGCCCGCGTCGGTCCATGTAGATCGAGTAGCCGGTGTACAGCACCGCATAGACGATCGCCGGCATCGGGAATCACCAGCACGATGATCCGCGACCACGGCGCCAGCAGGATGAAGGCGAACAGCACCGCCGACACCGCGCCCGAGGCGCCGAGGCTGCGGTAGTTCGGGTTGTCGCGGTTCTTCAGGTAGGTCGGCAGGATCGAGATCACCAGGCCGCCGATATAGAACAGCGCGAAGCCGAACGTGCCCATGCGTGAGGTGAAGAAGCTCTCCATCACCCGGCCGAAGAAGAACAGCGTGAACATGTTGAACAGCAGGTGCCTGAAATCCGCGTGCACCAGCCGTAGGTCACCAGCCGGTGGTACTCGCGTTGGCGGGTGATCGCCGGCGGCCACAGGATCAGGTCGTTCATCAGGCGGCTGTTCTTGAACGCCATGAACGAGACGATGCAGGTGATGGCGATGATGACCAGGGTGATCGGCATGAACGATTCCCGCAACTGGGGAGCAAAGCTCGGCATCTTGGCGTCCGCGGCCGCGCTTGTCGACTCTTCGCCGGCGCGGTCACCCGAGCGCCCGCGCTCATGCCACGCTGACGCACCGATATGCCGAATGGCCTGCCCGTATCCGTCGCAGCCGCTATCATTCGGCGTTTCATGCGGCCTCCGGCCGCCCGATGGATCCCATGACTTCGCTTCGCTACCTGCACCTGGACGTCTTTGCCGCCACCCTAGGCGGCGGCAACCACCTCGGCGTGGTGATCGGCGCAGACGGACTGGAGCGAGCGCGGCGATGCAGCGTTTCGCGCGCTGGACCGCGCTGGTCGAGACCACCTTCCTGCTGCCGCCGACCGATCCGCGGGCCAGCTATCGCGTGCGCATCTTCACTCCGCACAAGGAAATCCCGTTCGCCGGCCACCCCAGCATCGGCAGCGCGCACGCCGCGCTCGCATGCGGCCTGGCCGAACCGCGCGACGGCCTGCTGTGGCAGGAATGCGGCGCCGGCGTGCTGCCGATCCGCGTCGAAGGCTGTGGCGCCGGCCGCGAATTGCTGCTGCAGTCGCCGGGCGAACGCGTGCTGGATACCGGCCGCGATGCGCATCCGTTGCTGGCGGCGACGCTGGCCGGTATCGAACTGGGCGCACTGCCGCCGGCACTGGTCGACGGCGGCCGGCGCTGGTGGCTGGCCGAGCTGGCCGACGAAGCCAGCCTGCGCGCGTGGCAGCCCGACCATGCGGCGATCGCCGCGCTGGCGCAGGCCAGCGACAGCATGGGACTGTGCGCGTTCGCACGAAGCAACCACCCCGACTACCAACTGGTGGTGCGCGCGTTCCCGGCCGGCGTCGGCATCGTCGAGGATCCCGCCTCCGGCGCCGCCAACGGCCTGATCGCCGCCTATATCGCCCACGCCGAACCGCATGGCACGCTGGCACGCGGCTACAAGGTCAGCCAGGGTCGCGAGATCGGCCACGACGCGCAACTGATCGTGCACATCGACGGCGACGCGATCTGGGTCGGCGGACGCAGCCATACCGTGATCGACGGTTCGCTGGACTGGAACCCGCGCGAAAGCTGAGCGCTGCCGCGGAAACGCGGCGCCGGCCTAGCCGCGTTCGTCCAGATGCGCCCGGCGCGCGGCAACCAGCGCCAGCGCCGACCAGTCCATCTCGGCATCACCGGCCGCCAGTGCCTCCAGCAGGCTGTCGCGCAACACCCCGGCGAACGGCAGCGGCACCCGCCCGGCCTCGCCGGCGGCCAGCGCCAGTCCCACGTCCTTGAGACCCAGCGACAAGCGTGAACCCGGCCGGCTTGAAGCGCTGCTCGGCGATCAACTTCCCGTAGCCCTGGTAGGCCGGCGCGGCGAACAAGGTATTCGTCATCACGTCGAGAAAGTCCGCGGCACCGACGCCGTAGGCCCGGGTCAGGGCGCTCGCCTCCGCCATGCTCTCGATCGCGCTGGCCAGCATGAAGTTGCCCGCGATCTTCACCACGTTGGCGCGTTCCGGCGCCTCGCCCAGCGGCCACAACCGGCTGCCCATCGCCTCCAGCAACGGGCGCACCCGTTCGATCGCAGCCGGCTTGCCGGCCACGACGATATTCAACTTCGCTGCGGCTGCCACGTCCGGACGGCCAAACACCGGCGCGGCGACGTACTCCAGCCCGCGCTTGCCGTGTTCCGCGGCCAGCTCCCGCGCCAGCGCCACCGAGATCGTGGCGAAATTGACGTGCACGGTGCCGCGGTCCATCGCGTCGAGCAGGCCGCCGTCGAGGAACACCTCGTGCACCGCCTGGTCGTTTGCCAGCATGCTGCACAGCACCTCGCCCTGCGCGGCGCGGTCGGCGCTGCGCGCCACCTTGGCACCCAGCGAGGCCAGCGGTTCGGTGGCCGCGACGGAACGGTTCCACACCGTCAACGTGTAGCCGGCCGCCAGCAGGTTGCTGGCCATCGCGCTGCCCATCGCACCGAGACCGATGAATCCGACTTTCATGCGGGTGTCCTCGTCGTCGAAACCGGCGCACAGTGAAGCATGCGGGATATTCAATCCGCGCGAAATCCGCCCTGCGCCGGCCGCCTCACGCCACCCGCCCGGCCGCCTGCCCCGAGGCCCAGGCCCACTGGAAGTTGTAGCCGCCGAGCCAGCCGGTGACGTCGACCACCTCGCCGATGAAGTACAGCCCCGGCACCAGCTTCGACTGCATCGTGCTGGATGACAGGCCGTCGGTGTCGACGCCGCCCAGGGTGACCTCGGCGGTACGGTAGCCTTCGGTGCCGCTGGCGGTGATCGGCCAGGCGTTGAGCTGCGTGCCGATCTGCGCCAGTTCGGCGTCGCGGTACTGGCGCATCGGCCGGCTCTCGAACCATTGCTCGCACAGTCGCTGCGCGAGGCGTTTCGGCAGCACGTCGCCGAGCACGGTCTTCAGCTCCGCCAGCGGTCGTGCCGCGCGCTGCTCGATCAGCTGCGCGCCGACATCCTGGTCCGGCAGCAGGTCGATGCGCAGATCGTCGCCGGGTTGCCAGTACGAGGAAATCTGCAGGATCGACGGGCCGCTGATGCCGCGATGGGTGAACAGCAGACCGGCGCGAAACGACCTGCTTGCCCACGCGCGTTTCCACCACCGGCAACGCCACACCGGCCAGATCCTGGTAATGCTCCTGATGCTTGCCGCTCAGGGTCAGCGGCACCAGGCCGGCGCGCGTGGGCAGCACGGCATGGCCGAACTGCCGTGCCAGTTCGTAGCCGAAACCGCTGGCGCCCATGCTGGGAATCGACAGGCCGCCCGATGGCGACCACCAGCGACTCGGCATGCACCTCGCCGCGCACGGTGTGCACGCTGAAACCCTCCGGTGTCTTGCGCACCCGCTGCACGCCACAGTTCGCCTCCACTGTGGCGCCGGCCGCGGCGCATTCGTCCAGCAGCATGCGCACGATCTGCTTCGACGAGTCGTCGCAGAACAGCTGGCCAAGTTCCTTCTCGTGGTACCGCGATGCGGTGCTTTTCCACCAGCGCGATGAAATCCCACGGCGTGTAGCGCGCCAGCGCGGACTTCGCGAAATGCGGGTTGGCCGACAGGTAGTTCGCCGGCGTGGCACCCATGTTGGTGAAGTTGCAGCGCCCGCCGCCGGACATCAGGATCTTCTTGCCGACCTTGTTGGCATGGTCGACCACCAGCACGCGGCGGCCGCGCTGGCCCGCGGCGATCGCGCACATCAGGCCCGCGGCGCCGGCGCCGATGATCAACACGTCCACTTTCACGAACCGGCATCCTCGCACCGCCACAGGTCGCGCATTATCGCCCAGCCGCATGGCTTACACTTTGGCCCTGTTTCCAGCGAGCCGCCGCCATGCCTTCCTTTGACGTGATCTCCGAAGTCGACAAGCACGAACTGACCAATGCGATCGACCAGGCCAACCGCGAGCTGACCACGCGCTTCGACTTCAAGGGTGTGGACGCGAAGTACGTGCTGGACGATGGCGTGATCACCCAGAGCGCGCCCAGCGAATTCCAGCTGCAGCAGATGCTGGACATCCTGCGCGGCCGGCTGACCGCGCGGAAGATCGACATCCGCGCGCTCGACGTCGGCGACCCGGAAACCAACCTGGGCGGCTCGCGCCAGAAGATCACCGTCAAGCAGGGTATCGAGCAGCCGGTCGCGAAGAAGCTGGTGGCCGAGCTGAAGGCGGCCAAGCTCAAGGTCGAGGCGCAGATCAACGGCGACAAGCTGCGCGTCAGCGGCAAGAAGCGTGACGACCTGCAGGCAGCGATGGCGCTGCTGCGCAAGTCCGACGTCGAGCTGCCACTGCAGTTCGACAACTTCCGCGACTGAACTCCGACCGAAGGAATTCCCTTGTGGCCAGGCTGCGCTCCTGCACAGGCAGGCTCATGCCTTCGACAGCAGCCGGCCACCCATCGCGGCATTGACCGCCACCACCACGGTCACCGCCAGCGCATGCGTCAGCAGGTCGGTGGCGGCGGCGTCGAACGCGTGGCAGATCTCCAGCAGGCTGGCCGAGGCGGCTGCGCTGGCCAGGCCGATCAGCACCGCGGTGAGCGTCGGCCGCAACGGACAGGCGCGGCGCAGCAGCACGATCAGCAGCGCGGACAGCGGCACCGAGAAGCCGATGATGAAGAGCAGGCAATCGGCGGATTGATGCACGCCGGCGAGTTCGGTGCCCGGCGCGATCCAGCGTGCGCAGGCAGCCGAGGCCGCTGGCGCCGATCCACAGCAGGGCGCCAGGCAACGGCAGCCACGCCCATGCCGCACGCCGCCCCGGCACACCCAGCGCGAACGCGGCCCACGCCGCGCTGATCGCGGTGACCGCCGCGCCGATGCCGGCCCAAGCCAGATCCGGCGTGGCGGCCCAGCGCCGCAGCATCGGGTCCGCGCCGTAATGCAGCAGCAGCACGGCCGCCAGCGCCAGCACCAGCAGCAGCCAGCCAGCGGTGCGCAGCCACGGCGGCGGCAGCCGCCGCACCGGCACCAGCTCGATGCCGAGGCGATCGATCAGTGCCTCATGGGATGGCGGTTCGGACATGACGTCAGGATTCTCCACGGAAACGTTCGCGCAGCGCCTTCAGCGCGCGATGCAGGTTCACTTTCAGCGCACCAGCGTTGCGACCGGTCAGTTCGGCCGCCTCGCTGAGCGAGCGCTCGCGCAGGCCCAGTTGCTCCACCGCCTCGCGCTGGCCCGGCGGCAGTTCGGCGATCGCCTGATGCAGGCGCTGCGCGCGCTGCCCGCTCTCGGTGGCGGCGCTGGCATCGTCGGTGTCGGGGTGACTGTCGAGCGCGAAATCGTCATGCAGTTCGCGGCTGTCGCGACGGCCGCGGCTGCGCAGCGCGTCGATCGCGCGGCGGCTGGCGATCGCGCTCAGCCACGCATCGTACGAACGGGTCGGGTCGTAGGTGTGGCGAACCCGATGCACGGTGATCAGGGTCTCCTGCACCACGTCGTCCAGACTGTCCGGCGCCACGCCGTGGCGCCGCGCGGCGGCGCGGATCAGCGCCACCGAATCGGCCAGCAGCCTTTCGTAGGCACGCCGGTCGCCGGCCTGCGCGGCCGCCATCCATGCCGCCCGGCGCTGGTCGGGCGATTCGCTGTCGTTCACCGTGGCGACATCGGCTGGCATGGTCTGCTCGAGACTCGCCCGCAGGGAGAGTCCACTATCTACACCCATGCAGGCGGTAGCGGTCAAGGCGTGCGGCATGCTGGCTCCACGGCGGAATGCCTGTGAGGTATTCGCTGCGTCCAGCCCCGACGTTACCTCGTACACGCACGTAACCCTCGCCGGCGCGCCGGCGAATAACCAGACAACCTTCCACGGATGCCCACCATGCTCGTGTTGATCCTCGCCTACCTCGGCGGCGTGCTGACCATTCTCAGTCCGTGCATCCTGCCGGTGCTGCCATTCGTGTTCGCCCGCTCCGATCGCCCGTTCATGCGCAACGGCCTGCCGATGCTGCTGGGCATGGCGATCACGTTCGCCGCCGTGGCCACGCTGGCCGCCCTCGGCGGCGGCTGGGCGGTGCATGCGAACCAGTACGGCCGCTACGTGGCGATGGTGGTGCTGGCCTTCCTCGGCCTGACCCTGCTGTCGACCCACCTGGCCGAATGGATCACCCGCCCGTTCGTGGCGCTGGGCAACCGGCTGTCGCAGCGCTCGGCCGGCGACGGCGATTCGATCTGGGGCGCCGCCGGCCTGGGCGTGGCCACCGGCCTGCTGTGGGCGCCGTGCGCCGGGCCGATCCTCGGCCTGCTGCTGACCGGTGCGGCGTTGAACGGCGCCAGCGTGCAGACCACCCTGCTGCTGCTCACCTACGCGGCCGGTGCGGCGACCTCGCTTGGCCTGGCGCTGCTGATCGGCGGCAAAGTATTCGGCTTGATGAAACGCTCGCTCGGCGCCGGTGAATGGGTGCGCCGCGCACTCGGCGTGCTGGTGCTGTGCGGCGTCGTCGCGATCGCGCTGGGACTGGATACCGGCCTGCTCACCCGCGTCTCGCTGGCCAGCACCGGCGGCATCGAGCAGAAGCTGATCCATGCGGTGCGCCCGGCACCGGCGCCGCAGCCGGCGCCGAAGGCCGGCGAGCCGCTGCCGGCGGAAGGCACGCTGCCGTCGCTGGCCGGTGCCACGCAATGGCTCAACAGCCCGCCACTGACCACCGAAGCGCTGCGCGGCAAGGTGGTGCTGGTCGATTTCTGGACGTACTCCTGCATCAACTGCATCCGCGCGCTGCCGTATGTGCGCGGGTGGGCCGACAAGTACAAGGACCACGGCCTGGTGGTGATCGGCGTGCATGCACCGGAGTTCGCGTTCGAGAAGGACCCGGCCAACGTGACGAAGGCGGTGAAGGACCTGGGCGTGGGCTATCCCGTCGCGCTGGACAACGACTATGCGATCTGGAGGGGCTTCAACAACGAATACTGGCCGGCGCACTACTTCATCGACGCGCAAGGGCAGATCCGCCATCACCACTTCGGCGAGGGTGCCTATCAGGAAAGCGAGGACGTGATCCGCCAGCTTCTGGCCGACGCCGGCCAGAAGGACCTGCCCGGCGGTTACGTCAGCGATGACCACCACGGCGTCGAGGCAGCCGCGTCGAACGACCCCACCCGTTCGCCGGAAACCTACGTCGGCTACGCCCGCGCGATGAACTTCGTCGGCGGCCGGGTGGCACGCGATGAGGCACGGGACTACCACGCCCCCGCTTCGTTCGGCGCTGATCAGTGGTCGTTGGACGGCCGCTGGACCGTGCGCGACGAAAACGCACAGTTGGCCCAGGCCGGTGGCGCCATCGTCTACCGCTTCCGCGGCCGCGACCTGCACCTGGTGCTGGGCCCCGCCAGCGACGGCAAGCCGATCCGCTACCGCGTGCGCATCGACGGCAAGCCGCCCGGTGCCGACCACGGCATGGACACCGACCCCGACGGCCACGGCACGATCACCGGCCAGCGGCTGTACCAGCTGGTGCGCCAGGCCCACGGCAGCGGCGAGCGGCTGTTCGAGATCGAGTTCCTGGACCCCGGCGTGCAGGCGTACGCGTTCACGTTCGGTTGATTGGCCACAGCAGGCATCTCCACGGAGGCTGCCATGTCCCGCATCGATGAAACCCTCGCGATGGATCGCCGCCGCTTCCTGCGCGTCGCGCTCGGCGGTGGTGCGTTGCTGGCCGTCGGCGGCGGCCTGCTGCTGCCGCGCCTGCAGGCGGCGGCGAACACGCCGGTCGGCACGCCGGGCGAGGTGCTGCTGGAAATCTTCGACGACGCCGGCCACGACCTCGGCGCGCGCAAGGTGGCGAAGCTGGTGCTGAGCGACGCGCAATGGCGGCAGCGGCTGTCGTGGGCGGCGTACGAGGTGATGCGCCACGAAGACACCGAGCCCGCGTTCAGCGGCGAGCACGAGCGGCCCGCGGTGCCCGGCCTGTTCCGCTGCGTGGCCTGTGCCAACGCGCTGTACGACGACGCCACCGAGTTCGACTCCGGCACCGGCTGGCCGAGCTTCTGGCAGCCGATTGCGAAGACCAATGTGATCGAACGCAGCGACCACAGCTTCGGCATGGCAGCGCACCGCGATTTCCTGCGCCGACTGCGACGGCCACCTCGGCCACGTCTTCGACGACGGCCCGCAGCCGACCGGCCTGCGCTACTGCATGAACTCGGTGGCGCTGCGCTTCGTGGCGCGGACAACCTGAATCCAGCCCGGCCGGATAACGCCCCGACGACAACACCCTCACCTTCGCACGCGCATACAGGCAGGCGACGGCTCATCGACCGGTCGGCTGGAGATTGCCTGCATGAAACACCCCATCCTGTTTGCGATCACGTCGCTGGCGGTGGCGTCCACGTCGCTGCTGGTTCCGGCGCTCGCGCGCGCGGCGGACGCCTACCTCACCGGCAACGTCAACCTGCGCGCCGGGCCCGACCCGAGCTACCCGCTGATCGACCAGATCCCGGCGGGCACGGAAGTCGACGTGCAGGGATGCACCGACGGTTGGGAATGGTGCGATGTGATCGTCTACGGCGACCGCGGCTGGGTCGCCGGCAATTTCATCGAATACGAATACCAGGACGGGCCTGTGCTGCTGCCCGCCTATGGCGCACAGATCGGTATCCCCATCGTCACCTTCGTGATCGGCAACTACTGGGACCACTACTATCGCGACCGGCCGTTCTACCGCGACCGCGACCGCTGGTACAACCGCCCGGTGGCGCGCCGGCCGCCACCGCCGCCGATCGACCGCCCGTATCCGGGACGACCCACGCCCGCCGGTGGCGAGCAACGGCGTGATCGCTACGCGGACCGTCCGGCGCCGCAATACCAGCACGAGCAGCAGTCGGCGCAACATGGCCAGAACGCCGGGCAACGTTACGGCGCTGGCGAGAATCGTCCCGCCCCGCCATACCAGCGCGCGGAGCAGGCCGGCGAAGCGCAGCAGCGCGGCCCGAATCCCGGAGCCCGTCCGCAACCGCAAGCTGCCCCGGCACGTGGCCAGGCGCAGGCGCACGGTGGCCATGAGGGAAAACCGGTCCAGCACAAGAAGGACGATCACGATGACAACGGTGGCCATTGAGGTGGCCATTGATCGCTGATCCTGATCGCGGGGCAAGGCGCGCGGTTCGAGGGAATCGCCGCGGCGGGGTGCGGGCAGGCCCGATCAATGATGTTTCCGTGGCGACGCCACGGTGCGCGTCCACGGCCGCCAGCCACGGCCCGATCGCGCATAGCGGTCCGCCGCGCGCTCGAACGGGTTGCGCGCACTGATCCCGCCGCACAGCAGGTACAACGGCAGGAACAGCGGACCCAGCAGCATGTACTGGTAGACATGGGCGCGCTCGTGATCGGCCAGCGACACCGGCGGTTCGATGCCACGGCCGGCGCGATGGGCATAAGTGAGACACGGCGTATCCAGCCGTTCGCCGGTATGCACGATCACGTTGCCAAGGGTCAGTGCACCACCACGGCCCCACGGCCAGCGGCGCACCACCAGCGCCAGTTCGTGCCGCTGCCAGCGCAGGCGTGCGCCGAAGGCGACACCGATCAGGCCCAGCAGCAGGCCCACCAAGCTGTTAGGCAGGGTCCACAGCATGCCGAGCAGGAGCACGCCGCGCCACAACCTGCGCGAACGGGAATCGGCTGGATAAATGTTCACGGGCGCGCTTACCTGCAGTCGGCTTGGGTTTATGGACAGCCGCCGCCATCTTGTCGGCCATGGCGCTTGCGCCCATCCATCGCTGGAGTCTGCCATGAGCACGCCGCTGACCATTCCCTGCCCGCATTGCAGCGCGCTCAACCGCGTGCCGGTCGAACGCGTCAGCGAACGCCCGAACTGCGGCCGCTGCAAACAGGCGCTGTTCGACGGCCATCCGGTGGAACTCACCGCGGCGAACTTCGATGCGATCGCCGGCCGCGGCGACCTGCCGGTGCTGGTGGATTTCTGGGCCCCGTGGTGCGGGCCGTGCGTCGGCTTCGCACCGGTGTTCGTGCAGGCTGCCGGCAAGTTCGAGCCGCGCCTGCGGCTGGCCAAGCTCGATACCGAGGCGCAGCCGCAGCTGGCCCAGCGCTTCAACATCCGCAGCATCCCCACCCTGATCATGTTCAAACACGGTCGCGAGATCGCGCGGCAGTCCGGCGCGTTGAACGCGACGCAGCTGCAGCAGTTCGTCGAGGGCGCGCTGGCGCACGGTTGATCAGCGGGAGCCGGCGCCGGCCGTCTGCCAGCGCAGCCAGTCGATCACCGCGGCCACGGCCGCACGCGGCTTCGCCGGTGGCCGCACGATCCAGTACGACGGACCCAACGGCACGCTGAGCTCGCCGAACGGACGCAGCAGGCTGCCGTTCGCCACGTCGTCCGCCGCCAGCCGATGGCGCGCCAGCGCCACTCCCTGCCCCTGCATCGCCGCACGCAGCACCAGGTCGGACGAGGTGTAGCGCGCGCCGCCCTGCAGCGAAAGCTTTGTCGGCCCGTGCGCCTGCCGCCACAGCTCCCACGCCGCCTGTGGATCGCGATCGTGCAGCAGGCGCAGGCCGGCCAGTTGCGCCGGCCTGGACGGACGTCCGGACGCCTGCCACAGCGCCGGGCTCATCACCGGGTACAGCGCGTCGTCCATCAGCGGTTCGGCATGCAACAGCGGCCACGGTCCGCTGCCCATGCGGATCGCCAGGTCGATCCGGCCATCGTCCAGTGCATCGAGGCGCTGCTCCACTTGAACCGACAGCTCGATCTTCGGATGAGCCTTCTCCAGTGCCGGCAGTCGCGGCAAAAGCCAGCGGATCGCGAACGACGGCGAGGTGGACAACGTCACCGCATGCGCCGGGCGGGTCTCGCGCAGCGCCGCCACCGCCTGCTCGATCTCGCGCAGACCGGCGAGCACGGCGCGACCCAGCGCCTCGCCCTGCGGCGTGAACACCAGCGTGCCGCGACCAGCCGCCGTGCGCAGCAGCGGCACGCCCAGCCAGCGATCCAGTTCGCCCAGATGCCGGCTCACCGAGGAATGCGCCATGCCCAGCTCACGCGCGGCGGCGCGCACGCCGCCATGGGCGTAGACCATGGCGAACGCACGCAACGCATTCAGCGGCAGCTCGTTCATGGTCGGAATTCTAGACCATAAAGCCTGCGGCACAGGCCACCTGTCTGCTCGAACATGCACCTCGTTCGACCACTACCGATGAGAGGACGTCATGGATTCGTTGCTTGCCGCGTGCGGCCTGCTCTGCGTGGCTGCGATCACGCCCGGCCCGAACAACCTGGTGGTGTTGCGGGCGGCGGGGCACGCCGGCCTGCGCGGGGCGTTGCCGGCAATCATCGGCATCGTGTGCGGCGGCCTGCTGCTGCTCGCGGTGACGGCCCTGGGCGCGGGAGCGACGTTCGCGGCGTACCCGTCGCTGCGGCGGTGGACCGGCGTGATCGGTGCCTTGTATCTGGTCTGGCTCGGCGTATCGCTGTGCGCCGCCGGCGTCGCGCCACGACAGGCCGCCACGACGTCGGAGGCCTTGCCGGCCGGCATCCTGGGCCTGATCGGCTTCCAGTTCCTCAACCCGAAAAGCTGGGTGATCGTGCTGACCGTGCTGGCGGCGATGCCGGCCACCGGCCTGCCCGATTACCTGCGGCTGGCCGGGCTGTTCGTGCTGATCCCTGCCTTGTGCCTGCTGCTGTGGGCCGCGCTGGGCGCGTGGCTGGTCCGTTGGCTGGTGCGTCCCGGAGCCCGCCGCGGCGTCGACATCGCGATGGGCTTCCTGCTGGTCGCCTGTGCCTTCCTGTTGTTGATCGAACCCTGACCGCTTGCCCCCCGGAGATACCGAGATGACCGCCTTCCACACCACCCCCACCCGCCACGTGCTGTGCCTTGCCGGCAGCCTGCGCCGCGATTCCTGGAACCGTCGCCTGTTGCAGGCGGCGGTGGCCCAGGCACCGGCGACGCTGCAACTGGACGTCTACGATGCGTTGTCCGCCGTGCCGCTGTTCGACGAGGACCTGGAACAGCGCGAACCGGCCGGCCCCGCCGGCGTGCGGGCGCTGCGCGAGGCGATCGTCGCGGCGGACGGCCTGATCATCGCCACGCCCGAGTACAACCACGCCATGCCCGGCGTGCTGAAGAACGCGTTGGACTGGCTCTCGCGCGAAGGGCCCGCCGGCGACGTGCTGTCGGAAAAACCTGTCGGCGTACTCGGCGCCAGCAGCGGCCCGTGGGGCACGCGCCTGGCGCAGGCCTCGCTGCGCCAGGTGCTGCACACCTGCGGCACCGTGGTAATGCCCACCCCGACCCTGTTCGTGGCGCACGCGGCCGGCCGCTTCGATGCCAACGGTACCTTGGCCGACCTGACCGTCATACAGTCGCTGCAGGGCTTCATGCTGGCGTTCGAGCGCTGGATGGAGCGCATGGCACCGTCTCTCCGCATGCCGGAACCCGCCGTGGCGACGCTGCGCTGACCGCCATCAGCCTGTCTTTGCGCACCCCTCCGCCGCGTCGCCACCGGTTAAGCTTGCCGCTTTCGCCTGCGAGGAAAAGCCGTGCGCAAGACCCTGCAATCTGTCCTGCTGGCGGCCCTGGTGCTGGCCGGGCCCCATGCCGCGGCCTTCGCCGCCGACACCCACAAGCCGGCGCCGCCGGATGCGACCAGCAGCGATGGCTTCCAGCTGCCGCCGCTGCCTGCCGATGCGCAGGTGACGCAATCGGCCACGGTGGACGGCCGCACGCTCAAGTACACGGTCACCGTCGGCTCGCTGCCGGTGCGCGACGACAAGGGCAAGACCACCGGCGAAGTGGTGTTCACCGCCTACACCATGCCCGGCAAGGACCGGCCGGTGACGTTCGCGCTGAACGGTGGCCCGGGCGCCTCGTCGGTGTACCTGAACCTCGGCGCGATCGGGCCGAAGAAGGTGAGCTTCGGCGCCGAGGGCGACCACCCGTCCGACCCGGCGACCTTGCACGACAACCCCGGCACCTGGCTCGGCTTCACCGACCTGGTGTTCATCGATCCCGTAGGCACCGGCTACAGCCGCGCGCTGGTCGACGACAAGGAGGCGACCAAGCAGTTCTACAGCACCGACAGCGACATCAGGTACCTGTCGCGCATCGTCTACGACTGGCTGGTGAAGAACGGCCGCATGACTTCGCGCAAGTACCTGGTCGGCGAAAGCTACGGCGGCTTCCGCGGTCCTCGCATCACCGCCTACCTGCAGACCCGGCTTGGCGTGGCAATGAACGGCGTGGTGCTGTTGTCGCCCTACCTCGACCCGGCGGCGTACAACGACGAGAACGTCTCGCCGCTGCCGTGGATGCTCACCCTGCCCTCGATCGCCGCGGCGCACCTGGAGCGCGGGCACAAGCTCAGTGCGGAGGCCATGGCGCCGATCATCGAGTACACCCGCGGCGAATACGCCAGCGACCTGATGCGCGGCCGCTCCGATCCGCAGGCCACCGACCGCGTGGTGAAGAAAGTCACCGAACTGACCGGGCTCGACCCCCTGTTCGTGAAGCGCTCCGGCGGCCGCATCGAGACCCAGGCCTACCTGCGCGAGGTGTACCGCGCCGAAGGCAAGCTGGGCAGCCGCTACGACTCCAACGTCACCGCGTGGGACCCGTTCCCGTATGCGCCGCACCAGCAGACCGGCGACCCGATTCTCAACGGCATCATCGCGCCCACCACCACGGCGATGGTCAACTTCGTCACCCAGACGGTCGGCTGGAAGGTCGATGGCCGCTACAACGCGCTCAGCTACGAGGTGAACAAGCTGTGGCACGAGGACGAGGACGCCAACAAGGGCTCGGTGTCGGAACTGCGCGAGGCGGTCGCCAACGACCCGGGCCTGCGCGTGCTGATCGCGCACGGCTGGGACGACCTGTCCTGCCCGTTCATGGCTTCGGTGCTGATCGTCGACCAGATGCCGGCAATGGGTGACGCAACCCGCGTGCAGGTGAAGAACTATCCCGGCGGCCACATGTTCTACTCGCGCGCCGACAGCCAGGCCGCATTGACCGGCGACGTGAAGGCGTTGTACGGCGTGAAGTGAATCAGCAGCCGGCGGCGGGGCGCAGCGCCCCGGGCCGGCGCCTGCCCTGCACTCAGCGCGCCGGCGTACCGGCGCGCACCAGGTATTGCACGCTGAACATCCCCTGTGGATCGGTCCATACGCGCTGAACGGCCAGCCCGGCACGGGCGGCCAGCGCGGCGAAATCCTCCAGCGAATACTTGCAGCTGTATTCGACCTGGATCGCCTCGTCGGCGCGGAATGCCACGTTCACCCGGCCCACCTTCACCTGCTGCTCGCGCCGACTGACGATGTGCGTCTCGATGCGCCCGGCCATCGGGTTGTAGTGCGCGCGATGGGCGAACGCCGACAGCTCGAAATGGCTGCCGATCTCGCGATTCAGCCGCGCCAGCATGTTCAGGGTGAACTCGGCGGTGATGCCCGCGCGGTCGTTGTAGGCCGCCTCGATCAGCGCCGGGTCCTTCTTCAGGTCCACCCCGATCAGGATGCCGCCGGCGTCGCCCATCTCGTTGCGCATCTTGCGCAGCAGCATGGCCGCTTCACGGCTCTCGAAATTGCCGATGGTGGAGCCGGGGAAGTACAGCACGGTGCGCCGCGGTGCGCGCGGCGGGATCGGCAGCCGCAGCGGCCTGCTGAAGTCCGCGCACAGCGGCTGCAGCGGCAGCTGCGGGAACTCCGCCGCCAGCCTTTCCACGCTTTGCCGCAATGGCTCCGGCGAGATCTCCACCGGCACGTAGGCCACCGGCGCGTGCAGGTGTTCGAGCAGCATGCGGGTCTTGATCGCATGGCCGCTGCCATATTCGACCAGCCGCACGCCGCTGCCCAGCTCATCGGCGATGCCGGCTGCATGCGCGTCCATCAGCGCAATCTCGCAGCGCGTGAGGTAGTACTCCGGCTGCGCGCAGATCTGTTCGAACAAGGCCGACCCGCGGTCGTCGTAAAACAGCCACGACGGCAGCCGCTTTGGCTTCGCGCCGAGGCCGCGCTGGACGACTTCCAGAAGATCGCTAGACGGCGGGCGGCGGTCGTCGTCGCCGACGCCAAAGGGTTGCACACTGCTCATCGGTCCTGTCCCAGTCGTAGCCCGGCGAACTGCCAGCGGGCCTGGGGTGGAAAGAAATTGCGGTACGTGGCGCGGATGTGATCGCGCGGGGTGACGCAGGAACCGCCGCGCAACACCCATTGCCCGCACATGAATTTGCCGTTGTATTCGCTCAGCGAGCCGGGCAGCGGGCGGAAGCCCGGATAGCTGACGTAGGGCGACGCGGTCCACTCCCACACGTCGCCGTACAGCTGCAGCAGGTCGGCGTCGCCATGTGCCGCACGCGGCTGGAAGCGCTGCAGGTCCTGCAGGTTGCCGTCGATCGCGACGCCCTGCGCCGCCGACTCCCACTCGGCCTCGGTGGGCAGCCGCGCACCGGCCCAGCGCGCGAACGCCTCGGCCTCGAAATAGCTGAGATGGCACACCGGCTCGTGCGGATCGAGTGCGCGCACGCCGGCCATGGTGAACTCGCTGGCCAAGTCATCCTGCCAGTAGATCGGATGCTTCCAGCCCTCGCGCTGCACCGTGGCCCAGCCGTCGGACAACCACAACCCGGGTTCGCGGTAGCCGCCTTCGCGCACGAACGCGAGGTACTCGGCATTGGTCACCGGCCGGTTCGCCAGCGCATGCGGTTGCAGCAGGGTGCGATGGCGCGGCGTCTCGTTGTCGAACGCGAAGCCCTCGCCGCGATGGCCGATCTCGACGATGCCATCGCGGCCCTCGACGAAACGCAACGGAAGCGCCTTCGTATCCGTCGACGCGGCGATCGGCGCGCGATATGCCGGCCATAGCGGATTGCACCAGAACGCGTGCTTGATGTCGGTCAGCAGCAGCTCCTGGTGCTGCTGTTCGTGCTGCAGGCCCAGCTCGACCAGATCGAGAAGCTCCGCATCGTCATCGCGGCCGAGCAGCTCGCCCACCGCGTCGTCGATGTAGTGCCGGTAGCCACGCACCGCGTCCAGCGACGGCCGCGACAACAGCCCACGCTGCGGCCGCGCATGCATCGGCCCGACCGACTGGTAGTAGGAATTGA
Source organism: uncultured Gammaproteobacteria bacterium (assembly GCA_963697495.1). Classification (GTDB taxonomy): domain Bacteria; phylum Pseudomonadota; class Gammaproteobacteria; order Xanthomonadales; family Rhodanobacteraceae; genus Rhodanobacter. The sequence goes on along the minus strand of CAVOOH010000002.1, from coordinate 484,781 downwards.
ACAGGTAATGCCAGGCCGGATCGCGTGGCCGGTACGCCGGGTTGCGCCCCAGCACGAATTGCTCGAAGAACCAGCTGGTGTGTGCCAGATGCCATTTGCCGGGACTGGCGTCGGGCATCGACTGCAGTTGCAGATCCTCGGCGCTGAGGCCGGCACAGAGTTCGAGCGTACGCCGCCGCACCTGCAGGAATCGGGCGGTGATGCCTGCGGGTGCGGACGAGTGCCGGGTCGTCACCGCAGCTCCCTGACCACGGCCGGCCATGCGGCCGTGTGGCGTGAGGTGTCGAGGGCCTTATCGTTCAAACGCATGTCGGCCAGCATGCCGCGCCAACCGTTCACTTCTCGTGATATGAAGATGGCAGATACTTTGCAACGACCTCTCCTTGCCTGCGCCAGCGCTGGCCGGCAGGCAGCCCTCCGTGACTGGATCACGGTATGCGTATTACCCGACACAGACGAGGTAACGCCGATGAAAACGATCCTCCCCACCCTGCTGTTCGCCCTTGTCGCCGGCGTCGGTGCCGCGCATGCGGCCGAGAGCGCGCCTGCCCGCTCACCACTGCCTGCGGGCGACTGCATCGACACTACCCAGATCAACGAGTGGCACATCGTCGACGACCGCACTGCCATCGTGCGTACCGGCCCGAAGCGTTACCTGGTGACGCTGCAGAGCGCCTGCCCCCGGCTGGGCACCCCTCCGCCCGGGCTGATCTTCCGGGCCAACCCGTCCAATGCCGTCGTCAACCGCGGCCGTATCTGCGGCGAGGTGGGCGAGACCGTGCATTCACGTTACCAGCCGCCGTGCGCGATCGAGTCGGTCAGCAAGATCGACAAGCCCCGCTTCGATCAGCTCAGCGCCCGCGCCCAGCGCCATGGCAACGGTGCGGAACAACCGACGACCATGCCCGCCCATTGAACGGGTGTCCCAGCGGCTGCGCCAGAAACAGAAGGGCCCGGTCAAGCCGGGCTCTTCGTATTCAGGATGTGATGGCCTGACGGCTCGCCTCAATGGTCGTCGTAACCGTAGCCATCATCGCGAATGTAGCGCGTCTGGTAGGGGTCGTCGTACACCACCGTGCGGGTCTCGACCACGCGACGGCGCACCACCGGCGCATCTTCGTAGATCACCGTGCGCGGCTGGCTGTAGACCGGTCCGCCGTAGTACACCGGCGCCGGGCGCAGCGCGCTGTCGACCAGGCCGATCACCGCACCGGTGACGATGGCGCCGGCGATCCAGCGGCCGCCGCTCCAGTAGCCGCCACCGTGGCCACCGCGATAGCCGCCGTAATAAGCGCCGTGATAGCCACCGCGATAACCGCCGCCATGGCCGCCCCAGCCACGCGCCGATGCGCTCAGCGGCACCGCAACGGTTGCCGCCACAGCCAAGGCGAGAATCGCCAACTTGCCTGCACCACCAAAACGCTGGGTCATGATTGTTCTCCGGAGTACGGACCAGATCTTCGTCGGATCACGCTTAATGTGCACTGAAGAGTTCACTTTTTAATGCGGGCCGTATCCCAGGGGCTGATGCCTGGATCGGCCTTGCGCCGGCGAAGCAGCCAGCAGCCGTGGATATCGGCCCGGCGGGCGAAGTCGAACGGGATGCTGGGCGCGCTCCAGTCCTCGATTTCGAAGTGCTGCTCCAGTGCCTCGCGGTCCAGCTTGAAGCGACGGAAATTGTTGGAGAACACGATCACGCCGTCGCGGGTCAGCCGCTCGTTGCAGGCTTCGAGCAGTTTCACGTGGTCGCGCTGCACGTCGAAATCCTCGGCGCGCTTGGAGTTCGAGAACGTCGGCGGGTCGACGAAGATCAAACCGTAATGACCGCGGTCGCGCTGCAGGAATTCCAGCGCATCGAACTGCATAAGCCGGTGGTCGACACCCGTGAATCCGTTCAGTGCGAGGTTGCGCGAGGCCCATTCCAGGTAGGTCGCCGAAAGGTCCACGCTGGTGGTTTCCAGCGCGCCACCGGCCGCCGCATGCACGCTGGCGGTGGCGGTATAGGCGAACAGGTTGAGGAAACACTTGCCGTCAGCCAGCTCGCGCACTTTCGCGCGCACCAGCCGGTGGTCGAGGAACAGACCGGTGTCGAGGTAGTCGGTGAGGTTGACCAGGAATTTCAGCCCATCCTCGTCCACCTCGATGAATTCGTTGCGCTGGTCGAGCTGGCCGTACTTGGAGCCGCCCTTGCCGCGCTCGCGGGTCTTGATCGCGATGCGCTCGCGCGGCACGCCGAACACTTCGCCGGCCACCCGCGCGATCTCGCGCAGGCGCAGCCGCGCCACGTCTGGCGGCACGTCGGCCGGCGCGCGATATTCCTGGATGTGCAGGTGGTCGTCGCCGCCGGTGTCGCCGTAGACGTCGATCGCCGCGGCGTATTCGGGCAGGTCCTGGTCGTAGGCGCGCCAGCAGTGGATGCTTTCGCGGGCCAGCCGCTTGCGCAGATGCTTGACGTTCTTCTCCAGCCGGTTCTTGAGCATCTGCGCGCCGACCGACAAGCGGTTTCGGCTCGCGTGGCTTCTCGTCGCGCGGCTTCAGGTCGAACGTCAGCAGCACGGTTTCCAGCGCACCGTTGTACAGCGCGTAGCGCTTGTCCGCGTGCAGTTGCATGGCGCGTCCAAGCTCCACGTCGCCGGCCAGCACGGCGGCGCGCCAGCCGCTGAAGCGGTGGCGCAAGGCGTCGCCCAGCGCGCGATACAGCTTCGGCATCTCGGCGCGATCGCCAAGCCGCTCGCCGTACGGCGGATTGGTGATGACCAGGCCGTAGTCGACGCCCGGCGGCGGCGCCGCGTGGGTGACGTCCTGCCTGTCCAGGGTGAAGAAGCCGGCCACGCCCGCCTGCTGCGCATTGCGTTTGGCCGTCTGCACCATGCGCGGGTCGGCATCGCTGCCGAAGAACACGCTGCGCAGGCCGCGCAAGCCGGTTTCGGCGCGCTGCCTCGCCTCGTCCAGCAGGCCGCGCCACAACGCGATGTCGTGCTGCTGCCAGCCGAGGAAGCCGAAGTACTCGCGGCGCAGGCCAGGCGCCACGTCGGCCGCCATCAGCGCGCCTTCGATCAGCAGCGTGCCGGAGCCGCACATCGGGTCGAGCAACGCGCCGCCGGCGGCGTAGACCTCCGGCCAGCGCGCGCGCAGCAGCATCGCGGCGGCGAGGTTTTCCTTCAGCGGCGCCTCGCCCTGCTCCTCGCGCCAGCCGCGCCGGTGCAGCGGCGAGCCGGCCAGGTCCAGCGACAAGGTGGCGCGGTCGCGGCGCACGCGCACGTTGATGCGGATGTCCGGCTCGTCGGTGTCGATGCCGGGGCGCGAACCGTCGCGCTGGCGGAACTGGTCGACCACGGCATCCTTCACCCGCAGGCCGATGAACTGGCTGTGGGTCAGCTTGCTCATCGCGGTGCCCGCATCCACCGCGAAGGTGGCGTGCGCGGCCAGGTGCTGGCTCCAGTCGATCGCCTGCACGCCGCGGTACAGCGCATCGTCGTCGGCCGCGTCGAACTCGGCCAGCGGCAGCAGGATGCGGCTGGCCAGGCGCGACCACAGGCAGGCCTTGTAGGCGGTTTCCAGCGTGCCGGAGAAGTGCGCGCCGGCCAGCGCCTCGCGCACGTCGCTGGCGCCGAGCGCGATCAGTTCGTCGCGCAGCAGGTATTCCAGGCCTTTCGGGCAGGTGGCGAAGAACACGCCTGATGAAAGCGGACTCATGCGCTGCCCGCCAGCTGGTCCAGCAACAGCCGGAACTGCGCGGCGATCATGTCCATGCTGGCGCCCAGCCGATGGTCGTCGTCCAGCACCAGCAGCGGCAGCCGGCGCCGGGCGGCGAACGCGTGCACGCCCGCCAGCGGGCAGATCGTCGTCGCGCCAGCCGTGGACCAGCAGCGTCGGCACGCCCTCGACGCAGGTCGAACTTGCGCGCATAGCCGGGGATCCCGCTGGGCGTGGCCAGCAGCAACAGGCCGGCCACCGGCACATCCAGCGAGACCAGGCCGGACACGAACGCGCCCATGCTGGAGCCGACCAGCAGCGGCGGCGCATCCAGCGCCTCGATGGTGGCGCGCAGGCGGGCGATCCGCGGCGCCACCGAACCGGCGTGGCCGCGCGCGTCGTCGTTGCGGTAGTCCGGGCGCTGCGTGCGCCAGCCCAGCGATTCGGCCAGCGCGGCCAGCGCGCTGACCTTGGTGGCGTCCGGACTGGAGTCCGAGCCGTGCGAAAGAATGATCTGGCCGCGCATGGCGCGTCTCCGTGAAAGCTGCGGGAACAAGGCGTGCATGGTAACAGGCGGCGTTTCCGCCCCCGCCCGCCGCATGCGAGACTTCGCCGATGACCCTGACCATCCGCGACCAGCCGCTGCCCTACGTCGACTTGCTGCCCGAGCGCACGGCCGGGGCGGTCGAGCTGGTGGTGATCCACTGCACCGAACTGCCCGACCTGGCGATGGCGCGCGAGTACGGCGAGCGGGTGCTGCACGCCAGCGGCGCCGGCAACAGCGGCCACTACTACATCGATCGCGATGGTGCGGTGCTACCGCTACGTGCCCGGCACCCGCGTCGCGAACCACGTGCGCGGCCACAACCCGAACTCGATCGGCATCGAGCTGGTCAACCTGGGCCGCTACCCGCACTGGTGGGACTCGCGCCACCAGCAGATGACCGAGCCGTACACCGCAGGCCCAGATCGCCGCCCTGCGCGCGCTGCTGGCCCGGCTGCGCCGCGAGTTCCCGAACCTGCGCCAGATCGCCGGGCATGAGGATCTGGATACCGCGCTGATGCCGGCCAGCGACGACGCCTGCGCTGGAAGTCCGTCGCAAGCTCGATCCCGGCCCGCTGTTCCCGTGGGCCGAGGTGCTCGACGGCAGCGGGCTGGTAGCGGATCGCCGCGCCCTAGATTCGGCGACGCAGCGGCCGGTCTATAATCGCGGCTTCGCCATCGCACGAGCCGCCCGCATGCCATGTCGCCACCACCACGTCACCGAACTGGTCGAACTGCTGCAGCTCGAACGGCTGGAGGACAACCTGTTCCGCGGCCAGAGCCGCGACATCGGCACGCGCTTCGTGTTCGGCGGCCAGGTGCTGGGGCAGGCGCTGGCGGCGGCGCAGCAGACCGTCGACCCGGCGCGCGAGGCGCATTCGCTGCACGCCTACTTCCTGCGCGCCGGCGACATCGACGCGCCGATCGTCTACAGCGTGGAGCGCACCCGCGACGGCGGCACGCTTCTCCGTCGCGGCGGGTGGTGGCGATCCAGCACGGCCAGCCGATCCTGAACGGCTCGATCTCGTTCCAGGTGCCCGAGCACGGCGTCGAACACCAGACCAGCATGCCCGAAGTGCCGGCGCCGGAGGACATCGAGCCGCTGCATCCGCTGCCGCCGGACGAGCTGGCGCGACTGCCGGTGAAGCTGCAGCGCTGGCTGCGGCATCGACGGCCCGTTCGAGTTCCGCCAGGTGTGGCCGCGCGACGAGCTGCAACCCGGCCAAGCGCCCGCCGATCCAGCACATCTGGTTCCGGCTGACCTCGCCGATCGACGACTCGCGCGATCCTGCATCGCGCGCTGCTGGCCTATGCCTCGGACTTCCACCTGATCGGCACGGCCACGCTGCCGCACGGCATCTCGCTACCTGACCCACAACGTGCAGATGGCCAGCCTCGACCACGCGCTGTGGTTCCATCGCCCGTTCCGCGTCGACGAGTGGCTGCTGTATTCGTTCGACAGCCCCACCGCGCAGGGTGGCCGCGGCCTGGCGCGCGGGCAGATCTTCAGCCGCGACGGCCGGCTGGTCGCCTCCACCGCGCAGGAAGGCCTGATCCGCGTGCGCAGCGACTAAGCCTGCGCACGCCCGATCGCGTAAACTGCGCATATGCGCCAGATCTATACCTCACCCCGCCAGGAAAACATCGACATCGTGGTCGCCCTGATGGCCGAACACGGCATCGAGGCTACCGTGGCCAATCGTTCCAACTACAACCGGCCGACCTGGCAGCGTTTCAGCTACTGCGCAGCGCCAGGACAATCGCGGCAGCTGGGCGCAGGTGTGGATCACCCACGCCGACGACTACGCCAAGGCACGCAAACTGCTGCGCGACCTGGGCATCGAGCCAGTGATTCGCCACGGCGAAGAGCTGGCCGCCGCGCGCAACCCCACCCCGGCCGACCGGCGCGCGCACACGGTGACCCGCGTGCGCCGCATCGTGCTTCTGGCGGTGCTGGCGGTGCTTCGCTGTGGTGATGCTGCGCTTCCTGCGCGTGGGCTGAGCCGCAGGATGCAGCGCCGCATGGGCGGCATAGAATCGGCGGATGCGCCGCTCCGACCAAGTCCGCCTGTTCCAGACGCTGCCCCATGCGTGCGGCTACTACGCCGATCGCACGGCGCAGAACCTGGTGCTCGATCCGGCCGCGCCAAACCTCGACCAGTTGTACGGCCCGGCGCTGGAGCGCGGCTTCCGCCGCGCCGGCGGCCATCTGTACTTCCCGAACTGCGCGCAATGCCATGCCTGCACGCCGTGCCGCATCGACGTGGCGAACTTCCAGCCGGACCGTGCCCAGCGCCGCTGCCTGAAGCGCAACGCCGACCTCACCGTCAGCGAGTCGATCCCCGGTTACAACCGCGAACGTCACGCGCTGTACGAGCGCTACCTGCAGAGCCGCCACGCCGGCGGCGGCATGGACGACGCGGAGGCCAGCGATTTCCGCCGCTTCCTCACCGCGCCGTGGAGTCCCACCTTGTTCATGGAACTGCGCCTGGGTGAACGCCTGTTCGCCGTGGCGGTCACCGACGTCTGCCTCAACGGGGCCTCGGCGGTCTACACGTTCTACGATCCGGACGAAACCGCGCGCAGCCTCGGCACCTACGCGATCCTGCAGCAGCTGGCGCTGGCCCGCCGCCGCGGCATGCCATGGCTGTACCTGGGCTTCTGGATCGACGGCCACCCGAAGATGGATTACAAGCGGCGCTTCAGGCCGCTGCAGATACGCACGGGCGAGGGCTGGGTCGCAATGCCGTAGGGCGGGCACTGCCCGCCGCTGCACGAGAAACCTAACGGCGGGCACTGCCCGCCCTACGGGACTTTTCTGCACTGACCCCGGCGCTTGCGGATACGGAAACAGCTTCTCCAGCGGGATCGACAAACCGTCATCACCCACCACGCGGCAATGCCCGCGGTTGAGCTGGCGCGGTTCGCTGACGCCGCAGCTGTGCGCGATGATGCCGACTTCGTGCATCACGTTCTTCGCGTAATGGAATACCCGCTCGCTCTTGTCGCTGACCACCAGGCCGCGCTGCAGCTTCGGGTTCTGCGTGGTGATGCCGGTGGGACAGGTGTTGCGGTTGCACTGCAGCGACTGGATGCAGCCCAGCGCCAGCATGAAGCCGCGCGCGGAGTTGACGAAGTCCGCGCCGATCGACAGCGCCCACGCCACGTCGTAGGCGGTGATGCACTTGCCCGAGCAGACCACCTTGATGCGCTCGCGCAGGCCCTTGACGATCAGCATGTCGAGCAGCGCCGGCAGCGCTTCGTGCAACGGCAGGCCGACGCCTTCCATCAGGGTCTGCGGCGCCGCGCCGGTGCCGCCTTCGGAACCGTCGACGATGATGAAATCCGGCGCGCTCTCGATGCCGCGCCGGTGCACTTCATCGCACAGCTCGCCGATCCACTCCACCCCGCCGAACACCGCCTTGAAACCGACCGGCTTGCCGGTGAGTTCGCGGATGTGCGCGATGCTGTCCATCAGTTGCGAGACGTTGCCGATGTCGAGATGGCGGTTCGGGCTCTGCGAATCCTCGCCGACCGGGATGCCGCGGATCGCGGCGATCTCGGCGGTGACCTTGGCGCCGGGCAACAGGCCGCCCATGCCCGGCTTGGCGCCCTGGCCCAGCTTGATGCTGACCATCTTCACCTGCGGGTGCGCGCAGATCGCCAGCAGCTTGTCGTCGTCGAGCTTGCCGTCGGGCGTGCGCACGCCGTACTTGGCGGTGCCGATCTCGAAGATGATGTCGCAGCCGCCTTCGAGGTGATACGGCGCCAGGCCGCCCTCGCCGGTATCCATCCAGATCCCGGCCTTGGCCGCGCCGCGCGACAGCGCACGCACCGCCGGCGCCGACAGCGCGCCGAAACTCATCGCCGAAATATTGAAGAACGCTGCGTGGCTGTACGGCTCGCGCGCGTACGGGCCGATCGTCACCGGCACCGGCTCGACGTGGTCCACGCCCAGGTCGGGAAACGGCGCGTTGACGAAGAACGGCACGCCCTCGGCGCGCAGGTCGCGGCTGGAGCCGAACGCGTTGGTGTTGTCGACGTTCTTCGCGGCGCGGTACACCCAGGTGCGCTGCGCCCGGTTGAACGGCATCTCCTCGCGGTCGCTGGAATACAGGTACTGGCGGAAGAACTCGCCCAGATGCAGGAACCAGTAGCGGAAGTGGCCGATGACCGGGAAGTTGCGCAGCACCGCGTTGCCGGTCTGGTTGCGATCGACCACCCAGGTCACCAGCAGCACCATGACCGCCAGTGCCAGCAGCAGCAGGGCCAAGGCCGTGAACAGTTCGACCATCACGACCAGCCAGTGCGCAAATCCCGTCGATTCCATCCTGTCACCTTTTATCAGTCAGCGGCCATGACAGACCGCCTGCCGTGCCTGCAGCCTCGTCTCGCAAGCCTATCGCATCGAGCCAGATTGGCGCCTGCGCTCACAACTCGACGCGCAGATGCCCGGCTGCGCGCACCGCCTTGCCCACCGCCGCTTCGAGCGACTCCGCGCGCGCCAGCGTAACCGCCATGCGCCGGCGGCCCTTCACCGTGGGCTTGCCGAAGATACGCAGTTGCGTATCGCGTTCGGCCAATGCCGCGGCGACACCGTGGTAGCGCGGCCCCGCGCCGTCGCCCTCGACCAGCACCGCGCACGAGGCCGACGGCCCGTACTGGTGGATCATCGGAATCGGCAGACCGAGGATCGCCCGCGCGTGCAGCGCGAACTCGGACAACTCCTGCGAGATCAGCGTGACCAGGCCGGTATCGTGCGGGCGCGGGCTGACCTCGGAAAAAATCACCCGATCGCCCTTGACGAAAAACTCCACGCCGAACACGCCCCAGCCGCCCAGCGCGCCGGTGACCGCGGCGGCCTGGCGTTGCGCCTCGGCCAGCGCGGCATCGCTCATCGGCTGGGGCTGCCACGATTCGCGATAGTCGCCATCCTCCTGGCGGTGACCGATCGGCGCGCAGAAGCTGACGCCATCGGTGTGCCGCACCGTGAGCAGGGTGATCTCGTAGTCGAAATCGACGAAACCCTCGACGATCACCCGGCCCTTGCCGGCGCGCCCACCGGACTGCGCGTAATTCCACGCGTGCTGCAACTCGTCGGCGCCGCGCACCACGCTCTGCCCCTTGCCGGAAGAACTCATCACCGGCTTGATCACGAACGGGTAGCCGATCGCGGCGACCGCTTCGCGGTAGTCCTCTTCGTCGTCGCAGAAGCGATACGGCGAGGTCGGCAATTTCAATTCCTCGGCCGCCAGCTTGCGGATGCCTTCGCGATCCATCGTCAGCCACGCCGCGCGGGCGGTCGGGATCACCCGCTGCCCTTCCTTCTCCAGCGCGATCAGGGTCGGCGTATGGATCGCCTCGATCTCCGGCACCACCAGGTCGGGCTTTTCCTGCTCGATAACCGCGCGCAGTGCCTTGCCGTTCAGCATGTCGATCACATGGCTACGGTGGGCGACCTGCATCGCCGGCGCGTTCGCGTAGCGATCCACCGCGATCACTTCGACCGCGTAGCGCTGCAACTCGATCGCGACCTCCTTGCCCAGTTCGCCGGCACCGAGCAGCAGGACGCGCAGGGCACGGTCGGAATGTGGCGTGCCGAATGGCTTCATGAGGTTCTCCGGTACCGAAAAACGGCATTGTATGCGGCCGGCTGCGCGGCCGGCCCAGTGGCGCTCCCCGGCCGACTTGCATATGATATCAATTTGATATCTAATCTCGCCACCATAGGGGAGATGACTCATGAATGAAAGCAATGGCTTTTCCGTCGCCGGCATTCCTTTCATCGGGCTGTGCATCGTGCTGGCCGCGATCGGCGTGACACTGGTCCTGTCCGCTGCCCATGGGCAGCCGGCGACTTCGGCGATCACAGGCGCGATTGTTCTTGCCATCGACGGCTTCCTGCTCAAGGGCTTTTTCCAGGTCGCGCCGAATGAGGGCCAGGTGCTGCAATTGTTCGGCAAGTACACCGGCACCGTGCGCAAGGAGGGCCTGCGCTGGACCAACCCGTTCTACAGCCGCCGGCGCATCTCGCTGCGCGTGCGCAACTTCGAGAGCGGCAAGCTGAAGGTCAACGACAGCGACGGCAACCCGATCGAGATCGGCGCGGTGGTGGTGTGGCAGGTGCTGGATACGGCCGAAGCGGTGTTCTGCGTGGACGACTACGAGAACTACGTGCACATCCAGAGCGAATCGGCGTTGCGGCAGATGGCGCAGAGCTATCCGTACGACGCCCATGACGACGGCAAGCCGTCGCTGCGCAGCCACGGCGACGTGATCAACTCGCATCTGCGCGACGAGATCCAGACGCGCCTCGGCAAGGCCGGCGTGCAGGTGGTCGAGGCGCGCATCAGCCACCTCGCCTACGCCCAGGAAATCGCCCAGGCGATGCTGCAGCGGCAGCAGGCCGGCGCGATCATCGCCGCCCGCACGAAGATCGTCGAGGGCGCGGTGAGCATGGTCGAGATGGCGCTGGACCAGCTCAGCCAGCGCGGCGTGGTGAACCTGGACGAGGAACGCAAGGCGGCGATGGTCAGCAACCTGCTGGTGGTGCTGTGCGGCGAACGTGGTACCCAGCCGGTGCTGAACACCGGCACGCTGTACTAAGAACATGGAAAGCCTGATCGCCAGCCTCCCGGCCGTGTTCATCGCGAGCCATGCCGCAAGGCGTGGACGCATGCGGCACTGAGTCGGCATGGCTGCCGAAAAAAAAGCCTATCCGCTGCGTATCAGCGCCGCCGTGCTGGAGGCGATGCAACGCTGGTCGGACGACGAGTTGCGCAGCGTCAACGCACAGATCGAGTACGTGCTGCGCGAGGCGTTGCGCAAGGCTGGGCGACTGAAGCCGGGCAAGAGCGATCCCGTCGCCGACGACGACGCGGATTGATCCACCATCGAGGAAATCAGGCACATGACTGCAAGCTGGGAATACAAGGTACTCACGGTGAAACGGGCGGGCATGTTCAAAATCACCGAGACACCGGACGACCACGACGTCACTACCGTGCTCAACAAAGAGGGCATGCAGGGCTGGGAACTGGTCAACGCGCTGAGCTACGGCCCGATGCGCGCAGTGACCCTGTACCTCAAGCGACCGCGTTGAGCGCCGCGGTGGACATGCGCGCCACACCGCCTGCCCCGCCGGTCCCGGGCCCGCACCTGAAGCTTGCCATGCTGCTCGGCGTCGCCGGCATGCTGGCGACGCTGGCGGTGATGCCGTATCTGGTGGCGCTGCTGCCGCAGAGGTTCGCTGCCTTGCCATTGCCGCTGCCGGCCATCGCATTGGCGCAGGCGGTGCAAGCCGGGCTGCTGTGCTGGGTGCTCGGCTGGCTCGGGCTGTATCTGGGCGCGCCGTATGGCCTGGACGCGCCATGGCTGCGCGCCTGGGTGTACCGGCGCCGGCGTGAGCCGGCACGGCGTTCGCGCTGGTGGCTGGCCGCCGTGCTCGGCGTGCTGGCGGCTGCGCTGGTCGCCGGGCTGTCGCTGCTCGGGCCGCAACCTGCCGCGGAACACGCTGGTACCGCTGCCGGATGGGCCTGGCGCGGCGCGCTGGCCTCGTTCTACGGCGGCATCGTGGAGGAAGTGCAGGCCCGGCTGCTGCTGGTCAGCGCGCTGGTATGGCTGTTGGCGCGCTGCAATCGGCGCGTGACCCGGCCATGGATGTTCGTGCTGGCAATCGCACTGGCTGCCCTGCTGTTCGGCGCTGGCCACCTGCCGGCAGCGATCGCCGCCGGGATCGCCGACACGCCGCTGCTGATCGCCCGCATCGTGCTGCTGAATGCCGTCGCCGCCGTCGTGTTCGGCGGGCTGTTCTGGAAGTGCGGCCTGGAGCACGCGATGCTGGCGCACTTCTGCGCCGACCTGGTGTTGCACGTAGCCTTGCCGCTGGCCGGCGGCCACTGATCCGCTCAGCCACCGTCGACGGCGACCACCCGCAATTCCGGCAACTTGAGCCGGCGCATCCTCGACTCCTGCCGCCCCGTCACCAGCAGCCACGACCCCTGCCGCGCGATCGACTGCACCTCCGGCAAGCCGTCGTCCACGCCGAGCCGCTCCAGCGGACGGCCGTCGACGGCGTCATAGACCACCAACTCGCGGGTCGCCGGATCGATCACCAGCAGCCAGTCATGCCCGGCATCCTGCCAGTGCACCAGCTGCCGGGTCGAAGGCTGCTCTGTCGCACGATCGGCGGTCGGCCACCACGACCACAACAGGCAAGCTGACAGCACCACGAGCAACACGATGACCGGCAGGCCGCGGGAGGGGCGGCCGGGCGACCACGCCACCGGCGAGCAGCGGAAGAAGGCGAGCGGCGTGTTCATGCCGGGCACCATCGCAACCGGGCATGACCGAGGGATGACGCCCGCAAGTACTATTCGTTACGCGCGCGCAACGTCCACCCCAGCGCCAGCCAGCCGAAGACGAAGGCGAGCCCGCCAAACGGCGTGATGACCCCGACCCAGCGCGGTGCACCCAGCGCCAGCGCGTACAGGCTGCCACTGAACAGTACGATGCCGACGGCGAACGCCGTCATGGCGAGCCATCCGCTGCGGCCGCGCCCGAGTCCGGCCGCCACGGTCAGCGCCAGCGCATGCCATACGTGGTAGTTCACCGCCGTTTGCCACAGCCCGGCGCCGCGGACGTCGAGCGAGCCGCGCAGCGCATGCGCACCGAACGCGCCCAGCAACACTGCACTGGCGCCGGCAATGCCGGCCAGCAGGGCGACGCAGGTACTGACAGGTTGTCGCATCGGGTTCATATCCCCTGGACCGGCAAACCCGGCAACGCGGCCGGTGTCGTATGCTTGACCGGATGAATACCCAGGATTCTCGCATGAAGCCCCGCCACCGGCTGCGTCCCGCCGTGCTGCTGTTCCTGCTGCTTGGCGCCGGCCTGCTGCTGGGCGGCTGCCATCGCGGCGAACCGCTGCCGTTCCGCCTGACCAACATCAGCGGGCACATGCCCGACCTCGATTTCAAGCTCACCGACGACAACGGCAAGGCGGTCACTGGCGCCGACTATCGCGGCAAGGTGGCGGTGCTGTACTTCGGCTACACCCACTGCCCCGACGTGTGCCCGCTGACCCTGGCGCAGTTGCACGTGGTGATGCAGCGGCTGGGGCCGCTGGCCGACGATGCACGCATCCTGTTCGTCAGCGTCGACCCGGCACGCGACACCCCGGCGATCATGCACGCCTACGTCAACGCGTTCGACAAGCGGGCCGTAGGCCTGGTCGGCGATGCGCGCAGCGTCGAAGCCTTGAGCAAGCGCTATCGCTCCGCCTTCACCCGCGAACCCAGCTCGGCCGACGGGGCCTACGAAGTCAGCCACAGCTCGGCGATCTACGTGTTCGACCGCGCCGGCCGCGCCCGCGTGCTGGCCACGCCGTCCGCCTCGCAGGACGACCTGGTACACGACCTGCACCTGCTGCTCGACACCGGAGCCACCCCATGAAGTCACCCACCCTGTCCTTGCTGCTGGCCGGCCTGTTGCTGGCCGGCGGTGTCCACGCCGCCGATGCCGACCACGTCCGCGCCAGCCACGCTTGGCTCCGCGTGCTGCCCGGCACGCTGCCGGCCGGCGCCTATGTCACGCTGGAAAACCACGGCGACCAGCCTGTCGTCCTGAGTGGCGCCAGCAGCACGGTGTACGCCGAAGTGATGCTGCACCAAAGTTCGCGCGAAGGCGGCATGAGCCGCATGAGCATGGTCGACGCGCTGAACGTGCCCGCGCACGGCAAGGCGGAGCTGGCGCCCGCCGGTTACCACCTGATGCTGATGCAGCCGAAGGCGCCGGTGAGACCCGGCGACACCGTCACCCTGACGCTGCAGTTCGGCGACGGCAGCACGCTGGCCACCGACTTCATCGCACGCCCGGCGAACGCGCTGGACGCTGGCGATGGGCACGCCGACCACGACATGCCGAAGATGGACCACGGCGCGATGCCGCACGCCCACTGATCCGCGGTGAAAACGCTCAGTCCGGCACGGCCGTATCGACCACGGCCGCGCGGCGGGCCGCGGGCCGGTGCGGCGGCTTGCGCGGCAGCCGGCCATTGCGCGACAGCCGCAGCCACAGGCGCAGTGCCATCAGGCCGCCGATGGATTCCACCAGCGCCGACGGGACCCAGATGATCACACCGCCGATCAGCTGTCCGGTCAGCACGTTGAAGGTGAACGCGCGGCCGCAGATCTCGAAGATCGGATACAGGTCGGTCTTGGAGAACGTGACGATCGCGCCGGCGACGATCTGCGGCGTCATCGTGATCGCCGGCGACAGCACACGCAGTCCGGCAGTCATCCGCCCCGGCGGATGCGGCCGGTGGTCGAGCACCAGCGACCAGTAGGCGAAGCCGCTGATCAGCATGCTCCAGTTCATGAAACGGTAGATGCGCCAGTCCAGCATCGCCAGCGTCTGCATGGACGGGATCAGCCAGACCAGGATGAAGGCGATGAACAGCAGCGTCGCCACGGTGGGATTCAGCAGCACCCCGCCGACCAGCCGCCACGGCCACGAACGCTGCAGCGGCCGCAGCAGGCGTACCCGCCACGCCAGCGGCAGGCCGGCGCGCAATACCGTGGCCGGATACGCGGTGACGATCAACAGCGGCGCGATGTGGTGCAGCAGCAACTGCTGGATGCGATGCATGAAGAACTCATGCTCGGCGTAATAGTCCAGGTACGTGTGCAGCGACAGGTAGATGATCGCCATGCCGCACCAGAACGCCAGCTTGCGGCCGAAACCGACCGATAGCCGGCGGCTGCCGCGCAGGTACAGCACGCTGGCCGACACGAAGCACGCGAGCAAGACCCACGAGAACTCCCACGGCACGATCCATTTCAGCAAGGTTGCGGTCACTGCACCGGCACTTCTGTCTGCGCCGGCGGAAACCGGCGACCTCCCAGCATAATGCCGCGCGCCGGCAGAGTCAGCCGCGGCAGCGCCGCGGGCTTGCGACAGATTGCGCCGAGCCGAAACCCCGATTCCTCGCGGCTGGGGGCGCACCTGGCCGCCATGCGGCAGCCGCGGCTTGACCTGCCACAGCCTGCGCGACCTGCCGCGTACGGCCACTCGGGCACTGCATCCGGCGGCTTAGCGCTCTCAGCGGCGCTGGCGGCTGTAGCGGGTGCGCCGCCAGCCGTACAGCAGGCCGAGCACCACCACCAACGCCGGCACCAGCACGATGTCGATGAACTTCAGGCGCAGGCCGAGCGCGTCGATCTCCGCGTTGAGCTGGTGCTGCACGTCGCGCAGTTCCTTGTTGATCGCCAGCTGGCGCTGGCGGAACTGCTCGATCTCGCGGCGTTGCTCGGCGGTGGCGGTACTGCCGTGGCTGCCCTTGGCCGGCTGCAGCTCGTCCAGCCGGCGCCGGGTATCGGCCAGCTCCTGCTCCAGCTCATGCTCCTTCTGCAGGAATTTCTGGTCGGCCACGTTGCGCAGGGCCTGCACCCGCGTGAACGGCCGCTGCGAGGTGGAGCGGCCGCGGATCGACAGCAACGCCGAGGAACCGCTGAGGTTGTCCACCAGGTTGGTGACGAAATCTCCGTTGTTGGCGAAGATCCGCATCATGGTCTGGCCCAGGATGGTCTGCGGTTCCACCCACAAACGATCGCTGAGCAGGTCGGTGTCGGCGACCAGGATCACCTCGGCATTCGGCGCCGAGCTGCGCCCGGTGGCCCGCCACGCCGGCCCGCTCCGGGAACGCGCTCTCGAACGTGCCGCGCAGGCGCGCCGCCAGCACGTAGTGCGCGTTGTCCGGCTTGTAATCCTGCAGCAGCGCGCTGGGGTCGCCGCTCGCATCAAGCACCCGCTGGGTCGGCACCACTTCGGCCTCGGCGCTGCTCTGCAGCAGCGGCACCAGCCGCGTGTGCGCATCCGCGGCCAGGTCGAAATAACCCGCGGTGGACACGTTGATCCGCTGCAGGCTCGCGGTGACCACGTCGTTGCGGTTCAGCTCCTGCGCGCCCAGGTCGAGCATCGCCGGGTGGTTCAGGCTGTTGCCGGCCAGCTCGATCTGCAGCGCACGGGCGCGGTCCAGCACCACCTTGTGCGGGTCGTACCTCACCCCCCAGGCCTTGAACAGCCGTGGCAGGTCCGAGGCGTGGTCGGGGAAGGTGATGCTGTCGGGCGCATACGGCGACGTGTCGAGCTCCGCATCGGGGTCGACGAACACCACCAGGTGGCCGCCGCGCAGCACGTACTGATCGATCGCGTACTGGGCGTCGGGAGACAACCGCTTGGGATGGATCAACAACAGCACCTTGATGCTGTCGTCGACCTTCTGCAGCGTCGACGCATCCAGCATCCGCACGTCGAACAGCTGGACGAGCTGCTGCAGCACCGTCCACGGCTGCTCGCCGAGCATCGGGTTGCCTTCGACCGGCAGCATGCTGAGCACCCCGATCGGCGGCTTGCTGACCTGGTTCAATTCGTACAGCAGCTTGGCGATGTCGTATTCGAGGAAGGCTTCGCGGGCCGGGTCGAAGAACGTGATCGCCAGCGTCTTCTCCGGCACGCGGTCATCCGTGCCGTCGCTCTCGAGGCTGCCGGACATCGCGCTGCCGGCCAGGCCGAAGAACACCCGCTCGCCGTTGCTGCCGCCGTTCGCCGCGGTCAGGCCATTGCCCTCGGCGCTGGCCTCGTCGTCGGAGTACGGCACCGGGTCGACGATCTGCAGCCGGATATGGCCATGCGAGCGCGCCACCATCTCCTGCAGCATCTCGCGCACGCGCTGCTCATAGCTGCGCAGCTGCGGCAGGTCGCGGGTGGCGTGTTCGGAAAAGTACAGGGTCAGCCGCAGCGGCCGCTGCAGCGTATCGACGATATGCAGCGTGCCCGGCGTCAGCGTGTACAGCTTGTCGGTCGTGAGATCGACTCGCGCGGAGTGCAACCAGCGGCTGCTGGCCACGATCAGCGGCACGAACAGCAGCACCAGCAGGATCAACGCGCCGTACAGCACGCCGCGCCGGGTCAGTTGCAGCGGAGTGGTAAACAGGCGATGCAGGCGCAAGCGGGGCATGGCGTCAGCGCGTCCGTTTCAGGTCGAGCAGCAGCACGCCGGCGATCAGCCAGCCGACCATGCTCAGCAGGAAGTACACCAGGTCGCGGATGTCCAGCACGCCGCGCGCGATCGCCTCGAAGTGCCGCAGCATGGACAGGTGCGCCACCGCATTGATCAGCTTGCGCGGCAAGGTGCCCGAGAAGAAATCCAGCACCTGCGGCTGGCCGACCAGGATCAGCAGCACGCAGACCAGCGCGGTGAGGATGAACGCCACCACCTGGCTGCTGGTCAACGCGGACAGACACGCG
This sequence comes from uncultured Gammaproteobacteria bacterium, assembly GCA_963697495.1. Classification (GTDB taxonomy): domain Bacteria; phylum Pseudomonadota; class Gammaproteobacteria; order Xanthomonadales; family Rhodanobacteraceae; genus Rhodanobacter. The sequence goes on along the minus strand of CAVOOH010000002.1, from coordinate 467,233 downwards.
CCGATCGCGATGAAGCTGCCGGCCATCAGCCAGCTGCCGAGGTAGCCGGCCAGGATCACGCCGTTGTCCGGCGAGCCCAGGTAGTTGACGGTGATCCAGATCGGGAACGTCAGCGCCAGCGCCAGCCCGATGAACAGCCACGCCGCGAGGAACTTCCCCAGCATCGCCTGCCACAGCGTCAGCGGCAGGGTCAGCAGCAGTTCCAGCGTGCCGCCCTTGGCCTCCTCCGCCCACATGCGCATGGTGATGGCCGGCACCAGGATCAGGTACAGCCACGGGTGCATCGTGAAGAACGGCTGCAGGTCGGCCTGGCCGCGCTCGTAGAAATCACCGGCGTAGAACGTGAGGATGCCGGCCAGCACCAGGAAGATCACCAGGAACACGTACGCCACCGGGGTCACGAAATAGCTGCGCAGTTCGCGCCGCATCACGGCGTTGACCGGACTCATGCGCGGCCCCCGGCGACATCGCCGCCACCGGTGGTGATCTGCCGGAACACCTCGTCCAGCCGGCCGCGCTCGAGCTGGATCTCCGACACTTCCAGGCCCTGTTCGCGCAGCAGCGTTTCCACCGGCTCCAGGATCCGCGCACCCGGCTTCGGGAACACCGTGATCCGGCCGTCCAGCGGATCGACCTCGATCGCCGCCACCTGCGGCAGGCGGCCCAGCATTTCCTGCGACATGCCGCTGCCCGGCGCACTGAACGACACCGCGCCGTGATAGCGCGAGCGCGCCTCCAGCTCGGCCGGCGTGGCATCCGCCAGCAACTTGCCGTGGGCGATGATCACCACCCGGTTGCACAGCGCGTGCACTTCTTCCAGCAGATGGGTGGAGATCAGGATCGTGCGGTCGCGCGCCATCATGTCGATCAGCTGGCGCACCGCGTGCTTCTGGTTCGGGTCCAGGCCGTCGGTGGGTTCGTCCAGCATCAGCACCGGCGGATCGTGCAGGATCGCCTGGGCCAGCCCGACGCGCCGGCGCAGGCCCTTCGACAGCGTGTCGATGCATAGCCCCAGCACTTCCTCCAGCTGCAGTTGCTGCACCACCGCGTCGAAGTGCCGGTAGCCGGCCTCGGCACGAAAACCGCGCATGCGCACGATGAACTGCAGGAACTCGCGCACCGTCATCTCGCCGTAGCTGGGCGCGCCTTCGGGCAGGTAACCGAGCGCGCGCTTCGCTTTCAGCGGCTCACGGCCGACGTCGTGGCCGCAGACCCGTGCAGTGCCCGAGGTGGGCACCAGGAACCCGGCGATCATCCGCATCGCGGTGGACTTGCCCGCGCCGTTGGGGCCGAGCAGGCCAAGCACCTGGCCGGGCTCGACGCGAATGCTCAGCGCGTCCACTGCGGTCAGGTTGCCATAGCATCGGGTGAGCTGGTCGGTCTCGATCATGTCCGGCGTGGGCTGTGGCGGGGTGTCGCGTCGGGCGCGGGCGAAGCCGCCGACCGTCGCCGCGGATCACCCTGCAATGTACCGCAAGACGCCGGCCCGCGGCCTGAAAAGAAAAAGGCCCATCCGCACGGAAGGGCCTTTCGCTGTACCGCGGTGGTGCCTGGCTTATTCGCCGGCGCTGGCCGCCTCGGCCGGCGCGGCAGCGCTGCCGGCGGGAGCGGGGGCCGGCGCCGTACCCGACGCGGCCGGCGCTTCTTCGAGCGTCGGCGGCTGCAGGCCGGCTTCCTGCTCCGGGGTCTGCTCCGGCGCGTTGGTGATCGGCAGGAACACGTTGTACTTCGCGTAGGTGGTGATGTTGCCGCCGGCGTCCTTCACTTCCGGCGTGGCGATCACGTCGTAGGCGCGGTTGACCACGTCGTCGTACTTGTAACCGTGGGTCTGTGCATAGGCCTTGAGCATGTCGCGGGTCTGCGGCACGCCGGCAAAGGTGCCGTTCCACACGCCCTTCAGCGCCGCGCCACCAAACGCCAGCGTGGCGCGCACGTTGCCGTCCACCACCAGGCGACCGTAGCGGTCGCGGCTGCCGGCGGCGACGCTGGCGTCCGCGGCGGCGGCCGCGCTGCTGGCTTCGGCCGGCGCGCCGGAAGCGTCCAGCGCCGGCGGGGTAGCCGCGGTCAGCTGCTCGCTCTGGCCGTTGATGGTCAGCGTGCTGGAATCGATCGGGAATGCCACGTCGAAGCTGTAGGTCTGGTCGCCGTAGTTGGTGGTGATCAGGATGCGCGAACCGGTGACGTGCACGCCGAGCTTCTTGGCAGCCGCCTGGATTTCGGTGTTCGCCTTGGCGATGGCGTCTTCCACGGCCTCCATGCCGTCCTTGCGCTGGATCGAGGTGGACACCAGCAGCACCGGGGTCGGCTGGGTCTGCTCGATGCTCGGGATCAGCTGGCTGTAGTCGATGTTCGGCACGCCGGCCAGCACGTTCTGCAGATTGTTCAGGCTGAACTGGATGAACGAATCGGGATCGCCATGGATGTACAGGTTGGCGAAGCGGTTGACCAGGTTCCAGCCGTAGGAGACGTCATACGACCAGGTGACCTGGGTCAGTTGCCCGCGGCTGCCCTGGCGCTCCATGTCCAGCGTGAAATGCTTGTCCAGGCCGCGCCAGCTGTTGTCCAGGTTCCAGACGATGCTGGCGCTCTTGGTGTTGCTGTCGATCTTGTCGAATTCCGGCGTGGCGCTGGCGACGGTCAGGCCGCCGTTGCCGACCTTCGGATCGGTGCTGGTCCAGCTGACCTCGGCGCCCGGGCCGTACGACTTGCCGGAGAAGTTGAACTGGATGTGCGGGTCGTACGCGCGCAGTACCGAGTAGTCCGGCAGCCGGCGGTAGTTGGCGAGCACGTCATAGACCTGCCGCATGTCCTTGCCGATAACCAGCTGGCGTTCCACATGACCGCTGCCGGGCATGACCACAGCCGCCAGGACACCGATGACCGCAACGATGACCAGGGCAACAAGAAATTCAAAGACACGCATCATTCCAGAGTTCTCCGAAGCGTCTTTACGCCGTACCTAGATAAGTGTTGCCCCGACTGTCCGCACGGGCCCGCGCGCGGGTTCATTCCGAGGGCCATGGCAGGGGGTCGGCAAACGCCGAAGCAACGGATGTTACTTGCTCGCGGGCTGGAACGCCATCGCTGCCGAAACCCCCGCCGGGGTGCCAAAAACCGGCTGCCGCGAGCCCGCAACGACACTGCCGGAGTACCCCCGACCGACCCGCGGGACGGTTCAGACGATACCCATTTCCAGCGCCTTCAGCACCGCACGGGTGCGGTCGCGCACGCCGAGCTTGGACAGGATGTTGGAGACGTGGTTCTTCACCGTGCCCTCGGCCACCTTCAGCGAATTGGCGATTTCCTTGTTGCTGTAGCCGCCGGACAGCAACCGCAGGATCTCGGTCTCGCGCTCGGTCAGCGGGTCGGGCTGCTCCAGGCTGGTGAAATTGTTCTGCATCCGCGCCACCCCGGCCATCAGGCGCTGGGTAACCATCGGCGCCACCAGCGAGCCGCCGCCGGCCACGGTACGCACGGCCTCGACCAGTTGCTCCAGCGAGACATCCTTCAGCAGATAGCCACGTGCGCCGGCCTTTAGGCCCTGCAGCACCAGCTGGTCGTCGTCGAAGGTGGTGAGAATGATGGTCGGCGGCAACTCGTTGCGGGCGGACAGCGCCTGCAGCACCTCCAGCCCGCTCATGTTCGGCATGCGCAGGTCCAGCAGCACCACGTCCGGCTTGACCCGCGGAATGTCCTGCACGGCCTGCGCACCGTCGGCACACTCGGCCACCACGCGTATATCTCCAGCCAGGTCAAGCAGCGAGCGAACGCCCTGGCGCACCAGATTCTGGTCGTCCACGAGACAAACGGAAATCATCGGAGATCCTCGGGCATACATGACTTGAAAGAAGTGATGCTGGCAGTAGGCGAACGGAGCCGCTGCCGACGCCGGCGCATTTCTGCACCCGGCGCGGGCCGCCAAGATTACGACACATTCAGTGCCGGCGGCTCAAACCGCGTCGGCGCGTGCGCCAGCGCGGTGTGCTCGCCCAGCGGCAGCCGCACGGTCAGCGCAAAGCCCTGGCTCAGCCCGGTATCCAGCGTCACGCTGCCGCCGAATTCGGCCAGCCGCTCGCGCATGCCGGACAGGCCATTGCCCGGCTCGACGTTCTCGGCGCCGCGACCGTCGTCGCGCGCGTGCAGGCCGAGCAGGTTTTCCCCGGCGTAGGCGAAGTTCAGCCACAGGTTGCGCGCACCGGCGTGCCTGGCGGTATTGGTGATGATTTCCTGGGCACAGCGCAGCAGCACCTGGGCGCGGCGCGGATCCTCCACGCTGAAGCGCGGCGGCATGATCACGTGCACGCTCAGGCCGGGCACGCCTTCGGTGAGGCTGCGCAACGCCTGGGTCAGGTCGATCGCATCGTCCTGGCGCAGCTCGCTGACCACCTCGCGCACGTCGGCCAGCAGCAGCTTGGCCGTGCTTTGCGCCTTGCGCACGTGCGCGCCCGCCGCTTCGTTGGTGAGATGGCTGGCCACTTCCAGATTGAGGCTCAGCGCAGTCAGGTGATGGCCGATCAGGTCGTGCAGGTCGCGCGCGATGCGCATGCGCTCGGCGATCCGGCTGGACTCGGCCAGCAGCGCGCGGGTGGCGCGCAGTTCGGAGTTCAGCCGGCGCTGCACCTCGCGCTGCTCGGCCTGCTGGCTGGCGACGGTCGAGGTCACGAACACCAGCACCGAAATGCCCAGGTAGATGCTGGCCTGCAGGAAACCCAGCGCGATGCTGTGGTCGTACTCGGGGAACGTGGCGAAAATCGCCACCAGGCTCAGGTGCTGCAGCACCAGCCAGAACGCGGCCAACCAGAACGGCAGCAGCCACGGCAGCACCAGCGAGGCGACCACCATCAGCATCGCCGACAGACCGCTGTGGCTGTACCAGCCCACCGCCACGGCCGCCGCCGTCATCAGGGTCAGTCCGAGCAGCTTCAACACCGGGTGGCGGCGCGAGCCGAGGTTGCTGGTCAGCAGCCAGTACATCAGGCCGAAGATCAGATAGCACAGCGTCCAGAGCAACAACGAGAAGTTCGGCCGCTGCAACTGGCTCAACCGCTCGGTGGCCCAGTTCGTGATCAGCGGCGTCCCCACCGACAGGTAGGTGAAGAAGCCCGCGTACCGGAGCAGGCGGATATGGTTGAAGAAGGGCCAGCGCATCCCTGCATCATTGGCCGTGCGGGCGTTTCGCGCAATGCGCGAGAAGTCATGCCCCGGCCACGGCTTTACGAAGCTTTTACATGTGCCCTTGCGAGATGTACGGGCCACGGTCGCATGTCATAATGGGCCATTGCGCGAGGCTGCGGCCCGACCTCGTACCGAATCCACCATTGCGGAGCAACGAATGGCCCTTGCCATCCGCGACGTGCGCGAGCACGACCTGGATGCCGTACTGGCGCTGAACAACGCTGCCGGTCGCTCCATCCTCGCCCTCGATTCAACCCAGTTGCGCTACTTCCACGAGCACGCCGAATATTTCCGCGTGGCCGAGATCGACGGCCACCTGGCCGGCTTCCTGATCGCACTGCGCGAAGGCGGCGATTACGACAGCCCGAACTACCGCTGGTTTGGCGAGCATTACCCGCAGTTCGTCTATATCGACCGCATCGTGATCGCCAACGCCTACCGCCGCCACGGCCTGGGCCGCATCTTCTACTGCGATGTGCACAGCTACGCCGAGGTGCGCGTGCCGCTGCTCACCTGCGAGGTGTTCCTGGAGCCGCGCGACGACGTGGTGGTGTTGTTCCACGGCACCTACGGCTTTCAGGAAGTCGGCCAGCAACGCATGGGTGAGGACGGCCCGCAGGTCAGCCTGCTGGCCCGCGACCTGCCCAGCTACGCCTACGTCCGCGACACCTGGCTCGAGCATGGGGGCCTGCCCGGCGTGCCGTGGCTGGCCGAACGCGACCGCCCTTCCCTGCGTGACTCCACCCCGCGCCGCCTCGCCGGAGAGCGGCGCCCATGAATGCAAAAATAGATATGACTGACGCCTGTGACCTGCGCTTCGGCCAGGTGGGTATTGCCTGCGTGCGCGTGCGCCGGGTCGACGCTGCGGCCTTGTGCGACGAACTGGAACGCCGCGTGCGCGCCGCGCCGCAGATGTTTGCCCGCGCCGCAGTGGTGCTGGACCTGAGCCATCTGCTCGACCTGCCCGACGACGGCGCGGTCGACGCATTGCTCGAAGCCGTGCGCAGCGCCGGCATGCTGCCGGTGGGCCTGGCCTACGGCACCAGCGAGACCGAGGCGCTGGCCAGGCGCATGGGGCTGCCGCTGATCGCCAAGTTCCGAGCCGCCTATGAGCCGGCGCAGGGCAGCCCGCTCGCCGCCGAACCCGCCCAGCATGCCGAGCCCGCCCCGGCGGTGCAGCGCGAGCCGATTCTCTCCGCGCCGCCGCCCGGCAGCATGCAGGGCGCCCTGCACCATACCGGTTCGGTGCGCTCGGGCCAGCAAATCTACGCCCGCGACCGCGACCTGATTATCACCGGCGCCGTCGCCAACGGCGCCGAAGTGATCGCCGACGGCAACATCCATATCTATGGCGGCCTGCGCGGCCGCGCCATGGCCGGTGCGCAGGGCGACGGCAAGGCACGCATCTTCGTGTCCGACTTCCGTGCCGAGCTGGTGGCGATTGCCGGGCAATATCGCGTGTTCGAACAGATTCCCGACGACCTCGAGGGCCAGTCCGTGCAATGCTGGCTCGAAGGCGACAAGCTGTTGATCGCCAAGCTGTAACCACCTACAACAAAAACAATCATGCGGAGATGGGCCCTTGACTGCTGAGATTATCGTTGTCACCTCAGGCAAAGGCGGCGTCGGCAAGACGACGACCAGTGCCTCCCTCGCCACCGGCCTGGCCATGGCCGGCAAGAAAACCGCCGTGATCGACTTCGACGTCGGCCTGCGCAACCTCGACCTGATCATGGGCTGCGAGCGGCGCGTGGTGTACGACTTCGTCAACGTCGTGCACGGCGAAGCCACGCTGAAGCAGTCGCTGATCAAGGACAAGCGTTACGACAACCTGTACGTGCTGGCCGCCAGCCAGACCCGCGACAAGGACGCACTGACCCTGGAGGGCGTAGAGAAGGTGCTCGACGGCCTGTCCGAAGACGGCTTCGACTACGTCGTCTGCGACTCCCCGGCGGGCATCGAGAAGGGCGCCCACCTGGCGATGTACTTCGCCGACCACGCGGTCGTGGTGGTGAATCCGGAGGTGTCGTCGGTGCGCGACTCCGACCGCATCCTCGGCCTGCTCGCCAGCAAGACCCGGCGCGCCGAGCGCGGCGAGAGCCCGGTCATCCAGCACCTGCTGCTGACCCGCTACAACCCGGCACGCGTGGCAATCGGCGAGATGCTCAGCGTGAAGGACGTCGAGGAGATCCTCGGCATCGAGGTGGTCGGCGTGATCCCCGAATCGGAGAACGTGCTGACCGCCTCCAACAACGGCATCCCGGTGATCGTCGACGCCAACTCGCAGGCCGGCCAGGCCTACGGCGACACCGTGGCCCGCATCCTCGGCGAAGAGCGCCCGCTGCGCTTCATCGACGTGCCCAAGAAGGGCTTTCTCCAGCGCGTGTTCGGAGGTTGATCACGATGGGTATTCTCGATTTCCTGAAGCGCAAGCCCGAAGCCACCGCCACGGTGGCGCGCGAGCGCCTGCGCATCATCGTGGCGCAGGAGCGCTCCACCCGCGGCGCACCGGACTACTTGCCGATGATGCGCAACGAACTGCTCGAAGTGATCAAGAAATACGTCCACGTCGACCTCGATGCGATCAATATCAATTTCGAGCGCGACAGCGGCCACGAGATCCTCGAACTCTCGGTCACCCTGCCGGAAGGCAAGCAGGCCGCGAAAAACGAAGCCAAGACCGGCTAACGTCCGGCCACGCCGGCTTTCCCGCCGGGCGACCTTGCGTCGCCCGGTGCCCTCACCCAGCAAAGTCACCTGCGCCGCGGCGCACGCTCATGCATCCTGACACCCCTCCTGCCTCCGGCGACCCGGCCAGCACCGTGCTGCGCGTGGGCCAGATCGGCTTCGACGCGCCGGAGGCCCTGCTCGGCCGCTTCGGCCTGCAGCTCCAGCGGGTGGCACCGGGCGAACCGATCCCCGGCAGCTTCTGGGGCGACGAGGAGGCCGGCATCATCGGCACCACGGTCTACGCCCGCGACGACACGCCGGTGCATTCGCTGCTGCATGAAGCCGGCCACCTGATCGTGCTGCCACCGGAAAGACGTCCAGACGTCCATACCGACGCCACCGACTCGATCGAGGAGGAAGACGCCACCTGCTATCTGCAGATCGTGCTGGCCGACGAACTGCCCGGTGTGGGGCGCGCACGTTTGATGGCCGACATGGACGCCTGGGGCTATTCGTTCCGGCTCGGCTCGGCCCGCGACTGGTTCGAGCAGGATGCGGCCAACGCCCGGGCATTCCTCGAGGAACGCGGCCTGCCCCACGGTGCGCCCTGACGACTCCCGTTTCCCGGCTACTTCGCGTGCCAGTCGCCGTCGGCGCCCTTGGCGTACTTCTGCTTCACCGCCGTCCAGGCCACCTTGTGCGCGGCCCCCTCGCGCGACTCATGGCCGCGGCGATCACCCGCGTCGGTGTATTCGTCCCAGGCGCTGTTGAACGCCTCCCTGTAGATTTCCTGCGCGTGCCGGGGCACGTGGTCGCGCACGGTATCGGGCAGTTCGCTGATGGATGAGTACGGCATGGTGCGGGCCTCGCAACGGATCAGATGACGCCCGGCTACCATGCACCCCGCACGATCAAGCCATCGTCAACTTCGTGTGCCGCCGCGGCAACCGCGATGCCCGTTCAGCGACGCGAGACGTGCGGGTCGCCCGGCACGTACCAGCGCCAAGGCTGGTCGACCGCCCGGGTGATGCCGACGCGCGTGGTGGCCACGGGCGTGGCAGGCGGCGGCATGCCATCGTCGACGATGCTGAATCCGCCGGCGCCACCCACCAGGTCGACGCCATCCTGCGCGAGGTCGATGCCCATGGCCTGACACAGCCGTGCCGGCCCGCGGCACAGGTCGCGGTCGCTGCGGCACCTCGCCCGCGCTGCACGCATCGCGGCCAGCCCGGTCAGCGGCGACAGCGCGCGCAACAACACCGCGACGCCCTCGCCCACCTCGCCGCAGACCGGGTTGCAGCAGCAGTGCATGCCATAGGTGAAATACACATAGAGCAACCCCGGCGCGCCGAACATCGTCGCATTGCGCGCCGTGCGGCCGCGCCAGGAGTGCGCAGCCGGATCCATCGGCCCGCAGTAGGCCTCGGTTTCCACGATGCGGCCACTGCGGCCATCCGCGTTCAACAGGACCTTGTTCAGCAGGTCGGGGGCGACCTCGCGCGGATCGCGCCGGTAGAAGCCGCGATCCAGCGTCACGGGACGGTCAGGCATGCGCATGCATCCGCTGTGCGAAAGGCGATGCCTGCCTTCGACAGGGCATCGCCAGCACCACGCTCAGCCCGCCGGTTTCGCGACATGGCTGCCCACCTCGGCGCGAAAACCGATCGCCAGGCGGTTCCAGCCATTGATGGCGATGATCGCCAGGGTCAACTCGACCATCCCCTTCTCGTCGAACTGCGCGCGCACCTCGTCGTACAGCGCATCGGGCAGGTCGTGCGTGGCCACCAGGGTGAGCGCCTCGGCCCAGCGCAGCGCCGCGCGTTCGCGCTCCGTGTAGCACGGCGCTTCGCGCCACGCCGGCAGCAGGTACAGCCGCTGCTCGGTCTCACCGGCGGCACGCGCATCCTTGCTGTGCATGTCCAGGCAATAGGCGCAGCCGTTGATCTGCGAGACACGCATCCTCACCAGTTCGAGCAGCGGGTGGTCCAGGCCGCTGCGCTGCACGCCGGCTTCCAGCGCCAGCATCGCCTTGAACGCGTCGGGCGCGGCCTTCCTGTAGTCAACGCGGCTCTTCGTCATCGAAACCTCCAGCGGGTGAATGTCGTGGCTGCCCGAACAACCGCTGCGCGTCCGCATAGCTGAACGCCGACGCCAGACCGTCGAACCGGCCGCTCTCGAGCAGCGTCACGGCAGCACGGTCCACGGCCGCCATCGCCAGCGTGGCGAAACGCGTGGCCGTGCTGACGCGAACCACCCCGAGCCGGGCCAGTTCGGCCAGGTCCGGCATGCCGGGTCCGGCGGCCACGTTGATCGGGGCGTCGATCACCTGCACCAGCGCGGCCAGGGTGGCGCGGTCGCCCAGCCCGATCGGATAGATGCCGTCGGCACCGGCCGCCAGATAGGCCTGCGCACGCTGCACGGCATCGGCAAGCGGCTCGGTCGGGTCGGCGGCGTGCTGCATCCAGTTGTCCACCCGTGCATTGATCATGATCGGCACGCCGGCCGCATCGGCGGCCCCGCGCGCAGCGTGGATCCGCGCAGCGGCTTCCCCGACAGGTCGCAGCGGGCCGTGGCCGGGGCGACCGTCTTCCAGGTTGATGCCTACCGCGCCGGCCGCGATCACCGCGCGCACCGTGGCAGCCACCGCTTCCGGCGTCTCGCCGTAGCCGGTCTCGATGTCCGCCGTCACCGGCAATCCGACCACTCGCGTGATCCGCGCGATAACCGCCAGCACCTCGGCCAGCGGCGCCTGCTCGCCGTCGGCGTAGCCTAGGGACCAGGCCACGCCCGCGCTGGTGGTGGCGATCGCCGCGAAGCCGCGGTGCGCAAACAACCGTGCGCTGCCCGCATCCCACGCGTTCGGCAGCAGCAGGATCGCGCTGCGGTCGTGCATCTTGCGGAACGCCTGTGCCTTGTCGATCTGGGCCTGCCTGTCCATCTCCGTGCTGCCTGCCGCTGGCGCTGCCGAAGCGCACAGGGTACGCCTGCAGGCTTGTGCCGGCACTGGCCCGACGCCCTGCCGGAGCCTAGAGTTCCCGCAGGGCAACCCCGAACGCATCGCGCTGGAGGGCACCATGGCCGCACGCCGGCTCGTACTGCTGTTCGACGGCACCTGGAACAAGCCCGAGTCGAACACCAACGTGGAACGTCTGCGGCGGCTGATCGCGCCACGCGACGTGGCCGGCAACCCGCAACTGGTCAATTACATCCCCGGCGTGGGCGTGAAGCCCGGCATCGCCCACCTGCTCGGCGGCGCTTTCGGCTATGGCCTGTCCGACAACGTGCTCGATGGCTACCGCTGGCTGTGCGAGACCTGGCAGCCCGGCGACCTGCTCTACCTGTTCGGCTTCAGCCGCGGCGCCTATACCGCGCGCAGCCTCGGCGGGCTGATCCGCAAGTGCGGCCTGCTCCGCTGCGGCACCGACGGCAGCGTGGCCAAGCCCGACGTCTCAGCCGCCTACGATTTTTATCGCGACACCGGCAGCAAGCCCGACGACCCGATCGCGGTAGAGTTCCGCGCCAGCCACTCGATCGTGATCGACATCCACTTCGTCGGCGTGTGGGATACGGTTGGCTCGCTCGGCATCCCCGGCACCGCCTCGTGGTTTCCGTTTGCGCGCAAGCGCTACCAGTTCCACGACACCGAACTCAGCAAGATCGTGAAGTACGCGTACCAGGCGCTGGCGCTGGACGAACACCGCGCCGACTTCGCGCCCACGGTGTGGACGCGCAACCCCTACACGGTGAAGGCCGGCGAGACGCTGACCTCGAAGAAAGTCGAGCAGATCGAGATCGAACAGCGCTGGTTCATCGGCTCGCACTCCGACGTCGGCGGCGGCAACGACCGCGATGGCGCCGGCCGCCGGCCCGATCCGCTGCCCGACCTGCCGCTGGCATGGCTGCAACGCAAGGCGATCGACGCCGGCCTGGGTTGCGATGAGCTGCTGCTAGCGCCGGCCGACGCCGACAGCGGCATGCCGCGCAACTCGTACGCGGAGTTCATGAGCGGCATCTACAAGGTGTTCAAGCCGCCGTTCGACCGCCTGCTGGGTACCGGCGTCAACGAGAAGGTGGACGACTCGGTTTGGCAACGCTGGCTCGCCGACGGCAGCTACCGCTCGCCAGCGCTGGTCCGGGCACTGGCCGACGCCACCGCGCTGATGTCGGTGGCCGCGGTGGTGCGCAACCCGGCAGCCCTGCCTGAATCGCCGGCATAGCCTGAACCGACCGGCGCCTCAGCGCGGCTCGGCGATCTCCGCCTGCATCGCCGTCGTCTCGGCGCCGGCCAGCGGCTGATCCAGCGGCTGGCGCGTGATGCGGTGATACCACCACCACGCCAGCACGCCGGCCAGGGTCAGTGTCGACGCGCCCAGCGCCAGCTGCAGCATGTTCACCGACAGCAGCGGCGACAGCACCCCGGCCACGAAGCCGCACAGCAGCAGGCTGGCGAACGCCTGCACCGCGGAAATCCCGCCGCGATGTCGCGGGAAGCGATCCAGCAGCAGCAGCGTGATCGTCGGGAACGCCAGCTGCACGCCAATGGCGTGCAGGATCAGCGGCAGCATCGACCACGGCAGCCGCGGCGCGGGCAGCGCCAGCGCCAGCAGCAGGTGCGAAGCACACGCCAGCAACATCACCGCATAGCCCAGGCTCACCGTGAATTTCGCGCTGTGCCGCCCGGCCATCCGCCCGGACAGCCAGGCGCCGCCGATCAGGCCGGCCACCACCGGCATGAACAGCCACGGAAACCCCTGCGCCGACAGTTGCAGCAGCTCGCGCACGATGTGCGGCGCCGAGGCGATGTACAGGAACAGCCCGGCGAAATTGACCGAACTGGACACCAGCAGCGGCCAGAACACCCGGTCGCGGCCGAACGAGAGGTAGCCGGCCAGCAGCGACCGCGGCGCAAATTGCGTGCGCCGCGCCGGCGGATGGGTTTCGTCCAGGAACAGCTGCAGGGCCAGCGCCAGCAGCAGGGTGAACCCGGCCAGCAGCCAGAAGATGCCGTGCCAGCCGCCCAGCGGCAGCAACAGCGCACCGACCATCGGCGCGATCACCGGCGCCACCCCGAAGATCATCATCACCTGCGACATCAGCCGTTGCGCGGCCGGCCCTTCCAGGCTGTCGCGGATCACCGCCCTGCCCACGACCAGCCCGGCGCCGGCGCACATCCCTTGCAGACCGCGGCAGGCCAGCAGCATCGCGAACGAGGTGGACATCGCCGCCCCCACCGACGCCATCGCATACACCAGCATGCCGGCGACGATCACCGGCTTGCGCCCGATCGCGTCGGAGATCGCGCCGTGGAAAAGGCTCATCGCCGCATAGGTGAGCAGGTACACGCTGACCAGCTGCTGCAGCGCCGCGGCGTCCACGCCGAAGCGCGCGCCGACCAGCGGGAACGCCGGAAACACCGCGTCGATCGAGAACGGGCCAATCATCGACAACGCGGCCAACAGCCACGGCAGGCTGCGTCGCACGGTGCGATGGGCTGGGTTCATGGCGGCACGGGCATCGACGGGGCCGTGCAGTATAGATGGCCGCGCCCGGGATGCCCCGATCCATGCGGCGCAACCCTTGACGACAGGATCGCCGGATCGACTAGGATGGCCGCTCGGAGATGGCATGCCTCCCGTTCCGGAGCCTTCGGGCGCACCCGGGACAAACCGCTTCTCGTGCTTCCCGCGTTGAAGCTGATGATGCCTGCACCCCCGGCTTCCGGTGGCGCAGGCGCGCCTGCCGCCGCGGCAACCGGACACTTTCATCGTCAGGAGGCGCGCACGTGGGCTGGAACGGATTTGTGGCAATCGGCGTCGGTGGCGCCCTGGGCTGCTGGCTGCGTTGGGGGTTGGGCGTGCTGCTCAACCCGCTGTTTCCCACCCTGCCGCTGGGCACGCTGGCGGCGAACCTCGTCGGCGGCCTGCTGATGGGTTGCGTGATGGGCCTGTTCGACCACTTCCAGGCGCTGTCGCCGGCGCTGCGGCTGTTCGTGTTCACCGGCTTCCTCGGCGGGCTGACCACGTTCTCCACCTTCTCGGCCGAATCGGCCACGTTGCTGCTGCGCCAGCAGTACCTGTGGTTCAGCGGGCACGTGGCGGCACACCTGGCCGGGTCGCTGGCTATGACCGTGCTCGGCATCGCTCTCACCCGCAGCCTGCTGCGCCATTGATCGGGGGCACCGCATGAACCAGGAAAACCTGCAACACGGCGTGCTCCTGTATTTCTACTGCCGCGCGCGCGCGAAGCACGACGGCATGCTGCTCTCCGAGTGGCTGCTGGAACAAGCCAGGGACCACGGCCTGGGCGGCGGCTCGGTGTTCCGCGCGATCGCCGGCTTCGGCCGCCACGGCGTGCTGCACGAGGAGCAGTTCTTCGAGCTGGCCGACGACCTGCCGGTGAAAGTCGAGTTCCTGCTGCGCGAGGAGCAGGCCGAGCTGCTGCTGCAACTGGTGCGCAACGCCAGCGTCGACGCGACGTATGCACGTTCGCCAGCAAGCTTTGCCGTGCTCGGCCAGCAATGACTGCCGCGATTCCACCCACCGCGAGAACGACGCATGAGCCAGGACGACCTGAAAAATCGCGCCAGTGAACTGCTCGAACAAGCCGGCATCCGCATTGATGGCCACGCCCCGACCGACCTGCGCGTGCACGACGAGCGCCTGTATGCGCGCGTGTTCGCGCACGGCTCGCTGGGCCTGGGCGAGGCCTATATGGACGGCTGGTGGGACGCCGACGACCTGCCCGCGATGTTCAACCGCCTGCTCACCGCCGGGCTGGACCAGGAGCTGAAGACGCTCGACACCTTGCTCGCCCACCTCAAGGCGCGCTTCATCAACCTGCAGCGCGGCGAGCGCGCGTTCGAGATCGGCAAGGCGCACTACGACCTCGGCAACGACCTGTTCCACGCCATGCTGGGCAAGCGCCTGGTGTATTCCTGCGGCTACTGGGCGAAAGCCGACAACCTCGACGACGCGCAGACGGCCAAGCTCGACCTGGTCTGCCGCAAGCTGCAGCTGAGGACCGGCCAACGCGTGCTGGACATCGGCTGCGGCTGGGGCGAGGCACTGAAGTACGCGGCCGAACGCTACGGCGTCGAAGGCGTCGGCATCACCGTGTCGCAGCAGCAGGCCGATTACGCGCGCGAACTGTGCGCCGGGCTGCCGATCGAGATCCGCCTGCAGGATTACCACGACGTCGAGGACCATTTCGACGCGGTGTACTCGCTGGGCATGTTCGAGCACGTCGGCGGCAAGAACTACCGCGCCTACTTCGAAACCGTGCGCCGCTGCCTGAAGGACGACGGCCTCTCGTTGCTACATTGCATCGGCAGCAACAGCGCGCCGGCGCAGACCGATCCGTGGATCGAGAAGTACATCTTTCCGAACTCGATGATCCCCGCCGCCAGCCAGGTCGCGGTCGCGCTGGAAGACCTGTTCGTGGTCGAGGACTGGCACAACTTCGGCGCCGACTACGACCGCACCCTGACCGCCTGGCGCGCCAACGTCGAGGCCGCCTGGCCCAGCCTGCCGCCCAGCTACGACGAACGCTTCCGGCGCATGTGGCGCTACTACCTGGCCGTCTCCGCTGCGGTGTTCCGCAGCCGCCGCGACCAGCTGTGGCAGCTCACCCTGAGCCCGCACGGCGTACCCGGCGGCTACCGCGTGCCGCGCTGACGCGGCCGCACTGAAGCCTGCGCGCACTGCCGGGTGGTTGCCGGCGGCGCGACGGCGACGCATAGTCCGGTCTGACCTTGCACCTGGGGGAATACCGATGAAGCGCTGCATCGCCACCTTGCTGGCCAGCCTGGCCCTGGCCGCCACCGCCGCCATGGCCACTGGCGCCACGCCCGCCAGCACCACGCCCGGCGCCATCAGTTACTTCGACAACAGCGGCCGCGACGACTTGCTTGCCGGCGGCGTAAAGATGATCCCGATCACCACGCCCAAGGGCACGTTCCGCGTCTGGACCAAGCGCGTGGGCAACAACCCGAAGCTGAAGGTGTTGCTGCTGCACGGCGGCCCCGGCGCCACCCACGAATACTTCGAGGCGTTCGACAGCTTTCTTCCCGGCGCCGGCATCGAGTACTACTACTACGACCAGCTCGGCTCGGCCTACAGCGACCAACCGAAAGATCAGTCGTTGTGGACCATCGACCGCTACGTCGACGAAGTGGAACAGGTGCGCCAGGCGCTGCACCTGGACAAGGACAACTTCTGCCTGCTCGGCCACTCCTGGGGCGGCATCCTGGCCATCGAGTACGCGCTGAAATACCAGCGGCACCTGAAGTGCCTGGTGATCTCCAACATGGTCGACTCGATCCCCGCCTACAACGACTACGCCCACAAGGTGCTGATGCCGGCGATGGACCCGAAGCAACTCGCCGAAGTGCAGAAGCTCGAAGCCGAACACCGCACCGACGACCCGCGCTACATGGAAATCCTCACCCCGATGCACTACGAGCAGCACGTGCTGCGCATGCCCGAGGCGCAGTGGCCCGAGCCGGTGACCCGTTCGTTCGGCCACATCAACCAGCAGATCTACACCCTGATGCAAGGCCCTAGCGAACTCGGCGCCAGCGGCCGCCTGCTGAACTGGGACCGCAGCCGTGACTTGCACCGCATCACCGTGCCCACCCTGGTGATTGGCGCGCAGCACGACACCATGGACCCGAAGTACATGGCCGGCATGGCGAAGAAACTGCCGCATGGCCGGTTCCTGCTGTGCCCGAAGGGGAGCCATATGGCGATGTACGACGACCAGCAGGTGTATTTCGAGGGGTTGATCGGGTTTTTGCGGGGCGTTGAAGCGAAGTGACGCAAAAGCTGCGTCGAAACGCTGCGGAATTAGGCTGCGGCGTTAGACTGCGTATGGCAAGCCAAGGTACTGATTCAAAAAGCGACGGCTGGAAAAGTGACGCCGCAGACACGGGATAGGCCGCAGGATTAGACTGCAATTTGAAATCTACTTAGCGTTAGGCGCCAAATGAAGACTGTCGCGCTCTTGACTACATCGCTTTTGATAGCCAGTTGCTCTCCGGCGCCGACAGGCGCTCGGCAGGTCGGCGAAACGGTGTCAATTGCAAGACTTATCGCTGCCCCAGCTCCCTATGAGGGGAAGCTGGTTAGAGTCGTAGGTTTCGTGCGCCTGGAATTTGAGGGCGATGCAATTTACCTGCATCGAGAGGACTACGAACACAGCCTCACACCGAATGGCCTTTGGTTAAGTGGCGCTAAGTGTTACAACCTTTCCGGTACAGCAATCCAAGCCGGGTACGTACAGCTCCAAGGCAAGTTCACTTCATCTCGCCGCGGGCACAAGGATCTGCGGTCGGGTGAGCTGTATGACATTGACTATTGTGCCGAGCTGCGCTGACTTGCGGGTGGCGCCTAACAGTTCGTTCAAGGCGGACGGCTGCGCCGCCGCTTAACTCAAGCGTTAGGCATGATGAAGACACCATCTTGGCTATTGGTAACAGCAATGCTTGCTTTGCAAGCTATTCCGTTTGCTGCGCCCGCTTGCTCGTATCCGGATCCGCGGCCTTTCAGCGAGCTCATACAAAGTGCATCATCGATTTTCATCTTTAGGCTCGAGTCCAGCGAACTGAAGCAGGAGAAGTTCTCTGACGACGCCTACTCGGAGTGGGTAGAGGGCCGCATCCGTGTGACTCAAACTCTAAAGGGCAATGCGTCACTGTTTCGCTCAGTGACGTTTTCGACCAATTGGTGCGGCGGCTTGCGACTCGACGTAGGCCACTACTTCCTCGTTGTCACAACTGATCGCGGCCCTACGCTTGAACTCAGGCCGGCGGACTTGTCTGTCATCGACGTAACGATGTCATATGACGCGGCACACCCCTTACAAAGTGCGCGAAATGGCCTTCTGAAGCCGATCTCTGATTACGTTAAAGGCGAGCCTCTTCCGGTTCCTTTTCCGCCAGAAGGTGTAGCCTCACTTACGTCCTCACTTCCGCCGCCACCGCCACCGCCGCCGCCTCGGTCGCGGGCAAGTGAGCATCCGTAGCTCATGCCTAACATCTCATTCGAGGCGGACGGCTACGCCGCTGCTCAATTCCAGCGTTAGGCGTCTTTAGACACATGGCCGTTTCTTTTGGTGACAACGTGCAGATTCTCTCCAATCCCGCAACGGATGCGGCAGGAATTGCCGGCCGAGCCGGTACATCTACGGCGAAACCGTACCTTCCGTGTCTGGCGTGTCTGTGCTCGGAGAACTCGCCAAAGACTATGCAGTCAATGTCTTCGTTGAAGAGCTGAAGCAAGACTTTTGGTTAGACCCATTGCTCGTGGAGTTCGTGGACCACGGCGCCGGAATGGAGATCACCATCAAAGGATCTCCACACAAGTCGGTACGGCAGTCGGACGGTTCGTGGCTAGAGATCAGCGCGGCCCGCAAACCTTGGTGGCGTTTCTGGTAAGCGCCTAACATCTCGTTCAAGGCGGACGGCTTCGCCGCCGCTTAACTCCAGCGTTAGGCATCTGATGGAAGACTTCGATCTCTCCAAGCTGGTTGGCTGCAATATCGAGTCCATCGAGACTTGGCCAGGCTGCCCCTACGCCATTCGAATTTCTGGCGACTTTCTCCTGACTGTAGAGTGTTTATGGCGCCTGCGGAAAGGCGGCCGGCTAGCCCTCACAAGCAAGGATGATGGCCAGTTGTTTGGGCGCACAGCGGCGGTGAACGCTGTGGCGGAGCTTTCACAGGCGCTTGTTTCAGCACCTATCACCCACGTAGATGTCGCAAACGGCACCGGTGATCTGACCTTGCACTTCGGTATTCTCACCCTTGAGCTTCTCAGCACCTCCAGTGGTTACGAGGCTTGGCAGCTAGCTGGCCCTAACAACTTTCTTGTCGTTGCTCAAGGCGGTGGCGATCTGGCTGTTTGGGCGGCAGATGCCTAACAGTTCATTCAAGGTGGACGGCTGCGCCGCCGCTTAATTCCAGCGTTAGGCACTTATGTCAAAGCGTGTTCAATCGGTGGTGTTGAGTATCGTGTTGGCCCTGTCCGTTGCCTCATTCGCAATCGCTCGCCTCTACTCGCCTTCTTTGGCTTTCAAAGTCGGCATCGCACCAGTCATATTCGCAGGCTTGGCTCTTTTTGGTCACCTCATCACACTCGATGACGATGCAAGAGGTGGCTTTTCCAATTCTCAATCTTCGTCTGGCATCTGGCGCAGTTCGCTGTTGGGGCTTGCGCTAAAGGCGGGGCTGCTCGGGCTCGTATGCTTTCTTGTTTTCTCGGGCCTATAGCAACCGTGCGTTGTGGCGCCTAACATTTCGTTCAAGGCGGACGCCTCCGGCGCCGCTTAACTCCTGCGTTAGGCAGCTATGGCAAAGACTCTCGCAACTTTGTTGATCGTGGCCGGCACCATCCTCACGTTCCGAGGCTTTAGCGTCTTGACCCGTTGCGGATATGACTGCCCGGCACTGCCGTACATCAACGTCAGCGCTGCGTTTGCTCTGCTTATTGCCGTGCTACTAGCAATCGCTGGGCTCAGCTTAGCGCTCGGCACATGGCTCAGTCGTATAGCAGATGGAGACTGAGCCATGCTAATGCGCTCCTTCTCAACTGCTAATATTCGCCCGGCACCAATGCCTAACATCTCGTTCAAGGCGGACGGCTACGCCGCCGCTCAATTCCAGCGTTAGGCGGCACATGGAAGATCCCTACTCGTGGCAACAAGAAGGCGTCATTTCGCTTTGGCGATATACGGAGTTTCCGAAAAAGTATGGTGGCTGGCATCTAACGGCAGATAGCGCTGGCGTTTCATCCTTGCTCTCGCTTCTGGAGCAACTTGCCGGCTCACCTGATCTTTATCGCACCGTGACGGTCACACCACCGTCTCCTCTAGCTCTGCGCGTGCCAAATTTTCAGCAAGGCCGTGCGGCTTGGGTAGCCCCAGCCAAATGGCAGATTCGGTGCGCGCTCGCCGAGTGTTGGCAGTTCCCTGCAAGCTTGGAGCCCGCTACGCTCACAGTTGGCGGTGAGTTCTTGCAAGCCTTGGAGTCCGGTCTCAAGGGGATTCCCAAAGGAGAGGGAGACTTTGGCATTGGCCATCCCGATCCGCTGCACTTCTGGTGGTGGCTCGGTGCCGCCTAACATTTCCGTAAGAGACTTCCGATCAAGCCCGAGCGCATGAGGCTTTTGCCCTGAGCTTTCGGGCCACTGCTGGTCAGCGTGTTGTCATCGTGCGTGTCAGCGCCGTTCGGAGTGCAACGAATGTCAGACTGCATTTCCGTAATCGGTCTTGTTGAGCCGATGTTGCTGGCTCGGACCATGTGTATAAACCGCACCCGGAGACCTCTTTCGTTCATCGGCTATCGCCGGCGCCTGGGGATCGGCCGAAGCATCGTGTTGGACGTCCGATCGGTTAGTCAGGTTCTCTCCGGGTGGGTCTGACCCGTTGTCTACCGTGTCGCGCTGACGGTGAATCGAAGCTTCGTGTCTCTAGCGCCGCGTGCGCCGCATGCGGGCTGCTGGGGCATCGGATGGTTCAGCCAGGCGTGCGGGTCGTAGTCGACATCGTGCGCCAGCATCGCCCAGATCTGTCGGGCATGTTTGTTGGCGATGGCCACGAGCACCTTGCCGAACGGCAGGCGCGCCGTCGAGCGTGCGTATCCAGCATCTGTTCCGGCGTGGCCTTCTCGCATGGCCACGGCCTTGGCCCGCTGCAGGCTGCTGCGCGCGCCCTGGATCAGCAGCGTGCGCAGGTACGCATCGCCACGGCAGCTGATCTCGCCCAGACGCGCATGCCCGCCGCTGGAGTGCTGGGTGGGCACCAGGCCCGAGCCACGCGGCCATCTGCCGACCGTTGCTTGAATTCGCGGGCCGTTGCCGACCGTGGCCACCACCGCGTCGGCGGTGATCGCGCCGATGCCGATGATGGCGCGCAGCCGCGCGCAGCGCTCGTCCTCCCGCGCGTGCGCTTCGATGCGTGCGTCGCACGCGTCGAAGTGCGATGCGCAACTGCTGCCAGTGATCGGCTAGATCGCGCAGCAGCTCCTTGAACTCGGCCGGCAACCCGCTCTGCGCGTTCAGGTCGGCCAGCTGTCGACGCAGCGCCACGTCGCTCTGCGCCACGATCACGCCGAACTCGCGCCAGCAGGCCGCGGATCCGATTGCCGATCGCCAGCGACTCGGTCTTGTAGCCCTCGCGCGACCCGATGCCAGGACAAGCGCATCTGCTGATCGGTGTCCTTGACCGGCACGAAGCGCATGTTGCCCTGGCGCGCCGCCGTGGCGATCGCCTCGGCATCGTTGCGGTCGTTCTTGCTGCGTGAGCTCTTGCGGAACGGCGTGACGAACTGGGCGGCCATCAGCCGCGGCTGCAGGCCGTACTCCAGGCACCGCCGCGCCCAGTGATGCGCCCCGCTGCACGCCTCCATCGCGACCACGGTGCCCGCAGGCCGCTGCGCCAGCCACACGGCAAAGACGTCGCGCTTGAACTCCCGCCGCTCCAGCACGTGCCCGGCGCCATCCATCGCGCACACCGAAAACACGCTCTTCGCCAAGTCCACGCCGAGGGTTATAGTGCTCATGGAGACTTCCTCTTCTGCTGACGGTTGTTTCGCAACACCATCATGGCCCTCGAGGCCGAAAGGGGAGGAAGTCTCTTTTTACTCGTTCAAGGCGGACGGCTACGCCGCCGCTTAACTCAAGCGTTAGGCTGTAAACCATGCCTTTGCCGATATTTCGCAAACTCCAAAAATCTAGCGAATCGCGTCGGCTTCGCAAGCAGGCGTGGCTTGGCCAAGATTTGCCAGACGCTGAGGGTGTCACGCCGTTTCAACGTGCCGCTGTTGCGGCCTTGCAGGGTGAATTTGCAGGCGTTTCGTTTTCGTCTGCTGGCAGCGGGGAGTTTTACCTACGCGCCGAGCTCCCCAGAGCAGATGCAACATTTTTTATCTATAAAGATGGCGCTCAACTCCAAGCTAGCAGTGCAGGATTCCGTGCCGAGCGCTGGGACTATGAGAGCCCATCTGCTTTGATCCAAAAGCTCGTACTTCATGGCAGTGAAGCATTGCGGTCTAACTGATCGTTCAAGGCGGACGGCTCTGCCGCCGCTTAACTCCAGCGTTAGGCCACATGGACAGAGAAGTCGCACTTCAGATTCAGTCTCCTCTCCGCGTCGTCAGACGCGGCGACATATTCTGGATCGCCGCCGACGAGACGAGAGGCTCGTTTCCGGGGTCGCCGCATCCGCATGTGGTCGTGCAAGAGGACGTCTTTAATCACTCTCGTATCAGCACCGTCATTGTCTGCGCCCTGAGTTCAAACCTCCATAAAGCGTCAGAGCCTGGCAATGTGCTGCTAGAACCTAGTGAGGGCGACTTGGAACGGCAAAGTGTCGTAATCGCCTCTCAAGTATCCTGCATCTACAAAGCGCGGCTGGGCTCGTACATTGGCTCGTTATCGGAAGCACGTATAGACCAGGTTGTTGCTGGGCTACGCTTCGTCCAAGCGGCCTTCCATCGCCACGGCTAGATCTCGGGCGATGCGGCCTAACAATTCCGTAAGAGACTTCCCGTCAACCCCACGCGCTTGATGCTCTTGCCCTGAGCTTTCGGGCTTTTGCTGGTCATCGTGTTGTCCTGGTGCGTCGGCGTGTCAGTGCTGCGCGGGTTCAACGATTGTCAGACTGCATTTCCGTAAACGGTCTTGTTGCATCGGTAGTGACTGATGCGGACCAGGGTATAAACCGCGCCCGGAGACCTCGTTCATTCATCGGTGTCGTCGGTGTTCGGGGATCAGCCGAAACACGTTTGGACGTCCAGATGGTTAGTCAGGTTCTCTCCGGGTGGGTCTGACCCGTTGTTACCGCTTCGCGCTGACGTGGAACTGATTCATGCCATCGCGGCAACCGTGATGGCGTGTTTGCCGGCCGGGCGCTGCACCATAGGGTGTTTCAGCCACGCGTCGGCGTCGTAGATTTGGCCGTGCGCCAGCATCGCCCACAGCTGCCGCGCATGTTTGTTGGCGATCGCCACCAACACTTTGCCGAAGCACATCCGGCAGGCTCAGTTGGCGGATCCAGATCTGTTCGGGCGTGGACTTTTCCACGCTGACCGCCTTGGCTCGCTGCAGACTGCTGCGGGCGCCCTGGATCAACAACGTGCGCAGGTACGCATCGCCACGACAGCTGATTTCACCCAGTCGCGCGCGTCCACCGCTGGAGTGCTGGGTGGGCACCAGGCCGAGCCACGCGGACATTTGTCGCCCGTTTTTGAAGTCCTTGGCTGCGCCCAGACTGGCGACCATCGCGTCGGCGGTGATCGGCCCGATACCGACGATCGCGCGCAGGCGCACGCAACGTTCGTCCATCCGCGCGTGGGCGTCGATGCGGGCATCGCACGCGTCGAGGGCCGTGCGCACCTGTGCCCAGTGTGTGGCCAGACTGCGGATCAACTCCTTGAACTCATCCGGCAGCACGGTGTGCTGATCCAGCTCCGTCAGCGCCCGACGCAAGGCCAGATCACTTTTCGCCACCACGATGCCGAACTCGGCCAACAGGCCGCGCAGGCGGTTGCCGATCGCCAGCGACTCGGCCTTGTAGCCTTCGCGCACCCGATGCCACGCCAGCCGCGCCTGCTGATCGATGTCCTTCACTGGCACAAAGCGCATGTTGCCCTGGCGTGCCGCGGTGGCGATCGCCTCGGCATCGTTGCGATCGTTCTTGCTGCGCTGGCTCAGGCGATACGGCTTCACCAACTGTGCCGCCATCAAGCGCGGCTGCAGACCATGCTCGACACAACGACGCGCCCAGTGATGCGCCCCGCTGCACGCTTCCATGGCCACCACGGTGCCCGCTGGCACCTGCGCCAGCCACACCGCGAAGGCATCGCGCTTGAAGTCCAGCCGGCGCAGCACGTGGCCGGCTGCCGTCCACCTCGCACACCGAGAACACGCTCTTCGCCAAGTCCACACCCAGGGTTATAGTGCTCATGGAGACTTCCTCTTCTGCTGACGGTTGTTTCGCAACACCATCATGGCCCTCGAGGCCGAAAGGGGAGGAAGTCTCTTTTTACTCGTTCAAGGCGAACGGCTTCGCGCGCCGCTTAACTCCAGCGTTAGGCCTCTGCAATGAGGAGTCCTACATGATTCGCAAGTTGCCATCTGGCGGGTACAGGATCTACTCCCGCAAAGTTGACCCGAAAACTGGCAAGCGCCGGAACTTGGGGACGTTCGAGACCAGGGAGCAGGCAGAGAAGCATGAGCGTGAGATTCAGTACTTCAAGAAACGCGGCTGAACCGAGTGCTCTCGCGCGCGACGGTCTGGCAATTCGTCCAAGGCGGATGGCTTCGCCGCCGCTTTGCTCCAGCGTTAGGCCAGCAGCAGGCATTCTCGGAGGCTGACAGTGGAGATCTCGGCGATCGTGAGGACCTCTGGAACGGACTTCGTCGTCTCGGTCCGCACCGACAGCGCCAGTCAAAGCCTGGCCATCCCACCCAAAAGTTCCGGCCAGGGTTCCGGCGTCAATGGCGGCGAGTTCCTGCTGCTTGCCTTGGCCACTTGCTATTGCAATGACCTTTACCGCGAGGCGTCTCGCCTGGGTATCAGTCTGGCCGCGGTCGAGGTCGAAGCCACGGCCGACTTCCCTGGCATTGGCTTGGCGGCCACCGATATCCGGTATCGGGCCAAGGTGACTTCTCCAGCTGCGCCGTCTGCCATTGCAGAGCTGCTTCGGCACACCGATGCAGTGGCTGAGGTGCACAATACCGTCCGGTCGGGAGTGCCGGTGACTCTGGTTGCGGATACGCCCTTGAGCGGGGTGGGCTGCTGACAATTCCTTGGCAGACTTCCGGTAGCTCTTTCAAATTAGGGGCCGGGGGAAATTGATCGCCCCAATTCATCAACCGCCATCGCCCGTGCTCCGACGCCTTCTTCCTTGCCCAGCCAACGGAACCCATCCATGAGCCAGCCGCCCCCGCCCTCCGACTACCTCATTCTCTCTCGCGGCCAATGGAACAAGGACGCCTCGCACGACGAGATCCAGGGCACGATCGACCGGTTCTATGCGTGGTACGACCGGTTGGTGAGCGAGGGCACAATCGGGCCGGGGCATCGGCTGGCGCGCGAGGGCAAGGTGGTGTCGCGGCAGCCGACCACGGACGGCCCATTTGCCGAGGCCAAGGAAGTAGTCGGCGGGTACTGGTTCATCCGCGCGAACAGCCTGGAGGAAGCGGCACGCATCGCGGCGGAAAATCCGTGCCTGGCCTATGGCCTGGTCTGCGAGGTGCGGCCGCTCGACCTGACGCGCGCCAGCGCACTCGCGTTGACCAACGAAACCCCCACATAGGCCGATGCGGGCGGCACGACGCTGGCCGCGGCCTCTTCGCCGCTGTCCGGAAAACGACCACATCCATTCGAACCCGAGCGCCACGACCTCTTCCAAAGAGCCGAAATGGATAGCCAGCACAAGTATTGGTTTCCGGCCAAGCGGTACGGCTGGGGCTGGGGCCTGCCGGCCCGGTGGGAGGGTTGGGTTTGCCTCGCCGTCTATGCCGGCGGTGTTGCGCTCGTCTTTCGTTTCCTGCGGCCAGCGACCGACCCCGTCATGTTCGCGATCGGCCTTGGGCTGCTCACGGCCGGCCTGCTCGCAGTGTGCTGGCTGAAGGGCGAACCGCCGCGCTGGCGTTCGGGTAGCTGACCGGCACAGGCCATCGCGGACAATCCGGGCGGCCGGATTGAACTGCCACGCACTTGCCGCAACACTCGCTGGCATGAAACACCTGCTTGCCCGCCTCTCCATCTGCCTGTTCCTGCTGCTGCCCGCGGCCGCCATCGCCCACCCCGCGTTGTGGGTGGTGAAGGACGCCGACACCACGATCTATCTGTTCGGCACAGTGCACCTGATGCCGAGCGACGCCAGCTGGCACTATCCGGCGCTGGACCGGGCGATGGCGGACAGCCAGACGCTGTACATCGAGCAGACCGACGACGAGCCGGCGAACATGGCGGCGCTGGTGCTGCGCTACGGGATGGATGCCGCGCACCCGCTGTCCGGCCAGCTCAGCGAGTCGGAGGCCCACCGGCTGGACGTCCTTGCGAACAAGATCGGCGTGCCTGGCGGCATGCAGACGCTGAACGTGATGCGCCCGTGGCTTGCCGCGCTGACGCTGGCGGTGACGCCGCTGCTGAAGACCGGACTGGACCCGGAGCATGGCGTGGACAAGCAGCTGAAGACGCAGATGAGCGTTGCCGGCAAGCCGGTGCTGGGGCTGGAAACCGCCGAGCAGCAGATCCGCTTTCTCGCCGACATGCCGCGCGCGATCGAGCTGGCCCTGCTGCGCTCCACCATGCGCGACGCGGACAAGGGCACGTTCCGGCTCACCGAACTGATCGACGCCTGGAAGGCCGGCGACGTGGACGCCATCGCCCGCATCGTCAACGACGACATGCGCCGGCGCGAGCCGAAGCTCTACCAACTGCTGCTGGTGCAGCGCAACCAGGTCTGGGCGACGAAGATCGCCGCGATGCTGCAACAACCCGGCACCGTCTTCATCGCCGTGGGCGCCGCGCACCTGGCTGGACCGGACAGCGTGCAGATGCAATTGCGGCAGTTGGGCATCGAGGCAGTGCGCCAGTAACCCACGCCCTCCGTAGGAGCGCGCTGGCGGGCGATGCTTTTCGTGCCGTCATACACCAGGGCGAAGGGCATCGCCCGCCAGCGGGCTCCTACAAGAGCTCGCCGCTTTCTGGCACCATCGACCGGTTGCCCCGCGCGCCGCGCGCCACTTCCCTGATCCAACCCCATGAACCTGCAAGCCAATTACGAACAGATCCCGCTGAAGGAATACGCCGAGCGGGCCTATCTCGACTACTCGATGTACGTGGTGCTGGACCGCGCGCTGCCGTTCGTGGGCGACGGCCTGAAGCCGGTGCAGCGACGCATCATCTACGCGATGAGCGAGCTGGGCCTGGCTGCCACAGCGAAGCCGAAGAAGTCGGCGCGCACCATCGGTGACGTGATCGGCAAATTCCATCCGCACGGCGATTCGTCGTGCTACGAGGCGATGGTGCTGATGGCGCAGCCGTTCTCGTACCGCTACCCGCTGGTCGACGGCCAGGGCAACTTCGGCTCGCCGGACGACCCGAAGAGCTTCGCCGCGATGCGCTACACCGAATCCAAGCTCAGCCCGATCGCCGAGGCGCTGCTGGGCGAGCTGGGCCAGGGCACGGTGGACTGGGTGCCGAACTTCGACGGCACCATGGACGAGCCGAGTTGGCTGCCTTCGCGCGTGCCGCACGTGCTGCTGAACGGCTCGATGGGCATCGCGGTGGGCATGGCCACCGACATCCCGCCGCACAACCTGCGCGAACTGGCCAGCGCGTGCATCCGCCTGCTGGACGATCCGGACGCCACCGTCGCCGACCTGTGCGAGCACGTGCGCGGGCCGGACTACCCGACCGCGGCGGAGATCATCACCCCGCGCGCCGACCTGCTGGCGATGTACCAGACCGGCGGCGGCTCGGTGCGCGCCCGCGCGGTGTACCAGCGCGAGGATGGCAACATCGTGATCACCGCGCTGCCGCACCAGGTCAGTCCGTCGAAGATCCTCGAACAGATCGCCGCGCAGATGCGCGCGAAGAAACTGCCGATGATCGAGGACCTGCGCGACGAGTCCGACCACGAGAATCCGACCCGGCTGGTGATCGTGCCGCGCTCGAACCGCGTCGACGCAGACGAGACCATGCAGCACCTGTTCGCCACCACCGACCTGGAAAAGAGCTTCCGCATCAACCTCAACATGATCGGCCTGGACGGCCGGCCGCAGGTGAAGGATCTCAAGAAGATCCTCACCGAGTGGCTGAGCTTCCGCACCAGCACGGTCACGCGCCGGCTCAACCACCGCCTGGCCAAGGTCGAGCGTCGCCTGCACCTGCTGGAAGGCCTGCGCATCGCCTACCTCAACCTCGATGAGGTCATCCGCATCGTGCGCAGCGAGGACGAGCCCAAGCCCGTGCTGATGGCCCGCTTCCGGCTCAGCGAGGAGCAGACCGACTACATCCTCGAAACCAGGCTGCGCCAGCTGGCGCGCCTCGAGGAGATGAAGATCAACGCCGAGCGCGACCAGCTCGAAGAGGAGCGCGCCCGCATCAACGTGTTGCTGAAATCACCGGCCAAGCTGAAGGGGCTGATCAAGGAGGAACTGCGCGCCGACGCAGCGAAGTTCGGCGACGACCGCCGCTCGCCCCTGGTCGAGCGCGAAGTCGCGCAGGCGCTGGACGAGAGCGCGCTGGTGGCGAGCGAGCCGGTCACCGTGGTGCTGAGCCAGAAGGGCTGGGCGCGCGCCGCGAAGGGCCACGACGTGGACGCCGACGGCCTGAACTACCGCGAGGGCGACGGCCTGCTCGCCGCGGTGAAGGCGCGCACCACCCAGCAGGTAGCCTTCATCGACTCCACCGGGCGCAGTTATTCCACGCTGGCGCACACCCTGCCCTCGGCGCGCGGCAACGGCGAGCCGCTGACCGGCCGCTTCAGCCCGGCCGCGGGCGCCAGCTTCGACGCGGTGGTCGCCGGCGACAACGACACCCGGCTGGTCCTCGCCACCGACTTCGGCTACGGCTTCGTCACCCGCTTCGAGGCGCTCACTGGGCGCAACAAGGCCGGCAAGCAGATCATCTCGCTCAGCGACGGCGCCAAGGTGCTGGCGCCGCAGCTCAGCGCCGATCCGGCACGCGACCGCATCGTGGTGGTCAGCAGCGAAGGCCACCTGCTGATGTTTTCGGTGGCCGAGTTGCCCGAGCTGGACAAGGGCAAGGGCAACAAGCTGATCGAGATCCCGAAGAAACAGCTGGCAGAGGGCGAACGCGTCGCCGGCGTCGCCGTGGTGGCCGAAGGCAAGGGCGAGGTCACCCTGTACGCCGGCCAGCGCAAGCTGACCCTCAAGTGGTCGGACCTGGTCGAATACGGCGGCAACCGCGCCACCCGCGGCGGTCTGCTGCCGCGCGGCCTGCGCCGGGTCGAGCGGATCGAGACCACGGGCTGAACAAACCTGGCTGCAGGGGACGGTACGCAGGAAGGTTTGCGGCAGCGGCAGGAACTTGTCGCCGCCCGCCCGTTCCAACAGGCGTGTACACGCCGGCATGGCATCGCGCGTTGAGCGTGTATCAACCTGGAGTGCGCATGAACATCAAACGTTCCCTTCCCGTCCTGCTGGCCACCCTGCTGGCCACCACGGCGTGGGCGCAGACGGCCGGCAAGCCGCTGAACCTGAAACTGCCACCCGGCGACCTCCCCGCCGCCAGTTCCACCGCCGCCACACCGGCGCGGGATGCACCCGGCGTGTACTACGGCGACACCAGCGGGCGCATGGGCAACAACGACACCGCGCGTGCTGCGTCCGCGGCCGACTGCGACGACTACAACTACAACCGGCCGCAGGTGCACGGCAGCGTCGGCGTGGGCGTGGTCAGCGGCAACCATTTCGGCGGCGGTTATCAGACCGGCACGGTCAACCTCACCAAGGCGTTCGGCAGCTGCGACCACCCGAGCGGCGGCGTCAGCATCTCGGTGGGTGCCGGCAGCAGCAATTTCCACGGCCGCGGCCACTGACCGAAGCTATAATCGCCGGATCGCGCAAGGGACGCTTTCGATGCACGGTGAATACAAGATGCCCGGCGGCAAGCTGGTGGTGATCGACCTCGAGGTGCGCGATGGCTGCCTGGCCAACGTGCAGCTGAGCGGTGATTTCTTCCTGGAGCCGGACAGCGCCCTGCACACGATCAACCACGCGCTGGAGGGCCAGCCGCAGCACGCCGACGAAGCCGCGCTCGCCGCGGTCGTGCGCAGTGCGCTCGCCGCCGACGTGATGATGTACGGCCTCTCGCCGGAAGCCGTCGCGGTGGCCGTGCGCCGCGCCTTGCACGGGGAGCCCGCCGCATGATGCGCACCGACTGGCGCGACCACGACTGGCAGCTGATCCACACCGCGCCGCAATCGCCCACCCTGCATATGGCGCTGGACGACGTGCTGACCCATGAGGTCGGCGCCGGCCGGCGCAAACCGACCTTGCGCATCTGGGAGTGGGCCGCGCCGGCAGTGGTGATCGGCCGCTTCCAGTCGCTGCGCAACGAAGTGGACGGCGAGGCGGCGAGGCTCCACGGCATCGAGGTGGTGCGCCGGATCTCCGGCGGCGGCGCGATGTTCATCGAGCCGGGCAATACCATCACCTACTCGATCTACGCGCCGCAGTCGCTGGTCAAGGGCCTGTCGTTCCAGGAGGCTTACGCCTTCTTCGATGAATGGGTGCTGGAGGCGCTGGCCGAACTGGGCATCAAGGCGTGGTACCAGCCGCTCAACGACATCACCTCCGAAGGCGGCAAGATCGCCGGCGCCGCCCAGGTACACCGCGGCGGCGCGGTACTGCACCACGTCACGATGGCCTACAACATCGACGCCACGAAGATGCTGGACGTGCTGCGCATCGGCCGCGAGAAGCTGTCCGACAAGGGCACCCAGAGCGCCGCCAAGCGAGTCGACCCGCTGCGCAGCCAGACCGGCCTACCGCGCGAGGCGGTGATCGGGCGCATGGTCGCTACCTTCCGGCGCCTGCACGGGCTCGCTGGCGACCACCTGCGCACCGGCGAACTGGCCCAGGCCGAGGAGCTGGCGCAGGCCAAGTTCAGCAGCCCGGCCTGGGTCGCCGACGTCGCCTGATTCCGCGCCTCCCCCATTCGTCACTTGTGGATCCTCGGCGGGTCGCCGCACGATCAGGGCTCCGTTCGCGTTGACAAGGAGACGTAGATGTGTATTTCACGACTGTCCGCATTGCTCGCCGGGCTGGGCCTGGCGTTCGCCGCGCATGCGGCCGACAACGACACCTGGAAACTGCCGGTCGCGGTGAAGAAGCTCGACAACGGGCTCACCGTAGTAGTTTCCGAGGACCACAGCTCGCCCACCGTCGGCATCAGCATGGTCTACCACGTCGGCATGCGGCTGGAACCGCAGAACCGCACCGGCTTCGCCCATCTGTTCGAACACCTGATGTTCGAAGGCACGCCGGAGGCGCCCAAGGGCACCTTCGAACGCGTGATCCAGGGCGGCGGCGGCGTCTTCAACGGCTCCACCCGCGCCGACTACACCAACTACATCGCCTCCGCGCCGTCGTCCGCGCTGGCACCGATCCTGTGGATGGAAGCGGATCGCATGAAGTCGCTCGACTTCAGCGAGAAGAACCTCGCCAACCAGCAGAACGTGGTGAAGGAGGAGATCCGCGTCAACGTGAAGAACCAGCCGTACGGCCTGTTCTTCTGGACCGACCTCAACCGGCTCGCCTTCGACAAGTGGGCGAACAACCACGACGGCTACGGCTCGTTCAAGGACCTTGACCACGCCAGCATCGCCGACGTGAAGACCTTCCACGACACCTTCTACCAGCCCGCCAACGCGGTGCTCGGCATCGCCGGCGACGTCACCCCGGAGCAGGCCTTCGCGCTGGCGCAGAAATATTTCGGCAGCCTGCCCGCGCGTGCGTTGCCGCAGCGGCCGGACGTCTCCGAACCGCTGAACACCAAGCCGCGCCACGAAGAACAGACCGACGCGCTGGCCAAGGTCCCGGCGCTGGCGATCGGCTGGAAGATGCCCGCACGCGGCAGCAAGGACCAGATCCCGATGATGGTGCTGTCGCAGTTGCTGGTCGGCGACGATGCCTCGCGTTTCTACCAGGGTCTGGTCAAGGGCCGCGAACTGCTGCTCAACATCCAGGGCGGCGTGAACTTCCCGCTCGGCGACGGCAGCGACTACGCCGGCCCGACCCTGCTGGGGCTGTTCGCGCTGTACAAGCCCAACGCCACGCCGGAGCAGGTGCTGGCCGCGATCAGCCAGGAGATCGGCAAGGTCGCCAGCGACGGCGTCGACGACGCCACCCTGGCCCGGGTGAAAACCAAGATGCTGTCCGACTGGTATGGCGGGCTGGAATCCTTCCTGGGCCGCGCCGATACGCTGGCCAAGCTGCAGACGCTGTGGGGCGATGCGAACGTCGCCAACCAGGTGCCCGGCTGGATCGAGGCGGTGAACTCCGATGACATCAAGCGCGTCGCCCGCGCTTATCTCACCGACGCCAACCGCAGCGTGATCGTGCGTCGCCCGGTCGCCGCGCCCACGCCCGCCGCCAACGCATCCGCCAAGTGAGGACCGCCATGAAGACGAACAGCACATTCAAGACGCTCGCCATCTCGCTGGGCCTGGCACTTGCCGGCATCGCCCAGGCATCCAACTCACCGCTGCCGAAGAACCTGCCCGCCTACGGCCCGGACAAGCCGCTGCCAACCCCGCAGATCGCCCAGCGCACGCTGCCGAACGGGCTCACCGTGTGGGTGGTGCCGCGCGACGGCCTGCCCAAGGTCAACATGGCGCTGTCCGTGCTCGGCGGCACCGCGGCTGACGACACGGCCACGCCGGCGCTGTCGCGGATGATGGCGGGCCTGCTCAACGAAGGCACCGCCAGCCGCAGCTCGCGCGACATCGCCGAGGCGCTGCAGGCCATCGGCGGCAACTATGGTGCCAGCACCGGCGACGACGCGGTCAACATCCGCGCCGACGCGCTGTCCTCGCACGCATCGAAGCTGCTGGAGCTGGTCGCCGACACCGCCCTGCACCCGAGCTTTCCGGCCAACGAGGTCGCCTTGGCCAAGGCCAACGCACTGCAGTCGCTGAAGGTGCAGGAGGCCGATCCGGACTGGCAGGCACAGCGCGCCTTCGGCCACGCCGCCTACGGCGATCACCCGTACTCACGCGACTCGCTCAACGAGGCCAGCGTGCAGGCCGCCTCGCCTGACTCGCTGCGCGCACTGCACGATGCGCGCTTCCGGCCGGATCGTGCGCTGCTGGTGATCGTCGGACGAATCAGCGCGGACGAGGCGTTCAAGCTGGCCGAGCAGCAGTTCGGCGGCTGGAAAGCCAGTGGCACGGCATTGGCCGGTACCGCGCCGGCCCCGCGCATGGCGACGCCGCAACGGCTGCTGGTGCCACGCGAGAACGCAGTGCAAAGCAATATCCGCTACGGACGCCCGGCGGTGCCTGCCGATGACCCGGACTACATCGCGCTGACCGTGGCCAACACCATCCTCGGCGGCGGCTTCACCAGCCGCATCACCCAGGACATCCGCGAGGACAAGGGCTACTCGTACAGCCCCTGGTCGCGCTTCAGCGCCAACCGCGTCGGCGGCAGTGCCGTGGCCGAGGTCGACGTGCGCAATGAGGTCACCGGCGCCACCCTGGCCGAGCTGGCCAAGCTGTACGACAGTATGGCCAGCCAGCCGGCCAGCGCAGAGGAACTTTCCGGCGCCAAGCGCCTGGTCGGTGGCATCTACCTGCTCCGCAACCAGATCCAGGGTTCGTTGACCGCCACCCTGGCGAACTACTGGGTCGACGGCCTGCCGCCGAGTTTCCTGGGCAGCTACGTGGCCGAGGCCAACAAGGTCACCACGGAACAGGTGCAGGCGATGGGTCGCAAGTACTTCGCCGCGAAGGACCAGAGCATCGTGATCGTCGGCGACGCCAAAGCAATCGACGCTCAACTGAAACCGTACGGCACGTTCACCGTTTTCAAGCCCTGAGCGACACCGGTGCCGCGGCGGCCACGCCGCGGCACCTCGCGCACGCAACACGCATTCACAGCAGCGGCAGGATGTGCTCGCGGCTCAGCCGGGCTACCGGCGCGTCGGGCGCGGCCGGATCGATCCAGCGCAGTTCCGCGATCTCCGCCTGCGCCAGGATCGCACCACGCACTTCCACCGCATAGACGGCCGCCTCGACCACGTGGTCCGGCTCGTTCGCGGCCGGCGCACGGCAATGGCACAGCAGCCGCGCGGATTCCCTCAGCAGTTCGCAGCCCAGCTCCTCGCACAGCTCGCGCGCCAGGGTGGCCAGATCGTCCGCATCGCCGGGATCGCGCTTGCCGCCGGGTTGCTGGAACATCGTGGAGCCACGCTTGCGCACCAGCAGGCTGCGCCCTTCCGGGTCGCGGATCACCGCTGCGACGATGCGGATGAGCCCAGCGGCGTCGCTCACAGCCGGCTGTACGCCCACGACTGCATGCGGCCGTCCTTGTATGGCATCACGCCGTGGAATGGCCGCGGGTCGGCGTCGAACACCAGCGGCAGGAAGTGGCGGTCGCCCTCCCACATCGGCAGTTCCATCAGCCTGTCGCGCGGCACCCACTCCAGCGTGCCCTCGGGATTGCCGCCGTGCGGTTCGCCGCTGAAGCGGTCGATCAGGAAGATGAAGCCGAGCCAGTCCTCGCCGTGCTTGCCGAAGCCGGGCCAGTTCAGCGTGCCGCGCAGCTGCATCGACTCGCACTCGATGCCGGCCTCCTCGCGGATCTCGCGGCGCATGCAGGCGGCGATGTCCTCGCCGGGCTCCATCTTGCCGCCGAGGCCGTTGTACTTGCCCAGGTGCTGGTCATCCGGCCGGGCATTGCGGTGGATCATCAGCACTTCGCTGCGGTCGGGCGACAACACATAGCCGAGAGTCGCCACTATCGGGGTATAGGGCATGGTAGGCACCGCGAAAAAAACCAAGTTTAGCGGCAGCCGCCACCTGGCGCAGGCGTCCCGGCGGACTTGCACCCACGCGGCTGGGCGGCGACCATCGACGGATGTGTCCAACTGCCCCGCCCCGATCCCGCGCCGCTCCCGCACGCCGGCTGCTGCATGTGCTGCTGCCCTTGCTGATGCTCATCGTTGTGCCCGCCTGCACGCCGACCGCGCGGGCGCTGGACAGCCGCGAGCTGGCGTTCGAGGGCCAGAACTACCGTGTCGTGCACCTGGACCTGAAGCGCGAACAGCTGAGCCTGCATTGGCGCGAGCCCGCCAGCGGCCAGCCATTCGGCAGCATCGAGGCGCTGCGCCAATGGGGTGAACAGCGTGGCCAGCGGCTGCTGTTTGCCGCCAACGCAGGCATCTACGATCACAAATTCGCACCGCTCGGCCTCCACGTGGAAAACGGCAAGACCGTGGTGCCGTTGAACCTGGCGCACGGCAACCCCGCCTCGGGCAATTTCTCGCTGCTGCCCAACGGCGTGTTCGCGATGTACCCGGACGGCCATGCCGCAGTGCGCACCAGCGCTGCGTTCAAGGCCGACCGCACGAGCGTGCAGTGGGCGACCCAATCCGGACCGATGCTGCTGATCGACGGCAAGCTCAACGACCAGTTCGTCGACGAATCGTCCAGCCTGAAATGGCGCAGCGGCGTCTGCGCGAAAACCCCCACCGACGTGGTGTTCGCGGTGAGCGAGACCCCCGTGAACTTCCACGCGTTCGGACGGCTGTTCCGCGACAAGCTGGGCTGCCGCGACGCGCTCTACCTGGACGGCAGCATCTCGCAACTCTACGTCGACGGCGAGGGCTATGCCGGCGCGCCGGCCTTCATGGTCAAGCCGTACGCCGGCATCTTCGCGGTGTTCGCCAAACCATGACGAGCCGCCATTGGCGCGTCCTGCGCAACCTGCTGCTGGCCCTGCTGGCGCTGCTGCTGGTTGCCTTCGTCGCGCTGTGGTGGCTGCTCGCCGGCAGCCGGGCGCGGCTCGACGGCACGCGACCGGTCGCCGGCCTGACCGCAGCGGTCAGCGTCGGTCGCGATGCGCTGGGCACGGTCACCATCGAGGGGAAGAACCGCACCGACATCAGCTACGCGCTCGGCTACGTGCATGCACAGGAACGCTTCTTCGCGATGGACCTGATGCGCCGCGTGAGCGCCGGCGAATTGTCCGCGCTGGTCGGGCCAGCCGCGCTGAAGACCGATCTCAACCATCGCCGCCATCGCCTGCGTGCCGTGGTCGAGGCGGCCTATGCGCAGTTGCCGCCGGCGCAGACAACGCGAACTCGATCGCTACCGCGACGGCGTCAACGCCGGCCTCGCCGACCTGCGCGTGCGGCCGTGGGAATACCTGCTGCTGGGCAGCCAGCCGCAGCCGTGGCGCCCGGAGGACAGCGCGCTGGTGATCGCCGCGATGTACCTGGACCTCAACAGCGACGGCCGCAACGAGCGCGAGCTGCGCTTCGCGCAGATGCGCGCGGTGCTGCCCGCCCCGCTGGTGGATTTCCTGCTGGCGCCCGACCCCGATTGGGAGGCGCCGCTGAGCTGGGCAGCTGTCGCGCTCGCCGGTGATTCCGCCGGCCGACGTGTTCGACCTGCGCCAGCTCGCACCGTCGACGCCCTCGGCGGGCATGGCTGCCGCGCTGGCGCTGGCGCCGGCGCTCGATGCGCCGCGTCCCGGCAGCAACAATTTCGCCGTCGCCGGCGCACTCACCGGCAGCGGCTCGGCGATGCTGGCGAACGACATGCACCTGGGCCTGCGCGTGCCGAACATCTGGTTCCGCACCCGCCTGCGCTATCCCGACGCCAGCGCACCGGAAGGCCGGCGCGACGTCAACGGCGTCAGCCTGCCCGGCACGCCGGCGATCGTGGTCGGCTCCAACGGCCAGATCGCCTGGGGCTTCACCAACAGCTATGGCGACTGGCAGGACTGGGTACGCGTGCTGCGTGATTCCGCCGACCCCACACGCTACAAGGTGCCGGAGGGCTGGGCCGCGATCGAAACCCATGACGAGCGCATCCGGGTCAAGGGCCAGCCGGACATCATTCTCAAGGTCGAGGACACCCGCTGGGGACCGATCATGGGCGAGGACGCCGACGGCACGCCGCTGGCGCTGGCCTGGATCGGTGGCCGACCGCACGGTTACAACGTCGAGCTGATGCAACTGGAGCATGCCACCGACGTGGCCGACGCGCTGGACCTGGCGCCCCGGCTCGGCATGCCGCCGCAGAACCTGCTGGTCGCCGACAGCGCCGGGCATATCGGCTGGACCATCGCCGGCAACAGCATTCCGCTGCGCGTCGGCATCGACCCGCTGCTGCCGTCGGACTGGTCGAAACCCGGCAGCGGCTGGCAGGGTTGGGCGCAGCCCTGCCAATTACCCGCGCATCGAGAATCCCGCCGACGGCCGGCTGTGGACGGCGAACAACCGTACCGTCGATGGCGATGCACTGGCCCTGCTCGGCAACGGCGGTCACGACCTGGGCGCCCGCGCGCAGCAGATCCGCGACGACCTGCACGCCCGCGCCAGTTTCACCCCCGCCGACCTGCTCGACATCCAGCTGGACAACCGCGCCGTGTTCCTCACCCACTGGCAACGTCTGCTGCAGGACACCCTGGCCGACAGCCGCGACCCGTCGCTGCAGCAGCTGCGTCAGCTCACCGCGCCATGGGGCGAACGCGCCGCCGTCGACAGCGTCGACTACCGGCTGGTGCGCGCGTTCCGCGACCAGGTCAGCGCAGCCGTGCTGGCCCCGTTCGCGGCACTGGTGCAGCAGCGCTACTCCGGACTTCAGCTGGCCCGGGGAGAACAGCGCCGAAGCAGCCGTGTGGGCGCTGATCCGCGCCCAGCCCGCGTACCTGCTCGACCCGAAGTACCCCGACTGGCACGCCCTGCTCACTGACGCCGCCCGTCAAGTGGTGGCCGAACTCGGCCAGCAACCCGGCGGTCTCGCCGCGCGCAGCTGGGGCGAACGCAACCGCGCCGGCATCCGCCATCCGCTGTCCGCCGCACTGCCGGCCTGGCTCGGCCGCTTCATCGACATGCCCGACCAGCCGATCCCCGGCGACAACAACATGCCGCACGTCGCCTCGCCCGGCTTCGGCGCTTCCGAACACCTGGACGTGGCGCCTGGCCACGAAGCCGACGGCATCCTCAACATGCCCGGTGGCCAGAGCGATCACCCGCTGTCGCCCTATTTCGGCGCGGGCCACGCGGACTGGGTCGAGGGACGACCGACACCGCTGCTGCCGGGGGTGACGCAGCACACGCTGGTGTTGCAACCCGGGCACTGAAACGAATCGCGACAACGAGCGGACCAACCGGGGCCATGCGACGCCATCCTGGGCGCTAGATGGAACCGGCCATCAGGCCGGCAAGTGCTGACGTCCGCCCATCCAGCCTGCCCACTTTCCTGACGGAGCGGCAGCCGCGATCCGTCGCGGCGTCTATGGCGATTGGTATCGCCAACAGGTACTGTGCCATCGGGGGCCTTGGGGCCATGACATGCGAAACCGACGGGGCTGCTCATGGCGGCACCGCCGGCTTCGCCTATCTGATTTTTCGGGAGTCGTCAGATGCAGCGTTTCGCCGCCGCCGTCGCGTGCATGTTCATCGGTTGCCTCTCGCCGACGCTCCGCGCGCAAGCACCCGCGCCGCCGGTGACACAACACGCCTTCACCTATTGCTCCGTTACCGACACGGCGGGACACAAGGTATGGGCGTCTCCGGTGTTCGAATACGAATATGCCCCCGCCAACGCGGGCCAGTTTTCGCGCACGGAGGACATGGCCACTGAATTCCACACCTTCATCGGCAGCATGGGTGGTGCGGGTGACAAAGCCTGTCAGGTTGCGAGCGGCGGCCGGGCCGAACTGGAAGCGCTGCGCAACGAGTCGCGCACCATCCTCACCAAGCGCTTCATGGGCATGATCCGTGCCCATAAATGGATGGATGTCGCCTGGACACCCAAGCCATGGAATCCAGCCACCGCCGCGGCGAAACCCGCCACCGTCACCAAATACTTCTACTGCTACGCGAGCGACATGGCGCCCGATCAGCGCAAGACCGTGGCCGCGCTGGTGTTCGAGATGAGCGTGGACGGATCGAGCCCCATGGCCGCCTATACGCAGGCTGAGGCCTACGGCAAGGAATTCACGCGCGACGTGGCCGCTGCACACGGCTTGGCCCAGGCGTACCCGACCTGCTATTTCAAGGACACCCGTGCGGAAGCCGAGAAGGCGCTCCACGACTACCGCAAGCTGTTCAGCGGATTCAACCTGAGATTCACCGATGTCACGTGGCGTCCCACGCAGGAACCAGCAGCCGCGCCGTCAGCAGCCGCGCCGCCAGCCGTCACGCCTCCTGCGGCTCCCGCCGCAGAGCCCAGCCTGGCTCCCGTGCAAGGCAAGCTCGGCATCAAGGTCGGCGAGGTCAGTCCCGCCCTCGCGCTGGCGCTCGGCATGGATCGTGCGCGCGGCGCGTTGGTAGTCGAGACGCTGAAAGGCAGCCCGGCGGAAGCGGCGGGCATCAAGCCCATGGATGTCGTGCTCGGCATCAACCAGCAAGCCGTGAACCAGTTCACCGACCTGCCGCCGATGGCCCAGTCGTCTCCCTGCCGGCACGCCCGTCACCCTGCAACTATGGCGCGAGCGCGCCGAGCATGAGTTGCGGATAGAGCTGCCCGGGCAAGCCGCAGCGGTCACTGTACAAACTGGCACCACCATCGCGCCGCGCATGGATGCCACAGCCGCCTCAACAGCCGCGCCGGCCGCGGGAGTCAGCAAGTACTGTCATGTCTTCATGCAATTCGTCAGCAAGCCAGGCGGCGTCCACAGCAAGGTTTGGGAGAACCGTGACTCGGACGGGAGCGAAGCTGCCATGATCAGCACCCTGGCCGCCTTCACTGCCCACATGCACCGGCAGCAACCGAAGGTGTGGCAGGATTTTGCCAGCCGCGCCCCGCGCTGCGACCTGAACCTGGGCTACTGTTACAGCATGCTCGTTCGCCACTTCGGCGGCGGGTCGCAGATCGCCGGCCAGTTCTGCAAGAAAACCCGCGAGGAAGCCGAAGCCGACTGGGCGCGGCTGACCCAGAACAGTCCAGGGATGGAGATCGCCGCCTGGCCCGAAGAGTCCTGAACGATTCAGCGCTCGAACGTATGGCGGCGAAGCCGCCGCATCAGTTGACGACTTCCCGCGCGACGATCTCGACCAGTTCAAAATGCAGCGTCACCAGTTCGAAGCGGTCATGCAGTTCCAGATGCGGCAGGCAACGCACGTGGACCTCGCGGAACTCCTCGGCGCTGGCAAACGTTTCGCCGCGCCAGACTTCTTCCGGGATATTTCCGAATTCGATCGTATAGACCTTGGTCGCCCGGATGATGCAGCGAAGCCGTTGCTTCAAGTCGTAGACTTCAATGAGGTCGCCGGGCGCATAACTGCCATCGCCGTATTCGCCATACGGTTTGTAGTAATCCTCGACCGTATCGGCGGTGACTGTCTTGTGGCCGTCCATGACGGCGCGCGGAAGGCTATCGTCGTTCTCGTCGGCGCCCCAGAAGGTCAGCCTCTTTCTTCTGCTCACGCTAGCTCCTTGTGCATGGGCTACGGCCGGAAAGCTGACGTCACGCCTGCGCCGCTCATCCCACCAGACGCTCGCACACGGCGCGATACAGCGCCGGCAACTGCTCCAGCTCCTCCACCGTCACGCACTCATCCACCTTGTGGATCGTTGCGTTGCCCGGGCCGATCTCGATCACCTCGGCGCCCATCGGCGCGACGAAGCGGCCATCCGAGGTGCCACCGCCGGTGCTCTGTTCGGGTTCGATGCCGCACAAATCGCGGCAGACCGCCACCACGGTTTCGCGCAGCACACCGCCCGGCGGCGTGAGAAACGGCTCGCCAGACAGATTCCAGTCCAGCACGAAATCCAGGCCATGCCGGCGCAAAATCGTCTCGGTGCGCGCACGCAGATCTTCCGCTCGACTGGCTGTGCAGTAGCGGAAATTGATCAGCGCCTTCAGCTCGCCGGGAATCACGTTGGTGGCGCCGGTGCCGGCATTGAGGTTGGAAACCTGGAACGAGGTAGGCGGGAAGTCGCCATTGCCTTCGTCCCAGCGTTCGGCCGCCAGTTCAGCGAGCGCCGGTGCGAACGCGTGGATCGGGTTCAACGCCTTCTCCGGATACGCCACATGACCCTGCACGCCACGCACGGTGAGCGTGCCCGACAACGAGCCGCGCCGCCCCACGCGGATAAGGTCACCCAGCTTTTCCTTCGCCGATGGCTCACCGACCACGCACCAGTCGATGCGCTCGCCAACAGTGCGGAAGTGCTCGACCACCTTGCGCACGCCATCCAGATTGGTCGGACCTTCCTCATCACTGGTCAGCAGCAGACCGACCCGGCCGCGATGATCGGGATGCGACGCCACGAACTGTTCCAGCGCCACCACCATCGCCGCCACCGAGCCCTTCATGTCGGCGGCACCGCGGCCGTACAGGCGGCCATCACGGATGGTCGGATCGAACGGTGGACTTTGCCAATCGGCCTCCGGTCCGCTTGGCACCACGTCGGTGTGGCCGAGGAAGATCAGCAGCGGCCCCTGCCCGGGTGTGTTGTCCGCGCCATGCGTGGCCCACAAGTTGTCCACCTCGCCATAGCGCAGGTGCTCCACGCGAAAGCCCACACGCGAAAGCCGCTCGCCGATCAGCGGCAGGCAGCCGGCGTCTTCGGGCGTCACCGAGCGGCGGCGGATAAGTTCGATCGCGAGCTCGAGTACGTCGCTTTGCTTCATGGCAGGAACAGCTTCTTGAATGCGTTGTCGCTGAAGCCGACGTTCACCGCGCCATCGGCCAGCACCACCACCGGACGGCGGATCAGCGCCGGGTACTCCTTCAGCAGCAAGGTCCACTCCGGATCGCTGCCGGGGTTCTTGCGTTGTGGCAGCAGGTTGCGCCAGGTGGTGGACGACTTGTTGACCAGTTTCTCCCAGCCACCGAGCTGCCGCGCCCAGTCCTTCAGCGTCGCCGCCGGCACCGGGTTCGCGCGGTAGTCGACGAACTCATGCGCCACCTCGAACCGGGCGAGCCAGTTGCGTGCCTTCTTGCAGGTATCGCAGTTCGGCAGGCCGTAGAGTGTGAGGTTCATTCGCCGCTCCGCAGCAGTTCGTTGATGCTGGTCTTGCTGCGCGTCCTCTCGTCGACCTGCTTGACGATGATCGCGGCGTACAGGCTGTGGCTGCCGTCCTTTGCCGGCAGGTTGCCGGCGACCACCACGCTGCCGGCCGGCACGCGGCCGTAGCTGACTTCACCGGTGGCGCGGTTGTAGATGCGGGTGGACTGGCCGAGGAACACGCCCATGCCGACCACGCTGCCGCGCTCCACCACCACGCCCTCGACCACTTCGGAGCGCGCGCCGATGAAGCAGTTGTCCTCGATGATGGTGGGGTTGGCCTGCAGCGGTTCCAGCACGCCGCCGATGCCCACGCCGCCGGAAAGATGCACGCCGGCACCGATCTGCGCGCAGGAACCCACCGTGGCCCAGGTGTCGATCATGCTGCCGGCGCCAACGTACGCGCCGATGTTGACGTAACTGGGCATCAGCACCGCGTCCTTCGCGATGTGCGCGCCGCGGCGCACCAGCGCGCCAGGCACCACGCGCGCGCCAAGTTGCTGCAGTTCGGCATCGTTGCCATGGGCAAAACGCAGCGGCACCTTGTCGAACGCCTGCGCCGGTCCGCCGTCGACCACGTGGTTGTCGTTGATGCGGAAGTACAGCAGCACCGCCTTCTTGATCCATTGGTTCACCGCCCAGCCGCCGTGGCCATCCGGCTCGGCGACGCGGCGCTCGCCGGATTCCAGCAGGTCGAGGAGTTGGCCGATGGCCGGGCGCAGATGGGTCTCGACTTCGGCCTGGGTCAGCGCGTTGCGGCGCTCGAAGGCGTCGTTGATCAGGGTTTCGATGGCTTGCATGGTGGGGTTGATTCGCCAATGACAGTCGTTCGGACACGGCAGCCGGGGCTGACCGCAAAGAGTACATGCTGCAGCGATGCCTGCCGCACGACTCAACCGCGTGCGGCACAATTCGAGAGAGGCACGGCACGTATTCATTTTTCCATACCCTGCCCCGACGCGGGAATGAACCGTTCGGCAACGCCGCTGTGTTCATGTCGGTCCCGGAGTCCGTGCCTCGTCGCGCATGACACGGTACCGCCGTTTTCACCGCTTCCAGACGGCAAGTGTGTCCATCATGCGTCGTCGCCCGCATTGCGCAGGTTTCCGCGCCATTGTCCGCTGCCGTGCCGCCGCAACGCGGGGTTCGTCCCGCCCACTTGTCGCAGGGAGATCGCATC
The DNA here is from genome assembly GCA_963697495.1 of uncultured Gammaproteobacteria bacterium. Lineage (GTDB taxonomy): Bacteria > Pseudomonadota > Gammaproteobacteria > Xanthomonadales > Rhodanobacteraceae > Rhodanobacter. Next base: position 424,479 of record CAVOOH010000002.1, on the reverse strand, counting down.
ATGCACGATCAGATCAGCGAAGGATCGATGATTTTCGTCTCCGACGGAGACGAAGGCATCGGTTCCGTCCGCGAAATCAGGCATGGCCTGCCCGAGCTGCTCGTCTACATCGAGAACGCGGGCGACTTCGTCATCCCGCTGTCAGCGGTCAAGGCCGTCCATTCCGGCAAGGTCGTCCTGGACTTCGACCACTTGAGCTTGCGCCTGCGCAATGCCATCCGCCACGCGCGCGACTCGGAAGATCCGGACTACGTGCCGCCCGCTTCCACGGAAGACGAATAGCAGCGTCGCCGCCTTCCTGCCTGGCACACCTCAATCCGGTTTACCGATACGATCGTGCGTGCTAGTTGACGGGCTTGACTGGAAAGGCATGATCGACAAAGACGAGGAAAGGCTGAATCGTCAGCTCGACCGCTTCGAACGGCAATTGCCGAAACGGGTAAGCCGATGTATCCGGTGGCTGCGCGAACCGTCGTCGCGCTGGGTGCGCATTCCCGCGGGGTTCGCCCTCATCCTCGGTGGAATTTTCAGCATCCTGCCCGTGCTGGGCCTGTGGATGCTGCCGCTGGGCCTGTTGCTGCTGGCCCAGGACCTGCCTTTTTTGCGCCGCCCGATGCGACGGGCACTGCTCTGGGGAGAACGACGCTGGATCCGCTGGAAGCGCTGGCGCCGGCGTGCCGCCAGATAATCGCCGGACACGCCGTCGTCCGTATTGCGGGCATGAGCCGGCTTGGCCGCAGCCGATTATCTCGACCTGCTGAAACCCCACCCTTTCCGTCGCATATCCATATATCCGCGGCCAATACCTAGGCCGGCAATCGCGACCCGACTGGAACCGGCGCGAAAGCTGGTTTTGTGCATATAATTTGTGATAATGCCGGTACCCCACCTGGAAGGCGGTGCGAACCCATGGCGCAATATAATCTAGAGTCCTTGTTGGCCCCGATCGGAGACGAGTCTCCGGCAGGCGACGACCTGGAATACGACCCGGAGTTTCTCGCCCTTGAACGCGCCGCCGCGCCGAAGGCCGAGCGCGCCATCGGCGACAACGTCAAGGCCGCCGAGGAACCCGACTGGGACAAAGTCGCCGAACTGGCCCAGACCGTGCTGGGCCGATCGAAGGACTTGCGCGCAGCGGTCCACCTCACCACGGCCTGGACGCGCACGTCCGGCCTGCCTGGATGGAGCGCAGGCCTCAGCCTGGTCCGCGGCCTGCTCGAGCACTTCTGGGACACCGTCCATCCGCAGCTGGATGCCGAAGACGACAACGACCCCACCATGCGCGTCAATTCGGTGGTACCGCTGGGCGATCTGCAAGGGGCATTGCGCTATTTTCGCACGACACCTTTTGTGCAATCGCCGCGTCTGGGCCGATTCGATTTGCGCGACCTGCGCATCGCCAATGGCTCGCTGAAAGTCACCGCCACCGAAGGCGAGACGCAGGCAAGCATGACCGAAATCGAAGCCTGTTGCATGGACTGCGCCGAGGACGAACTGGTTGCCGTGACGGCCGCCGTCAGCCAGTCACTGGAAAATGCCAAGGCGATCGATTCGATTTTCAATGATCGGGTCGGCACGGCCGGTCCGGATTTCAAGAACCTGCTCAGCGAAATCTACGAGCTGAAGAAATTCCTGGAGCCGCAGCTCGCCCGGCGCCTGCCAGAGGAGAGTTCAGGCGAGGATGGCGAGGCCAGCGAAGCGGGGACTGGTGGAGCGGGTAGCGGGCGTGCATCCAACGGTGCGATTGCCGGGCCGCAGGACGTGATGCGCCGCATTGACGAATTGTGCGATTACTACACCCGCAACGAACCATCGAGCCCGGTACCACTGTTGCTGCGTCGTGCGCAACGACTGGTCGGCATGGACTTCATGGACTTGCTGAGGGATCTCGCACCCGGCGGCATTTCGGAATTGCGCGTTGTTTCCGGGACGCCCGGGGACGACTAGGCCCACTTGGCCATCCCCGGAACGTCAATCCGTTCGCCTGGAGTTTGCTCAGTACACGCCTTTGCAGCTGTTCGCGCCGGAGCGCACGAACAGCTGGCGCACCGAGGGGTCCCAGCTCAGTGAAAGACCACCCGGCAGCCCGGCGGTGATCCCCGCCGAGGCGATCTGGCTGATCGGCCCTACCGATACGGCGCGGCTGTCGCCGAACACTGCCTTCGCACTGACCGCGTAACTGAGCGGATCCGCGCAGGCGGTATCGATCTGCTGCGACACCGCGCCGTTGCCGGTGAAATCCGGCATCGTCCCCGTGACTGGCGGCATGGCCTGACTGGCGTCTTTGCCCGCGCGGCACGTCACGGCCACTGCATAGCTCACCGATACTTTCAACGGCGGCGCCACCTGTACTGCAGCGACGGCCTCCGGCTGCGCCGTGCAGCCGACCAGGAACGCCTTGTGCTTGGGAACCACGTGCAGCACATAGCTGCCAGACTGGAGCTCGCTGCCACCAGCCAGTTTCAGCTCGATGCGATTCGACGACACGCCGGTCACGCTGGGCTGGACGCTCTGCCGTTTGCCCTGTGCGTCGGTCGCGGTGACTACGGGATCCTCGCACTGGGCGTCGAGCAGGTTCGCGCCGACCAGCGCGAAGGCCGTCTCCTTGCTGCTGCTGCGCAGCACGAACAGCGGCCGGTGATCCGCGGTCTCGACACCGTCGATGACCGGTGGCAGCTTGGCCGAACCGGATGCCACGGCGACCTGTGCCACTGTGCTGGCCAGCGCGTCGGCCATTGCGTTCGCATCGGCGTCCTGGCAACCCTTGCTCACATCAAGAAAAGCCCGGACCCGCTGAACCACCGCGTGAGCCCGGTACGCGCTCGCCTTGGCGCTTGCGCCGATGCTCTCGATCGGCTTGCCCGCATCGCCGCCCAGCGTCATGCGCAACGCATCGGCCATGCCGGCAAGACGTTCGCTGGTGGCGCCCAGGCTGGAATGCGGCAAGCCGGTCGCGCGGGCAGACAGCTCGTGCCGGGCCGCCTCGAGTTCGGCGACCACGGTGGTCCCGGTCAATCGCGGGGTGATCTGCGCCAGCGCCGAACCGGCCAGGCCCGGCGCGAGCAGCCCGAACAGGATGCCTGCACCGAGCCGACCCATCTTCATCGGCGAACGTTCATCAGTACGCCCACCATTCCCACGGCATCGCCCCCCTGGCAATCGAGCTGATCCGGCTGGTCGGGATCGCAACCGTCCTGCTGATCGGCCGGCAAACGCACACCGGACGGCACGATGCCATAGGAGCGGTAGTTCGCCGTGATCACGCTCGGGTCGATGTACGAGTCACCGTGGTTGCCGTTTTGTGCGCTGCCCGCACCCGACGCCGTGGGCACGTTGACGGCCAGGCCGCCGCCCAGCGGCAGCAGGTTGCCGCTGCTGTCGATCGCGTAGAAATAGGCCGGCGGCATGCCGATATTGGCGATCGTCTGCAGGTCCGTACCCACCACGTAGATCGGAGCCGCGGCGGTGCCCATGCGGCCGGTCGAACCCCATACGCCCAGGCCGTTGTAGACCGGGGTGGTGCCGAGCTGGAACAGATCGCCGTTGGTCACGGACAGGTAGAACGCCGAGGTGCCGGCATTCACCGTGAACGTGCTGCCGGCGACCGAGGCCAGGGTCAGCGTCTTGTTGTTGGTCATGCTGAAACCGGCCGGCGACGAGAAGTTGCCGAGGGTATCGACCATGTTGCCGATGCGCTGCGTGGCGCTGCCCAGCATGGTTCCATTCGCGGCGCTTCCGCTCAACGTGGCCGCGGTGATCAAACCGCCAGAGCCTTCGTTGATCGCCCCGGCGGAACTCAGCCTGGTCTGCGTGCCACTCACCGCGCCGTTGATCGACAAATCGCCGACGGTCGTCGTCAATGCCGTGCTGGCACCGCCGTTGACCGCGCCGGTCACCGTCAGCGCCTGCGCATTGCTCAGGCCGAAACCCGCCGCCGTGAAGCTGCCCAGCGCACCGATGTGGTTGATACCACCCAGCGCGGTCGCACCGCCCGATTGGCCAGTCAACGTGGCCGCGGTGATGCTTCCACCAGCGCCCTGGCTGATCGCTCCAGCCGACTTCAGCGTCGTCATGGTGCCCGTGATGGCGCCATTGATCACCAGGTCGCCGGCGGTCGTGGTCAGGCTCACGCTGGGGCCGCCATTGAGCGGCCCCGCGACCGTTAACGTCTGAGCATTCGTCAGGCTGAAGTCGGAAGCGAAGCTGCCCAGGGTGTTGATCCGGTTGGCGCCGTTGAGCGTCGTCGCGCCGACCGACTGCCCGCTCAGCGTGCCGGCCGTGATGACGCCGCCGGCGCCCTGGCTGATCGCGCCGGCCGAGATCAGCGTCGTCGCGCTGCCGCTCACCGCCCCGTTGATCGCCAGGTTGCCGGCGGTCGTCGTCAATGCCGTGCTGGCACCGCCGTTGACCGGACCGCTTACCGTTAGCGCCTGCGTATTGGTCAGGGCGAAGCCCGCGGCGGTGAAGCTGCCCAAGGTGCCGATGTGGTTGGCGCGATTTAGGTTCGTCGCCCCGCCTGACTGGCCGGCCAACGTGCCCGCGGTGATGACGCCGCCGGCGCCTTCGCTGATCGCGCCGGCCGCATAGAGCGTGGTCGTGGTGCCGCTCACCGTTCCATTGATCGCCAGATCGCCCGCCGTTGTCGTCAATGCCGTGCTGGTGCCCCCGTTGACCGGACCGCTTACCGTCAGCGCCTGCGCGTTGGTCAGGCCGAAGCCCGCCGCAGTGAAGCTGCCCAGGGCGCCTATGTGGTTGGCCCCACCCAGCGTGGTCGTACCGCCCGATTGCCCCGTCAACGTGGTCGCCGTGATGGCACCGCTGGCCGTCTGCGCGATGTTGCGTCCCGCTCCCAGCGTCACCGTGTTGCCGGTGAGGCTGGTCGCCAATGTCAGGTCGGCGTTGCCCCCGGTCGTGGTCAGCGTGAGATTGCCTGCACCACCATTCGCGGACAACGTATTGCTGATGGTGAGGCTTTGCATGTCGTTGAACGCGAAGTCGCCACCCGCGGTGAACGTGCCCAACGTGGTTACCTGGTTCGCGCCCAGCAGGCTGGTTGTGCCCGTCGAGTTGCCGGTCAGGGTGTCCGCCTTAACCACGCCATTCGCGCCCTGGCTTATCCCGCCCGCCGAACTCAGCGTCGTCGTTCCGGCGGCATTGCCCACCGTGCCATCGATGGCCAGGTCACCCGTCGTCGTCACCAGCGTCGTGCCGCCCGCGCCGCCATCGAGCGCGGCACCGGCCGCCACCGTCAGCGCCTGGCCATTCGTCAGGCTGAAGCCATTGGCCGTGAACGTGCCCAGGCTGGTGATCGCATTCAAGGCATTGAGCACCGTGCTGGCCGCCGAATGGCCAGCCAGCGTGCCTGCCGTCAGCGAACCCGCCGTCTGGCTGATCGCCCCGCTGCCGCTGGTCAGCGTCAGGGTGCCGGCCGTGGTGACATTGTTCGCCAGCGTGATCCCGGCGCCGCCGGTCAGCGACACGTTCGCGCCGCTCAGGTCACCAGGGGTCGCCAGCACGCCCGTGCCCGAGGCGAGCGTCAGGTTCGAGGTACCCGTCGCTATCGCTGTCACCGGCAACACCAGGGTGCCCGCCGCTTGCAGATTCACCGCGCCGTTGCTGCCGTTGCTCAATGACGACAGCGTGAGGTCGTTGCGGTCGCTCAGCGTGATTCCGGTGCCCGTCGCACTCATTGCACCGACGAAGTCGTTGTTCGCGTTGCCGAGTGCGATCGCGCCGCCACCCGCGTTCAGTGTGCTGGTGCCATTGATCGTCAGCGCACCGCTCTGGCCGATGCCGTTGCCGGTCGCCGTCAGGGCACCACCGATCGTGCCGCTGCCCAGGTTCAGGGCACCACCACTGGTTGCCGTCAGCGAGCCGACGTTCAGCGTGCCCAGCTGCAGCGCCGCCCCACTGCTGATCTGCGTGGTGCCACCGGTGAGGTTCACCGCGCCGCCGAAGCTGTTGCCAGCGTTGCTCAGCGTGATCGCGTTGCTGCCCGCGTTGAAGCTGCTGCTGCCGCCGATCGTCAACGCGCCGCTCTGCTGGATCGCCAAAGTATTGCTGAAGTCGAACGCACCCGCCGTGGTGCCGAACGCACCCAGATTGGTTACCACGTTGGTGCCGGTGAGCGTGGTGGCGCCTGCCGAGCTGCCCGTCAGCGTGCCGGCGGTGATGGCGCCGCCCGCGCCTTCGCTGATCGTCCCGGCACCGGTCTGCGTCAGCGTGGTGGTGCCCGCACCGCTGTTCACCGCCGCATTGATCGCCAGGTTGCCGGCCGCCCCCAGATTCACCGTGCTGCCGACGATGCCGCTGTCTACCGTCAGCGCGCCGGCCGAGCTCAGCGACGTCGCTCCCGCGATGTTGCCCACGGTACCGTTCACCGTCAGGCCGCCGGTCGTGGTCGTCAGCGAGGTGCCACCCGCCCCTCCATTCACCGCGCCGCCCACCGTCAACGCCTGCACGTTCCTCAGACTGAAGCCGTTCGCGGTGAAGGCGCCCAGCGTGCCCACGGCATTGCTGCCATTGAGCGCCGCGGCCCCCGTCGAACTGCCGGTCAGCGTGCCTGCCGTGATGACGCCACTGCCGCCCTCGCCTATCGTCCCCGTAGAAGTCAGCGTAGCCGTGCCCGTACCCGCGTTCAGCGCGCCATTTACCACCAGCCCGCCACCCGAGAGCGACAGCGCATTGCCGTTGCTGAGCACGCTGCCGGCCACGGTCAAGGTGTTGGTTCCGGCATTGATGACAGCCGCCCCCGTGCCACTGTTCACGGCCCCCGCGACCGTCAGTGCCAGTGCGTTGACCAAGCTGAAACCGTTCGCGGTGAAATTGCCCAATGCGCCAATACTGTTGACGCCCGTGAGTACCGTGGCGCCCCCCGAGTTGCCGGCCAGCGTGGTGGCAGTCAGGAGGCCGGCGGTCTGGCTGATCGCGCCGCCGCTCGTCAGTGTCAGGGTGCCGGCCGTGGTGACGTTGTCCGCCAGCGTGAGCCCGGCGCCGCCGGTCAGCGACACGTTGGCGCCGCTCAGGTCGCCGGTGGTAGCCAGCACGCCCGTGCCCGAACTTAGCGTCAGATCCGAAGTGCCGGTCGCGATGGACGTCAGCGACGGCAGCACCAAGGCGCCCGTCGCCCGCAGATCCACTGTGCTGTTGCTGCCGGTGTTGGTCAGCGCCGACAGGGTGAGGTTGTTGGTGGCGTGGAGCGTGACCCCGGTGCCTGTCGCGCTCACCGCACCGCCAAAACCGTTGCCCGTGCTGCCCAGCACCAGCGCGCCGGTGCCCGCGTTCAGCGTGCTGATGCCCGTGATCGCCAACGCATTGTCCTGGGTGATGCCGTTGCCGGTCGCCGTCAAACCGCCACTGATCGTGCCGCTGCCCAGGTTCAGGGCGCCGCCACTGGTCGACGTCAGCGCACCGACGTTCAACGTGCCTAGATGCAGCGCCGGCGTGCTGCTGATCTGCGTGGTACCGCCGGTCAGGCTCACCGCACCGGTGAAGGCGTTGCCGGTATTGGTCAACGTGATCGCATTCGATCCCGCATTGAAGCTCGACGCGCCGCTTACCGTGAATGCGGCGGTTTGCACGATGGCACCTGCCGTCGTCGTCACGGACAGGCCGCCGTTGCCGATGTTCAGCGCGCCCGCGGTGAACGTGCCGCTGCTGCTGGTCAGGCCGGCCAGCGCGCCGTTGGCATCGCCGCCCACTACGCCGCCGAGCGCCAGCGCGCCGGTACCGGCGCTCACCGTCAGCCTCCGTGCCGTGGCGCTGGCGTTGTCGACTGTGCTGCCGAAGCCGACGTTGCTGTTGGTCGTGGCCAGCGTGACGTCGCCGCCCAGCTTCACCGCGTCGTTGTAGGTCTGCGCACCGCTGGTGGTGACATTGCCGGCCAGCGTGGTGCTGCCGCCAGTATCCGTGGTCAGGCTAGTCAGCGACGTGGTGCCGCCCAGCGCGCCACCGAAGCTGGTGGTGCCACCGGTGTTCACCGTCAGTGCGTGCGCCCCGTCCACGGTCGATCCGAAGCCGATGGCGCCGTTGCCGCTGCTCGCCAGCGTCGCGTCCGCGCCCAGCGTCACCGCACCGGTGTAGGTCTGCCCGCCCGTGGTGCTTACGCTTGCGGTGTTCAGCGCCGTGCTGCCGTTGACCTGCAGCGTGTTCACCCCCGCCACCGTCCCGTTCAGCACCGCATTGCCGGCCACCGTCAGATTGTTTCCGGCGCCCGTCAGTCCAGCCATGCTCACCGTCGAGCCGGTCAGCGTGGCATTGCCGCCTAGGGTCACCGCATCGTTGTAGGTCTGCGCACCGCTGGTGGTGACGTTGCCATTCAGCACGGTGCTGCCTCCAGCATTCGTGGTCAGGCTGGTCAGCGCAGCGGTGCCGCCCACTGCGCCACCGAAGTTGGTCACACCACCGGTGTTCACGGCCAGCGCGTGCACGCCATTCACCGTCGAGCCGAAGCCGATGGCACCGCTGCCGCTGCTCGCCAGCGTCACGTCCGCGCCCAGCGTCACCGCACCGGAGTAGGTCTGCCCGCCCGTGGTGCTTACGCCGGCTGTGTTAAGCGCCGTGGTGCCGTTGACCTGCAGCGTGTTCACCCCCGAAACCGCTCCATTCAGCACCGCATTGCCGGCCACCGTCAGGTTGTTCCCGGCACCCGTCAGTCCAGCCATGCTCACCGTTGCGCCGGTCAGCGTGGCATCCCCACCCAGTGTCACCGCGCTGCGATAGGTCTGTGTGCCAGTTGTGCTGACGTTGCCGTCGATTGTGATGCCACCGCCGGCCGTCAGGTCCAGCCCGGCGGCTGTCGTGCCTGCCAACGGCACCGTCAGGGCGGCATTGGTGTAGTTGATGGTCAGCATGCCAGCCACGCTCGCCGGCAAGGTCAGGGTGCCAGGGGTCGCGTTGGTGTTCTTCAACGACAGGTTGTTAATCCCTGCCCCCGCACCGGCCCCCTTGGCAAAGGTCACGCCGCTCTGGAAATTATTGTTCTGGCTGCCGAGGTCGATGTCCTGCGAGGTGCCGGCCGTGGTGCTGTTCTGGGTGAACGTGGCGTTGCCCGTCACCGTCAACGCGCCGTTCTGGCTGATTGCGCCGTTGCTGGCCACGTCCAGAGTACCGGTCACCGCCGTGGTGCCCAACACGGTTGCCTTGCTGTTCACCAGGCTCACGTTGCCACCAGCAAGGCTCAACGCACCGCCGAAGTCGTTGCCGGGGTTGATCAGCGCGATCGCGCCGCCACCCGCATTGAACGTCGCTGCGCCCGCCTTGATGCTGTTGCCGGCCGCAGACAACTGCGTGATGGCGGTGGCGTTCACCGTCAACGTGCCACGCGCCGGAACCGTGCCGGAGGTGTCAATGGAGCCGGTAAATGTCCCGTTGCCGATATTGACGGCACCGCCGGCATGGCTGACATCACCCGTGCGGATATCCACGGCACCGCCGAACGTGGTGATGGCAGCATTTGCAGCATTACCGATGGTCACCACGCAGGTCGGACAGGTCGCATTGCTGATGTAGGAGTTGCCTGCCGCCGCACCGCCGTAATTGGCCCACAGGTACACGCCCAACGGATTGGCGTTGTTCTTGCCGCTTATGTTGGCGTTGAGAAAAATGCTGCCGACCGCCTCCAGATAAAGGCTTCCCGTAGCGCTGGCGGAAATGGCGTTGTTGACGGTGATGTTGCCGGTGTCTGTACCGTTGGCGGCGGTGTTGGTGAAAACGAATACATTGGTACCACCGGTCAGTGCATTACCGACGTCGCTCGCCCTGATGGTCGACGTGGCCGTCGGGGTGTACGGATCGGCCCACGCCGTTCCCGACACTGGCGGCGTGCCGATGGTCACATCATAGGGATCGAGTAACCAGGTACCGGCCACGCCGTGCGCTGCGGACGCATCGACTGATCCCTGCGCATTGAGCCCGTAATGCGACGAGGTTTCGACCCGGCCGCCGTCGCCGCCCAACGCACCGCCGCGCGCGGTGATGCGGCCGTAGAAGTTGTTGCCCTGATTGCCCCACACCACCACCGAACCGCCGTCGCCGGCATGGGTGGCATCGGCGTTCAAGATGGCATCGGGGTCAATGTAGGTCACCGCCGCGGTCTGCAGGCCTTCGTCGCCCTGCCAGCCGCCGCCCACGCGGATGCTGCCGCCGCCGAAGCTGCCGGAGGCGTCGATGCTGCCGCCGGTCACCCCCACGTTCCGGTCGGACAGCAGCTGCACGCTGCCGCCATGCACGCCGGACACGTCGATGCTGCCGCTGCTCTCGACATTGCCGCCGTTGCCGACCAGCCGCACCACGCCGCCATCGGTGCTGATGCCGCTGGCGTCGACGATGCCGGTGTTGTTGACGAGAGTGGTGAACAGGTCCTTCGTTGCCGAGGCCTGCAACACCACGGTGCCGTCCTCGGCGCGCAGGGTGCCGTGGTTGGCGACGGCCGCTTCGCGGGCATCCAGGCGATCCTTCAGTTCGCCGGTGATCTGGATGTTGATCAGGCCGTTGCCGTCGAAATCGAGCACGGCGTGGTCGGCACCATCGAGGTTGATCTTGCCGTAGTTGGCGAAGATCAGGCCGTCGTTCACCACGCTGCCGCCGACCAGGGCCACCGAGCCGCCGCTGGCGGCCTGGATCAGGCCGTGGTTGACGATGCCGGCGCGGGCGTTGGCCAGGTCCAGCTTGTAGTGCCCGGCGAGGAAGTCGCTCGGGGTGAGGTCGAGCGTGCTGGCGAGCAGGCCGCCCACGTTCATCTGCGCGGTGGCGCCGAAGATGATGCCGTGGGTGTTGATCAGGAAGACCTGGCCGTTCGAATTGATGCGGCCGAAGATCTGGCTGGGGTTCTGGTCCAGGATGCGATTCAGTGCCACCGCCGAGTGCGACGGCTGGTTGAACTGCACCGACTCGTTGGCACCCACGTTGAACGTCTGCCAGTTCAACGCCAGCTTCTGCGATACCTGGTTGATGACCGTGCTGTTCCCGCCCTGGGTGATCGAACCCATGCCGCCGACGACCACGCCGCCAGTGGGGCCTCCGGCCAGCACTTCGCCGCTGAAGACGATCGAGCCGACGGCCAACCCGACGCACAGGCTGATCGGCCAGGTCCTGCGCAGCGGCAGGGCCCTGCCCGACGCCGGGATCGAACGCGCGCACACGCTGGTGCTCGACTTGCGCTGGTGAGTGCTCTTGCTCATGGTCGTCATCCGTCAGAACGTGAAGCTGAAGCGGGAGTAGATGTGGTAACCCTTGTGATTGGACGCATCCTGCGAACTCAGGGGTACGGCACCGTCGAGGTGGAACTCGAAATGGCTGAACCGGGGCAGCCGGAAAATCAGGCCCGCGCCCACGCCGCTGAGCGTGGCCGTGTCTGGTGTGATGAACTTGTTGGCACCGGCCGAGTAGCCCTTGGCGTAATCGACGAAAACCTGGAGTTCCAGCAGCTCGCGCCAGGGCCGGCCGTAGAACGGCGAGACCTTGTCGCCGAAGCCCGGCGCGTCGACGTGATACTCGAGCGACGTGTAGTAACCGCGATCGCGCAAGGCATCGGCGATCGGATAGGCGCGGGTGCTGTCCGGGCCGCCCAGCGCGAACTGCTCGAGCGGAATCAGCGCGTCGTTGCTGTACTGGCCGACGAACTTGAAGTTGAGCCGCTGCGACTTGGTCAGGAACTGCATCCGCGTGTACGCCAGCTTGGCGACCAGGAAACTGCCCGAATGCTGCGGACTGACCAGATCCGGCTCCCTGGAATCGTCACTGATGGATTTGCGCAAGCCGACCTGCAGGAGGTCGACGCCGTGAAAACGGCGATCGGTATGGATCATCCCGTAGGTCAGTTCGGCCACGCTGAATTTCTCGTCCGACAGATTGATGCCGAGGCTGTCGAGCCTCGATTCCTCTCGGATGACATGCAGCGTGCTCACGGCCTGCAGCCCGTCCCTGTTGATGAACTTCCAGTCCAGGCCACCGTAGTAGAGCGAGCTGGGCCCCTTGACGTTGAGTGCGGCGAACGATCCGGTGTTGATCTGCAGCTCGTTACGGGAAGCGCCGATTACCGCACTCAGACCCGGCACTCCCGGCGCAGGCGCGCGGTAGGACGCCGCGCCATACACGTTGTCGCTCGGGTCCAGCGCGTAGTCCACGTTGAGGTTGAAGGTATCGCCGATGCCCAGGGGATTGGCCCACTCCACGCCGGCTTGGGCACGGTAGCGCCCGGTTAGCTCGGTGCCATAGTTGTTGGCGCCCAGCATGATCTTGTACGGCCGCTTCGCTTCGTTGGCGACCATCAGCAGATCGGTATCACCGGTATGCTCACCCGGCTGGAACGTCGACGACACCACGACACCTGGCAGATCGCGGGCATATAGCAGCGCCGTATCGACGTCGCCCTTCAGCAGCGGCTTGCCGCGCAGCTGTTTGGCCGACGCCGAGATTACGTCCGGTCGATAGCGCTTCGTGCCCTTGACAATGATCTTGCCGATCTTGCCTTCCAGCACCTGGACCTCGACGATCTGGTCGGAGCCGACGGTCTGTGCCGGAAGAAATGCATTGGAGACGATGAAGCCGGCCGTCCGGTAGCGCTCGACGATCTTGTCGGCGACGCCCTGCATCTGCTCGAAGGTCAGCTCCGCCGGACCGTCGCCCTCGCCGACCAGTTCCCGGTACTGCGCATCGGCCAGTGCCTGGATGCTTGCCGGTGTTACGCCGAGGTCCGCATGATCCGCAACGCCGGTGACGCGAAAACCGCGCACCGCGATCTTCTGCACGGGTGCGGTCTCGCGATTCCTGACCGGCGGCACGACGTTGTCGGGCGTCGGCTGCGGCGAATTGGCGATGGCTTCCGATGCTACCGGGGAATTCCCCACTGGCACCCCACTGCCGGAAGTCCGATCAGGCGAAGCAATGCTGGTGTCCTGCGCCCAGACAGATCCGCCCGCCAATGCCAACGCTGCCGCGAAGCATACAATTCGCACGATACATTCCCCTGGTCGCATCATCTTCCATTGAACGACGCGCCTCGAAAATCAAGGCGTGCCAACTGCGATATTCCAAGCCCCCAGATAATCAGGCAATTGCTGCCTGTTGGCTCGTGTTACCGCTATCAGAATACACCTTTACCCGTTCAAAGGAAGGGTCGTTTGCCATGACGAAAATACCTACAAGCCGGCAGCATAAATACCTACCCATGAGGCCGGGAACAACCTGCTTTCCGGGTATTACCAGTCTTTCGGCCCGAACTGTGCAACAACGCCGGAAACGGCCCCGCAACTGGCTTCGCGTCCAAGCCACCGAGTCACGACCGGCCCCGCCGCAGCCAGCACACGATACCAATCCAGCATTGCACCGCGGCCTGTAGAGCGCTTATGTGCAGCGAGTGACTGGATGCCTGCCATGGACAGGATCGGTTTTATGTGGCGACCGCGGGAAAAGGTATTTTTACTCCCTGAGAAACAACCACCACGCCGCCAATATGAACAACGCGACACCGGCCAGAAATGCAAGCAGAGGTTTCCAGGCAATTGCCGGGCGCATCGACAGCAAGGTCGTCAATGCATGTCCGGCTGCAACGGAGGTGTCGTCGGGCGGCTGGGCATGGGAATGCCGCGTACGCGATGTCGTGGCGATGCTTGCCGGCACCAGGGTTTTTCGCGCGGTGACGACGCCACTGCTGTCGGACAGCGATTGCAGCACGCGGCGACGCCGGGCGCGGTATTCGGCGCGCGAGATCCGGCCCAGCCGATGCGCTTCGTCCAGGGCATGCAGATCCCGATTGATGGCACGCTCCCGTTCGGTCATTTCAGCTCCCTGAGCACCCGGAAACCCACGTCCCGCTGCGGCGACCCACTGTCGGCGCGCTTCGAGTCGACGCTGCAGTCCGACCAGTAGCTGCTGTAGCTGCCCCCGCGCACCATCACGTTGCCGCCGTTGACCACCCATTCCCATACATTTCCGGTCATGTTGACCAGGCCCCACGGGTTGCGCGAACGTCCCCGTGCCGACACCGGCGCGCCGCTGCCGTCACCACCACCCGCCGAGGGCAGAATGCAATTGCTGTCCTCGGCCTGCTTCCAGCCACCGCCGCCTTTCGCCGCGTGCGTCCACTCCGCGTCAGTGGGCAGGCGATAGGTGAATCCGCCGCTGAGGTCGCTGAGCCATCGCGCATAGGCTCGTGCCTGGTCGAGGCTGATATTGTTGACCGGTGCGTTGCCGAGGTCCTGATCCGTGATCGTCACGGCAGCGCACTTGCCGGTGGCGCGGCAAAACTGGTTGAACTCGTTGATGGATATTTCTGCGCGCGACATGGCATAGGCTTTGCCGCCATTTCCGGGCACGACCACCAGCAACGGCCCGCGCGCCCCCTCGATGGCGTCCGAACAGAACTTGCCCTTGCCGGCCAAGCCGGGGCTGCCGCACGGATCCGGTCCGCCGGGCCCCACCGGTCCGGCAACGGGCGGCGGCCTGGTGACCGGTGTCGCACCCGGCTTGCCGGTAGCCGCAGACAGCCGATCCGGAACAACGGGCGGCGTTCCGGCCACAGGCGCGGCCGGCGCCTCGACGGGCGCGACCTCCACAACCGCGGTACTGATGGGCTTGAGCTTGTCGAGTTGTTCGGCCAGCGACTTCGCGCCCAGTTGACCGCGCATCTTCATGCTGGCCTCAAGCTTGCCAAGCTCCGTGGCGTCGGTCTTGTGGAGGGTGTCGAGCTGCTTTTTCAGCTGCGCGTAGTCGGCACTGGCCAATGGCTGCTTGCCTGCGGCCATGATGGCGGCGATCACTTCGTAGCGCGCCTTCGCCGCGCGCAGTTCCTGGTTGCCACCGAGCGTGCCGAGGCCCTGCCCGAGCACATCCGCCGCCCGCTGGTATCGGCCCTTCTGGAACGAATCCTCGGCCTGGCCCAGATAGGCATCAGCCAGCAGCTTCGGCCCCTCAGCCTTGAGAAACGGATTGTCCGGCTGCAACACCTTGATGCGCGCCAGCGACTGGCCAGCCTTGCTGATGTCGCCGGCCGCCACCGCGCTCTTCATCGACTCGATGCGCGAGTTCACCTCGGCATCGGCACTTTCCTGTG
Organism: uncultured Gammaproteobacteria bacterium; assembly: GCA_963697495.1. Lineage (GTDB taxonomy): Bacteria > Pseudomonadota > Gammaproteobacteria > Xanthomonadales > Rhodanobacteraceae > Rhodanobacter. The sequence continues at coordinate 409,427 of CAVOOH010000002.1, read as the reverse complement.
CGGCCTTGGCCTGCAGTTCCTGCTGAAGCACGTCGAGAGCGGCACTTTGTGCAATCAGCGGCGCCGACTTCGGCATGTACTTGAGACCGAAATCCACCGCGATCCTGGCCTGCGGCAGATGCTGCGGATCGGCGAGTCTGGCCGCCTCGTTCGCGATGGCGGCACCCAGCCCGTCAACCACGCGCCCGGTCTCCGGTGACGTGTCGGCATGCAGCGTGTCCATCGCTACAGCCACCTGGCGCTGCCAGTCGGGCGTGAGTGCCGGCTTCGCGCTCAGTCCTGCCAGGGTCGTACGCGCATCGGCGAGGGCCAGCGCCTGCTGCTGCCTGGTCTGCTGCTGGGCGGCATCGCGGGCACTTGTCACATCGGCCAGGATTTTCTCATGGCCGGCTTCGGACGGATCGATCTGCTGGCCGGCCTGGCCGATGCGTTCGGCAGCATCCAGGTCGCCGGCCGCAATCCGTTCCCGCGCCAGCTTGATGAGGTCGACATTGACCTGACGTCGCACTTCGGCGTAACCCGGGGAATTAGCCCCGATCTGGCCGCGCGCGTTGTTCAATGCGCTCTTAACGTCCTGCAACCAGACCACGGTCCCCAGTGGGCTGGCCAGCAGGTCGGTGACCCGGCTCTTGGCCAGTGCGTTGCGCTGCGCCTCGGTGGCTGCCTTCTGCGCCAACTGGTTCTGCTGCTCCAGCAGGGCCTGGCGTATGGCCGAGAGCGCCGAGTCGCCGGGAAACAGGTCGATCCCGAAACCGGCAACGCCGATCGCCCCGGCCAGATCGCCTGTGCCCTGCTTCTCCACCGCCTGCGCCGCCAGCGCCTGCTTCAGCCGGGTGGCCTGCGCGGCCAATCGCGGGTCGTCGCCAAGCAGGCCCATTGCGTCGTGATAGGCCGCTGTCGCCTGCGCCCGCCAGTCATCGGCATTGTTTGCCTGGTCGAGCAGGCCACTGAGCGCCTGCAGACTCTGTTCGCGCTGTTGCTCCAACTGTTTCGCCTGCTGTTCCTGCAGCCGTTGCGCCGCCAGCGCCCGGCCCATTTCATCCAGCTGCGCGCCGCGCTGCTTCAGGCGGGCGGAATCCGGGAACAGGCTGCTGGCAAGCTTGAACTCGGCAATCGCTTCGTCGACCCGACCGGCGTCGAGCGACTTGCCGATCGCGGTGTCGTATTTCAGCTCGAGCTCGGCGTTCTTCAGCAGGCTGCTTTTCGGGTCGATCGCGCGGATATGGGCCAGCGTCGCGACCACATTGTCCGGTTTGTCCTCGAAGATCGCGTCGGCGCCGATCTGTTCGCTCAGCCTGGTATCCAGCGAGTTGAGCAGATCGTTCTTCTGCTTTTCCACTTCGCTGCGCTTGATGTCCAGCGCCGGCGAATACAGTTTCATGTCGTCGCGCAGCTTGAACACCCGCTGCGTGCCCGCGTAGTCGTAGCGATCCTTGCCCGGGTTCCAGTAGGCGTCGACCCGGCCCAGCAGATAGCTCTGGATCAGTTCTCCCTGGTCGACGATGATGCGTTTGCGGTCATCGTCACCCAGCGTGTTCAACGCCTGCAGCGCCTGGCTTTCGCTCGCATAGTGATCCGGACGCGTCAGCGTGAACCGCGCAATCACCTCGGCCACATGATGGCTGTGCTGGTAACTGGTCCACGCCCAGACGCCGCCGACCATCAGCAAGGCCGCCGGTACGCCGTAGATGAGGTACGGCATCGCCCGCTCGCGCAGGCCTACCTCGCGCAAGCCCTCGACCAGGTCATTCGCGCTTTTCAGGCGTTGTGCCTTGCTGAAGGCGACGCTGGCGCACAGCACCTTGTACTGGTGCTTGGTCAAGCCCTTCACCGGCGGCGGCTTGCGCCCTTCCTTCATCGCCACTTCGGCGCTGGCCTTGTCGTACGGGTGCTTGCCGGTCAGCAGTTCGAACGCCACGCAACCCAGCGCGTAGACGTCGTCGCTGGGCACCGGGTCCTCCCCGCGGATCATTTCCAGGCTGGCGTAGGCCGGGGTCAACGCACCCAGGGTGCCGGCGTCGAACACGGTCTGCTCGCCGACTGCATCGCCCATGTGCTTGCCGGCCCGGGCAATGCCGAAGTCGAACACCTTCGGCACGCCATCGCGGGTGACCATGACGTTGGCTGGCTTGAAATCCGAATGCACTACGCCGGCGGCATGCGCGCGGTTGAGCGCGCGCGCCATGCCCTCGATCAGCGGCCGTGCCTGCGCCAGTGGCAAGCCGTTGTAGGCACGCTCGCGGATCAACTGCTTGAGGTCGGAACCGTCGACGTATTCCATCGTCATGAAGACGATGGTGCGGTCCTTGTCGAAATCGTAGACGCGCACGATGTTGTCGTGCGCCAGCTGCTGCGAGCGGCGCGACTCGCGCTGCAGCGAGATCAGCGAATCGGGATGGCGGCGGAACTCGTCGTTCAGCACTTTCACCGCGACGTAGGGATCGCGGTCGCGTGCCTCGACCTTGCGCTCGTCGCGCGCCTTGAACACCACGCCCATGCCGCCGCGGCCGATCTCTTTTTCGAGATAGAAGCGGCCCTTGAGCAGCGAGCCGACCGTGACGAAATCACCGGCTTCCGCGTCGGCGATGTGGTTCCAGCTGGAGCTGCTCATGCTGGAACTGGTGCCGGTCATGCCCTGCTGTGTCCCCTGCGTGCCGGTGGTGCCGACGGTATGCCCTTCGGCCGGCGGCCGCGGCTTGCCCGAGGCAGGCTTGACGATCGTGGCCTCGTCCGCGACAGGCGGCGATGCGGGGCGCGAAGTCGGCTTGACCACGGTGGCATCGTCCAGGCCGACCGCCGGCGCTGCTGCAGGTCGCGAGCTCGGTTGCACCCGGGTGGCCTCGTCGTCGGTGCCGGCCACTGCAACCGGCGGCGCGGCCGGCCGCTGAGTGGCTGGCTTGACCATGGTGACGTCGTCGTCGTCGGGCGCCGTCGCTATCGGCCGCGCCTGCACCGCGGCCAGCTTGGCCAGCAGCGCCCTGGCAACCAGCGGGTCGAGCGTGCCCGCGTCGCGCTGCTGCTCGATCCACGCGCACTCGGCCTGGTACTCGGCCTCTGCCAGTGCACCACGCGCACCCAGTGCATCGAACACGGCGGGAAGCTTGAGCTTGTCGGCGTGATAGTCGGAAACCAGTTCGGCGATGGAATTCATGACTGGGGGCTTTTCATCATTCTTGGATTCGTACGACGACGGCAGAAATGTTGTCCCGCCCGGCGCGGCTCATCGCCAGGTCGAACAGGCTGCCAACGAGATCCGGCGGCTGCGGGTGGCGGCGACATTCGTCATCGAGCTCGGCATCCGACATCTCCTTGTTGATGCCATCGGAGCAAAGCACGAAGGCCATGCCCGGCCGGTTGCCGGCCACTACCCAATCCACGAACAGGCTCTCTTCGGCGCCGACCGCGCGCGTGAGTACGCCGGAGCCGGCTTGCGGCGATGCCGCCGGGGCGCCGAAGCGGGTAATGTCGTCGTCGCCGCCATGCACGTGGTCGCGCGTGATCTGGCGCAGCCGCCCATCCTCGAAGCAGTATGCGCGGCTGTCGCCGACCCAGCCGCACAGCATGAAATCAACGTCCTGCACGAGCACCACCACGGTCGAGCCGATCAGGTCGACGCCGCGCGTGGCGGCGGTCTGCAGCAGATCGGCGTTGATCTGGACCAAGGTGTCCTCGATCGTCTCGATGAAGTCGAAGGCACTACCCGGCCGAGGCAAGGCGCCCAGGCGCTCGACGATCATCGTGCTGGCGTAGTCGCCGGCCGAATGGCCGCCCAGACCATCGGCGACGACCCACAGGCCGACCTCGTCGCGTATCAGGATGGCATCTTCGTTGTGCTTGCGGACCTTCCCGGTCACCGTACGTCCGGCCGAAACGTATCGAGTCGTCATGCGTCAATCTCGATGATCGCCAGCGGCCAACGGGCCGCATCCGTGCCGAGACCTGCCGCGGTGGCAATCTGCAGACGAGCATCGCTGCAGGACGGCATCGCAAGGCTGCGGGCGAGGAGGTCCGGTGGAAGTTGCAACAGTTGTTGGGTGGCCATCAGCAGCAGGCGGTCGCCGGCCTCCACGGCGCAGAGAACCTCGCCACAAGTCGGCTGCGTCGTGGCACCGAGCCCGGGCGCGCTCAGCGATACCCGGCTGAACAGCAGGTCGTCGAAATCGTCATCGCTGCCGGCGCTTGCCGCCGGTGGCGCCGCGCTGTTCGCAAAGAAAGGCTGCAGTCGCCCATGCCGCCAATGCCAGGCCGCCGCGGTGCCGATCCGCAGCAGGCCAGCCTGGTCGCCGGCAATCTGCACGGCGATCACTGCACAGTCCTCCAGCACCGGGTCGATCAAGTCCTCGCTGGCCTGCCGCAACCGCGGATTCAACGCCATGATCTGTGTGCGCAGTACCTGCATGCCGGCAGCCAGTTCGGCGCCGGGCAGGTCGCGGGCGATCACGGACACCTCGGCGACAGCCTGCTGCCGCCGGTCGGGATGGCCTACCTCGGCCGCCACCAGGGTCAGCGCACAATCCGGCCGATGCACCACCACGACGCCGGCACCGGACACCGCCGCCACGCCGACGGCGACATGCTCGGCCGATGACTCCGGCACCGACGTCTCCGGCGCCATACCCAGGTTGGGCAACAATTCGAGGTCGTTCGGCAACCACGCAGCAGACGGCGCTGCCGGTGTCGCCATGGCCCTGTCGATCAGGCCGGAAGCGTCTTCCGGCAGCGCATGCTGGCGCGACGCGGCGCCCTCGGACATTCCCGGCGACTGCCACGGCGCGGCGCTGTGGCCGGCGTCGAGAAACCCTGCATACGCCCTCGGCTGCGGCAAGCCGTTGGTGACCAGCGTGCTCGCCGGCACCCGTTCGCCCCCGGCCGTCCACCACAGGCACCAATGGCCGGGCACGGCAGCCAGGCGCGTCCACAACCCGTCCAGGAACGAAGCGGCAGCGGCGCTGGTCGGCAGCGGCAGGCGCCAGTGACTTGCCGCATTCCAGTCGATGCCGCGCAGGAATTCCGCTGCCGGCGGCTGCGAAACATCGAGCGGACCGGCCAGCGCGGCAACCTGCCCGTCGAACATGTCCACGCTGATCGCGGCGTCGGCCTGGGCGGCGGCGTGCACCCGCTCGGCCGCGTCGAACCAGGCGCTGCCCTCGGCTAGGGTCCGCTTGCAGCACGCGACATCGGCGGCGACGGCAGCCGCAATGACCATCGGAAAGCAGCGGCCGACCCGATCCACGCCCGGCCCCATGATCCCGGCCCAGGCCGACTCCCCGCATATGCCCGGGGCGAGCAGGAAGCGCCACACTGGGCTGGCCTGATAGGCCGCATGCCAGCCGCCCCCGAGAGCGCCGCGACTTTCCGCCACCGCGTTCTCGAAATGCCGGTCCCACACGTCGACGAAACCCGCCGGCAGGCGCCGCTGCACGAAATCCCCGGCACTGGGCAGCTTTCCGAAAAAGCCTGCGGCGGGATTCGGCATGCGCTAGCCCCCGCACCGGAAACTGGACAGTGCATTGCTCAGGAACGGGTTCTTCAGGTTGTTGGCCTGGATCGCCACCTTCGCCACATGACCACCGAAGTTGAAGCTGGCCACGAAACGCAGGTCGGACTGCTTCTGCAGGCTCGCCGCCTGCAGCGCACGGAAGAACGCCCAGTCACCGTGGTAGTCGAATGTCGTCAGCAGCGTACCGGCCGGATCGTAGGCGGAGATAGAGACGCGCCCAGGAGCCGGCCCCGGCCATTTCATGCTGACATTGGTGGCGCCGCCCGGCTGGTATTCGTATTTCTGACCATCGATCTCGACCACCAGCTTGCCGATGCCGGCGTCGAGTACCGGCGTGAGCAAAGTGAAACCGACCTCAGGCATGTTGCCGCTGCGGAAGAACATCTGCTTGATCCGGTCGGCGCCCTGCAGCTGCGCCAGCATGCCGGCCGAGCCGCTGACTGCACCGGGTCCGCTCTTCCATTGCCAGTTGCGGCCGCTGGCATCGATCAACCTGCCGACCGTCTGGTTGTAGAAACTGTCGAAGCGGCCGCCATAGCCAAACATCTCGCCGAAGTTCTGCAGCGGGATGTCGTTGCTGCTGGACGGCGAGAACGGGTAGCGGCCACGGGTGAAGTCGGCACAATCCTTTGCGACGGCCTGCTGGTACTGGTCGTCCAGCGCCCCTTTGGTGCCGCTGGACACCAGCGCCTGGCTCTTGCCGGTCAGCGCCGCAAACCAGCCCGACGCGGGCGCCGGCAATTGCGTGGCCGCCTGCTGCGCCATCAGCAGTTGCGGATTCGGCTGCCCGGCAGCGTTGCTGAAATCGCCCATGGTCAGCAGGGTCCTGCTGAGGTCGTCGAGCACCTTCAGGGTCTGGTCGATCGGCGCCGCGCCCGGGCCGCCCTCGCTGAGCTTGTTGATCTGCTCGAAGTGGTCGCTGATCGTCTGCCCCGGCTTCCCGGCCACCGGGTCCGCACCCGACGCGCCGGCACCAGCGCCGGCCTGGGCCAGCGCACGAGCCAGCGCGGTCTGCGTGGCCTTCTTCTGCGCCAGCTGCTTGGCCATGTCCTCGGCCTTGTCCGCCGCTTCGGCAGGCGGTGCGCGCGTCAGGTCATTGGTATTGTCGCGCACCACCTTCAGCAGCAGTTTCATCGGCGAATTGGGCCCGGCCAGCTTGGCCGCGATCGTGCTGGCATCCTGGATATTGCCGATCGGCTGCAGTTCCAGGTCGGCCAGGATGGCGTCCCACGCCTTGATGTAATCCTGCTCGTACAGCGCCAGTACCTGCTGCGCCAGGCGGGCCTTCTGCAGCGAATCGATCTTGCTGGCGCCGAACACCCAGTCGTCCGCGGCGAACTGCGTCACCGCCTGCTCGATACCCTTGTCGACCTCGTCCTTGAACACCGGCTGGGTGAACAGCGCCGGCAGCGGATCGGACAGCGCCGCGCCGCTCTTGCGCCGGTACACGTTGCCGAGCAGGCCAAGCTCCTTGTCCAGCCGCAACGGCGGATAAGCGCCGTTGTCTGCGGTGAGCTTGATGTTGCCGTAGATCAGGTTCGGAAGGTCTGCGGTACGCAGCGTGTTTCGCGCCTGCTCCACCAGGCTGTCGTCCAGGCTCAGCGCGCGCAGGCGCCCCTTATGTCCGACCAGTGCGTCGAAGTGCCTGGTCAGCGCCTTCTGCAGAACCGGATCGCCGGGGAACAGACGGCGCCATTCGATGCCGGCCAGGGCCACGATCTGGTCGTGGTCCAGATGCTTGGGTTCGCCCAGCATCAGGTAGCCCTTAAGGTAGTAGTACAACATCTGCGGATCGGCGGCATTCGTCGCCAGGCCAGCACGGAACTGCGAGGCCACGCCCGGCAGCAGCAGGCCGTTCAACTCGCGGAAGTACGCGTCGCGCACCTCGTCGCCCACGGCATTGCCCTGGTAGAGCCCGAAGCGCATCGATAGCGGCACGTCATACTTGAACTGGTCGGCGACATCCACCACGCTGGACAGCGACTCCAGCCGTTCGAGCACCATCGCAAAGTACGCCTGCTGGCTCGACGCCAGCGACAGGTCGCTCTGTGCCGGGTATTTCTGCAGCGCGGTCTGCACCTGCGCCAGGTAATTTCCATTGCGCCGGTAGCTGCTGGCCAGCCCGAACACCAGCAGCGCGCACACCAGCAGCACGCCGGCGTAGGACGCCGCCTGCAGCAGGACCTTCTGGCGTTCCAGCTTCGGATCGGTGCCGGCGAAGCCCGACTCCTTGAACAGCACGTCCCTGAGCAAGCGCTCGACGAAGAACGTGCGGCTTTGCGCGCCGGGCACGTGCAGGCGCGAGGCGTCCAGACCGAAGGTGCGCGCCACCGCGCCCATCATGCGGTCGATCGGCGTGCCTTCCTGCGTGCCCGAGGTGAAGTAGGCGCCACGCAACAGCAGCGGCGCATCGTACTGGTGACCGGTGAACACACCCTCGACGAACTGCCGGGTGATCTCGCGCAAGGCGCCGAGCTGCTGCGGGAACGACAGGATCGCCGCGCGCCGGGTACGGTCGCGCTCGCCATGCAGGCGGTCGAGAATGCGCGTGTTGAGCCGGTCAAGCAGCAGGTTGAACTCGTCAAGGAACTGTTTTGCGGCAGTGCCGTCCATGGTCTTGTCGACCGGGAACGACATGCCCCAGACCTGGTTGCGCAAATCCGGGTTTAGGTCGTCGAAGAACTCGGTGAAGCCGGCGACCAGGTCACACTTGGTGAACACCAGGTAGGCCGGCACGCCGATGCGCAGGTGCTTGGCCAGCTCGTCCAGGCGCTGGCGGATCGCCAGGATGTGCTGCTGGCGCCCGCTCGCGTCCAGCGTCAACAGGTCGGACAGGCTCATCGCCACGATCACGCCGTTGATCGGACGGCGCCTGCGGTACTTGCGCAGCAGGTTGAGGAACTCTTCCCACGCCGAGGCATCCGCGGCGCGGTCGGAATCCTGCGTGGTGTAGCGGCCGGCGGTGTCGAGGAATACCGCCTCGTCGGTGAACCACCAGTCGCAGTTGCGGGTGCCGCCGACGCCGCGGATCGCTTCCTTGCCGAACTTGTTCGACAGCGGAAAGTTGAGCCCCGAATTCTGCAGCAGCGTGCTCTTGCCGGAACCCGGCGGACCGATCACCACGTACCACGGCAACGCATACAGGTTGGTGCCGCCACTGCGGTTCTTGCGCAGAGTCTCGACCGCCTCCTGGAAGCGCCCCTGCAGTTGGGATCGCTCGTTGGCGGAGCGCTCGTCGCGCTCGCCGCTGGCCGGCGCACCTTGGTCACTCAGCTCGCTGGCCATCTGCTTGGCCTTGCCGCGCACGCGCATCTGCTGGACCTGCAGCCATATCGCCCAGATCACCACGATGACGATGATCACCAGTAGCCGCGCGACCGGGCTGGCCAGCGGCTGCGATTCGCCGATGCCGAGATAGGGGCCACCAAACCAGATCAGCAGCGACAGCAGCAACAGGCCGACGAGCGTGATGAACAGGCGGGATTTGAACAGCGCAAGAAGCTTGCCCACGATGTTCAGTCCTCCGGGCTGTAAAGGATTTCGACGCGGCGATTGCGTGCGCGATTGACCGGAAGATCGGGCGGCAGCGCGATCGGTTGCGACGACCCGGCACCACTGGATTCCAGCCGTCCGGCGTTGTCGATCCCGTCACTGAGCATCTTCAGCACCGCGCGCGCGCGTTCCGCCGACAGCGCGTAGTTGTCCTTGAAGCGCAGTGAATGCACCGGCTGGTCGTCGGTGTGGCCAACCACGACTACCCGCCCCGGCACCTGGTTCAGCGCTGCGGTGATCGCATGCAGCATCGGGATCTGGATTGCCGCGATCTCGGTGCCGCCCGAGGCAAACATGGCGGCCGCATTGAGCCGCACCAGTGCGGAGCCGTCCGGCTTCTCGTCGACGCTCAGCGCACCGGCCTGCTCCTGTGGCGCCAGCAGCTGCTTCAGGCTCTTGCGCGCGACGGCCGGCACGGGCTTCGGCCCGTCGCCGGGAGGCACGGCGCCGCGCAAGCCGATCTGCGCGACCTGCGCGCTGACCGGCGATGACAACTCGTTCAGCCGCGTGTAGAAATACAGGAAGGCGCCGAGCACCAGGCAGGCGCCACCGGCCACGATCACCCACAGCGGCACGTAGCGCACCAGTGGGTTGCGCCGGTCTTCGAGACCCTTCCAGTGCGGCGCCAGTTCTTCTGCCGCGGGCGGGCGCTGCGACTTGATGCGCCGATACAGTTCTTCCTGGATGTCGGCCAGCTTGGCGCGGCCGTCGGCCTCGATCTGGTAGCGCCCGCCGAAACCCAGCGTCAGGCAGATGTACATCAGTTCGATCAGATCGATATGGCGCGAGAAGTCCGCGCACAGCCGATCCAGGATGATGAAGAATTTCTCGCCGCCATACGACTCGCCGTGGAAGACCACCAGCAGCGTCTTCGCTGCCCAACCACTCTGCCCACCCCACGGCGTGTTCATCACTGACTCGTCGATCATCGTACACAGCACGTAGCGCGCCGCGGTGATCGTCTGCGTGGCGATGCCGGCGGCCTGGGCGTTGCTTTCGAACTGGCGCACCTGCGCGATTACCTGCTCGCGCAGGTGGGCGGCGTCGGGCTGCGACACGCTGTTGCGCAATTGCACGGCCAGCAGCAGCAGCGGGCTTGCCGCCTGCACCAGCGCGTTCAAGCCGCCACCGAGGAAATCGCCGATCGCCGCCGGCGGTGCCGCGTCGACACGCGGCGCAGGCCCTCTCGCCGGCGCTGCGCCCGGCAGTGGCGCGGCGGGCGCCGTGGCCGCCGGAGCAGGCGCCGGAGCGGAAGGCGGGGGAGCCCCGCGCGGACGGACTACCGTGGCATCGCGAAGGGGATCGTCGTCATGGGGGCCGTTGCTGCTCATGCGCTCAACCTCTGATCGCCCACAGTTGCAGGTCGAGACCGGCGAACTCGCCACCGAAATGGAAGGCAATGCCGCCCGATGTCTTCAAGGCCCGCCACATCGGCGAATTCTTGTCGAACTCGAAGTACAGATAGCCGGAGTTGTACGGGATCTGCCGCGGTGCCACCGGCATCGGCGCCACCGGAATGCCGGGCAACTGCAGGTTCACCAGGTCGCGGATCTTCTCGACCGGACCGATCTTCGACTGCGCCGGCAGCTGCCGGCGCAGGTCCTCGGACTTCAGGTCGGCCTTGGCCGCGAGCACGAACGCGGCGGTGTCGATCAGGCTGAGGTCCGGCACCACCGCGACCCACACGCCGAACTTGCGTTGCTGCAGCGGGATCGGAATGGCGGTCTGTTCCATCACTGCGCTGAGACTGCTGCGCAGCGCGATGATCAGCGGTTCGAAACTTTCGTACAGCGCCTCGTGCCGGTACGGTGGGAACGCCGGCGGCCGCTTGCCGGGCGCGGTGAACGTGGACAGCTCACCGGCCATCTCCGCCAACACCCGATAGAAATCCTCCGGGTGCAGGATGGGCGCCGCGGCCAGGTGGGCGATCAGCGGCTGGTAGCGGTTCACCACCTGCAGCAACAGGAAGTCGGCGATCTCCGCCGCACCGCCGCGATCGGTCACCGCCACCCGGCTGGCCAGCGCTTCGCCACGCTGGTGCAGCAGGCCAAGCAGCTCGGTGAGGAAGGTGGTCAGCCGTGGCACCGCATGGCAGCTGAGCGCCGTCGACATGAAGGCCTCCTCGAGGATCACGCGCCGATCGGAGCGGCATTCGACGATGCGCGCCAACGGGATCTGCGCCAGGCCCTCCAGCGGCTGCGACTGCGGCAGCAGGCGGCTGTTGAGGCCACCCACTTCCAGCGCGGTCAAGCCATCGACGCTGCCGGAAGCGTCACGCACTTCGACTTCGCGCACGCGGAAGCGGAACAGCTTGTCCGCCGACGCCTCGGGCCGGCCGCTGTCCGGCTGCGCCGGCGAGCGCAGCGGCAGGGTCAGGAAAACGGTCTGGTCGCGCCAGTTGCCGTCGACCTCCAGCGCCAGCGGCAGCGGATCGTCGCCGGGCATCGAAAAGGGCGTGCCGTCGGGGAACACGCCACGCGCACGCTTGATCCCCAGCTTGCCGATCGCCAGCAGGTCGGTCTCCAGCTCCAGTTCGGAGAAGCCCCAGGTATACGGCCGCAGGCTGCCGGCCCGCAGCTCCACGAAACGCTCGACATAGCGTTCCTGTTGCTGCAGATGCTGGGGCCGAAGGAAGAGTCCTTCGCTCCAGACGACTTTGTTGTTATCCGTCATGCGTCGCGCCCGCCCCTATGAGAGTCCCCCGGCAGCGCTGCCGGGTATTCCGGTGCCGCCGGCATGGCCGTCGACACGTCCCCTGGATCCGTTCCCCAGCCTGCGACTGCGGCGCCCCCGCGCCCTAGCGATGTCGCTGCTGCATTCTCCGTGCCGATTTCAGGCGTGACAACTGTTCCTCGTAGGCCCGCGCGAACTCATCGCCGAACAGTCGGCGGAAGCATTCGTCCGGATCCCGCGACAGCCCTTCGAAGTGCTCGCGGTACTTGTCCCAGTACTTGCCCTTGCCGGCAAACGCCGAACGCTTGGCGCCGTCGGCTTCCTGCTCGAAACGGTCCGGATTGAAATGCACCAGCAAGGATTCGAACGCCGCTCGCACGCCGGCGAGCATCGCCATCTGGTGGCAGCGGATATCGTCGAAGGCATCCTCAAACGCCGCCGTGCCCGACATGAAGGCGCCGTTCGACGGCGTCATGATCTTCTGCAGCGCCTCGTCCGGGTTCGGCGCGAATTTCAGCGGGTTGTTCTCGGAGCGCTGGATGATCGTGACCGGCAGACGGAACGTGTTCTTGATCTCGGCACGGGCGCGCAGCACGTCCATCACGCCGTCCACCACGACCCGGAAGATCTGGTCGACGTCGGCCGGCCAAGCCGCTGGGTCGGTGGTCCCGGCACACGGAGCCGGCGGTGCGTGCGGAGGATGCATCGTGGCAGTCGGCGGCGGAGCCATCGAGGCGGGCGGTGAACTGGACGGGGGCGAAAAATCGCCCATCGTCAGGTCCCAGTTTTCCGGCAGCGCATCCACGCTGGCCTGCCGCTGCCCGGTCGTCATGGGCGGATGGAAGAAGTCTTCCGTGCTGGCCGAGTGGTTCCAGCTCGAACTGGCATTGCCGGTGGTTGCGCCGGACAGCAGGCTGGACGAAGCGTCAGTCGGGCCGAGAAAACTCAGCGGATCGAGCGCGCCGGCGGAAGCCATGTCGATCGCGCCGGGAATCAGCTCCGCGTCCAGCGGGATCGCTGGCGAGGCTGCGTACGCGGCGGCGCGCGGCGCGGAGTCCAGCAAGCCGAAGTCCAGCGGATCCAGCGCGGCAGTCGCCGGTGTAGTTGCGGGCTGCGAATCCGACGCGGCCGCGGCATCCTGCAGCCGCACTTCCACCTCGAAAGTGTCGATCAGCAGCCGGTCACCGTCTTTCAGCGCGGAAGGATCGCCCTTGATCAACGGCGCATCGTTGAGCAGCATGCCATTGGTGCTGCGGTCCTCGATGAAATACATCCCGTTGAGGTAACGAATCATCGCGTGGACACGCGAGACGCCGGAAGCGCCGAGCACCCAGTCGCAATCCTCGGAACGGCCGATACTGCCGCCGGCGGCCTCGAATGCCTTGCTGCTGCGGCTGCCGAACTGGGCAGCCTGACGACCGGCAACTGCAAGGATCAGGGTCTGCGACGTCGGCACGCGGTATTTCCCCTGCAACAGTCAAGCAAACAGGACAGCGATGAATGAATCGCCCGTACTCGTGCAATGAATCAGTAGCTGGCTATCCAGAAAGCCAGCCTGGTTGATCGTTCGCGAGCGACATGCCTTGCCCGGAATGGGTCGAACATGCGAAACCCCACATCCGCGACGGAGCCCCCGCTTTCCACTCCCCTCTTCCACCCGCCCGGAACCCCATTCGCCGGCTATCGCAGCGCTTGAGGCCGCGAAGGACACGCACCCCTGGGGCAGCGGAACCTCGCAACAGATTGACCGAATGGGCCAGCCAGGCGCAATGAAACTACCGTTCCCAATCGTATCGTCCATCCACGTAGCGGGCAAGCCGGCAGAAATCAGGAAAGGATGGGCTCAGGCCCCACCCGCAGCGGTTCCACCGGCATTGAGCAGGGTCAGCGCCGGCTCGATGAATCCGACGCGGCGGGCCTCGAACTTCTCGATCACCAACGCAGCCAGCATGTTGATCCCCGCCACCACCGCGCACGCCGTCAGGTGATCCGCGGGGGCCACCGGCGTCGCCTGCGTGGCCGGAGCCAGGCTTCCGCCAGACCAGCCTGCCGCTGCGGCCACCCACGCACCCGCGGATTTGTAGCCGCCGGCGTTGGCGAATTCGAACGCCGCGCGCCGGTTGCTTTCGTTCGGTTCGCGCACCCACTTCTCGGCCAGTGATGCACCCGCCTTGTCCTCCGGGTCAAGTACCTGGTCGCGCGCAACCTGGCATAGCCACGCCACCGCGTAGCGCTTCGGCAGCAGCCTGGCCAGCAGCTTCAGCGCATCCTGCACCTGGCCCGCATCAACCAGGGTTTGTACAGCCACCTGCGCAGTCATTTCGGATCTGAGCAATGCGCTGGCCGGTTCGGAAAGTTCCATCTGCAAGGATGCTTGCATGATTGATGACATCGCGGTGCTCCCACCTAGCCGATCATGATGATGCCGCCAGAAAGCTGCGCCATACCGTCGCCCTTGAGCATCAGCACGCCACCTTTGACCGTCGTCATTCCACTTGCGGACACTTCCATCATCGCGTCTGAATGCACCTTCATCGGCGCACCCGAAGTGACATCCATCGTCGCGCCTGCCTTGAGCGCCATCGTGGCATCGCCGTTGATCTTGATCTGGACGCCCTTGATCTCGATGGTTCCATCGCTCTTCATGACAATGCTGGAGGCGCCGGTGACCAGCTCGATCTCGGTGCCGGCGCTGAGCTTGAACTTCTGGCCGATCGTGGTCGTGCCGTTCTGAGTGACGTCGAGCTTGTCGTCGTTGCCGATCTTGGTCTTGCGGTCGTGCTTGACCTCTTCGGTCTGGTCGTTCTTGATCGTGATCGTCTCATCGTGATCGATCTGCACGAAGTGGTCGTTCTCCACTTCCTCGCGCATGTCTTTCTGCGCGTGCAGGAACAGTTCCTCGCTGCCCTTCTTGTCCTCGAAGCGGATCTCGTTGAAATCGTCCGCGGCGCCGCCCTCGTGGCTGCGGCTCTTGATGCCGCTCTGCGTCTTGTTGTCCGGTAGAGCATATGGCGGCATGTTGTCGGCGTTGTAAACGCTGCCGATGACCAGCGGGCGGTCCGGGTCGCCTTCGAGGAAACTGATCACCACTTCCTGGCCGACCCGCGGGATGTGCACCGTGCCCCAGTTCTTGCCGGCCCACGACGAGGCCACCCTGACCGGGCAGGAAACATGCGCATTCTTCTTGTCCGGCTTGTTCCAGTGGAACGTCACCTGGATACGCCCGTACTTGTCCACTGCGATGTCTTCGGCCGCGTCGCTGCCTGCCACTACGGCCGTCTGCAGACCCACGATCATCGGCTTCACCGCGGTCGGCATGGTGCGGAACGGCTGCCGGCTCTGGACCACCGAGAAGTTGCAGAAGAACAACTCGCCATCCTGCTGGCCGGATGTGCGCGCGGCATTCTCGATGTGTACGGTAGAGCCGGTGACCAAGTATTCCTGATTCAGTTCACCACGCGGGAATTTCGTCAGCTTGAACAGCGCGCCGGTCAGCAGGCCGGGGGCATTGGTGGCACCCGAGCATCGCGACTGGGATACGTTGATCGCCTCGAGGCGAACCTGCGCGTAGCGCTTGCCGGCGTCGCCGGTCTCGTGGTCCCCGGGAAAATCAAACGACTCCAGGCCGGGCACCGAATGGTTGTTGTCGGCATTGCTGATCGCCTCGGTACCTAGCAGCGAGGTCTTCGGCTTCAGCGGGTCGTAATCCGTCAGCGAATACTTGGTCGTCTGCACCGAGCGTGCCGACGAGAAATCGGTGATCGAGATTTCCAGTGCCGCGCGACTGTCCGCCGACTGCGGCCGGTACGGCAGCTCTGCATACCCCGCGGTAGCGGCATGGGCGCCCAGCGAATCCGCCAGTACCAGGGTGTGCACGCCGTCGGTGTGCTGGAAGAAATAGTAGATGCCTTCCTGTTCCATCAGGCGACTGATGAAGTTGAAGTAATCCTCGCGGTACTGCACGCAGTATTCGCGCGGTGAATAGTTCCCGCTGAGACTCAATTTGACGTCGCCATAGCCGATTTCTGACAGCACGGTCTTGACGATGTCGGGCACCGACATCTTGAGGTAGATGCGGCAGTCCACCTTGTGCAGCAGGAGCCATGCCTTGGGCACCAGCGTCACCGCATACTCGGCGTGGCGCTCTTCCTGGTAACTCTCGAACCCGGTCTGGGAAATTTCCGAGACCATGCCGTTGAAGTGACGCTTGTAGCCGTCCGACTCGAACGTCACCGTCATCGAACTGCCGAGCAGGGGCAGCAATTTAATCTCACTGTCTTTGCTGAGCAGCTTCAGCTGGTAGGAGAAAAGCCTCCCGAGCTGCTCGCTGCCTGACAGGCTCGCGGGCAGCAATTTGTCACCGAGGTCTGACTTCAGTGTCATCCGATGCGTCATATCCGATCCCCCTCAGCGAGCCCGCGTAAGCGGACTTGCAATCCTGTCTGTTTACCATACTCGCGCCTCGCGCGGCAGGCCCATCAAAGCCCCTTACCCTGTTGCCGGCACCCTTCCCATCCACCACCACCGCGCCCGCTGATGGCACAGCATGCCCGGAAATGCACGAGCATCGGGCTGGCCGGCCTGCACGGCGATAGAGGGCCTCCGCCGCATCGAGGCGAACGGTCCGGTGCTCCTCGACCGCCCGGTGCAGCGCCTCGGCCACGCTATCGGCGACGTCGCCGGCATGCTGCTTGTTCCTGATGGTGCGGGCTCGGCACATGCCGGCCCCCTGATCTGCCGGCAATTTGCTCCACGATGGATCCCGTCCGGGTCCGCCTTGCCCCCCCGACGTCGCGCCGATCCGCCCCGGCCCACCTATGATCGGTGCGCATTGCGGGAATCAACTGATGATTACCGTGGGGCAGCCGAGCAGGATGCTGCCGCCATGCGCCGTGAGGTCGCCCATGCGTGCGGCTGGCATGTTGCCGATCAGCACCTTGAACGAACCCATCGCGATGACATCGGGCGGCCCCACGCAGGTTGCCATGTCGCCGACCCGCGCAGCCGGCAGGCCGCCGATCAGCACCTTTACCGCGCCGGGCGGCAGGATCGGCCCACCCACGTGCGGCACCACGCCGGTCACCATCGGGCAGACATGCATATCGGTGATTCTCGTTGCCGGGGGCATATGGGGTCTCCTGCTGTGACTGTGGATGGATCGGCGGCGACGACTGGCCGGTACGTTGGATGACCTGGGGGCAGGCAGGTTGCTTGCCCCCAGGGCGCTAACCCGAGAACGTCTCCACGGCGCGCAGCGCCATCGTGGATATGAATCTGAGCAACAGGCCGAGCACGTACTGCACGAAGTCCACCGTTATGTTCACGCGGACGCTCACCACGCGCCCCATGACCCGCATCGCGGCAAGCATCAGGTTCCTGATCATGCCGGCCAGCCGGATCGACTGCAGGGCCCCGCTATAAAGCAGGCGGGCGAGACTGTCGATCACGGTGGTGCTGGTGTTGGACGTGCCGCGTACCGAAACCAGGCACTCGCCCTGGCGCGGCCCCTTGCCTAAGGCAAGGTAGCCGAAGCCCGTCCGCTGCTTCAGGGCGGTGGCACCGAGCCCGGTCACACCGAACAGGCGCACGCCGCCGCGCAGGTCGAAAGCATCGCGAGCCTTGGGTGCGTTGATCGCTGCATCGAGCATGCTGGTCGACAGGCGCAACGCATATGCGCTGTTGGCGCTGTTGGCGCTGTTGGCGATCTCGGCCGATTCGCCCGGTGAAAGTTCCACGGACATCGTCGTCCCCTCCGTCGTGGTGAGCGGGCTCTGGATTCAGGAAGCCCAGCATATTCCGTGATGCGTTCCTTCGAAATCAGGCTCGCGCGACAACTCGCAAAGCAGATCCATGCACTTGCCGTCCAACTCCGAGTTTTCCCCGTAGCTGTTTTTCGTGTGGCGCCATGCCGGATAGTCGACGCCGTTGTAGCGAATAGTCAGCTTTTGCAGGATCACCGGCTGGTGCGGAACCACCCGCAGCGCTCCCGCATTGCGCTCCACGGCGAAAAAGGAGAACCGTCCGTTCCTGTCGCTTATGGTTTCCCGTGCTGGAATCTCGCCCTTGTTGTCCGACCACACGACTTCCTGCCGGACCTGAGCCCCCTCGACCGGCACGCCGTCCTTGAGCACGGTGCCATGAACTTCCGAAAACAGGACCAGCCGCGATGACGTTCCCATGGCCCATCCTCCACAAAAGCCGAACGACAAGACTGCGGCAGTCGCCATGCTGCGGACAAGGCTTCGCCGCGCAGAACCGCTCGGGCGCCGCACCGCTTTGTCCTCCTTGCAGGCCGGCATGGTTCCTTCGCCATTCATCACATGCGGTCTCCTTCGACACGTCCGCGCATGGCAACGCTGTTGGACTGGCAGGTACCTGCTCGTAGTGCACCTTCCCGATGGTCAAAGACGAGCCCGGATTAGTCACTACAAAATCAAGAAACAAATGTGCCCGTGCCCATTTTGCAGCCAGGCGCTCCAGGACAGCACTCGTCAGACTTTCGCCTTCACCAACTCGGCATGGTAGGACTGCATCAACGGAGATAGCTTGGCCTGGCGAGCACCGAGACTCTTGATGATGGCCTTGATACCCGCCTTGATACCGTCATTGACCCGCGTTGACGCGCGCGATCCGCCAAGTTTGTTGAATCCGAACGTGCTCTTCTCCGGCTTGAGAAGATACTCGAGATCATCGACAAGCTTTTCGGCGAAGGTGCGCCTCGTCGTCCCGTCCAACAACACCCGCATGGGCCAGTCATTCGACCTCCGCCCCATTGTGGACAGGGTCTGGCTCAAGTCGAGGAAGTCAGTGTTCGGATCCATGTAGTCGAGCATCGAGGGACGCGACTTGCCCTTGTCGTCCTTGACGATAATCACGTTGCCCAGATTGAGGATCACCTTGAGCCGATGTTTCTCGCCGTATAGCTCCACCCGCACACCATTGCCACTGGAGACGAATCGGTCCTCGTTGCCGATAAAGAAATCGCCTGCGACGATCTTGCCCAACTTTTCCAGGCCGCCGGATTTGTTGAGCGCCTTGATAAATTGGCCGAACGTGGCGCGCGCCTCATCCCACGAGGTATCGTTGTCTGGTTTGTTTTCGACCTTCAGCGCCACGCTCAGCGTGGACATCTGCGAGTAGGTCATTTTGGCGATATCCGAACGCCCGCTGGAGCCGACGACCCCATACTGATTCACGCAGGCCTCCAGCTCGTCCATGCTCTTCTTTTCCCCCGCCAGGATGGGGAGATTTTCGTCGCCGCCGTTCACAAACTTGATGAAGTCGACATACATCTTCCACGACCTGAGGAACTGCTTGAGCTGCAACACCTCCGGCTGTGTCAGCGGCTTCATTTTTATGCTGGGGTCGATGGCCTTCAACACGGGTGCCGTCGCCTTGATCTTGTCGCCAGTCACATTGGGCTCGGCCTTCAAGACCAGGCTGCTGCCATCTCTTCCCTTGAGCAAGAAGATCTTTCCATCTTTCAATTCGCGCGCTTCCATGATGTCTGAGGCAAGCAACGGGTTGTCTACTGCGAGTGCCATGGGAATATCTCCAAACGGGCCGGGGTGCTAAAGAAAAGAGTCGGAACGCACTTTTCAACATCAGGTTGAACGGATCGCCTTCACGCCCCCTGTATCTCACCCAAACCCGTACGAAAACTCGCCGTCCGTCACGCCCACCTTCACCTTCGCGATCGTCTCTCCCTCGATCATCCGCGTCAGGAACTCGCGCGAGATGTCGGGCAGCATCGTGTTGGTGAGGATCGCGTCGATCATGCGGCCGCCGGACTCGCTCTCGGTGCAGCGCTCGACGACCAGCTTGACCACGTCGTCGTCGTACTCGAACGGGATCTTGTAGCGCGCCTCGACGCGCTTCTTGATGCGGTTGAGCTGCAGCATGACGATCTTGCCCAGCATCTCGTCGGACAGCGGGTAGTACGGGATCGTCACCAGCCGCCCCAGCAGCGCCGGCGGGAAGATCTTCAGCAGCGGCTCGCGCAACGCCTTGGCCATGCCTTCGGGATCGGGCATCAGCTCCGGGTCCTTGCACAGGCTGGCGATCAGGTCGGTGCCGGCGTTGGTGGTCAGCAGGATCAGCGTGTTCTTGAAGTCGATCGAGCGGCCTTCGCCGTCTTCCATCAAGCCCTTGTCGAACACCTGGAAGAACATCTCGTGCACGTCCGGGTGCGCCTTCTCCACCTCGTCGAGCAGCACCACGGTGTACGGCTTGCGGCGCACCGCCTCGGTCAGCACGCCGCCTTCGCCGTAGCCGACGTAACCGGGAGGCGCGCCCTTCAGCGTCGAGACGGTGTGCGCCTCCTGGTACTCGCTCATGTTGATGGTGATCAGGTTCTGCTCGCCGCCGTACAGCGCCTCGGCCAGCGCCAGTGCGGTCTCGGTCTTGCCGACGCCGGAGGTGCCGGCCAGCATGAACACGCCGATCGGCTTGCTCGGATTGTCGAGGCCGGCGCGCGAGGTCTGGATGCGCTTGGCGATCATCTCCATCGCGTGGTCCTGGCCGATGACGCGCTGGCCCAGCAGCCTGGCCAGGTTCAGCACGGTCTCGATCTCGTTCTTGGCCATGCGGCCGACCGGAATGCCGGTCCAGTCCGACGACCACCGAGCCACCGCCTGGTAGTCGACCGTCGGCAGGATCAGCGGGTGCTCGCCCTGCAGCTTGGCCAGCTGCGCCTGCAACGTCGTCAATTCCGCCAGCGCCGTGGCGCGTTCGGCCCCCTCGAGCGCCGCAACGCCTTCGTCCGCCGCCTCCTTGTCGGCGGACGCCTCCAGCGCGCTGCCGGTGCCTTCGACCGGAGCACCGGTGCCGCGCAGCTTGGCGCGGATGCCGAGGATTTGCTCGACCAGTTCCTTCTCGTCGTTCCAGTTCGCCTCCAGCGTCGCCAGGCGCGCTTTCTGCTCGGCCAGCTTCTCGCTGGCTGCCTCCTCGCGCGCGGCCACGTCGATGCCGACGGTCTTCTCGCGGCCGATGATGCCCAGTTCGGTCTCCAGCGCCTCGATGCGCTTGCGGGTGTCGTCGACCTCGGCCGGCACCGCGTGCAGGCTGATGGCCACGCGCGCGCACGCGGTGTCGAGCAGGCTGACCGACTTGTCCGGCAGCTGGCGCGCGGGGATGTAGCGGTGCGACAGCTTGACCGCGGCCTCCAGCGCCTCGTCGAGGATCTGCACCTTGTGGTGCTTCTCCATCGCGCTGGCGACGCCGCGCATCATCAGGATCGCCTTCTCTTCGCTGGGCTCGTCGACCTGCACGGTCTGGAAGCGGCGGGTCAGCGCCGGATCCTTCTCGATGTGCTTCTTGTACTCGGCCCAGGTGGTGGCGCCGATCGTGCGCAGCTTGCCGCGCGCCAGCGCCGGCTTGAGCAGGTTGGCCGCGTCGCCGGTGCCGGCCGCGCCGCCGGCGCCGACCAGGGTGTGCGTCTCGTCGATGAACAGGATGATCGGCTTGGCGACTGGCCTGCACCTCGTCGATCACCGGCGCAGGCGCTGCTCGAACTCGCCCTTCATGCTGGCGCCGGCCTGCAGCAGGCCGACGTCGAGCGTGCGCAGCTCCACGTCCTTCAGCGGCGGCGGCACGTCGCCGCGGCGATGCGCTGCGCGAAGCCCTCGACCACCGCGGTCTTGCCGACGCCGGCCTCGCCGACCAGGATCGGGTTGTTCTGGCGGCGGCGCATCAGGATGTCGACCACCTGGCGGATCTCGTCGTCGCGGCCGACGATCGGGTCCATCTTGCCGCTGCGCGCCTGCTCGGTGAGGTCGACGGTGAACTTCTTCAGCGCCTCCTGCTTGCCCATCTGCGCCGGCGGCGATCGCGCCGCTGGCCTCGCCGGCGCGCGCCGCCGCCCATCCGGAAGCCGTCGCTCGCGCGCTGCCCGTCTTCCGGCGAACCGGCGACGACTTCGGCGAAGTTGTCGACCAGGTCGTCGGGCTTGATCTTGTCGAACTCGGCCGAGATGGCGTACAGCGCGTTGCGCAGGTTGCGTCTTGAGCATGCGCCGACCATCAGATGGCCGGTGCGCACCTGCGCCTCGCCGAACATCAGCGTGCCGAACACCCAGCCGCGCTCGACCGCTTCCTCGACATCGCTGGAGAGGTCGGAGATCGACGTCGAGCCGCGCGGCAGGCGGTCGAGCGCGTCGGTGATGTCGCGCGCCAGGCGCGACGGGTTCGAGCTTGAAGTGCTTGATGATGCGATGCAGGTCGGAGTCCTGCAGCTGCAGGATCTGGTGCAGCCAGTGCACCAGTTCGACATACGGATTGCCGCGCAGCTTGCAGAACACGGTGGCGCTTTCGATGCCCCGGTAGGCCAGCGGATTGAGCTTGCCGAACAGGGCGACACGACTGATCTCGGCCATGGTCTTCGATCCTTATGCAGTGGTTGTCGATCCAGGTGTCTTTCGTTGCGAGGTCATTCCAAAGCGGTGGGCTGCACGCCAGTTCATTGCCGTCCGCTAGCCCACCGGCTTCAGCACCACGTCGCCGGCATCGCCATCGCGTAGTGGCTGGCCCATCCACGTGTTCAGGCCCATGCGGCCGCTCTTGCCCAGCCGGGTCGTAGGCACGTCGGCCTTTTTCAGCACTAGTTGCACGTCCCAGGCTTTTTCCTCGCCTGCATAGGTTTTGACGGCGGCGATCAGCTGCCTGAGCGCTTCGCCACCGGGCAGGAAATTGTTGAATTCCGCATGGCTCAGCGGTCCCAGCCGCAGGCGGAAGCGCTGCTGGCTGCCCCAGACGTATTCGCCGGCGACCGCCGTAAGCCCCAATGTCGCCACCTCAGCCGATGCACCAAGCCGGAGATGGGAGGACGCCGGCAGCCTCATCCACTCGGCCACGAATTCGACGACGTCCACCGGAATGCGGAAAAACCGCTCAAGCAAGCCCCGCAGTCCCTCGGCGTTGCGGGTTTGCTGCTGGAGGCGGCCTGCAAAGAAGCGCTTGAACTGGTCCGGCAGCGCATCGCGACTGTCGAGACCTGGCGTGGCCAACCCGACCAGTGCCCCCATGTACACGCGGAAATGATCCTCGGCCGGGCGGTCCAGTTCCACGGTCGGCTGCGAGTCGGCCCAGGCCCGGTAGAACAAGCTCATCATGCGGTGATGGAAGATGTTCGCGAACGCGGTGAAGGTGGTGTCCTTCGCGTTCAGCTCGCGATCCATCGCATGTTCGGTGAGGTGCAGCGGCAGCGGTGCATTCGGCCCGAACAGACCGAAGAACAGGCCATGCAGGCGTGCCGGCTTGCCGGCGCCGCCGGGCTGGTAGCGGTCGACCATCTTCGGCGCGAACGCCAGCGACGGCGTCTGGCACAGCCGCACGAAATCATCCGCGGTCTTGGCCGAATGACCCAGTCGCGGGCGCTCGGAATACACGCACTCCAGCCGACGGGCTGCTTCGAAGAACTCGAAGGCCTCGGGATGGTCGCGCAGCGCAATCTCCAGCGCTACAACGTCTGCCGTGTTCCCAGCCTGGCCGGCCATCGGGCAACCTCGTTGCGCTCCAATGTGCGCAGAACGGTTTCAGTGAAGGAATTGATCGATACGTAACGCGCAAAGAACTGCTGCATCACCGCGCCGAGCAGGAAGGCGCCGGTGCCTTCGAACGCACCGTCTTCGCAGGTCAGGGTGATTTCCAGACCGCGACCGAAGGTGATCGGGCCAGGTACCGGAACGCGCCGAACGATGGGCTGCGAATTGACCGCCTTGACGCCCTCGATCTGGCGCAATGCGCTGGAGTCGAATTCATCACAGTACAGCGTCAGCATCTCGCGCAGCGCCGCGGCGCCTTCGCCCGAGTTGTTCTCCAGCAGCGATACGTAGTTCAGCTGCAGGTGGCTGAGCAGCCGCCATGCGGTCTCGCCGGTGGCCACCGACGCACGCGGCTTGGTCGGGCCGGCGATGCAGCGGATCGACTCCACCGGCGCGCCGGTCTCCAGGGTAAAGTCGGTCTTCGACTTGCCCACCGGCATCTGCAGCGGCAGGTCGCGATTGGTGCACATCAACAGCATGCCGATCTGACGCAACTGAGTGGAATAAGGTGCCTCCCTGGAATCGACCAGGGCGATGAACATCTCATTGCCGATGTAGCTGGACCGCGCGCCCTGCCGCTTCTGCCGCGACGAGATCAGGCGCGGCTCGCGGCGAATCGTGTAGTAGGCCGAATGCTGGCTGTGCCAGGTACGCTCATCGCAGCCGTAGAACGGCAGGAAGCGCTGCTCCGGTTCCTGCCGGTCGCCGAAGCCCTCCACATTGGCGATGCTGTGGACCTCGAAATCCATCGGCCGGGTGCGGTCGGCGAGGATGTGGTACTCGGTCTTGCCCTGCTGCAGGTGGATGCGGTCGGCGCGCCGCGGGAACAGGTTGATCGCCGGTGTGCAGAACAGCCGGAAGTTGCTCACGTCGACCGCATTGTGCAGGCTGGCCACGCTGCGATCGAACAGCACCACGATCTCGAATTCGCTGCCTTTTGAACGCGCCAATACGGATCTCAGACCGCTGAATTCGGCAAACAGGAAGCGCTCGGGGCAGGCGAAGTATTCCTGCAGCAGCCGGTAACCGCTGAACGAACGCCCGGTATAGGGAATCAGCGCCTCGTCCTCCCCGAAGCCCTTGGGATGAATGCTCGAGGCGTCGAAATGCCGGCTGATCTCCCCGCTGGCGCCCTGCGTGCGCACGATGAAGCCCGTGGCGTTGCCCAGCAGTTGCTCGTACAGGCGCTTGGGAAGTTCGTCCGCACCGGCAATGAAGATCGGCAGGGCGTCCAACGCCAGCATGTTCGCCTGTGCTCCGGCGGTCACCCTGAACTTCAGCCGCAGACCGGCACGCACGGGCTTGCCCGCGGGCAGGGTCACGCCTGCGGCGGCGATCGCGGCTGGCGTTTCCATGTACTTCGCGTCAGTGAGTTCCAACGGCCACAAGGTCACGTCATGGGCCGTGCGGTATTCACAGGCGGTACGGTCGTCCTTGCCGATCAGGCTGCGCAATGCCGTATGACGCTCCACGGTATGACCGGTCAGCAGGCCACTTTCCTTCAGGTCCGGCTGCATCTGCACCACCGCCATCGAGGGCACCGGCGCCAGGTAATGCGGGTAGATCATCTCCAGCAGATGCTGGGTGAACAATGGGAATTGCGCGTCCAGCTTGAGCTGCACGCGGGCGGCAAGGAAGGCGAACCCCTCCAGCAGCCGCTCCACGTAGGGGTCGGCGCACTCGAAGCCTTCCAGCCCGAGCCGTCCGGCGATCTTCGGGTACTCGCGCGCAAACTCCCCGCCCATCTCGCGGACGTGCTGCAATTCCCGGTTGTAGTAGCGCAGCAGGCGTGGGTCCATGGCAATCAGCCGAAGCCCTCCGAAACCTTGAAGCTGCCGGTTTCCAGATCGATCTCGGTCTTCAGATAGAGATTCAGCGGAATCGGCTGGGCCCACATCTCCGACTCGATGTTGAACATCAGCGCCTGCCGATCCATCCGCGAGGATTTCGCGGTCGCCGTGACCCGCAGCGTATTGGCGGTGAGTCGCGGCTCGAAAGCGAGAATCGCATCTCTGACCTGCCGCTGCAGGACGTCCGAATTGATCCCCGACAGGGCCACCCCGGTAAGGTCGGGAATGCCGAAGTTGAGTACCGAGCAGGAGACTTCCGGGTAGTCGCCCAGATCGGTGTCCACATTCAGATTCACGCAATTCAGCAACCATGAAATATCGCGCGTCACGCAATCGCGCAACCGCGTCGCCGAGATCACGCGCTGCTCGCGGCTCTCTTCAAGCTTGCCTGGCTCGTCGTCGGTGAGTCGATCGAGCAGGGAAGGCTGAAGTCTTTCCTGGGTGGTCAATTCGGCCATGACACTCTCGCGCCCCAGTCAGTTGAAGGTGATCAGCCTGGCATCGAGCAACGCGTAATCGTCCACGTCGGTCGCCAGCATCCGTTGGCCAAGGCCCACCTGAAGATCCGGCCCGGCGTCGACCCATTCCGTCTTGTGCGCCAGTACGAGGTCGTTGTCGTCGGCCCGTTCAGAGCCGGGATAGCGCCCGGGAATGAACCCGATCGCCTTGCCGCCGTTGGTCCACGTAACTTCCGCGGGCACCCAGATCTTGTCGCGCAGATCGGTCGGCGCCTCGAACTTCAGTTCCTTAAGACGCGAGAACGGCACCCAGGAGTAGCCGCCGTTGACGACGATTTCCAAGCATGGGCCCAGCCGCAGGTCAGCATCCGCGATCCACTCGAATGGCATGCCGTCGATGCTTCCACTCACGGCGGCAGCCTGCTCGAAGGCCTGCCCGCGCAGCTCGGCAGCCTGCTCGTGCCGTCCTTCCGCGGTCAGCTTGAGTGCCTGCAGCAGCAGCGCCAGCCACTGCTCCGGCTCGCCGATGACCACCGGCAGGCGTTTTCCCGCAAAGACGTCGGCCCGGACCTGCTCGCCCTTCAGCGCCTCCGTGTAGGCGCCGACCAGCATGGCATTGAGTGGCTCCAGCTCGCCACTGACGTTCAACTGATTCTGTGCCCGCTCCCACTGTCCAAGCAGGGCCAGCAACTGGAATAAAAAAACCCGACGCTTGGCATCCGCCGGGTTGGTGCGCACTTCCGCTGCAAGCAGTTGCAGCGCCTCGTCTGGCCGACCCTCTTTAAGCTTGCTTTCGGGTGTCATGTGATCTCTCGGAAGCCAACCAGTGCCCATGTCACTGACATGAGCGTGCAAGGGAAGCTGGACCAAGGCGACCTCCGGACAAGCAGTCGACGATCGAACGCCGTGCCGGTCGACCCCGTGCATGGTGTTCGCTGCCAAACCGAATCGTGCGGAGATCCCTTGGAACCAGGTCTCGACCAAATGCGGCGATACGCCGGCTCAGCTGGCCTTGACTTCCTCGACGCTGTAGCCAACGGTGCCCGCCGAAGCCACGGCACCCTTGTCATCCTGCTTGAAGTATTCGATGTCGAACTTCGCGAAGCTGAGCGATACGTTCTCCGTAAGCATGTCTTCGCCGCCGGAACCACCCGTGGAGTAGCTGGTGACCATCGCGCTGGTGAGCTTGATGGTGAAGTAATCCTCCTGCTTGCCGCCGGCCTTCGAAATGAACAGGGTCACGGTGGTGATATGCGCGCCGGTAACGAGCGCCTTGATGAAGGCCGTGGAACTCTTGTCGATGTACTTGGTGAAGGTGATGTCCTGCACGTTTGCCTTGCCGGCGCCGCCACCGGTGCCGTGGCCAAACGATCCGCTCTGCGACAGACCCCATGACCAGGCCAGAAGCTGGATCTGATCCTTGTGCTTTTCATGCTTGGACTCGCCAGTGAAGGTAACGCTGCCGCCTTCTAGTTTCAGGTGCATGTCTAATGCCATGAGAATTCTCCTTGTCTTTTGGGATCAGTTGAGCCGGACGACCCGCATATCTCGCGAACCTGCCAGGCAATAACGGGTGTTGCGACCTGCTTTGAAACCACGAACAGCCACCAGAACCGGATCAGCTCTTCGCAGCCGACGGCAAACGAGACACGAGCCTCAGGGAAACGGTCAAGCCTTCCAACTGATAGTGCGGCTTGAGAAAAAACTTCGACGTGTAATACCCGGGTGCCCCTTCCACCTCTTCCACCAGCACTTCCGCCGCGGACAGCGGCTTGCGCGCCTTGGTCTCCTCGCTGGAGTTTGCCGGGTCGCCGTCGACGTACTGGTTGATCCACGACGCCAGCCAGCGCTCCATTGCATCACGGTCCTTGAACGAACCGATCTTGTCGCGCACGATGCACTTCAGGTAGTGCGCGAAGCGGCAGCACGCGAACATGTACGGCAGGCGCGCACCGAGGGCGGCGTTGGCCGTGGCATCGGGATCGTCGTACTCCTCCGGCTTGGCCAGCGACTGCGCGCTGATGAAAGCCGCCATGTCCGAGTTCTTGCGGTGTACCAGCGGCATCATGCCCATCTTGTCCAGTTCGGCCGAGCGGCGGTCGGTGATCGCGATCTCGGTGGGGCATTTCATGTCCACGCCGCCGTCGTCGGTCGGGAAGGTGTGCGCCGGCAGACCCTCCACCGCGCCGCCTGACTCGATGCCGCGGATGCGTGAGCACCAGCCGTACATCTTGAACGAGCGGTTGATGTTCACCGCCATCGCATAGGCCGCGTTCTGCCAGGTGTACTTGGACGAATCCGCACCGGCGGTATCTTCTTCGAAGTTGAACTCCTCCACCGGATCCGTTGCCGCACCGTAAGGCAAACGGGCCAGCGTGCGTGGCATGGTCAGGCCGATGTACTTGGCGTCGTCCGATTCGCGCAGCGAACGCCAGGCGGCATAGTCCGGCGTGGAGAACACCTTGGCCAGATCACGCGGGTTGGCCAGCTCATTCCAGCTGTCCATACCCATCAGGGTGGAGCCCGCGGCCGAAATGAACGGTGCATGCGCGGCGGCGGCGACCTGCGCGATGCCGGTAAGCAGCTCGACGTCGGGCGGGCTGTGATCAAAGTAGTAGTCGCCGACCAAGCAGCCGTAGGGCTCGCCGCCCAGTTGGCCGTACTCCTCTTCATAGAGCTTTTTGAAGATCGGGCTCTGGTCCCAGGCGGTGCCCTTGTAGCGCTTCAGGGTCTTGGCCAACTCCTTCTTGGAGATGTTCATCACGCGGATCTTCAGCTGCTGATCCGTCTCGGTGTTGTTGACCAGATGGTGCAGGCCGCGCCAGGCGCTTTCCAGCTTCTGGAAATCCGCGTGGTGCATGATCAGGTTGATCTGTTCGCTGAGCTTGCGATCGATTTCCGCGATGTAGGCGTTGATGGTCTGCGCGACGTCGTCGGAGACGATGTCGGACTTGTTGAGCACCTGCTCGGCCAGCGTGCGGACTGCCGACTCCACCTCTTCCTTCGCGCGGTCGCTCTTCGGCTTGAATTCCTTGCTCAGCAATGCGGCAAAATCGCCGGCATCCAGCGTCTGTACCGCACCGCCCTGTTCGGCGAGTTTTTCAGTTGCCATGCTCGCTTACTCCCCGTCTTTGTTGTTGTCAGTCGGCTTGGGCGCCGATACCAGGGATTGCAGCAGCGCCGGATCCTTCAGCGCCTGCGCGATCAGGTTCTCGGCGCCGGCCTTGCCGTCCATGTAGGTATCGAGGTTGGCCAGCTGGGTACGTGCCTCGAGCAGCTTGGCTACCGCCCCGACTTTTCTGGCCACCGCGGTCGGCGAGAAGTCGTCCATGCTTTCAAAAGTGATGTCCACGGCGAGATTGCCCTCACCCGTCAGGGTGTTCGGCACCGCGAAGGTGACTCTGGGCTTCATCGACTGCAGGCGGCTGTCGAAATTGTCGACGTCGATCTCGAGCGCCTTGCGCTCCTCGACCGACGGAAGTTCGCCGGCATTGGCGCCGGAGAGGTCCGACATCACACCCATCACGAAAGGCACCTGGACCTTTTTCTGTGCGCCGTATACCTCGACGTCGTATTCGATCTGCACGCGCGGCGCACGGTTGCGTGCGATGAACTTCTGACTGCTTTGCTTGGCCATGCGATGTCTCCCAGTAAATGCTCTTCCGGTGTTGAATGAAGCGATCAATTCGGCGCGGCGTGGGACGGCTTGCAGCGGGAAAGCGGATGTCGGTGCAGCGGTTGTCAGGTCGGCGCAATCAACTGTGACGTCGGGCGCCATGACTTGCGGGGCCTGCGAAATACCCGGCCACGTTCAGTCGGCCCGATATGGCATCGATGGAATTGTGTGTTCTTGAATGCCTCGACCTGCGGGATCCGGCGTCAGAGCCGGTGCACATCGAATGGCCCGCGCACGCCACAGGATCGCCCTGTTGTCGCCAGATGCATTCGCGAAAGCGATCGTCCCCTCCCCTCACTCCATGTACTGGGCCGGTATACAGGGCATCCCTACTTGCCCTACCTGGATCGTTACCACTCCAACGCCGGGTTCATCCCCACCGATGAACGCATGCGCCCGCCATTCATGGCGGCGAAGTGTCCTGCGGTCTTCCATCCGATCTGCCGCACCGAGTACTGCCTGCCGCCAGCGCAGTTTCTGTGAAAGATGGAAGCCCCTGAATCTGTGCAGCGAAGCGCTGACGCCCCGCGCCCATTCAAATCCTGAACCAGAACGGCTCAC
Organism: uncultured Gammaproteobacteria bacterium; assembly: GCA_963697495.1. Classification (GTDB taxonomy): domain Bacteria; phylum Pseudomonadota; class Gammaproteobacteria; order Xanthomonadales; family Rhodanobacteraceae; genus Rhodanobacter. The sequence goes on along the minus strand of CAVOOH010000002.1, from coordinate 379,618 downwards.
TCATTAACGTACATCTGCCAACGCCTGTCTGCAAGCTGAATTTGACTAACACACAAGCCGAATATCGGGCACCCGGCATGCCGATGCCATATCCAAAGAGGACCGCCGCATGACACGGTCCTGTCAGTGAAGCACATCGGTGGTGACTGCATTGGCACAGTCCGGGCATGCCGTAGGCCATGGGCAGGCCACAAAAAAGCCGCCCTGAAGGGCGGCTTTTCCGGACTTGCTGCGCATAGTCACGCCGGCTGACGAATGCCTGCGCCTGCTTAAGTTGGTGGGCGGTACAAGGATCGAACTTGTGACCCCTACCATGTCAAGGTAGTGCTCTACCGCTGAGCTAACCGCCCGTCTCGCGCCAGATCAGCTACGCGAGCCGCGCAGTATACGGCAGCTGTCGGCGCTCGACAATATCCCGCCAGTGACCCCGTTGCAGGTTCAGCGCAGGGCCTGTTCGCGCAACTGGTGGATCTGGTCGCGCAACCGGGCGGCGTCTTCGAATTCCAGGTTTTGCGCGTGTTTGTACATCTGCGCCTCCAGCTTCTTCAGCACGCCCGCCGCCTGCTGCGGGCTGAGCCCGGCATAGTCGGCAGCCTGCTCGGCCACGGCGACACGGCCGCGCGAAGTTGACTTGCTGCCGCGGCGGTTGCCCGCCTCGCTGCGCGCGCCCTCCATGATGTCGGCGATGCGCCGCACGATGGTGGTCGGCACGATGCCCTGCTGCTCGTTCCAGGCCAGCTGCTTTTCGCGGCGTCGGGCAGTCTCGTCCATCGCCGCCTGCATCGAACGGGTGACGTTGTCGGCGTACAGGATTGCCTTGCCGCGTACGTTGCGGGCGGCGCGGCCGATGGTCTGGATCAGCGAGCCGGTGGAGCGCAGAAATCCTTCCTTGTCGGCGTCGAGGATTGCCACCAGCGACACCTCGGGCATGTCCAGCCCCTCGCGCAGCAGGTTGATGCCTACCAGCACGTCGAACTCGCCCAGGCGCAGGTCGCGAATGATCTCGCTGCGTTCCACCGTCTCGATGTCCGAGTGCAGGTAGCGCACCTTCACGTCGTGCTCGGACAGGTATTCGGTGAGGTTCTCGGCCATGCGCTTGGTCAGTGTGGTGACCAGCACGCGGTCGCCGATCGCCACACGCTTGTGCACTTCGCTGAGCAGGTCGTCGACCTGGGTGCGCACCGGCCGCACCTCCACTTCCGGATCGACCAGGCCGGTCGGACGCACGACCAGCTCGGTCACCGCATCGCCGGATTTCTCCAGCTCGTAGGCACGCGGGGTGGCGGAGACGTAGATCGCCCGCGGCACGCGCTCCTCCCACTCTTCGAAACGCAGCGGCCGGTTGTCCATCGCCGACGGCAGGCGGAAACCGAACTCCACCAGGGTCTCCTTGCGTGAGCGGTCACCCTTGTACATCGCGCCAAGCTGCGGCACGGTGACATGCGACTCGTCCACCACCAGCAGGCCGTCGGCCGGCAGGTAGTCGAACAGCGTGGGCGGCGGCTCGCCGGGCGCACGCCGGGTGAGGTGCCGCGAGTAGTTCTCGATGCCCTGGCAATAGCCGACTTCGGCCATCATTTCCAGGTCGAAACGGGTGCGCTGGTCCAGCCGCTGCGCCTCGACCAGCTTGTTCTCGCGATACAGCAGCTCCAGCCGTTCCTTCAGCTCGACCTTGATGGTCTCGATCGCGTTCAGCACGCTCTCGCGCGTGCTGGCGTAGTGCGTGCGCGGGTAGACCGTATAGCGCTGCACCTTGCGGATCGTCTCGCCGGTGAGCGGGTCGAACAGCGCCATGTTCTCCACCTCGCCGTCGAACAGCTCGATGCGCAGCGCCTCGGTCTCCGACTCGGCGGGGAACACGTCGATGATCTCGCCGCGCACTCGGTAGGTGCCGCGACGCAGCTCCATCTCGTTGCGGGTGTACTGCAGCTCGGTCAACTGGTGGATCAACTTGCGCTGGTCGATCCGCTCGCCCTTGGCCAGGATCAGCCGCAGGCTCAGGTAATCCTCCGGATTGCCGAGGCCGTAGATCGCCGACACGGTGGCCACGATGATCGAGTCGCGCCGCGACAGCAGCGCCTTGGTCGCCGACAGCCGCATCTGCTCGATGTGTTCGTTGATCGAGGCATCCTTCTCGATGAAGGTGTCCGACGCCACCACGTAGGCTTCCGGCTGGTAGTAGTCGTAATAGCTGACGAAGTACTCCACCGCATTGTGCGGGAAGAACTCCTTGAACTCGCCATACAGCTGCGCGGCCAGCGTCTTGTTCGGCGCCATCACGATGGTCGGGCGCTGGATGCGCTCGATCACGTTGGCGATCGTGTAGGTCTTGCCCGAGCCGGTCACGCCGAGCAGGGTCTGCGCGGCCAGGCCGGCCTCGAAACCCTCGGCGAGACGCCGCATCGCCTGCGGCTGATCGCCAGCGGGCTGGTACGGGGCGACGAGTTGGAAGCGGTCAGTCATCGGCTACAGATGTGGGTGCGGTGGGCCATTTTAAATCGCCCCTGCTGACAGCATGCGTCAGCAGGAGCCGACACCCGGGTGGCCACCGGACTGCTTGCCGCACGACAGCAACGCCCTAGCATGAATCTCCCGGACCACGCAGGAAGCGACGCCGTGACGGTTTCGAGGTATTCCAGACCATGGCACCGGCAGCATGGCATGACCTTGATCGAGCAGATCATGGTGCTTGCCATCAGCGCGATACTCCTAGGCGTCGCCGCACCACCCCTGCGGCAGCTGCTGAGCCGCAATGCGTTGCAGGTCGCCCAGACCGATTTCATCGCAGCCCTGCAGCACGCCCGCGAGATGGCCGTCATGAGCGGCCAGCGCACGCTGTTCTGCCCCACCCGGGGCGACGGCAGTTGCATCAACGCCACCCGCTGGGAAAATGGCTGGCTGGTCGGCCGTGACGGCAATCACGACGACCAGCCAGACAACGGCCCGTTGCACGTCGGCCATGGCTACGACGGAAAGGTGATCATCCACAGCAGCAGCGGCAGGCACATCGTGCGCTTTCGCCCCGACGGCAGCGCCGGCGGCAGCAATATCACCCTGCTGTTCTGCCAGCCGGCCAACGCAAGCCGCACGCTCACCGTGGTGGTTTCCAATGCCGGCCGCATCCGCGGCGCTCCCGCTGACGCCGCCCAGGTCGCCACTTGCGCCCAGCTGCGTTGATTTGCTCCGGCGGCATCGACACGCCGGCATGACATCCACTTGATCCCGGTCAACACCCCGGCATTCCGGTCCGCACATGCTATGTCCCGACCACCGAGGAGACATGGCCATGGGCAGATTGAGCGGCAAAGTGGCGCTGGTGACCGGCGCTGCCATGGGTATCGGCGCCGCTTGCGTGCGCCGCATGCTGGAAGCCGGCGCCCGGGTGGCCATCGTCGACCTGCACGACGGGCCGGGTCAGCAGCTCGCCGCGGAATTCGGCGACGACGCACGCTACTTCCATGCCGACGTGGCGGTGGAAGCGGAGGTGGCCGCGGCAGTCGCGGCCACCGTGGCCGCGTTCGGAAGGCTGGATGTCCTCGTCAACAATGCCGGTATCGCCGGGCCGAACAAACCGACGCACGAGCTCACCGAGGCCGAATGGGACCGGGTGCAGGCGGTCAATGTGAAGGGCGTGTTCTTCTGCACCAAGCACGCGATCGCGCCGCTGCGCGCGGCCGGTGGCGGCAGCATCATCAACCTGTCGTCGATCTATGGCTTGGTCGGCGCGCCCGACCTGCCGCCCTACCACGCCTCCAAGGGCGCGGTTCGCCTGATGAGCAAGACCGACGCACTGCTGTACGCCGCCGACCGCATCCGGGTCAATTCAATCCATCCCGGCTTCATCTGGACCCCCATGGTGGAGCAGCACGTCGCCTCGATGGGCGGCGACCCTGCGCAGCACCGGCGCGAGGTCGGTGCGCTGCACCCACTGGGCCACATGGGCGATCCGGACGACATCGCCTGGGGCGTGGTCTACCTTGCCTCCGACGAGTCGAAGTTCGTGACCGGCAGCGAGCTGGTCATCGATGGCGGCTACACCTGCCGCTGATTACCCAGATCAAGAGGAGTTCGTCATGTACAAACACATCTTGCTGCCCACCGACGGTTCCGAACTGTCCCTGCGTGCGGTCGATGCCGGCATCGAGCTGGCCGCTAGGCTGGGCGCCCGCGTGCATGCATTCCACGTGATCGCGCCATTTCCCGCCTCCACCTATTTTGCCGGGTTCGTTTTGGCCAACGAACCGGCATACACCAAGGAAGCCAATGCCAGCGCCGAACGCTATCTGGCCGACGTGCGCCAGCGCGCGGAAGCCGCCGGCGTCCCTTGCGAGACCAGCCACGAGGTCGATGCGCGGCCCTATTCCGCGATCGTCGGCGCCGCCCGCAAGCATCAGTGCGACCTGATCGTGATGGCCTCGCACGGCTGGCGCGGCTTCGACCGGCTGCTGTTGGGCAGCGAAACGCACAAAGTGATCCTCAACGGCGACGTGCCGGTGCTGGTTTGCCGTTGAGCAACGATGTCGGCACGCGCGGCCACCGGACCGACGGATGAGCGACCCAAGACCAGCGCAACCGGCCGACCGCGCCGGGCTTGATCCGGCCGAAGCCGCACGGCGACTGGCCGAACATGGCCCGAACCTGCTGCCGGGCAGCACGCCCAAGAACCTGTTCGCGATCGTCGGCGGAGTGCTGACCGAGCCGATGTTCCTGATGCTGCTGGTCGCCGGCGCCCTGTACCTGGTGCTGGGCGACCACGCCGAGGCGGCATTCCTGCTGTCATTCGTATTCGTGGTCATCGGCATCACACTCGCGCAGGAACGCAAGACCCAGCGGGCGCTGGAATCATTGCGCGAGCTGTCCGCTCCGCGTGCGCTGGTGATCCGCGGTGGCGGGGAGATCCGCATTCCCGGGCGCGAGGTGGTGGTCGGGGACCTGCTGGTACTGCATGAAGGTGACCGCATTGCCGCCGATGCCGTGCTGCTGGACGGCCACCTGGATGTCAATGAGTCGCTGCTGACCGGCGAGGCGGTACCGGTCACCAAGCTGCCGGGCAGCGACGCCGGCCAGCTGTTCGCCAGCATGGTGGTGACCAAGGGCGTCGGTGTCGCCGAGGTCCATGCCATCGCCGGCGCCACCGCGGTCGGTCGCATCGGCCAGGCGCTCGCGTCCACCGTCGAGCCGGTATCCGGATTGCAGCAGGCCTCGCGTCGGCTGATCCGCAATCTCACTGTCGGCGGGCTGCTGCTGGCCACAGCGTATGCCCTGCTCGGCTGGTTGTGGGATGGCCACGGCCTGCTGGAGAGCGTGCTGGCCGGCATCGCGCTGACCATGGCGATATTGCCGGAAGAGATCCCGGTGATCCTCACCGTGTTCCTCGCGCTGGGCGCGTGGCGTATCTCGAAGCACAAGGTGCTGACCCGGCGCGTGCCGGCGGTGGAGGCGCTGGGTGCGATCTCGGTGCTCGCGGTCGACAAGACCGGCACGCTGACGCAGAACCGCATGCAGGTCGCCGAACTGCGCCTGGTCGACGGCAGCAGCCATGGCGAGGATTCGACCGATCTGCCCGAACCGTTCCACGAGCTGGCCGAATTCGCGATGCTGGCGACGCCGGCCGATCCGTTCGACCCGATGGAGAAGGCGATCCAGCAGTTCGGGCTGCACTGGCTCACCGACACCGAGCACGTCCACGCCGAATGGTCACCCGAGTTCGAGTACGGCCTGTCGCCGGACATCCTGGCGATGACCCACGTGTTTCGCGGCGACGCGCGCGACGCGCATTTGCTGGCGACCAAGGGCGCGCCGGAGGCAGTGATCGACCTGTGCCACCTGCCCGCCGCCGACGCCGCGGCCATCTTGCGCCAGGTCGAGGCCATGGCCGAGCGCGGCCTGCGCGTGCTCGGCGTGGCCCGCGGCGAATGGCAAGGGGAAACGTGGCCGCGCAGCCAGCACGATTTCGACTTCCGTTTCCTCGGTCTGGTCGGCTTCGTCGATCCGCCGCGCCCGGAGGTGCCGGCGGCGATCGCCGAATGCCGCAGCGCCGGCGTGCGCATCATCATGCTGACCGGCGACCACCCCGCCACCGCGCGCGCGATCGCCCGCCAGGTGGGACTGAGCGAACGTGCCGCGGTGATCACCGGCGCGGAAATGGCCACGCTGGACGACGCTGCGCTGCGCGAGCGCCTGCGCCACGTCGACCTGTGCGCGCGACTCAAGCCCGAGCAGAAACTGCGCCTGGTGCAATTGCTGCGCAGGGACGGCGAGGTGGTGGCGATGACCGGCGACGGCGTCAACGACGCGCCCGCGCTGAAGGCCGCCGACGTCGGCATCGCGATGGGCGAGCGCGGCACCGACGTGGCGCGCGAGGCGGCCGCGCTGGTGCTGCTGGACGACAGCTTCGCCAGCATCGTCAGCGCGATCCGTCAGGGCCGGCGCATCTACGACAACATCACCAAGGCCACCCGCTTCGTGTTCGCCGTGCACATGCCGATCATCGCGCTGGCGCTGGTGCCGACCCTGCTGCACTGGCCGGTGCTGCTGATGCCGGTGCACATCGTGTTGCTGGAACTGCTGATCGACCCGGCCTGCTCGGTGGTGTTCGAGGCGGAGCCCGCCGGCGACGACATCATGCGGCGCCCGCCGCGCGCGCCGTCGGACTCCCCGTTCGCCGCCGCCAACCTGCGCTACGCGGTGATCCAGGGGCTCGGCTTCGCCGGCATCCTGCTGCTTGCCTACAGCCTGCTGCTCGGCAACAACCTGGACCCGGCGCAAAGCCGCAGCGCGGTGTTCATCGCACTGGTGATCGGCCTGTTCCTGCTGACCCTGGGCAACCGCGACGCGTCCCGCCCCGCCCTGGCTCGCACCCCGGTGAAAAACCCCTGGCTGTCGCGGATGTTCGGCGGCGTGGCGCTGATGCTGGTGGTCGTGATCGGCGTGCCGTTCCTTCGCGGCGTGATGGGGCTGGCCGTGCCGGGTACGGCCTCACTGCTCGCTGCCACCGGCATGCTGGCCGTTGCCACCGCATGGCTCGAACTGCTGCGCCATAGGGCCCGAGGCAGCCTACGCGACGCAGCGGCGCACTGAGGCGGCCGCGCGTACGCCGACGTGCCGCGGAGAGCGATAGCGGTTGCGCCAGTCGCGCAACGAGTCCACCGCCCGGCGGCAGCTCAATCCGCCCGCCGCAGCACGCCAGAAAGGTGGGTGCCTGGCGCCACCGTATTGAACACCGTGCCGTACTTGCGCACATTGTCGTGCAGCAAGGCCAGTCGCTGCTCGCTCTCGTCGCTGTCCACCAGGATCTCGTAGTCGATCGATTCCAAACGCGGAGGCACGTCCTGGCGCACGCCATGCACGCGAACCTCGACCCCATTCAGCTGGAACTTCAGGATCGGCGTGACCCGCTCGATGCCCTTGATCATGCAGGCCGACACCGCGGCCAGCAGCAGTTCGGCCGGGTTGAATGCATCCATGCGGCCGGCCAGGTCGGTGTCCAGCAGCAGTTCGGCCTCCTTGCAGCGGGCGACGCTGCCGTGGGCGCCGGTGCGACGTGCGGTGACTTGGAAGGTCAGCTTGCGGGTGGTTTCAGTCATGGGATCCTCCGCGGGCATCCATGGGATTGCTCAGACATATCCGGGCACATGTGGGGCGGCGCCCGCAATGCGCGGCAGGCTCAGGCTGACCCGCGCGCCGCCCAGTGCGGAACGGCCGAATGCCAGCTCACCATGGTGCAGGCTGGCGATTGCCTGCGCGATCGAGAGACCCAGCCCGCTGCCCTCGCCCACGCTGCCCTCGGGACGGTGGAAGCGTTCGCCCAACCGCGCTGTGTCGGTGGATGCAAAACCGGCACCGTCGTCATCCACTTCGAGGGTCACCCGGTCGGCATGGCCACCGACGCGCACGTTCACCTGGCCGTGGTCGGGCACATGGCGCAAGGCATTGTCCAGCAGGTTCTGCACCAGAATGCCGAGCATGCCGCGACTGCCCAGCACAAAGTCGTTGCCCTCGTGGTCCAGCGACAGCTCGATCGAGCGCGCCGCCGCGCGCTCGCTGGCGTCGCGCAGGGCGGCTTCGGCCACGCTCGCCAGGCGCAAGGGGCCGGCATCGTCCAGCTCGGTCAGTTTCTCGACGCGCGCCAGCATCAGCAGCTGGGTCACCAGTCGCTGCATGCGGTCGAGCGCATCCTGCGAGCGCTGCAGGTGCAGCGTGCGGGCGGCCGCGTCGTCGCCGCGCCCGGCGAGATCCAGCTCCAGCCGCAATGCTGCCAAGGGATGGCGCAGCTCGTGGGCGGCATCGGCGGTGAAGCGGCGCTCGTGTTCGAGGCTTAGCTTGAGGCGGTCGACCAACTGGTCGATCGCCTCGGTGAACGGCGCCAGCTCGACCGGCACGCGTTCGTCGGTGAGCGCGGCCGTCATCGGGCTGGCTCCGACGGAGAGGCTGCCGGCGAGCTTGCGCAGCGGTTTCAGCCCGCTGCGCAAGCCGGCGAACACCGTCGGCGGCACCAGCACCAGCAGGGCCAGCAGGGCCAGCAGGGCCGGCGCCAGCAGCTTGCGCATCAATTCGTCGCGCTCATCCAGCGGCGCGGCGACCTGGATCCAGTACTGCCGCCGCGCATCCCAACGCTGGAATACCCGCCAGCGCCGTGGCCCGTAGGTGACCGAATGGAAGTGTGCGTCGCCCGGATCGAAGCTCAGCGCGGGCAGTTCGGCACTGCCCACCAGCAACTGCCCGCGGGCATCGCGCACGGTGATGGCGGGCCGATGCGCGGTGGCGTCGGACTCCAGCACCTGCCTGTCCGGCAGGCGCACCGCGCCGAACCGTGCCGACGGGTCCGGCATCACCGCAAACACGCTGGCAGCGGTGCGCACCAGCATCTGGTCGAAGATCTCGTCGACCTCGTGCAGACTGCGCCAGGCCAGCCAGCCGCCAGCGGCACACCACACCAGCACGATGCCGGCCACCAGCCGCAATACCAGCCGCCGGTTGAGCGATGGGCGGATCATGCAGCCGGCCCGCCGGGCGGATTGATCGCGTAGCCGATGCCGCGCAAGGTGCGGATCCAGCCCGGCCCCAGCTTGTGGCGCAGGTGGTGGATGTGTACTTCAACCGCGTTGCTGGCCACCTCCTGGTCCCAGCCGTACAGGGCTTCTTCCAGCTGGTCGCGCGAGTAGGCGCGCCCGGGATGGCGCATCAGGGTTTCGAGCAGCTGGTATTCGCGCGCGGTCAGGTCCAGTGCCGCGCCTTCCAGCGTGGCGACGCGCGCGGCCGGAGTGACTTCGAGCTCGCCCACGCGGATCGCCGGCTCGATCTGGCCATCGGCCCGGCGCAACAGCGCACGCAGGCGGGCGGCGAGCTCGTCCAGATGCACCGGCTTGACCACGTAATCGTCGGCGCCGGCGTCCAGCCCGGCGACCCGGTCCGACAACTCGTCGCGGGCGGTCAGCAGCAGCACCGGAGTGGCGTCCCGACGCCGACGCATGCCGGCGATGATCACCGGCCCGCTGCTGCGCGGCAGGTTCCAGTCCAGCACCGCGGCGGCGTAGGTCGTGTCGGCCAGCGCGGCGGCGGCCTGGCTGCCGTCGGTGATCCAGTCCACCGCATAGCCGAGCTGGCGCAGGCCGTCGGCCAGCGCCTGCCCCAGTGCCTGGTCGTCCTCGGCTAGCAGGATGCGCATGGCCGGATTCTAGTCAGCACCGTGCGCGCCAATTTGACCTGAGGCAATTCATCGCAGGTTTCCCTTGCCGGCATCGTCGTGCTCCAGCGCGCGCTTGCGGCCGTGGATCATCGAGGCGATCAGGTTCTCGCCGTAATGGACGCTTTCGCCCACCGCCGCCAGCACGTGCACGCCGACCAGGGTCAGCACGCCATAGGCCAGCACTTCGTGCAGATCCTCCAGCCAGCCGGCACCAAAGAACGCATCCGTCGTCTGCAGCCAGCCGGTGAACCCTACCAGCAGCACGCCGACGAGCAGGGCCAGGATCATCGCCGCCGCGCCCGGGTTGTGTCCCAATTGCCGCCGCGAGCGTCCGGCCAGGCGTTCGTGGAGGTATTCGCGCACGCGGCGCGGGCCGGGCACCCAGTCGCTGAAGCGCGCGTGCCGTGTGCCGATCCAGCCCCACACGAAACGCACGGCGAGCAGGGCCAGGACGGCGTAGCCGATCCCGCGGTGGGCCAGCTCGCCGTCCTCGGTGAAGAAATTGGCGAGGAACAAGCCCGCCAGCGACCAGTGAAACACGCGTACCAGCGGGTCCCACACCTTGACCATGGCATTCATGGGCTTGTCCTCGCGTCAGTGGTTGATCAGCTGCCCTTCTTCTTGACGATGCGGCCATCAGTGGGGTCGAAGTAGATCTCCACGTTCTTGCCGGCCTTGTCCTTGCCGTAGATCTCGTAGCAGTTGCCGGTGACCTGGAACACTTTGATGGTGTAGTCCTGGTCGAGGACCTTCTGCTTCATCGCCGCCTCGGTCAGCCACTGCGCGCGCGGCGCGCTGGTGCATTGCGGTGCGGCGAAGGCGGACGCCGACAGCGCCGCGGCGACGAGGAACAAGGGTGCAATGACAAAACGTTTCATGGCGCTCTCCGGTCTCGGCATGATTGCCTTGGGTGGCATTGCAACCGGCGCGGCTTATGCGAGTCTTAAGGATGCCGGGCATCCGGATTGACGTCGGTCAGTACCGTTTGCACAAGCCCCATGCGACAGTCCGGCAAACTGCGCAATCAAGGACAAAGCCCTGCATGATCATCTACAGCTGTCACGGCGCCGCCAAACAGGTCACCGGCTCTTGCCATCTGGTCACCTGCAACGACCGCCGAGTGCTGATCGACTGCGGCATGTTCCAGGGCAGCGAGGAGGTCGAACGGGCCAACGCTGAACCGTTCGGCTTCGACCCGGCCGGCATCGACGTGCTGCTGCTGACACATGCCCATCTGGACCATTGCGGGCGGATCCCGCTGCTGGTGCGCCAGGGTTTCCGCGGCCGCATCATTACCACGGCCGCCACCCGCGAACTGGCCCGGGTTGTGATGCTGGATGCTGCCGGCCTGCAGGAAGAGGAGGCGCGCCGCGCGCAGCGCAGCAACCGCCGCGGCGAAGCGACGACGGCGCCGCTGTACACGCTGGACGACGCGCTGCACGCCCTGGACTTCTTCGGCCCGGATGTCGGCTATGGCGAAACCGTGCCAATCGTCGACGGCGTCACCGCATGCTTCCTCGACGCCGGCCACATCCTCGGCTCGGCCTCGATCCTGCTCGAACTGGACGACGGCAAGCAGCGTCGCCGCATGCTGTTCTCCGGCGACCTCGGCAACCCGGGCCGGCCGCTGTTGCGCGATCCGACGCCTGCGCCCGGCCGCCGACTATGTGGTGATGGAGAGCACCTACGGCGACCGCCCGCACCGCTCGGTGCCCGACTCGGTCGACGAGATGTACCAGGCCATCCGCGAGACCGTCACCCGCCGCGGCAACGTGGTGATTCCCACCTTCGCGCTGGAACGCACCCAGGAAATCCTCTACTACCTGCACCGCGGCATCCGCGACGGCGCGATTCCCGCGCACGTGCGGGTATTCCTCGACTCGCCGATGGCGATCTCCGCCACCGAGATCTTCCGCCGCCACCCGGAATGCTTCGACGACGGCTTCCTCGACGAACTGCGGCACGGCGACCCGTTCGCGATGCCCGGCCTGCATTTCACCCGCGAGACGGCCGAGTCGATGGCGATCAACAACGTCGATGGCGGCGCGATCATTCTGGCCGGCTCCGGCATGTGCAACGGCGGCCGCGTGCGCCATCACCTCAAGCACAACCTGTGGCGCGAACGCAGCAGCGTGGTGTTCGTCGGCTACGCCGCCGAGGGCACGCTGGCGCGGCGGATCATCGACGGCGCGGCCAGCGTGCGCGTGTTCAACGAGGAGATCCCGGTGCGCGCGCAGGTGTGGACGATCAACGGCTTCTCCGCGCACGCCGACCAGCCGTCGCTGCTGGCGTGGCTGGGCGATGCGCCGCGACGCAAGGTGTTCCTGGTGCACGGCGAATACGGCCGCGGCATGCAAGCGATGCAGGAAGTACTGGCCGCACGCGACATCACCTGCCAGCTGCCCGGCCTGCACGAGCCGATCAAGATCGACTGACGCCCGGCGCCGGACTGCGCGGCGCCGCCGGCCGCGCACAACCGCGAGCCGGCAACCGGCATCGCCTCGGCAAGCCGGCAGAAAACCCATCTTCGCTTGATCTGGATCAGACGAGTGGGCTTTCCCCACTCCTATATTCGACCCGCTGGCGCACGAATCCCTGGGGGCAGGGATTCACTGGCTCTCGCCGTTTCCGGCAGTGCCAAAAACCTTCAGGGGAGAATCGCATGACGCAGAGGATCACCGATCTGACGCTTTCGATGCTGGCCTGCGTGGGAGCAGTCCTGTTGTCCTGGCCATTCTGGCGCGACTTCGAGTATTGGCCCGAATCGCATCTCGCGTGGTGGGTCTACTTCGTGGCCGGCTTCGCACTGGCGGTGTACGTGTTCTACGTCTTCATCGGCAGCCTGCGCATCCTGTTCCTGCACTACACCCAGGAGCAGGCCGCAACCACCGTCAAGGACAAACTCTCATGAGCTGCGGAACCGGCGGCAGCAGTTGCGAGACGCCACGGCGCCGGGGCGCATTCCTGATGTTGGCCATCCTGACCCTGATCTTCGTTGTACTGTCGATCTTCTCCTTCCTGAAGTCGCGCAATCAGGTGACCCCGGACACGGTTTCCTTCGGCCCCTACCAGGCTGCCGACGGCAAGCGCGTGTTCCAGGCCTACAATTGCATGGGCTGTCACACCATGGTCGGCAACGGCGCCTACCTGGGGCCGGATCTCACCGAAGAATACAAGCACGCCGGACCCGCCTGGCTGGCCGCGTTCCTGCCGTCGGCCGGAGGCTGGCCCACGACGGCGGCGGTACGTGCGCAGTTGCTGGATCCGAGTCAGTCAGCCGACACCGGCACCGACTCGATCGAGGCTTACCTCAAGAAATTCCCCGGGGCGGCGCAGCGCATCGAGCGGCGCGGCGGCGGCACCACGATGATGCCGAACCTTCCGCTCAGCAAGGACGAAATCGGCCAGCTGATCGCCTACCTCAAGTACACCTCGGCAATGAACACCGAGGGCTGGCCGCCCAAGGTGGAAGTGGAGGGCCTTGATCATCGCCTGCAGCTTGCGCATGGCACGGCCGCAGTCGTCACCCAAGCGGCCCCGGCAACGGCATCGCCGGCGCCCGCCGCACCCGATCCCGTGGCCCACGGCGCGCAACTGGTCAAGGACACCGGCTGCGTGGCCTGTCATGCCACCGACGAAAAGCGGCTGGTCGGCCCGGGCTGGGGCGGCCTGTACAACGCGAAGGTCAGCCTTGCCGACGGCAGCACGGTCACCGCCGACGACGCCTACCTGCGGGAGTCGATCCGCCAGCCCAACGCGAAGATCGTGGCGGGTTACCCGGCGAGCGTGATGCCTGCCTACGACACCCTGCTCAAGGACGACGAAGTCAACGCCATCGTGGCCTACCTCCACACCCTGGAGAAGCAGTGATGCAGATCGAATTCCAGACCCAACGGCTGAGCCTGCGTTTCTTCATGCTGATGCTGGTGCTGTTCGTCTTGCAGGTCGGCTACGGCCTGCTGCTGTCGGTGCAACAAGCCGATCCGACCGTGCTCGCGGGCGTGATGTACTTCAACGTCGCCCGCGCGGAGCATCTGAACCTCGGCATCCTGTGGATCCTGTGCGGCTTCATCGGCGCGATCCTGTTCGTCGGGCCGCTGCTGGCCAAACGCGAGATGGTCTCGCCGTGGCTTATCAAGCTGCTGTTCTATGCGTTGATCGTGATCACCGTGTGGAACTTCTTCACCCTGCGGCTGGCCCAGGTCGGCATCGCCGGCTGGTGGCAGGGGCAGCCGTGGCTGCAGCAGGGACTTGAGTATCTGGAGGCGGGGCGGATTGCCGGCATACTCGTGCTGGTCGGCTTCGCGATCCTCGCCTACGTGGTACTGCGCACGTTTCCGCCGGTGCGCCAGTGGAACGAGATCCACTGGGGTCTCGGCCTCGGCGTCGCGGCGCTGATGGCGGTCTGGGTGTTCGGCCTGTTCTACGTGGCGCGACTCGACCTGCAGGAGTACTTCCGCTGGTTCGTGGTGCACTACTGGGTCGAGGGCGTGTGGGAAGTCATCCACATCACCCTGGTGGGTTTCCTGCTGGTGCTTATGTTCAAGGTCGACATCAAGTCAGTGGGCTTCGCGGTGTTCTGGGGCGTGGCCTTGGTGTGGCTGTCCGGGCTGATCGGCAACGCGCACCACTATTTCTGGATCGGCACGCCAGAGTTCTGGCAGTTCTGGGGTTCGCTGTTCAGCGCGCTGGAACCGCTGCCGCTGGTGTTCTGCTTCTGGCACATCTACCTCGATGCACACACCAACAAGCGCCCGCTGGAGAACGCGCCCGCGTTCTACTTCATCCTGGGCTCGGTGGTGCTGGAGCAGATCGGAGCCGGCATCCTGGGCTTCACCATGACGTTCGCGCTGACCAACGTGTGGTCGCACGGCACCTGGGTGACGCCGGGGCATGCGCACTTGGCGCTGTTCGGCACCTTCGGCATGCTGGGGATCGCAGCGGCCTATTTCGCGGTGCCGATCATCCGCAAGGTGCCGAATTACGACCAGCGACTGGGCAAGCTCGGTTTCTGGCTGGCACTCACCGGCGTGCTCGGCATGGCGTTCGCCTTCGCGATCGGCGGCACGGTGCAGATCTACGTCTACCGTATCCTCGGGCTAGACTGGTTCGGCGGTGATGTCGCCCGCACGATGGGCGTGTTCAAGCTGATGCTGCCGCTGTTCGGCATCGTCTTTGCGGTGGGTGCCGGCGTGCTGGCCTACGACCTGCTCACCCTTGGCCGTCGCCTGAGCGTGCCGGCCGGTACGGACGTCCACGGCGGTTCCGCAGCGGCCCATCCTGCCACCCGCTGGGGCCGTCCGCTGAGCGGCTTCGAAGCAGGCATCTGGCTGATGATGATGTGGATATTCGGTGCGATCATCACGCTCGGCCTGCTCAGCTTCAACCTGCCACGAGTACGCGTGGATGGTGACCCGACCTTGCCCTATCTGCTCGCTGGCGTAGGCTACCCGGGCTTGCTGCTGGTCACCCTGCTGTTCGTGTGGCGCTTCCTCGCATCGCTGGAAGCACGCGCGAACGCGGTGAGTACTCCCTCGCTGTTGAGAGTGCTGCCCGCACATGCCTGAGATGGGGAAGGCCCCCGGGAAACGGGCCGTGAGGCAACAAGTCGAGGCCGCCGGGGAAACCCGGCGGCCTCTTCGTAGGCTACTGCGCCCCACGCGCCGACCGACAGCACGAGACGGAATTGCCCGGCATATAAAGCAGGTGCACCCGCGCCAGCCGTATATCGTCGCTTGCCGTCAATCCTGCAGCGGTTTGCTGATGCCATGCCGCGGCAACATGCGCAGCAAGGTGTTGTCCCGTTTCATATAGTGGTGGAACAGTGCGGCTGCCGCGTGCAGGCCGACCAGGTAGTAGCCGACCGTGCCGATGGTTTCGTGGATTTCTTTCAGCGAACCGGCGAGCGCCTTGTCCGCCCCCGCCAGTGCCGGCAGTTGCAGGCCGAAGAACGGAACCGGCTTGCCCGACGCGCTGAGGGTGAACCAGCCGAGCAGCGGCATCGCGATCAGGAAGGCGTAAAGCGCCAGATGCATCAAGCCGGCCAGGCGCTGTTGCCATAGGGGTGACGACGGCCGGATCGGCGGCGTCGCTCCCGCCGCGAAGCGGATCGCCAACCGCACGAAGACCAGTGCGAACACGCCAAGGCCCAGCATGAAGTGCCAGGTCTTCAGGCCCTCACGCAGGTCGCTGCCGCGCGGATAGAAGCCGCGCAATTCCATGCAGGCATATACGGCGACCAGCAACAGCAGCATCAACCAGTGCATGGCGATCGACAGCGACCCGTAATAATCCTTGGTGTTCTTCCAGTTCATGGCGGTCTCTGCGCGTGGGAGTCGGGCGGCGCCGGTCCAGGCGCCATCGCGCGCTGGTCCGACCTACCTGACAGCCTGCGGTGAAAGATCCGCGCGCGACTTGACCCCGATCAAATAGACACTGAATTGGCGCCTCGCCATGCTATGGTGCGGCCACGCGGCCCGGCGGCCTGCCGGGTTCATGCGAGCCCATCTCAAGCCTTGCGAGGACCTTGATGGACCCCGGAACCAACGTCCTTGACCTGAACCAGCTGCGACGCAGTTGCTCATCCTGTGCCTTGAGCGAACTATGCCTGCCTGCCGGAGTCGGCAATGACGACCTGGAGCGGCTGGACACGGCGGTCCGCGACAAGCGCATGCTGGATCGCGGCGGCGTGCTGTACCGCGACGGCGACCCGTTCCAGGCGCTCTACGTGGTGCGCTCCGGCTCGCTCAAGACCTTCGTGCAGGACGAGACCGGCGCCGTGCAGATCCTCGGCTTCCACCTGCCCGGCGAAATCATCGGCTTCGACGCGCTGGCCACGGACCGGCATGTCAGCCATGCCGAGGCACTGGAGCGCACCAGCATCTGCGAGCTGCCCTACGCACGGCTGCAACAGGTCACCAGCGAGGTGCCTGCCCTGCACCGACAACTGATGCGGGTGATCAGCCGAGAGGTGGTCGAGGAGCACCGCCACATGGTGGTGATGGGCCGGCAGCAGGCCCAGGAGCAGCTGGCGATCTTCCTCAAGGGCCTGGCCGACCGCTACCAGCGCCTGCAGCGCGACGGCACCGCGCTCACGCTGTCGATGTCGCGTTATGACATCGCGAACTACCTCGGCCTGGTGGTCGAGACAGTCAGCCGACTGTTCTCGCGCCTGGAAGAAATGGGTGTACTCGAGGTCAACCGCAAATCCGTGCACATCCGTCGCCCCGACCTGCTTGCCGAACTCTGCGGCAGCAGCACCGCCGCGGCGGTGAAACAGCGCGACGCCGGCTGAGCCTGACTTCGCGTCCCTCCGGATTGACCAAGGTCAAGTCGAGCCACGTCAGGCCGGCGTAGAACTGGATTCCGCTAGGAGCCATGCCGCGATGGCCGCCGGCTCGGCACGGGAATCGACCACGATTCACCCGCCAACGGAGTAGATCATGCCCAACATCCACCATACCGACCACGACACCGCCTCCGTCGCGCCCTTCGGCGCCATCGAGGGAACGCACTGGATCGAGCCCCTGAATGACGGCAGCCCGGTGCTGATTCGCCCGCTACGCCCGGAGGATCGCCAGCGCGAAACGGATTTCATCAACCGCCTGTCGGAGCAGGCCTGCCGCTTCCGCTTTCTCGGAAGCTTCAAGGAAGCGAGCCCGGCCCTGCTCGACCAACTGATGAACGTCGACTACCAGGACCGCATGGCCTTCGTGGCGCTCGCCCACGACAACGGCGAGCTGCGCGAGGTTGGCGTCAGCCGCTACAGCGCCAGCGGCGACCAAAAGCAATGCGAATGCGCGGTGACCGTGGCCGACGACTGGCGCCATCGCGGCCTGGGCGTGCTGCTGATGAGGCGCCTGATCGAGATCGCACGCAAGAACGGATTCCGCAGGATGTTCTCGGTCGACGACGCCGAAAACGAACCGATGCGCGAACTGGCCGGCTACCTGGGCTTCCAGCGCCGGCTCGACCCGGATGACGCCGCACGGGTCATCCATACCCTCGACCTTTGATACCACCGAATCCGGCCGATCCTGCCATGACAAGCACCGAACAAACGCCGCGCGTGACGCGCCCGACCGACATTCTCGCGCTGGTCACCTCGACGGATCCGTGGAGTCCCGCCGCCATTGCCGGCGTCGCCATCGCCTCGCGCTGGGACAGCAACCTGACCGGCTGCTTCATCGACCCCGCGCTGCGGAAAATCACCGGCAGCGAAGCCGGCAGCGAGCCCACCGTGCTCGGCCTGCTGCTTGAGCCGCGAACCGACTTCGCCGACGAGCACGCCGCCTTCGGCGCATTCGCGCGGCAGTCCGATGTGCGCAACGCCGACTGGATCGTCGCCCAGGCCGGTATTGCCCAGACCTTGCGCTGGCTCGGCGCGCGGCACGACCTCGCGGTGATCGAGCGGGACATGGTGCAGGCATCCGGCCTGCTCGACATCCTCGGCGAGGCGATACTTGGCAGCCGCACGCCCTGCCTGATCCTGCCCCCGCACTGGAACCGGGAGATCCGCTTCGAGCGCATCGTGATCGGCTGCAACGGCGGCATTGAGGCGATCCGCGCGATCCACTCCGCCCTGCCGTTCCTCAAGGTGGCGAAGCACGTGACCCTGGTCGACGGCGATGTGCGCGACGACGAAGAACGCCCGCGCTTCGACCCGTTCGTCTACCTGCTGCGTCACGGCATCACCTCCAGACCCAGCTATGTCCGCTCTTCGTCCGCGATGGCCGGCGAAATCCTTTTGAAGGAGGTCGGGAACATCGACGCCGACCTGCTGGTCATGGGCGCCTATGGCCATTCGCGCATGCGTGAACGCGTGTTCGGCGGCGCCACCCGGCGCGTGCTGGAAGAAGCCGCCGTTCCGGTGCTGATGCAACACTAGGCTTGCGCTGGCGCGTTTCACCACTGCCGAGGGCAGCAGCAGGCCGTACGCAAAATGGCCGGCATTGTCGAAATGGCCGCGCGCGACCCCTGACGCCTCATGCGGCAAAAAGCTGGACAACGGCGCATGGCTGGCACGGGAAACCGCAGCCAGCGGAGCCACCGGAGCGGCAGGCTCTCCACGGCTCATCCCGGCGAGAGTGAGGCGAGACGACCGCCGCGACAATTTGCGCGGCTTGCAGTGGCGACCGCTTGATCTGCATCAAGATGGCCGGGCCACCTGTCACCGAGCATGCGCGCACCTTTCAGGGAGATGCGCCATGAGTACCACCCGAAAACTCTGGCTGGGACTGGCGGCTTTGCTCGTCGCGTCCTTCGCCGTGCTGCTGTGGATCGGCAGCGTGGTCCACCAGCAGGCACCGCCGTTGCCCGCGGCCGTGGTCACCAGCGACGGTCAGACGCTGTACACCAGGGCCGACATGGAGCAAGGCCGCCAGGTGTGGCAGAGCATCGGCGGCCAGCAATTGGGATCGATCTGGGGCCACGGCGCGCTGCTGGCGCCGGACTGGAGCGCCGACTGGCTGCACCGCGAAGCCGTTGCCATGCTGGAACTGCTCTCACGCGACGAAGGGCTGGGTCCGTACGACTCGCTCGATGCGCCCCAACAGGCAGCCATGAAAGCGCGCGTGCTGCCCGAACTGCGCAGCAACACCTATGACGCCGCCAGAGACACAATCACCGTGTCCGCGCTGCGCGCGCACGCGATGGAAGCCGTGGCTGCGCACTACATGAGCCTGTTCGGCAACGACCCGGCGACGCACACGCTGCGCGAAGCTTATGCCATGCGCGAGAACACCGTGGCCGGGATGGAACACCGGCGCGCGCTCACCGCCTTCTTCTGGTGGACCAGCTGGGCCGCCGCCACGCAGCGCCCGAACCAGGCGATGACCTACACCAAGAACTGGCCGTACGAGCCGCTGGTCGGCAACACGCCGACCTCGACCAGTTTCCTGTGGTCGGTCTTCAGCGTGCTCTTCATGATCGTCGGCATCGGGCTGCTCGGCTGGCATCACGCCCGCCAGGTAAGCCATGAACCCTTGCCGCCGATCCCGGCGCGCGACCCGCTGACCGAAATGAAGGCGACGCCCTCGATGAAGGCCACCGGCGAAGTACTTCTGGATCGTGCTGGCGCTGTTCCTGGCGCAGATCCTGCTGGGCGCCACCACCGCGCACTACCAGGTCGAAGGCCAGGAAGCCTACGGCTTCGCCCTGGCCAACTACCTGCCATACAGCCTCACCCGCACCTGGCACACGCAACTGGCCGTGCTGTGGATCGCCACCGCATGGCTGGCCACCGGCCTGTACATCGCGCCCGCTGATCTCCGGCCACGAGCCGAAATACCAGCGCCTCGGGGTCAACTTCCTGTTCGTCTGCCTGCTGGTGATCGTGGTCGGCTCGTTCGCCGGCCAGTGGTTCGCGGTGATGCAGAAGATGGGCCTGCAGTACAACTTCTGGTTCGGCCACCAGGGCTGGGAATACGTCGACCTCGGCCGCTTCTGGCAGATCTTCCTGTTCATCGGGCTGATGCTGTGGCTGTTCCTGGTCGGCCGCGCGCTGCTGGCCGGCGATGCACGGCAAGAAGGAAGGCGCGTCGATCGTCGGCCTGCTGTTCCTGTCCACGGTGGCGATCGGCCTGCTCTACGGCGCCGGCCTGATGTGGGGCGAGCACACCCATATCGCGATGGTCGAGTACTGGCGCTGGTGGGTGGTGCACCTGTGGGTGGAAGGCTTCTTCGAGGTGTTCGCCACCGCGGTGATCAGCTTCCTGTTCGTCCGCCTGGGCCTGCTGCGCGTGAGCACCGCCACGACCAACGTGCTGTTCGCCACCATCGTGTTCATGGCCGGTGGCGTGCTTGGCACCCTGCATCACCTGTACTTCAGCGGCACCACCACGGCGGTGATCGCGCTGGGCGCCAGCTTCTCGGCGCTGGAAGTGGTACCGCTGGCGCTGATCGGGCTGGAAGCCTACGACACCTGGAAGAAGCAGCACGCCGCGCCATGGATGGCGCGCTACCGCTGGCCGATCATGTTCTTCATCGCGGTGAGTTTCTGGAACCTGGTCGGTGCCGGCCTGTTCGGCTTCCTGATCAACACGCCGATCGCGCTGTACTACATGCAGGGCCTCAACCTCACCGCCACTGCACGGCCACACCGCGCTGTTCGGCGTGTACGGCATGCTCGGCCTGGGCCTGATGCTGTTCTGCCTGCGCGGCCTCAAGGCGGAGGTGCAGTGGCGCGAAGGCTTGCTGCGCAGCTCGTTCTGGACGCTCAACATCGGCCTGTCGCTGATGGCCGTACTGACCCTGCTGCCGCTGGGCATCCTGCAGCTGAAGGCGGTGCTGGAACACGGCTACTGGTTCGCCCGTTCGGCCGAGTTCATGGACCGCCCGCTCATCCACATGCTGGTGTGGATGCGCGTACCGGGCGATACCTTGTTCGCCGTCGGTGCCGTGCTGATTACGGTGTTCGTCGCTGCGCTGTGGCTGGTACCGAAACGCCGGGCGGCGCCGGCTGCACTGCCACAGGCCGCTCGCGAGAACGCATGACGTACATCAGGGCGCGCCGCAAGGCGCGCCCTGATTCTTTGATCCCTCGTAGAAGCGCTCCGGAAATCCCGTGTTCGAGTTCTATCCACAGATCAAATGGATACACATCGCCTGCGTGCTGGCCAGCGGCGCCCTGTTCGCGCTGCGCGGCCTGCTGCTGCAGGCCGGCCATGCTGGCGCTGCGCAGTGGGAGCCGGTGCGCTGGCTAAGCTATGCGATCGACACCACCCTGCTCACCGCCGCGCTGATGCTGCTGAGCATCCTGCCCGGTGCGCTGTTCGCCAATGGCTGGCTCACCACCAAGCTGGTGCTGCTGGTGGCCTACGTGGTGCTCGCCATGCTCGCCCTGAAACGGGCGCGCACGCCGCGCGCACGCCTGGCCTTATATGTGGCCGCGCTGGCCACGTATGCCTACATGCTCGGCGTCGCCCGCATGCATCATCCGTTGGGCTGGCTGCACGGGTGGCTGGCATGAGCGCGGCACAACCCTTTCCCACGGAAGAGCCGCGCGACCACACGCTGGATGCCTGCTTCCTCGGCCCTTACGGCGAGAACGATGCACTGCTGGAAAAACTGCTGGTGGAGTTTTTGCGCGACCACGTGTACTGGCGGCGCAACTTCCGCCCGGAAGATCCGCCGGCGATCGCCACCAGCTCCGCCCACCATCCTGACTACCTCGCCTTCGAATCGCGCATGCGTCGCGAGCTGCACCAGCTCTCCGCCGCGCTGAAGAAGTCGGTGCCGTTCCACAGCCCGCGCTACATCGGCCACATGGCCTCCGACCTGCTGCTGCCGGGACTGGCCGCGCAGATGCTGACCCTGCCGTACAACCCCAACAACGTCAGCGAGGACGCCGCGCCGGTCACCGTCGACATGGAAGTGCAGGCCGGCCTGCAGCTGGCGCGCATGCTCGGCTACCCGCATGACCCGGCGCAGGACGCCTGCGCGTTCGGCCACCTCACCTCCGGCGGCACCCTGGCGAACTACCAGGCGCTGCGCCTGGCGCGGGCGCTGAAGGCGTTCCCGGTGGCGCTGCGCGCGGCCGGCGTGCCGGAACTGGCGTTGCCGGCGGACGACTGGGCCGCCTTCAATCTTTCCACCGCCGACGGCATCGCACTGCTGGAGACATGGCAAGCCTGGCTGGCCGCGCAGGCGCCAGTCAAGCGGGCGTACTGGCTGGAACGGGTGGAGGACGAACGCATCGAACAGCGCGGCCTGGTCGGCTTCTTCGCCGCGCATCCGCAGCTGCGCGTGCCGCTGGTGCTGGCGCCGGTTACCGCGCACTACTCGTGGAGCAAGGGACTGAAACTGCTCGGCCTCGGCCGCAGCCAGCTGGAGTTGCTGCCTACCGACGGCATGCGGCTTGACCCCGCCGCCTTGCGCGACACGCTGGAACGCTGCGCGCGCGAGCGTCAATCCGTACTGATGTGCGTGGCCGTGCTCGGCGGCACCGAGTACGGCACGATCGACCCGATCGACGCCGTGCTCGCCGCGCGCAGTGAATCACGCCGGCACGGGCTGGACTTCGCCGTGCACGTCGATGCTGCCTGGGGCGGCTACCTGGCCACGCTGTTCCGCCACGAGGACGGCTCGCTGCGTTCGCGCGACGAGGTGGCCGCTGATTACGTGCAGTTCCCCACGCCGGCGGTACACGCCGCGTTCGCCGCGTTGGGCGACACCGACTCGGTCACCGTCGACCCGCACAAGCTCGGCTACCTGCCGTACGGCAGCGGCGCCTTCATCTGCCGCGACCACCGCGCGATGGCCCTGCTGGCCGAACGCGCCGATTACGTGTTCCACGCCGGCACACCGGCCGATTACCTCGCGCGCTACCGTAGCCTCGGCCAGTTCATCCCGGAAGGCTCCAAGTCCGGCGCCGCCGCGGCGGCAGTCTACGTGACGCACAAGGTGCTGCCGCTGGACCACGCCCACTTCGGCCGGCTGCCGCGTGCCACCGTGCGCGCCGCGGAAACCTTCCATGCACGCGCGCAGCGTTTCGCGCTGGAACTGGCCGGCTGCGTGCAGGCGCTGGTGCCGTTCGCGCCAGACAGCAACCTGGTCTGCCTCGCACTCAACCCCTGCGGCAACACGTCGGTGGCGGCAGCGAACGCGTTCGTGCGCGCGCTTCACGACGAACTGCGCTGCGACCCGCTCCAGCCGCTGCAGCTGAAGGAATTCTTCGGCTCGGTGACCACCCTGCGTCCGGACATGCTGGGCCCGGCACGGACGGCGCGCATCTTCGCCGCGCTGGGCCTGGATACGGCCAGCCTCGATCCGGATGAGGATCGGCTGCTGATCCTGCGCCACACCTTGATGAACCCGTACCTGATCGACCACGAGAACGGCATCAACTACATCGACCGCTACTTCGACTTCCTCGGACGCCGCATGCGCAGCTTGTGCAGCGTCGCCAGTATCGCGCCATGAATCCGGAGCCTCCGATGGACAGCGTCCTGCGTCTGGTCAACCTGCAACACGAGACCGATCGCCGGTGGGTGCACGATGCCTTGGCGAAGCTGGCGCAGGAGGCCGCGCGTTCGGCCGACACCCACCTGCTGAAGCTGAACTTCCCCGGCTTCCACGGCATCGACTTCTACTTCAAGGACGAGGCCGCGCATCCCAGCGGCAGCCTGAAGCATCGCCTCGCGCGCTCGCTGTTCCTGTACGCGCTGTGCAACGGCCGGCTGCGCGGCGGCCAGGGCGTGGTGGATGCCTCCTCCGGCAGCACGGCGATCTCCGAGGCGTGGTTCGCGCGCCTGCTCGGCCTGTCGTTCACCGCGGTGATGCCGGCCTGCACGGCGCCGGGCAAGATCCGCGACGTGCAGGCGCTGGGCGGCACGTGCGACCTGGTCGACGACCCCGCCCAAGTGCACGCCCGCGCCGCCGAACACTCCGCGCGCGGCGCCTGCCATCTGGACCAGTTCGGCCTGGCCGAACGCGCCACCGACTGGCGTGGCAACAACAACATCGCCGAGTCGATCATCGGCCAGCTCGCACTCGAGGCCGAGCCCGAGCCGGCCTGGATCGTCTGCGGCGCGGGCACCGGCGGCACCTCGGCGACCATCGGCCGCTACTTGCGCTACCGTCGGCTGCACACGCAACTGTGCGTAGCCGAGCCGACCGGCAGCGCCTACGTGCACGGCTGGCGCAGCCGCGACGCGCAGGCGGTGGCCAGCCAGCCCACCCTGATCGAAGGCATCGGCCGACCGCGGGTCGAACCGGGCTTCATCTTCGACGTGGTCGACCGCGTGACTGAAGTACCCGACGCCGCCTCGATCGCCGGCGCCTGGATGCTGGAAGAATTGTTTGGCCATCGCTATGGTGGTTCGTCCGGCACCAACCTGGTCGCCTGCCTGCAGCTGGCCGCCTCGATGCGCGCCCGCGGCGAGCGCGGCAGCATCGTCAGCCTGCTTTGCGACCGTGGCGAGCGCTACGCACAAACCCTGTTCGATCGCGACTGGCTGGCTGCGCGCGGGATCGACCTGGCCCCCTGGGACGCTGCGCTGCGCAACAGCCTGGCCACCGGCAGAACACCCGTGCTGCCATGACTGCAGACGGATCATGAGCTTCCATGATCTGCGCAGCTTCCTTGATCGGCTGGAGCGCGAACAGCAGCTGCTGCGGGTGGCCACTGCGGTCGACCCGCATCTCGAATCCACTGCGCTGAGCCTGCGCGCTTTGCGCGAAGCAGGCCCCGCCTTGCTGATGGAGCACGCCGGCGACTCAAGTCATGCGCTGCTCGGCAACCTGTTCGGCCACCGTCGGCGGATCGAACTGGCGCTGGCCGGGCGGCCGCTCGCCTCTCTGCGCGAACTCGGCCAGCTGCTGGCGGCGATCAAGGAGCCGCGCTGGCCGTCCAGCCTGCGCCAGGCGCTGGCGACCTGGCCCGAACTGGCGCAGCTCGCCCACGTCGCGCCGCAGCGCGTGCGCGAGGCGGCCTTCGAGCACGAAACACTGCGCGGCGACGAGATCGACCTCGCGCGCCTGCCGATCCAGCACTGCTGGCCCGACGACGCCAGCAAGCTGATCACCTTCGGCCTGGTGGTGACGCGCGGTATCAGCAAGCCGCGCCAGAACGTGGCGATCTACCGCCAGCAGGTGATCGGCCCGAACCGGGTGATCATGCGCTGGTTGCCGCACCGCGGCGGCGCGCTGGACTATGCCGACTGGTGCGCCGCACATCCGCAGCAACCGTTCCCCGTGCTGGTGGCGATCGGCGCCGACCCCGCGACCATGCTGGCCGCGGTGGCACCGGTGCCGGACACCCTTTCCGAATACGAGTTCGCCGGGCTGTTGCGCGGCCAGCGCACGCGCACCTGGCGCAGCGAACTGACTGGCCTGGATGCGCCGGCCGGCGCGGAAATTCTGCTGGAAGGTTTCATCCATCCGAACGACACCGCGCTGGAAGGCCCTTTCGGCGACCACACCGGTTACTACAACGCGCAGGACTACTTTCCGGTATTCACGATCGAGCGCATGCGCCTGCGCCAGGGCGCGATCTACCACGGCAGCTACATGGGCCGCGCGCCGCACGACGAGCCGTCGGTGCTGGCGATGGCGCTGAACGAGGTGTTCGTGCCGATCCTGCAGAAGGTGTTTCCGGAAATCACCGACTTCTTCCTGCCGCCGGAAGCGTGTTCGTACCGCATCGCGGTGGTCAGCATCCGCAAGCAGTACGCCGGCCATGCGCGGCGGATCATGATGGGCGTGTGGTCGTACTTGCGCCAGTTCACCTACACCAAGTTCGTGATCGTCACCGACGAGGACATCGACGTGCGCGACTGGTCCGCAGGTGATCTGGGCGGTATCGACCCGCGTCGACCCGGCGCGCGACACGATGCTGGTGGAAAACACCCCGATCGATTACCTCGACTTCGCCAGTCCAGTCGCCGGGCTCGGCTCCAAGCTCGGCATCGACGCCACCCATAAATGGCCGTCCGAAACCAGCCGCGCGTGGAGCCGGCCGATCGTGGCTGATGCGGCGGTGGAAAGGCGCGTCGACACGTTGTGGGCAACCCTGCAGACAGCCCGGGCCAAGCGGTAATTACCGCAGTTGCCCACCGGCCACCATCATCCGGCAGCTCCGTAGGGCGGGCGCCGTTCGCCACTTGACGTCATGGCACCTGACCAGAACCGGCGGCAGTACCCCCTGCGAAGCTGCGCTCCCGCTGCCTCACGGCTCGTCGTGCATCGCGTGCTCGACCGGCGCCGGCTGGTCCCAGCCGGGGTCGTTGAAATACTGCGGATAGTGCGCGATCGCTGCGCGCATGTCGGCCACCGCCGAGACCTTTTTCGGGTCGGCCTTCAGCGCCTGCGCCGCGCTCATCAGCGGCACCAGGATGCCGTGCAGCGCAGCATCGGGCTCGGCTGCCAGCTTGCAGTGGGCGAACATGTAAGTCACCGCTTCCTCGACGGTGGCAGCACGCTCCACCGCCATCGGCGCGCTCATATGGCCCATCTCGTAGTGGCGCAGCTCGTCCACCGCGGCATGCGCGCGGCGCATGCCCTCGCTCAGCGGCGCATCCGGCGTCCAGCGCTGCGCCGTTGCCGGCGCGGCCGCTGGCGTTGCGGCGTGATGATGGTGTTCCTGGGCAACCGCTTGCGCCCACGGCGCCAACGAGAACGCGCACAGCAGGACAGCGGCGGCGGCATGCTTGTATTTCATCGAATCGACTCCTCGGTTGGAAGCAGCACCATGCACGTGGCGGATGTGGGCATGGTAGCTGCGGGCAATGCGGGTCCGGCTGATCCACGTCAACGCAGGCACCGATAACGACCGCCACGATGCGCCCCGTACTCCCAGCTTCGAGGTGCTCATGCAACTGGTCTGTCCTGCCGGCAACCTGCCGGCGCTGCAAGCGGCGATCGACGCCGGTGCCGATGCGGTCTACGCGGGCTTCCGCGACCAGACCAACGCCCGCGCCTTCCCCGGGCTGAACTTCAGCGACGACGACCTGCGTGCCGGCATCGCCTACGCGCACCAGCGCGGCAGGCAGGTCTACCTCGCGCTGAATACGTATCCCGACAGCGCACGTCTGCCGCAGTGGTACAGCGCCGTAGACAAGGCCGCCGAGTTCGGCTGCGACGCAATCATCGCCGCCGAGATGGCCGTGCTCGATTACGCCACGCGCACGCATCCGGCGCTGAAGCGGCACCTGTCGGTGCAGGGTTCGGCGACCACCGCGCCGGCGCTGCGCTACATGCACGAACGCTTCGAGATCAGCCGCGCGGTGCTGCCGCGGGTGCTGTCGATCCAGCAGGTCGAGCGGCTGTGTGCGGGTTCGCCGGTGCCGCTGGAGGTGTTCGCGTTCGGCAGCCTGTGCATCATGGTCGAGGGCCGCTGCCAGCTGTCCAGCTATGTCACCGGCGCCTCGCCGAACCGCCATGGCGTGTGCTCGCCGGCAAGCTTCGTGCGCTGGGAGGAACACGGCGACGGCCGCCGCAGCGTGCGCCTCAACCAAGTGTTGATGGACAGGTTCGAACCGCGCGAGCCAGCCGGTTACCCGACCGTGTGCAAGGGGCGCTTCGAGGTCGGCGGCGAGGTCTTCCACGCGCTGGAGGAGCCGACCAGCCTCAACACGCTGGAACTGCTGCCGCGACTGGCGCAGGCCGGCGTGGCGGCGCTGAAGATCGAAGGCCGCCAGCGCGGCGTCGCCTATGTCGGCTCGGTCACCCGCACCTGGCGCGACGCGCTGGAGCGCTACCGGGCTTCGCCGCAGGACTGGTCGGCGCAACCGCGCTGGCAATCCGCGCTGTCGAAGCATGCCGAGGGTCATCAGACCACACTCGGCCCCTACCACCGCTCGTGGCACTGATCTTTCCGGCATTGAACCGATGAACACGATGAAACTGAGCCTGGGCCCGCTGCAGTATTTCTGGCCGCGCGAACACACGCTGGCGTTCTACCGCGAGGCGGCCGGGTGGCCGCTGGATGTCATTTACCTGGGCGAGACGGTGTGCAGCAAGCGTCGCGAACTGGGCACGCGCGACTGGATCGCGCTGGCCGCCGAGCTCGCCCGCAGCGGCAAGCAGGTGGTGTTGTCGTCGCTGGCGCTGATCGAGGCCGAATCCGAACTGGGCGCGCTGCAGCGGCTGGTCGACCACGGCGACTGCTGGATCGAGGCGAACGATCTTTCGGCGGTGCAGCTGTGCCGCGAACGCGGCGTGCCGTTCGTCGCCGGGCCCACGCTCAACGTCTACAACCACCACGCGCTGGCGATGCTGATGGAGGACGGCCTGCGCCGCTGGGTGCCGGGTGTCGAACAAGGCCATGCCTTGTTGCGCGAATTGCGCGGGGCGATGCAGGCCGAAGGCAGGACGATGCCCGAGCTCGAAGTGATCGCTTTCGGCCGGCTGCCGCTGGCCTTCTCGGCACGCTGCTTCACCGCCCGTGCGCTGGACGTGGCCAAGGACCAGTGCGGCTTCCGCTGCATCGACTATCCCGACGGCATGCCGCTGGCCACCCGCGAGGGCCGGCCGTTCCTGCGCATCAACGGCATCCAGATCCAGGGCGAGGAGGTGACCGATCTTGGCCCCGAACTGCCGGCGCTGCGCGAGCTAGGCGTCGACATCCTGCGCCTGTATCCACAGGCCGAGGGCATGCCGCGCGTCGTCGCGCATTTCGACCTGGCCCGCCAGGTGGCCGGCACGCCGCCGCTGATCGGCCAGCGCAATGGCTACTGGCACGGCGAGCCGGGGATGCGCGTCGGGAACTGAAGCCAAGAGGCGGCAACGGCGAGCGTACCCCGACCACGCGAGCCGGGGATGCGCATCGGGAACTGAAGCCAAGAGGCGGCAACGTCGAGCGTACCCCGACCACTGGCTTACCGCTCGAACGCCCCGAGCACGCCGGCCACGTTGGTGCCGATCTCGCGCACGGCGTAGCCGCCCTCCTGCACCAGCACGCTCGGCAGGCCGAGTGTGGCCAGGCGCGCGCCGAGCTGCGGAAAGCACTCCTCGCCGAGCTTGAAGGCACTGATCGGATCGCCCTCGTAAGTGTCCACGCCCAGCGACACCACGAGGGCGTCCGCACCGAAGTCGGCGACCGCCTGCAGCGCCGTGTCGAGCGCGACCGCGTATTCATCCCACCCGGTGCCGCGTGGCAGCGGCAGGTTGAGCGTGTAGCCCTCGCCGGCGCTGGCGCCGCGCTCGTCGGCATAGCCGAGGAAGTACGGGTATTCGGTTTCCGGCGTGCCGTGGATCGACACGAACAGCACGTCGTCGCGCTCCCAGAAGATGTCCTGCGTGCCATTGCCGTGGTGGTAGTCGACGTCCAGCAGCGCGACTCGGCCGAAGCCGCGCTCGCGCAGGTGCTGTGCGGCCAGCGCGGCGTTGTTGAGAAAGCAGTAGCCGCCGTAGGTGCCGCGCGCGGCGTGATGGCCCGGCGGTCGGCACAGCGCGTAGGCGGCGCGCTCCCCCTCGGCGACCAGCGCGGCCGCCGTCAGCGCGCACTGGGCGGCGGCGAACGCGGCGTCCCAGGTGCCCTCCACGATCGGCGTGCCGGCGTCGAACGCGTAGTAGCCCATCGCCCCGTTGATCCCCGTGGGCACGCGGTCGCGGCGCAGGCCGCGCGCCGGGAATCCGCTCGGCAGCATCGAGCCGCCGCGCCCCTCCTCGCGCCAGCGCGCGTACGCGGTCCGCAGGAACTCGACGAAGCCCGCGTCGTGCACGCCGAGCAGCGCCTCCAGCCCGAACGCCCGCGGCGCCACCAGCATGTGCCCGGCGTCGACCAGCGCCTGACGGATGTAGTCGGCGCGCGCCGGCTGCTCGTAGCACGGCACCAGCTCGCCGCGGTGCAGTTCCATGCCGCCGTCATGGCGGAGGTGCAACGGCGAATGGACGATCTGCATGGACGCTCCCGGCTGGCGAAAACGGCGATTGTAGGAGCCTTTCGATGGCGGTGGCACCGGTATCGAGCCTGGGATCCGGCTCGCCCTGCTGCCTCTACCCGCCGGGGAGATGGTTGGGCTCATCACGCTCGCGCGGCTTCGGCGCGCGCCTTCTTGTCCCGACCTTCTCCCCAAGGGGAGAAGGTGAACAGGGCGCGGTACAACCGGGGCTTATATCTTCGCGAACACCAGGCTGGCGTTGGTGCCGCCGAAGCCGAAGCTGTTCGACATCACCGTGGCCAGTTTCGCCGGGCGGCTTTCGCGCAGGATCGGAAAGCCTTCGGCGCGCGGATCGAGCTCGTCGATGTTGGCCGAGCCGGCCATGAAATCACCGTTGAGCATCAGCAAGCTGTAGATCGCCTCGTGCACGCTGGCCGCGCCGAGCGAGTGGCCGGTCAGCGACTTGGTCGAGGACAGCGGCGGCACTGCATCTCCGAACACCTCGCGCACCGCCTGCAGCTCGATGAGGTCGCCCAGCGGCGTCGCCGTGCCATGGGTGTTGATGTAGTCGACCGGAGCGCCCACGTTGGCCAACGCCATCTGCATGCAACGCACCGCGCCCTCCCCGCTCGGCGCCACCATGTCGGCACCGTCGGAAGTTACGCCGTAGCCAACCAGTTCGGCGTGGATGTGCGCGCCCCGCGCTTTCGCGTGTTCGTACTCCTCCAGCACCAACATGCCGCCGCCACCGGCGATGACGAAGCCGTCGCGGCCGGTGTCATACGGCCGCGAGGCGGCGGCCGGGGTGTCGTTGCGGCCGCTGGACAGCGCGCCCATCGCATCGAACTGCGCGGTCATGCCCCAGTGCACCTCTTCGCTGCCGCCGGCGAACACCACGTCCTGCGCACCGTGGCGGATCAGGTCGGCGGCGGCGCCGATGCAGTGCGCCGAGGTGGCGCAGGCGGCGGAGATCGAATAGCTGAGGCCGAGGATGCCGAACGCGGTGGCCAGCGAGGCCGACACCGTCGAGCACATCGTGCGCGGCACCATGTACGGGCCGACCTTGCGCACGCCCTTGTGGCGCAGCAGGTCGCCGGTCTCGATCTGCCACTGCGCCGAGCCGCCGCCGGAGCCGGCGACCACACCGCTGCGCGGATGGCGGATATGCTCGATGGCCAGGCCTGCATCGGCGATCGCCGCACGCATCGCCACGTAGGCATAGGCCGCCGCGTCGCCCATGAAGCGCTTCAGCTTGCGGTCGATCGCGGCGTCCAGGTCGACCTGCGGCACCCCGGCGACCTGGCTGCGCAGGCCGCGTTCGAGGTATTCCGGAATCGCCCGGATGCCGCTGCGGCCGTCGCGCAGTGCGCGTGCCACCGTCGCCGGCAGGTTGCCCAGGCACGACACGATGCCCATGCCGGTCACCACCACGCGGCGCATCTCAAAAGCCCTCGGTGGATTGGAACAGGCCCACGCGCATGTCGCTGGCCACGTAGATCAGGCGGTCGTCGACAAAGGTCTTGCCGTCGGCGATCACCAGCGCCAGCTTGCCGCGCATCACGCGACGGATGTCGATTTCGTAGCGCACCAGCTTCGCGCCAGGCAGCACCTGGCCGGAAAATTTCAC
The DNA here is from genome assembly GCA_963697495.1 of uncultured Gammaproteobacteria bacterium. Taxonomy (GTDB): domain Bacteria; phylum Pseudomonadota; class Gammaproteobacteria; order Xanthomonadales; family Rhodanobacteraceae; genus Rhodanobacter. The sequence continues at coordinate 347,982 of CAVOOH010000002.1, read as the reverse complement.
CTGGCCCACGCCCAGTGCGCGGCCGCGGCCGGGTTCGCCCAGCCAGGGCAGGAAGAAACCGCTGAGCTGCCACATCGCATCCAGGCCAAGACAGCCCGGCATCACCGGGTCGCCGATGAAATGGCAGTCGAAGAACCACAGCCGCGGATGGATATCCAGTTCGGCACGGATGACGCCCTTGCCGTACGCGCCGCCCTCGCTGGCGATGTGGGTGATACGGTCGAACATCAGCATCGGCGGCGACGGCAGCCGGGCATTGCCGTCACCGAAAAGTTCGCCGCGGCCGCAGGCACGCAGCTGTTCGTAGTCGAACGAGGAAGGACGTGTCATGAATTGCTCACCGGGTCAGCAGACTGCAGTGTCAAGGGCGGCCGGCATGCTCGCCTTGACGTCGGTCAACCGTCTTCGCGTCAGACCTGCAAGCACCGCCACGACAGCGTGCGGCACATCGTCGCGCCACGGCGATTGGTCAGCGTCGGGTCCGGTGCGCCTCACGCGCCACGCGTGCAAGGCGCGCGCCGCGGTTCAGCGCGATGCGAAGGCCCAGCGGCACCGACTCCCACGGCAGCCGTTCCAGCAGGTTGCGCGCGGTAAGGCCCAGTTCGGTATCACCGGTCAGCTCCAGTGCGCGCTGGAAGAACAGCGTATCGGCGTCCTCCAGCCGACCGGCCAGCAACAGCAGGTCAGTGGCGCTGCCACGCACGCTCGCCTCGGGTTCGGCATCGACCACGCCGAGGCGGTCGCCGTGCAGTTCGAGCACCCAGCGCAGGCGCAGGTCACTCACTTCGATGGCGAGCCGGCGGCCGCGCATGAAATCGAGCGAGCCGTCGCGCAGCGGCGTGGCCAACACGCGCGCCATTGCCGCTTCCAGCAGGCGATGCTGCCAGCCCGCCGGCAGTGCATGCAGCAGCGGCGCCACCCGTGCAGGTGGCGGCAACAGGCGCAGCAGCAGCGGCGCAAGGGATGAATGGAATGACTGGCTGGGCATGGTGGCCGGCATCATGCAGGGCCGGGTCAACGACACGCCTTGACCCAGGTCAACCGCCATGCCCTGCCGCTGGCAGGCGTCGGCGATCGCCAGATCGAGCAGGCGTTCGGCGGTGTTCGCGGGCAATGCGAGCCGCAGCGCCAGCCTCTGCGCTCGCGCGCGCACCTGTTGCTCGCGCCGCGGGTCGCGCGCGGCGGCGCCGGCACGCGACTTGAGCGCGCCGACCGCACCCGCCAGCCGACGCCGTGCGGCAAGCAACATGATCAGGCCGTCGTCGATCCGGTCGATCGCGGCGCGCACGCGCGTGACTGCGAAACGTTCAGGCACGGACAGCGGCATCAGCGGATTCCACGGTCAACAGGAAACGGCCGGCACGCCTGTGCACGCTGCGCAGCGTCCACCACGCGCAACCCCACGCCAGCAGCAACGCCAGCCCGGCTGCGCGGGCCAGCCAGGCCGACGGCCATAGCGCGGCAGCCGGCAACAGCAGCAACGGCACCTGCGCCAGCAGCGCGCGAGCCTTGCCATGCACGGGAAGCAGCCGCTGCACGCCGGGCAGCTGCACGCCGCGGCCACACCGCAGGTGCAGCTCGATCCAGCCGATGAAGACGATGAGGTGATGGCTGGGCTTTCATGGCGCCATCTCAACGCAGTCTCAGCTGCGGTCAACGCATGCCGGCCAAAGCCCGCTGACCACGCCATTCCAGTTGCAGCCACAGCTTCGCGCTGTCGCGGCCGAAGCCGTCGGCGCGATGGTTCGCCACCTTCAGCAGGCCGCTGAGGCCTTGCGCCAGCGGATACGCCAGCGAGGCGTCCCACTCGCTGCCGTAGCGACCGCCACGATCGGCGCGGTAGTCGTGGTACGCCACCGTCCAGGCCAGCTTGCCGGCGATGCCGCCGCGACCGAAGTTGCCGTTGACGGCGACGTAGCGATCCTCCAGTCCACCGGCCGGGGTCACGTTGAACTGGTCATTCCAGCCATTGAATGCGTGCAGCGTGGCCAGTGGGGTTTGCAGCGCATGCCGGCCGTTGCCGCCCAGGTGTTCCCAACCCAGCTTCGCGGTGATCCCGGACTGCGTCCAGCTCGGTTCCAGCAACCAGTAGCTGTGTGCGAAGTGCTGCGGGTTGTTGGCATAGTCGACTTGCCGCGCTCCCTCCAGCGTCCAGCCGAGGCCATTGCCGTCGCGCAGTGCCTTGCCGCTCCAGCGCAGGCCGTAGGTGACACTGGAGGCGCTGGCCATGTCGCGGTCCTCGTGCAGATAGGCATAGCCGCCCCATTGCTGTGCACCCCGGGTCCACGCCAGGTTGAGCAGATGAGTGTTCAACTTGCGCTCGCGCGCCAGCGGGTTCAGCGCATCGCGGCCGGCCACCCGGTGTACCCGGTCGAGCCAGTCATAGCGCACCGTCAGCGCCGGCAGCGGCTGCCAGCACAACTCGATCGCATCGAAGGTCTGCTCGTGCTGGCGCCAGCCGCTGTTGCCAACCCAGCGCTGGTTGTCCAGCAGCAGCCGCTGGCGACCGGCGGTGGCACCGAACTGCTCGCCCTGCCAGCGCAGCCAGTACTGGTTGAACTCGCTGCCGCGCGGGTCGGTCACCGTCGGGTACTGAGTGCGCCCGTTGGCGCCGCTGTTGTAACGATCGCCCGCGCTGGCCACGCCGGCGCCTTCGAGCAGGCCGCTCCAGCCATGCCCGAACTCAGCCTGCAGACCGAGACGCAGGCGCAAGGTGTCGGCGTTGGCGTTGCGCGCGAAGGCATCGTCGTCGACCTGCTCGTGGCGCAGGCGGGCATCCCATTCCAGCTGCAGGGACGGTTCGGCCGATGCCACGGGTGGGCTCGTGCCGGCCGGCTCCCCGACAGCCAGGGCCGGTGTCGCCACGATTGCCAACAGGCAGGTCATGAAAAGATGGTTTCGTGCATGCTTCATTGCGTTGCTCCCTTGTAGTCGGTGGAAGTCTCGGCATGCGCGAGTGCGCTCGACCTGACCTTGGTCAAGTTGCCGGCGTCCATGGAGTGACTGTGACAACGCGCCGCGCCCTCGCGAAACCCGTAAACAGCAACGCCGCCCATACGGGCGGCGTTGCTTGCTCGGACTCCTTCGTCTGGCCATCTGGATGGCCAGACGCTTCTTCGATCAACGACGGTTCAGTGCTCCGCTGCCGCCGCCGGTGCGGCCGCGGCGCGGGCCTTGGCCACTTCTTCCTTGCTGATCTGCCCACCCGGGTTGTCCCAGCTGTTCAGCACGTAGGTCAGGATGTTCGCCACCTCGTCGTCGGTCAGCTGCGCCATCGGCGGCATCACCGAGTCGTACTCGTGGCCGTTCACCGTGATCTTGCCGGTCAGCCCGTGCGTCACGATCGTCATCGCCCGCTTCGGGTCGGCCGCCAGGTAGTCCGACTTCGCCAGCGGCGGGAACACGTTCGCCAGGCCCTCGCCGTTCGCCTGGTGGCATACCGAGCAGGTGCCGGTGAACAGCTGCTTGCCCGCCGCGATCTGCTCGGCCTTGGTCAGCGTGCCGGCCGCATGCGCCGTGGCCGCCGTGGTCACCGCCGTCAGGTTCGGCTCCGAGCGGTCGCCCAGGTACACCGAGTCCACTTCCTTGCCCGAGTAGATCGACTTGTCTTCCGGACCGTCCACCTTGAGGATGCCCAGCGCGCCCTTGTTGAACGCGCGGAAGATCGAGTGGTCGACCAGCACGTAGCTGCCCGGCACGTCGGTGTGGAACTCCACCATCGCCGCGCCGCCGGCCGGGATCAGCGTGGTCTGCACGTTGTGCTGCGCCACCGTGCCGCCCTCCGGCTGCACCTTGTCGAAGATCTCGCCGATCACATGGAAGCTGGAGACCAGGTTCGGCCCGCCGTTGCCGACGAACAGCCGCACCGTCTGGTTGGTCTTGGCGGTCAGCGCGTTGTCGCCGGTGAGCGCGCCTTCCTTGCCGTTGAACAGCACGTAGGTCGGGTGCTCGTCGATCGCCTTCTCCATGTCGAACGGCTGCAGGCCCTTCTGCCGGTACTTGCCGGTGGTGTAGAAGTCGCCCTGCATCACGTAGTACTCGTGATCGACCTTCGACAAGCCCTTCCGGCGGCTCGACCAGGATCAGCCCGTACATGCCGTTGGCGATGTGCATGCCGACCGGCGCGGTGGCGCAGTGGTACACGTAGATGCCCTGGTTGAGCGCCTTGAAGGTGAACTGCGAGGCGTGCCCCGGCGCGGTGAAGCTGGACGCCGCGCCGCCGCCTGGCCCGGTCACCCCGTGCAGGTCGATGTTGTGCGGCATCTTGCTGTCCGGCGCGTTCTTCAGGTGGAACTCGACCGTGTCGCCCTGGCGCACCCGGATGAAGCTGCCCGGCACGGTGCCGCCGAAGGTCCAGAAGGTATAACTCACGCCCTCGGAGATCGGCATCTCCTTCTCGATCACTTCCAGCTCCACGATCACCTTCGCCGGGTAGTTGCGGTTGACCGGCGGCGGCACGTGCGGCGGGCTGGTCAGCACCGCATGGATCGGCTCGCCCTGCGGCGGGCCGAAGTCGCCGTGGGTGGCGGCGATCGCGGCGGGGCTGGCGGCAGCCTCCCCCACCGGTGACACTGCGGACGGCTTGCCGGAACAGCCGGCAAGCGTCAGCGCGCCCGCCGCGGCAAGAACGAGGAACAACGAACGTGACATGGGTTTCTCCCTGTGGTTTCTGGCTGTCAGCCTAGGGAACCGTCAGGAAGCGCGCTTGATATACGTCATTTTTGCCGCCGGAAAACGACCGGTGCGTCAAGCCGCCGCAGGCGTCGTGAAGATGCTCAGTGCGACAGCAGGTTCTTGCCGATCTGGCGCAGCCCTTCGGGGTCGCGCAGCAGCATCTCGCGCCCCTCGAGTTCGATCAGGCCCTGCTGGCGAAAACGGCCGAGCACGCGACTCACCGTCTCGGCGGCCAGCCGCAGGTAGTTGGCGATGTCGCCGCGCGACATGCTCAGATGGAAGCGCGTCCCGGAAAAGCCGCGCTCCTCGTAGCGCGCGGCCAGGTCGGTGAGAAAAGCGGCCATGCGTACATCGGCGTTGTGGTCGCCAGCGAGCAACGTGGCCATGCCAAGCTCCTTGCTGATCAGCCGGAACAGCCGCTGCTGCACCGCCGGCATGCGGGTGGCCAGCGCACTCATCGCGGGGAACGAGAAACGGCAGAAATACGCGCTGTCCAACGCCACCGCATCGCACGGAAACTGATCCGGGTAGATCGCGTTCAGGCCGATCACTTCGCCGGGCAGGTAGAAGCCGAGCACCTGTTCGTGTCCGTCGGCATCGACCATGCGGGTCTTCACCGTGCCCGCACGCACCGCGAAGATCGAGCGAAACGGGTCGCCGGTGCGGAAGATGTGCTCGCCGGCGTGGAACGGCCCGACATGTTCGACCAGGCAGTGCAGCTCGACCAGCTCCGGCTTGCCGTAACCTTCCGCGATGCACGCACCGGAGAACGCACAGGTGCGGCAGAAGTGCGCCTCGTCGCCGTCGTCGGCAATCGGGCTGGGTGGCTCGGGCAGGCGGCCTGCCGGGTTGTTGCGGCGCATGGGGAACCTGTGGGAATCGCGCGGATCAGATCAGGCATGGCTGGCACCTGCACATGGCCGGTATGCCAACGCACGGCGAAATATATCGCGATGATACGCAATGGCGACGATGGCCGCGGGGCGCTGCGCGGGGCATGACGTCGCACCGGCGCATTCGCGCCTGCTTCGCGTGACGCAAAAAGAACAAGGGCCGGCATTGCTGCCGGCCCTTGTCTGCATTTGGCGCCCGAAGTTGGACTCGAACCAACGACCCCCTGATTAACAGTCAAGTGCTCTAACCGGCTGAGCTATTCGGGCGTGAGCTGCGTAGTTTGCTGAGCGTGCGGCGAACTGTCAAGTTGCCGCGGATCGGTCGTCGCACTTTTTTCAGGCGCTCAATACCCGATAGCACGGCTCGTAGGCGGTGCCACCGGGAAGCTTCATGCGGTGCTGCTCGACGAACGCCTGCAGCAGCTTGTCCAGCGCCCGCATGATGTCCGCATCGCCGTCGATGACGAACGGGCCATGCTGCTCGATCGCCTGCACGCCCTCCTCCTTCACGTTGCCGGCGACGATGCCGGAAAACGCCCGGCGCAGGTCCGCCGCCAGCTCGTGCCGCGGGCGGTCGCGGTGCAGATCTGCAGCGCACGCCATCGCCTCGTGGGTCGGACGGAACGGCTGCTGGAATTCCAGCGGGATGCTGCAGCGCCCAGTTGAAGAAGAATGCGTCCTTGGTGTCCAGGCGGTTGTGGCGCACCTTTTCGAGGCCCTTGATCATCGTGCGCGCCACCGTTGCCGCGTCGTCCACGATGATCTGGTAGTGCCGGGCCACCTCGTCGCCCAGGCTGAGCCGCAGGAAACGGTCGATCTGCTCGAAATAGGCGGCTGACTGGCGCGGCCCGGTGAAGATCAGCGGGAACGGCATGCCGGCGTTGTCCGGGTGCAGCAGGATGCCGAGCAGGTAGAGGATTTCCTCGGCCGTGCCGACGCCGCCGGGGAACACGATGATGCCGTGGCCGAGGCGCACGAACGCCTCGAGGCGCTTCTCGATGTCCGGCATGATCACCAGGTGGTTGACGATCGGGTTCGGCGACTCGGCCGCGATGATGCCCGGCTCGGTGATGCCGATGTAGCGGTTGTGCCGGCGCCGCTGCTTGGCGTGCGCGATGGTCGCGCCCTTCATCGGCCCCTTCATCGCGCCCGGGCCGCAGCCGGTGCAGATGTCCAGCCCGCGCAGGCCGAGCTCGTAGCCGACCAGCTTGGTGTAGTCGTACTCGTCGCGCGAGATCGAGTGGCCGCCCCAGCACACCACCAGGTTCGGGTCGACCTGCGGCTTGCAGGATGCGCGCGTTGCGCAGGATCTCGAACACCGCGCTGGGTGATGCCCGGCCGAGTCGTCCAGGTCGATAGCCGATCTGCTCCATCTGCGTCGACACGTAGACGATGTCGCGCACCACCGCGAACAGCAGCTCGTTGATGCCGCGGATGATCTGGCCGTCGACGAACGCCTGCGCCGGCGCGTTGGTCAGCTCGATCTTGATGCCGCGGTCCTGCTGCAGCACCTGGATGTCGAAATCCGGATACTGCTCGCAGCATCGCGCGCGGGTCGTCGCTGATCGTTGCCCGAGGTCAGCACCGCCAGCGCGCAGCGGCGCAGCAGTGCATGCAGGCCCGCCGCTGGCGTCGCGCAGGCGCGCGACCTCGTCGCGGGAAAGGACGTCCAGGCCGCCGACGGGCGAGATGCGCGCGCTGACGGTTCTGGTTGTGCTGGAAGGATCGGCGTAATTGGTCTTCATCGAATCTCCATGGTTCTTGCGGCGACCGCGCCCTTGCACGGGGCCGACCGCGTAGCTTCAGGCCATACCCCGGACAGGGTCAAGTATTGACCGGCGGTTCCACGCATACGCAGCGGACAATAAAAAGCCGGCGCCCTCGCGGGCGCCGGCCAAGGTTTCCGAATAACGGATTACTCAGAAGGTGTAACGCACCGTGGCCAGGATCGACCAGCGCTGGGTCGGGCCGTTCAGCTCGTCCGCGCGCGGCAAGGCCAGCGGGCTGTAGTTGCCGTTGCTGTCCTTGTAGGCCGCCTTGCTGATGTCGTAGACGTACTTGCCACTGGCCATCGACGCCGGCGAAGTCGGCAAGGTTGCGAACCAGCGGGAAGCTGGCGCGGTGGTCGACACCCCACTTCTTGTTGAGCATGTTGCCGAGGTTGTAGACATCCAGACGAATCACGCCCTTGTTGCCCTTGAACAGACCCGGGATCTCCTGGCTGAAGCTCAGGTCGATCTGGTTGATCCAGGGAGCGCGGGCGCCGTTGCGGCTGGCGATCTGACCCTTGTGCTCCTTCAGGTACTTGTCGTTGTCGATGTACTGCCAGAACGAGTCCTGCTGTGCCTGGGTCGTCCCCGGTGCGAAGGTGATATCGCCCTTGTTCGGGATAAAGGCCAGGTCGGAGGTGAAGCCGTCACCGTTGGCGTCATTGCCGAAGCGCCAGCTGTACGGGGTGCCCGAGTGACCGTCGTAGAACACGGTGGCGCTGGTGGCGTAGTCACCGAAGAAGCGGTGCTGCCAGGTCAGCGAGGCGATCACGCGCTTCGGGATCGAGTAGCTGGAGGTGCTCGCCTTGTTCTCGTTCGGGTTCACCCAGACGTTGTTGCTGTAGCTGGAACGGGCCACGCTCGAGGTACCGGGGTTCACTTCGGTGGCGCGGCTCCAGGTGAAGCCGACCATGCCGGACCACTCGTCTGCGAACGGCTTCTTCAGCGCGAGGCTGAGGCTGTCGGCGCTGCCCTGGTCGCTGTTGGCCAGATTGATCACTGCATCGCCAAATGCCGGGTTGGCATTCGAGCGCGCCGTGTTGCCGGTGCTGCCACCCAGCGGGTTCTTGTAGAACGTGAGCCGACCATCAGGCAGTACGCCCGTGGACGCACCGATGTTGAGGTTCTGATAGAAGATCGCGTTGCGGTTCTTGATGTGCTCGTAATCGGCACTGAACACCATGCCCCACCACGGCAGCTCGCGATCGAAGCCCAGCGACATCTTCCACACGCTCGGGAGCTGGAAGTTGTCGCTGACCGTGCTGACCGCCATCTGCGCGCCGCTGGCTCCCGGAATCGCTGCCGAGCCGCCATTCTGTCCATTCGCATTGGCGCTGAAAGGCGGCAGGACATTGCCGCCCTTGTTGTTGCAGACGCTCTGGGTCGGGCCGCAGTTGTACTGCACCTGGGTCACGCCGGAGTTCTGGTAGATGTTGCCCAGCCACACGCTCGGCGGGTTGGAGATGAACAGGCCCGCGCCGCCGCGCAGCTGGGTCATGCGCTCGGTGTCGAAGGTGTAGTTGAACGACGCGCGCGGCTGCACCTGGCGGTTGCCATTGATGGTGCTGGTGTTGGTGCGGCCGAAGCCACCCTTGGCCGAAACGCAGTTGGCAGCCACCACGGCTACGCCGGGAGCAGCCGCATAGCAGGGGTTGTAAAGCGGCCGATCGCTGGTCAGCGGAATGTCGACGCGGAAACCGTACTGCACCGACAGGTTCGGGTTCACCTGCCAGGTGTCCTGCAGGAACACGCCGTATTCCTTCAGCTCGAAGTTGGCGGCGACGTCACTCAGGCCCAAGCCGGCGGCCGGTGCGTTGTAGCGGTACTGGTAATAGTTGCCGGCATTGAAATCGGCGAGCGTATTGAACTGGTAGCTGCCGAATGCGTTCTGCAGGAACAGGTTGTAGTACTGGCCGCGCTGGAAGTCGAAACCGCCCTTGACCGTGTGGTCACCCAGATAGAGGCTGCCGGCCCACGCAGCATTGAGCGTCTTCACGTGCAGCACGTTGGCCTGGCTGGAGTACTCGGTACCGAACTCCACGCCCGGCGAGCTGCTTGAGCTGATGCAGCCGCTGGCGCTGTTCAGGCACACCGAGACATCCGGCTGGGCGAGGCCGTTGTACGGACCACGGTTCTGCTGGAAGTCGGCGTAGGAGAGGGTGGTGTCGGTGGAGAAGATATCCGACCAGTCGTCATAGAAATGCAGCGCGTAGCTCTTGTTGTCCACGTTGGTCTTGTACCAGCCGCTGGACAGCACCAGGATGTTGTTGTTGCCGGGGATGATCGGCTTGAGTTCCTTGGTCTGGCTGTAGGTGAAGCTGGCGCGGTGGTCGTTGGTGATGTTCCAGTCGATCTTGGCCAGGTAACGCTTGTCCTGCAGATCGGAGCTGCCACCGCCGAGGCCGCCGACGTCAAAGCCCTTGGCCTTGGCTGCCGCGGTGATGTCATCGACGTTCTGCTGGGTCAGGCCACGGATCTCGGTGGTCGCGCCGGAGCCCTGCACACCGTACTGGGAGGACGGGCCGATCTGCTTGCTCTTCTCGTACGAGGCGAAGAAGAACAGCTTGTCCTTGATGATCGGGCCGCCAACGGTACCACCGGCAGTCCAGGTGCGGCGGAAGCCGCCGTACGGCTGGCCGTTGTAGTCGGCGATCATCTTGTCGCGGTTCTGGAACGCGTAGTACGCCGAACCGTGGAAGTCGTTGGTGCCGCTCTTGGTCACTGCGTTGACGATCGCGCCGACGCCACGGCGCGTGGCCACGTCGTAGTTGGCGGTCGAGATGTTGTATTCCTGGATCGTGTCCTGCGAGATCGGCGTGCCCAGCGTGGGCAGGCCATTCGCGTTCAGGCCGAACGGGTCGTTGGCGCTGACCGAGTCCACCGTGATGTTGTTGTAGCGGCTGTTCTGGCCGATCGCGGAGATCTCGCCGCGATCGCGGTCGGAGATCACGATGCGCGGGTCGAGGCGCACGATGTTCTGGATCGAGCGACCCGGGGTCGGCGTCGCCTCGAGTTCGCGCTGCGAGATGTTGGTCGAGATGCCCTTGTTGTCCGAGGAGAACGTCTGCGACAGCGCATTCGCCGAAACGGTGACGCCGGAAAGATTCTGGACGTCCTTCGCCTGCTCCGCACCCATGGTCAGGTTGACCGGGGTTTCCTGAGCCAGCTGCAGGTATACCTGCTTCTGCTCGGCCTGCTCCAGGCCGGCCTTGGACACGGTGACGTCGAACGGGCCACCCACGCGCAAACCCTGCGCGGCATAGCGGCCGCTGGCGTCGGTGGTGGTGATCTTGGTCGTGCCCGACGGCTCATGCACGATCTGCACGGTGGCGCCGGCGACCGGCTGGCCGCTGGCGTCCAGCACGCGACCGCTGATCGCGGAAGAGGTGTCCTGCGCAATGGCGGGCACCGACGCCGCCAGCAGCGAAGCTATGGCAAACGGCAGGAGTTTGGCGCGAATTCGACTATTCATTCTTGATCGACCCTCAGGCTCGCAACGAAAAAAACTCTTGTTTGAAGTCAAAAACGTGGCCTCGCCCGGCTAACGCCAGGCGCAACATCGGCACGATTCGTGACCCCTGTTGTGGTATTGCAGCGAATCCATGGCGCCATGGACCCGCACGACCTCATGCTCGCCAGACCATCCCGTCCGCGGCGGTTGTTAAGCTATTTTAACGGCATTGTATGACATTTTTGTAACACTTACACGTCAGTGGCGGTCACTAAACACCCCAGGACCGCGACGTGAATCGTTTGGAATCAATCGGATGGAGACCGCCCGCTTGTCTCCGTCGAATTCCAGAGGCATCACATCGACATGGCGCCTATACCGGATCAGTCTGTCTGCCGAGATAACGCGCACGTTTCGCCGGTTTCAGATTTGCCAGATCCAGCATCACCAGGCCATCCACGCAACCGGAAAAGTCCGGGTCCTCGCCGAAGTCGAGGAATTGCACGCCGGCGGGTTCGACCAGGTCGACATACTGGCGATAAAGCACCGGCATGCTGACGCCCAACGCATCCAGGTGATGCTTCAGCTTGCCCAGGCCGGCGGCGGCATCGAGCCCCTCCAGCGCCGCGCGCACGCCCTGCACGACCTCGGGGGATACCACGAAGGGCTGGCGTGCGGCGGCCAGGCCAGGCGCACCGAAGTAGTGCTGATGGGCGGCGGCGATCCATTCGCGTGCCTCGCGCGGCAGGCTCACCGACATGCTGACCGGACCGAACAGGTAACGCAGATCTCGATGGCGCTGCAGGTACAGGCCAATGCCTTGCCACAGCTGATCCAGCGCACGTGAACGCCAGTAGGCGGGCGCAATGAAGCTGCGCCCCAGCTCCAGCCCCTGCATCAGCCGCGATTCCAGCGCCGGCGAGTAGTTGAACAGGCTGGAGGTATACAGCCCGGCCAAGCCACGTTCGGTGATCAGCCGGCCGCCATGGCCGAAACGGTAGGAGCCGACGATGCGCAGCGCCTGCGGATCCCACAGCACCAGGTGCTCGTAATAAGGGTCGTAGGCGTCCAGATCGCGCCGCCTACCGGTGCCTTCGCCGACCTTGCGGAAGGTCAGCTCGCGCAGCCGGCCGATCTCGCGCATGACTGCGCTGTCGGACGCGCCCCTGAACAGCCATGCCTGCTTGCCGTCGCTGAGGTCGGCCAGCTTCTCGGATCGGGCCAGTTCCGCTGCCACCTGACCGGCCGGCTCCGGATGCGCCAGCGGCGCCTGTCCGCCAAAGACCAGGCCACGGTGCTGGCCGATCCGGTAAACGTGCCGGCGCATCAGCTTCGCCGCCTGCGCCGGCGAACCGCCGCTGCGCTGGCCAAGCTCCTCGGCGCTGACCAGCGCACCGATGCTGAAACCGATTCGCCGCTTGCCCGGCGCCACCGCCTCGCGCGGCAGCATCGCCGTGCTCAACGGCCTGGCCAGCATCGACAGGCCATAGAACATCGCCGAGTTGCGCGCCGAGATATGCACCGGCAGCACGGGTGCCTTGCTGCGCAACGACAGCCGCGCGAAGCCGTCCGACCAGCGGCCGTCGCGCACGCCGCCGGGGCGCACGCGCGATACTTCGCCGGCAGGAAACACGATCAGCGCCTCACCCTGCTCCAGCGCGCGGTAGATGCCGCGCAGCCGCGAGGCGGCGCCCTTGCCGAACACGTCCACCGGCAGCAACAGCTCGCCCAGTTGCGGCACCGTGGCCAGCCAGTCGTTGCCAAGGATGCGCACGTCGCCGCGCACCGAACCGATCACCTGCAGCATCGCCAGCGCGTCCTGCATGCCCAGCGGATGGTTGGCCACCACCAGCAGCGGGCCTTCCGCCGGAATGTTCTCGAGATCGCCCGGGTTCACGTGGTGGCTGGTGCCGAGTACGTCCAGCACGCGATCGACGAAGTCGAAACCTTCCGCGTCACCGACCCGGTCCAGCACACGGTTGAAACCGTCTTCGTCGGCCAGCCGGCCGAGCATGCCCGCCATCGGGCCGGCGGATGCGCGGGTACTGGGCCAACCATGGCAGTCGCTCGACAAGGGATTGTTCGATACTCAGCATGTCTGCGTCCTCGGATTCCCCCCATCCTGGCGGCCGATTATGACAGCTGCACGATGACCCGAAGCGACGCTTGCGACAATTCGACGGCGTCGCCGTTTCAAACGTTCATGTGCAGGAAGGACGCCACGCCGGCCATGAACATCTGCACCGACAGCGCGATCAGCAGCATGCCCATCACGCGCTCCAGTGCAGTCAGCACGCTCTCGCCGAGCCAGCGGAACAGATAGGTGGCGCTGAGCAGGATCAGCGAGCTGGCCAGCCATGCCAGCAGCAACGCAATCGTCCAGTCGGCAGTGCGGCCGGGCTGGGTATTGGTCAGCAGCAGCAGCGCCGCCATCGCCGAGGGGCCGGCCACGCCGGGTATCGCCATCGGCACGATGAACGGTTCGCCGCCGCCGGACTTGCCGAAGATGCCGCTGCCGTCGGCAGGTGGAAATACCATGCGGATGCCGATCAGGAACAGCACGATGCCACCGGCGATGCTGATCGATTCCTGCTTCAGCTGCAGCAGCTGGAGGATGTACTGGCCACCGAACAGGAACGCCAGCAGCACGCCCAGCGCGATCAGCAACTCGCGCACCATGACATGGCGCCGCCGCTTCGGCGGCACCTCCTTCAGCAGGCTCAGGAACAGCGGGATATTGCCCAGCGGGTCCATGATCAGGAACAGCAGGATGCCCGCCGACAATGTGGTCATCTGCGATTCCATCTCAACTCCATTCTCGTTGGGCGGACGCCATGCCGGCGCCACCGGGCAAGCGTTCAGTCGACCCGCAAATCCAGTATCGCGCCACGCGCGGCCGCGCCCTGCGCGCTCAGCAGGTAGACACGCGGCAGCTGCCGCCGCATCCGGCAACGGTCGCTGCAGGATATCTTCGCCGAAATACGCCAGCTGCCGCAGCGCGGTGCGCATCGGCGCCGGGCAGCATCGCATGGGTGCGCAGCGGGCCGCTATCGGTTTCCTCGTGCAGGATCGCCACGAACCGCTCCAGCGCCGCCTTCGATGCGCCGTAGCCACCCCAGTGCGCACGCTGCAGCAATTCGGGGTCATCCAGCACGAACACCACGGCGCTGTCGCTGGCCTGGGTCAGCAGCGGCAGGCAGGCCTGGGTCAGCGCGAACGGCGCGTTCACGTTGACATGCATCGCGCGCAGCCAGGCGTCGGGCTTGTGCATGGTGATCGGGGTCAGCCCGCCGAAACTGACGGCCGCGTGCACGATGCCGTCGAGCCGGCCGAAGTCGCGCTCCAGCCCTTCGGCCAGCGCGGCGTATTCGCGCGGCGTGGCCACTTCCATGTCCAGCGGATGGATCACCGGCTCGGCCAGACCTTCGGCCAGCATCGCGTCGTACAGCTGTTCCAGCTGGCGCTTGCGCTTGCCGGTGATCACCACCGTGGCGCCGGCGCGCGACGCCGCGCGTGACACCGCGCCGCCGAGCCCGCCGTAGGCGCCGGTCACCAGCACCACGCGACCGGCCAGGGTGTCCGCCGCTGGCTGCCAGTCTGTCGGCAACCGGGCAACCGGCAGCGCCGTCAAGGCGCCGCTCCAGCCACGTCGCTGGCCATGCGGGACAGCTCGCCGGCGGATTTCAGGTCCTCGATGATGTCGCAGCCGCCAATCAGCTCGCCCTGGATGAACAGCTGCGGAAACGTCGGCCAGTTCGAGAAATGCGGCAGCGCGGCGCGGATCTGCGGATCGGCCAGCACGTTCACCGCATGGAACACGGCACCGGCTTCGGCCAACGCCTGGGCCGCGCGACTGGAAAAGCCGCACATCGGAAATTCAGGCGTGCCTTTCATGAAAAGCACGATGGGATGCGCGGCCAGCATCGCCTTGATTTGTTCGTTGATGTCCATAGCTTGGTGATTCATCTTTACAATGCAGGCAGACCGGTATTGTATCAGTCACCCGTCGGCTGCCGTCCGCTGCGCCGGCCGTTCTACCCCCAGTCACCGCTAAGGAGCCTCATCATGGCGATCGAACTTCCTCCGCTGCCGTACGAAAAGAACGCACTGGAGCCGCACATTTCCGCCGAAACGCTGGAGTACCACTACGGCAAGCACCACCAGGCCTACGTGACCAACCTCAACAAGCTGATCGAAGGCACCGAGTTCGCGAACGCGCCGCTCGAGGAAATCATCAGGAAGTCGTCCGGCGGCGTGTTCAACAACGCGGCGCAGGTCTGGAACCACACGTTCTACTGGAATTCGATGAGCCCGAAGGGCGGCGGCGCGCCAAGCGGGAAGCTGGCCGACGCGATCAACAAGGCGTTCGGCTCGTTTGACAAGTTCAAGGACGAATTCAGCAAGTCCGCCGCCGGCAACTTCGGCTCCGGCTGGACCTGGCTGGTGCAGCGCCCGGACGGCTCGCTCGGCATCGTCAACACCTCCAACGCGGCCACCCCGATCACCGGCAGCGACAAGCCGCTGTTCACCACCGACGTCTGGGAGCACGCGTACTACATCGACTACCGCAACGCCCGCCCGAAGTACGTGGAAGCGTTCTGGAACCTGGTCAACTGGGAATTCGCGGCCAGCAACCTGGCCTGATCCCCGGCGCAAACAAAAAAACGGAGCCCCGCGGCTCCGTTTTTTTTATGCCCCGGCCATCCGGTTCAACCGAGCATGGACAGCACCGGCGCCACCTGTGTCTCGCGCCCGAGTGCCACGGCGATCCCGCCCAACCGTGCGGCCAGGCTCCCGGCATCCGGGGCACACGCCGTGGCATGGCCTACCTTGCGCCCGGGCCGGGCCTGTTTGCCGTAGTCGTGCCAGTGCGCATCGACAGCCTGCAATACCGCAGACGGGTCAGGCAGCTCGCCGATCCAGTTGAACATCGCCGACACGCCGCGCGCGCCGGTGTCGCCCAGTGGCAGTCCGAGCACCGCGCGCACGTGGTTCTCGAACTGGCTGGTGTGCGCGCCCTCGATGGTCCAGTGGCCGGAGTTGTGCACCCGCGGCGCCATCTCGTTGCCAAGCAGTTCGCCGTCCTTCACGAACAGCTCCAGCGCGAACACGCCGACGTAACCCAGGCGCTCGGCCAAGGTCCGGGCCAGCTCGGTGGCAGCGCGGCTGCAGCGTGTCGATATCCGGCGCCGGCGCCAGGCTCATCGACAGCACGCCGTCGACATGCCAGTTGCGCGTCAGCGGCCAAGTGCGGAACTCACCGTCGCGTCCGCGCACGGCGATCACCGACAGCTCCCGCTCGAACGGCACGAACGCCTCCAGGATCAAGCCATGTTTCGCCGCCTGCGCACCGAGCGCGGCCCATGCCGCATCCGCATCGCCCGATTCGCGCAGGCGAAACTGGCCCTTGCCGTCATAGCCGAGCCGGCGCGTCTTCAGGATCGCCGGCGTGCCGACCACACCCAGCGCCTGGTCCAGCTGTTCGCGCGTGTCCACCGTCATGAAATCCGGGGTCGGCAGGCCGCATTCGCGGAACAGGGTTTTCTCGGCCAATCGGTCCTGCGCCACGGCCAACGCCTGCGGCGCGGGGAAGACCGCGACCCGCTCGGCCAGCCAGTGCGCCGTCTCGGCCGGCACGTTCTCGAAATCGAAGGTGACCACGTCGACCCGCGCGGCAAACCCCTCCAGGGCGGCGTAGTCGGTCCAGTCGGCTACCACCAGCGGTGCGACCTGCCCTGCGCAGGCATCGGCGGAGCTGTCCACCACCAGGGTCCTCACGCCCAGCGGCGCCGCCGCCAGCGCCAGCATGCGCGCCAGCTGGCCACCACCGAGTACGCCCAGCACGGGCTGCCGTCGTTCGCTCATTGACGCGGATCCGGCTGCTCGATCACCGCCTGGGTCTGGCGCGCGCGCCAGTTCTCCAGCGCCGCGGCCAGCGCCGGGTCGTGCAGTGCCAGCACCGCGATGGCAAGCAGCCCGGCGTTCACCGCGCCGGCGCGGCCGATCGCCAGGGTGCCAACCGGGATGCCGGCCGGCATCTGCACGATCGACAGCAGCGAATCCATCCCGTTCAGCGCCTTCGACTGCACCGGCACGCCGAACACCGGCAAGCGGGTCTTCGCCGCCAGCATGCCAGGCAGATGGGCGGCGCCGCCGGCGCCGGCGATGATCACCTGGATGCCTCGCGCTGGCGCCTGTTCGGCGTAGCTGAACAGCAGGTCGGGCGTGCGATGGGCGGAAACCACCTGCACCTCGTGCGGCACACCCAGTTCAGTCAGCACGTTGGCCGCGTGCTGCATGGTTTCCCAATCCGAACGCGAGCCCATCACGACGCCTATGCGCGCTGGTCTGCTTGTTCCTGTCATGGCCGGACCGTCCAAAAACGGCTATTGTACGGGCTTTCCCCACCCCGGCACACCCAAGCGACCCATGGACAAGCGCCTACTCGACATCCTGTGCTGCCCGGTCAGCAAAATGCCGCTGCGCCCGCTGGGCAAGCGCGAACTCGATGCGCTGAACGACGCCATCGGTGCCGGCAAGGTCGACACCGTGGCAGGCACTGCCGTACGCGAACGGGTCAGCGAAGGCCTGATCACCACCGACCACAAGGTGATCTACCGGGTCGAGGACGGCATTCCGGTGATGTTGCCCGAGGAAGGCATCGGCACCACCCAGCTGACCGGCTTCCCCACAGCCTGAATCCGCCCGGGTCCTGGCGGGCGTTCGCGCATGACACGGACACCCGCTTTGCCTTATCGTCGACACCTGCGCGGCCCGTTCCAGGTTTAGCTGCGCACCGCAAAGTTTCAGGGGGTTGGCGATGAACGAAGCCAGTGATCCATCCCGAGTCATCAATCTGAGCCAGCGGCTCGACCCGGCCAGCGAGCGCGTCGGCGAGTTGCTGGGTGGCGTGCGCAACATCGCCAGCAAGCGGTTGCAGCAGTGGGTCGGCAATGCCTTCGAACGCGTCGATGACGCGCTGTTCGACCTGGCCGAGAAGGCCGAGAACAACGCCGCCCAGATGCATTACTTCGACGGCATGCGCGAGGTGCGCAAGCGCCGGCCGACGGTGGAACGCAACTTCCTGGGCACGATAAGCCGCCACATCGCCGAACTGGCCCACCCCCCGCAGCCGCAATCGGTTGCTACGCCGATGCCGTTGGGCGCGGTCGAACTTTCGCTGGTGGCCGACAACGAGCTGGAGGAATCGCTGGCGATCACCAGCATGATCGGCAAGAACGAATCGCGGCTGTCGCGCGACCTGTTCGCGGTCAACCAGCGGCTGTCGGTGATCTGCGGCGGCCGCAAGGTGGACGACGCCAGCAATCCGCTGGCGCCGGCGATCCTGGCGCAGTCGTTTCGCCAGGCGCTGCAGGAGCTCAGCGCCGACATGCGGGTCAAGCTGATCATCTACAAGCTGTTCGACCGCTATGTGCTGTCGTCTCTGGAAGAGCTCTACCAGGAGATCAACACCGAGCTGGTGCGCGCCGGCGTGCTGCCGCAGCTGCGCCATGAAGTGCTGCGTGGCGGTGCCGCGAAGGCCGCGGGAACGGCTACTGACCAGGTTGCCGGCACGACCGCCGCCGCGACGGACGAGGCGGGCGACATCCCCAGCGATCTGCTGCAGACCCTGCACGCGTTGTTCAGCGCGCGTCGCGGCCCCGCCGCCGGCATCGGCAGTGGCCGCGCCGGCACGCACGTGATGCCGGGCGGCCCGCTGCCGTCGGCGAACGAATTGCTGGGCGCGCTCAGCGTGCTGCAGAGCCAGATCGCCAGCGCCGGCCCGCTGCCTTCCGCCCAGCCGGACGACGCCGCCGCGCTCAGCCGCGAAGTGCTGCAGCTGAAGGGCCAACTGCTGACCCAGATCGGCGCGCTGCGCGGCGAGAAGCCCAGTCACGTCGCCACCATCGATGAGGACACCATCGACCTGGTCGGCATGCTGTTCGAATTCATCCTGGAAGACCGCAACCTGCCGGCCACGA
Organism: uncultured Gammaproteobacteria bacterium; assembly: GCA_963697495.1. GTDB lineage: Bacteria > Pseudomonadota > Gammaproteobacteria > Xanthomonadales > Rhodanobacteraceae > Rhodanobacter. The sequence continues at coordinate 329,213 of CAVOOH010000002.1, read as the reverse complement.
TGCAGGTGATGCTGGCCCGGCTGCAGATTCCCTACCTCAAGGCGGCGATTCTCGACCGCAAGCTGTTCGCGCACCGCCAGCACCCGGCGCGCCGGCTGCTGGACTGCCTGGCCGAGCAGGCCAAGGGCTGGTCGGAGGAGTCCGATCGCGATCGCCGCCTGCACGACAAGGTGAAGTCGATCGTCGATCAATTGCTGCACGACTTCGACGACGACATGGGCATCTTCGAACGCCTGCTGGTCGACCTGCAGCAGTTCCAGGACGTCAACAAGCGCCGCTCCGAACTGGCCGAGCAACGCGTGGCCGAGTCCACCCGCGGCCGCGAAAAACTCGACCAGGCGCGCCGCCGCGCCGCCCGCGAAATCCTCGACCGCATCGGCGAGCACAAGCTGCCGCCGCTGGTCCATGGCGTGCTGGCTCGCGCCTGGGCCAATCACATGGTGCTGACCCTGCTGCGCCAGGGCGAAACCTCGCCCGAGTTCAGGAGCGCGCTGCGCTTCGTCGACGACTTCATCGCCAGCACCCGACCGGCGACCACCCCGGAGAGCCGGCAGACGCTGCGGCAGATGCTGCCCGGCATCGAACGCGCGTTGCGTCATGGCCTGGCCAATGTGGCATTCCAGGAACAGGACATCGAGCGCCTGCTCGGCCAGCTGCATACCTATTACCGGCAGCAGCTCGGCGAGACGCTGGATGCCGCCGAGGTGGTCACCGTCGACGAGGACGCCGCCATGCTGGCGATCCCCGACAGCATCCAGCCGGTCATCGACCACGGCGCCACGCCGCGAGGACAGCCGTCGATGAAGAAATCGTCGAGGCGCCGCTGGACAGCCCGGAATGGCATCAGGTGCAGGCGCTGCAGCCGGGCACCTGGCTGGAGTTCTGCCTGCCCGACGAGCCGATGACCCGCGCCAAGCTGTCGTGGATCAGCCCGATGAGCGGCCGCTACCTGTTCGTCAACCGGCGCGGCCTGAAGGTGGCCGACTACTCGCCGCAGGAATTGACGCTGCTGCTCATCGACGGCCGGGCCCGCGTGCTTGCCGCCAATGCCTTGTTCGACCGCGCGATGAGCGCGATCGTCGACAAGCTGAGCCAGCCCGACGTTACGCCACCCGCAGACATGGCGGCGGGATGAGCCAGGCTTCACCGTTCGCGGCGCCGGATGCCGCCCAGATCGCCATCGATATCGAACGCGCCCTCGCCGAAGATCTCGGCCAGGGCGACGCCACCGCCGGACTGCTGCCGATCGACGCCCGGGCCCACGCCGAGCTGACCTGCCGCGATGCAGCGGTGATTGCGGGTACGGCGTGGTTCGACGCCTGCTTCCGCCGGCTCGATCCGGCCGTGCAGATCGACTGGCAGGTCCACGACGGCGACCGGGTCGATCCCGGCTCGGTGATCTGCCGCCTGTCCGGATACGCTCGCCCGCTGGTCACCGCGGAACGCTCCGCGCTGAATTTCCTGCAGCTGCTGTCCGCCACCGCCACCGCGACCGCCGACTATGTGGCAGCTGTTGCCGGCACCGCGGTGCGCGTGCTGGACACCCGCAAGACCATCCCCGGCCTGCGCCTGGCGCAGAAGTACGCAGTGCGCTGCGGCGGTGGCCACAACCAGCGCATGGGTCTGTACGACGCGATCCTGGTCAAGGAAAACCACATCATCGCCGCCGGCAGCATCGGTGCCGCAGTGCACGCCGCGCGCCGGCTGCACCCAGACCTGCTGCTCGAGGTCGAGGTGGAGAACCTCGACGAACTGCGAACAGGCGCTGGCAAGCCGGCGTGGACCGGATCATGCTGGACAATTTCGAGCTGGCGCAGATGCGCGAGGCAGTGCGGCACACCGCCGGCCGCGTGCCGCTGGAGGTCTCCGGCAACGTCGATCTGCGCACGATCGGCGAGTACGCGCGCACCGGCGTCGACTTCATCTCGGTCGGCGCGCTGACCAAGCACGTGCGCGCCGTCGACTTGTCGCTGCGCCTGCAACTGGACTGAGAGTTCGTGGAATCCGCAAGCTCTCAGTCCGGCCACGAATGGCCGGGCGCCGATCGGGCACGCAAGCGCCTGATTCCCGGGAGCGAGTACGGACCAATCCGCCGGAGCGGATTTGGACAGCCGCAGGCTGGCCGGTTTTCTCGCAAGCTCTGAACGCCAGCTTGCAGCCGCCCGCCCGCGCCCACACACTGCGGGGATGAGCGACCTCTCCAATCTGTTGTTGCTGCTGACGCTTGGCGCCATCGTGGGGCTGTGGCTGAAGTTCAGCGCGGCGCGCGAACGCGCCGTGCAGGAAGCACGGCGACAATGCCAGCAGCACGGCCTGCAACTGCTCGACGAAACCGTCGGTCTGCGTGCGGTGCGCCTGCGCCGCGTCAACGGCCTGCGCATGATCGAGCGCTGCTACGGCTTCGAGGTGAGCATCGATGGTCACGACCGTGAGCCGGGCCGGCTGTGGATGATCGGCAACACGCTCAGCAGCCTGAGCCTGCCCACGATCGAGTTGCTGCCGCACGAGGAGGCCACCGCACGGGATGCCCCGACCGTGTCGTCCGGCAACGTCGTGCCGCTGCGCCCGCGCCCGCGCGACCGGTTGAACTGACTGGCGTCGCGCGCCTTGGCGAACGCAGCAGCCGGTCCCGCCTGGCCGCTTTCTACTTGACCACGCGCAGGTGCGGAGTGCTGCGCTTTGGCTTGTCGCCGCTAGCGTCAGCTGCACCCGGCGCGGGCGTGGTGTCGTCAGGTGCGGGTGCGGACGGCGGCGTGTCACCGCCCTCCTCCTCGGCCGGAAACATCATGCCCTGGCCGTTCTCCTGCGCGTACAACGCCAGCACCGCCTGCACCGGGATCTGGATCGCCTGGCTGACCCCGGAGAAACGCGCCTGGAAACTGATCCACTCGTTGCCGAGATCGAGGTTCGCCACCGCGCGCATCGCCAGGTTGAGCACCACCTGACCGTTCTTGATCACCTGCGGCGGCACCCGCACGCCGGCAAACCCGGCGTCGACCAGCACGTACGGGGTCAGATTGTTGTCGCTGATCCAGTCATAGATCGCCCGCAGCAGGTACGGGCGATTGGTGGTCATCGGTACTGCTTCATTCTTGCTCATGGACTTGCCGCATCGCCTTTTCCTGATCGGTCATGCTGCGCGCAAAACCCTGACTATGGAACAAACGCTCGCCGTAATCGATCACCGGCTTGCCTTCGCGCCCCAGCTCCACGCCCAGCCAGGGCAGTCGCCAGATCACCGGCGCCACCAGGCAATCGGCCAGGCTCATTTCCGGATTGAGGAAGAACTTCGCGGCCTTGAACAGCGGCACCGAGGACAGCAAGTGCCCGCGCAGACGCTTGCGCGCCGCATCCGCGGGCCGCCCGCCGGCGCGGATGATGTCCACCTCGGTCAGCCAGTCCTTCTCGATGCGCACCGCCGCCACCCGCAGGCGCGCACGCGACTGCGGATCGATTGGCATCAGCGGCGGATGCGGGTAGCGTTCGTCGAGGTACTCGCAGACCACCGAGGTATCGAACAGGGTGAGGTCGCGATCGACCAGGGTCGGCGTACTGGCGTACGGATTCAGGTCCACCAGGTCTTCCGGCGGCCTGGCCGGGTCCACCAATACCCGTTCATAGCTGACCCCCTTGGCGGCCAGCACCAGCCGGGCGCGATGACATTGCACGTCATCGGCGGTGGTGTAGAGCGTCAGTACGCTACGCGAGCGAGCGCTTGGGACCATGCGCAATTCCCCATCGGTGAGACGACTGCGGCGGCTCGTGGCCGCCGCAGTCGGAAATGCCATCCGGGCTCAGTGAACGTCCTTCCAGTATTCCTTCTTCAGCATGGCGGCCAAGAAGGTGAAGAACGCCAGGAACAGCAGCACCCAGATGCCGTAGTGATGGCGCTGCAGGGCAGCCGGTTCGGAAGCGTATTCCAGGAACGCCGTCAGGTCACGACTGGCCTGCTGGAATTGCGCCGGGGTCAGTTTGCCCGGCTGCGACAGCACCAGCTTCTCCACCTTGGCATCCTCGCCAGGCTTCGCCTCGGTCATCACCGCGGTCTGCAGACCCTGCAGTTCCCACAACGGGAACGGCATCGACGCGTTCGGGAACACCGTGTTGTTCCAGCCCACCGGACGGCTCGGGTCCAGGTAGAACGAGTTGAGGTAGGCGTAGACCCAATCGGCACCCTTCGCGCGCACTTCCAGCGACAGGTCCGGCGGAGCCTTGCCGAACCACTTGGCGGCCGACTCTTCGGGCATCTGCGAAACCACGTTCTCACCGAATTTGGCACCGGTGAAGTTGAGGTTTTGCATCACGTCCTGCTCGGTCAGCCCCAGGTCGGTGGCGATCCGCTCGTAACGCATGTACTTCAGCGAGTGGCAGCCGACGCAGTAGTTGAAGAAGAGCTTGGCACCGCGCTGCAGCGAGGCCTGATCCTGCACGTTGGTGCCGGCCTCGGGCAGCCCGCCGCCCTCCGACGCGTGCACCGACACACTGCCGACGATCAGACTGAACGCCAACGCCACCGGGAAGATGTATCGCTTCATTAGCAGCTGCCGCTTAGTCATGCGTGGTCACCCGTTCCGGAACCGGCTTGGTCTTTTCCCAGCCGAAGTATGTGTAGGCCCAAAGGAATGCGAAGAACCCGAAATAGATCAGCGTCATCACGCGACCGAACAGGTTCTCCCAGAACGTCACGTCGACGTCGCCGAACCAGGCCGGGATCACCTCGGCGGTGACGCCCGCGCCAACCGCACCCAGCAGGATGTAAGCCAGCACGAACACACCCAGCGCCACCTTGAAGCCGGTGCCACGGTAACGGATCGACTTCACCTGGCCACGGTCGAGCCATGGCAGCAGGAACAGAAGGACGATCGCCCCGAACATGCCCAGCACGCCCCATACCGCGGTGCCGAACAGCGACGGGATCATGCGCAGGATCGCGTAGAACGGGGTGAAGTACCACACCGGCTTGATGTGCGACGGCGTCGCCAGGTTGTTCGCCGGGATGAAGTTGTCGTGCTCCAGGAACCAGCCACCGAAGGTCGGTGCGAAGAAGATGATGAACGCGGCGATCAGCAGGAAGAAGCCCACGCCGACCAGGTCCTTCACCGTGTAGTACGGGTGGAACGGAATGCCGTCGGTCGGCTTCAGCGCATCCCAGCGGTTGCCCTTGGGGCCCTTCTTGATCTCCACGCCGTCCGGGTTGTTCGAACCCACTTCGTGCAGCGCGGCCAGATGCAGCACCACCAGCAGCAGCAACACGATCGGCAACGCGATCACGTGCAGCGCGAAGAAGCGGTTCAGCGTGGCATCGGCCGGCAGGAAATCGCCCATGATCCACTCCACCAGCGCGTCGCCGATGACCGGAATCGTGCCGAACAGCGAGATGATCACCTTGGCACCCCAGAACGACATGTTGCCCCACGGCAGCACGTAGCCCATGAACGCCTCGGCCATCAGCACCAGGAAGATCAGCATGCCGAGCAGCCACACCAGTTCGCGCGGCTTCTTGTACGAGCCGTACATGATGCCGCGGAACATGTGCAGGAACACCACCACGAAGAACAGCGAGGCGCCGGTGGAATGCATGTAGCGGATCAGCCAGCCCCACTCCACGTCACGCATGATGTACTCGACCGAGGCGAAGGCTCCCGCCGCGCTCGGGTTGTAGTTCATGGTGAGGAAGATGCCGGTGACGATCTGGTTGACCAGCACCAGCAGCGCCAGCGAGCCGAAGTAGTACCAGAGATTGAAATTCTTCGGCGCGTAGTACTCGGTCATGTGCTTGCGGTACACCGGCATCATGCCCGGTGCGCGCTCGTTGACCCAGTCGCCGATGCTCGTGAATACGTTGGCCATTAGCCAGCCTCCTTCGGATCCACGCCAATCTGGATGGTGCTGTCGTCGATGAAATGGTACGGCGGCACTGGCAGGTTCTTCGGCGCCGGCACGCCGGCGTAGACGCGGCCGGCCAGGTCGTAGCGCGACTTGTGGCAGGGGCAGTAGAAGCCTCCCTTCCAGTCCGGGTCGAACGGCTCAGGCTTGATCTCGGGCACGAAGTCGGGCACGCAGCCCAGGTGCGTGCAGATGCCGATCACCACCAGCCATTCCGGCTTGATCGAGCGCTCCTCGTTCTGTGCGTACTTCGGCTGCTGATCGGCAGAAGCTCCGTCGGACTTGGGGTCCACCAGGCGCGAGTCGACCATCGGCAACGTATCGAGTTGCGCCTTGGTGCGGTTGAGCACGAATACCGGCAGGCTGCGCCACGACACGGTCAGCATCTGCCCCGCCTCGATCTTGGCCAGCGACTGGGTAACCGGAGCACCAGCAGCCTTGGCGCGCGCGCTGGGTTCCCACGACTTGATGAAGGGCACAGCCGCCGCGACGATTCCGATACCACCAACCACCGCGGTGGTTGCTGTCAGGAAACGGCGGCGGCCATGATCGACGACTTCGTTCGCCATCAGGCTCTCCGGTACTTGCAATGTCATGCCAGGTGGGGTTTTGGGCCCCGCAAAAATCGCGTTAGTGTAGCGTTAGGCCCCGCCCCGTACAATAAACCGCATCGCGGCGAAGTCCAGCCGCCGCAACACTCGCCACGATCGCCGGGACCTTTCCTTTCGACATGAAACATGCCGCCGGCACGCTCCTCTTCATCGCACGCTTCGCCGTCCTCGGCCTTGCCATGGCCTTCGTGGTCGGCCTGTTCTGGCCCGGCAGCGGCGAACATCTGCGCGAACGCTTCGGCCTGACCACGCCGCCGGCTCAGCCTGCCGGCCAGGGCCATGTCGGCAACGGCCCGGTCTCGTACGCCGACGCCGTGGCCGCCGCTGCGCCGTCGGTGGTCAACATCTACGCCAACAAGATCGTTACCGAGCAGGCCGTGCGGATGTACGACAACCCGGTGCTGCAGCAATTGTTCGGCGGCCAGCCGACCACGTTCCAGCATCGCGAACAGACCCTCGGCTCCGGCGTCATCGTCAGCGCCGGGGGCCAGGGCTACGTGCTGACCAACAACCACGTGATCGCGCACGCCGCCGATATCCAGGTGCTGCTGTACGACGGCCGCATCGCCAAGGCCAGCCTGGTCGGCGCGGACGAGGAGTCCGACCTGGCGGTGCTGAAGATCGACGCCAGCAACCTGCCGGTGCTCCGCATCGCCGAACAGCCGCTGCGTCCGGGCGATGTGGTGTTGGCGATCGGCAACCCGCTCGGCCTGAACCAGACCGTCACGATGGGCATCGTCAGCGCGATCGGCCGCCAGCTGAATGGCTCCAGCGCGGAGGATTTCATCCAGACCGATGCAGCCATCAACCTGGGCAATTCCGGCGGCGCGCTGGTCAATGCCGAAGGTGACCTGGTCGGCATCAATACCTTGCTGATCGGCAAGGCCGCCGGTGCCGAAGGCATCGGCTTCGCGATCCCGGTTACCACCGCCAAGAAGGTGCTGGACCAGATCATCGCCACCGGGCATGTGGTGCGCGGCTGGCTCGGTGCCGACTATGCATTCGTGCCGGTGGCCGCCAACGGCGGCCTGCCGGCGGCGGCGCGCGGCGCCCTGGTCACCGCGGTCTATCCGGGCAGCCCGGCCGCGCTCGCCGGCATCCGGCCGCGCGACATCCTGCTGCGCATCGGCACCGATGACATCCTCGACCCGGCCGACTTGCGCCGCCGCGAGGCGGCACTCAAACCCGGCAGCACCGAGCAGGTTTCGGGCCTGCGCAACGGCAATCCGTTCCACGTCGAAGTTACCCTGGCGCAGCGGCCCGCGATGAGCGCCGGCGCCGACCTGGGCAATTGAACCCGGCCGGCGCGGCCCAAGAGCCCTGCTCAACCCGGCGAGCGGGACGCCAGCGGCGGACGGATCGCCGCGCCGTAGCGCTTGCGCAAGGTATCCACCCGCTCCACGTACACCTGGGTTTCGGCGTACGGCGGCACGCCCTTGTAGCGCTGCACTGCGCCCGGGCCGGCGTTGTAGGCAGCAGCGGCCAGCCGCTCGTTGCCGTCAAAATTGTGCAACAGCAGGCCCAGGTAACGCGCTCCGCCGCGGATGTTCTGATCGCTGTTGAACGCATCCAGCACGCCCATGTCGCTGGCCGTGCCCGGCATCAGCTGCATCAACCCTTGCGCGCCCTTGATCGACAGCGCGCGCGGGTTGAACGCACTCTCGGCATGGATGATCGCGCGCAGGAACGCCTCGTCGACGCCGTACTCGACGCTGGCGGCGCGGATCGTGTCGGCATAGGCGGTGAGATTGAGCGACACGCTGCCCCAGCGGATCGTCGAATGCAGGTTGCACGCGGCGCAGGTGGCGATATACGTGAACAGCATGGTCACCGCGTGGCTCTGGGTCCCAGCCGGGCGCAGGTTGGTGTACTCCACGCTGCCGTCCGCGCGCACGATGCGGTAGACCGCGCCGCGCAGGACCTTGTCTGCCGAGTTGTCGGCCATCCGTGGGGCCACTGCCGCGACCGCATTCGACTCGCGATAGCTCCACTGGCCAAGTCGACCGGCAACGGCAGCCATCGCCGGAAGTCGTGCACTGGTCGCGGCCGATCCTTGCACCGCCGCCAGTGATGTCTGTTCTGCCTGTGCCTCACCGATGCGACGCGCGCTGGTCTCGACCGTGCCGCGCACGCCGGTGAGTGAAGCCGCCCCGGTACCGTCCGCCGCGAGGCTGCGCGCCGTGGTGGCAGCCGAGCCGGCCACCCCGTTCAACGACGCCCGTGGCGGCGGCATCCGGCGCCGCGCGGGTGTGGCATAGCTGCTGATCGCCCTGCAACCGTGATAACCGGTCTTGCTGCTGCTGAATACCGTCTCGCCGCTGGCGCCGGTGCATTGATACAGGACGCCGGCCCGTGCAGTCGGCCACCACAGCAGCGCGCAGCCGAGCGCGACCCCGCAAAGGATCGAACGTGATGGGAAGCCCCCGGCAGGCCGCTCGGCGCTTCCCCCATGGCTTGCGACGCCGGACATGGGGCGCAGTGTGCCGCCAGGCGCTGCCAACGCCAAGTGCGCGCCGGCGATTTCGTGGACTGCTGCTCCGAACCATGCCTGCCCGGTGACGCAGGCAGTGCCGTGCCCACGGCCTCGCCAGCAGCACGACGACGTGCCGACGCCCGACCGGCCGCCAGCGGCCGGCGCAAGTACTTGATCCGCCATGCCAATCACTGGCGGGCAGGCTTTCACGAGGGTAAACTGCGCGGTTCGGCGGATTGCGCGTCCTGCCTCACGAAAACACGGTACCCGAGCCATGAGCGGCAAGCTTTTCATCAAGACCCACGGCTGCCAGATGAACGAGTACGACTCGGCCAAGATGGCCGACGTGCTGAAGGCGTCGCACGGCATGGAGCTGACCCAGGACGAGTCCGAGGCGGACGTGATCCTGATCAACACCTGCTCGATCCGCGAAAAGGCTCAGGAAAAGGTCTTCAGCCAGCTCGGCCGCTGGAAGCAGCACAAGAAGGACGGCAAGCCGGTGCTCATCGGCGTGGGAGGCTGCGTGGCGTCGCAGGAAGGCGAGGCCATCGTGAAGCGCGCACCCTACGTGGACCTGGTGTTCGGTCCGCAGACCTTGCACCGGTTGCCCGAGCTGATCGAGGCGCAACGCGTCAGCGGCAAGCCGCAGGTGGACATCAGTTTCCCCGAGATCGAAAAGTTCGACTGCCTGCCGGAACCCCGCGCGGAAGGCCCCACCGCCTTCGTCTCGATCATGGAAGGCTGTTCCAAATACTGCAGCTACTGCGTGGTGCCATACACCCGCGGCGAGGAGATCAGCCGGCCGTTCGACGACGTGCTGGTGGAGGTGGCCAAGCTCGCCGCCCAGGGCGTGCGCGAGGTGAACCTGCTCGGCCAGAACGTCAACGCCTATCGCGGCCCGACCCATGACGGCGGCGTCGCCGATCTGGCCGTGCTGATCCACGCCATCGCGCAGATCGACGGCATCGGCCGCATCCGCTTCACCACCTCGCACCCGCTGGAGTTCTCCGACTCGCTGATCGAGGCCTACGCGAACGTGCCGCAGCTGGCGAACTACCTGCACCTGCCGGTGCAGGCCGGCTCCGACCGCATCCTCAGCGCGATGAAGCGCGGCTACACCACGCTGGAATTCAAGCAGAAGATCCGCAAGCTGCGCGCGGTGCGGCCGGACATCTGCGTGTCGTCCGATTTCATCGTGGGTTTCCCCGGCGAAACCGACGAAGATTTCGAGAAGACCATGAAGCTGATCGACGACGTCGGCTTCGACCAGAGCTTCTCCTTCATCTTCTCCGCGCGCCCCGGCACGCCGGCGGCGAATCTCGTCGACGACACCCCGGCGGTGATCAAGCACGAGCGCCTCGCGCGCCTGCAGGCAACAATCAACGCGAACGCGAAAAAGATCAACGAGGCGATGGTCGGTTCCGTGCAGCGCGTGCTGGTGGAAAAGCCCAGCACGCGCAACCCGGATGAACTCAGCGGTCGCACCGAGAACATGCGCTACGTGAACTTCGCCGGCCACCCGCGCCTGATCGGGCAGTTCGTCGACGTGGTGATCACCGATGCGATGAGCAATTCGCTGCGCGGGCGCGTACGGCTCGATGACGAACTGGCGGCGCTGGCCTCATGACGGCCGGGCTGGTGCTGCGGCAGATCGGCGCGGACGAATTTGCGCGAGTGTGGCCGTTCTTCCGGGCCATTGTCGCGGCCGGGGACACCTATACCTATGCGCCCGACCTGAGCCTCGAGCAGGCCCGCGCGATGTGGACCACGCCGCCGGCGCGCTGCTTCGTCGCCGAACGCGAGGGACAGGTACTGGGCTGCTACCGTCTGGCTCCGAACTACCCCGGCCCGGGCGACCACGTCGCCAACGGCAGCTACATGGTGGCGCCCGCGGCGCGCGGGCAAGGCGTGGCGTCGGCCCTGTGCGAGCACTCACTGAACCAGGCCCGTCAGGCCGGCTTCAGCGCCATGCAATTCAACTGCGTCGTGGCCAGCAACAACACGGCCGTGCGGCTGTGGCAGCGCCATGGCTTCCGCATCGTGGGCACCGTGCCCGGCGCATTCCGCCACGCGCAACTCGGCCCTACCGATATCCACGTGATGCACCGAACCCTGTGAGCCGGACCCCATGACACCAGGCCTCAACCAGCGCGACTTCACCCTCGACCCGGAAGACAACGCCCGCCTCGCCAACTTGTGCGGGCCGTTCGACGAGCACCTGCGCCAGATCGAGCTGCGTCTTGGCGTGGAGATCAACCATCGCGGCAGCATCTTCCAGGTAATCGGCGAGGACGCCCCGGCGCGGGCGACCGAGAAGGTGCTGCGCACGCTGTACGCCATCACCGGGGACGAGGCGCTGACCGGCGCGAAGATCAACCTGCAACTGGCCGAGTCCGGCATCGACGCGATCACCGAGGCGGCTGCCGAAGGCGCCCAGGAAGTGGTGATCAAGGTGAAGCGCGGCGTGATCAAGGGCCGCGGCCCGAACCAGGCGCGCTACCTGCACGCGATCGCCAGCCACGACATCAACTTCGGCGTGGGCCCGGCCGGCACCGGCAAGACCTACCTGGCGGTGGCCAGCGCGGTCGAAGCGCTGGAAGCGAACCGGGTGCAGCGGCTGATCCTGGTACGCCCGGCGGTCGAGGCCGGCGAGAAGCTGGGCTTCCTGCCCGGTGATTTGTCGCAGAAAGTCGACCCCTACCTGCGCCCGCTGTACGACGCGCTGTACGAGATGCTCGGCTTCGAGAAGGTGGCCAAGCTGATCGAGCGCAACGTGATCGAGATCGCGCCGCTGGCCTACATGCGCGGACGCACCCTGAACGACTCCTACGTGATCCTCGACGAGGCGCAGAACACCACGGTCGAACAGATGAAGATGTTCCTGACGCGGATCGGCTTCGGCACGGTGGCGGTGATCACCGGCGACGTCACCCAGGTCGACCTGCCGCGCAGCACGCGCTCCGGCCTGCGTCAGGCGATCGAGGTATTGCGTGGCGTCAACGGCATCAGCTTCACCTTCTTCACCTCGCGCGACGTGGTGCGCCACCCGCTGGTGGCGAAGATCGTGCGCGCCTACGAGGCGTTCGAGCAGAAGGACGAGGGCGGCGAATGAGCACGCCGGTGACGCTCGCCGTCGGCTACGCGGTGCCACGCGCCGGCCTGCCCGCCCCGGCCAGCTTCCGCCGCTGGGTCGAGGCGGCGCTGCGCGGCGTGAAACGGCGCAAGAGCGCCGAGCTGGCGATCCGCATCGTCGATGCCGACGAAGGCCGTGCGCTCAACCGCGACTACCGCGGCAAGGACTACGCCACCAACGTACTGTCGTTCCCCGCCGAACTGCCGCCCGGGGTGGCCTTGCCGCTGATCGGCGACCTGGCGATCTGCGCCCCGGTAGTGCTGCGCGAGGCCGCCGAGCAGGGCAAGTCGCCGCGCGACCACTGGGCTCACCTGACCGTCCACGGCGTGCTGCACCTGCTTGGCCACGACCACGTCCAGGATGCCGAAGCCGAGGCCATGGAGGCGTTGGAAACCCGCATCCTGGCTGGCCTGGGCATCGCCGACCCGTACGCCTGAAGCCCGCATTGCCGTAGCGCGAGCACTGCCCGCCGTTCGTGCGGCGAGGTCACAACGCCGGCGGACAGTGCCTGTCCTACCGGGCTCTCGCTCCTGAACTGTCGCAATTTTTCCTATAGAATCAGCCTTCCGCCCGGTTTCGGGCAGAATCCCAACGAGTAATGAGCGACGACCCTGGCAGTACCAGCGGCCCGGCCCACCGAACCTGGTGGGATCGACTGGGCCACATGTTTTCCGGCGAGCCGCGCAACCGCGACGAACTGATCGAGGAATTGCGCTCCGCCCAGACCAACGGACTGCTGTCCGTGAACACCCTCACCATGGTCGAGGGTGCGATCAAGGTCACCGAACTGAGCGTGGACGATGTGATGGTCCCGCGCGCGCAGATCGTGATGCTGGCGGCCGAGTCGCCGCTGCCCGATATCCTCGCCGCCGTGGTCGAATCCGGCCACTCGCGCTTCCCCGTGCACGGCGATGACAAGGACGAAATCCTCGGCATCCTGCTGGCCAAGGACCTGCTGAAGTACTTCGGCGCCGCCGAGCACTTCGACATCCGCGCGATCATGCGCCCGGCCGTGCTGATCCCCGAGTCGATGCGCCTGAACGTGCTGCTGGAGGAATTCCGGCTCAGCCGCAACCACATGGCGCTGGTGGTCAACGAGTATGGCGGCGTCGCCGGCCTGGTCACCATCGAGGACGTGCTGGAGCAGATCGTCGGCGAGATCGACGACGAGCACGACGACGAGGACGAGCCCGAGCTGATGCACGAACAGCCCGGCGGCGACTGGGTGGTCAGCGCGCTGACCCCGATCGAGGATTTCAACGAACAGACCGGCGCCGATTTTTCCGACGAGGAATACGACACCGTGGGCGGCATGGTCACCTCCGAATTCGGCCACCTGCCCGAAGTCGGTGAAGAGGTCAGGATCGGCGACTACCTGTTCCATGTCACCGAAGCCGACGACCGCCGCGTGCAGCAGTTCCGCGTCGTCAGGCAGTAGGAGCGCACCGAAGTGCGCGAATGCTCTTCGCTCCGATCGACCTCAGGGCGCGCTGTTACACACATCTGCCGATGGACCGCATGAACCTGATCAGCCGTAACCTCGTGCTACTGGTGCTGTTGCTGCTGGCCGCGCTCCCGCCCGCCCATGCCAGCGTCGCCAATGCGCCCGGCGCCAACCTCGGGGTGTCGCTGGTCACCTACGGCCCCGGCGAGACCTACTGGGAACGCTTCGGCCACGACGCGATCGAGCTGCGCGACACGGTCTCGGGCGAGGCGATCAACTTCAACTACGGCGTGTTCGATTTCAGTGAAGCGAACTTCTTCCTGAATTTCGCCCGCGGCCGCATGCATTACCTGATGGACGCGGCGCCGAGCAACCTTGACGAAAGCTACTACGTCGAGGCCGGCCGCTCGGTCACCCGCCAGCAACTCGCCATGACAGCCGAGCAGGCCGCCGCGCTGCGCGACTACCTGCTGTGGAACCTGCGTCCGGAAAACGCTGGTTACGATTACGACTACTACGCCGACAACTGCACCACCCGCGTGCGTGATGCGCTGGACAAGGCGCTGGGCGGCGTGCTGGAAACGCAGCTGAAGGCACGCAACGGCGGCATGACCTATCGCCAGCAGACCGACCGGCTGATGAGTGCGCAGCCCTGGCTGATGCTGCTGATGGACCTGGGCCTAGGCCCGTATGCCGACCGGCCGCTGGACGCCTGGCAGGAAAGCTTCCTGCCCGAGGTGCTGCAGGCGCAACTGCGCGAGGTGCGCATCGACGACGGCCACGGCGGGCTGCAGCCGCTGGTACGCAACGAGCAGCTCGCCTCGCCGAACCGACTGGAGACGCCGCCGCCGGCCGCGCCGGACCTGCGCCTGCCGCTGGCCCTGGCCGGGCTGCTGCTGGCCGCGCTGATTGTGCTGGCGCAACGCTGGTGGCCCATCGGATACGCTCTGCTCGGCACGCTGTTCCTGCTCGCCGCCGGCCTGTTCGGCATGCTGCTGCTCACGCTGTGGACGCTGACCACCCACCATTCGGCGTGGGCCAATGCAAACCTGCTGCTGTTCAATCCACTGGCCTTCCTGCTGCTGCCGACGCTGTGGCGCTCGCGCCGCGGCATCGCCGCCTCGCGCTTCATCGACGGCGTGATCGCCCTGCAACTGTTCGCCTGCATGACCGCCGTGCTGCTGCACCTGCTGCCCGGCACCGTGCAACAGAACCAGCCGTGGCTGCTGTTCGCCCTGCCATGCTGGCTGACACTGGCGTGGAGCCTGCGCCGCCACCGCTGATGCCGCGCGATGCGCAATTGCCCCACCCACCGGCGCGGGGCATCATGCGCGCATGAACCCGACCCCATCGCCGCCGAGCACGCCGTCGACCGCCACCTCGCCGATGGTGGTCAACTGCATCGCTTACAGGAAGGACGGCAGCCGGATCGGCGATGTCACCATCGACGCGATCAGCGACGTGCTGGCCGAACCGGATACCTTCGTCTGGGTCGGCCTGTACGAGCCGGACGAGGCCTTGCTGGAAAAGATCCAGGCCGAGTTCGGCCTGCACGACCTGGCGATTGAGGACGCGCACGCCGCTCACCAGCGCACCAAGCTGGAAACCTATGGCGATTCGCTGTTCCTGGTGGTGCAGACCGCGCAGCTGATCAACGGCGAACTGGCATTCGGCGAGACGCACATCTTCTTCGGGGCGCGCTACCTGGTCACCGTGCGCCACGGCGCCTCGCAGTCCTATGCGCCGGCGCGACGCACCTGCGAACACGCGCCGGAACTGCTGGCGAATGGTCCGAGCTATGCACTGTACGGCGTGCTCGACTTCATCGTCGACAACCTGCTGCCGATCGTGCGCGACTTCCGCGAGGAAGTGCATCAGCTCGAGCACGACATCTTCGGCGAGACATTCAAGAGCAGCACGGTGCGCCGCCTCTACGACATGCAGCGCGACCTGATGACGCTGCGCCTGGCGGTGGCACCGCTGCAGGACATCGTCAACCAGTTGATCCGGCTGCACCAGGACCTGATCCCGGAGCAGTTGCACGCGTATTTCCGCGACGTCTACGACCACGCCTTCCGCGTCAACGAGGCGATCGGCGCGATGCGCGAAATGCTCACCGCCGCGATCAACGTCAACCTCTCGCTGGTGAGCCTGCGCCAGAACGAGGTGATGAAGAAGCTCGCCGGCTGGGCGGCCATGCTCGCCGCACCGACCCTGCTCACCAGCTGGTACGGCATGAACTTCGCCAACATGCCCGAGCTTCACCAGCCCTGGGCCTACCCCGCCATCATCGTGGTGGTGGCCGGCGTCGTCAGCGGCATCTATTTCGGGCTCAAGCGCGCGCGGTGGCTGTAGCGGGCGGCCGGCGGTTGTCGCTGCCATGCGGAACGTTCAAGATGTCCGCCGGCCTTCTCCTGCACGCGATTACCGATGAACGATTCCGCAACCCGCATCCCCGCCGACGCCGGTGCCCCGGTGGAAACCCTGCATGAAGGCCGCTGGCTGAGCCTGCGCAAGCGCGGCCGCTGGGAGTATGCCGAGCGCAACAATCCCGGCGGCGCGGCGATCATCCTGGCGGTGACACCCGAGGACAAGGTGCTGTTCGTCGAGCAGTACCGCGTGTCGATCCTGCAGAACACCATCGAGATGCCGGCCGGTCTGGTCGGCGACGAACACGGGCTCGAGGGCGAGGATGCCCTGCTCGCCGCCCGGCGCGAGCTGGAGGAGGAGACCGGCTACCGCTGCCAGCGGGTGGAGTTCGTCCATCGCGGCCCGTCGTCGTCGGGCATGAGCACCGAGATGATCACCTTCGTGCGCGCATGGGGGCTGCAAAAGGTCGGCCCCGGCGGCGGCGATGAAACCGAGAACATCGTGGTGCACGAGGTCCCGCGCCGCGAGGCGGGCGCGTGGCTGTTCGCGCGAGCCGCGGAAGGCTACTCGATCGACCCGAAACTGTTCGCCGGACTGTGGTTCATCGAGCACACCAACCGGTAGCTCGCCCCGACAACAGGAAGCGCTCAGCCCGCACCGGCTGGACCACTGCGAATCAGGCACACAATTGCTGATTCAGCGCAGCCGGGTACGGACGCCGGGCATGGTGGGCTGGAAGCGGCGGCAACAACCGGCCTGGGTCCGGCCCGTGCGGTCACGGCGTCCCGTCAACCCGGATTCCCCGCCGCGCCCTACGCGGCGCGTTGCCGTGCGCCCGGTCGCGGCCGGACTTCTTGGCGGGCTAAAGATTCTGGCCGTCCGGCCGACCATGAAGACATGGACCGTTGCCGCCCGCCGCTCGGTCCCTAGCTGGCTTCCCTGACCCTACGGATTCGTGCCCATGAAAATTCTGCTTCTATCCGCCTTGCTGATCTTCCTTCCGATGGGCGCCCACGCCGCCTGCGCGCCTGCCGATTTCGCCATCAAGGATTTCAAGACCTCCGCCAACGGCTCCGGCTCAGCGACCCGACTCAGCCTCAGCGGCGAACTGGTCAACAATTGTGCCGAGCCTGCGGCTGCGCAGATCAGCATCGAGGCCAAGGACAGCGATGGCAAAGTGGTCCAGACCAAACAGGGTTGGCCGGCCGGCACCACCAACATCGCCCCCGGCGCGACAGCGAAGTTCGAGCTTGGCAGGCTGTTCCGCTACCAGTCGGACATGACCAGCTACACGGTTTCCGTGGTTGCCGTGCGCGCCTGGTAAACCCAGCCACCGTGGCTGCCGACGCAAGGCCCCGCGAGGGGCCTTTTTGCTGTCCGGCCTGCGTTGCCCGGCGGGGCCGGGCAGCAGCGCCGCGGCGGTCAATGCAGGACGAACAACTTGTCGAAGCCGGCCACGCGCAGCGTGCTGCGCAAGGCGTCGCCAGCATTGACGATGCGGATCTCGGCACGATCGGCACCGGCATGCTCGCGCAGCAGCAGCAGCATGCCCAGCGCCGAGCTGTCCATGCTGGTCACCTCGCCGAAATCGATGACATAGCTGCGCGCGACCTTGTCGCCGCCCAGGCAAGCCTCGTGGAAATCGCGATGGATGCTGAAATCGAAGCGTGGGCCCAGCTGCAAGGTCAGGCAGTCGTGTTCGCTGTCGTGATGGACGATCATGCTGTGCTCCTCAGAGTTTGTGGAGAAAACCACTTCCTGCGGCTTTCTTCTGTCGCGAGTCCGGCAGATATCCGGACTCGCTCATGTGAATCAAGCACTGGCGTGCCCGATCCGCCCCCGGCCATCGGGCAACCGCTCCTGCGTTGCCTCAACTCGGGCATCCATGCCCTCGCCATGGCCGGGTTTCGAGGTTGAAAATTCACAATCTCTCAGAACAATTCGATCTCGCCGGCGTCCATCGAGCTCTGCAAGGCTGGCCCGCGTGAGCGCAGACGTGCCTTTTCGCGTTGGATCGCCAGCCGGCTGCGCACCCGCTGGGCGTGCCCGGCCAGCGTCTCGGCGTCGACCGGTGCACAGGCCAGCTCTTCGATATCGCGCGTGCATTCACCCACGACCTCCTGCAGCTCGACCAGCCGGGTGCGGGTCTGCCGCAGCAGTTGGC
Organism: uncultured Gammaproteobacteria bacterium; assembly: GCA_963697495.1. Taxonomy (GTDB): domain Bacteria; phylum Pseudomonadota; class Gammaproteobacteria; order Xanthomonadales; family Rhodanobacteraceae; genus Rhodanobacter. The sequence goes on along the minus strand of CAVOOH010000002.1, from coordinate 311,132 downwards.
TGAGGATGTCCTCGAACTGCAGCGAGCGGATGGTGGTGGACACATCGCTGCCAAGGCCTCGATTGATCTCGACCACCTGGTCGGCAACCGCGCTGGTACGCGCGTCGCTCTCGGTGACATGGGCCGTCATCGCGTCGATGCCGCCCTTCGCCGACAGCGCCACGTTGAGATCCTGCGAGGCCATGACGCCGACCAGGCCGCGCAACTGCTCCATCGCCGCGCGGGCGCGCTCGACATGGCTGCCGATCTGTTCGTTGAACTGGTTGGAATTGCTGGCCAGGCTGCGGATCTCGCCAGCCACCACGGCGAAGCCACGGCCGGACTCACCCGCACGCGCAGCCTCGATCGCGGCATTCAACGCCAGCAGGTTGGTTTCCTCGGCGATCGTGCTGACGTTCTTCAGCAAGCCGAATACCGCATCCATTTCTTTCGCCATGCCGTCGATGCGGTAGACGATGCGCAGGCTTTCGCGCGACATCTGCACCACCATGCCGACGAAATGCTGCAACAGGTCGCTGGTGCGGGCGGCAAAGTCCTGCACCGACACACCGCCGTTCTGCACATCGATGATCTGCTTCAGCAGCGATTGCTGCAGCCCGGTCTTGTGCGACAGGCCATCGAAGCCGCCGCCCAGTTCGGACACCGCATCGCGCAACAGGTCGAGCCCCTGGTGCAGCTCGCGGGTGGCGTGGCCGAGTTCGTCCACCAGCGCACCGCGGACATCTTCCAGCGCTTCGCGCACAGGCGAGTTGTCGCCGGCGGCGACCGCCGGTGGCGGTACCTCCTGCTGGTACCGGCTCGCGACGATCCACGCCGCGGTAACCGCGACGATCAGCACGGGCGCCAGCCACGCCGGGTGCCAGAACAGTGCCAGCATCAGGGCCAACGTACTGGCGAACCAGCCGTAGGGTGGATGCTTGGCGAAATGCCGGGCCAATTGAAACAGGACAGCCATGAGCCGATATCCGTAGGGTCAGGTGCGCAAAGCACCGTCGCGGGGTTGGCGCGCCAATGTGAGCAGGCGCGCTGCGATGTGATCCAGCGGCAGCATCTCGGCTGCCGCACCAAGTTTCCAGGCGGCACCGGGCATGCCCCAGACCACCGAGCTGGCTTCGTCCTGCACCAGAGTCGCCGCGCCGGCCTGGCGCAACTCGAGCAGGCCACGTGCGCCGTCGTCGCCCATACCGGTCAGCAGGGCGGCGATGGTGCCCGCCCCGGCGCTGGCGGCCATGGACCGGAACAGCACATCCACGCTGGGCTTGTGCCGGTTCACCGGCGGGCCGTCATGCAACCGGCACACGTACTTGGCGCCGTCCCACATCACCAGCAGGTGCTGGTTGCCCGGGGCAATGTAGGCATGCCCGCTCTGGACCGGCTGGCCATCCTGGGCTTCGCATACCCGCATTGCCGAACAGCGGTCCATCCGTTCCGCGAACGGACCGCTGAACGCGGCGGGGATGTGCTGGGTGATCAAGATCGGCGGCGCGTCGGGGGGCATCGCCTCCAGCACCACGCGGACCGCTTCGGTGCCGCCGGTCGAGGCGCCGATCACGATGACTGGGCTGCCGCCGCGCGTACCCGCCGTCTGCACGCGCGGCAATACCGCATCGGCCGAAAGGCGCGGCGCGACCTCCAGCTTGCGCACCACCGAGCGCGCGCGCGGCCGCGCCTTCGCCGCAAGCTTCACCTTGGCGCAGATCTCCTGCGCCCTGTCGCCGAAACTGCTGGCCAGGTCGCTGCTGGGTTTGGCCAGGAAGTCCACCGCGCCCAGCTCCAGCGCACGCAACGTCACGTCGGCGCCCTGCACGGTCAGCGACGACACCATCACCACCGGCATCGGCCGCAGGCGCATCAGGTTTTCCAGGAACGTCAGCCCGTCCATGCGCGGCATCTCGACGTCCAGCGTCAGCACGTCCGGATCGAGTTGCTTGATCTTCTCGCGCGCGATCAGCGGGTCGGCGGCGGTGCCGACCACCTCGATCGCGGGATCGCAGGCAAGCATCGTCGTCATCAGCTTGCGCACCAACGCCGAATCGTCGATCACCAGAACACGCACTCTTTCCATTGCCATCCATCTCACCTGCAGGAAACTCGAGCCGCGCCGCATCGACGGTGGGCTCGCCGGCTTCCGCGGGGCCGAAGCCACCGCTAGAAAAGCTCGACCTCACCCTTTATCGGGTCATTTGCCAAACGCTTGAGGTATACGCGCTCGTCGGCCACCAGCGCCACGTCGTCATGGCGGCGCAGCATGCGCACGCGCGCGCGGCCGCTGTCGGGAAAGAACTGCAATTGCCGGGGGTACACATCGCCGAGATCCGAGGCACACAGGTTCAACTTCTCGGTGGCGATGTAGCGCTGCACAAACTCGATATTCCGCTGGCCGATGTCGGTCAGCTGGGACAGTACCCGGCCACCGCCGAATATCTTGACCTGCAGATCGGCGCGCTGGCCACCGGCAACGAGGATCGCGTTGATAAGCTGCTCCATCGCGTCGCTGCCGTAGCGCGCCGCGCGGCCGATGGTCGAGGTCCAGCCATCGCGCTCGCCGCGCGGTTCGGGCAGCATGAAGTGGTTCATGCCGCCGATGCCGCGGCGCGGATCGTGGATGCAGGCCGATACGCAGGAGCCGAGCACGGTGGTGAGCAGTTCGTCCTGGGTGCTGACATAGAAATCGCCCGGCAATACCTTCACCGTCACCCGCGATTGCACCGGGTCCCAGTACCGGTGCAGGTGTTCGAAACCCGGCAGTGCCGCAGCCTGGCCCGGCCTCAGGTTGCTCACCTTGGCCATCAGCCGAGTTTCCGGTAGACGGTGCGCCCGATCAGCTCGAATTCGTCGCTGATGCCGTGCAGCGATTCGGAATGGCCGAGAAACAGGTAGCCGCCCGTCGGCAGCAGCTCCGCGTAGCGTTGGAACAACCGTCGCTTGGTCGGCTGGTCGAAGTAGATCACCACGTTGCGGCAGAAGATCGCATCGAACGGCCCGCGCATCGGCCACGGATGCAGCAGGTTGAGCGGCTCGATGGTCACCAGCTCGCGCAAGCGCGGATGCACGCAGGCCAGTCCTTCGTACTCGCCGGCACCACGCAGCATCCAGCGCCGGCAACGCTCCGGGCTGATGCCGGCAAGGCGCTCCAGCGGGTACACGCCCCTGCGCGCGGTCTCCAGCGCCTGCGGCGACAGATCGGTGGCCAGGATCTTCGCGTCCAGCCGGCTGCCGCCCTGCTCGATCGCCTCGGCCAGCACCATCGCCAGTGCGTAGGGCTCCTCGCCGGTGGAACAGCCCGCCGACCAGATCCGCAGGCGGTCGCTGTCGCGACGCCGTTCGCGCAGCCAGCGCGGCAACAGCTCATCGGCCAGCAGATCGTAATGATGCCCCTCGCGGAAGAACGCCGTCACGTTGGTGCTGATGGCGCTGGCCAGTTCGCCCAGTTCGCTGTTCGGGTCACGTCGCAACAACTCGCAGTAACTGCCGAAATTCGGCAGGCCCAGCGCGCGCAGTCGCCGGAACAGGCGCCCCTGCACCAGCTGCCGCTTGTGTTCGCCCAGCGCGATACCGCAGTGCTCGAGAACGAAGGCGCGCAGGTACTGGAAGTCGGCATCGCCCAGCAGCGGGCCGCCGTCGCCCGGGACAGTGCCGTTGTGGTCAAACATGCCGGGCACCGCACTCACTTCAGAATTCCTTCCACGCGCCTGATTCGCTGGCGGTTTCGACCGCAGCGCGCAGCGGACGGACGGGCGCTGGGGCAGCGCCGCGCACCGCGGCGAACAGCGCCCCGGCCTCGACTGCCGCGGCCTTCGCCCGCACCGGTGCAGGCGGCGCCGCCGCACCGCTTTCGCCCAACTGGAAGAAGCCGACCTGCTGGGCCAGTTCGCCGGCCTGCTCATGCATGGCACGGGCGGCCGCCGCGGCCTCCTCGACCAGCGCGGCGTTCTGCTGGGTCATCTCGTCCATCTGCATCACTGCATTGTTGACCTGGTCGATGCCGGCGGACTGCTCCTGGCTGGCCGCGGCGATCTCGGCCACGATGTCGGTGACCTTTTTCACGCTCTCGACGATCTCCGCCAGCGCCTTGCCGGACTGGTTCACCAGCTCCGAGCCGGCACTCACCTTCTCCGCGCTGTCGTTGATCAGGCCCTTGATTTCCTTCGCCGCGCCCGCGCTGCGCTGGGCCAGGTGGCGCACTTCGGTGGCAACCACCGCGAAACCGCGCCCCTGTTCGCCGGCGCGCGCCGCCTCCACCGCCGCGTTCAGCGCCAGCAGGTTGGTCTGGAACGCGATCTCGTCGATCAGGCTCACGATGTCGGCGATCTTGCGGCTGGAGGAATTGATCTCCTTCATCGCGATGACCGCCTGCGCCGCCACTTCGCCGCCGCGCTCGGCCTGCTCGCGGGCGCCGCGGGCCAGCTGGTTGGCGTGGCTGGCGTTCTCGGCATTCTGCTTCACGGTGGAGGTCATCTCCTCCATCGACGAGGCGGTTTCCTCCAGGCTCGACGCCTGCTCCTGGGTGCGCTGGCTGAGGTCGTCGTTGCCGCGCGCAATCTGCTGCGCCGCCGTGCTCACCGCGCCGGAACCATGGCGCACCTCGCCGACGATGGCGCTGAGACGCTCGTCCATCGTGCGGAAGGCGTCGAGCAGCCGGCCCAGCTCATCCATGCGGCCCACCTCGATGCGGTGGCCGAGCTTGCCGCCGGCGATCTCGTGGGCCACCAGCACGGCATGGTTGAGGGTCTGCACGATCTTGCGGATCACCAGCGTGGCGACCAGCAGCGCGAAGGACGCGCCGAGCACCAGGGCAACGATGCTGACCGCGCGGATCAGCCGGAAGCGGCTGCTCTGCGCCTGGAACAGCGCCAGCGCGTCGGCGTCCTGTGCCGCGACCAGGTCGGCCATGCGCGCCTGACGGTCCATCAGCAGTGGGCGCACCTGCAGTTCCAGCAGGTCGCTGGCGCCGGCGTCGCCCTGCAGGAGCGCGTCGGTCATGTCCTTCAGCGCGGCCGTGTAGTCGCCGTCGGTGTCTCGGTAAGCCTTGACCTTTTCGGCCACGGCGACGCTGCGCGGGATCGCGTCCAGCTGCTTGCGGAGCACCGCGATCTCCTGCTGGTACTTGTCCACCTGGGCCAGCTTCTGCTTGACCTGGTCGGCCTTGCCGACGTTCGCGGCAGCCTCGCCAAGCTCCACGAAGGACATCAGCGAACGCACGCGCATGGTGTTGACCAGGTCGCTGGGCATCAACGCCTCCTCGTACATGCTGCGCATGCCCTCGTTCTGCAGCTGCATCGAGCCCAGGCCGATGACGGCGCCGCCGACCAGCATCAACAGGAGCATTCCGATCACGAGGCGCAGGCGGCCACGAACGGTGAGGGCGGGGATCTTGAACTTGAGTGAGGGCATCTTCATGGGGTGTTCCTGTCAGGCCACGGCTTGTACGTCGGCGGCCGCGGGCAAGGCGGCTTCCAGCATCTGCGCGTCCTGCGGCTGCAACAATCTGTCCACATCAAGGAGCAGCACCATCCGCTCGGCGACCGAGGTCAGCCCCTTGAGGTATTCGGTATCCACGGTGGTGCCCATGTCGGGCACCGGCCGCACGTCGCCGGCGGCGACGTCGAGCACGTCGGAGACGGCATCCACCACCACGCCGAAATGGCGCCCGGCGACGGTGATGACCACGGTGACGGTGGTCGCGCTGTATTCCTCGCGCACCAGCCCGAAGCGCAGGCGCAGGTCGAGTACCGGCACGATCGCGCCGCGCAGGTTGAGCACGCCGAGCACGTAGTGCGGCGCCTGCGGGATGCGCGTCACCGGCGTCCAGCCGCGGATCTCGCGCACCGCCAGGATGTCGATCCCGTACTCCTCGTGCGCCAGGTTCACCGTGAGGTATTGCACCGGCGCCGCCGTCTCGGCGGCGGATGCGGCTGCAGTGTTGGCTGATTGACTCATGTGCGTTCCGCGGGAACGTGCTGTCCCCATTGCCCTGCAAGGGCTATCGGCTGCCGTGCCGGTTTCTTGAATGCCGGATGGTGCGTTCGCGCACGGCGGTGCCGGTACGGCGAAAAATGGTTCAGGCCGCCTTGCGGCGGCTCTGCAGGCGGATCAACCCGGCGACGTCGACGATCAACGCGACCGAGCCGTCGGCCAGGATGGTGGCGCCGGAGACGCCGTTGACGCGCTGGTAATTCGCCTCCAGCGACTTCACCACCGCCTGCTGCTGGCCGATCAGGCCGTCGACGAACAGGCCCACCCGCACGCCTTCACCCTCCACCACGATCAGCAGGCCTTCGTCGATTGCCCGCACCGCGTCCGGGCAGCCGAACAGCTCGTGCAGGCGGATCACCGGCAGGTACTCGCCGCGGAAGCGGAACAGCTCGCCGCCGCCGGCGACGGTGCGGATCGCCTCCTGCTTCAGCTGGATCGACTCGACGATCGACACCAGCGGCACGATGTAATGCTCGTCGCCCACCGCGGCGGTGAGGCCGTCGATGATGGCGAGCGTGAGCGGCAGGGTGATGGTGAACACGCTGCCCTTGCCCTGCGTGCTGCGGATCGTCACCGTGCCGCCAAGGTCGGCCACGTTGCGGCGGACCACGTCCATGCCGACGCCGCGACCGGACAGGTCAGTGGTGACCGCGGCCGTGGAGAAGCCGGGCTGGAAGATCAGGTCGGCCACCGCCCCGTCGCTGAGGCCCTCGCCGCTGGCGATCAGGCCACGCTGCACCGCCTTCGCCACGATCGCCTCGCGGTTGAGGCCGGCGCCGTCGTCGCTCACCTCGACCACGATGTTGCCGCCGCGGTGCGAGGCCTCCAGCCGCAGGGTGCCGGTGTCGCCCTTGCCCGCCGCGCGACGCTGTGCGGGCAGTTCCAGGCCGTGGTCGATGGCGTTGCGCACCAGGTGCACCATCGGGTCGCCAATCTTCTCCAGCACCGTCTTGTCCAGTTCGGTGTGCTCGCCGACCAGCTCCAGTCGCACCTGCTTGCCGACCTTCTGGCTGATGTCGCGCACCATCCGCGGGAAGCGGTTGAACACCGAGGCGATCGGCAGCATGCGGATGCCCATTACGCTTTCCTGCAGCTCGCGCGTGTGCCGCGCCAGCTGTGCCAGCCCCTGCTCGAGCAGCGCCAGGCGCGACGCGTCGACGCCGTCGCGGAAGGTGTCGAGCATGGACTGGGTGATCACCAGTTCGCCGACCAGGTTGATCAGGCCGTCGATCTTGTCGATCGCCACGCGCACCGTGCTGGACTCGGTGCCGGTCTCGCGCTGCGCACGGGCAGCGGCGACGTCCGCCACCGGCGCCGCAGCAGCGGGCACTGCGGCTGCGACAGGCGTGGCGGCAGCAGGCGCCGCCACGTGCCTCGGCTCGATCGCCAGTTCGCACTCGCCCTCGACCCAGTCGAACACCGCAGCGATGTCCGCGCGCTTCGCCGGTCCCGCCAGTTCGATGGTCCAGCCGAGATGGCACTCGGCCGGATCGAGCCTGTCCAGCGCCGGCAGGCGGTCCAGCTCGGCGCTCACCGCCAGCTCGCCCAGCGCGGCCAGCTCGCGGATCAGCCGCAGCGGATCATTGCCGCCGACCAGCATGCCCGGATGCGGGCGGAAGCGGATCGACCAGGCGTCGGCCTGGTCCGTCGGCCGTCGCGCCTGCGGCGCGTCGGTCGCCACGCCGCGGCCCATCGCCGCAGCCAGCTCGCCACGCAGGCCCTCGGCCACCGCGTCGTTGAGCGGCTCGCCCGCCCGCGCCCGGGCGAACATGCCGCGCAGGCAGTCCACCGTGCGCAGCAGCAGTTCGATGATGCCGCCGTCGATGGCGCGCTTGCCGCCGCGCACCTCGTCCAGCAGCGACTCCGCCTCGTGGGTGAACGAGGATATCTCCGGAAAGCCGAAGGTGGCCGCGCCGCCCTTGATCGAATGCGCCGCGCGGAAAATGGTGTGCACCAGCTCCGCGTGGCCGCCGTCGTCCAGCGCGAGCAGCGACGATTCCATCGTGTCGAGCCCTTCCAGGCTCTCCTCGATGAATACCTGTTGGAACTGCGCCAGCGCGGCGTTGGCCATGGGCTTGCTCTCCGCGCTCAGCCCAGCACGCGCTTGACGGTCGCCAGCAGCTGTTCCGGATCGAACGGCTTGACCAGCCAGCCGGTGGCGCCGGCGGCCTTGCCTTCCATCTTCTTGTCGGTGTGCGATTCGGTGGTCAGCATCAGGATCGGCACGCCCTTGTAGGCATCCATCGCGCGCAGTTCGCGCACCATCGCGATGCCGTCCATCACCGGCATGTTGACGTCGGCCAGCACCAGGTCGAACGAACTGGCGCGCGCCACATCCAGCGCCAGCTGGCCGTTTTCGGCCTCGGCCACCTCATGCCCGGCGCCGCGCAGGGTGAACGCCACCATGCCGCGCATCGAAACCGAATCGTCTACTGCAAGAATCTTTGCCATGCTGCCACCTCGTTCAAGCCAGCCCTGCGGCCGGCAGTTCCAGTACCTGAGCCAGCCCGAGCAGGCCGGCTGCCTCGTTGAGAGCCCCGCTCGCGCCACGCCAGTCCAGCGTGCCGCCGCGGGCCTGAAGTTCGCGCCGGAACAAGACCAGCAACTGCAGGGCCGCGGTGTCGACGCGCTCCACCTGGTTGCCGTCCAGCAGCACGATGGCGCTGCTCTCCAGCGCGCCAAGCAGTTCCGCTTTCAGCGCGACCTGGGCAGCGATGCGGCAATCCGGGGGCAGTACCACCACGGCCGCGCCATTCGCCGCCGGTTGCTGTCCGTCGTCTTTCTGCCTCGCCGCCCGTTTGCCGGCCATGCCGCCGCTCCACTCGCGCCCATTGGCGCTGACGAGGGCTTATCGGCGGCCGGCGCGATCGCTTTAGCGGCATCGACAGCAATTCTTCCCCGCATCCGGCACCGGCCGCGGCTCAAGTTCGCCCGCGCGCGGCCGATGTCCTTCTGGACGACCCCACTCGCACCCACGGCACGCGTGCAGGAACCGACTTGATCATCCAACCGACCAGCCTGGCCGCCCTTACCTGGGCCGGTGCCGCTTCCGGCACCACCGCGCAAAGCTGGCGCATTGGCACCGTGCTGTCGGCGCGGCCGTTGGGCGTGAACCCGCACGGCCTGCAAGTGCTGCAGATCGGCGCGCTCACGGTGGAGGCGGACGTGTCCGGCAGCCAATTGCCGGCGCAGTTCCAGGTGCGGGTACTGAGCCTGGGCACGCAACCGCAACTGGAGGTGCTGTCGCATCCCGCCGACCCGACCTTCCAGCGCGTCCTGCGCGAGCGCCTGCCCCAGCAGAATGGCTACGCGCCGTTGCTGGCCACGCTGGGCGCGCTGGCCCAGCGGCCAGTGCTGCGCCAGTTGCCGCCGGAGCTGCGCGCGGCGCTGGCCTTGCTTGAGCAATCACTGCGCACCCCCGCCGAAATCACTCGCGGCGAAGGCCTGCGCGAAGCCATCAATCGCAGCGGCCTGTTCTTCGAGTCCAGGCTGGCCGGCCCGCACGGCAACCTGGCGGCGCTGGCCGAGGACGACTGGAAAGGCGCCCTGCTGCGCCTGGCTGCGCTGCTCGACCGGCGCGCGCCGGCGCCGCCGGCGGCGAACCGCGGCGATGCCGCACCGCCGCTGTTGCAGCGCGGGGTGCAGGCACAGCCGCGCTTGCCGTTGCCGCTGGCGCCCGCCGACGATGGCGCGGATCCGTTGCTGGATCGCCTGCATGGTGACGTGAAGGCTGCGCTGGCCCGGGTGGAAGTGGCCCAGCTGGAGGCCAGCGCCAGCCCGTTGCCCGCCTGGATGATCGAGATTCCACTGCAGGGCGAGGATGGGCGCGACGTGTTGCAGATCCAGCTGGAGTTCACCGCCGATCTCGCCGACGGCACCCAAGGCTGGACGCTCGGCTTCGCGCTGGACCTGCCGGCCCTGGGCCCGCTGCAGGGCGAGCTGCAACTGCGCGAACCGCGGCTGGTGGTGCGCCTGTGGGCCGAACAGGCGGAAACCGCGCAGCGGCTGGAACGCCAGTTCGGCCCGCTGCGCCAGCGGCTGGCCGCCTGCGGCGTCCTGCTCGACCAGTTGAGCTGCCAGGTCGGCTTGCCGCAGCCGCTGGGTCGGCACAGCTCCGTGCTGTTGCAGGCCACCGCATGAATACGCCACCGGCTCCGCGCCGGGTCAGCCTGCGACTGGCCAGCGGCAACCACGCAGAGATCAAGGCGATGCCGCCCGAGTCGCTGGAAGCCCTGCTGGCACGCGCACAGGCGCTGGGCCTGCCGCTGCATCACGACCCCCAGGTCGCCGGCTTGCTGGCGTCACTACGTCTGCGCGACGACGTGCCGGCCCTGCTCTATGCGGCGGCCGCCTCGGTGCTGGCCGCGGTCTACGACGCCGCCGAAGAGTGACCCGCCCGGATCAACCGGTGCCACGCCGTGCGCCAGGATCCATCGCGCTCAGGGATTGGCCGGATGCATCTGCAGGACCAGCCTCGCCTCGTCGCGCGACAACCCGCAGCGGCTGACCAATTGCTCCACGTCGGCACCTTCGCGCGCCAGTTGCTGGGCCAGTTCGTAGGACTGCCGGGTCGGCGGCGGTTGCTGCTCGATCCGGCCGACCTGACGCTCCAGCCGCCCCAGCGCCGTCACCAGCATCGAGGTCGGCACATCGGTGCAGGCATACGCCGCGCCATGCGACAGTGCGGCGACCCGCCGTTGCAGTTCGCGCAGCTGGCGCCAGCCATGGAACAGCAGCGCCGACTGCGCCAGCGCCAGCAGCAGCAGGACACCCACGCCGAGCTCAAGCCACATGGCCGTCCCCATCGGCCGCCCGGCACAGCCGGCGGACATCGAGCAGGGCCACGAAGCCGCCTTGCCAGGCCAGCACGCCGCTGACCGGGTCGTCGTCGCGGCTGGCTCGTCCCGGCGGCGGCGGCGCGATGTCGATACCGTCGCTGCGCAGCAGTTCGCCGACAGCATCCACCCGCAGGCCGACCCGCTGGCTCGCGTGCGACAGCATCACAACCCGCACCGTGGCCGGGTTCGCCGCCGGCAGCACGGGCAGGCCCAGCCGGCGGCGCCCGTCCATGACCGGCACGATGCGCCCGCGCAGATGCCGCACGCCCAGCAGGTCGGGGGCGGCGCCCGGCACCGGCGTCAAGTCGCCATCGCGGATGACTTCGCTGACATCGTCCAGCGGCGCCGCATACAGCTGCGCGCCGATACGGAACGACAGCCAGTGCTGAGCGCGGGATGCGGATGCAGGGGCGGCGGCACTCATGCTTCTACTCCACGCTCAAGGGATGCGCTCATCGGATTCACTTGCTCGGGCCGGCCTGGCGGATCGTTCCGCCCGCGTTGGCGGCGTTTGACAATGCGGGGCTTTCGGCGTCGCCTGCCAAGGGGGCCGGCGCGCCGGCGCCGCCACTGGTGACGCGTACGGTGGGCAGCACCTCGACCGCCGGTGCCGGCGAGGCCGCCAACCCGGATATTTCATCGACGCGCTCGGGGATGGTGTGGTCGCGCTGGGCTTCCGGGCGATCGCTCATCACCACCACCAAGACCCGCCGGTTCTGGTTGCGGCCTTCCATGGTGGCATTGTCGGCGATCGGGCGCATTTCGCCCCAGCCGATGATGCCGAGCCGCGCGGGCTCGATCCCGCTCGCGGAAAACAGGCGGGCCACGCTGGCCGCCCGCGCCGCCGACAGCTCCCAGTTCGACGGGTACAACGCATTGCTGATCGGCATGTCGTCGGTGAAGCCCTCCACGCGCAGCGGGTTGGCGAACCGGGTCAGGATCGCCGCCAGATCGCGCAGCACCGCATTGGCCGGATCGGACAGCTGCGCCACGCCGCTCGGGAACAGGATATCGGTGCGGATCTCGATCTCCAGCCAGTCCGGATTGTGCCGCACCACTACCAGCTTGCGGTCGATCAGCGGCTGCAACGCCTTGCGCACCTGATCCTCGATGCGCCCCAGGTTCTCCTGCTGCTTCGACGGGCGGCCCGCCTCGCGGCCTTTGCCGCCAGTCACCGGCACCGGATGCGGCGGGATCGGCACCGCGATCGGCACGATCGACGAACCCGACTTGCCGGCCGGCGCGGCGATCGCCGGCGCGACGTTGTGCGGCCGGACCTGGGTCGGCGGCAACGGCGCGATCGCCTGGCTGGAGCCGTTGAACGCCTCGATCAGCGATTCGGACATCACCCGGAACTTGCCTTCGTTGACGACCGAGACCGCATACATCACGACGAAAAACGCGAGCAGCAAGGTCATCAGGTCGGCGTAGGGGATCGCCCAGGCCTCGTGATTGGCATGCTCCTCGTGCTTGCGCTTTCTCATGCCACGTAACCCTGCAGGCGCGATTCGATCTGCCGCGGGTTGTCGCCCTGGGCGATCGACACCAGGCCTTCGATCAGGATCTCGCGCATCTGCGTCTGCTTGCTGATCAGGCCCTTCAGTCGCGCCGCCATCGGCAGCATGAACAGGTTGGCCAGCGCCACGCCGTAGATGGTGGCCACGAAGGCCGCGGCGATGCCGTGACCGAGCTTGCTCGGATCGGCCAGGTTCTGCATCACCGCCATCAGCCCCATCACCGCGCCGATGATGCCCAGCGTGGGCGAGTAGATGCCGGCCATCTCGTATACCTTGGCGGCCGCAAGGTCGATCGACTCGCGGGTTTCCAGGTCCACCTCCAGCACGCTGCGGATCGCATCCGGCTCACTGCCGTCGACCAGCAGCTGCAACCCCTTGCTGACAAACGGGTCGACTTCCGCCTCGATCTGCGGCTCCAGCCCGAGCAGGCCCTGCCGGCGCGAGATCTCGCTCCAGCCGACGATCCGGCTGATCAGGTCGCTCGGCTGGTGACGCGGCGGCCGGTAGACCATCGACAGCATCTTGCACGCGTGCTTGAGTACCTTGCCCTGGTTCTGCACCAGCAGGGCGGCGGCCGTGCCGGCAAAGACGATCACGAACGCCGCGGCATTCCACAGCGCGCCGACGTTGGAGCCCTTCAGGACGGTGCCGACGATGATGACCAGGAAGGCCAGAATGGTGCCGATGATGCTTACCAGATCCATGCCGATCAGCCAGTCAGTTGCAGCGAAGTGGAAAGTTGCCCGGCATCGCTGGCCACGCCCGCCAGGTCCATCACCAGCGCCAGCCGGCCGTCGCCGGTGACGGTGGCCCCGGCGATGCCCGGCACGCCGTCGAACAACGGGCCGAGCGGCTTGACGATGACGTCCTCGCGACCGAGCACCTCGTGTACCAGGCAGCCCAGCCGCTGGTGGCCGATATGCAGCACCACCACATGCCGGCCCGCGGCTGCCACCGCTCCGGCCCAGCCGACCAGGTTGACCAGCGGCAAGGCGCGGCCGCGATGGCGGGCGACCAGGCGCCCGTCCAGCAGGCAGTCCTGGTCGTCGTCGAGCTCGAAGACCTCCTCCACGTTGCCCATCGGCAGCGCGAGCAGGCGCGCATCCACGCGCACCATCAACACGCGCAGCACCGCCAGGGTCAGCGGCACGGTCAGCTCCAGCTCGCTGCCCCGGCCCAGGCTCGAGTGCACCCGCAGGGTGCCGCCGAGCTCGGCCACGCGCGTCTTCACCACGTCCATGCCGACGCCGCGACCGGAGATGTCGGAGACCGCCGCAGCGGTGCTGAAGCCGGGGCGGAAGATCAACTCGTAGCATTCGCCATCGCTCAGCCGCGAGGCCTGCACGGCATCGACCACGCCCTTCTCCACCGCCTTGCGGCGCAGGATGTCCGGATCCATGCCGCGCCCGTCGTCGTGCACCGCGATCACGATGCGTTCGCCGCGCTGGCTGGCCGACAGGCATACGCGGCCCTTGCGCGGCTTGCCGGCAAGTTCGCGCTCGTCCGGCATCTCCACGCCGTGATCGATCGCGTTGCGCAACAGGTGGATCAACGGATCGGCCAGCGCCTCGACCAGGCTGCGGTCGAGGTCGGTGCCCTCGCCTTCCAGCACCAGTTCCACTTCCTTGCCGAGCTGGCGCGCCAGGTCGCGCACGATCCGCGGGAAGCGCTGGAACAGCCGGCCCACCGGCTGCATGCGCATGCCCATGACGGCGGTCTGCAATTCGTCGGTGACCCGGTCCAGCTCATTGGCCGCGGCGACCAGGACCTCGCTGCCGTCGCGCGCGGCCAGGCTGAGCAAGCGGTTGCGCACCAGCACCAGTTCGCCGGCATGGTTGACCAGCACATCCAGGCGCGCGGTATCGACCCGCACGGTGTTCTCCGCCGGCGCCGCATGAGGCGTCGCCGCCGGTGCAGCGGGCGCAGGCACGGCGGGCTTCGGCGCGACCGCGGCGTTGCCGGTCGGAGGCGTCGCGACCGGCTGGCCGGCCTTGCCGTGCAACGCGTCCAGCAATGCCTCGAATTCGTCGTCGTCGATCGCCGCGGCGGTTGCGGGCGCGGCCGGCAACGCCGCCGGCGCGACGGTGCCGGGGGCGGCGGTGCCGTACATGCTGTCCAGCAGCGCCTCGAACTCGCTGTCGTCGATCGCGCCGCCATCTGCCGTGGCCGCCGGCACAACCGGGGCGGCGAGCGGCACGACCAGCGGCGCCGGCCGGGTTCCCGGCAACAGCGATTCCAGCAGCGCCGGCGGCGGCATGCCCAGCGGCGCGTCGGCGCCCACCGCCGCCATCATGTCATTGAGCAGGTCGAGTGCCTCGAGCAGCGCATCCATGTGGACGGCACCCAGCAGCACGTGGCCGTTGCGGGCCTCGTTGAGCAGGTCCTCGGCGTGATGGCACAGCACCACCATCGGCTCGAACGCCAGGAACCCGGCGCCGCCCTTGACGGTGTGGAACGCGCGGAACACCGCATTCAGCAACTCGCCGTCGCCCGGCGCCGTTTCCAGTCCGACCAGCTGCTCGCCCAGGCGCTGCAGCAGTTCGCCGGCCTCGACCAGGAAATCCTGGCGCAGCTCGCTGTCGAATTCCGCATTCACCGCGGGCCGGCCTTCAAAACCCGAATTCGCTGAGCAGGCGGTCGGCATCGTCCTGGCTGGACACCTTGACCGCGCCCACCGGCGCCTCGCCGCCGGCCAGCGCGCCGGTCAGGCGCACCAGCTCCAGCAGCGACGATTCGACCGTGCCGATGAAGCTGGCGACCTTCTTGATGCGCTGTCCGGTCAGGTCCTGCCACGACTGCGCCAGCACCATGTCGGCCAGGCCGTCGCGGCAGCTGCCGGCAAACGTCACGGCCTCGCGCGCCAGCACGGCGGCGGGGTCGTTGCCGTTCGTCCACTCGAGCACCTGGCCGGCGTTGTGGGTCAGCGATTCCGCCTGGGGCCGCATGCGCTCGGCGAAATCGAGGCTGCGATGCGCCGCCTGCGCGCTCATCTCCAGCGCGTCCTGCAGATGCTGGCGCGCGTCGGCCACGATGCCGGGCACGCCTTCCTGGGCCAGTTCGCCGCCGAGCCGGCGCACTGCATCGTGCAGGTCGCGGGCAAGCTGGCCGAGCGCGCGGAACAGGCGCTGCTCGCGCTGGCGCACCATCACGTCCAGCGCCTGCTCGAACGCCGGGCCGTCGGGACTGTTCAGCAGGTCGCGCAGTTCGGCAGGCAGCGCATCGTCGATCGCGGCGGGGGCAGTGACGTTCATGCGCTGGCTCCGCTGGCGGCGATCCGTTCGAAGATCTTGGTGAGCTTTTCCTTGAGGGTGACCGCGGTGAACGGCTTGACGATGTAGCCGTTCACGCCGGCCTGCGCGGCGGCGATGATCTGGTCGCGATTGTTCTCGGCGGTGACCATCAGCACCGGCATGCCTTTCAGTGCCGCCTCCGCGCGGATCGCGCGCAGCAGGTCGATGCCGGTCATGTTGGGCATGTTCCAGTCGGTCACCACGAGGTCGAACGGCTGGTTGCGCAGCATCGCCATCGCGCTCTCGCCGTCGTCGGCCTCCTGGATCAGCGGATTGCTGAAACCCAGCTCGACCAGCAGGTTGCGGACGATCCGTCGCATGGTGGAAAAATCGTCCACCACCAGGATTTTCATGTTCTTGTCCAAACGCTTTCTCCACTTGCACTACCGGCCGAGCTCCGGCCGCGGGAATGTAAGGGGTTACTGGATCAACTGCGCCAGCCGGTGAGTCGTGCGCGCAGCCGGATGACCGCCTGCCCATGGATCTGGCAGACGCGCGACTCGCTCACTCCGAGCACGGCACCGATCTCCTTGAGGTTCAATTCCTGCTCGTAGTAAAGCGACATCACCAGCTGCTCGCGCTCGGGCAGGCCGCCGATCGCCTCGGCCAGTGCATCGCGCATGCCGTCGCGCTCGATGTTTTCGGGCGGCCCCAGGCTGCTTTCGTCGACGACGTCGAGCACCGTGCCTTCCTCGCCATCGTCCGACGCGGTGAGGCTGAGCAGGCGTACGCAGGCCGCGTCGGCGAGCACCTGGTGGTACTCCTCCGCGCTGATGCCGAGCCGCCGGATGACTTCGGCGTCGTCGGCCTCGGCCCCGGTTTCGGTTTCGATCTGGCGGATCACCTCGGCCACTTCGCGGGTCTTGCGATGCACCGAGCGCGGAGTCCAGTCGGTGCGGCGCAATTCGTCCAGCATGGCGCCACGGATGCGGATGCCCGCATACGTCTCGAAACTGGCCCCGCGGTCGAGGGCGAAGTGGCGTGCCGCCTCCAGCAAACCGATCATTCCTGCCTGGATCAGGTCACCCACGTCGACGCTGGCCGGCAACCGCCCCATCAGGTGATAGGCGATCCGCCGGACCAGCGGCGCGTGCCGACGCACCAGTTCGTCGGCACTCTCGCGGGAGAGTTGCAGATATTCCGAAGCCACGCTCATCTCGGCACTCCACCTACCGGTGTTGTCCGGCCGCCAAAAAAAGCAATCCGGTCGAGACCCGCGCGATCGGGTTCCACCCATTATCGACCGCACCCGCCAATTGCTTGAATGCCAGCGCGGAATGGCTGGACGGCCACAGGTCGACCACCGCGCACTGCCGGCGGATGGCCTGGCGCAGGCGTTCGTCATGCGGCACAAAGCCGCCGAATTCGATCACCACCTCGAGGAAGCGGTCGCTGACCCGCGACAGCTTCTGATGCAGCGGCGCGCATCGCCCTCGTTGCGCACCATGTTGGCGACCATGCGGATGCGGCGCACGCCGAAATCGCGGCTGAGCACCTTGATCAGGCGCGTAGGCGTCGGTCAGCGAAGCCGGTTCGTCGCACACCACCACGATCACCTCGGCCGCGGCGGCGGCGAACATCGTCACGTTGTCCGAGAGGCCGGCGGCGGTATCCACCAGCAGGTATTCGCGGCGGCCGCGCCAGTTCGTCGAAGGCGCGGATGATCGCCGCGTGCTCGCCGTTGTCCAGTTGCGCCAGCCGGCGCGCGCCGGAACCGGCCGGCACCACCCGCAGGCCGCGTGGCGCGGGCAGCATCAGTTCGTCCAGCGTGCACTCGCCGTCGAGCAGGTGGCCGATGTGGCGCGACGGCGTGAGGCCCAGCATCACGTCGACATTGGCCAGGCCCATGTCGGCATCCAGCAGCACCACGTCATGCCCGGCCACCGACAGCGCCATGCCCAGGTTCACCGCCACCGTGCTCTTGCCGACGCCGCCCTTGCCGCCGGCCACGGCGATGGTGCGGCAATGCCGGCGCGTATCGGGCGCAGTGTTCAGCAGGCTGCTGGCCTGGTGGGCGGACGGTAGATCCGCCGCGGGCTGGCCGTTCATGGCCGACATCATCTGCTTCAATCCGGAAGCCTGATCCATTGCCAATACTCCGCTCATGCGCTGGCCACCGCCAGGCCGAAGCGTTCGGCCATCATGCCGTCGTCAGGCGCCGGGCTTTTCAGCGACTGCGCGGCGCGGCATACCAGCACGCGCGCATCCGCCGCCGCGATATCCTCGGGCACGCGCTGGCCGTCGGTGGTGTAGTCCAGCGGCAGCCGATGGCGGATCAGCACCGACAGCGCGCCGCCCAGTGCCGGGGCTTCATCCAGCTTGGTCAGGATGCAGGCGTGCGGCTTCAGCGGCAGGTACGCGCGCACTGCCTCGTCCAGCGCCTGCGACTGCGCGTTCGCCGCCAGGACCAGACAGGCGCGCAGGTCGCTGGCGTCGGCGAGGATGTCCAGTTGCTGGTTGAGCCGCGGGTCGCTGCCGGCGACGCCGGCGGTATCGATCAGCACGGTGTGGCTGCCACGCAGCATCTCAAGCACCTTGCGCAGGCTTTGCGCGTCGTAGGCCGGATACACCCGGGCGCCGAGCAGCCGGCCGTAATGTTCCAGCTGCGCGGCGGCACCGATGCGGTAGTGGTCGGTGCTGACCAGCGCCACCTGGTCGGCGCCATGGCGCATCACCGCGCGCGCCGCCAGCTTGGCGATGGTGGTGGTCTTGCCCACGCCGGTCGGCCCGACCAGCGCGACCACCCCGCGATCGTCGCCGGACAGGTCACGGCCGCTCACCGTCAGGCTGCGGCTGAGCATGCCCAGCGGCAGGTAGCGCGCCTGTTCGGGGTTGATCTGGTCGGGCAGCTCGGCGACCAGCGCCCGCGCCACGTCGGGTTCGATCCCCAGCCGCGTCATCTCGCGCAGCACCCGCGCGCGCAGCGGCTGGCGCCGTTCCATGTCGTTCCAGGCCAGGCTGGACAGCTGCATCTCCAGCATCTCGCGCAGGCTGCCCAGTTCGCTGCGCATCTGCGCGGTGTCCTGGGCGGCCTGCTCCATCAACGGACGCATCGCCGGCATGTCGTTCGCCGCGGACAAAGGGCGGCGGCACGGTAGCGACGCGCGGGCGCGGCAGGGATGCGACAGCTTCGGCCAGGTCGACCCGCGGCTTCGCTGCCGTCGCCTCCGCTTCGGCAGGCAGCGCCGCAAGCGGTGCGCCGTGACGGACCGCCTCGCGCACCAGCGACTCGTCGTAATCGATCGCGGCAACCAGCTCGATGCCTTCGGCCAGCCGGCGCGTGGACAGGATCACCGCTTCCGGCCCCTGCTCTTCGCGCACTTCGCGCATCGCCTGGCGCATGTCCGGCGCCACGAAACGTTTGATCTTCATTGCTTGCTCCGTGCACGGGAATCGGGAATCGGGAATGGGAAATCGTCAGAAGCGGGCACGCTGCGGGATCGCGGCGTCACTTGCTGTTCCGATTCACCGATCCGCATTCCCGCCTCCCGGCTTCTCATCGCCCCAATGCCTGTACCAGTCGTACCCGACGGTTGTCGGGCACTTCGTTGTAGGCGAGTACGTGCAGGTTTTGTGCCACGTGGCGGGTGAACCGCGCGAGCCATGGCCGCAACAGCGGCGCGACCAGCAGCACCGCCGGTTCCCCACTCAATTCCTGGCGCCGCGCGGCGTCGGCCACGCTCTGTTGCAGGCGGTCGGCCAAGCCCGGTTCCACCGCGGCGCCGGCCACGCCACCGCCGCCGGACAGCGAGCCCAGCAGGATCTGTTCGAGCTCGGGCGCCAGCGTGATCACCGGCACCTCGGTGCCCAGCCCGGTGATCTCCTGCACGATCTGCCGGCCCAGCGCGACGCGCACGGCGGCGGTCAGAACGCCGGGATCCTGACTCTGCCCGGCGTGCTCCGCCAAGGATTCGACGATGCTGCGCATGTTGCGGATCGGCACCCGCTCGGCCAGCAGGTTCTGCAGCACCTTGACCACCACGCCCAGCGGCACGCGCCTGGGCACCAGATCCTCGACCAGCTTCGGCGCGCTGGCGGCGAGCCGGTCGAGCAGTTGCTGCACGTCCTGGTGGCTGAGCAGCTCGTGCGCGTGGCCCTGCAGGATGTGCGACAGGTGGGTGGCGATCACCGTGGCCGGATCGACCACGGTGTAACCGTAGCTCTGCGCCTGCTCGCGCTGCCCGCTCTCGATCCACACCGCCTCCAGCCCGAACGCCGGATCCTGCGTGGCGATGCCCTGCAGGGTGCCGTGCACCTGGCCCGGGTTGATCGCCATCAGGCGCTCGTTGTGCACCTCGGCCTCGCCCATCGGCACGCCCATCAGGGTGATCCGATAGGTGTTCGGGCCAAGGTCGAGGTTGTCGCGGATATGCACGGCCGGCACCAGGAAGCCCAGCTCCTGCGACAACTTGCGCCGCACCGACTTGATCCGCCCCATCAACTCGCCGCCCTGGTGCACGTCGACCAGCGGAATCAGCCGATAGCCCACTTCCAGACCCAGCGGGTCGACGCTGGCGACGTCCTCCCAGCCCAGCTCCACCCGCTCGGCCGGAGCGGCGGCGACCGGCTGTCTCGGCGATCGACTTCGGCCAGCTTGGCGCGGGTATCGCGGCTCGCGCTTCAGCAGCAGCCACGCCGCGCCGCCGCAGCTGGCGCCCAGCAGCAGGAACGCGAAGTTCGGCATGCCGGGCATCAGCCCCATCACCGTCAACACCGCCGCCGCCACCGCCAGCGCATTCGGCTGACCGAACACCTGGCCGATCACCTGCTTGCCCATGTCCTGCGACCTGGACACGCGGGTCACGATGATCGCCGCCGCGATCGACAGCAGCAGCGCCGGCACCTGCGCCACCAGGCCGTCGCCGATGGTCAGCAAGGTATAGGTCTTGGCCGCCTCGCCGGCCGACAGGCCGTGCTGCATCATGCCGACGAAGAAGCCGCCGACGATGTTGATGAACAGGATCAGCATGCCGGCGATGGCATCGCCGCGCACGAACTTGGAGGCGCCGTCCATCGAGCCATAGAAATCCGCTTCCTCGCGCACTTCCTGGCGGCGCTCCTGGGCTTGTTCCTGGGTCAGCAGGCCGGCGTTGAGGTCGGCGTCGATCGCCATCTGCTTGCCGGGCATCGCGTCCAGGGTGAAGCGCGCGGTCACTTCCGACACGCGGCCGGCGCCCTTGGTGATCACCACGAAGTTGATGATCATCAGGATCGCGAACACCACGATGCCGACCGCGTAGTTGCCGCCGATGACGAACTCGCCGAACGCCTCGATCACCTTGCCGGCAGCGCCGGGGCCGTCATGCCCGTGCAGCAGCACCACGCGGGTGGAGGCGACGTTCAGCGCCAGCCGCAGCAGCGTCGCCAACAGCAGCACGGTCGGGAATGCCGCGAAATCCAGCGGGCGCATCACGTAGACCACCGCCAGCAGGATCACCAGCGACAGCGCGATGTTGAAGCTGAACAGCATGTCGAGCAGGAACGGCGGCACCGGCAACATCAGCATCGCCAGCATCACCAGCATCATCACCGGCGCGCCAATGCCCCGTCGCGCCAGCTGCTTGAAGTTGCCTAGTACATCCGTACCCGTCATGGATTTGACTCGTCATTGCTCGCGATAAGGCCCCATCAGGTCGGGGTCGACCTCGGGGGTTGGCGCTGCCGGTGGTGTCTCGCCCTGCGCCGCGGCTTGCTTCAGCTGGTAGACGTAGGCCAGGACCTGGGCCACCGCCACATATAGCGCCGCGGGAATTTCCCGACCCAGTTCCGTGGTTGCATACAAGGCGCGTGCCAACGGCGGCGACTCGACCATCGGGATGCGATGACTGCCCGCCACCAGGCGAATCTGCTGGGCCAGCACGTCGACGCCCTTGGCGATCACCCGCGGTGCGCCCGTGCGACCTTCGTCGTAGCGCAGGGCCACGGCAAAGTGGGTCGGGTTGACCACCACCACGTCGGCCTTGGGCAGTTCTTCCATCATGCGGCGACGCGACTGTGCCTGCTGCACCTGGCGAATGCGCCCCTTCATCTCGGGGTTGCCGTCGCTCTCCTTCATCTCGTCGCGGATCTCCTGCTTGGTCATGCGCAGTCGCTTGCCGTGATCGAACTTCTGGTACAGCGCGTCGATGCCACCGATCAGCGCCAGCATCGAGCCGAACCACAGCGCGGCGCGGCCGAGCAGGCCGATCGACTGCGCTATCCCGGCCATGACCGAGCCGCGGCCGGTGGCCTGCAACTCGCCCTGCCAGTGCCGCAACAGCAGACCGAGCACTGCACCGATGAACAGCAGCTTCAGCAGCGCCTTGCCCAGCTCGACCAAGCCGCGCATGGCGAAGATCCGGCCCAGCCCCTTGATCGGGTCGAGCCGCTCGAACTTCGGCTGCAGCGCTTGCGCGCTGAAATTCAGCCCGCCCAGCAACAGCGGCGCGATCAGGGTGGCCACCATCGTCGCCAGCGCCACCGGCGCGAACAGCCTGAACGCCTCGTGCATCGCCGCCAGCAACACTCGCCCCGGCAGCACATCGGTGAACAGCGCCTCGCGCGAATAGCCGAGACCCAGCGAGAAGATCTGCCGGGCATGCGCGAAGGCGCTCTCCCCGCTGCTCATCAGCGCCGCCACGCCCGCCAGCACCACCATCGCGCCAGACAGGTCGCGCGATCGCGGAACCTCGCCCTTCTCGCGAGACTCGCGCTGCTTTTTTTCGGTTGGTTGTTCGGTTTTTTCCTGGTCGCTGCCCTCGGCCATCGCGTCAGCCTCCGAGCAGATTGCGCATCAGCGCCCAGGCATCGTCCTGCAGCGCCGCGAACGCGCCAGGCAGGCTGCGCAGTGCCAGCCACAAGGCGATGAAACCCA
The DNA here is from genome assembly GCA_963697495.1 of uncultured Gammaproteobacteria bacterium. GTDB lineage: Bacteria > Pseudomonadota > Gammaproteobacteria > Xanthomonadales > Rhodanobacteraceae > Rhodanobacter. Next base: position 288,658 of record CAVOOH010000002.1, on the reverse strand, counting down.
GCGACACGGTGATCGGAAAGCCCACCGCGAACAGGTTCATCGACGGCGCCGCGCGGCTGATCGCGGCGAAACCGATGTTCACCACCAGCAACGAGGTCATCGCCGGCAGGGCGACGCGCACGGCGCCGGCAAACAGCTGCGCCGCGAAACCGACCACCGCATGCAAGCTGTTGGCGTTGATCGCCGGCACGCCCGGCGGCAGGCTGTGGAAACTGTCGGCGAGCAGCGCGATCAGGCGCAAGTGGCCGTCCATCGCGAGGAACAGCAAGGTCACCAGCAGCAGGTAGAACTGGCTCAGCACATTCGAACTGCCGCCGGCCTGCGGATTGACCACCTGGGCAAAACCCAGGCTCATGCTCTGCCCCACCAGCTCGCCGCCGAACGAGACCGCCTCGAACACCAGCTTCAGCACGAACCCCACCGCCGCCCCGATCAGCACCTGTCCAGCCATGGTCGCCACGCCATCGCCGCTGAGCGGATCGATCGTCACCGGCGCCAACGGCACCAGCACCAGCGCCAGCACCACCACCACGCCGATGCGGATCCGCGCCGAAACCACCGTCGCGCTGAACACCGGCGCCACCAGGCACAGCCCGCTCACCCTGCCGATCGCCCAGAACAGGCTGCCAAGCCACGACGGCAATTGCGCCAGGTCCAGCGCCGTCATCTGACCGCGCCCGGCAGGCTCTCGATCAGTTGCGTGGTGTACTGCACCAGCAGGCGCAGCATCCATGGTCCGGCGATCAGCGCCACCAGTGCCATCGCGATCAGCTTGGGGATGAAGCTCAGGGTCATCTCGTTGATCTGCGTGGCCGCCTGGATCACGCCCACCAGCAAGCCCACTGCCAGCGCGGTCAGCAGCAGCGGCGCGGCCACCAGCATCGCCACGTACAGCGCGTGCTGGCCGATTTCCATGATGGATTCGGGGGTCATGCGAGGGCTCCGGCGGCACGCTTCGGCGCAGCAGTGGCGCAGAACTGTCGCGCCAGCAACTGTAGGAGCGCACTCGTGCGCGATGCTCTTGCTTTATTCAGATCGGAGAGTTGCAGAGGCAAGAGCTTTCGTGCGCCTGCGGCGCCCGAGTTACTTCTCTTTTGCTTGTCCAAAAGAGAAGTAACCAAGAGAAAACGACACCCCGCTTGGCGCTTGCCGCCCATCCATGGGCGGCAAGTCCGTGAGCCGGGGCCGGGCTTTTCGACCGGACTCCTGTCCGGGCGAAAAGGCATCGACCTCCCTGTCGATGCCCGCTGCGCGGCCTGTCGTCCCCGTCTCACCGCCGCGCAAGGGACCCGGGCAGAGCAGCGGGCCATCCTGGCCCGCACTCGGTGATGAAGCCCAAGAGCAGAAGCAAAAGCAGAAGCAACAGCACCAGAGCAAAGCACTGCGCTGCTGTTGCTCTGCTTTAGCTCTGGCTTTCCTGAAAAGTGCGGGCCAGGATGGCCCGCCGCTCTACCCGGGCCCCCTCTGAAGCGGCGGTCGGGTGGAGGATCAGCCCGCAGGGTGGCAGGCAGGGATGCCGGCCAGTTTGGCGTCAGGGCAGGATGCCCTGTCGACAAACCCCGTAACCCGGCCGCGGACTTTCCGGGCAGGAGCCCGGAAAGCGCGCAAGCGGGGTGGCCTTTCTCTTGGGTTACTTTCTCTTTGGCCACGCAAAGAGAAAGTGACTCGGCTGCCGCAGGCAGACGAAAGCCTTTGCTCTGAAAGCTCTTGCTTTGAAAGCTCTTGCTTTGAAAGCTCTTCGCTCCGAATGCGGAGACACGCCAGAGCATCGCCCGCAAACGGGCTCCCACGACGGCTTCGGCCAGCCGATGCGCGGTCATGTGTAGAAGCTCCCGGCCAAGGTCCCGAGCAGCAGCGTCCACCCATCCACCAGCACGAACAGCATGATCTTGAACGGCAGCGAGATGATCATCGGCGAGACCATCATCATGCCCATCGACATCAGCACGCTGGCCACCACCAGGTCGATGATCAGGAACGGGATGAACAACAGGAAGCCCATCTGGAACGCGGTCTTCAGCTCGCTGGTGAGGAACGCCGGCATCGCCACCATGAACGGCACGTCGGCCTTGTCCGCATAGGGCTTTTCGCCGGCCAGCCGGGTGAACAGCGCGAGGTCGGCCTCGCGCGTCTGGTCGAGCATGAAGTGCTTGAACGGCAGCGATGCCGCCGGCAGCGCCAGCTCGGCGGCAAGCTGGCCGTCCATGTACGGCTTCACGCCATCCGCATAGGCGCGATTGAGCACCGGCGACATCACGAACAGGGTGAGGAACAACGCCAGCCCCAGCAGCACCTGGTTCGGCGGGGTCGACTGCGTGCCCAGCGCCTGGCGCAGGAAACCGAGCACGATGATGATGCGGGTGAACGAGGTCATCATCAGCGCGATCGCCGGCAACACCGTCAGCGCCGTCATCAGCGCCAGCACCTGCAGCGACAGCGTCCAGCTCTGGCCGCCCCCCGGCACGTTCTGCACGTTGACCAGCGGAATGCCCGGCGGCGGTGCCGCCAGTGCCGCCAGCGGCAACAGCAGAAGCAGCGACACGGCAACGATCCAGCGCCACGTCCTCATGAGCCACGCTTCCAGCGCGCCAGCAGCTCGCCGAACGCAGGCAGTGGCGGGACGGCGGGTTGCTCGGCCGCGACTGGCGCGGCCGGTGCGCCGTCGTAGACGTGCAGCGTGCGCATGCCGGCCGGTCCCATGCCGATCAGCAGGCGCTTGCCGTCGGCATCGAGCAGCAGCAGCCGCTCGCGCGCACCCACCGCGAACGTCTCCACGCAGCGGATGCGCCGCCCGACCACGCCATGGCGGCGCTGCATCCGCCGGGTGAGCCAGCCGGCAGCCAGGATCAACCCGATGATGCCCAGCAGGCTCAGCACCACGCGCGCGAGTTCGCCGGCAGCATTGAATTCCGGCGTGGCCGCCGGCGCGGCGACGAGGATGAGGGCCAGCGCGCCCATCAGCGCAGCTTGCGCACGCGTTCGGCCGGACTGATCACGTCGGTCAGGCGAATGCCGAACTTCTCGTTGATCACCACCACCTCGCCATGCGCGACCAGGGTGCCGTTGACGAACACGTCCAGCGGCTCGCCGGCGGCACGGTCCAGCTCCACCACCGACCCCTGGTTCAGCTGCAGCAGATTGCGGATGCTGATGCGGGTACGCCCGACTTCCATGGCCAGGGTCACCGGCACATCGAGGATCATGTCGAGGTTGACCTCGCCGCCGTCCGCGGCGACGCTTTGCAGGGGATCAAGTTCGACGCGGGAGGCGGTATCGGCGAACGCGCTATCGCTGTGCTGGCTCATGCGGGATTCTTCTCTGGGAAATGGTCGCCGGCCGAGCGTCTTTCGCGACGACCGGCCTGGACATGGAAACGTACGGCGTTGCGGCCGTTGGATTGGCCGTAGCGGCCGCGGAACACCGGCACGTCTTCGGCATAGACGGTGGCCAGCTCCGGCAGCTGCACCGGGATCACGTCGCCCGGGCGCAGGCGCAGGAACTCGCCGAGGCTTAGCTGGGCGTCGAGCAGCAGCGAGCTCAAGCTCACTTCCGCGTCGAACACCTCCTCCTGCAGCATCTGCGCCCAGCGGTCATCGCGGTCGACCCGGTCGCTCTGCACGCCGGCGTCGAGCAGGGTGCGGATCGGCTCGACCATCGCGTACGGCAGGGTCAGGTGGATCTCGCCGCCGCCGCCGTCGAGCTCGACGTGGAAGCGCGACACCACCACTGTCTCGGTCGGGCTGACGATGTTGGCGAACTGCGGGTTGATCTCCGAGTTCTGGTACTCGAACTGCAGGCCCAGCACCGGCGCCCACGCCTCGGCCATCGCGCCGAACAGCTCGCCCAGCATGATCTGGATCACGCGATTCTCGGTGGCGGTGAAGTCGCGGCCCTCGATGCGGGCGTGGTAGCGGCCATCACCGCCGAAGAAGTTGTCGATCACGGTGAACACCAGGCGCGGCTCGAACACCACCAGCGCGGTGCCGCGCAGCGGCTTGATGCGCACCAGGTTGAGATTGCTCGGCACCGCCAGGCTGTGCACGTACTCGGCGAACTTGACCATCTTCACGCCGAGCACCGAGACCTCGCAGGTCTTGCGCAGCACGTTGAAGATCGCGGCGCGGAAGAACCGCGCGAAGCGGTCGTTGACCATTTCCAGCGTGGGCAGCCGGCCCCGCACGATGCGGTCCTGCTGGGTGAAGTCGTACGTGATCACCGCGTCCCGCGGCAGCGGTTCGTCGCCGCCGGTGGCCACCGAGCCGCCGCTTACGCCATCCAGCAGCGCATCGATTTCGTCCTGGGAAAGCAGATCGCTCATGCGTGCGTCGTCCCTTACTGCATCACGAAACTGGTGAAGTACAGCGCGTCGATACCGGGCCGGCCAAGCCGCGCCTGGACGATCTTGCGTACTGCGACGAGCGCCTCTTCCTGCAGCTTCTGGCGCCCGGCGGCATCGCCGATGATCGCGAAGTCCTGGTTGCTGAACAGCCCCACCAGCGAATCGCGGATCACCGGATCGGCCGCCCTGGCCACCTCGATTGCTGCGGGGTCGTGCGACATCAGGGTGACCGCGACCTGCAGGTAGCGCAGCGATTCGGCGTCACGGAAATTCACCACGAAAGCCGGGTCCAGCGGCAGGTAGAGTTCGACCTTGGGAACCTTCGAAGCCGACTTGCCGGCCTCGGCCGGCGCGGACTGGCGCGACTGCCAGACATAGCCACCGGCACCCAGTGCCAGCAGCAGAGCCACCGACACCATGATCAGCGGCGATTTGCTGCTCTTGCGCTCCGCCGCATTGGCCGTCGCTCCGGCTTGTCCGTCATCGACCATGGAAACCTCAGATCTGCAAATGGTTGGAAGGCATGCGCGACCAGCGCGCCCGCCATCAAATGCAAACCGCGTGCCATCGACAAGAAACGTTGCCCCAGCTTGCTTTGCGGCAGGCAAGAACCGCGCGCGGCGCTTTCTTGACGCCTGCCATCGCATCGTCGCGACGCGATCACGGCGGCGCTTTCCATCGGCGTCCCCTTCCCCATCCTGCACGATGGAACGATCGGCCGTGCCGGCGTGCACGCGAGCGGGAAACGATCCGGACAGTAAGCAGCCGCAACGTCGCCGGGACTCCGGGGAATGACGGCGAGCAGGCGCCACTCCGCTACGTGCGGACTCAGGCGAACGCGTCGAGCAGGCCGACCTTACCCAGCGCCACCGGCAAGCCGCCATGGGTCTCCGCGGCCTCGTCCACCGCCGCCAGGCCGCCATCCGCGGCATGACCGCGGCGGTCGCCGCGATCGTGCTGGCCGACCTCGGCATGGCCGAGCGAAAGGCCGTGCCGCGCCAGCATCTGATCGAGCTGTGGCAGGCTCTGCTGCACCGCCGAGAGCGCTGCGGGATGTTGTGCGCTGAACACGACGTCGACACGTCCGTGCTTCACGCTGACGCTGACGTCGAGCGGGCCCAGCTCCTCCGGATGCAACCGGATCCGCGCCTGCTTGATGTTCTGGCCACCCAGCCAGGCCACCTGCTGGCCGAGGTCCTGGGCGAACGACTGGCTCCCCGGCGGCGACGGCAGTTGCAGCTGATGCATTGCCGTCGGCGCAGCGGCGGCAGCGGGCGGGGCCGATGGCACAACCGGCAGGCCGAGCCCATCTAGTGAATCCCTGTCGATGGTGGTCGACGCCGGCAGGTCGGCAACCGCCGTCGCCAGCAGGCTGGCCGCCACTGGCACAGTATCGGCGGGCATGGCGGCCGGGCTGTCTGCAGCACCAAGCTGGAGCAAGGTGGTGGCCCCGGCGTCGGTGGCCATGGCCTGGTCGGCCTGCATGAGTGCACCGGTGGCCTTGCCGGTGTTGCCGGCAGCCGGCGGCAACACGCCCGCCACCGATGAGCCCAGCAAGGCGAGCATGGCGCCCGCCATGGCGGATGCCGGCTGGTCATCTGGCTCGCTCGTCTCCGCCGTCTCGGCCACTTGCACGGTCGCTGGCGTTGCCGCTGGCCATGCCGACGCCATACCCGGATCGGCTGCTTGCGTGGAGTCCACCTGCTGGCCAAGCGACGACCGCGCTGCCGGCATGCGGCTGCGGTCGGCCTGCTTGCCCGGCATGTCGTCCGCGCTGCCGGCGTCACGCTGTTGCCGCGCAGCACGCAGCCGGCTGTCGAAACCGGCCGCCGTGCCGGCGTCGTCACGCGACTCATTGGTGGCGGTGGATCGCGGGCCCGCCGGCGTAGCGACCTTGGGTACGGTAACGGGGACGGTAGCAGTCATGGCAGGACAATCCTTCAGCGATAAGTGCGCGCGCCTGGCCGCGGCGAACGCGGCCAGGCTGCACGGGTACGGCGCGGCAGCGACAACGCGATCGGCGTCTTCATCGCAACCGCCGGTACTGCATGCGTTCGTCGACCTCGGCCTGCTCGTGGCGATCCTCGGCCCGGCGCTCCCGTTCACGATGCTGCGCCACCACGCTGTCCAGCGCGCTTTCGCGCGCGTGCGCCTGTTGCCAATGGTCGCGCACCCGCGTCAGCTGGTGGCCCTGCCGCAGGATCTCGGCCTCCTGCTGCACGATCGCCTGGTCGATTCGGGCGATGAACTGCTGCCGGTTGAGCAGCGCCGGCACGCTCTGCGCGCCATCACCGGTAGCCGCATATTCCAGCCGGTAGCGCTGCAATTCGCTGAGCTGGTGCTCGGCCCTGGCCAGCGCCTGCTGCTGCGCCGCCAGCTGGGCCAGCGCATCCTCGCTGCGCTGCCTGGCCTGCTCCACCGCAGGTTCCAATCGTTTCGTGCGCGAACTCATCCGGCCACCTGCCCGGCGAGGGCGTCGAGCTTCTCGATCGCCGCTTCGAGCGTCATCGGCTCGTCGACTTCCTGCAGCAGGAAGTCGCGCAGCTGCGGCCACATCTCGATCGCCTGGTCGACCTGCGGATCGGAGCCTTTCTGGTACGCGCCCACCGCGATCAGGTCGCGTTGCTGACGGTACGCGGAATACACCTGGCGGAAGCGCTGTGCCGCGCGCAGGTGCTCGCGGCTCGCCACCGCCGGCATCACGCGGCTGATCGACGCCTCGATGTCGATGGCCGGGTAATGGCCGGCCTCGGCGAGGTCGCGCGACAGCACGATATGGCCGTCCAGAATCGCGCGCGCGGCATCCGCAATGGGATCGTGGCGATAATCGTCGCCCTCGGTCAGCACGGTGTAGAACGCGGTGATCGAGCCGCGGCCATCGGCGTCGTTGCCGGCGCGCTCGACCAGCGCCGGCATCATCGCGAACACCGACGGTGGGTAACCCTTGGTGGCCGGCGGCTCGCCGATCGCCAGGGCGATCTCGCGCTGCGCCTGGGCGTAGCGGGTCAGCGAATCCATCAGCAGCAGCACGCGCTGGCCGCGGTCGCGGAACCACTCGGCGATGGCGGTGGCGTACTGCGCGCCGCGCAGGCGCTTGAGCGGCGGCGCATCGGCCGGCGCGGCGACGATCACCGCACGCCGTCGCCCCTCCTCGCCCAGCGTGTGTTCGACGAATTCCTTCACTTCGCGGCCGCGCTCGCCGATCAGTCCGACCACCACCACGTCGGCGTTGGTGTACTTCGTCATCATCCCGAGCAGGGTCGACTTGCCCACGCCGGAGCCGGCGAACAGGCCCAGGCGCTGGCCGCGGCCGACGGTGAGCAGCGCGTTGATCGCACGCACGCCGACATCCAGCGGTGCATCGATCGGCTTGCGCGCCATCGGGTTGATCGGCTCGCGCTTGAGCGCGGCGTGCTCGTCCGATTCCAGCGGGCCGAGCCCGTCCAGCGGCGTGCCATCGGCGCCGATCACCCGGCCCAGCAAGCCCATGCCGACCGGCAGGCCGCCGCTGTGCACGCACGGGCGAACCCGCGCATTCGGCAGCACGCCATGCATGTCGCCCACCGGCATCAGCAGCAGGCGCTCATCGGCGAAGCCGACCACCTCGGTCTCGAGCTTGGCGCCGTCGGCCGTATCGACCAGGCAACGCGCGCCCAGCGCGGCCTCGCAGCCTTCCGCCTCCAGCGTCAGGCCGACCACCCGGCGCAGGCTGCCTTCCACCAGCAGAGTGCGCCCCGCCTCGGCACGCGCACTGCAGCGCGCCAGTTGCCGTTGCCAATGCGCCTGCCGCGCGGCGATGAACGCCTCGGTGTTCATTCAGCGCCCACCAGCGATGCAGGAGTCCGCTTGCGGGCGATGCTTTTGCGGATCCCGCACCCGGCAAAGAAAGCATCGCCCGCAAGCGGGCTCCTACGGGAGCGTGGTGCCTTGCGGGTCACTCGGCAGATCCTGTGTCGTCGCCCAGCACGGCGTCGATCATCGCCGCCAGGCGGGTTTCCACCCGCGCATCCAGCCGCGAACGCTCGCTCTCCATGCGGCAGTCGCCGCGGCTCAGCGCGGGATCGGCCAGCAGTTGCCAATGGCCCTCGGCGGCGCCCGCGTCGCGCAACAGGGCCAGGTCGGCCGGATGCAGGTGCACGCGCAATTCGCGCGTGGCGGCCGGCAAGGCGGCGGCGGCCTGGCGCACCGCCTGGATGACCAGCTCGGGCGACAACCGCAGTTCATGCGCGATCACCCGTTGCGCCACGATCATGGCCAGGCGTGCCAGCTCCTGCCCGGTCTGCTCGTCGAGCACCGGCAGCGGGCGCGCCGCCGCGTCATACAGTGCGTCGAGTTCGGCCATGCGCTGTTGCAGTTGCTGCCGCGCCGCCGCCAGCCCTTCGGCGCGACCCGCCGCATAGCCTTCCTCGCGCGCCTGCTGTTCGAGTGCCGCCAGCTCACGAACGGTCGGTTGCGGCGGCGTGTTGGCCGCCTTCGAGGCCGTGGGCTGGATGCCCACGTTCGGCAGTTCCCAGCGCTGGAAATCCGCGGCCGCGTCGTGGATCGTGGCGGCCATCAGACGAATTCATCCCCGCCGGAGGCCAGGCTGAGCTGGCCGGCATCGGAAAGTTTGCGGGCGATGGCCAGCACCTCCTTCTGCGCCGCATCGACTTCGCTCAGGCGCACCGGCCCCTTCACCTCGAGGTCGTCGCGCATCATGTCGGCGGCGCGCGTGGACATGTTGGCGAAAATCTTCTCGCGCACCGCCGGCTCGGCGCCCTTGAGTGCCGTGATCAGGGTCGCCGACGGCACCTCGCGGAGCAGTGTCTGCATGCCGCGATCGTCCAGTTCGGCCAGGTCCTCGAACACGAACATCAGGTCCTCGATGCGGCCGCCGAGGGCCTCGTCCTGGCTGCGGATGGCGGTCATCAATTCGGTCTCGCGGCTGGTTTCCATCGCGTTGAGGATGTCGGCGGCTGCCTTCAGCCCGCCGACGCTGGCGGACTTGAGCTTCTTGGTATTGCCGGAGAACTGGCGCTCCATGATCTCGTCCAGCTCATTCAACGCGTGCGGTTGCACGCCATCGAGCGTGGCGATGCGCATCACCGCGTCGGAACGCACGCGCGGAGGCAGGTAGCCGATCACCTCGGCGGCCTGGTCGGGCTCCAGGTGGGCCAGCACCAGCGCGATGATCTGCGGATGTTCCTGGTTGATCATCTCGGCGATGGCGCGGCTCTCCATCCACTTCAGCGACTCCAGCCCCTTGCTGCTGCGACCGAGCAGGATGCGGTCGATCAGCCCGCCGGCCTTGTTCTCGCCCAGCGCATTGACCAGGATCTTGCGGATGTATTCCTCGGTGCCGACGCCGAACGAGGTCTGCCGGCCCATGTCTTCGTTGAGCCTGGCCAACGCTTGCTCGACCTGTTCGCGCGACACGCTGGTGAGCGCCGCCATCGCCGTGCCGACCGCCTGCACGTCACGGGCGCTGAGGTGCTTGAGCACCTCGGCGGCGTCCTGCTCACCCAGTGTCAGCAGCAGGATCGCCGCACGCTGTGCACCGTTGATAGGCGCCTCGGAACGATTAGTTGCCATCTTCGCTCACCCAGTTCTTCACGACTTGCGCCACCTGTTTGGAGTTTTCGCCGACCATTCGCCTGGCCTGGCCGACGCGCTGCTCATAGCGAGAGCGCCGGCACGGCGCCGCCAAGCCGGGCCGGCTCGTTGGCCGTCGGCTCGTCGTCGACACGCACCGAGATCTGCGGCATCGGCGACGGCAGCGCACGGGTTGCCGTTTCACTGCGCAGCAAACCCTTCAGCAGCGGGCGCAGCAGGCCGAATGCCACCAGCAGCGCGATCAGCACGCCGGCACCCTGCTTGAACAGATCCAGCATGCCGGGCCGGTTCCACAACGGGATCTCCGGCGGCGCATCGACCGCCGCGCTGCGCTGGAATGCCTGATTGACCACGCTGACGCTGTCGCCGCGGGCGACGTCGAAACCCACGGCGTTCTTCGTCAGATCAGTCAGATGCTGCAGTTCCTGCGCACTGAACGGCACGCTCCTGGGCGTCGCCACCGGGTCGCCGGCCGGATCGGCTGGGTTGTCCGGTTTGTCCGGCTTGTCGAGGCCGGCCAATTTGTTGTCCAGCACCACCGCCACGGTAAGACGGGCCAACCGCCCCGCCGGATCGCTGACATGGCTGATGGTGCGATCGAGTTCGTAGTTGCGGGTAGCGCTGCTGGAGCTCTCGCCCGGACTGGCGGTCGCCGTCGCGGCCGTCGCAGCGGATGCCTTGCCGGCATCCGGCGTGGCCGCCGTGGGTTGCGCCACCATCGTCGGCGGCTGGTTGCTGAGCGCGCCAGGCACACCGCCGGCGGCGGCATCCGCGCCGCGCCGCTCGCTGCTGGTCTGCTCGCTGCGCAATGCCGGATGTTCGTGACCGAACGTCTCGGTGGCTTTCTCGGTGCGGCTGAAATCCAGATCGGCATGCACCCGCGCATGGACCCGGCCAGGACCGACCAGTGGCGTCAGCAGTTCCTCGATGCGCTGGGCGTAGGTGTTCTCGATCCGCGTGGCTATGCGCAGGCGGTTGTCGCCCACCGCCCCCGGGCTTTCGGGGTCAGCGGTCAACAGCTGGCCTTGCTGGTCGATCACGGAAACCTGGCGCGCTTCCAGATTCGGCACGCTGGCCGCCACCAGATGCACGATCGCCGCCACCTGGCCGGCATCCAGCTGGCGGCCCGGATACAACGTGACCAGCACCGAGGCGCTGGCCTCCCGGCTGTCGCGGATGAACGCGGAGGGTTTCGGCAGCGCCAGGTGCACGCGCGCGGCGCGTACCGACTGCAGTCCGCCGATGGTGGCGCCAAGATCGGCCTCCAGCAGTTGCTGGTAGCGGGTGCGCTCGGCCAGATCGCTCATGCCGAACGGCGAGTCGGCGGCCGGCAACGCACTGCTGGCGGCACTGCCCTGGGGCAGGCCCTTCGCGGCCAGCTTCAATCGCAAGGCAGCCAGGTCGGCGGCTGGCGCCATGATCGACGAGCCATCGCTGCCGAGCTGGTAGGGCGTATTGCCTGCCTGCAATTCCTGCGTGATCGCCGAAGCGTCCTTCTGCTCCAGGCCGGCATACAACAACCCGTAGTTCGGGCCGCGCGACCACAGCACCACGGCCACGCCCAGAGCCACGGCCGCGGCCACCGCCACCAGCAGCAGGAGCTGCCGCGTCGCCGGATTGCGGGCAATCTGTTTGAGAGGGTCCAGGCGCGAACCATTGTTGTCGGTGGTCGCGATGGCGTTGTCTGCCATGGTGCTGCTCTTTGGCTAGGGGCGAAGTCGGATCGACGCGTACGCGTCAGACCGGCATGTTCATGATTTCCTTGTAGGCATCGACCAGCTTGTTGCGCACCTCGACCATGGTGCGCAACGAGAGGTCGGCCTTCTGCACCGCGATCATCGTGCGGCCCAGATCCGCGCCGGGGTCGCCACGCTCGAAACTCGCCGCCATGCGGCCGGCCTCCAGCTGGTTGCGCCCCACGGCGGAAATCGATTGCCTGAGCACGTCGGAGAAATCCGCTTGCCCGCTGGCAGGTGCCGCCTTGAATGCGGCTTCCGGCGGACGCACCTGCGCCGTCATCTGGCGCATCTGGGACAGCAGGTTGTTGACGTCGATGGTGCTCATGTCGGTTGATCCACGATGGTTGACTCGCGACGGAATCCCGGCGCGCGACGGGTTTGCCAGAGACAAAAGCACGAGCCGTGCCACGCGATCGTCCGGCGCCCTCTCCACGCGACACCGCCGGGCGGAGCCAGGAGCCCGGGCGGTGGAAATTTCCAAGGCGAGAATCCGGCTGTGCGAGGACGGCTTTTCGACGCTTCGCCGGCCCATCGTGGTTGCATGGGCCAGGAAGTGGCGGAAAGATGGACCGCGCAGACGGATCTGCAGCCCGGAAGGTTGCTGCCGCCCACGCCTCTACGCTGCCAGGCTGTTCTGCAACCCGTACTTGCGCAGCTTTTCCACCAGGGTGGTGCGTTGCATGCCCAGCAGCCGTGCGGCATGCGCCACCACGCCACCGGTGGCGTCGAGGGCCTGGCGGATCAGCCCCACCTCGATGTCTGCCAGGTGATCCTTCAGGTCGAGGCCCTGCTCGGGCAGGATGCGCAGCGACTCCGCTACCGGGTGCACACCCGCCTCGCCCCGCGGCGACTCGTCTTCCATCAGCACCAGCAGCGCCGCACCATGCACCTCGTCGCCGGCCGGCTGGCCGCGATACTTCTGCGGCAGGTCGCTGGCGCGCACCTCGCCGTGCGGGAACAGGATCGCCATGCGCTCGACCAGGTTGGAAAGTTCGCGCACGTTGCCCGGCCACGCATGCGCGCGCAGCGATTGCATCGCGCCGGCGCTGAAGCGCACCACGCCCAGCCCGCGACGGGCGAGGCGCTGGTTGAACTCGGCGATCAGGATCGGCAGGTCCTCCAGCCGTTCGCGCAGCGAGGGCAGCTCGAGCGGAAACACGCTGAGGCGGTAGAACAGGTCCTCGCGGAAGCGGTCGCTGGCAATCGACTGCTCCAGGTTGCGATGCGTGGCCGCAATGATGCGCACGTCGCAGCGCATGGTCTTGCTGCCGCCTACCCGCTCGTACGCCCGCTCCTGCAGCACGCGCAGCAGCTTCACCTGCATCGGCAGGCTCATGTCGCCGACCTCGTCGAGGAACAAGGTGCCCCCCTCGGCCATTTCGAAACGACCCTTGCGCGCGCTGATCGCGCCGGTAAAGGAGCCCTTCTCGTGGCCGAACAGCTCGCTTTCCAGCAACTCCGCCGGAATTGCCCCGCAGTTGATCGCCACGAAGGGCTTGTCGCGGCGGGGGGAGTGCTCGTGGATCGCACGCGCCACCATTTCCTTGCCAGTGCCCGATTCGCCCAGCACCAGCACGGTGGAATCGAACGGTGCGACCTGGCGGATCAAGCCGTTGACGCGGAGCATCGGCGTCGAATTGCCGACGAAGCGCAAGCCGCTGGACTGGCCGCCAAGCAGGCGCGCATAGATGTTGCGCATGGCCTCGGCCATTTCCTCATAGCGCAACGGAAACTCCAGCGTGGCCATCCGCGCGGCAAACGGCGACGTCGGCGCACTGAAGCGCTCGACCCAGCCCGAATCGCTGGCCAGCAGTATCGGAATGTGTGCCGCGGCGGCGCCCAGCAGGGCGAACTGGCGGTCTGCCTCGGCGGCATCACCGACGTTGCCGATGTAGACCGCGCGCCACGCATGGGTGGATTCGTCCGTCTCGTGGCAGGTTGCGCCGTGCTGTGGCTTGTAACCAAGGAAGTGAAGCGCCGCGAGCACCGAATCCACACGCGCCTTATCGGATTCGATGACCAGAAAGTCGAACTGCTGCATTGCCCTCTCCATACCACACTGCTCATTCGGCGACCCATGCATCCAGCGGGGCCACTTTTCATCGATGCCGACTTTCCGTCGCCGGCCTGATGAGCCATGAGCAATAACGGGGCCAGTTTTTCGGTCCGGCGCGACGACAAAACGTCACATGCCGGAAAAGCACGGTGGTCCGGGCACCCTTGCATACGGGTGAGTTTGGCGTAACCGCATGAGACGGATAGCCTTTGGCCGGAAGTGCTTGTGCGATGTGGGTTGCCGAAGCAGCGTGACGGGCGTCAAAAAAACCTGCGGCAGGCGCACAATTTTGCGATGCGCGTCACGTTTCGATGTGTCCACCGCAAACCGTCTCACCCGCCCAGCTGCCGCGCCCCTGCCACTTTGCGTCGGTGATGGCGGAAAACTAGCCGCTCAATTGCGTCACCCAGTGCATCGCCGAGCGGCGCAAAAACCACGAAGACCCGGCCATCGTCGAATTGCCGTTCCATCCTTGCGGCAAGCTCAATCGGCAGGCTGCGGCAGAGGTCGAAGCGAAGGCGCAGCAACAGTCCGCCGCCGGCCGGCGCCAGGCCCGCGGGCAGGATCGCGCCGACCGCATTGAAGCGCAGCAGTTGCCGCGGCGGCAGCATGCTGGCCGGCACCAGCAAGTTGTTGACGATCTCCACCAGCACGGTGAGCTTTGCGTCCATCCGCAGCATTTCCTGCATCAGCGGGCTGTCGTCCTCGCCGGTATCGGCACGGCGCTCTTCCAGCGCGGCGATCGCCGCCAGCGTGTTCGCGTTGCGTTCGGCCAGCTGCTGCAGCTGCGCCTGCGACGGCGGCCAGGCAAGCGGCTCGCAGTCGGCGTGCAGGCTCTCTTCGCAGCTGACCCGTTGCTCGAAATCGTCCCAGCTGGCTGGGATCGTGCTTCCCGGGGATGTGCTGTCTGAGGTCATGGCGCGGCTCCGCGACGCGTTGATGCCGAAACCGCCATGCCGACGGCTTTCGAGAGTGGAGGCTCAGCAGCCGCGGCCCATCACGGCTGGGCGTAGATGGCGATCGCGCGGGCGCGACTGGCTTCCTGCTGCCACTGTTCGGCCGCCGTATCCCGTGCGCTGCCGACGATCGCCTGCAGTTGGCGATCGTACGCCAGAATCTCGCCCAGCTGCGCGAGGCTGGCCGGGTCAGCCGCGTGCTGGCGCAGCAGCAACGGCTCGCGTTCGGCCTCCAGTTCGATCAGCCGCGACCACTCCTGCGCCTGCGCGGCAGCCAGCATGCCGCAGGTCAGTTGCAGTGCACCCGCCAGGCTGCCCGTGTTCACGCGCCGACCGCATGCCGGGCGGCAGGGGCGATCTTCACCCAGCTGTCGCGGATCGGCTGCAGCAGCTTGGCGACCTCGTCGATCAGGCTGGCATCGTCGCGCAGGTTGGCCTGCAGCAGGCGGCGGCTCATGTAGTCGTACAGCGAATCCAGTCGCTCGACCAGCGCCGGGTCCACCTTGGGGTTCAGGCTGTCGCGCAAACCACCGATGATCTCGATGCAGCGCGAGATCGCCTCGCCCTTGGCCGCGACCTCGCCGCGCAACATGTGCGCGCGGGCCTTCACCAAGCGCTCCAGCGCGCCATCCATCAGCAGCGTTATCAGGCCGTGCGGATCGGCGGACTCCACACCGCCATGCGAGCGAACCTGTTGGTAGGCGTTTGCGCCGTAGCCGAATCCCATGATCGTTTACTCCTGGACTATTTCTTGTTGGCGTTGGTCAGCGCATCGAACTGCTGCTGCAGGTAGCTGCTGGTGCTGTTGAGCTTGGACATCAACGCGTCCAGCGCGGTGAACTGCGCCTGGTAGCGCGCGGTGAGCGCGTCCATGCGGCCGTCCAGCGTGGTCTGCTGACTCTTCAGATCTTTCAGCTGCTGGCCGATGCTGTCGGTGCGCTTGGCCAGTACCCCTTTGCTGCCGACCCACTGGTCGAGCTGGCTGTTCAGCTTTGCGGCGAGGCCGTTGTCACCGCCGAACAGGTTGCCGGCAAGCTTGCCGCCGTCACTCATGGCGCTGCTCAGCTTGCCGCTGTCCAGCTTCAGCGTGCCATCCACCTGCAGCGTGATGCCCAACGCGGACAGCGAGGTGCCGTTGGCGGCCCCGCCGAGGATGCGCGACAGCGTGCTGTTGATGCCGTTGAGGGTGGCGTCGCCGATCATGGCGCCGGCGGTCTCGCTGACCGGGTCGTACCTGGTGAGGTTCTGGTAGATCCCCACGAAGCTGTTGTAGGTATTGACCAGGTTGGTCAGCGCGCTGGTGGCCTTGCTGCCGTCGTTGGTCACGGTCACGGTGCTTTCGCCGACCTTGGCCAGGTTGAGCGTGAGGCCGTCGATGGCACTGCTGATGCTGTTGCCCGCGCTGTGGCCGGCGAGCCCGTCGATGGTGTACTCGGCGTCCTGCGCCGCGGTGATCGCCTTGAGTCCGTTGCCGCTGCCGGCGGCCACGTCGTAATGCAGCGCGGCCAGGCCGCCATCGCCACCGCTGCTGCTGACGGTGAAACCGTTGGCCGCGCCGGTGCGGGTACCGCTGAGCACTAGGTGCGCACCGTCGGTGCCGTTGACGATGGTGGCGGTGACACCGGGGTTGTCGCTGGCCTTGTTGATGGCGTCGCGCACCTGCGCCAGCGAGTTGTTGCCGTCGCCGAGGTCGAGGTTCATCGACTTGTCGCCCACCGTGAGGGTGAGCGTGCCGGTGCCGACTTTGGCATTGCTGTCGGCGAACGCACCCGAGGAGGCCTTGAGCGACGTGGCCAGCTGACTCACCACGATCTTGTAGCTGCCGCTGACCGGGCTGGCGCTGGCACTGGCGCCGAGGATGTCCTTGTCGCCGGTGCTCACCGTGCGCGCATTGAAGGCGCTGCCGTCGGTGATCGAGGCCATGGCTGACTGCAGCGCGGACAGCGCGGCGCCAATCTGGCCCAGGCTGGACAACTGGGTGTTGGCCTGGGCGGCCTGGTTGGTGATCTGGTTCTGCTGCGGCGCCTTCTTGGCGGCCACCAGCGTGGAAACCAGTTTGTCCACGTCGATGCCGGAACCCACGCCCGCCGAAGTCAGCAAACCCGCAGTGGGTGTGGTGGAGCCTACGGTGATGGCCATGTGCGTGGATTCCTGAAATGAGGGAAACGGCCGCGGACACTCCGCGACCGTTTCGGGTCAAACAGTTACTGCAAGAGCTTCAACACGCTCTGCGTGGTGGCGTTGGCCTGTGCCAGCACCGAGACACCGGCCTGCTGCAGGATGTTCGCGCTCGACATGTTGGCCGTCTCGGCCGCGAAGTCGGCATCCTGGATCTGGCTGCGCGAGGCAGACAGGTTCTGCGAGATCGTCTGCAGGTTGGCGATGGTCGAGGTGAAGCGGTTCTGCACCGCACCCAGGTCGCTGCGCATCGAGCTGATGGTGGACAGCGCCGAGTCGATGCGGCTGATGGTGTCGTTGGCACCAGCCACCGTCTTCACGTCGCTGGCGGCCAGGTTGCTGCCGGTGGCGATCGCCGTGGTACCCGCGTTGGCGAAGCCGAGCCCGCCCACAGCGGCTTTGGCGCCGTCCACGGTCAGGTCGTTCTGCGAGTTCAGGTGGACGGACTTCGTCTCGCTGTCGTAGTAGGCCGAAACGCCCGAGATGCCCTTGCTGTTGATCGCATCGACAAACGACTGGACGTCCTTGTAGGTACCGGCCATGTCCACTGCGGCGCCAGTGCCCGACTTGATGGTCAGGTCGCCAGTGGCGAGGGTGAGCGAAGTGCCCGGCGGCACGGCGGGAGTGCCCGGAACGGCGGCGGTCTGGGCCGCAACCGTGCTCAGGCCCAGCGTCGTGGCACCGGCGCCGCCGAAAGTGAACCCGTTGCCGGTCGCGTTGGTAATCTTTACGCCGCCGGCACCGTCGTCGGCTGCGACGGTGCTGCCAGCCGCTGCGTTGATGGCGGCTGCCAGGCCGGCCGCCGTGTTATAGGTGCCGTTGGCAATGTTCTTGACGCCGGCGCCATCGCCCAGGTCGATGGTGAGATCGCCCGAGGCGGCAACCGTGACGCCGGTGGTGACCTTTGCGGCGGCGACCGTGGCGGTGCCGTCGACCGCAGGCGTACCCGGGACGGCCGGGGTGCCTGCGCTGGCGAACATCGCGCTGACATCACCGGTCGAAGACTGGGCGATCTGACCGACCTGGCTAGAACCCGCACCCTGGCCCAGGTTGACCGAAATCGTCTCGCCCACGTTGGCGCCGATCTGGAACGCGGCACTGCCGAAGCTGCCGTCCAGCACGTGGCGGCCGTTGAAGGTGGTCTGCTGCGAGATGCGGGTGATCTCGGACAGGCGCTGCTGCACTTCGGCGTCGAGCGCGGCGCGGTCGCTGTCGGAGTTGGTAGCGTTGGCCGACTGCACCGCCAGCGTACGGATACGCTGCATGTTGTTGGTCACCTCGTTCAGCGCCGACTCGGTGGTCTGCGCCAGCGAGATGCCGTCGCTGGCATTCGCCACGGCCTGGTTGAGGCCGTTGATCTGGGTGGTGAAGCGGGTCGAGATGGCGAGGCCGGCGGCATCGTCCTTCGCGCTGTTGATGCGCATGCCCGAGGACAGGCGCTCGATCGCGGTGGACAGTTTGCTCTGCGACGTGGCCAGGTTTTTCTGGGCATTCAGCGAGCTGATGTTGGTGTTGACGCTCATGACCATGGGAATTCTCCGAATCGGGGTGGTGTGCCGACTTAGGGTCGGCTCAGACAATCCGGCGGGGATTCACCATTGAATGCATCCGCCTTGTGAACTGTTTCGACCCACAACACCGAAACTTGAGCCTTGTCAACGTAAATAATCGAACAATTTTGAACCCTGGATCCGGGTGAACGTCTGCTGTGCCGCTTGCAGCGCCGTGGTCTGTGCACCGAGCTGGCTGATCGCGTCGTAGTAGTTCAGATCCTGCACGTCCGACAGCGCGCTCTTGTGCTGCAGGATCAGGTCGTCGTTGAGCGCGCGTTGCTGGTCGAGCGCATTCATGCGCGCACCGACCATGCCGCGCGTGCGGCTGATGTTGTCGATCGCCTGGTCCAGATTCGCGAACTGCGTGTTGATGCTGTTCTGCATGTCCGCGCCGCCGCCGTTGGGCTGGCGCAGCGTGTTGATGATGTTGTCCAGCGTGGTGAACACATCCTGCCTGGCGGATGCACCCAGCGAGAACGTGTCACCGGCGTCGGGCATGCCGCTGAAGGCCACCTGCGCACCGCGGAAATTGATGCTGCCACCGCCGGCTGCGTCGTAGCTGCCGCTGTCCAGCACCGTGCCGGCACCGTCGCGAACTTCATACGCATCGGCGGCGGTGAACACGATGCTGTAGCTGCCGCCAGTCCATGCGGAAGGGTTCGCGTTGGGGTTGCTGACACTGCTGGCGCCAGCCACCGCGCTGCCGGTATTTGCTGCGCCGGCACTGATCGCGAAGGTGCCGTTGCCGGTGGGAATATTGGCGAACACCGCGCTGCCGGGATCGCCGGTGGCCACTTGCAGGCCGGGACCGGCGGCGACCATGCGCTGGCCGTCGTCGCCCAGGTAGCTGACGCCGTTCTGCGAGACGAACGGCATCGTGCCGGTGCGGTTGCCGGCAAAGAGATAGTCGCCCAGGCCATCCTTGCTGTTGGCCTGCCCCAGCAACTGTTGGCGCAGCTGCACCATCTCGGCGGCAATGTCGCCGCGGGTCTCGTCGGTCTGGGAACCGTTGGCGGCTTGCAACAACAGCGTGCGCACGCGGCCCAGCACGCCGCTGACATTCGACAAGGTCTGGTCCTCCAGCCCCAGTCGCGCGTTGGCGGAGCCGATGTTGCGCTGGTATTGCGCACTGTCGGCGGTGAGATGGGTCAGGTCCAGCGCGCGCGCCGCACCCACCGGATCGTCGGAGGGTTGGTTGATGCGCTTGCCGGTGCTCAACTGGATGTTGAGGTCGGACAGGTCGCTCTGCCGATTCATCATGCTGCCGATGGACTGCTGCTGCATCCAGCTGGTGGAGACTCGCATGGCTTAACCCCTCACGGCGCTGAGCAGCGCGCCGAAAATGCTGTTGGCGGTGCTGATGACCTGAGCGGAAGCCTGATACGCCTGCTGGTAGCGCAACAGGTTGGCGGCTTCCTCATCCAGGTTCACGCCGGATACGCTCTGCTGCGAACTCATCGCCTGGTTGTACACCGCGGTCTGCGTAGTCAGGTCGGCCTTGGCCAGCGCACCGGCGCTGCCGACCTGGCTGACCAACTGGCTGTAGGCGCGGCCGGCGCTGGTGACGCCGCCATCGAGCACGCCCAGGTTGGCCACCTTGCCCAGCATCAACGCGTTGCTGTTGTCGCCCTGCGCGTTGCTGTTTGCCTGGACGCCGAAGCTGTCGCCGGCTTGCGGTGTGCCGCTGATCTGCATGCTCCAGCCGTTGTGGGTGATCGGCTGGCCGGGGGTGAAGGCCTGTGCCGGGCCGCCGTCGACGCTGTAGCTGGTGGCCGAGGTGAACACGACCGAGCTGCTGTTGAACAGGTTGGCGTCGCTGCCGTCACTGAGGCTGACGCTGGGCGCTGCCGTGCCGGTGTTGCCGGCCGCCGCCGGTGGCCGTCAGCGGCGCGGCGGCGGCGATCTTGTCGGGATTGTCGATCACCACCGAAAAACTGGCGGCGGCATTGCGGCTGGGCTGCACGCGAAAACTGTCGCCGGCATTGGCGCTGCCGCCCACCACCAGACTCAGCCCGGCGGCGGTGAACGGATCGGCACTGGTGCCGCTGCCACCGAGCGCGACGTTGGTGCCGTTGGTGTCGCGCATGCTCCAGTTGCTGCCGTCGTAGCTGAGCACGTAATCCTTGCCGGCCAGCGCACCGATGTCGCCGATGCTGGCATCCAGCGTGCCGCTGCCGGCGTTGGTGCCGGCCGCCTGCACGGTCGGGCCGGCGACATCGAAGAACGTGCCGCCGACCTTGCCCTGCAAGTCCACGCCCTGCGCATGCTGCGCATTGAACGCGCTGGCCAGCGCCTGCGCGGTGCGGCCCAGCTGGTTCTGCGCGGGATCCAGCACGTTGCTGCGGAAATCCAGCAATGCACCCAGGGTGCCCCCGCCGATGCGGCCGCTTAGCACGTTGCCCGTTGCCGCCCCCACCACTTCCCGGCGGGTGGCGTCGTACACGTTGGGGGCGGTGCCCAGCGCGTGCGCCTCGGTACCGGTGACCAGCGCCTGGCCGTTGCCCACGAACACGCTGATGGTGTTGTCGTTCTGCGGCACCACGCTGATGCCGACCTGGCCGGCCAGCTTCTTCACCAGCGCATCGCGCTGGTCGAGCAGGTCGGCCGGCGGCGTGCCATCGGTGGCCTGCGAGGATCGGATCAGTCCGTTCAACTTGGCGATCGACTGGCTGTCGCTGTTGATCGAATCGACGGTGTCGCTGATCTGCTGCTGCACCTGGCCGGAAAGCTGGCTGAACTGGCCGGACAGCGCCCGGAAGGTGCTGGCCAGCCCGCCCGCGCGGGCCAGCAGCACCTGGCGCGAGGCCGCGTCCGACGGCGCGTTGGCCATGTCCTGCACGGCGCCGAAGAAACTGTCCAGCGATGTCTGCAGATTGCTGCTGCCGGAAAGCTGGTTGTTGAGCTGGCCGGTGAGGCCGGCCATGGCGCTGGCGCGCCCCTGCCCGGAGCTGGCCGACCATAGCGAGCTGTTCAAGAACTGGCTGTAGGCGCGCTGCACCGCCACCGTATTCACGCCAGTGCCGATGTAGTAATTGCTCTGCCCTTCGGGCAGCCGGGCGCCGAACGACACCAGCTGGCGGCTGTAGCCGTCGGTGTTCGCGTTGGCCACGTTGTGGCTTACCGTACTGAGCCCGATCTGCGCGGCGAGCAGCCCGGACACGCCGGTCGAAAGCATGTCAGCCATGGAATTTCCTCAACGCCTGGAGCGCCGCCGGAACGGCACGGCACGTGACAACGGTAACGGCCGGACGGCTGTTCACTTGAATTCGCTCGACGGTCGGAGTGCCGCCAGCGCCTCGCGCATCTGCGGGCTGTTGGCGATCGCGGTGATCTTGGCTGCGTACGACGGGTCGGTCGCGTAGCCGCCGTTTACCAGTGCCCGCGCAAAGCCGGCAATGTTCTCGCCCTGGCCCAGCGCCTGCGCATAGCGCGGGCTGTCGGCCAGCAGGCGGGCGTAATCGGCGAACGACTCGGACGGCGAGTCGTAGGCGCGGAACTGGTCGCGCCGGCGCACCGCCACGCCGTTCTCGTACTCCAGCGTAGGTACGCTGACCTTGTCTCCAACCCAGCTGCTGCCGGCCTTGATGCCGAACAGGTTGTTGCTGCTGCTGCCGTCGCCGTGGCTGGGCAAGTGCTTGCCCCAGCCGGTCTCCAGCGCCGCTTGCGCCAGCAGGGCGCGCGCCGACACGCCGAGCTTCTTCGCCGCCGCATCGGCATGCGGTGCGAGCGCGCGGACGAAGCTCACCGGGTCGCCACCCGGCAGCAGCTTCGCCGCGGTGCCGGCCACGTCCAGTGCGCCTTGCGCCATGCGATCGAGCGCCTGGCTCCACGCCGAACCGGCGCCGGCCGCCGATGGCATGGCCATCATGCCGGCGCCGTCGGCCGCATCGCTGTCGGCGCCCAGTTGCAGCAATGCGCGCACGTTGGCGTTGAGCACGCCGGCGGCGGGCGCCGGCAGCAGGCCATGGGCATCGGCGGGGTCTGCAGCGGCAGCGTCCGGTTTGCCGCCAAGCTGGCGGATCAGCATTTTCGCGATGCCGAGGCCATTGCGGCCGTTGGCCAGGCTCAACGACAACTGGTGGTCGAACATGTCGCGGTAAGAATTCACCTGCTCGCTGCCGGCGATGTCGCTGCCCATGCTGGCATTGGCGTCGCGCATCGACTTCAGCATCATCTGGGTGAAGATCGCCTCGAACTGTTTCGCCACCGCCGGCAGCGCGCTCTTGCCATCGTCGCTGCGCGCCTGGGCACGCAACTGCTGGAAGCCGGACAGTTCGGTCCAGGTATCGAGTGCCGGCGATGTGCTGTTGATCGGCGTCATGGTCCTGTCACTCAGGTCAGATCACCACGAGGTCGGCGTGAAGCGCACCGGCCTGCTTCAGCGCCTGCAGGATCGAGATCAGGTCGCTCGGCGTGGCGCCGACCTGGTTCACCGCGCGCACGATGGTGTCCAGGCTCACGCCGGGGCCGAACTTGAACATGTGCGCGCCCTCTTCGCTGACCTGCACGCTGCTGCTCGGCACGACCGCGGTCTGCCCGCGGCTGAACGGCGCCGGCTGGCTGACCTGGGCCTGCTCGCCGATGGTGACCTGGATCGCCCCGTGCGCCACCGCGGCGGCGCTGACCCGCACGTCCGAGCCGATCACCACGGTGCCGGTGCGCGAATTCACCACGATCCGCGCCGGCGCATCGCCCGGCTGCACGTCGAGATTCTGGATCGCTCCCAGCCACGCCACCTTCTGCGCCGGGTCCTGCGGCCCGCGCACGGATACCGAGCCACCGTCGAGCGGCTGCGCGGTGCCGGCGCCGTACGCCTGGTTGATCGCGGTGGCGATGCGCGTGGCCGTGGTGAAATCGGCGGTGTTGAGGTTGAGCATCAGGTCGCCGCCGCCGGCAAACGACGAGGCCACGACGCGCTCCACCGAGGCGCCGTTCGGAATGCGCCCGCTGGCAGAAATGTTCACCTGCACGCTGGAACCGCTCTTGCCCTGCGCGCTGATGCCGCCGACCACCACGCTGCCCTGCGCCACCGCGTAGACGTTGCCGTCGGCGCCGCGCAATGGCGCCATCAGCAACTGCCCGCCGCGGATGCTCTTGGCGTTGCCGATCGAGGCGACGGTGACGTCGATGGTCTGGCCCGGCTTGGCGAACGGCGGCAGATCCGCCGTCACCATCACGGCGGCCGCATTCTTGAGCTGCGGCCGCGCACTGGCCGGCACCGTGATGCCGAACTGCTGCAGCATGTTTTCCAGGCTCTGGGTGGTGAACGGCGCCTGCGTGGTCTGGTCGCCGCTGCCGTCCAGGCCCACCACCAGGCCATAGCCGATCAGCTGGTTGCTGCGCACGCCGGCGACTTGCACCAGGTCGCGGATCTTGTCCGCACGTACGGGGCCGCTCAGCGCGCACAGCGCCATGGCAAGCCCGGCGAGTACGCCAGCCGCACGCCGCTGCAGGAATCGGGGCATGCTCATCAGAACGGCATCCACTTGGAATTGAAGAAGCGCGACAGCCAGCCGCGCGTGTTCGCGTCGGCCAGCGTGCCGCGGCCGGTGTAGCTGATCCGCGCGTCGGCGACGCGGGTGGATGGCACCACGTTGTCCTGGCCGATGTCCTGCGGGCGCACGATGCCGGAGATGCGCACCAGCTCCTGGCCCTGGTTGATGGTCAGCCACTTCTCGCCGCGTATGACCAGGTTCCCGTTGCTGAGGCGCTGCGCCACGGTGACGGTGATCTGCCCGGTGAGCTGGTTGCTCTGCGTGCTGGAGCCGGCACCGTCGAAGCTGCGCTCGCCGTCCAGCCCGATGTCCGCCACCTTGCCGCCGATCGAAAGTCCCTGGCCGAGGATGGTCGGCGAGGCGATGTTGGCCTTGTCGGTCTTGCTGGTGCTGGTGGTCGCTTTCTTGCTCGCCTGGGTGCTTTCGACCAGGGCCACGGTGAGGATGTCGCCTACCCGGTGCGCACGCGGGTCGGCGAACAACTCCATGTTCTGCTGGTCGTGGTAGATCGAACCATCGGCCTGCGACGGCGCGATCTGCTGCGCGGGCGGCGGCGTCGGCGCCCATTCGGCATCGTCGTGCGCGCGCGGGCCGCTGGCGCAGCCGGTCAGCAGGGCAAGCGCGCACAGCACGAGTGGAAAACGGCAACGGTCCAGCATCACGGCATCCCTCAGAGCTTGTTGGTGAGGAACTGCAGCATCGAGTCGGCCGCGGACACCGCCTTGGAGTTCATCTCGTAGGTGCGCTGGGTCTCGATCATGTTGACCATCTGCTCCACCACGTTGACGTTGGAGCTTTCCAGCGCACCCTGCGCCAGCCTGCCCAGGCCGTTCAGGCCCGGTTGGCCGATCTGCGGCGAACCGCTGGAGGCGGTTTCCAGGTAAAGGTTGTCGCCGTTCGGCTGCAGGCCGGCGGGATTGATGAAGTCAGCCAGCTGCACCGTGCCGATCTGCTGCGTCGCGGCCTGCCCCGGCACGCTAACGCTGATGGTGCCGTCGCTGCCGATGGTGACGCTTTGCGCATTGGCCGGAATGCTCACCGCGGGGTCGACCGCGTAGCCGTTGGCGGTGACGATCTGGCCGTTCTGGTCCAGGTGCAGCGAGCCGTCGCGGGTATAGGCGATGGTGCCGTCGGGCATCGTCACCTGCAGGAAGCCGCGGCCCTGGATGGCCACGTCCAGCGAATTGCCGGTCTGTTCGATGTTGCCCTGGGTGAACAGTTTTTCGCTGCCGGCCACGCGCACGCCGGTGCCAAGCATCAGGCCCGATGGCGCCTGGGTCTGCTCGGTGGTCTGCCCGCCGGGCTGGCGCAGGTTCTGGTAGACCAGGTCCTGGAACGAGGCGCGCGCGCTCTTGTAGCCGGTGGTGTTGGCGTTGGCGAGGTTGTTCGAGATCACGTCCATGCGCGTCTGCTGCGCATCGAGGCCGGTCTTGGCTACCCACAGGGATGAGAACATGTCGAAGGATTCCGTCTGGACGTCTGGATGTCTTGGTGAAAAGTGCCGGCGATCAGGTCATCTGCAGCAGGCGCGAAGCCGACTGCGCGTTTTCGTCGGCGCTGCGGATGGCCCGTATCTGCAATTCGTACTGACGCGAGAGCTGGATCATCTGCACCAGCGTCTGCGACGGGTTGACGTTGCTGGACTCGAGCACGCCGGACTTCAGGGTGACTGCCGGGTCCGTGTCCGCCGTGCCGCCACCACCCAGGTGCATCAGCCCGTCGCTGCCCAGCGCGAGCTGCGCGGCCGCCGGATTGACCAGCTTGATGCGGCCGACCACGGCGATGGTCTCGGGGCCTTGTCCCATCGGCACCACCGAAACGGTACCGTCGGCGCCGATGTTCATCTGTGCGCTCTGCGGCACGCTGATCGGCCCGCCATCACCCAGCACCAGGTTGCCGCGGGCATCGGTGAGCAGGCCGTCGGGGGTC
Source organism: uncultured Gammaproteobacteria bacterium (assembly GCA_963697495.1). Lineage (GTDB taxonomy): Bacteria > Pseudomonadota > Gammaproteobacteria > Xanthomonadales > Rhodanobacteraceae > Rhodanobacter. The sequence continues at coordinate 262,821 of CAVOOH010000002.1, read as the reverse complement.
AGCCGCAGCTCGCCGGCACGGGTGTAGCCTTCGCTGCCGTCGGCGCCCTGAACCGCGATCCAGCCCGGCCCCTGCACGGCCACGTCCAGCTCGCGCCCGGTTTCGACCTGGCCGCCATCGCGCATGTCCACCCCCAGACCCTGCGCCACGCCGTTGATCCGCGTGGGCATGCCGGGGCCCTGCACGGCCAGCGGCTGGAATGCCGACAGCTGCGCCTTGAAGCCGACCGTGTCGGCGTTGGCCAGGTTGTGCGCCACTTCCGACTGCGCGCGCATCATCTGCGTGGCGCCGGTCATGGCTACGTAGAGCGAACGATCCATGGAAAACCTCGATGCACTCTCCCGACGCGGCGGGAGAATGCGTTACGTCAATTGCGGATGTTGATGATGGTCTGGGTCAACTGGCTGTCGATGGAGATCACCTGCGCGTTGGCCTGGTAGTTGCGCTGCGCCTTGATCATGTTGACCAGCTGCGCGGTGAGGTCGGCGGTGTTGGAGGCCTCCAGCGCACCGGCCTGCACGCTGCCGAAGGTGCCGTTGCCGGCGGTGCCCATGACCGGCGTACCGGAATCGTAGGAGGCGGCCCAGTTGGTGTTGTCCAGCTGGCGCAGGCCCTGCTCGTTGGAAAACTGCGCCAGCGCCAGCTGGCCGAGGGCGGTGGTCTGGCCATTGGAATACTTGGCCTGCACCACGCCTTCCCTGGACACGTCGATGCTGGAAAGGATGCCGGTCGGGTAGCCATCCGGGTTGATCGCGCTGGCGGCGTAGGCGTTGCCGAACTGGGTTGCCTTGCTCATGTCCAGGGTCAACTGCATCGGGTTGGCGCCGGGGCTGACCGATACGGCCGGAAAGCCCAACTTGCCATTGGCCGGCGTGACCAGCGCGCCACTGGTGTTGAAGGTCAGCTGCTGCGCCGCGCCGGTAGACGCACCATCGATGTACAGGTGCGCGTCCCATACGTTGGCGGCCGCACCCTTGACGAAATACACGGTGCCGCTGTGGGTGGCGCCGAGGGAGTCGTAGACGGTGAACGGCGTGGACTGGTTGTAGCTCGCCGGGTCGTTGGCCGGATCGAACGCCGTGGCCGGGGCGACCGCGTCAGACGGCAGGTTCAGCGACATCTGCACCGCACTGCTCGCCTTGGCCGCGTTCTGCGAGGTGAACAATTGCAGATCGGCCAACGTGCTGTTGTCGAAGCTGCCGTTGGCGGTGGCCGGGAACACCTGCAGGCGCTGGCCGTTGGCATTCATCACGTAGCCGTTCTGGTCTTTCTGGAACGCGCCGGCGCGCGTATAGGAATAACCCTTGCCGTCGCGCAAGGTGAAGAAGCCGTCGCCGCTGAGGGCGAAATCCAGGCTGTTGTTGGTGGTCTCGACGCTGCCGGCGGTGAATTGCTGCGCCACGTTGGTCAGCCGCACGCCGCTGCCGGTCTGGCTGGAGCTGAGGTTGGGGCCGGCGGCATTGAACAATTCGGCGAACTGGGCGCGTGAGCCCTTGAAGCCGGTGGTGGCGGTGTTGGCGATGTTGTTGGCTGTGACCTCGAGATCCTTCGAGGCCGCGTTGAGACCGCTCAGTGCGATGTTGAAAGGCATGGAAAGAATTCCTCTATGTTGCAGCCCCGCGGGGCCATCAGTTGATCTGCGCGACCTGACTCAGCAGGACCCCACCAAAACCGTCCACATCCAGATAGGTACCGTCGTTTCCGGTCATGCCCACGCCGGTGACCTTGCCGCTCACGTAGGTGGCTACGGCGGTATTGCCGGCCTGTGCCGTCAAACCATAGGTTCCTGCCGGCACGGGCTCGCCGTTGTCGCCGATGCCGTCCCAGTGGAACCGCACCAGGCCCGCCTCCGGCGTGCCCAGGCTCATCGTGCGCAGCACGTTGCCGGCCTTGTCGGTGAACTTCACCAGCACCTGCCCGCCGCCGTCGGGAACATTCACGGCGCCGTCCATGCCGCCGTCGCGCAACGCGCCCGCCGCGGATGGCACCACCACGTTGCGTCCCACCATGCCGCTGGCCTGCAGTATCTGGTTGCCCTGCAGCGAGGCGCCGAGGCTGTCGAACGATGCCTTCAGCGCCTGCGTGGCCGAGACCTGGCTGATCTGCGCCAGCTGGCTGACCATCTGCGATGAGTCCATCGGCTTGGTCGGATCCTGGTTGCGCATCTGCTGCACCAGCAGGCTCAGGAAGTCGGCCTGGCCAAGGGTCTTTTCCTTGCCCGCGCTGGCTGCCTGCGCGGCGCTCGATCCCACGTTGGGAACATTCATGTTGCTCATGCCGTACGCCTCATGGGTCGCCGCCTCACTTGCCGAGGTCCAGTGTTTTCTGCATCAGCTGGCGCGTCGAATTCATCACTTCGACGTTGTTCTGGTACGAGCGCGAGGCGGAGATCATGTTGACCAGCTCGTCCACCGGGTTGACGTTGCTGCTGTAGACGTAACCATCGGCATCGGCCAGCGGGTTGCCGGGTTCGTAGCGGCTCGGTATCGCCGCCTGGCTCTCGGTGACACCGAGCACCCGCACGCCCTCGCCCGGCGCATTGCCGCCGCCGTCCAGTTGGCTCTTCACGGCAGCGAACAAGGGTTCGCGCGCGCGGTAGGCTGCTTCCGGCGTGGTCGCCACGCTGTCGGCATTGGCCAGGTTGCTGGCGACCGTGTTCAGGCGCAGCGACTGCGCAGCCATGCCGGAACCGGCCACGTTGAAAATCGAGAAGAGCGACATCAGCCCTGGCCTCCGCTGATCGCCGTGCGCAGCATGCGGATCTGCGCCGTGATGAAGGACAGGCTGGCCTGGTAGTGCACGCCATTGGCGGCGAAGGCAGCCTGCTCGGCCTGCGCATCGACGGTGTTGCCGTCCATGCTCGGCTGAGTCGGCACCCGGTATGCCAGCCCGTCCGCGACCTGCCCGGCGACGCCGACCTGCCCGGCGCCGGTCGGCTGCAAGGGCAAGCTGCCCGGACTGCCGCCGGCGTCCGCCAGCACCTTGCGGAAATCGACGTCGCGGGCCAGGTAGCCCGGTGTGTCGGCATTGGCGAGGTTGTTGGCCAGCACTTCGGTACGGCGCTGCCACAGGTCCAGTGCCCGGGTATGGATGCCGAAAAGGTTGTCAGGGGTCGGATTCATCGCTTCGCTCCGCGTGCAGTTGCCGCACGGAGCTGGAGGCAAATTGCATGCCACCACGGGAAAAGCGTTGCTGCCACTGGGCTCGCACGACAGGCGCCTGGTCGCGACGAGCGCAGGGGGCGGGCAAAAGACGGATTGTTGACGCTGCCCGTACCAGGCCGCGGCGAACGTCAGCCCGCCGGCGCTTCCGCGGGTTCGGGCAACAGTTCCAGCACCGCTTGCGCCAGCAGGTCCGGCTGGAACTTGGCGACGAAGCAGTCGGCCTTGACCTCCTTCACCATCGCCTCGTTGAAGATGCCGCTGAGCGAACTGTGCAGCACCACCTTGAGCTGACGCAGGCCCGGCGCCTCGCGGATCGCACGGGTCAGCGCATAGCCATCCAGGCGCGGCATCTCGATGTCCGAGACCACCAGCCTGACCCCGTCGGCCGGATCGCCCGCCGCAAGTTCCAGCAGGCGATCGAGCGCCTCACGGCCGTCCGTCGCCACCACGCATTCGATATTCATCTGCTTGAACAGGTTGACCAGCCGACGCCGGACGATCAGCGAATCGTCGACCAGCATCACCCGTCGCGGGGAGAGCGAACGGGCACCGGCGACGCGCTGCATCTGCACGGAAAGCTCGGCCGGCGCCGCGTCGATGCTGGCCAGCACGTGCTCCACGTCCACCACCGCCATCAGCGCGCCGTCGATCCGGGTCACCGCATTGACCCGCGCGCCGAAGCCGAGGTTGCTGGGCGGCGCCACCAGCGTCTCGCCCGCGCACTGCACCATGCGCTGCAGATCCGCCACCAGAAAGCCCTGCACCGAGCGGCTGAACTCGGTCACCATCAGGTGCGCCGACTCCACATCACGCAACGGTGCGTAACCCAGCGCGGCGGCCAGGTCGATGACCGGGATGGTCTGCCCGCGGTAGTCGCAACTGCCCGCCAGCAGCGCGTGCACACCCGGCATGCGCTCCAGCGGCGGACGACGCAGGACCTCGCGCACCTTGAACACGCTGATGCCGAACAGTTGCTCGTCGCCCAGCCGGAACAGCAGCATCGCCACGCGGTTGTGCCCGGCCAGCCGGGTGTGCTGCTCCACTTTTTCCAGCAACGTGCCGCCCATGCGGACTCCTCGAGTGCCTGACCGCCTTCGCGGCGGTACGCGTTGGATATCGGCCGGAACTCGGCGCGCTTGAGCCTCGCCGGCGGCAATGGCCGTGTCGTCCCCGAGCCTGCCCAAGGCCTCTCCGGCCACAGGCTACATGGCATGCGACTTGCTTCCTCAAGTTTCGAAGGTTTTTGTCGATGCAGCGGCTGCACTTCCGCGCCATACACAAGGTGATGTCCGCCCCATGAGCTTGATCTGGAACCAGCACCTCACTGCCTTGGTGCAGGCCGCTGTCGCAGGCGACAGCGCCGAGGTCGACGCGCTGCGGCGCCGGTACCCGCGCGCGGCGCGGGCGCTGGCGCCGCTGCTTGCCCGCGTTGCCGCCCGCCCGCCGGCCTCCGTGGCATTGCAGACCGTGGAACAGCAGAGCCTGGTGCTCGCCGCAGTACAACAATTGTCGCGCGAGCAGGCGGCGCTGGAGAAGGCCACCGGCGAAGGCCGCGGCGGCGTCGACCGTTTGACGGATGGCAGCGCCGGTATCTCGACGGCGCTGCAGCAGATCGGCGCCGACCTGGACCAGGCCAGCCAAGCCGGACAGGCCGGCGAACGCAGCGTCAGCGAGCTCGATGGCCAGCTGCGGCTGCTGCGCAGCGCGCTGTCGGCCATGAACCGCAACCAGAGCAAGCTGGCCGAGCAGGTAGCGCAGATCCGCAAGCTGACCGGCGTGGTGCAGGAGATCGCGCACCAGACCAACCTGGTGGCGCTGAACGCGGCGATCGAGGCCGCGCGCGCCGGCGAGGCGGGCCGCGGCTTTGCCGTGGTTGCCGACGAGGTCAAGCAACTGGCGGAAAAGACCACGCTCGCCACCACGGAAATCGAGACCGTCACCGGTTCGATCGGTGACTTTTCGCTGCAGCTGGACGGCGACGTCCAGCAAGGCCTGCAGCAACTCGAGCGCGCGCAGGCGGGGGTCGGCCAGTCCGGTGTCGCCCTGCGCGAGGGCGGCGAAGTCCTGCGCGCCGCCGGCGGACGCATCCACAAGCTGCAGCAGAACCACGACGTGCATCATGCCCGCGCCACCGCGGCCCAGGCGGCGCTCGGCGCCCTGCAGCGCCGTGGCAACGAGGCGCGCCGCCAGTCCGATTCGCTGCATCGCGCCGCCTTGCTGGCGCACCGCCTGGGGCTGGACTGGCTGGAAGGCGAAAGCGGCAGCGATCCGGCCAGCCTCAGTCTGACCCTGCGCGAGGCCGCGCTGAACCTGCGTCAGGCGATGGACCTGGCGCTGCTGGAACCGGGCGCGCTGGACCGGCGCTGGTTCGATACCCATACAATCGGCCGCAGCGTCGAGCGGCTGGCTGCCCTGCACCCGGACCATCCCGCCAGCGCCGGCCTGAATGACAGCGGTGTCCGATTGCGCGAGCAGGGCAACCGTTTCGTCGCGCTGCTGTGCGACGGCCAGCTCGAGCAGGCCGGCGAGCTGTCACGGCAGCTGGAGTCCGGCCGCGAGACCTTGCTGGGACAACTCGGCGCCTTGTTGGCGGACGCATGAAGAGGCGCCGGATCAGCGCCATCAGCCTGCTGGCCGCCTTGCTGTGGCTCGGCGCGCCTTGGCCTGGAAGCGTCCACGCCAGCACCGCAACCGCCGCGACACAATCGCTCGACAGCGTGCGTGCGGCGGCTGAACAGGCCGTGCGCGCCCACTACGCGCTGCCAGGCAGCCGGGTGCTGGCCAGCGCCGCACCACTCGACCTGCGCCTGCAACTGGACGCCTGCCGTGAACCGCTGCGCGCCGTGATTCCCCCATCTGCGGCGGCTTCCTCGCGCATGACGATCCCGGTGCAATGCCCGCAGGCCGGCGGCTGGACCGTGCGGGTGCCGCTGCAGCTGCAGCTGTTCCGCCGCGTGCTGGTGGCCAGCCGGCCGCTGCTGCGCGGTGACGGCCTGAGCGCCGTGGATGTGCGCAGCGAAGAGCAGGATGTCACCCGGCTCGGCTACGGCTACCTGGAGAATCTCGACCAGGTGGCCGGCCGCACGCTGACCCGCTCGCTGGCCAGCGGCAGCGTACTCTCGCCCGGCGCACTGGGCGGCCGGCGCATGGTGCGTGCTGGCGACCGTGTGCAAATGGTGGCCAGGCTCGACGGCATCGAGGTGCGTGCGGCTGGCGTGGCGATGGGCAGCGGAGACAACGGTGCCCGCTTGCGGGTGCGCAATGAAAACTCGGGCAAGGTGGTTGACGCGATGGTCAGCGCCCCCGGCGTGGTGGTCGCTTTGCCATGAGCCATCGGCACTGGCGTCGCCACCCTCATCATTCATCGCTAAAGTTTTGGCGAAACCGGCCGATCTGACGGATACAGGGCCACACCCCAGCGAGAACGGACCCATGAATACGACCATTCCCAACAACGGCTTGCCTAAATTCACCCAGGCCACCGGCAGCTCGGTCAACGGCTCGGCGACGACGGCCGCCAGCCCGGCGGATTCCGCCAGCGCCGCGCCCAAGGCCGGCGACCAGCTCAAGCTGACCGATTCGGCCCTCGCGCTGCAGGAAGCCGCCCGCACCGGCGACGCTCCCGCAATCGATGCGCAACGGGTGGAACGGCTGCGCCAGTCGCTGGCCGACGGCAGCTACAAGGTCGATGCCGGGCGCATCGCCGAACGCATGCTCGCGCTGGAGCAGCAACTCGGCGGCACAGGCAAGGCATGAGCCCGCACCTGCAGCACGAGCTGGACACTGCGCTCGCTGCGGTGCTGGGCGACATGCAGCAGGCGGTCGATCAGCTCGCCCAGGTGCTTGAGGCCGAGCGCACGGCACTGGACGCGCGCGACAGCGATGCGCTGGACCAGGCCGGCACACGCAAGCAGGCGATCATGCTGCAACTGGAACAGCTCGACGCCGAGCGCCAGCAGCTGGCGTGCGAGCAACCGGCCGCAGCTGCTGCAGCAACGTCAGCCTGGAGCAAGGTCGTGCAGAAATTGCAGTATTGCCACCTGCTCAACCAGCGCAACGGCAGCGTGGTCAGCCAGCGGCTGAGCCAGACGCGCCGGGCACTGGCGGTGTTGACCGGGCATGCCGGCGAGAGCGGAGTGTACGGCCGCTCCGGCGAGTTGCATGCCAGCCTGCGCTCGCAGGTACTGGCTGCGGTATGACATCGAGATGAGAGACGGCACCGCCACCTGCCGGCGCAGACGACCTTCCCACTGACCACGAAGCAGCCGTCCCCGGCCTGCCTTCGCGTTAACCGCGACGACCGATCATGAGCAACCTCAACGCCCCCACCGCAGCCTCTCCCTCCGCCGGCGCAGCAGATCTCCATGGCACGCCGACGTCGGCGCCGCTGCCGGTACTGCGCGTGCCGATGCTCGACCGCGAGCGCCAGCTGTTCGCCTACGAGATCCTGTTCCATCGCGAGTCCGGCGACGAACAGACCTTGCTGCAGTGCGTGCTGTCGACCATCACGGATGGCGCGCTGACCCGGCTGGTGCGCGGCAACCGCGCGTTCCTGAACATGCCGGCGGAACTGCTGCCGGAAGACTCCGACGTGTTGCTGCACCAGCCGCGCCTTGGCGTGGTGCTGCAGCCGCATGTAGCCACCGACGCGCCCCTGATGAAGCGCCTGCAGCAGATGGCGCAGCGCGGTTGCCAGTTCATGCTCGACGCGACCGGCAGCGACCTGGAAAGCAGCCTGCCGCTCGAGGCGCTGTTGCACATGGTGCAGTTGGTCCGGCTGGATGCCAGCCGCCTGACACCGGAGCGCCTGAAAGAACATGCCGAGCACCTGCACCTGCGGGGGCTTCAGGTAGTTGCCGGCCAGGTCAACGATCACCGGACCTACGAACGCTGCCTGGAACTGCCGCTCGAGGCGATCCAGGGACGCTACCTGCTGATCCCGCAACCGGTTGCGGTGCCCGTGCTTACCGCCAACCGCCTGAGCATGCTGCGCCTGATGCGCGTGCTGCAGGAGAGCAATCCCGGGCCGGTGGAACTGGGCAACATCATCCGCGACGACGCGGTACTCAGCTACAAGCTGCTCAGCTGCGTCAACTCGGCCTACTTCGCACTGCCGCGGCAACTGAAGTCGGTGCAGCAGGCCGCGATCTTCTTCGGCGTCTCGCGCATGCGCAACTGGATCGACACCATGTCCATGTGCAGCATGGACGATCGCCCGCCGGAGCTGCTGCGCGCCGCGCTGATCCGCGCCCACATGTGCGAGAAGCTGGCCAGCGGCATGCCGAACGGCCATCCGGAGATGGCCTTCACCGTGGGCCTGTTCTCCCTGCTCGACACCCTGATGTGCGCACCGATGGAATTCCTGCTGACCCATCTGCGGCTGGTGCCGGAAATCAGCGACGCGCTGACGGGCCGCGGCGGCCCGTTCGCGCCCTTGCTGAAACAGATTCTCGCCTGGGAAGCCGGCGAGCTGACCAGCGAGCATGCCGCGCCGCAACGCATCCAGCGTATGGCCACGATCTACCTGGGAGCCACGCAGTGGGCCGATCAGGTCTTCGCCTCGGCCAGCGGAAGGGCGGCCGTGGCGTAACCGTCAGGCGTCTCCCGGCTGGACGGACGCCCACTCCTCGCTCCTCGATGCCGGCGCCATCCATGGCGCCGCCCCACGTGCCTTCGTTCTTCCTCGGCCTGCGCGCCAACGGCTCCCGGCGCGGGGTACCTGGAGATCGTGGACAGGCTCTCAGCGTGCGCGGCGCAACCGCCATCCGGTGAGCAACAGGCCGAGTACCGCCAGCGCCAGCCAGCCGAACATGGTCCGCGTGTCGTCGCCAAGCCAGAGCACGCTGGCCACGATGCCCACGGCCAACGCACCCAGGCCGAGGGCGAGCAGCGGATCGCGCCGGTCGCGCTGCGCCGAGAGCAGCAGGAACGCGCCGAGCGACGCCAGCAGCACGGCCAGTATCCGCCGGCTCGACACGAACTCCGGCGGAAGCGGCAGATCCGGAAAAATGTCCAGCACCGGCACGTCGCCGACCTGCACCACGTAACCCTTGCCGTCGGCGGCATCGGTGGCCGCCACCAGCCGGTCGCCGTCGATGCGCCCGACGACGGTCATTTGCTGCAGGGGCACCTCGTCCCAGCTCACCCGCAGGTCGCCCAGCCGCGGATCACCCGGCCGTGCGCTGGTCACCAGGTAATCCTGGTAGCGGCTGAAACTGGCCGCCAGGTTCTCCGGCAGGGAGGCGGGATCCGGCCTGACCCGCTGCGTACCCGGCAGCGCATGCAGCAGCACCGGCCCCAGCTTGAACCCGCCGATCCGCACCAGGCCGGCGTCGAACTGCTTGCCGCTGATCGGGAAGCTGACCGGGTTCGCATGCCCCTTCGGGTCTTCGAAGTGGCTGGCGTCGAGCAGGCGATCGACCCAGTCCAATTCGTAGTGCACGCTGTTGCCGACACGCACCTCGCGCCACTGGAACATCTCCACGTAGCGCACCAGCACCGGCGTATCCGCCCGCAGGTTGAAATCCGGATCGTGCGGCGCCTCCACCACGGTCGGCGTACCGACCACGCGCACCATCGAGCCATGCTGGCCGGCCTGCGGCCGCGCATTCGCTCCCAGGTCGATCACCTCGCCACCATGCAGGCTGGCTGCCACGCGGTAGTTCAGCAGGTTGCGGGCGGTCACCGCCGCCAGGCCGATCCCGGCCAGTACCAACAAGGCGCCGCCGATGTTCAGCAGCAGCACGCGCATGGAGATTCCCTTGCGCAGGTCCATCAAGCCACCCCAGCCAGGTGATGCGGCGGCGCACCGCGCAACGCGCGCTGCTCGTCGGCGGTGCCGAAACGGCCACGCTCGTCGCGGGTCACCCGCGCCAGCGCGCACTCGTGGTCGTGGGTGAAGAACAGCCGCACGTCGCGCGCCAGCTTGTCCTCCAGGAACACGCGCTTCTCGTCGATCAGCTTTTCCGGCCAGCGGTCGTAGCCCATCGTGATCGGCAGGTGGACCCAGTAGCGGCCCGGGATCAGGTCGGCGCAGAACACCACGCCGCCGACTTCGGCCAGCATCAGGCCCGGCGTATGGCCGTCGCGAAAAGAAGAAGCGCACCGACTCGCCCAGCGCCTGCGAGTATTCGCCCTCGACCAGTTCCAGCCGGCCGCTGGCTTCCAGCAGCGGCTGCAGTTCCGGCACGAACGAGGCGCGGTCGCGCGGATGCGGCTTCGACGCACGGCGCCAGTGCTCCGCGCCCACCACGAAGCGCGCCTTCGGGAAGAGCAGCCGCGGCGGCTGGCCTTGCTCCCATGCCGCCAGCAGGCCGCCAGCGTGGTCGAAGTGCAGGTGCGACAGCACCACCACGTCGATGTCCGCATGCGGTCAGGCCGGCTTCGGCGAGCGAGTCCAGCAGCACATGCCGCGACTCGACCACGCCATAGCGCTCGCGCAGCGCCGGCTCGAAGAACGCGCCGATGCCGGTCTCGAACAACACGTTGCGCCCATCCAGATCCTTCACCAGCAGGCAGCGGCAGGCCAGCGGAATCCGGTTCTCGGCATCCGGCGCGATCCAGCGCGACCACAGCGCCTTGGGCGCGTTGCCAAACATGGCGCCGCCATCCAAGCTGCTGTGAATTGCCGTGAATCGAGAACAGTTCCATGACGATCAGTGCCCCGTTGCCGACGATTCGTCCGGAACGAATCCGGACGCCGCAGGCGGCCCCGCGCACCGCGCGGGGTGAGGGCCAGGACGGGCCGAACAACATCGCGCCGCCATCCAGTTGCTGCGAATTGCCGAGGAGCGAGAACAGTTCCATGGCGACCTTACTGCACCTTGCCCAGTCCCGACGGTTGGCGCGGATCGCTGGCCGCGTCGAGCTGGTTGGTCTTGCGGTCCCAGGTGACCACGTTCATGAAGCCCCACGACTCGCGCGGTTTCAGCGTGTAGCCCATCTTCGTCAGCGCGTCGCTGGTGGCGGCGTCGAACGTGCCCTCTTCCACATTGACCACGTCCGGCAGGTACTGATGATGGAAGCGCTTGTGCGCGGCGATCTGCTGCGCGCTCTCGCCGTCGACGAAATGCAGGATGCCTTCCAGCACCTGGGTGATGATGGTCGAGCCGCCCGGCGAACCGATCACCGCGGTGCGCTCGGCGCCGATCACGATGCTCGGCGACATCGACGACAGCATGCGCTTGCCCGGCGCCGGCGCGTTCGCCGTGCTGCCGAGCAGGCCGTAGACGTTCGGCTTGTTCGGCACCAGCGCGAAGTCGTCCATCTCGTCGTTCAGCAGCACGCCGGTGCCCGCGGCGACGAAGCTGGAACCCATCGTGTAGTTCACCGTCGCAGTCACCGCGGCCATGTTGCCGTCGGCGTCGATGATCGAGAAATGGGTGGTGTGCATGCCCGGCTCCGGCGCCTCGGCGCGCGGCAGCATCGACGAAGGCGTGGCCTTGTCGGGCAGGATGCTCTGGCGCAGGCCGGCGGCGTAGAACGGCGACAGCAGCATGTCCAGCGGCATCTGCACGAAATCCGGATCGCCCAGGTAATCGTTGTGGTCGCGGAACGCACGGCGCATCGCCTCGACGATGTAGTGCACGCGCGTGGCGGCGTCCATCTTCGTCAGGTCGATAGCCGGACAGGATGTTGAGGATCTCGGCGATCGCCACGCCACCGGAGGACGGCGGCGGCGCGGTGATGATCTTGTAGCCGTGATAGTCCACGCTGATCGGCGTGCGCTCTTTCGCCCGGTAGTTGGCCAGGTCGGCCAGGGTCCAGTTGCCGCCGGCCGCGCGCACCGCGTCGACCAGCTTGCGTGCGGTCTCGCCGCGATAGAAGCCGTCGTCGCCGTGCGCGGCCAGCAGTTCCAGCGTGCGCGCCTGATCCGGGTCGCGCCAGATCGCGCCTTCCGCCGGCGGCTTGCCGTCCGGCAGGTATTTCGCCGCCGAGGCGGGCCAGCGCTCGAGGTCCTTCTGCTGCTGGCGATCGAGCCGCGCAGGCGCGCATCCGGCTCGAAGCCGTCGCGGGCGATGCGGATCGCCGGCGCCAGCGACTGCGCGAGCGGCAGGCGTCCGTAGCGCTTCGACAGCAGCACCAGCCCGGCCGGCTCGCCTGGAATGCCGCCGACAGCGGCCCCTTCAGCGCGGCATCGCGGTTCGGGCTGCCGTCCGGGTTGAGGTAATCCTTCGGGTTGACCGCCGCGGGCGCGGCCTCGCGCGCGTCGATGAAGACGTTGCGGCCGTCGTTCGCCCGATGCAGCACGGCCAGAAGCCGCCGCCGATACCGGAGCTTTCCGGCTCCACCACCGACAGCGTGGCTGCCACCGCGATCGCCGCGTCGAACGCGTTGCCGCCCTTGGCCAGCACTTCGTGGCCGGCATTCGTGGCCAGGAAGTTGGCGCTGGCGATGGCCGCATGTCCCGGCCGCTGTTGCGCGACCCTGACCGCCGCGGCCGGCGCCGTCTTCGGTGCGCCGTCGGCGGCGAACGCCGTGCCGCCGACCAGCAGCAAACCCAGCGACAAAACGCCTGACAGCGGCCGCCGCCAGTTCATGGAAAACCTCATGCCGCGGGCTCCTTCGCCATCAGGTGACGGTACTTGAGCTCAAGCTGTTCGTGCGATTCGGCGTGATCGGGGTCACTGATGATGCATTCGACCGGGCACACCACCACGCACTGCGGCTCGTCATGATGGCCGACGCACTCGGTGCACAACGCGGGGTCGATCACATAGAACTCCTCGCCCAGCGAGATTGCCTTGTTCGGGCAAGCCGGTTCGCAGACGTCGCAATTGACGCAGGTGTCGAGGATCTTCAGAGACATGGAAGGAAATGCAATGCGGGGCGAATGGCTGGGGACGAGAGACAAAGCCGGCGGAATGGCGCCTTCCGTCCCTCATCCCTCGCCCCTGCTTCTCTTACATCGCGACGAAACGGACCGTGGCGCCGGTCGGCTTCAGCACGTCGTCGACGCGCTGCTGATCGGCCTGGTCGCCGATGAACAGGACGATCACGTCCTTGAACGAACCGGGCTTGGCATCCTTGAATGCCTCGGTCACCAGATCGGCGGTCTTGGCCGAATCCGGACCGGCGAACACCAGCATGTTGCCCGGCAGCACGCCGCGCGCGACGGTGTCCTGCACGTTCGACAACTGGCGGTCGCGGCGGCCACCGCTTCTTCGGAATCACCGGCCGGCACTAGGTACGGGTACGGACGGTCGGCCTTCATGCCCTGCATGTTGTTCTGCACGATCTGGCCGAGATACGCATTCCACGCCTTGGTATCGTTCGGATCGGTCGGCTTGGTCGCCTGCTGGCTGGCCTGCTGGCCGGCCTTTGGGCTTTCCTCGTGTTTGCCGCAGGCGCTCAAGGCCAGACTGGCGGTCAGCGCGACGGCAGCGATGAGAGCGAACTTACGCATGGTTATCACCTTCTGTTTCGGGTTGCTTGTTGGGGCCGGTCCGGCCTTTCTGCCAGCGCTGCCGCATGGCCTGTTGTACCGCCGGATGCACGAAACCGGAGATATCGCCGCCGAGGCGGCCGATCTCGCGCACCAGCGAGGAGGAAATGAAACTGTATTGTTCCGCCGGCGTCAGGAACAGCGTCTCGGCCTGCGGGATCAGATGCCGGTTCATGCTGGCCAGCTGGAATTCGTATTCGAAGTCCGACACCGCGCGCAGCCCGCGGATGATCACGCCGGCCCCGATGTCCTGCACGAAAGTGGCCAGCAGGCAGTCGAAGCCGCGCACCTCCACGTTCGGCAGGTCGGCCAGCGCCAACCGCGCCAGGGTGATCCGCTCGCCGATGCTGAAGCCGGGCCCCTTGCTGGAACTGTCGGCCACCGCCACCACCACCCGGTCGAACAGCGGCGCGGCCCGCGTCACCAGATCGGTGTGACCGTTGGTGATCGGATCGAAGGTGCCCGGGTAGACGGCCAGGCGCGGATTGCCCAAAGTTTTGCTCACAAGACGGAAGCGGCAGTGGTTGTGGCCCTAGCTTAACGGAAGCGCGCGCCGATAGAGCGCAAAGCGCACCTCGCCGGCGTGGCCTTCGCGGTGCAGTTGCCAGTTCGGCGGCAACACCGGCGCGAAGCCGCGCGGCGATTCCACGTAGACCCACGCCCTGCGCGGCCAGCCAGCCGCCCTGGTCCAGCTGCCGAGCCAGCGCAGACCACAGTTCCAGCGCGAATGGCGGATCGAGGAAGACCAGGTCGCACGGGCGCGCCGTACCCCGCAGGAACAGCTCGGCGTCGAGCACCGCGACCTGGCCGGCGCCGGCCTTGAGCCGCTCCAGGTTCGCGCAGCGCGTGCGCCGCGCGTGCGTCGCGCTCGACGAACTGCACGTCGGCGGCGCCGCGCGACAGCGCCTCGATGCCGAGTGCGCCGGTACCGGCGCACAGGTCCAGGCAGCGCGCGCCACCGATCACCGGCGCCAGCCAGTTGAACAGGGTCTCGCGCACCCGTTCGGGCGGTGGGCCGCAGACCAGGCAGGTCCGGAACCTCCAGTCGCGAATTGCGCAGGCTGCCGCCGATGATGCGGATCCGTCCCGCTGCAGGCTTGCGCCCGCCGCTCATGCCGCCGGGCCCTCAGCGGCCAGTACAGATTGGGGTGTTAGCATGCCGCCCATTGTCTTTGAATCACGGCCGCAATGCTCAAGTTCTGGAAGAAGAAGCCCGCCGACAAGGAGGCGGAGCTAGCCACCGCCAAGGCACACGCCGACGCCGTCGTGCCGGAAAGCGGTGATGCTTCGCTGCACGAAGCACTGGCGGAAACCCCTGCGCCCGCCGAAACCCGGCCCGAATCCGAACGCTTCGTGGCGCCGACCGGCGAAAGCGCCACCGAAGAACCGGTGCCGGCCAGGCGCAGCTGGCGCGAACGGCTGTCCGGCAACGCATTCGCGCGCAGCCTCGGCTCGCTGTTCGTGCGCCACCCCAAGCTCGACGACGACCTGCTCGACGAGCTGGAAACCACGCTGATCACCGCCGACGTCGGCGTCGAAGCCAGCACCGAGCTGGTCGAGAACCTGCGCAAGCGCATGCACAAGCGCGAGTTCGCCGACGCCGCCGCGCTGCTGGCCGCGCTGCGCCAGGCGCTGGTCGCGATGCTCAAGCCGGTCGAGCAGCCGCTGGACGTGCGCGGCCGGCAGCCGTTCGTGATACTGGTCGTCGGCATCAACGGCGCCGGCAAGACCACCACCATCGGCAAGCTGGCGCGACGCTGGCGCGATGAAAGGCGCAGCGGTGATGCTGGCCGCCGGCGACACCTTCCGCGCCGCCGCCGTCGAGCAGCTGAAGACCTGGGGCGAGCGCAACCAGGTCCCGGTGATCTCGCAGGGCCAGGACGCCGACTCCGCCAGCGTGATCTTCGACGCGCTGCAGGCCGCACGCTCGCGCGGCATCGACGTGCTGATCGCCGACACCGCCGGCCGCCTGCACACCCAGGGCGGCCTGATGGACGAACTGGGCAAGATCGCCCGCGTGCTGAAGAAGCTCGACGCCGACGCGCCGCACGAAGTGCTGATGGTGATCGACGGCACCACCGGCCAGAACGCGATCAACCAGGTGCGCCAGTTCCGCCAGATCGTCGGCGTCACCGGCCTGGTCGTGACCAAGCTCGACGGC
Source organism: uncultured Gammaproteobacteria bacterium (assembly GCA_963697495.1). Lineage (GTDB taxonomy): Bacteria > Pseudomonadota > Gammaproteobacteria > Xanthomonadales > Rhodanobacteraceae > Rhodanobacter. The sequence goes on along the minus strand of CAVOOH010000002.1, from coordinate 247,052 downwards.
ACCGCCAAGGGCGGCGTGGTGTTCGCGCTGGCGCGCGAGTTCGGCCTGCCGATCCGCTACGTCGGCCTGGGCGAAACCGCCACCGACCTGCGCGTGTTCGAGGCCGAAGCCTTCGTCGACGGCCTGCTGCCGGCCAGCCTCGGCGACGGACGCCGTGACCATGACTGAACCGCGCAGGCGAGGTTGAACGAATGTCGCGCCGACTGCGGCTGATCCTGCTGGTGCTTGGCGGCTTCGCGCTGGCGCTGGTGCTCGCCGCGGTGATCGCCGTCTACCTGCTGCTGCAGCCGGAGCGCTTCACCCGCATGCTGCAGACCCAGGCGCGCACCGCCGGGCTGGAACTGAACCTGGCCAGTCCGGCCAGCCCGACCCTGTTCCCGCGGCCGGCGCTGGACCTCGACGGCATCACGCTCAACGCGCGAGGGCGCCAGCGCGCCGATCCTGCTGGCCGCGCGCGGCCAGCTGGTACTGCCCTGGCACACCCTCTTCGGTGGCCCCACCGTGATCTCGCAACTGCAGATCGAATCGCCGCGGGTCGATCTGGACGCGCTGCAGGAGTGGCTCGCCGCCCTGCCCGCGCAGCCCGCGGGCACGCCGCCCAACATTCCGCGCATCGACACCGGCGTCAGCATCAGCCGCGGCAGCGTGGTGCGCGGCAATCAGGTGCTGCTCGACAACGTCTCGCTCGAAGCCGGCAGCCTGATCTCCGGCCAGCCGTTTCCGCTCAGCCTGTCCGCCACCACCGCGGCGGGCATGCCGCTGCAACTGCGGCTGTCCGCCACGCCGCGCATCGAAGGCAACGCGCTGCAGCTGGACAACATCACGCTGCACCTGGCGCAGGGCGGCGACGATGACGCTCGCGCTCACCGGCAGCGCGCACTGGCACGGTGCCGCCGATGCCGCTGCCAGCCTTGCCGGCAAGCTCGACCAGGCCGACACCGGTCAATACGACATCTCGCTGACGCTGACCCCGGCCGACCAGAACAACCCGCTGCTGCTCGCGCTGAAACTCGATGGTCCCGACAACCACGCCGACCTGCGCCTGCCGCCGCTGGCGCTGGCCCACTGGTGGAGCGAGCTCGGCGACCGCAAGGCGCCGCAACTGACGCGTGCCGCCGGTCAGCGGCCACGCCGAGATCGCGAAGATCGAAGCCGGCGGCATCAGCGTCGAAGGCCTGAGCATCCGTCGCCGGCGACGACGTGCCTGCGCCCGCCGGCACGGCGCCCGCGCCCGCGGCGAAACCTGCCGTCACGCAAGCAGCCATGAGCGTATCCCTGGCCACCCGCCTGCTGCGCTGGTTCGACCAGCACGGCCGCAAGGACCTGCCCTGGCAGCATCCGCGCGACGCCTACCGCGTGTGGCTGTCCGAGGTGATGCTGCAGCAGACCCAGGTCGCCACCGTCATCGGCTACTTCGAGCGCTTCGTCGACGCGCTGCCGACCCTGCGCGACCTCGCCGCCGCCGACGAGGACACCGTGCTGGCGCTGTGGTCGGGCCTCGGCTACTACCGCCGCGCGCGCTTCCTGCACCGCGCCGCGCAGCTCTGCGTGGAGCAGCACGGCGGCGAACTGCCGCGCGACTTCGACGCGCTGGCGCGCTGCCCGGCATCGGCCGCTCCACCGCCGGCGCGATCCTGGCGCAGGCGCATGGCCTGCGCTTCGCCGATCCTCGACGGCAACGTCAAGCGCGTGCTGACCCGCTATCACGGCGTCCACGGCCATCCGGGCGAAAGCGCGGTGGAGCGACAGCTGTGGCAGCATGCCGAAGCGCACACGCCGGCCGACGCGCGTCGCCGACTACACCCAGGCGATCATGGATCTCGGCGCCACGCTGTGCATGCGCTCGCGCCCGCGCTGCGAGGACTGTCCGCTGGCCGGCGACTGCGTCGCCTGTCGCGACGATCTCACCGCGCAACTGCCCAGCCGCAAGCCGGCCAAATCCATTCCCACCCGCGCCACCGTGATGCTGATCCTGCGCGACAGCGAGGGCCGCGTGCTGCTGGAACGGCGCGGCCCGCAAGGCGTCTGGTCCGGCCTGTGGAGCCTGCCCGAAGCCGCCGATCCCGATGCGCGCGTGGCGCATTGCGCAGCAGCAGGCGCAGATCGACGACGCGCAGGCGCTCGCCCCGTTCACCCATGTGTTCAGCCACTACCGGCTGAACATCGAACCGCTGCTGTTCGATCGCGCGACAGCGCAGCGCCGCATCGCCGATAATCCGCAGTTGCGCTGGTGCAGCGCCGACGAACTCGCCGCACTCGGCCTGCCCGCGCCGGTGCGCAGCCTCTTGCTGCAGATCAACGACAACGCGCGAGCCGGCCCGCAAGCTGCACCCATCACCTTGGCAGCCCCACCAGGATCCGAACCATGAGCCGTACCATCCATTGCGCCAAGCTCGGCATCGACGCCGAAGGCCTCGACTTCGCCCCCTGGCCCGGCGCGCTCGGCCAGCGCATCTACGCCGAGATCTCCAAGCCCGCCTGGCAGCAATGGCTGGCCCACCAGACCACGCTGATCAACGAATACCGGCTCAACCCGCTGGACCCGAAGTCGCGCAAATACCTCGGCGAGCGAGATGGAAAAATTCCTGTTCGGCGGCGACTTCGCGCAGGCCGCCGGCTTCACCCCGCCCGACCACGAGTCTTGACGAAACGCCGCGCATTCGGTCTAATGCGCGGCTCCACGCATCATCGGCAACCCTCGCGGCTGTCCCTGATCGCCAGGTTCCCGGCCGGGTAGCTCAGTTGGTAGAGCAGGGGATTGAAAATCCCCGTGTCGGCGGTTCGATTCCGTCCCCGGCCACCATGTACAACAGCGGCCTGCAGCAATGCAGGCCGTTTTTGTTGGTGCGGCGGGAGGCGGATTCCGCGGCTGCGTTCGACGGCGCAAGCGCGACGGCCTGGCACCTGGCCGCTCCGGGTCACTCGTCGACAACTTTTGTAGCGCCGATCGTCCGCCGATAGGGGTGGACGGTATTTCGCCGCACGGATCCAGGCGGCGTCCGCACCGACTCACCATGGGAACATCCGGCCCGCCAGGCCCGCGCTCCGTGCCGTTCTGTGCCCAACGCGGCGCGCCGTCTTTACCATGCCAAACCCACGTTTTTACGTGACCGCATTCACAATTAATGGCATTGGCACGGATGCTGCTTTGCCATGCATCGAACCACTTTGGGTTCTCCTTCGAGAAACCGCCATGGATGAAGATCTCAAGCAGGACATTGCCGGCAGTACACAGCGGCTGCTGGCCGACCGGCTGCGGCAGCGATACGCAAGCTGCCGCGAGACACTGGCAAAGTGCGCCGGTAAGGCCGGTGCGCAGCCTGTCGCAACAAGGTCGCCCCTACACCTCACCGTCGTGCAGAACGACCTGGTATCCGCTCAGCGACGCCCGACGGTTTCGGGTGAACGCTTCGTCACGCTTTTTTCGCAGGCCTACAGCGCCGCACGCGATTCGCGGAACCATGTCCCTGCGCCGTTGCCTCGTCGCAACAGGCAACGGGTGGTGGCCTGAGCGGCTGCCTCCGCGGCGGGTGCTCACCCTGCCGCGACGCATCATCGATACAATCCGATCCCGACCAACCGCGCACGCCGTCCGGCGTTTCGTCATGGGTTCGTATCCGGACGCCGATACCAACCCCAAACGAAGACGCCGCAGCCGGCGTACAAACCGGCCCAAGCGCCTCGCACCCGCGCCGCAATGCAGCGACGTGCGAAAATCGGGTCACCCATCGATTGACGCCTCTATTTAATGACCGCCCAGAAGTATGACTTCCGCCAGTTCCAGGAAGAACTCGCCAGACTCGAACGCAAAGTTGAACAGCAGCAGCCTGCCAAGCCGCTCGGCAAAAAGGCCGCAGCGGCGCAGCGGCTGGCGATGGCGCGGGAGGAGTTCCTGGCGTTGCGCAACCGGCACGGCCTGAGCGTTGCGGACGTGGTCGCGTTCTTTCCGGAAGAGGAAGGCATAGCCTACCTGCAACAGTTGATCGCGGCGGCGCAGACAAAACCCCGGCGAACGCGAAAGTCGTAGACGGACAATGCCCCAGGAGACTGCCTCACGATGAGCCTGCGAATCGACATCCACGCGCTGCAGCCGCGGACGCGGGCGGTGTTGGTTGCCGTGACCCTGGCCACGCTGGGCGTGAGCGGCTGCGCCCCGCCGCGCAAGTACTCCACGGTGGTGGCCGCTCCGTCCCCATCGCCGACGGTATCGCCGGCGCCGACAAGAACGCCCCGGGAGCCTTCGTTGACCGCGATCGGCAACCAGCTTCAGTTTGGTCACTATGCCGAAGGTGAACGGGCCCTGCGCCAGCATTTGAAGCAGCATCCGGGCGACCGCGCGGCGCAGGCCATGCTGCGCCAACTCACCGCCAACCCCGAAAAGACACTCGGCGAGCGATGGCGGCCGCATGTCGTGCGACCGGGCGATTCCTACAGCACGCTGGCGGCCCGTTATCTTGGCGACCCAAACCTGTTCCTGATTCTCGCCCGCTACAACGGCTCGACCAATCCCTCGATGTTGCGTGTCGGCGAGACGCTGCACATGCCGCTGTCTGCCGCCGTGGCCGACAGCGCGGTTGCGGCTACGGCGCCTGCGGCCACAATGCCGCCGCCGACCATCGCGCGAAGCACTGAATCGCCGGCGACGAAGGCACAGCGGCTGCAGGACGAGAGCGTCTCCCTCCTTGAACGCGGACACCAGGATCAGGCACTCGCCCGGCTGGAGGAAGCACTGACCATCGACCCGCAGTTGAAGCCGAATGGCGCGCGCGCGGCGGCGCTCCGAACGCAGTTGCTGGACCTGTACCACGAGCGCGCGATCGTGCTGTACCGCGACCAGCAGCTGGACAAGGCCATTGCGCTATGGGACCGGGTGCTGGAGATCGCGCCGGATTACGAGCCGGCGATCGTCTACCGCACCCGGGCGCGCGAGCTCAAGCAGCGGCTCAAGCAGTATTGACCTGTGGCTCAGGGTTCTCCGGCGCCGTCTGCATCGGCCGCCACCGGCATGAGCCGGGTCGGCCGCGTGACATCTTCACCGGCTGCCGGCGCGGGCTTCCCGGAGCGGTGTTGGCGGGCCTGCAATGCGCCATTCATCAGATTGAAGGCGGCGAACAGCCGACCCAGTTCGTCGCGGCGAGCCAGTCTTATGCGATGGCGGAAGTCGCCCCGCGCCACCCGCAGCAGTGCATCGCCCAGCAGGTCCAGCGTGTTGAGCGGCCGTCGGAACAACCAGTAGGCCGCACCGACGACGGCTGCCAGGGTCACCACCAGCACGCCGATGATTACCCACAGCGTGGTCCGTTGCGCCGCACGCAAGGCTGCGTTGTTGACCCCTAGGCGCAGGGCGCCCACCGTCTTGGCCTGGTACTGGATGGGCACGTCGAACAGCAGCACTCCGCCCTGCTCGCGGTCGCCTACGTCCAGGCTGAGATAGCTCTGGATATCGTCCGATCGCGGGAGGTATTTCATCCCATCGTGGGCAGGCAGCTTGTGGCCGACCTCCGCCTGCCGCGTACTGGCGATGATGTCGCCGGCACGGTCGGCGATCGCCAGGTAGTGGATCTGCTGGTTGCGCGAAACGTCGCTGACCAGCGCGCGGGTGCCGGCATGATCGCCAAGCAGCAGGTTCTCGGCCGACTCGCTGGCAATCATGCGTCCCATCGAGCTGCCGAAATCCAGGGCGACCCCGGTCATCGCCGCGTTCTGCTTGGCGTAGATCGCAGCAAGGCCCAGCATCAGCACCAGGCAGAGGATGGCGCCGAGGCTGCTGGCCCAGCGCAGGCGCAACGAGATGATGCGGGTCGCCAGCGGGTTTTCGCGCTCGCGCTCATGCTCGCGCGCAGCCAGGTGCAGGTCGTCGACGACCTCCGCGCCGCGCCGATAGCGCGACTCCGCCGTGGGCGCCAGCAAGGTGCGCACGATGCTGATCAAAATCGATGGCGTCGCCGGATCACGCGGCCTGATTGGGGGACGCGGCGAGCGCAGGCGCTTCCTGACCAGCTGTTGCACGTTCCCGATGTCTGGCCATGGCAGCTTGCCGGTGACCAGCCAGTACAGCACCACCCCCAGCGAAAACAGGTCGCTGCTTGGGTCAGCCTGCTCGCCACGCAAGCGCTCCAGCGCCATGTAGGCCGGCGTGCCGCCGATTTCCGCGGGCAGCCCGTCGGCGTCGCGTGGGGAGCCGCTGCGTTCGGCGATGCCGAAGTCACTGATCTTGGCGTAGTTCCAGCCATCGGCCAGCATGATGTTTTCGGGTTTGATGTCGTGGTGGACGACGCCATGGGCATGCGCATAGTCGAGCGCGGCCGCGAGCTGTCCCGTCAGCGAGATGATCGCCGGCAGCGGCGGGAACCCCTCGCGGCTGACCGCGCTGGCAAGCGTATCGCCCGATAGGCGCTCCATCGCGATGTACGAACGGCCGTCGTCGGTTTCGCCGACGTCGAAGATCGTGACGATGTGCGGGTGGGTCAGGTGGCCCGCCGCACGCGCCTCGACCAGGAACCTGCGCCGGTAGGCGGGATCGGCGGCAATCTGCCGATGCAGGCATTTGATCGCCACCTTGCGCTCGATGTCCGGGTCGAAACCGGCATAGACAACGGCCATCGCGCCCTCGCCGAGGACGCCCTCGATGCGGTAGCGGCCGACCGCCGGGGGAACGGCGCCTTCGCTCACGGCGACCAGACGAACCACCACGCCAACGCAGCTGCCGCCACGGCCAGCGACAGGCCGATTCCGACCCAGCGCCCAAAGGCCTTTCCGGACGCACCACGCTCGCGCGTCAGGAACAGGAACTCTGCCTGCCCGAGCCGGACGCGGTCGCCGTCCTGCAGGAGGGCTTCGTGGACGCGCCTGTCGTTGACGAACGTGCCGTTGGTGGAAAGCGTGTTCATGACGATGCAGCGGCCGTGCTGGTTCGTGATCCAGGCATGCGAGGCCGAAACGCTCAGGTCGTCGAGGACGATGTCGTTGTCGGCACGACGGCCGATGGCCTGTCGGCCCGGCCGAAGGACGAAGCGTCGACCTTCGACTCCCGCGCTGCTGCCCACGAGTACGGGCTGGTGCGCGCTGGCCCGGCCATCCGCCCCGTCACCGGCCTCGCTGGCGTACTTGCGCAATTCCCCGGCAGGAAAGAAGCGGGTCCCCTGCGGTCCCGCAGGCCGTCCGCCGGTACGGGGGAGCGGTGCCTGGCCACGATCGCTCATCGAAATTTCCAACCTCCGAGTCAGTGCGCCACTATAGCCAACCAGCGATGTCCCGGGAGCAGACTCCCAGGTGGCGTGGATGCTCCCGATCGTACCGTGCTTTTGCGGTGACGGAGGGGGGACGCGAACAGTGGCAAGGGTGCTCGGCACCGACCAGGCCGCGCGGCGGAAGGCCAAACCACAAGGGGCCCACGACCAGGCGCACTTGCCCGGGCATTACTGGCGGCAGGTCGTCCGCGGCAGCCCGGGCAAGGCCGGCGCGAGCCAGCCTGAAACGACGCCGGCCACCTGGCTTGCACTCATGCCATCCGTATCGATGGCCGTGTTGTTTCGCCCATACGGGCGATATTTCGACGAACTGGTGACCGAGAACAGGCCGACGGTCGGGGTGCCACTGGCGACGGCCAGATGCATCACGCCGCAGTCCGCGCTGATGAAGCCGTCCATGTTCGCGATCATCGAAGCCATACGGCGCAGGTCATGCGTGTAATAGGAGGCGAAGTCCCCGGCAAGCTGGGTCTGGCCGTGCTCTGCCACCACATCCACGATCAGCACGTCAGGTCGCGAAATCAGCAGGGCGTCGGTGAATTCCTTCCACCACGCCTCGTCGTAGCGCTTGGCACCCGTGGCATTGGCAAATATGCCGACAATCGGGCGTCCTGGCCGCTGCGTTCCGCCGAGAATGGCAGTCAGCGCGTTGCGGGCCTGCTGCCGCTCGTCACCGGACAGGCGCAGGTTGAGCATTTCGTACGGCCGCTCCACTTTTCCCGCATACGCCGCACGCAGCAGAAACACGCTGCGATGCGCCAGATGCTCCGGCCACGACAGGCCGTGCCAGCGCGAAGCACCATTCGCCCGCTCATCCGGGAAGCCGAGCTTGAAGCGGGCCTTGACGATGCCCAGCAACAGGCGACCGGACTGCGAACCGTTGCAGGCATCGATCGCCAGATCGTAGGAGTTGTGTCGCAGCCGCCACAGCAGCGCGATCGTCTGCCACACGTGCCGGGCAACCTTTCGAGGCAGGCAAAAGACCTGGCGCACCTGGAAGCGGCGGGTGAACAGCATTCGCGCCGCTTCGCCGCCGCTGACCAGGTCGATCTCGGCGCCGGGATAGAGCGCCTCGATTTCGGCGAGCAAGGGGCTGATCAGCACCGCATTGCCGAGTCGATGATTGGGGCGGCAGATCAGCACGCGATGGATGCCGCGCGCAGGCAGTTGGCCAGGCTCACACAACTGCCTGTCCGCGGCAGCGAACAGACGGCCAAATACCAGCGCAACGGCACGGTGCCGCAACGCGTCGGCGCGCCGCCCCTTGGTGTGGACGGTTGGCCGTTCGTCCTGCGGAAGTGCTGCCACATCATTCATCGGAAACCGAACCCATGGGGCTCACCACACAATACGACCGGCCACCTTTCCGGGACCCTTCGCGAGGGTAGCCCCGGATCCGATAAGCCCCCGCTAAGGGGGCCGGCCGCGGCATGGCGGCGTGGCAACGCTATCGACCGGCGCGGCCGACGTGCGCGGCGTGCCTCGCTGGCTCCGGCCCGGACCGCCCGCCGCCAGCCGCCAGCCGCCAGCCGGGATGGACCGACTCACCGGGCCTCACTACTATCGGGGATCCTTTTCCCCTGACAGGTCGCCGCCCGTGAAGCGATTGCTCCTCTCCGTCTTGGTCATGGTTGCTTGCTCGGCCGCGCAGGCCGCCGACAACCCGACCTTCAGCACCGAACGCCTGTCCGCCGAGGTGAAGACGCTGTCCTCCGACGCATTCGAGGGCCGCGGCCCGGCGACGCCGGGCGAGACCAAGACCGTCGACTACGTGGTCGCGCAGATGAAGGCCGCCGGGCCTGCAGCCCGGCGGCGACCTCAAGGACGGCAAGCGCAGCTGGACCCAGGCCGTGCCGCTGCGGCGCAGCCGAGATCGTCGGCACGCCCGCGCTGAAGCTGACCCTCGGCGGCAAGCACGGAAGCGCTGGCCCAAGGCGAACAGATCGCCGTGCGCGCGCCGATGGACGGCTCGACCACGGTCGCGATCGAGAACGCGCCGCTGGTGTTCGTCGGCTACGGCGTCAAGGCGCCGGAGCGCAACTGGGACGACTTCAAGGGCGTCGACCTGCACGGCAAGATCGCCGTCGTGCTGATCAACGACCCGGATTTCGAGACCGGCGAGGGCGACTTCGGCGGCAAGGCGATGACCTACTACGGCCGCTGGACCTACAAGTACGAGGAGGCCGCGCGCCAGGGCGCGCTGGGCGTGCTGATCGTCCACGAGACCGCGCCGGCCTCCTACGGCTGGGCGACGGTCAAGAACTCCAACACCAACGCGATGTTCGACATCGTGCGCGACGAACCCGGCTGCGGCGCACCCGCCGCTCGAAGGCTGGATCCAGCGCGACGCTGGCGGTGCGCGCTGTTCAAGCACGCCGGGCTGGATTTCGACGCGCTGAAGAAGCAGGCGCAGACGCGCGACTTCAAGCCGGTGACGCTGAAGGGCGACGACCTTCTCGGCCGAACTACGCGGTCGACTCCGAGGTGATCACCTCGCACAACATCGTCGGCCGCGTCGCAGGGCAGCAAGCGCCCGGACGAGACGGTGATCTACAGCGCGCACTGGGATCACCTCGGCGTCGGCGCGCCCGACGCGAAGGGCGACCGCATCTACAACGGCGCGGTCGACAACGCCACCGGCATCGGCGGCGCTGATCGAGCTGGGCCGCGCGTTCGCGCAAGGACCGAAGCCCGAGCGCTCGATCGTGTTCCTCAACGTCACCGCCGAGGAGAAAGGCCTGCTCGGCTCCGAGTACTACGCCGCCAACCCGCTGTATCCGCTGGCCACGACGGTCGGCGTGCTCAACATGGACGCGCTCGATCCGCACGGCCCGGCGCGCAACTTCACCATCTCCGGCAGCGCGAAGCTCGACCTGCTGGACGACCTGGTCGCGACGGCGAAGAAGTACGGCCTGAGCTATACCGCCGGATCCGCAACCGGAGGCCGGCCACTTCTTCCGCTCCGACCACTTCCCGTTCGCCAAGCGCGGCGTGCCGGCGATGTCGTTCGGCTCCGGCAACGACCTGGTCGATGGCGGCCTCGCGGCCGGCAAGGCGCGAGGAAGACGACTACACCGCCAGAGCGCTACCACCAGCCCGCCGACGAATGGCAGGCCGAGCTGGACGTTCACCGGCATGGCGCGCGACCTGCAACTGCTCTACACCGTCGGCCACGACCTGGCGAACTCCGATCGCTGGCCGAACTGGGGCAAGGACTCCGAGTTCCGCAGCATCCGCGACGCCAGCGCCGCCGAACGGAGGTAAGTTCGAGGCTCGACATGTTCCCTCTTCTGCTGCAAGGGACCGCGGCAATCGCGCGCCCACGCCGGTGCCGAAGGCAGCCTCGTGCTTGAACTCTGCGCTCAACTTTCCTCGCTTGGACAGGACACTTCTTTTTGGCCATGATCGGCCTTCCTGGACGTGCCGCGTTGACGGGGTGGGACCCGCGTTGAACCTCAACTAAGGAGTATCAGATGCGTCTTGCGCTGCTTTCCTTTGCACTGGCTCTTACATCCTGCACCACCATGAGTGAGGAACCGACCGTGTTCACCTCCAAAGATTTCGGTCATCTCGGATTTCTTGAGGGGCGTTGGGAAGGTACCGGGCCCGGCGGCGCACTTTTCTATGAGCAGTACACGTTTCTGGATTCAAGCCGGATGCGCTCCACACGCTTCAAGGACGCAAGCTTCACCGAGACTACGGACGGCAGTGCAATCGACCTCGCAAATGGCAAGGTCACCTCCACGTGGAATGAGTTTTCCTGGGAGGCTTCCGTATTGTCGGCGGGCAGGGCCTGTTTCTCGCCGGTCAACGCGCCAAGTTCTTTTTGTTGGGAGCGGATCGACAACTCGACTGTTCACGTCACTCAGCGCTGGACCGGGGAGGACGGCACTCCACAACAGTACGTTGTCCCGTTGCGCCGGCTCCAGGGCCCAACCAGTCCGTAAAAGACTTCCGCTCCGTACTCCGCCCTTGAAGTTTTTTGCCTGAACGTCCGAACCGCTGCCGGGCACCGTGCCGTGCCGTCTGCTGCGTCGTGCGGACGATGTCTGCCTCACTCGACGCGCCAGCTGCATTTTCACCCCACAACGCATTTCTTTCGGCCATGGACGGCCTTGCCGCATCGTTGCATCATCGCCGCAGCACCGTGCTGGCATGAACGCAGAATTCGGGAGGTCGTCAATGAACTACAAAGGAAGCTGCCACTGCGGCAGGGTGGCATTCGAGGTGGAGGGCGAGATCGAGAGCGCCGTGGCGTGCAATTGCTCGATCTGCCAACGCAAGGGTTCGCTGCTCTGGTTCGTTCCGCGGGAGAAACTTCATCTCCTCACGCCTGACGATGCGGCAAGCAGTTATACATTCAACAAGCACGCCATCCGGCACAGGTTCTGCCCGGTCTGCGGCATGCACCCGTACGGCGAAGGCACGGACCCGAAGGGCAACGCCATGGCTGCCGTCAACATCCGCTGCATCGAGGACATCGAGCTTTCGGCGATCCCGGTCCAGCACTACGATGGCCGTTCGCTATGAAACGGCGTGCTTCGCAACGCCCATACTGATCTGCATGCCACGGAAGTACGGTCCCGTGGCAACGCAACGGGTAGCGAAACGCGCAGGCCACGCCAGGATGGAACTGCGGACAGGTATTCGTGTGAGTGACACCGTGCCCATCGATATCACACCATGAGGATCAGCCATGTCTGCACAAGCCGAGGTGGAGCAAGTGGTCGCCGCGTTTGCGGAATGCTGGAACCGGCATGACATGGACGCGTTCGCCGCGCTGTTCGCGCCGGACGCGGAGTTCGTCAACGTGGTCGGCCTGTGGTGGAAAGGCCGCACCGAGATCAAGGTCGCTCACCAGTTCACCCACGCCACGCTGTTCCGCCATAGCCGCCTGGAGATCGGCGAGGTAGCCGTGCGCTTCCCGTCGCCGCAGCTGGCGATTGCACGGTGCCGCTGGACGCTCGAGGGCCACGTCGACCCGGATGGCATGCCGCTGCCGACGCGCCACGGCATCCTGCTCAACCTGTTGCAGCATGCGAACGGCCGATGGCTGATCGTCGACTCGCAGAACACGGACATCATCGAGGGCGCCGCATCGCGGCCGCAGTAGGTTTCCGGGCGCTCACGACACGCTGCGAGCGCCGCTGAAGCCCTCGCGAAATGTCAGACCACCGAACGCACCACCCCGCCATCCACGCGCACGGCCGCGCCGGTGGTCGCTGAGGCCTGCTCCGAGGCGAGGTACACCGAAAGGCTGGCCACCTCGTCGACCGTCGCCAGCCGCCGGATCAGCGACGACGGCCGATGCGTGTCGATGAAGTCGCGCTCGACCTGCGCCTGCGGCACGCCCTGCTCCGCCGCGATCCTGCCGAAGAAATCGCCGACGCCTTCCGAGCGCGTCGGCCCCGGCAGGATCGCGTTGACCGTGACGCGGGTGCCGGCCAGCGATTCGGCCAGCCCGCGCGACACCGCCAGCTGGGCGGTCTTGGTCACGCCGTAATGCACCATCTCGGCGGGAATCTGCACCGCCGACTCGCTGGACACGAACTGCACGCGCCCCCAGCCGCGCTGTGCCATGCCCTGCGCGTAATGCCGCGCCAGCCGCACGCCACTCATCACGTTGACTTCGAAGAAACGCAACCAGTCTTCGTCGGGAATGTCGAAGAACGCCTTCGGCTCGAAGATGCCGAGGTTGTTGACCAGGATGTCGGTCTGCGGCACGGCGGCGATCAACTTCTCCGCGCCTTCGCGCGTGCCGATGTCGCCGGCCACGCCGCCCAGTCGTGCGCCATCGACCTTGCCCGCAATGGTGGCAAGCGCTTCGTCCACGCGCGCCTGCGTGCGCCCGGTGACGACTACCTGCGCGCCTGCCGCGGCCAGACCGCGCGCGATCGCCAGGCCGATGCCGGCGGTGGAACCAGTGACGATGGCGTGGCGCTTGCTCAGGTCGATATGCATGGGGCTCTCCAGCGGGAAATGGGGATGGCAATCCGTGCAGGTCATGCCGTTTTCCGTTCCCGAATGATGGCTGCGCGACGATGAAGCCGGCGTCGCGGAGGCCTCAGCGTGGGCTGGCTGCCGCGTCACCGTGCCCTGCGCCTGCTCCGGCTGGCCAAGTGGTGATCCAGAAACTGGAGGTGGTCGCCCGATTCGCTACCCGCGTGCCGGACCCAGGCGTTCTTCGGCCCGCGACGCGCGCACGGCCGGGCCGAGATGGTTGCCCTGCAGTTCGTCGCAACCGGCAGCAACGAGGAAGTCCGCCTGCGCCGGGTCCGCCACGCCCTCGGCCGCCACGCGCATGTGCAGCTCGTGCGCCACCGCGATGATGGTACGCACGATCGCCGCGTCGGCGGCATCGGCCGGCAGGCCGCGCACGAAGGCCTGGTCGATCTTCAGCTTGTCGATCGGGAATTGCTTGAGATAGGCCAGGCTGGAGTAGCCGGTGCCGAAGTCGTCCAGCGACAGCTTGATGCCCAGCGCCTTCAGTTCGGCCAGCGTGCGTTGCACCCGCCACACGTTCTCCATGAACGAGCTCTCGGTGATCTCGATGTCCAGCATCTCCGGCGGCACTGCATGTCGCCGCAGGGCCGCGCCGACCTGTGCCACCAGGCCGGGCCGCTGCACCTGCTGCGCCGACATGTTCACCGCGACGGTGAAGCCGCGGTGGCCGCGGTCCAGCCACGCGCGCATCTGCCGGCAAGCGGCATCGAGCACCCACTCGCCGATCTCCGGCATCAGGCCAAGCGCCTCGGCGATCGGGATGAAACGCCCCGGCGGGACCTGTCCGAGTTGCCGGCTGTGCCAGCGCAACAACGCCTCGAAACCGGTCAGCCGGTGGTCGGTCGCCCGATGCTGCGGCTGGTAATACAGCTCCAGTTCGCCGTGGCGGATCGCGTCGCGCAGGTGGTTGCCCATCACCAGGCGGTCTTCCAGGTCGCGCATCTGCTCGACCGAGAATTCCGATACCCGGTCGCGCCCTTCCCGCTTGGCCTGGTTCATCGCGGCCTCGGCGCGGCGCAGCAGGTTGTTCGGGTCGGTGCCGTGCTCGGGCGAATGGCTGATGCCCACGCTGGCGGTCAGCAGCAACCGGTAATCGCTGCCCTCGACCGGTTCCGCCACGGCGGCGCGCAGGCGTTCGGCCAGCGCCCGCGCGGCTTGCGCCGACAGGCCGGCCGCCGTCACCACGAACTCGTCGCCGGCGAACCGGGCGACCCGGCCCTGCCCGGCCAGAGCCGCCTGCAGGCGGGCGGCCAGCTGCCGCAACACGTCGTCGCCGGTCAGGTGCCCCACCGATTCGTTGACCCCCTGGAAGCGGTCCAGCCCGATCACCAGCACCCAGATCGGCACCGACGCATTCTTCAGCATGACCCGCAACGCCTGCCCGAGCAGCAGGTGCTGCGGCAGGCCGGTGACCGGATCGTGGCTGGAGGCATGAGCCAGTTCCGCCTCGACCCGGTGCCGTTCGGTGACATCGCGCGCCACTGCGTAGACCAGCCCGTCGGGCGCCGCGAACGAGACCCACTCCAGCAGCCGTTCGCTGCCGTCACGGCACAGGCAGCGATTGACGAATTCGTGGACCCACTCCCCGGAGCGGTCCCGCACCAGCATCGGGTCGGAACTGTCGCCGCGATCCTCCGGCTGCAGGAACTCGCGGTAACTGCGCGAGGTCAGTTCGCTCGCGCCGTAACCGCTGAGGCGCGGCAACGACGGGTTGAACTGCAGCAGCCGCTCGTGGCGCGGATCGAGGATGCAGAAGATTTCCTGCGACATCTCGAAGAAGCGGTTGCGTTCGCGCAGACGGCCGACCAGGCGCGCGCTTTCGATCGCGATGCCGGTGATCGGCAGCATCCGGTCGATATTGTGCAGTTCTTCTTCACGGGGCTCACGCGATTCGCGGTAATACACCGCAAACGTGCCCAGCACTTCGTGGTGGCTGCCGAACACCGGCGTCGACCAGCACGCCTTGAGGCCATGCGCCAACGCCGGCTCGCGGTAGTTCTCCCAGTACGGGTGACTGGCGATGTCGGCCACCACCACGCGCTCGCCACGCCATGCGGCGGTGCCGCACGAGCCGTGCGCCTCGCCGATCTCCAGCCCATCCAGTGTCCGGTTGTACGCTTCCGGCAAACTCGGCGCGGCACCGTGAAGCACATGTCGGCCGTCGTCGTCGAGCAGCAGCACCGAGCACAGCGCGCCGGGGTTCATCGTTTCGTGCAGGCGCGCGATCCGCTCCAGGCTTTCCGCCAGCGGCCGCTGCGCGGCGATGCCCTCGAGGATCTCGTGCTGGCCGGCTTCCAGCTGCTCGGCGCGCTTGCGGTCGGTGATGTCGTGGAAGTAGATCGTCAGCCCGTCCACCGACGGGTAGATGCGGTTCTCGAACCAGCGGTTGTACGGCGGATAGAACGCCTCGATCTGCTGCGGGCGTTGTTCGGCCATCGCCTTTTCGTAGGCGCGATGGAACGGCTGTTCGCTACCTTCCGGAAACTCCGTCCAGATGTGCCGGCCGATCAGCTCCTCTGCCTTGTGCCCGAAAAGCGCGCAGGCCCTGGCGTTCAGGTAGGTGTAGCGCCAGTCCCGATCCAGTGCCACGTAGGCATCGGTGACCCGCTCGAACACCTGGTGAAAGTCCAGATCTAGCCGAGGATGGTCCATGGTGCGGGTGTCCCGTCACGCAAGTGGGTAGGGCAGCCAGCGCAGGTTAAGCGAATGCGTGTAGACGCGGTAGTGGCGCCCGGTTTCAGCGCAGGCTCGATCGCCGTTAGCTTCACCGGCAGCACTTCGCTGTCGACCGCCCAGCGCCGCCGTTGCCGAGCTCAGTACCCGCGCGGTGGCGCACCGGGCAGCATCCCTGTCACCGTTCGCCCTGGGCGTAGGCCCGCAGGGCCGAAGTCGAAGGGCCGAGTATCCCGGAGGCCCCCACCCCTTCGACTGCGCTGCGCCGCGCTCAGGCTGAACGGGGTCTGGAATGGGGTTGAGCAGATGAACGGCGCGACGACTATGCCGACGCGTTGATCACCGCCAGGAAATCGCGGCCGTAGCGCTTGAGCTTGGCTTCGCCCACGCCGCTGATGGTGGCCAACTCGTCTTCGTTGGCCGGCATCGCGCGCAGCATCGCCAGCAAGGTGGCGTCGTGGAACACCACGTACGGCGGCACGCCGTGCTGCTTCGCCAGTTGCGTGCGCAGGGCACGCAACGCATCCCACAGCTCCTGCTCGTAGACCTCGATGCCAAGGCTGCCGCTGCCGGTGACCAGCTTGCTGTCGCGCCGGCGGCGGCTGGCGCGTTCGGGCCGCGCATCCTCGCGCAGCTTCACCGGTTTGCCCCCGCTGAGCACGCCGCGGCTGGCGGCGGTGAGGCGCAAGGTGCCGTAGCCCTCGGCGTCGGCTTCAAGCAGGCCGGCGGCGAGCAGCTGGCGGAACACCGAGCGCCATTGCTTCTCGTCCATCTCGGCACCGATGCCGAACGTGCTGAGCCGGTGATGGTCGAGGCTCTGCACGCGCTCGGTCTCCTCGCCGCGCAACACGTCGATCACGTGGCCGGAGCCGAAACGCTGGCCGGTGCGGTACACCGCCGACAACGCCTTCTGCGCCGGCACCGTGGCGTCCCAGGTCTTCGGCGGCGCGATGCAGTTGTCGCAATGGCCGCAGGGGCCGGGATAGCTTTCGCCGAACGTGCCCAGCAACAGCTGGCGGCGGCAACCGGTGGCCTCGGCATAGGCCAGCAGCGACTCCAGCTTCTGCCGCTCCACGCGCTTGCGCTCGTCGGCCGATTCGGACTGCGCGATCATCTGGCTCATGGTGACCACGTCGGACAGCCCGTAGATCATCCACGCCTCGGCCGGCAGACCATCGCGGCCGGCGCGGCCGGTCTCCTGGTAGTAGCCCTCGATGCTGCGCGGCAGGTCCAGGTGCGCCACGAAGCGCACGTCGGGCTTGTCGATGCCCATGCCGAACGCGACGGTGGCGACCATCACCACGCCGTCCTCGCGCAGGAAGCGTTGCTGGTTCTTCGCACGGGTCGCCGCGTCCAGCCCGGCGTGGTAAGGCAGCGCCTCGACGCCGAGTTCGGCCAGCCATTCGGCGGTGTCGTCCACCTTGCGCCGGCTGAGGCAGTAGACGATGCCCGACTCGCCGTGGTGGCCCTGCAGGAAGTCGGTGAGCTGGCGCTTCGCGTTGTGGCGCAGGCCAACCCGGTAACCGATGTTCGGGCGGTCGAAGCTGGAAACGAACTGACGCGCGTTGTGCAGCGACAGCCGCTCGACGATTTCCTCGCGCGTGCGCGGGTCGGCGGTGGCGGTGAGCGCGATGCGCGGCACCGCGGGAAAGCGCTGGTGCAGGATCGCCAGCTCGCGGTACTCGGGGCGGAAATCGTGGCCCCACTGCGACACGCAGTGCGCCTCGTCGATCGCGAACAGCGCCACTTCGGTGCGCTCGAGCTGGCCAAGGAAGCGCTGGGTCAGCAGCCGCTCCGGCGCCACGTACAGCAGGTTCAGCTCGCCGGCCAGCAACTGGCGCTCGACCTCGCGCTGCTCTTCCGCGCCGAGGCTGGAGTTGAGATAGGCGGCGGCCACGCCGGCCTCGCGCAGCGCGTCCACCTGGTCCTGCATCAACGCGATCAACGGCGAAACCACGATGCCCGTGCCCTGGCGCAGCAGCGCCGGGATCTGGTAGCACAGCGACTTGCCGCCACCGGTCGGCATCAGCACCAGCGCGTCGCCGCCTTCGCCCAGATGCTCGACCACGGCCTGTTGCTGGCCGCGAAAACTGGGGTAACCGAAAACGCTTTGAAGCAGATCGAGGGCGGAGGCTTTCATTGGGAGCATGGTAACAAACCCGCCCGGCCCGGCCGCCGGAAAAGGCGGCGGCACTTCGTCGGCAGCGCCGCCGCTCAGGCGTCCGGCATGCCCCACAGCGCCTGGTCGAGATCCGCATCCAGGCCGAACCGCGACAGCGGCACGCGGCCGCTCTTCACCTCGACGCCTTCGGCCCGCAGCCGTCGCGATTGCTCGCGGAAACCGCGGCTGCCCGGCGGCATCGCGATGTGCCCGCTGGACCGGAGCACGCGATACCACGGCAGTTCCATGCCGTCGGGTACCTCGCCGAGCAGCCGGCCGACCAGCCGCGCCCGCCCCGGCAACCCGGCACGGGCAGCGATCGCGCCGTAACTGGCGACCCGGCCGCGCGGAATCGCGGCGATGGCGGCGTAGATACGGGCGGCGGCATCATTCATGGTTCACGCGGCGCTAGCGGGCATGCGTGGCAGAGTAGCTTTCGACCCTCGCCAGCGGAAGCCGCCGCATGCGTCACTTCGAAGCCGTGCGTTCCCATATCGGCAGCCTGCACGAGCTGCGCCAGAACGACCCCTACCTGATCAGCTTCGACCTGCAGCTGAAGCCGGATCGCTATCAGGGGATCTACCTGGCCGAGTTGGAAGACGAGGCGGGACGCCGTTACCTGCGTATTTCCACACCGATCGGCCCGCTCGCCGGCACCGATCCCATCCGCTGCCTGCGCTTCAACTGGCAGCAGCGCACCGGCTTTCTCGCCGTGACCGACCTGGACGGCTCGCCCTACCTGCACCTGTGCGAAAACCGCCCCTACGAATTCCTCGACCAGACCGAGCTGCAGCGCGTGGTGCGCGAACTGGGTGTGCTCGGCGACCAGCTCGAACGAATCATCGCCGTCAGCGACGATTCGCTGTAGCAGCGCGGCTGCGCGCGAACGCTCCACGCATTCATCCATCCAAACGCATCGCGCGCGACCGGAGCGGGTCGCCTGGGCACAAGATGTGCGCTCAGGGCGCGGGGTGGCTCAGGCGTCGATCTCCTTCAGCGACGCCACCAGTTCGCCTACCGCCGCCTGGCCGTCGCCGTAGAGCATGCGCGTGTTGTCGGCGTAGAACAGCGCGTTCTCGATGCCGGCGAAACCGGTGCCCTTGCCGCGCTTGATCACGATCACGTGCTTGGCGTTGCCCACGTCGAGGATCGGCATGCCGTAGATCGGCGAGGCCGGATCGGTCTTCGCCAGCGGGTTGACCACGTCGTTCGCGCCGATCACCAGCGCCACGTCGGTAGCCGGGAACTCCGGGTTGATGTCGTCCATGTCGGCGATCAGGTCGTACGGCACGCCGGCCTCGGCCAGCAGCACGTTCATGTGGCCGGGCATGCGACCGGCCACCGGGTGGATCGCGAACTTCACCTTCACCCCGCGCTTGATCAGGAGCTGGGCGAACTCCCACACCTTGTGCTGCGCCTGCGCCACCGCCAGGCCGTAGCCGGGCACGATCACCACGCGCTCGGCGTAGGCCATCATCACCGCCGCGTCGCTGGCGTCGATCGGCTTCTGCGCACCCTCGATCGCCTGCGCCTCGCCGCCGGTCGGCGCCGAAGCTGCCGAACAGCACGTTGCCGATCGAGCGGTTCATCGCCTTGGCCATCAACTGGGTCAGCAGCGTGCCGGCCGCGCCGACCACGGTGCCGGCGATGATCATCGCCTCGTTCTGCAGCACGAAGCCCTCGAACGCCACCGCCAGGCCGGTGAACGCGTTGTACAGCGAGATCACCACCGGCATGTCGGCGCCGCCGATCGGCAGCGTCATCATCAGGCCGAACAGCAGCGCCAGCGCGAAGAACAGCGCGATCAGCGCCACGCTGGCATGGCTCATCGCCAGCAGGATGCCCACGACCACCGCCGCCAGCCAGCAACAGCAGGTTGACCGCGCGCTGGCCGGGGAACACGAAGCGCTTGTCCAGCCAGCCCTGCAGCTTGGCGAACGCGATCAGCGAGCCGGAGAAGCTCACCGCGCCGATCAGCGCGCCGAGCACACCCAGTGCCAGTTCGGTCGGCGACAGCGCGGGCGGCAAGCCATTCACCGCCCAGGCTTCCGGCCGCAGCGGCGAGGTGTCCGGCACCGCATGCAGCAGCCCCAGACCGCGCGCGTAGCCGATCAGCTCGACCGCACCGATCGCCGCCGCCGCGCCGCCGCCCATGCCGTTGTACAGCGCCACCATCTGCGGCATCGCGGTCATCGCCACGCGACGGCCGCTCCACCAGGCGGCGGCCACGCCGATCAGCACCGCGGCGACGATCAGCCCGCGGTTGTGCATGTCCGGCAGGAAAAACGTGGCCAGCACCGCCAGCAGCATGCCGAAACCAGCCCAGACGATGCCGCCGCGCGCGGTGCGCGGCGAACTCATGCGCTTGAGGCCGAGGATGAACAGCAGCGCGGCGACGAAATAACAGGCCTTGATCAACACCGGCAGCCAGGCCATCACCTGGCTCCCTTGCCGGCATCCGGCTTGCTGGACTTGAACATCTCCAGCATCCGCTCGGTCACCACGTAGCCGCCGGCGGCATTGCCGGCGCCCAGCAGCACGCCCACGAAGCCGATCGTCATCTCGAATGGCGTCTGCGCGTGGCCTAGCGCGATCATCGCCCCAACCAGCACAATGCCGTGCACGAAGTTGGACCCGGACATCAGCGGCGTGTGCAGGATCACCGGCACCCGCGCGATGATTTCATAGCCGGTAAACGCGGCCAGCATGAAGATATACAGCGCCAGGAAACCGTCGATCATGACCCCATCCCCCATCAGAGCCGCCCGCCAGGACGTTGTGCTCGCATCATACGGGTGCCGGTCAACCCGTGCGAGTCTGCCGCGTTGAACACCGGGAGCCCACCGAGGAAGCCCGAGGATGTTTTACCCGACGCCGCGGCCGATGAATCCATGAACAGCGTGGCCGGCACGCTCGATACGGACTTGCTGGGCGACATCCGCGAAACGCCTGCCACGCTGGATGCGTTCCTGGCACAGGTCGAGCGGCGTGCGTTCCGCATGGCCGAGCTGCAGCTGCGCCACCGCGAGGACGCCATGGACGCGGTGCAGGACGCCATGCTGCGGCTGGTCAGGCACTACCGCGACAAGCCGGCCACGGAATGGGCGCCGCTGTTCTGGGGCATCCTGCGGCGACGCGTGGTCGACCTGCAGCGCCGCCGCAAGGTGCGTTCGATCGTGGTGGGCTGGCTGGGTGGCGGCCGCGACGACGCCGGCGACGAACTGCCCGCGTGGGAGCCGGCCGACCCCGGCCAAGGCCCGCTCGACCGGCTGCACGACGTGCAGGCGTATGCGGACATGGCCGCCGCGGTCAGGCAGCTGCCGCAGCGTCAGCGCGAGGCATTCATGCTGCGCATGCTGGAAGGACTGGACGTGGCGGAAACTGCCCGCGCCATGGGCTGCTCCGAAGGCAGCGTGAAAACCCATCTGTCGCGCGCCATGCATCATTTGCGCGACCAACTGGAGGACTGGCGATGACTTCGCCCGACGAACATTTCGAACAGCGCGCCCGCGGGCTTTGGCACGAAGCCGCCCGGCGCATCGACCCGGCCACTGCCGGACGCCTGCGTGCTGCCCGACGGCAAGCACTGGAAGCAGCCAGGGCACCCGCGCACCGCGCCGTCCGCTGGCTGATCCCGACCGGCGCCTTCGCGGTAATCGCGCTGGCCGCGATGATGGTGTGGCAGCCGCTGCCGCAGCGGCCTGCCACCGCCGCGGTGCATGCCACCAGCAGCGTCGACGACCTGGACAACGAGCTGCCGCCGGACGCCGACAAGGCCGATCCAAACCTCTACCAGAACCTCGACTTCTACGGCTGGCTGGCTTCCACCAACAGCCACACGGCAACCCGCTGAGCCATGACCCGAGTCCTTCGCCCGATCCTGCCCCTGCTGCTGGCCACCCTGCTCGGCAGCGTCGGCGCGGCCCCGGCGCACGCGCAGGACGCACCACGACCTGCGCCGCCCCATGGCGACATGCCGCCACCGCCGCGTCCCTGGAACAGCCTCGGCCCCGCCCAGCGCGACGTGCTGGCGCCGCTGCAGAAAACGTGGGACAGCATGTCGCCGCGCAAGCAGGCGCGCATGCTGCAGCGGGCCGAGCACTGGGTCGCCCTGCCACCGGAAAAGCGCGAGGAAGTCCGCCAGCACATCGCCCGCTGGCAGCAGATGACGCCGGATGAACGCCGGCAGGCACGCGAGAACATGCGCAAGTTCCACCAGTTGCCGCCGCAGCAGCGCGAACAACTGCACGCCACCTTCGAGCGCTTCCAGCAACTGCCGCCGGAACAGCGCGAAAAGCTCATCCGCGAGTGGGACGCGCTGCCGCCCGCCAAACGCCTGCACTGGGACGAGCAGCGCGGCCACCCGCCGCCGGGCAACCCCGGCCGGCCCTGATTGACAAAACGCCTCGCCTTGCGCGGGGCGTTTTTTTCGAGCCTTCGGGAACCTGTAGGAGCCCGCTCGCGGGCGATGCTCTGGTTCGGGATTCGCAAAAGCATCGCCCGCGAGCGGGCTCCTACAAGTATTTCGACTCCGCCCTACGGCGCGGCGAAACGCGTCTCGCCGGCGTGGCTCAGGCAGCTCTTCGCCACCAGTTCGTCGTCGAAATCCGGCTTCAGTTCGCCGTCGTGCACCAGCAGCTCGACGAAGTTGAACACGTTGCGCGCGTACATCTCCGACGCATGCAGCGGCGCGCCGGCCGGCAGGTTCAGCGGGCCCAGGATCACCACCGCGCCATGCTCCACCCGCTCGCCCGGCCGGGTCAGCTCGCAGTTGCCGCCGCTCTCGGCGGCCAGGTCGACGATCAGCGCGCCCGGCTTCATGCCCTCGACCATCGCGGTGCTGAGGATCTTCGGCGCCGGCCGCCCCGGCACCGCCGCGGTGCTGACCAC
The DNA here is from genome assembly GCA_963697495.1 of uncultured Gammaproteobacteria bacterium. Lineage (GTDB taxonomy): Bacteria > Pseudomonadota > Gammaproteobacteria > Xanthomonadales > Rhodanobacteraceae > Rhodanobacter. The sequence goes on along the minus strand of CAVOOH010000002.1, from coordinate 224,075 downwards.
CACGTCGAACGACTTCAGATGATCGGCCAGCGCCTGCTGCTGCGCGGCGCGCTCCTCCGCCGACAGTTCGCGCGCATAGCCGCCGCTGCCGGCCGCGCTGACGCCGAGGTCGAGAAACTTCGCGCCCAGCGATTCCACCTGCTCGCGCGTCTCCGGACGCACGTCGTAGCCTTCGATCTGCGCGCCGAGTCGGCGCGCGGTGGCGATCGCCTGCAGGCCGGCCACGCCGGCGCCGATCACCAGCACCTTCGACGGCCGGATCGTGCCGGCGGCGGTGGTCAGCATCGGAAAGAATTTCGGCGAAGCCTCGGCGGCGATCAGCATGGCGCGGTAACCGGCCACGGCCGCCTGCGAACTCAGCACGTCCATCGCCTGGGCGCGCGTGGTGCGCGGCAGCAGCTCCAGCGAAAATGCGGTCAGCTTGCGCGCGGTCAAGGCGGCGATGCGCCCGGCCGCGCCGTACGGGCGCAACTGGCCGACTACCACGCTGCCCTCGCGCAAGCCGGCGAACGCTGCGTCTTCCGGCGGCAGCACGCAGGCCAGCACGTCCGCCTGCGCCAGCACCCCGGCGGCATCGGCAAATTCGGTCTCGGCGTAGGCGCTGTCGGGAAAACCGGCCGCGCGACCCGCATCATGCTCCAGCAGCACGCGCAGGCCCTTGCCGCGCAGCTTCTTCGCCATCTCGGGCGTGATCGCCACGCGCCGCTCCCCGGCGGCTGTCTCACGCAAGGCGGCTACGGTGATCGGCATGGTCAATCCCCTTCGAATGGTCTGGCCATCTTAGTGGCACCTCGGGGGTTTTGATCCGGGCCGGCGCAAAAGAGTAAGCTGGTCCGCCGGGGCATACGCGGCCCGCGCTGCGCCGGGGTCATCGCCGGAGATCCCGATGCCCGCAACTCCCAACGCTTTCGACGACCTGCTGACCCTGGCGCGCAGCGCGCGCGAACAGGCCTATGCGCCGTATTCGAACTTCCTGGTCGGTGCCGCGCTGCTCACCCGCGACGGCCGCCGCTTCAGTGGCTGCAACGTGGAAAACGCCGCCTATGGCCTATGCAACTGCGCCGAACGCACCGCCCTGTTCAGCGCGGTCGCCGCCGGCTGCCAGCCCGGCGACTTCGCCGCGCTGGCGGTGGTCGCCGACACGCCCGACCCGGTCAGCCCCTGTGGCGCCTGTCGCCAGGTGATGTCCGAGCTGTGCGACGACGCCATGCCGGTGCTGCTGGCGAACCTGCACGGCGACACCCAGCAAACCAGCGTGGCCGCCCTGCTGCCCGGCTCGTTCAAGCTGCCGCTGTCGGCGTGACGGTTCGCGCGTCAGCGGCCCGCCCGCTAGCATGGGCATCCCCTACCGTAAAGAATTGCTTCATGCCCCCTGCCCTGTCCCTGCTCCAGCATCGCCATTCCGTCCCTTCGCGCCAGCTCGGCGAACCGGCACCGGACGAGGCGACCCTGCGTGAACTGCTGGAGGCGGCGATCCGCGTCCCCGACCACGGCAAGCTGGTGCCGTTCCGGCTGATCCGCCTGCAGGGTGAGGCGAAGCTGGCGTTCGGCGAGCGGCTGGCGGCAATCTCAATCCGCAACCACCCGGAGATGTCCGACGCCAAGCTGGAGAAGGAGCGCACGCGCTATACCTTCGCGCCACTGGTGATCGCCGTGGTCGCGCGCCTGCATGCCGACAGCAAGGTGCCGGAGATCGAACAGAAGCTGTGCGCCGGCAACGTCGCCTACAACATCCTGCTCGGTGCCTACGCGCTGGGTTACGGCGGGCAATGGCTGACCGGCTGGGCCGCCTACGACCACGAAGTGGCCGGCATCCTCGGCCTGGCCGACCACGAACACGTTGTCGGTTTCGTCCACCTCGGCACGCCGCAGATCGAAGTACCCGACCGCGACCGCCCGGCACTGGCCGACCTGCTCTCCATATGGACGCCGTGAACGCATCGGCGAATGGACGTCCAGCCGTCCATCTGATCGACGGAAGCCTGTATGTGTTTCGCGCCTGGCATTCGATGCCGGACGAATTCCACGACGCCGACGGCCATCCGGTCAACGCGGTGCACGGCTACACCCGCTTCCTGTGCGAACTGCTGGAACGCGTACAGCCCGAACACATCGCAGTGGCGTTCGACGCCTCGCTGACCAGCTCGTTCCGCAACACGATCTACCCGCCATACAAAGCCAACCGCGAACTGCCGCCGCCCGACCTAGAGCGGCAGTTCGTGCAATGCCGCGCGATCACCGAAGCGCTCGGCGTGCACCTGATGATCGACCACAGTTTCGAGGCCGACGACCTGATCGGCAGCACCGTGTGGAACCTTCGCGCGCAAGGCTGGCGCAGCGTGATCGTCTCCGCCGACAAGGACTTCGGCCAGCTGCTGGGCGAACACGACGAACAGTGGGACTACGCCCGTGGCCTGCGCTGGGGGCCGACCGGCGTACACGAGAAACTCGGCGTGCACCCGCACCAGGTCGCCGATTACCTGGCCCTGTGCGGCGACAGCGTGGACAATATCCCCGGCGTACCCGGCATCGGCGCCAAGACCGCCGCCGCGCTGCTGAGCCACTTCGGCAGCCTCGACACCCTGCTCGACCGCATCGACGAAGTCGCCTTCCTGCGCCTGCGCGGCGCCGCGGCCTGCGCCGCCAAGCTGCGCGAACACGCCGAACAGGCGCGGCTCTACCGCCGCCTCACCCGCATCGCCCTGGATGCCCCCGGCGCCAGCACCATCGACACCCTGCAACGCCGCCCCCGCCAGCCCGACCAGCTCGAAGCCCTGTGCGAACAACTCCGCCTCGGCGCCTTCACCCGCAGCCGCCTGCGCGCCCTGCTGCGCTGAAGTTTTGTCCTGGTAGGGCGGGCACAGCCCGTCGGCTTTTCGCTGTTGCCGTGTGCCAAATCAGGATCGACGGGCCGTGCCCGCCCTACGAAGCCGACGCCAAAAGCCTATTCGCCCGAAGCCAAAACCCCGTTCGCCCCAAAGCCATAAACCCCGTTCGCCCCGAAGCCATACCCCCGTTCGCCCCCGAAGCCATACCCCGCTCGCCCTGAGCCTGTCGAAGGGCGCTCGCGGAACGCCTGCCACTTCTTCCGCCCATCCTTCGACAGGCTCAGGACGAACGGAAAGGGACGGTGATGACGCAGCCTTGCTCCTCTGCCTTGCGGGGAGAGTAACCAAGCGGGCTATGCCTTGTCGTCGGACTTAACCGTGAGCGCTGGGTTTGCCCACAAGCCACACCACCCGTTCGCCCTGAGCCCGTCGAAGGGCGTTCGCGGGATACCAGCCCGTCACTTCCTTCCGTCCATCCTTCGACAGGCTCAGGACGAACGGAAGGGGTTGGTGAGGACACAGCTTTGCTCCCCTGCGTTCAAGTGGAAACCAAGAGCCATAAAAAAAACGGCGACCCGGAGGCCGCCGTTTCCATCATGCGAAACTGCTCAATGCGTGGCGGCTTTCGGCGCGTCCTTGGCGGTCCACTGCTTCAGCCAGGCGTTCACCGAGTCATGCCACTGCACGCTGTTGTGCGGCTTCAGCACCCAGTGGTTCTCGTCGGGGAAGTGCAGCAGCTGGCTGGGGATGCCGCGGCGCTGCAGCGCGGTGAACGCGCCCAGGCCCTGGGTGTCGGGGATGCGGAAATCCTTCGCCGAATGGATCACCAGCATCGGCACGCGCCAGTCCTTGACGTGGTTGAGCGGGTTGAACTTCTCGTAGTTCTCCGGGTGCTCGTACTGGGTGCCGCCGTTCTCGCGCTCCTCGAACCACAGCTCCTCGGTGTCGTAGTACATCGCGCGCGCGTCGAACACGCCGTCGTGGTCGACCAGGCACTTCCACGGCTGGTTCCACACGCCGGCCATCCAGTACACCATGTAGCCGCCGTAGCTGGCGCCGAGCGCGCAGGCGCGGTCGCCGTCGAGGAAGCTGTACTTGTCCAGCGCGGCCTTCCAGCCCAGCTTCAGATCTTCCAGCGGCTTGCCGCCCCAGTCGCCGGAGATCGAGTCGGTGAACGCCTGGCCGTAGCCGGTGGAGCCGTGGAAGTTCACCGTCACCACCGCGAAGCCCTGGCCGGCGTAGGTCTGCGGATTCCAGCGGTAGCTCCAGCCGTTGCTCATCGCGCCCTGCGGGCCGCCGTGGATGATGAAGGCGACCGGGTAGGTCTTGCCCGGCTGGTAGTCGACCGGCTTCACCACGTAGCCCTGCACGGTCTCGTTGTTCCAGCCCTTGAAGGTGAAGAACTCGGCAGTCGCCCACCTTCGCGTTCTTCAGGTCCGCCGCATTGAAGTGGGTGACCTGCTTCAGGCCGCTGCCGTCGGCGGCGGCAAGGTAGACGTCGGCCGGCCGCTTCAGGTCGTCGCGGGTCAGCAGCAGCTTGCCGGCAGCCAGCGAGAAACCGCCCACCGTGCCCTCGCCGACCAGCTGGCTGACCTTGCCGCTGGCCGCGTCGATCGCGAACAGCGGATGCTGGCCGTTGTCGTCGGCGGTGGCGTACAGCGTCTTGCCGTCGGCGGAAATCGTGAGGCCGCCGGGCGAGCGATCCCACTACGGATCGACCTCGCGCTTCGCGCCGCTGGCCAGGTCCAGCGCCATGATGCGCGAAGCGGTCGGCCTCGAAGCCCGGGCGTCTTCATCGCCAGGTAGTACAGCGTCTTGCCGTCCGGCGAGGCCACCGGGTACGCGTCCCACGCCTTGTTGTCGGCGGTGAGGTTCTTCGGCGCGGCCGAGCCGTCCGCCGGCACGCTGTACACGTCGAAGTTGGTCGACCACGGCTCGCTGGTGCCGGCGATGCGCGCATCGAAGTACACGGTCTTGCCGTCCGGCGCGAAGCGCGAACTCGCTCTCGTCGCCGAACGGCTTGCTCGGCACGTCGCCGTCGATGCCGCGGCTCAGCAGCTTCGGCTCACCGGCCAGCTGGCCCTTGCCGTCGAAGCGCGCCACGAACAGCTGGTTGCGCCGGCCGTCGGCCCAGGTATCCCAATGCCGCACGAACAGCTTGTCGTAGAGCGTGCCGCTGGCCTTGTCCTTCGCGCGCGCGTCGACGCGCTGCTGGGTGCACGCCAGCGTGGCGCAATCGGTGAACACCTCATACGACAGCAGCACCTGCTTGCCGTCCGGCGACAGCTTGTAGCCGCCCAGGTCCAGCACGGAATGGCTCACCTGCGCCGGCGCGGCATGCTTCGCCAGGTCCAGAATCCGGCCACCCTTGCCGCCCAGATCCACCCGCCACAGCTGCGCCACGCCCTTGGCCGGCGCCACGAAATACAGGCTGCGCCCATCCGCCGACCAGCGCGCCGAGCTGCCCTTGTCGACCACCTTCACCGGCTGCCCGCCCTTGCCCAGGTCCAGCACATAGATCGCGCTGACGCCCTTGTTCGCGGCGTAGTCGGTGCTGCGCACGCCGAACGCCGCGTAGCGCCCGTCCGGCGACAGCTGCGGGTCGCTGACCCGATCCATCATCACCAGGTCGCGCACATTGAACGCATGCGCGCCCTCGGCCTTGACGAAGCTGGTATCCACGACGTCGCCCGCCATCGCGGGCGCCGCCACCAACGCAAGCAGCAGCGCGGCAATCAGAGGTTTCATGGGTGGTTCCTTGGGTGGTCGAAGCGATGACGGTAAAGCGCGGGCCTGTCGGGACGCAAGCAAGGCAGGGACCGATCGAGGCGAGCCATGGACCACCAGGGGCGGCTTCAACGGCCAAGTTCGACGTTGTGACGCGACGCACACTCCGTCTTCACATTTGGTACAAAACGTGCCTGTCCATGGTGCACTCACAGGGGAGTCCACCATGTTGCGCCAGCGAATTTCCGCCGGTTTTACCTTGATCGAACTGATGATCGTCGTGGCGATCATCGCGATTCTTGCCGCCATCGCCATCCCGGCGTATCAGGACTATCTGATCCGCACGCAGGTCACCGAAGGCATGATCCTGGCCACCGGCGCCAAGGCAGCGGAATGGGATTTCGTCTCCAATACCGGACGGTTTCCCACAATCGAACGAATCCGCCGGCCTCGCAAAAAGCACCTCGATCACCGGCGACTACGTTTCCAGCGTGGATCTGGCCCCCGCCGGCAAGATCACGGTCGCATTCAACGGCCCCAAGGCAAACAGCAGTCATCAAGACCAGCACGCTGGTGCTTTCCGCCATCACCCAGGCCGGCAGCATCACCTGGAGTTGCAACGGCGGAACGGTGGCGGACAAGTATCTGCCAACAACCTGTCGCAAGTAATTCACCATCGCCCCTTTGCCGTCGCACAAAGTGACAACAGGCGTCACTAAGTGCCCGGCACGGACAGTGCGCTGCCATGCAGCCGGGATCACATTTCCAGAGCCTCATGGGCCTCTCCACCAAGGGTTGCGGGCTTTCGTGACCGCGGGCACAATCCAAAGGCCCAAGGATGTGAGGAAATACACCTGCGGCAAACATGGCACACAAGCTGCTTGACTTTGCCGCGAGCTTCCTGGTCGTTCCGACCATGCAGATGGGGTCCGATCCCGCCTAGGGGGATAAAGGGACTGGGGCTCAGGGGGCATCACACGGTTAGCTAACCAATACAGAGGAACCACCATGAAGAGCATGCAGAAAGGCTTTACCCTGATCGAACTGATGATCGTGGTTGCGATCATCGCGATCCTCGCCGCCATCGCCATCCCGGCCTACCAGGACTACCTGATCCGCACGCAGGTGTCGGAAGGTGCCGTGCTGACCGACGGCGCCAAGACCGCGGTTGCCGAGTACTACAGCAATCACGGCACTTTCCCGCCGAGCCAGATCTCGGCCGGTCTTGCGACGGCGACGTCGATCACCGGCAAGTATGTGACCCAGGTTGATGTCACCGCCGACACGGGCCATCATCGGCTACGTTCGCCAAACGTTCGGCAGAAGGCCAACACGAGCAATCGACGGCGACGATCTTGTGCTGTCTGCCGATCACCACCGCTGGCAGCGTCGCATGGAACTGCACCAGGTCGGCACGGTGTCAGATCCGAAGTATCTGCCGACATCCTGCCGTTAATCTCACATCAGCCGCTATTGATGCATCTCGAAAGGCCGCCCATGTGCGGCCTTTCTTTTGTGGATGATCCACTGATGCGCCGATCGCTCTTGCGCGTGACACCTGCTGTCTCTTGTCCTGCTGGTCAGCCTGGCTACTGCTGGATGCGGCCTACTGCTCCGGGCCTGCACGGCGGCTTCCTGTTCGACGATTTCGCCAACCTGCCCGCCATCGGGTGCCACCGGCCCAGTCGATAACTGGCCGACGTTCTGGCGCTACATCACCTCCGGCATCGCCGACCCCACCGGACGTCCGCTGACGCTACTGACCTTTCTGCTCGACGCGCGCGACTGGCCGGCTGCCCCATACCCGTTCAAGCGCACCAGCCTGATCCTGCACCTGCTCAATGGCGTGCTGCTGTACGCTCCTGCTGGTCCGGCTTGGTCGCATGCTGGCGGATTGAAGTGTCGCGCTATCGCACGGCCGCCTTGCTCGGCCTCGCGCTGTGGCTACTGCATCCACTGCTGGTCTCCACCACGCTGTATATCGTGCAGCGCGAAGCGATGTTGCCGGCGACCTGCGTACTGGCCGGACTGCTGCTCTGGCTCCACGGGCGAGAGCAACTGGCCAACGGAAAAGTGGGTAGCGGGCTACTTTGGAGCGCCGTGGGCCTGGGGGGATTTACCTTGCTCGCCGTGCTGGCCAAGGCCAATGGTGTGTTGCTGCCGCTTTACGCCTTGCTGATCGAGGCCATCGTGCTGGCGCGACGACAACCGATGCCGACCGACGCTGCGCGCCTTGCATACCGTCGATTGCTTTGGCTGTTTGCCGTCATCCCCAGCGTTGCCATCTGCGTCTATCTGCTCGTGACCGGAGTGATCGGCATAGCCAGCGGCGAGATGGGCATTCGCCCCTGGACCATCGGCCAGCGCCTGCTGACCGAGCCGCGCGTGTTGGTGGACTACCTGGTGCTGCTGTGGCTTCCGCGACCGTTTTCCAGCGGGCTATTCAACGACCAATACATCGCGTCCACCTCGCTGCTGCACCCTGCGACCACGCTGCCGGCGATGCTCGCCATACTGGTGTTGATCGGCGGGGCGTGGCGGGCGCGCCATCGTCATCCCGCAATGGCGCTGGCGGTGCTGTTCTATTTTGCCGGGCAGTTGATCGAATCCACCTCGTTGCCACTGGAGTTGTATTTCGAACACCGAAATTACGTGCCCGCCATGCTGATGTTCTGGCCACTTGGGTTGTGGTTGGCGGATACCCGAAAGCTTTCGACACTCAAACACGCCCTGATGATCGTGCTGCCGCTTGGCCTCGCCACGATGACGCACGCACGTGCCGGCGTATGGGGCAATGAACACACACAGGCGCTGGTCTGGGCGCAGATCAATCCGCATTCGCCACGCGCGCAAGCGAACGCTGCGCTGATCGAAATGGCAGCCGGGAGGCCACTCGACGCAACGCACCGGTTGGAGCCGCTGCTCGCCGCCCAGCCTGATCAAGTGCAACTCGCCTTCAACCTGCTTGGTGCGCGCTGCCTGCTCGGCGGCGTCAATCCGGGCGATATCGCCGCTGCGCGCCAAGCCATGCAGACCAGCGCCAACCCCGGCTCGCTGTTTGCCCACTGGTTCGATCGAATCCTGCCAGTCGTCGCTGCAGGTGATTGCCCCGGACTCGCCCTGACCGATCTACTCGGGTTGGTTGACGCCGGGCGGCGCAACCCAAAACTGAGTGCCGCCGGCCCCCAGCAGGACCTGACATACTTGCGCGGCCGCATCGCTTTGGCCCAGCACGATCCGGACGCCGCACTGACAGACTTCACCCGTGCACTCGATCTGCAAGTACGCCCTGGCATGGCGCTGGAAGCAGCCGCCAGGCTAGGCGCCGCTGGCTACCCGGCGCAAGGCCTGCAACTGCTTGACCACTATCAACGGGTAAAAGACCAAACCATGCCACCGGGCTTTGGCATGCCGATGCTGCACGAGTGGGTCCTCGCGCGACAAAACTACTGGCCGCGCGAAATGACCCATTTGCGAAATCAACTGAACCTCGACATCGAGGCGACCGGCGCGAATACCGCGCAGCCCACGCCCGATCAGGACAAGAGCTACTAATGCGCCCAGCACTCACGCGTTTGTCTCGGCATGGATGGATGCTTGCAGCGGCCTTCCTCGTCACCCTCGCCGTGTACTGGCCGGGACTCTCCGGTGCTTATCTGTTTGACGACTATCCCAACATCGTCGACAACCATGGCGTGCAACCGCCCGACGCGACCCTACCGTCGCTGGTACGCGCGGCGCTGTCGTCGCCCGCCAGCGAGTTCAAGCGACCGCTGGCGTCATTGAGCTTCGCTGCCAATTATCTGGCGACAGGGCTTGATCCGTACTGGATGAAGCTGACCAACCTGATCCTTCATCTGTTGAACGGTCTGCTTGTGTTCTTGCTGGCCAGGCTGCTGCTCCGGTCGGCTCCTGCCGGAGGACCCGCCCGACCGTTCCAACATGGTCGCCACGCTGATTGCGGCCGGCTGGATGCTGCTGCCGATCAACCTCACCTCCGTGCTGTACGTGGTGCAGCGCATGGAAAGCATGGCGAACCTGTTCGTGCTGCTCGGGCTGATTGGCTACGTCACCGGCCGCCGCCGCATGCTTGGACTGGTTCTAGCCGGGGATCTCTCGCCCCTCCCTGCTCGCAGGGGAGTATGGGGATGGAGCCGCCTTTCGCCCAGTGCCCAAGGCCTCATCCTCTGCCTCATCAGCGTCACCGTCCCGACCGCCATCGGCATCCTGGCCAAGGAAACTGCGGTGATGCTGCCGCTGTACGCGCTGCTGATCGAATGGGCGCTGTTCCGTTTTCGCAAGGCGCAGGAATCGCCAACGCCGCCCCAGGAAGGCAGTGCTAAAACCCGACATCTTGATTTCCGCATTATCGGCATGTTCCTGCTGGTTCTGGTCGTGCCGATGGTCTTGGGGCTGGCACGACTACTCCCAGACGTCCTGAAACCGGAAGCCTGGGCGACCCGCGACTTCACCCTGGGCACCCGCCTGCTCAGCGAGGCGCGCATCATCGTCGATTACATCGGCTGGACCCTGCTGCCGACACCCGGCGCGCTGTCGTTCTATCACGACGATTTCCGGATCTCGACCGGACTGCTGGCGCCATGGACCACGCTTGCCAGCATCGTGCTTGCTCGCCGCGTTGATCGCACTGGCGCTCTGGCTGCGCCCACGCCGCCCGCTGGCCGCGCTGGGCATCGCCTTGTTCCTCGGCTGCCAGCTGCTTACCGGCACCATCCTGCCGCTGGAACTGATCTACGAACACCGCAACTATTTCGCCAGCTTCGGCCTGCTGCTGGCGGTCGTGCCGCTGCTCGCCGTGCCGCGTGGCCAGCCATTTGCGCTGCCACGTCATGTGCTGCTTGCCGGACTACTTGCTGTGCTGGACCGCGCTCACTGCCATGACGGCTTACGCCTGGGGCAATCCCTTGCGACTGGCCGAGGACCTGGCTTCGCGTGCGCCACAATCACCGCGTGCCCAATACGAACTGGGCCGCACCTACATCATCTATTCGCACTACGACCCCGCCTCGCCTTTCACGCCGCTGGCCTACGCGCCGCTGGAAAAAGCCGCCGCGCTGCCCGAATGCCTCGATCCTGCCGGAACAGGCGCTGATCTTCATGAATGCGCGCATGCATCTGCCGCTGAAGGATGCATGGTGGGACAGCATGATCGCCAAGCTGAAAGCGCATAAACCCGGCGTGCAGGACGAAAGCTCGCTGGGCGCGCTGACCCAGTGCGCGCGCGAAGGTCGTTGCGACCTGCCGCAGAATCGCATGATGCGAGCGTTCATGGCTGCGCTTGCGCATCCCAATCCCAGTGCCCGACTGCTCGCCACCTACGGCGACTACGCGTGGAATGTGCTGGACGATCACGCGCTTGGCGAGCGCATGACCGAAGAAGCCGTCAAGGTCAGCCCGAACGAACCTGCCTATCAGATCACCCTGATCCGCATGCTGGTGGCGCAGGGTCGCAAGGCCGAGGCGGCCAAAGCCCTCAAACAACTGGAAGCCTTGAACATCGGTGGGCAGTTGAACGAAAGCTTGAGCCAGCTGCATGCGTTGCCGGGGTTGCAGTAAACATGAATCAGCCTCGTACCGACAGCACAAAACCGCTTGGACGAGACACGCCTGATCATGCAACAGTCGCATTCATTGAATACCGATGGCCGAGTGGACAACATCTGCACAACTCACTCAGACAACCTTCTGACTCACTCGCATCAAGCACGTCGCCGGGCGCTCCGTGAGAGGCAAGCTCGCGCGCAGCAGTCTGCAGACGGGTGTTCTGCTTGGCTTGCGGGTACTGACTCAGGCAGCCGTACTGATACTGCTGACACGCCTGCTTGGCCCCCAGACCTATGGGGAATTTGCCGCTGCCGCATCGCTCGCCGTAGTACTGGGCATCCTGCCCAACCTGGGCTCCGGCTATGTAATGATGGCGCGCGCACCGCGTGGCCAAGATGCCGTAGGCGAGATATGGCGCTATGCATGGCCACTTACTGTGCTGCTGGGCCTGCTGCTGTTGATCGCTTACTTGCCGGCTGCACGACTCTTTGGCGGCACCACGCCATTGTCATGGTCGGTACTGTGCTATCTGGGGGCCACCGAACTGCTGGTTACGCCGTTCACCATGCTGTTGAGTTTTGCGCTGCAAGCCCGCCAGCGGGTGCCGTTGAGCCAGTTCGTGCAGTGGCTGCCGCTCGGCCTGCGATTGCTGGCCGTGTTGCCGTGTTTTCTCGTGGCTGAGGCCGAGCGACTGCCAGCCTACGTACTGCTTCAGATGCTCGCCGCATTGATCGGTCTTAGTACAGGCTTTGCGATTGCGCGCCGGGAAGTCACCCTGCACTGGCGCCCCCGATGGCCGAACAAGGCAGAACTTGGCCAGGGCACGTCGTACGCGGCCATGCATATGGTTGCCGCCAATCCTTCGGAACTGGACAAGGTGCTCGCAGTGCGGTTAGTCGGTGAACACGACGCCGGAGTCTACGCGGCCACTACGCGAGTAATGGGCGCATTGGTGATGCCTGTAATCGCAATGTTGCTGGCTGCACAACCGAGATTATTCGAGCACGCCCATCAACCCACCGATCAAGGTAATCAACTCATCCGAGTGATTGCTTTGCTGGCATTGGGCTGGGGCCTACTTTGCTGGCTACTGCTGAGCCTTTGCAGTCCATTCTTGCCTTGGCTGTTCGGACCACGTTTTGCCGCGATGGTACCGCTGATGCCTTGGCTAGCCGTGGTAGCCGCACCACTTTCCATGCGTCTCGCGGCGGGCACGGTACTGGTCGCACTTGGCCGGCCACTCGAACGCTTGAGCTTTGAGTTAAGCGGAATCGTGGTACTCGTGATCATCATGTCGCTACTAGCACCCATACTAGGGGTACGCGGGCTGGGGCTCGCGCTGCTCACAAGCGAGAGCAGTATGGCGCTGGTCGGATGGTGGGCGGTATGGCTGCGTACTCGTCAGAAAAAAGCGCATAAATAGCAAGACACCGTCAAAGGCATACGCAACGCCACATTGTCGCCGAAGTACAACTAAATGACGCCGTAGAAGGCGGCTCAATACGGGTAGCAAAACATCGACACAGAAATCATGTTTAGGAAATGGATGCTGAATTGCCACGCGTGGCAATAACAATTTGCGAAATTCGTCCTATCGACGAGGTATTAAGATAAAGCAGCGGCCCAGCGCTCCGCCGCCGCGGAATCAAACGCAAACACTAGCGAGCACTGCCGCCCCCCCAGATGCGTCACAGAGCTTAACCTGTGGCGCACACCAAGAAGCGTGAGAAGCAACACTCGAAGTGCCAGCGACTTGACGACAGGCCAATAATCGAGTGCAACAAATTGCACATAGCCGAGCTCGCGTAAAATCTCAGGCAACGAGTCCGCCTGTTCAGGACTATTTGCTTCGAATGCAACAATCGGATGCTGCTCCCTCAACAGATCCGCCAATCCCATCACGACCTTTAGCTCATGACCTTCAACATCAAGCTTGATTAACGACACCCGCCTATTTGTGATATCCCGGACGGCCACCGAAGCCTGCCTCAATTTGACACGATGATTCATCCCGGACGCTCGTCCACGCTCCAGACTGGACGCACCCACATTATCAAACCCAGCATCTGCAAGCTCAGCGTATCCATCCGCATCAGAAAGGGCGTACGGTTGAACCGAAACGTTAGCCAAGGAATTGATCCTGGTATTGAGCTCCAAGAGAAGCGAAGTTATTGGATGTGGCTCAAACGCAACCACCTCCGCGAAGCGGTGCGCAAGCGATGCCGTATATATGCCGATATTGGCTCCTATATCAAGAAAAGCACTACCCTCAGGCTTCTCGACAATGCCGTTATCGCAAAGCCACCTAACCGCGTCGATACCAGCTGCTTCATATGAGCCAGCAACAGCCAGCTCGCGACCAATCAGATCATTCGGAAAAGCACAGAGCCGAGGTTCGACTGGGAATTGTCCACGCCCCTTGAGATGCCGGACCATCCGATGCAATACATGGCGCATCCAAAAAGTGCGGCGGAACTCGACATGTAGAAAATGACTGTCGTTCATACCCTTCCCTCGTTAGCGAGACCCGCACTTTTCCGCATAGCCCTACGGTACACGTCAACGTAGGCGCTAATAGCCTTGGCCTCGCCAAAGCATTCGATTGCCCGCTGCCGTCCCGCCAGACCCAGACGTGCGCGCAGATTAGTATTCGCCGCCAACTTTCGAATGCAGGTAGCCAATCTTTCCACATCATCGACCGGCGCCAGTAACGCGGTCTCCCCATCCACGCAGACCTCGGCAGTCCCTGCCGCATTGAACCCGACAACGGGCAGGCCGGAGGCCATGGCTTCCAACGCAACGTAGCCAAACGCCTCATAACGTGTTGGAACAAGTACGATATCTACCGTTCGATAAATTTCGGGCATGCTCTCGGGCCCTACACGGGGCAGTAGCGTCATGTTCGGCGGCAGTGCAGTTTGGCCGAATCCCTTGCGCAGCCCTCCCAGGCAACAAATTTCAAAGCCAGAGCCAAGCATCACCGCCAAATCAGGAAGTATGTCAGCGCCCTTCCACCTCGAAGGATTACCGACAAATAACAGTCGAATTATTTTATCGAGCGAATTATCGCGCGCACGACATTCACTTGGCGAAAACAGTGTTGTATCTACCCAGTTATGGATCACTTCAACAGACTCGCCAAGATCCATACGCATAGCCGACGCACAGAACTCACTTACCGTTACGATCGCGTCAGCCTCTGCATAGGAGCGCTTGGCGCACCGCTCAGCAAAAAGTCGATGGTACGCCGCTTGCGATCTGCTTCGATAAGGCGAGAAAGCCGGGTGGGCCGCATACAGGTGCTCGGTAACCACCAAAGGGACACCGACGCGTTTAAACGCAAACCCCTGCCAACTGCCAGCATGTACCACGTCAATATCTGGCGGTGCCACAACATGTCTTAGACGCCATGGTATCAACTCATACCGATGATCAAACCATTGAAGCAAAGGTGCATGCCCCGCACCGCGCAATGCGTTAGCCAGTCTCTGTGCAAAAACATCTGTACCACTGCCAGCACGAATTGTTGGAAGCCAAATGCGCAAACTTGATGATTTTTCAGGCTTGTTAATCATCGCCAGAACCGATAGATCAAGGTCGGGATGACTCGGCGTATCGGGATAAACGCACCGCGGGGGATATTGCGCAAAATAACGGAGGCGACTGATTGTGGACGCTCGATCTCGAATGTGGCTCGTAAAGCATCTATGCACAGATTACGATAATTGAGACCCGAGCCTTCCAGAAGCCACTCCAACCGCCCCACTTGTAATGGCTCGCAATCGTAAGCGCTACCCTTACCCATGGTGTGCAGGTATGGCGTGCGCCATGCACGCGGCAGCCAGCTCAAAAAGGCCAGTTTGTAGTGCGGCTCAATCAACATCCATCGGTTGGGCACGGCCAGATAACCTACACCATCAGGGCGCAGCACACGACGCAACTCAGCTAGATGTGCACGCTGTGCCTGCTCATTGCCAACGTGCTCAATGACATGGTTGGTCAGCACAACATCAAAGGTCTCATCGGCAAACGGCAATTGAGTGTCTTGGACCTGATGGTAGCGATAACCTTCGACGACCAAGCGATTGTCGTGGACGTCCACCGCATCCACTTCACAACGCAGTTGGGGGTGCGTACCAAAATAGTGCGCAATACCACCCGAGCCAGTGCCAACCTCAAGCACGCGTATCGGTTGCGGGCGATTGGCAAGATCCAGCAGGCGCTCAATTTTCAGGCCTTTGAGGCGGCGCGATGGCAGGTCGAGCACAGCGTGAGGCTGGCGCAGAGTTGGCGCACCATCAACATCACTCTCAACGCTTGTTTGATCTTTCGATGGTCGGTCAGTCACATGATCCACCCAGCAAGTTGCGCAAGCGCTCACCGAAGACAGGCCACGTCTTACCGGCGGCAAACTCACGGCAAGCAGTGATGATCGCGCCATCGCGCGTTTGCGCAAGCTGGCGAACCACCGCAGCAGCCAGATCGACATAATTGCCAGGCTCAACCAGCATACCGGTATACCCGCCTCGTACCGCATCGGGCACGCCACCTACGGCAAAAGCGATGGTCGGCAACCCATGTGCCGCCGATTCCAGCGCCACCATGCCAAAACCCTCCACGTCACCTGGCAATTCAAGCACGGGGAAAATGTGGAGATCGGCGGCCTGGTAGGCTGCACCAAGGGTTGCCTCGTCGCAACGCCCAAGGAAGTGCAGGTTTTTGTCGACGCCGACATCGCGGGCTACCGCAAGGATGCGTTCGCGCTCAGAACCTGTTCGCGTATGCAAGGCATCACTGGCTTCACCGCCGATGACCAGCAATAGCGCCTCACTGTGATGGGAAACAATAGCTGGCAATGTTTTCGCGACAAACTCGACAAGTCCCTTGCGCTGGGTCAGTCGCCCCACCGAAAGCAGCAGCGGCCGCCGCCCGAAACCATGACGCTCGCGGAAAGCGCGCGCTGCCTCGCCATCTAGCGTGGGTAGGTCGGTCCCCGGATGTAACACCTGCAACCTGTCGGGTCGCACGCCATGACTTTGTGCCAAACGTACGGTGTGGGTGCTGTTCACCAAGGCCAGGTCACAGCGCCGGATGAAAGGCAGCCATAGCCACTGGTACACGTGACTGGGCGCCACGATGTCGAGCCCGTGCAGATAGACGGCCGCCCTGCCCCCTGCACATCGCGCCGCCAACCAAGCAATCGGTGCGGTGAGACCGCTGCCGGCAATGACCCACTCTGGCTTGCGTCGCCACGCCAAATGAACCGCATGCCACAGGGTGGCGGCCAGAAACATCGGCAGCGGTTTCACCGTGCTTTGCTTCACCTCCGTTTCTGGCGGGGCGTATTCAGCGCACCCGGCCGGCCCACATAGTGCAGTGCGCCAGGTCGGCTGCAAGGCGGCAAGCAGGTGCTGGTTGACCTTTTCCATGCCGCCGAGCAACGGCGGAAAGTTGCGCGTCACCAGCAACGCCAGCGGACCCGATTGACGGTGGTCAGGCATCGCGTCGATACGTCAAGCCGTGATCTGCTCGGAGACCAACCCGATCAGAAACACGATCACCGCCGCGCTCCACATCAACGTGCTGCCGTTGGTGAGGCGCCCTTCGTGCATGAAGGTCCAGGCGTAATTGGCGCAGCCGAGCAGGAAGAACACCACGCTGGCCGGCGCGAACAGCTTCAACGGCGAGTACAGCGTGGCGATCTTGAAGATGATCAGCAGGAAGCGCACGCCGTCGCGCAGCGGCCTGATGTGGCTTTTGCCGACGCGCTGGGCGGCCTTGATCGGGATGTAGGCGACCGGGTAGGCGCTGCGGAAGAACGCCATGGTGCTGGTGGTGGGGTAGCTGAAGCCGTTCGGCAGCAGGTGCAGGAATTCGCGGAACTTGTCCGCGCGCACGGCGCGGAAGCCGGAAGTGAGGTCCAGTATCGGATGGCCGGTCATGCGGGTGGCCAGCCAGTTGTACAAGGTGTTGGCGAGGCCACGGCCCACGCCCGCCTGGCTGCCCCAGTCGCGCGCACCGACCACCATGTCGTAGCCGCGGTTGAGCTGGTCGAGCAGTCGCTTGATGTCGGCCGGATCGTGCTGGCCGTCGCCGTCCATGAACACCAGGATGTCGCCGCTGGCGGCGCGGGCGCCGCGCTTGATGGCCGCGCCGTTGCCCATCGAGTACGGCGAGGACAGGCACGTGACGCCGCTGCTCTTGCAGATGCTGCGGGTGTCGTCGGTGGAGCCGTCGTCGACCACGATGATCTCGGCCTCGGGATGGGTAGCGCGCAGTCGCGGCAGCAATGCGGCCAACGCAGGCGCCTCGTTCTTGGCGGGCAGGATGATGCTCAGGCGATTCAACAGGTGGCTCCCCCGGGTGGAAAAGGGATCATAGCGTGAAGGCTGGCCGGGGGTTGCCGACGGCGTTGGGGTTCAGGCAATCAGGCTCATGCCAGCGTGTTTCGCGGCAGCCCGATCGAATGTCATGATGCGGTCGCAGCCGGCTGATGCGGCCGTGCACGCGATCAGGCAATCGGCAAAATCGGCTCTGCGAGCCGCGGACAACTGCGCACCGCCTTCCAGACGACCTCCGCACGCTCCACGATCAGTTCCTTGGTGCGCAGCAGGGCTTCCAGTGCTTCGAGAGAGTTGCGCGCGATCCAGGCCATAGCAGCCGTACCCAGCACCCAGACCAGTTCGATCACGGACACGATCGAGATCCAGCCCGGCGCATCGACGGTCAGCGCGTCGAGCAAAGCCGAGGCCTTGGCCGACTGCGCTGCATCGTCCTGCATGATGTAACGCACCAGTACATTGGTATCCAAGCCGATCATTTCGCCGCCGCACCCGCCGCTGCGATCGTAGCGTTCATCTGCTCGATCGACACCGGCTTGGAGGCCTTTGCCGAACATGCCCTTGAGTGCGGTTACAGGACGCGTGGCTGCGATGAATTCGTACCGGCCCGGCTCGATTTCCACAAATTCCACCCGATCCCCCGCACGCACGTGCATGGCCTCGCGCACGGCAACCGGAATCGTGATCTGGCCCTTGCTGGTAACGACTGGCGGTTGCTCCCTCCTCGCTCGCCTTTCAAGGCACTTCCTTCAATCGCAAGGAGGCGTTGGCGCGCGGTCGCTCTCCGATGACTTGGATCAGGCGCATCAGCCCCGCCTGACCTTTCCCTGCGCCGCAGGGGAGGGACCAAGTTGGACAGGCCTTGCGCAGAGAGAGGACCGAGCTTGCACTAGCAGGCTTGTGCACTGCATCACCCTGCCGGATCGGGACTGCAGGGAATGGGTGACCTGCGGGCTGGACTGCGGTAGATTCAACCACATACAGGGGCAAAGTCGAGTCGTTTATGTCATCTCAATTGCAACCGTCGCTCACGGGCTTGTCCGGCTTGGCGCGCCGGCTGGTGTCCGAAGGGTTGATGCCGGAGGACGTGGTACGCAAGGCCATGGCCGACAGCGGCCAGCAGAAGGCCACGCTGGGCGCCTGGCTGCTGGATCACAACCTGGTCGACGGCGCCGAACTGACGCGGATCGCCTCGGCCGAGTTCGGCATGCCGATGATGGACGTGGCCGCGCTGAACCCGGCGACGATGCCGCTGGACCTGATCAGCGAGGCGCTGATCACCAAGCACCAGGCGCTGCCGCTGTTCCGCCGCGGCAAACGGTTGTACGTGGGCATCGCCGATCCGATGCAGTCGCATGCGCTGGACGAGATCAAGTTCCACTCCAATTGCATGGTGGAGCCGATCCTGGTCGAACGCGGCTCGCTGCAGCGGGTGATCGAGGGCCTGCTCAACAACCTGCGCAACACCATGCCCGACATGGGCGGCAGCGAATTCGACGAGCTGGATATCGAGGCCGGCGACGGCGAGGCCGAGTCGAGCAGCGGCGTCGATGCGACCGGGACCGACGACGCACCGGTGGTGAAGTTCGTCAACAAGGTGCTGGTCGACGCGATCCGTCGCGGCGCCTCGGATATCCATTTCGAGCCGTTCGAAACGCAGTACCGGGTGCGCGTGCGCCTGGATGGCATCCTCAGCGCCGTCGCCAATCCGCCGATGAAGATGGCCAATCGCATCTCCTCGCGCATCAAGGTGATGTCGCAGCTGGACATCGCCGAGAAGCGCGTGCCGCAGGACGGCCGCATCAAGCTCAACCTGTCCAAGACCCGCGCGGTCGACTTCCGCGTCAGCGTCCTGCCCACGCTGTTCGGCGAAAAGATCGTGATGCGTATCCTGGATGGCTCCTCGGCCAAGATCGGCATCGAGAAGCTGGGCTACGAGCCGGATCAACAGAAACTCTATGTCGACGCGATCCACAAGCCGTATGGCCTGGTGCTGGTCACCGGCCCGACCGGCTCGGGCAAGACGGTGTCGCTGTACACCGGCCTGAACATGCTCAACACGCCGGAACGCAATATCTCCACCGTGGAAGATCCGGTGGAAATCCGCGTCGAAGGCATCAACCAGGTGCAGCAGAACGTGAAGCGCGGCATGACGTTCGCCAGCGCCCTGCGTTCGTTCCTGCGCCAGGATCCGGACGTGATCATGGTCGGCGAGATCCGCGACCTGGAAACCGCCGAGATCGCGATCAAGGCCGCGCAGACCGGCCACATGGTGCTCTCCACCCTGCACACCAACGACGCGGCGCAGACCGTTTCGCGCCTGATGAACATGGGCATCGCGCCGTACAACATCACCTCGTCGGTCACCCTGATCATCGCCCAGCGCCTGGCGCGGCGACTGCATGAGTGCAAGAAGCCGATGGACCTGCCGCCACAGGTGCTGCTGGCTGCTGGCTTCAGCCAGGCCGATGTCGACGCCGGGATGACCATCTATGAGGCCGGCGGCTGCGACGGCTGCAATGACGGCTACAAGGGTCGCGTGGGTATTTACCAGGTGATGCCGATGCTGGAGGAAATTCAGAAGATCATCCTGATGGGGGAAACACCATGGAGATTGCCGCGGCGGCCAAGGCCGCTGGGGTGAACGACCTGCGCGCGTCCGCCCTGCTCAAGGTGAAGCAGGGCTTGACCAGCCTGACCGAGATCGACCGCGTCACCAAGGAATAAGCGACGGATCCGGGGCCGCCGTTGCATCGAACTTGCGTCCGGCGCCACGGTTTGGCGCCGCAAAAATGACATAAGCTGCACCAATACCTTGTCAGCCGCCCGCGAAGGACGGCTCCGGGACTGGACCACTGGGGGGAAGATGCGCATGGCCACGGCTACCGCAACGAACATCAACAAGGCGCGCGAGCTCGGTGCCCAGCGCGCCGAAGTCAGCAAGTTGACCACCTACGAGTGGGTTGCGCTGGACAAGCGCGGCAAGCGCATGAAGGGCGACATGCCGGCGAAGAACGCTTCGCTGGTCAAGGCCGAATTGCGCCGCCAGGGCATGAACCCGCAGACCGTGCGCGAACGTGCCAAGCCGCTGTTCGGTGCCACCGGCAGCACGATCAAGCCGGGCGACGTGGCCGTGTTCAGCCGCCAGATCGCCACCATGATGGCGTCCGGCGTGCCGATGGTGCAGTCGTTCGACATCATCGCCGACGGCCAGAAGAACGTCCGCTTCAAGAACGTCCTGCTCGACGTGAAGCAGAACATCGAGGGCGGCGCGGCACTGCACGAGGCGCTGGCACGCTACCCGGTGCAGTTCGACGAGCTGTACTGCAACCTGGTGCATGCCGGCGAGACATCCGGCGTGCTGGATACCGTGCTGGACACCGTGGCGACCTACAAGGAGCGCACGGAGGCGATCAAGAAGAAGATCAAGAAGGCGCTGTTCTACCCGATGATGGTGCTGGCCGTGGTGTTCATGGTCTGCCTGATCATGCTGCTGTTCGTGGTGCCGGTGTTCGCCAAGACCTTCCAGGACGCCGGCGCGCAGTTGCCGGCCCCGACCCAGTTGCTGGTGACCGCGTCGGAATTCATGCAGAGCTACTGGTGGGTGGTGATCGGCGTGATCGGCGGCAGCATCGCCGCGCTGATCATCGCCAAGAAGCGCTCGGTGAAATTCGCCCACTTCCTCGACCGCATGGCGCTGAAGATGCCGGTGATGGGCAATATCGTGCGCAACTCGGCGATCGCCCGCTTCGCCCGTACCCTGGGCGTGACGTTCCGTGCCGGCGTGCCGCTGGTCGAGGCGCTGGACGCGGTGGCCGGCGCCACCGGCAGCGTGGTCTACGGCGACGCCGTGAAGCAGATGCGTGACGACATCTCGGTCGGGCACCAGCTGCAGCTGGCGATGAAGCAGACCGGCCTGTTCCCGAACATGGTGGTGCAGATGACCGCGATCGGCGAAGAGTCCGGCGCGCTGGACAACATGCTGTTCAAGGTCGCCGAATTCTACGAGGAAGAAGTCAGCAACGCCGTCGACACCCTGTCCACCCTGCTCGAACCCATCATCATGGTTGTGCTGGGCACCTTGGTCGGCGGCATGGTGATCGCGCTGTACCTGCCCATCTTCAAGCTCGCCGGCACGTTCTGACGCTTGAAGAGCCCCTCTCCCGTCGGGCGAGGGGCTGGGGAGAGGGTCCGCTCGAAGCGATGACTCACATGCCACCCCTCCCTACCCGCACACTGGCCACCGCCAGAACGTTGCGCACCACCGGCACCGATGCCGAGCACAAGCTCTGGTACTACTTGCGTGCGCGACGTCTGGATGGCATCAAATTCCGACGTCAGCACCCTATTCCGCCTTACGTCGCGGATTTTTATTGCGATGAACTTCGGCTAATTATCGAACTCGATGGCTCGCAACATAGCGAAGAAATCGACAGCACGCGTACGCATGCCCTCGAACGCCAGGGTTTGCTTGTCCTGCGATTCTGGGACAATCAGGTGCTGCAGGAAATCGACGCGGTGCTCGAGACGATCTTGGACTTCGCTCGGCGCCGCACCCTCTCCCCTACCCCTCCCCCGGAGGGGGAGGGGCTTTAAGAACACAAGGCTGACGCATGCCCGAACTTCCCTTTGCCCTGTGGATCGCCCTGGCCGGTGTGCTCGGCCTGCTGGTGGGCAGCTTTCTCAACGTAGTGATCCTGCGGCTGCCCGCGCGCATGGCGGCGGCATGGCGGCAGGAAGCACGCGACGTGCTGGAACTCGAGGCCGACGCCACGCCGCTGCCGCCGGGGATCGTGCGCGAACCGTCGCACTGCCCACACTGCAAACACCCGTTGTCGGCGCTGGACAACATCCCGCTGTTCGGCTGGCTGCTGCTGCGCGGGCGTTGCCGCTACTGCCAGGCGAAGATCTCGATCCAGTACCCGCTGGTGGAACTGCTCAGCGGCGTGCTGAGCGCGGTGATCGTATGGAAATTCGGGCCGTCGTGGGCCGCGCTGGCCGGGCTGGCGCTGACCTGGACCCTGATCGCGTTGTCCGGCATCGACTTCCGCACCCAGCTGTTGCCCGACCAGCTGACCTACCCGCTGCTGTGGCTGGGCCTGCTGCTGGCGCTGCTGCCGATGTTCGTCTCCGCGCCGGCGTCGATTCTGGCTGCGGCGATCGGCTACCTGAGCCTGTGGAGTGTGTACTGGGCGTTCAAGCTGCTCACCGGTAAAGAAGGCATGGGCCACGGCGATTTCAAGCTGCTCGCCGCGCTGGGTGCGTGGATGGGGCCGGTGTCGCTGCTGCCGATCATCCTGCTGTCGTCGCTGATCGGCGCGCTGGTCGGCGGCACTTTGATTGCTCTGCGCAAGCATGAACGCGAAGTCCCGATGCCGTTCGGTCCGTTCATTGCCGTCGCCGGCTGGGTCTGGTTCGTGGCGGGCCCGGGCCTGCTGCAGGGCTACATGCAACTGACCGGCCTGCGATGAGCGCGCGGCCGCGCGCCCTGGTGGTTGCCCTGACCGGTGGCGTCGCCGCCGGCAAGACGGCAGTAACGCGGCGCTTCGAGGCGCTGGGCGTGCACGTACACGATGCTGACGTGGCCGCCCGCGAGGTGATCGAACCGGGCACGGCCGGACTGGCCGAGGTAGTTGCTGCGTTCGGCGCCGGGGTGCTGGATGGTTCGGGCCGGCTGGATCGCGCGGCCATGCGCCAACGCGTGTTCGCCTACCCCGCGGCGCGCAGGACGCTGGAGGCGATCATCCACCCACGCGTGCGCCAGTGGCTGCGCGAGCGCGCGCTGGCCGAGCGTGGGCCGTATTGCCTGCTGGCGATTCCGCTGTTGGCCGAAAACATCGCACATTATCGCTGGGTCGATCGCGTGCTGCTGGTCGACGCCCCCGAACCGGTGCAGATCGAGCGCCTGGTCGTCCGCGACGGCATCGACGAAACCCTCGCCCGCCGCATGCTGGACCACCAGGCCAGCCGCACCGCCCGCCTGGCGCTGGCCGACGACGTGATCGAGAACAGCGGCGACGAAGCCGCCCTTGATAGCGCCGTCGCCGAACTGCACCAGCGCTATCTTGCGCTGTCGCCCCCCGCTCTGTAAGGCGGGCATGCCGCCGCTGCCGACACGTTCAGAGCCAGAACTCGCGGATGCCGGCGACGCCCTGGGCGCTATTCCCGCGGGCCTGGGCGATGTGCGCGGGCGCCAGGCCGCCGCAGGCGTAGACCGGCAGCGCGGCGGCTTCGGCCAGGCACTGGAAACGTGGCCAGCCCAGCGGCGTGGTCTGCAGGTGGCTCTGGGTGGCGGCTACCGGCGACAGCGTGGCGAAGTCCGCGGCGAGTTGCGCGGCCAAGGCCAGGTCGGCGGCGTCGTGGCAGCTGGCGCCGACCAGCTGCGACAGCGGCAGCGGGCGTTCGGACAAGGTCGCCAGTTGACGCCCCTTGAGCTGCACGCCGATACCGAGTCGCCGCGCACCTTCGATGTCGCCGCAAAGCAGCAATTGCGCACCGTGCCGACGGGCAAGCGGCAGCAGGCCGGCGGCCAGTTCGCGCACCAGTTCGCGCGGCCACAACGGCAGCTGCAATTGCAACAGTTGCCGGCTGCGCTCGATCGCTTGGCCGATGCGTTCGAACCAGAAGCCACGTTGCTCCGGCCGCACATCGGAAGGGGTGATCGCGTAGCGGGTCGGCAGCCGCAGCGCCTGCAGGATCCAGCGGTCGGCCGGGGTCAACATGGAGGGATCGACCAGCTCCGGCGGCAGCCACTGCAACGCCTGCCCTTCCAGTGATTGCGGCTCGCCCTCCCATTGATTGGTCTGCCAGGTATCCAGCAGCAGCTCGCGCTCGGGATAGTGGATGGGCACCCGGATCAGCGGCTCGGCACGCAGCAGGGTGATGCCGAGCTCCTCGCGCAACTCGCGCGCCAACGCCGCCATCGGCGTTTCGCCGGGCTCGAGCTTGCCGCCGGGGAACTCCCACATGCCGGCGAGATGCTTGCCGGCCGGCCGCTGCGCCAGCAGCACGCGCCCCAGGGCATCGAGCATGACGGCGGCCATCACGTGCATGACCGGCTTGGGCTCGGCCGGCGCTGGCATCAATCGCCGCGCAGGTATTCGACCATGTCGAAATCGTAGGCGTGCTCGGCGTCGGCCTTGTGGTGCACGCGGGAGACTTCAGTCCAGTCGCTGAAATGGATGCCGGGGAAGAACGCGTCGGCGCCGTCGATCGCGGCGCTGACCCAGGTGAGGTACATGCGGCGGGCACGCGGCAGCGCCTCGGCGAACACCATGCCGCCGCCGATCACGATCAGGCCGGTGTTGCCGCAGCGCGCCTGCGCCTCCTCGATCGAGCGCACGGTGATCTGTCCCGGGTACGGCGCCTCGTGGCGACGGGTCAGCACCAGGTTGACCCGATCCGGCAGTGCGCGGCCGATCGACAGGGCGGTGTTGTAGCCCATCACCACGTTCTTGCCGGTGGTCAGCTGCTTGAACCAGCGCAGGTCGTCGGGCAGGTGCCAGGGCAACTGGCCCTTGCGGCCGATCGCGAAGTTTTCGTCGAGTGCGGCAATCAGCGAAATAGCCATGGCGAATCCTTGGAAGGCTGGATCGATGGGGTGGCCTGCGCCCGCGGATGACGCCACCGATAGCGCCGGATATTAACAGGCGGCAGCGGCGACGCGCCGGTTCGCATGTTTGTGCGCAACGGCTAGACGGCGACGGCACCCTTGATCGCCGGATGCGACCGGTAACCCTCGATCGCGATGTCCTCGTAGCGGAAATCGAAGATCGAGCGTACCGCAGGATCGAGCTTCAGCTGCGGCAGCGGGAACGGCTCGCGGGTCAGCTGCAACCGAGCCTGTTCGCGGTGGTTGTTGTACAGGTGGGCGTCGCCCAGCGTGTGCACGAAGTCACCCACGCCCAGGCCGCAGACCTGCGCCACCATGTGGGTCAGCAGCGCGTAGCTGGCGATGTTGAACGGCACGCCGAGGAAGATGTCGCCCGAGCGCTGGTACAGCTGGCAGCTCAGCTTGCCGTCCGCTACGTAGAACTGGAACATCGTGTGGCAGGGCATCAGCGCCATCTTGGGCAACTCGCCCACGTTCCAGGCGCTGACGATCAATCGGCGCGAGTCCGGGTTGCGCCGGATCTCGTCGACCACCCAGGCGATCTGGTCGACCACGCCACCGTCGGCGGTGGGCCAGGCGCGCCACTGCTGGCCGTAGACCGGACCGAGGTCGCCATTCGGGTCGGCCCACTCGTCCCAGATGCGCACGCCATGTTCTTTCAGGTAGGCGATGTTGGTATCGCCACGCAGGAACCAGATCAGCTCGTGCACGATCGACTTGATGTGCAGCTTCTTGGTGGTGACCAGCGGGAAGCCTTCGTTGAGATCGAAGCGCATCTGCCAGCCGAACACGCTGCGCGTGCCGGTACCGGTGCGGTCGGTCTTTTCGGTGCCGTGGTCGAGGACGTGGCGGAGCAGGTCGAGATAGGCGTGCATCGTCCAAGTATAGGTAGGAGTGTCAGGCGGTGGCGAGCGGCAAGGTGGGCGCACGCCGCGACAGCGCCAGCAGCACCAGCCCGATCGCGATCAGCGGCAGCGACTGCATCTGCCCCATCGTCACCCACTGCGTGCCGAACAGGTAGCCGAGCTGCGGGTCGGGCACGCGGACGAACTCCACCGCGAAACGGAAGCAGCCGTACAACAGCGCAAACAATCCCGACACCAGATAGCGCGGCCGCGGTTTCAGCGAGACCAGCCACAGCACCACGAACATCACCACGCCCTCCAGCAACATCTCGTACAGCTGCGAGGGATGCCGCGGCAACCGGTCCGGCGCGTTCGGAAAAATCATTGCCCACGGCACGTCGCCGGGCTTGCCCCACAGCTCGCCGTTGATGAAGTTGCCGAGCCGGCCCAGGCCCAGCCCGATCGGTACCAGCGGCGCCACGAAATCCATGGTGTCGAAGAAATGCAGCTTCTGCCGCCGCGACCACCACCACGCGGCCGCCAGCACGCCGAGCAGGCCGCCATGGAAGCTCATGCCGCCGTCCCATACCTTGAACAGCGTCTGCGGCGCGGTCCAGATCCAGTCGATGTCGGCGTAGAACAGCATGTACCACACGCGTCCGCCCACGATCACGCCGAGCATGCCGTAGAACAGCAGGTCGCCCAGCGCATCGCGGCTGACCGGCAGGCGCCCGCGTCGGCGCCGGTATTCGCCCAGCACCGCGACGAAGAAAAAGCCGAGCAGGTACATCAGGCCGTACCAGTGCACCTGGACCGGGCCGAGGTGGAAGGCGACGGGATCGATTTCGACGACGTAAGGCTGGGACATGACGGCCAGGCTGGCAGGCAAAGGCCAAGTGTAGCGGGACGCCGGCGCGGACGGGCCGGCATCCTCTTCCGCCCGGGCTTCCGCAAGAACTAGAATCACCCCCGTGTCGTCCATGCCGGGGAGGTCTGGACGAGGGTCGCACCGCTACCTTGACTAGGGATGTCCACATTCAGCCGGACCGTCGCTCGCTCCAGACGGCCGGACTCATCACACGGAGCTTCAGGGGAGAAAACCGATGTCCTGTCGTCTTGCGCGGACCGTGCTGTCCGCCGCCTGCCTGTGGTTGCCCGCCGCCGCGATGGCCGCGGACCTGGTTCCGGTGGAAGACTTTGCGCGCCACGCGCCGCTGTCCATGCCGCGGCTTTCGCCGGATGGCAGGCATCTCGCCGTCAACATGAACGATACCGACGGCGACTCGCATGCGCTGGCCGTCTACGACGTGACCGACATGAGCAACCCGGTCAGCCTGCTGCGCCTGCCCAAATACGAGTTGGCCGTCGGCATCACCTGGGTCAGCAATACCCGTCTGGTGGTGGAGAAAGGCAAGCAGTTGGGCTCGATCGACAAGCCCGTCTCGACCGGCGAAGTGCTCGCCACCGATTTCAACGGCAAGAACCAGGACTACCTCTACGGTTTCGAAAGCAAGTTCGGCTCGCGCGCGGGCACCCGCGGCACCGACCGCGGCTGGGGCTTCGTGGCCGGCCAGCCGACGCCGGCCGATGGCCGCTTCTACATGACCACGTACAGCTGGGACAGCGAGGACTACAGCACCTTGTACGACGTCGACGCGGGCAAGAACACGCGCCGCCTGATCGGCCAGATCAAGATAGGCGGGCTGGACTTCATGGTCGGCGCGGACGGCAAGGCCCATTACGCCTACGGCCGCAACGACAACTGGGACTACGTGGTCTACCACCAGCAAGCCGGCAGCTGGGCGCGGATGGCTGCCGCCCAGATCGGCGGCAGTTTCACCCCCATCTACTTCACGCCTGACCAGCAGCGGGTCTATGCCCGCTACAACGCTGGCGGCGGCCCGACCGCCCTGGTCGAGCAGGACGAGAATGGCGGCAACCGCAAGGTGCTTGCCAGCGACGGCTTCAGCAACATCGGCAGCATCGGGTGGACGGCGTTGCCGCACCAGCCGTTCGCCACGGTGCTGGCCACCGGCGTGCCACAGGTCAGCTACGTCGACGCGGCCACGCCGACGGCGAAGCTGCATCGCGCGCTGAGCCAGAAATTTGCCGGCCACGTCCAGTTCGTCGACTTCAGCGAAGATGGCAGCAAGCTGCTGTTCTGGGTCAGCAGCGACCGCGATCCGGGCACCTACTACCTGATCGACACGCACAACTACAAGGTAAGCAAGCTGTTCGCGGTGGCGCCCTGGATCGATCCGGCGAAAATGGCCGAGCGGCGCCCGCTGCGCTTCAAGGCCAGCGACGGCACGGAACTGGAAGCAATCCTCACGCTCCCCAAGGGCGTCGCCGAGGGCAACCTGCCGATGGTGCTGCTGCCGCACGGCGGTCCGATCGGCATACAGGACAACTGGTACTACGACGACGATGCGCAGTTCCTGGCCAGCCGCGGGTATCTCGTGCTGCAGGTGAACTACCGCGGTTCCGGCGGCCGCGGCGTCGATTTCCAGGAAGCCGGCTACCTGAAGTGGGGTACCCGCATCCAGCAGGATCTGATCGATGGCGTGAAGTGGGCGATCGCGGAAAATTATGCCGACCCGAAACGGGTCTGCGTGTACGGCGGCAGCTTCGGCGGCTATTCGGCGATGATGACCACGATCCGCGCGCCGGGCCTGTTCAAGTGCGCGGTCGGCTACGCCGGCATCTACGACCTGAAGATGATGTACAAGAAAGGCGACATCAAGACCAACAAGGCCGGCCGCAGCTACCTGAACACGGTCATCGGCAAGGACGATGCCGACCTTGACGCCAACTCGCCCACCAGGCTGGCCGACAAGATCGATGTGCCTGTGCTGCTGATCCACGGTGAAGACGACAAACGCGCGCCGTTCGCGCAGGCCAAGGCGATGCGCGCCGCGCTGGATGCCGCGCACAAGCCGTACGAGTGGTTGAGCAAGCCGGGTGAAGGCCACGGCTTCTACGACGAGAAGAACAACATCGAGTTCTACAACCGGCTGCAGTCCTTCATCGCCAAAAACATCGGGCCTGGCGTCACGGCGCCCTGATCCTTCACGGCGGCCGTCCGGGAAGGCGCTTCGGCGCCTTCCTTGTTTGGGGGATGCGCCGAATCATGCGGGACAACCGGCCTGCCCGGGCGCGGGGGCGTTTTCTCAGAGCAGCACGGGGCGATCCGGCAACTCGTCGGGGTTGGCCTTGCCCTGGTCGGGGAAGTGCCGCGCCAGCAGCGCATTCGCGGCGGCTATGCCTTGGAGGCTGCCGTCGCGCCACTGCGCACGGGCATAGCATTCGCGCATGCGGGTACTGATCGTATCCCATTCGCCAGCTGTTACCTTCGCCGCGATGCCGCGGTCGGCGACGATCTCGATGCGGCGTTCGGCCATCAGCACGTAGAGCAGCACGCCGCTGTTGTGTTCGGTATCCCACACGCGCAGCTGGGCGAACACCTGGCGCGCGCGGGTCGTGGCGTCGAGGCCTTCCAGCACGGCCAGCGGCGCCAGCCGCGACTCGACCGCGAAGCGGATTTCGCCCAGGTGATGGCGCTCGCCCGCCGCGATCGCCGCGGCCATCTCATCCAGCAGTACCGCCGGAAAGCGCCGCGACAGCTGGAACCAGCCGCCGAACAAGTTCGTCCACATCCGCTGCAGGGGTGCCATCACCAGCTCCCCGATGAGCCGCCGCCGCCGAAGCTGCCGCCGCCCCCGCTGAAACCGCCGCCGGAACTTCCGCCGCCGCCACCCCAGCCGCCGCCACTGCCGAATCCGCCCCAGCCACCGCCGCCGATCGAGCGGCCGGCGCCACCAGGCAGCAGCATCAGCACGCCGCCGACCAGCGCGCCGAGGATGCCGGCGCCCATCGAGATCAGCAGCCACAGCAGGCCGCCGACCAGCACGGCGCCCAGCGGCCCCCGCACCCAGGCCGGAGTGCGCCCGAAGATGCCGCGCAGGAACAACGCCACGAACACGCCGATCATCAGGCCCTGCTCCAGCCCGAAGCCGGAACGCCCGTCGCCGGGCGATCCCTGCACCGGCGGTGGCAGCGGCTCGCCGTCGATCAGCTGGGTCAATGCGCCGACCGCGTCGCTGATGCCGCCGAAGTAATCGTTGCCGCGGAACTTCGGCGCGATGTATTCGCGGATGATCCGCGCGGTGGCGGCGTCGGGAATTGCACCTTCCAGACCATAACCCACCTCGATGCGCACGCGGCGGTCGTCCTTCGCGACCAGCAGCAGGACACCGTCGTCGGTGCCCTTGCGGCCCACCTTGTTCGCCTCGGCCACCGCCAGCGAATAGCCCTCGAGGTCCTGCTCGCCGGTGCTGCCGACCATCAACACGACCAGTTGCGCGCCCTTGGCCTGTTCCAGCGCGACCAGTTGTGCATCCAGCTGATCGACCTGTTGCGCAGTCAGCGTGCCGGTGAGGTCGGTGACGTGACGTGCCAGTTTCGGCACGGCATCGGCCGCGTGCAGCAGCACCGGCAGCAGCAACGCCAGTGCCAGCAGCAGCCAGCGGCGCGGGCAGCGCCGGGGCATCATCAATGCGTCGCGGCAGGCGCCGGCGTGGCGGTGCCGAAATCCACCTTCGGCGCGGTGGAGATCGCCTGCTCGTTGTCCACGGTGAAGTTCGGCTTGACCTTGTAGCCGAAGATCTTCGCGGTCATGTTGTTCGGAAAGGTGCGGATCATGCCGTTGTATTCCTGCACTGCCTGCACGTAGCGGTTGCGCGCCACGGTGACCCGGTTCTCGGTGCCTTCGAGCTGCGCCTGCAGGTTCTGGAACAGGCCGTCGGCCTTCAGCTGCGGATAGTTTTCGCTGACCACCATCAGCCGAGAAAGCGCACTGCCCAGCTCGCCTTGCGCGGCCTGGAATTGCTGCAGCTTCTGCGGGTCGTTCAGCGAATCGGCGTTGACCTGCAGGCTGCCAACCTTGGCGCGGGCCTGGGTCACCTCGACGAAGACCTTCTCCTCGTGCTGCGCGTAGCCCTTGACCGTGTTGACCAGGTTTGGCACCAGGTCGGAGCGGCGCTGGTACTGGTTCAGCACTTCGGACCAGGCCGCCTTGACCGCCTCGTCCTGCTTCTGGATGGCGTTGTAGCCGCAGCCGCCCAGGCCGAAGGCCAGCAGCAACAGCACGAGATGGCGCAGCAGTTTCATGGCATCGCTCCGGTCCGGTGGCAGGCCGTTCCATCATCCCATGCCAGTCGCCGAATCGTGTCAGCACGGGGTGAACGCGCGTCCTGGAAGGCTGGACTTCAGCCGAGCCAGCGTGGCCCGAGAATCAATGCCCAGCTCAGCACCACCAGCACCAGCAGCACGAATACCGCCGCAGAGCCCATGTCCTTGGCGCGTCCGGCCAGCTCGTTGAATTCCGGGCTGACCTTGTCGACCACGGCCTCGATCGCCGAATTCAGCAATTCCGCCGACAGCACCAGCATTGGCGCCAGGATCAGCGCGAACTTTTCCAACCCGCCGTGGCCCAGCCACAGGCCGAGCGGGATCAGCACGACCGCCAGGCAGGCTTCCAGCCGGAACGAGGCTTCGTGCCGCCAGCCGGCCCTGAGCCCTTTCATCGACCACAGGAACGCATTCCAGACCTGCTTCGGACCGCGAAAACCTTCGGCTGCCATCCCGACGCGCCCGCTCAGCCGGCCGCCGGCGACGGCGCCCCGGCGGTCATCGGGGCACGGGCCGCCCACAGGTGGCCCGGGAGCGAAAACTGGTAACGGGACATGGCTGGTGGAACTCCCCAGGACGGGCCGGTGCAGGCCGCCGATGATGCCACAAGCGCCGCCGCCACAAGCGGCCGGGCCAAGCCGCACGGCCCCGCCGCAGGTTTTTGCCATGCCCGGCACGGCCACATTCCGCTGGCGAATGCGTTACCCTTCATCGGTTGTGGCCCGCTCAGGGTCGCCGCGCGACGGCGTGTGCCCGCACGCGCCTTGGCTCGAATTACGTACGGAAAACCTATGGCAACCCAGAACCCGCCCGTCTCGCAGACGCGGTCATTCAGCACTGTCTTCCTGATCGAAATGTGGGAGCGCTTCGGCTTCTACGGCATGCAGGTATTGATGGTCACCTACATGGTGAAGAAGCTCGGCTTCGTCGACAGCAAGGCCAACCTGATCTGGGGCGCCGCCGCGGCGCTGATCTACGCCACGCCGGCGATCGGCGGCTGGGTCGGCGACAAGCTGATCGGCACCCGCCGCACCATGTTGCTCGGTGCCGTGGTGCTGACGCTGGGCTACGCGATGCTGTGGATTCCCACCAACAACGCCTACCTCCTGTACATCGCGCTCGGCGTGATCGTCGTCGGCAACGGTTTCTTCAAGCCGAACGCCGGCAACCTGGTGCGCAAGATCTACGAGGGCGACGACACCAAGATCGACAGCGCGTTCACCATCTACTACATGGCGGTGAACATCGGCTCGACCATCTCGATGCTGCTGACGCCATGGATCCGCGACTACGTGGGCGCCAAATACGGCGACGCCTGGGGCTGGCATACCGCGTTCGGCGTCTGCGCGATAGGCCTGATCCTCGGCCTGGTCAACTACACACTGATGCACCGCACGCTGGCGCACATCGGCTCGCCGGCCGACGACAAGCCGGTGGACGTCAAGCGCCTCGGCGTGGTGCTGCTGGCCGCGATCGGCATGGTGTTCGTCTCCGCCTTCATCCTGCAAGACCAGACGGTCGCCAAGTGGTGTGTGTACGCCGCCGGCGTGGTGATCCTGGGCATCTTCGTGCACCTGATCCGCAGCAGCGAGCAGCATGAGCGGGCCGGCCTGATCGCCGCGCTGGTGCTGACCGCGCAGACGATTTTCTTCTTCATCTTCTACCAGCAGATGTCGACCTCGCTGAACCTGTTCGCACAGCGCAACGTCGACCTCTCGTTCGACCTGTTCGGCCTGCACCTGTTCAACTGGATTCCCGAGCAGTTCCAGTCGCTCAACGCGATCTGGATCGTGCTGCTTAGCCCGGTGCTGGTATTCGCCTACAACACCATGGGCAAGGCCGGCAAGAACCCGGCCGTCGCGGTGAAGTTCGCCTGGGGCTTCGCCGCGGTGGCGATCGGCTTCTTCATCTACGGGGTCGGCGCGCGCTTCGCGGTTAACGGCCAGGTCTCGTCGTGGATCATGGTGTGGGGCTACGGCCTGTACTCGCTGGGCGAGCTGCTGGTGTCGGGGCTCGGCCTGGCGATGATCGCGCGCTACGTGCCGGCGCGGATGGGCGGCTTCATGATGGGCGCCTACTACGTCGCCTCGGGCATCTCGCAGTACCTGGGCAGCGTGGTGGCGAACTTTGCCAGCATCCCCACCGACATCAAGGACCCGCTGGTATCGCTGCCGATCTACACCGCGCTGTTCAACAAGCTCGGCTTCGCCGGCGTGGCCTGCACGGTGATCGCCCTGGCGATGCTGCCGCTGATGAAGAAGCTGTCGAGCAGCCATTCCGATTCCGTCGCCAACAACCCGCTGCCGGCCGTGCGCAGCGAGGAATTCAACACGCCGGCGTGATCCACCGGCCCGTCGCGCGCTGCGCGGCGGGCCCGCGGAAGTCCGGCAAGCCTGGAAGACTGCCATGCCGCACCGGCACACCCAACGTATCGGCCCGTTCGCGCTGACGCGCACGCTGGCCTGGCTGCGGATCTGCGCCATCGCCGGCCAGAGCGCCGCCGTGCTGGTCTGCGCCTGGTGGATGCATCTGGATATCCCGTTGCTGCCGTTGCTGCTCGGCATCGGCCTGCTCGCGGTGTTCTCGGTATTTGCCGCGTGGCGACTGACCCAGCCGTGGCCGCTGCGCGAGTGGGAAGCGGTCGGCCACATCGCCTTCGATACGCTGGTGCTGGGTTACCTGCTGTACTTCACCGGCGGCGCCAGCAATCCTTTCATTACCCTGCTGCTGGTGCCGATCGCGCTCAGCGCCGCGGCGCTTTCGGCACGGTCGGTGCTGGCGGTGGCGGCGCTGGCCGGCGTGGCCTACGTGGTCCTGCTGTACTCGCACGTGCCGCTGCCGACGCCGCTGCACGAGAACTCGCCCAGCCGCTTCTCGCTGCACGTGGCCGGCATGGGCGTGAATTTCGTGATCATGGCGCTGCTGCTGAGTTTCTTCATCAGCCGGCTGGCCCACGTGCTGCGCCTGCAGCAACTCGAAGTGCAGCGCGTGCGCGAACGCGCGCTGCGCGACGAGGGCATCCTGGCGATCGCCACCCAGGCCGCTGGCGCCGCGCACGAACTCAACACGCCACTGTCGACGATGCGCACCCTGTTGCCCGAACTGCGTCGCGAGCACGCCGGCGATGCGACGCTGGCCGAAGACCTGGAACTGCTGGAAGGCCAGGTCGACCGCTGCCGCACGATCCTTCGCGAGATGGTCGCCTTCGGCAAGGCGCAGCTGTCGCAGGAGCCGGAACGTCTCACCGTGACCGGGTTCATCCACGGATGCGTGGAGCGCTTCCAGCTGCTGCGACCGGAAGCCGAGCTGGCCCTGACCCTTGACGGCGACATCGCCGACATCGTGCTGCGCACCCCGCCGGGCCTGCGCCACGCGCTGCTCAACCTGCTCAACAACGCTGCCGACGCCTCCGCCGTCAACCACTCGAACGCGGTGGCGCTTCACGTTTCGCGCGACGACGCCTGGCTGCAGTTGGCCGTGCGCGACCACGGCCCCGGTTTCGACGCCGACGGCGAGCTGACCCTGCTAGGCCATTCGCGCAAGCAGAGCGGGCTGGGCATCGGTTTGGCCCTGGCCGAAGCCACGGCCGAACGTCTCAACGGCGAACTGGTCGCCAGCAATGGCGAACACGGCGCCGAGGTGTGCCTGCGTCTGCCGCTGGCGGTGATCGCCGAAAAATAGCTCGCACGTGCAAGTCTCGCCGCTTCCGGCAAGAATGCGTCATTGATCCACACTCAGGAAACGTCGCCGATGACCGAGTTGCCCCATGCCGCCAAGGCGCGCCCGCTGCTGCTGGTCGACGACGATGCCACCTTCCTGCGCGTGCTGGCGCGCGCACTCGGCTCGCGCGGCTTCGAGGTCATCACGGCCACCAACTTCGACGAGGCCCGTGCGTTGACGCGCCGGCATCACCCGCGCTACTGCGTGCTCGACCTCAAGCTGGGCGAGGAGAACGGCCTGCGCCTGATCCCCGAGCTGCACAGCCTGGTACCGGACCTGCGCGTGCTGCTGCTGACCGGCTACGCCTCGATCGCCACCGCGGTGGAGGCGATCAAGCGCGGCGCCCACGACTACCTGGCCAAGCCGGTCGACGCCGATGCCGTGGTGCGCGCCCTGCTCGACGGCGACAGCGACAGCGACGACGTCGACCTGCCCGACGCCCCCGAACAGCCATTGGCGCTGCGCCGGCTGGAATGGGAGCATATCCAGCGCGTATTGACCGAATGCGACGGCAACATCTCCGAGACCGCCCGCCGCCTCGGCATGCATCGCCGCACCCTGCAGCGCAAGTTGAGCAAGCACCCGGTACGCGAGCGTCCCGACCGGGAAGACTGAGCGCCATTGCGCAGGGCGGACACTGCCCACCCTGCGCAACGACTTGCCGCCTCGCGTTTTTTTTATCCCGAGCCGGGCACCTTTCGCCGTGCCCGCGCATCCCATCGCCGTCTCCCCGCTGCGACAACGCGCCATCTGTCGCGCGCATGGCAGTGGACTATCCTTGCAACCCTAGACCCCCATCCAGAGTGTCGCTTGAACGCCCTCCCGCTCGGTCTTTGCGCCATAGCACTTGCGGTCGCCAGCCCTTCGCTGCTGGCCGCCGATGATCCCGCCCCCGCTACCACCACCCTGGCGCCGGTCTCGGTGCACGCCAGCGACACCATGGTGATGGAAACGCCCAGCGTGCAGGTGCGCGTCGACCGGCAGAAGCTGCAGCAGCAAAACGTCACCGAAAGCGCCGACGCGCTGAAGTACGCGCCGAACATGATGGTGCGCAAGCGCTACATCGGCGACCCGAACGCGGTGATCAGCGGCCGCAACGCCGGCACCCTGCAGAGCGCACGCAGCCTGGTCTACGCCGACGGCCTGCTGCTCTCCAACCTGATGACCAACGGCTGGGACGGCGCGCCCCGCTGGGGCATGGTGGCGCCCGAGGAAATCGGCGCGGTCGACATACTTTACGGCCCCTACTCCGCGCTGTATCCGGGCAACTCGCTGGGCAGCACGGTGCTGATCCATACCGTGCTGCCGCAGAAGCTGACGGCCAGCGCGAGCACCCAGTTCTTCAGCCAGGACTACCGCGACGCCTACGGCGCCGGCGGCCACTACAACGGCCACCAGGCCGCCGCCACACTGGGCAACAAGCAGGGCCGCTGGAGCTGGCTGCTGGAATTCAACCGACTCGACAACCGCGGGCAGCCAATGCAGTACGCCACCGCGAAAGCCGGCGGCAATCCGGCCGCGGCGGTGCCGGTCAGCGGCGCCGTACTGGACCGCAACCCGAACGGCACGCCGCGGCTGGTGTACGGCGCCAACAGCATCGAGCACACGGTGCAGGACCAAGCCAAGCTGAAGGTCGGCGTCGATGTGACCGAGAGGGTCGCCGCGCTGTTCACCGTCGGCTGGTGGCACAACCGTGCCGAAGACCGCACCCGCAGCCTGATCCGCGATGCCGCCGGCAACCTGGTCGCCGGCGGCGTGATCAGCGCGAACGGACAGGCCTGGACCCTGCCGGCCAGCGGCCTGGCGCCCACCTCGGCCAGCGACAACCACGTGCTTTACGGCATCGAATTGAACGGCCGCCTCGACAGCGGCTGGCGCTGGACCGCCGTGGCCAGCCACTACGACTTTCTGCGCTCGCTGGCCGCCACCGCCAACCTGGCCGAACCTGGCGCGCCCAGCGGCGGCCCCGGCACGATCGCCGACAAGGCCGGCTCCGGCTGGGACACCTTCGACCTGCGCAGCTCCGGCCCGCTCGGCGACCGCCACATGCTGTACGCCGGCGTGCACGGCGACCGCTACGTGCTGGACAGCCGCGTGCGCAACGCCAGCGACTGGCGCGGCGATGCCGACGGCGCCCAGGTCAGCGCGTTCGCCGGCCGCACGCAGACCCGCGCGCTGTACCTGCAGGACGTGTGGAGCTTCGCCGATGCCTGGGCGCTGACCCTGGGCGGCCGGCTCGAACAATGGCGCGCCTATGGCGGCCTGCGCGCGAATGCGGTCAACACGCTGCACTACGCCGATCGCCGTCGCACCGACTTCTCGCCCAAGGCGGCATTGAGCTGGGATCTCGCCGACGGCTGGGAGCTGCGCCTGGCCCACGGCAAGGCGGTGCGCTACCCCACCGTGACCGAACTGTTCCAGGGCAGCCTGTCGGCCAACGCGATCGTCAACAACAATCCCGGGCTCAAGCCCGAGACCGACGAATCCACCGACCTCACCCTCACTCGCCACCTGGACCACGGCCACTGGCGCGTCTCGCTGTACCAGGATCGCATTGCCGATTCGCTGTACTCGCAGACCGACATCACCGTCACCCCCACTGTCACCAGCGTGCAGAACATCGACAAGATGCGCAGCCGCGGCGCCGAGGGCGAGCTCGGCTTCACCGATCTGTGGATCGACGGCCTCGACCTTTCGGCCAGCCTCGCCTTCAACCATGCGAAGACGTTGCGGGATCGCCAGTATCCGCTGGCCAGCGGCAAGACCTTCCCGCGCATCCCGAAAGTCCGCGCCAGCATGTTCGCCGGCTACCGCTTCGCGCCGCAGTGGGACGCGTCGCTCGGCATCCGCCACTCCGGCCGCCAGTACGGCACGCTGGACAACAGCGACTACGTGGACAGCTACGGCGCAGTGAGCAGCTTCACCGTGGCCGACGCGAAACTGCGCTGGAAGTTCGCACCAGGCTGGGCCGCCGCACTCGGCGTCGACAACCTCACCAATGAACGCTACTGGGTCTACCATCCCTACGCTGGCCGCACCTGGTTCGGCGAGCTGCGCTGGGAGTTGTGATGCGCCACCTGCTGATCATCCTGCTTTGCCTGCTCTCGCCCGCGCTGCTCGCGCACGACGGCATGCGCATGGAGATGCCGAAGGGCCCCGAGCTGGGCGCCAGCGCGGCGTTCGACAGCCACGGCCGGCTATGGCTGGTGGACGCGGCGGACGGCCACGTTCGATTGCGCCATTCTGACGACGACGGCCGCACGCTGAGCGCGCCGGTCGAGGTGAACGCCACGGCCGAGCGGATCTACGCCGAAGGCGAGAACCGTCCGAAGATCGCGTTCGGGCCCCACGACGAAATCTATGTGAGCTGGTCGCAGCCGCGCGCCGCGCCGTGGACCGGCTTCGTGCGCTTCGCCCGCTCGACGGATCGCGGCGAACACTTCAGCGAGCCGGTGACCGTGCACCACGACCGCGCAGAGATCACCCATCGCTTCGACGCGCTGGCGGTCGATGGCAAGGGCCGCCTCGTGGTGGCCTGGATCGACAAGCGCGACCTGCTCGCCGCCGAGGCCCACGGCAAGACGTACCTGGGCGCCGCGATCTACTACAGCTGGTCGGACGACGGCGGCGCGACCTTCGTGCCCGAGCGCAAGCTCATCGACCAGAGCTGCGAGTGCTGCCGCATCGCGCTGGCGCGCACGCCCGATGGCGAAATCGCCGCGTTCTTCCGCAACATCTATGGCGACAACCTCCGCGACCACGCGTATGCCGTGCTGCGTACCGACGGCCAGACCAGCCAGGTTGCACGCGCCACCTTCAGCGACTGGCGGATCGCCGGCTGCCCGCATCACGGCCCCGGCCTGGCGATAGGCAGTGACGGCATCCGCCACGCCGTGTGGTACGAGGCCAAGGACAAGCCCACGATCTGGTACGGCCAGCTCGCGCCGGGCCACGCGCCGGGGCATCCGCTGGTGATCGCCGGCGCCGGCGCCGGTCACGCCGATGTGGCCGTGCACGGCCGCACCGTGTGGGTGGCCTGGAACCAGGTCGGCGCCGACGGCTACGCGCTGATGCTGCGCCGCTCGTCCGACAGCGGCACGCACTTTGACACTCCCATCGAAATCGCCCGCAGCAGCGGGGCAGTGGGTTCGCCGCAGCTGCTGCTGAGACAGGGGCGCGCGTTCGTCGCGTGGAACACCGCTGCCGGTTTCCGCCTGGTCGAGGCACCGCGATGAAGCGCCTGCTGCTCGCCTTCGCCCTGTGGCTGCCGGCGCTGGCCAGCGCCGGTTCGCTGCAGCCGCTGGCCGCCGCCGACGTGCCCGCCTTGCTGCAACCACCGGCGCACGGCACGCGGATCATCGCGCTGTGGTCGCTCGACTGCGCCTATTGCGAACCGAACCTCGAAGCCCTGGCTGCGCTGCAACGCAACGCCCCACACGACATCGAACTGGTCACCGTGACCACCGACAGCATCGCGCTGCGCCAGGCGATCGAGGCACGCCTGCACGACATGAAGATGGGCGTCTATAGCGCGCGCGCCTACGCCGAAGCCTCGCCTGAACGCATCAACTTCCTGCTCGACCCGAACTGGGGTGGCGAAACCCCGCGCGTGCTGGTGATCCGCGCGGATGGCAGCCGGCTTGGCATCAGCGGCGCACTCACGCCCGCGCAACTGCAAAAGCTCAAGTAGGGGCGCGCTCTACGGCTGCGCGACGCTTTCCGACGATGCCGGCGGTTCCGCGGTGCCGTCGTCCTCGTCGCTGAAGAGCGCCACGTGCGGCACGCCATCGGCACCGATCCAGCCACGGTACATGCCGTCGGTGTTGAACGGGATCGAGATGTGGCCATCCGCATCCAGTGCGATCGCGCCGCCGTTGCCGCCCATCGACGGGATTTCCTGGTTGATCACCTCGGCAGCGGCACGCTTCAACGGCACACGCATCTGGGTGACCTTCATGCAGATCTCGTGCGCGGCCACGGTGCGGATGTAGAACTCGCCCCAACCGGTACTGGACACCGCGCAGCCGCCGTTGGCGTAGGTGCCGGCGCCGATGATCGCGGAATCGCCGATGCGCCCCCAGCGCTTGTCGGTCATGCCGCCGGTGGACGTGCCAGCGGCAAGATGGCCTTGCGTGTCCAGCGCCACCGCGCCGACCGTGCCGAAGTGCTTGGCCGTCTCGACGTCCGCATGCGGCTGCTGCGCGGCATCTTCCTTCAGCGCTTTCTGCAGTTGCTGCCAGCGCTCCTCGGTGCGGAAGTACGACGGATCAACCAGGGTCATGCCCTGCTCCTTCGCAAACGCATCGGCGCCCGCGCCGGACAGCATCACATGCGGCGACTGCTCCATCACCGCGCGTGCCAGCAGGATCGGATTCTTCACCCGCTGCACCCCGGCCACCGCGCCGGCACGCAGCGTGTTGCCGTCCATGATCGCCGCGTCCAGCTCGTTCTTCCCTTCGTGGGTGAACACCGCGCCCTTGCCTGCGTTGAAGTTCGGATCGTCCTCCAGCACGGTGATCGCCGCCGTCACCGCATCCAGCGCGCTGTCACCCGCCTTGAGCCGTGCGTAACCGTTCCGCAGCGCCTGGGTCATCGCCGCACGCACCGCCTGCTCCTTCGCGGGGGTCATCTGGCGCTTGATCACACCAGCGCCGCCATGGATCACCAGCACGGGAGAAACGGCAGCGTGGCTCATGGCGGTCATTCCGAAGGTGGCGAGGGCAAGGAACAGGTGGTGCGGCTTCAAATGAATCTCCTGAGACGACGGAACGCGTATATCCATCTATTTTGCCGCGCCCAGCCGTAAGACGACAGCCTGCATCGGTTTGTCAAAACCCCCTTGCGACCTTGGTACAAGGCCGGCCCGGGTCAATCCGTCGTATCCTTGTCAGCTGACTCTCCTTGAGGAAGGCACAGCGATGGACAAGGTTTATCCGAGCGCGGCGAAAGCCCTTGACGGCCTGCTGTTCGATGGCATGACGATCGCCGCCGGCGGCTTCGGCCTGTGCGGCATCCCTGAGAACCTGATCGGTGCGCTGCTGGAGGCCGGTACCAAGGGGCTGACCATCGTGGGCAACAACGCCGGCGTGGACGACTTCGGCATGGGCCCGTTGCTGAAGACGCACCAGGTGAAACGCGTCTACGCCTCCTACGTGGGCGAGAACAAGGAGTTCGAGCGCCAGGTGCTGGCCGGCGAGCTGGAGCTGCACCTGACCCCGCAGGGCACCCTGGCCGAGAAGCTGCGCGCCGGCGGCGCCGGCATTCCCGGTTTCTACACGCGCACCGCGTTCGGCACCAAGCTGGCCGAGGGTAAGGAAACCAAGCGCTTCGGCGACAAGGAATACGTGCTGGAGGAGTCCATCACGGCCGACCTTTCGATCGTGAAGGCATGGAAGGGCGACGCCCACGGCAACCTGGTGTTCCGCGAGACCGCGCGCAACTTCAACCCGATGATCGCCACCTGCGGCAAGGTCTGCGTGGCCGAGGTGGAGCACCTGGTGCCGGTCGGCGAGCTGGACCCGAACAACATCCACGTGCCAGGCATCTATGTCGACCGCATCGTGCAGGGCGCCAAGTACGAGAAGCGGATCGAGTTCCGCACGATTGCCGGGGTGGCCGGCGGCAAGGAAAGCCCGCTGCGCGTGTCGATGGCGAAGCGTGCCGCGCAAGAACTGCGCGACGGCTTCTACGTGAACCTCGGCATCGGCATTCCCACCATGGTGGCGAACTACATCCCCGACGGTGTCAGCGTCACCCTGCAGTCGGAGAACGGCCTGCTCGGCATCGGCCCGTTCCCCACCGAGGACCAGATCGACCCCGACCTGATCAACGCCGGCAAGCAGACCATCACCACGCTGCCCGGCTCCAGTTTCTTCTCCAGCGCGGAGTCGTTCGCGATGATTCGCGGCGGCCACATCGACCTGTCGATCCTGGGCGGACTGGAAGTGTCCGCGCACGGCGACCTGGCGAACTGGATGGTCCCGGGCAAGATGGTCAAGGGCCCCGGCGGCGCGATGGACCTGGTCAGCGGCGTCAAGCGCGTGGTGGTGCTGATGGAACACACCGCGAAGGACGGTTCGCCGAAGATCAAGAACCAGTGCGACCTGCCGCTTACCGGCAAGCAGGTGGTGGACCTGATCATCACCGACCTGTGCGTGTTCGAGGTGGAAAAGGGCAAGGGCCTGACCCTGATCGAACTCAACGACGGCGTCAGCCTCGACGAGGTGAAAGCGAAGACCGGTTGCCCATTCGCGGTTGTCCCGGCACTGCAAGCCGGCTGAGGCGGAATCCCGCGCAGGGGCGCACACGGCCCGCCGGCTTTGCCTTGATGCGGCGAAGGGCGGGCCGATCCCGCCCTACGAAGAAGCCGACTCTGCCGCCGGCGTGTCGATCGGCAGCGGGCGCGGAAAGCGGATGCGGGCGACGTTTTCCTGGCCCTGCCCCGTCTGCAATTCCAGCGGCCAGGCGAAACGGTCGCTGATCCGCTTGGCAATAGCCAGTTCAAAACCGTGCCGGTCGGCGCCGCGAACGCGCGGCGGGCAACCGTCCTCAGCGGACACCGGCGGTGCCGCCCGATTGCGCACGCTGATCACGCCAGGCAGCACGCTGACCACCACGTTGCCTTGCTCGGTCTGCTGGCAGGCATTGCGGATCAGCTGCCAGCACAGTACCGAAAACGCCTGGGGCGAGCCCTGCAGTGCAAAGTGGGCGGGCTCCTCCAGCACCAGCTCGATCGGCCGCCCGACCAGCAATTCGCGGGCGGATTCCAGCTCCTTGCGCAGCACGTCGTTGACGACGAAATGCTGGTCGCCGGCCGGACTGTCCGTCTCGCGCGCGAGGATCAGCAACGCCTCGACCAGCACTTCCATCTCGCGGGTGGCGCGCTTGATCCGGCGCACCGAACGCACGCCGAAGTCGCTGAGGCCATCCTCCTCGCCCAGCATCTCAGCCGACATCTTGATCACGGTGAGCGGGCTGCGCAGTTCATGGCTGGCGTCGCGGGTGAAGTTGCGCTCGCGCTGGTTGAAGCTGGCAAGGCGCGTGGCGAAGCCGTGCAGACCGTAGGCGAGCGAGGCCACGTCGGGGTCGGCATGGGTGGAAAGCTGCTCTAGGTTCAGCGACGCCGGATCGATCTGCTGGCCGTCCAGGCGGTTCACCAGCCGGGCCAGCGCGCGCACCGGTCGCCACTCGCGCCGGGTAGCCAGCCAGGCGAGGCCGGTCGTGATCACGATCACCATGATCACGATGACCGAATGCACGACGTTATAGATGCCCAGGATGCAGATGATGGCGACGATCAGGAACTGCAGCACGAACACCCACGCAATACGTCGGCGAAAGGCACCCACACGAAATGCGACTGCTTTGACCCTGCTATCCATTACCTGTGTGCGCCTACCTGTATGCGCCGTGTCGATGTCAGGCCGTCTGGGGCGAAGAGGCCACTTCCGACTCGAGATCCGCGAGACGATACCCTGCCGAATGGATCGTGTGTAGCAAGGGCCGCGCGAAGGGTTTGTCGATGACCCGGCGCAGGTTGTAGAGATGCGAGCGCAAGGTGTCCGAGTCGGGAAGCGTATCACCCCAGATCTCGCGTTCAATATCGCGCCGGCTGACCACCCGCGGCGACTCGCGCATCAGGATCGCCAGCAGCTTCAGGCCGATCGGCGACACGGTCAGCTCTTGGCCGTCGCGGGTCAAGCGCAGCGTGGCGGTATCCAGGGTCATGTCGCCGACGCTGAGCACCTCGGTGGAGACCTGGCGGCGGTCGCGGCGGATCAGCGCGCGCAGCCGTGCCTCCAGCTCGCGTACCTCAAAGGGCTTGACCAGGTAGTCGTCGGCACCGGCCTCGAGCCCGGTCAGTTTGTCTTCCAGCGTGTCGCGCGCGGTCAGCATCAGCACCGGAGTGGACTTCTTGGCCTCACGGCGCAGCTTGCGGCAGACCTCCAGCCCGTCCAGGCCCGGCAGCATCAGGTCGAGCACCAGCACGTCGTAACTGTTGGAAACCGCCAGATGCAGGCCGCTGACCCCATCGGCGGCATAGTCGACCGAATAACCGCGCCGCTCCAGGAACTCGCCCACCATCTCGGCGATCTGGCGATTGTCCTCAACCAGAAGAATCAGTCCCGCTTGCTCGTCATGTACGGTCATATCGTTCCCCTCCATGCTTTCACATACGTGAAGATCTAAGCGGCGACGGGGTGAGGGTAGCGTGAAATAGAAAAAACGAGGTTCAGAGACGGTTTTGTTTCCGGCTCAACGCAGCAGCGGCCGCAGCGGCTTCCACACCGTGTCCAGCACACGCGGCTGGGCACCCGCCACGGGGTGCAGGCCATCGTCCTGCATGAGTGCGGGGTCGAGCGCGATCCCCTCGAGCAGGAACGGCACCAGCGCGGTGCGGCGGGTCCGCGCCAGCTCGGCGTAGACCGCGCGCAGGCCATCGCGGTATTGCGGTCCATAGTTCACCGGCAGCTCGATGCCGACCAGCAGCACGCGCGCCTTCGCCTGCTGCGCGGCAGTGATCATCGCGTCCAGGTTCGCGCGCAGGGCCGGCAGCGGCAGGCCGCGCAAGCCATCGTTGGCACCCAGTTCCAGCACCACTACCTCCGGCCGGTACTTCGCCAGCAGCGCAGGCAAGCGGTTGCGCCCGCTCAGCGAGGTCTCGCCGCTGATGCTGGCATTGACTGCGCGCCACTTCGGTACCATCTGGTTGAGACGCGCATCCAGCAGGTGCACCCATCCAGCCTCGACCGGGATGTTGTGCGCGGCAGACAGCGAATCACCCAGTATCAGCACGGTTTTCGGCGCCGCCGCCTGGGCGCTGCCGAGGCCGCACAGAAAAACCATCAACCACAGGCATCGACGCATGAGTGATTCTTCCCGGCCTCTTCTTGAAGCCTGCGATGTTAGCAAGTCGGTCAACGGACCCGAGGGGAGACTGGAGATCCTCAGCAAGGTCAGCCTGCAGATCCGGCCGGGCGAGAGTTTCGCCATCGTCGGCGCCTCCGGCTCCGGCAAGACCACCCTGCTCGGCCTGCTGGCCGGGCTGGATACGCCGGACGACGGCAGCCTCACACTGGACGGCCATGCATTGCACCAATTGGGCGAGGAAGCCCGCGCCGACCTGCG
Source organism: uncultured Gammaproteobacteria bacterium (assembly GCA_963697495.1). GTDB lineage: Bacteria > Pseudomonadota > Gammaproteobacteria > Xanthomonadales > Rhodanobacteraceae > Rhodanobacter. Next base: position 179,119 of record CAVOOH010000002.1, on the reverse strand, counting down.
CCGGCGCCTGGTCGGTTTCGTGTTCCAGTCGTTCCACCTGCTGCCCGCGCTGACCGCCGAGGAAAACGTAATGCTGCCGCTCGAGCTGGAAGGCAGCAGCGCGGCGCGGTCGCGCGCACGCGAAGCGCTCGGGGCGGTGGGACTGACCGCGCGGCGGCGACACTACCCCGCGCAGCTCTCCGGCGGCGAGCAGCAGCGCGTGGCGATCGCCCGCGCGTTCGTGCATGGCCCGCGCGTGCTGTTCGCCGACGAGCCCACCGGCAACCTCGACCAGCGCACCGGCCACCACATCTGCGACCTGCTGTTCGCGCTGAACCGCGACCACCGCACCACCCTGGTGCTGGTCACCCATGACGCGACGCTGGCCGCACGCTGCGATCGCCAGATAGAGCTGGAGGAGGGCCGCGTCGTATCGTCCAGCACGGGCGCACAGGCATGACGATCCTGCTGCTCGCCCTGCGCAGCCTGCGCCGCGAATGGCACCTGCCCGAATTGCGTACGCTGGCCGCGTCGCTGGTGCTGGCGGTGGTCGCGCTGGGCGTGGTCGCCACGCTGGCGACGCGGATCGAGCGCGGCATGCTGGCCAGCGCCGCCGAACTGATCGGCGGCGACATCGGCGTGTCGTCGCCACAGACGGTGCCGGACACGTACGCTGATCGCGCGCGTCGCGACGGCTTGCAGGTCACCCGCACCGCCGGCTTCCCCAGCGTGGCGTTCGCCCATGAGCAGACCCAGTTGCTCGACGTGCAGGCGGTCGATCCGCACTATCCGCTGCGCGGCAAACTGGAACTGCGCGACGCCGCCGGCCGCCCGCGCGACGGCCATGCCCCGGCGACGGGCGAGGTCTATCTCGACCATCGCGCCCTGGTCGCGCTGGGCCTCAAGGTCGGCCAGCCGCTGCAACTGGGCGGGCGGGAATTGACCATCGCCGCCGAACTGTTGCGCCAGCCCGACGGCGGCGAGCTGCTGGCGCTGGCGCCGCGCGCACTGATGAGCCTGGCCGACGCCGAGCAGGCCGGCCTGCTCGGCGTCGGCAGCCGCGCCCGCCATCGCCTGCTGCTGGCCGGCGCGCCGGCCGCGGTGCAGGGCTGGCGGGACTGGGCGGAGGCAACTGCGCTGCCGCAGGGCGCCGAGCTGGTCACGCCGGAACAAACCCAGGAACGCATGCGTACGTCGTTCGACCGCGCCGGTGCGTTCCTGCGCCTCACCGCCCTGCTGTCGGCGCTGCTGGCCGGCATCGCGATCGCGCTTTCCGCCCAGCGCTACGCGCGGCGCAAGACCGCCGAAGTGGCGCTGCTGCGTGCGCTGGGCACGCCGCGCCGGCGCGTGCTGGGGCTGTTGCTGGGCACGCTGGGCGCACTCGCCGTGCCGGCGACCGCAGTCGGCATCGCGCTGGCGCTGGGCTTGTCGCAACTGGCCTGGCTGCTGGCCAGCCAGCTGTTCGGCAACGTGCCGACCGTGCTGCCGCTGGCACCGTCGCTCGCCGCCGCCGCCATGGGCATCGCCGTATTGGTCGGCTTCGCCCTGCCGCCGCTGGCGCGGCTGGCCGAGGTCGCTCCGGTTGCCGTATTTCGCCAGAGCGTGCAACGACGGGTGCGCCGCTTCGACGCGCTGTACCTGATTCCGGTGCTGGTGGCGCTGAGCCTGATCTGGAGCCAGAGCAGCTCGCTCACCCTGGCCGGCATCCTCGCCGCCAGCCTGCTCGGCGTGGCGTTGATCGCAGCGCTGCTGGCCGGCGTGCTGCTGTGGCTGGCCCGGCGCATCGCACCGGGCGCGCACCCCGCGCTGCGGCTGGGGCTGGCGGCGCTGGCGCGGCGACCTGCGTTGAGCGTGATCCAGGCCACTGCGCTCAGCCTGGGCCTGTGTGCGTTGCTGTTGCTGGCGGTCGTGGCGCCGGCCCTGCTGCAGGGCTGGCGCCAGGAACTGCCGGCGGATACGCCGAACTGGTTCGCGCTGAACCTGCAGGACGACCAGCGTGCCGGCTTCACGCAGGCGCTGACGAGCATCGGCGGCGACCAGCTCAACATGCTGCCGCTGGCGGTGGGCAAGCTCACCGCGATCAACGGCCAGCCGATCGACCAGCTCGCCTTCGCGGACGAGCGCGCGAAGGACTGGGCCGACCGCCAGCTGCGGCTGTCCTGGTCTGCCGAATTGCCGCCTGCAAACGAAGTGATCGCCGGCCGCTGGCAGGGCGCGCAGCCGGTCCAGGCTGAAATCTCGATCGACACCATGTGGCGCGACATGTTCGGGCTGAAGCTGGGCGACACGCTGAGTTTCGACATCGGCGAAGGCCGCATCGACGCAAAGGTCAGCAGTGTCCGCAAGGTCGACTGGAGCTCGTTCCGGGTCAACTTCTTCCTGCTGCTCGACCCGGCCCACGCCGGCACGCTGCCGCACACCTGGCTGGCCAGCTTCCACCTGCCGCGCGGGCATGCCGCCGAACTGGCGCGATTGTCGCGCGATTACAGCAACCTCAGCCTGGTCGACGTCGATTCGCTGCTCGACCGCGTGCGCGAGATCGTCGACCGGGTCGGCAACGCGGTGCGCTGGATCCTCGGCTTCAGCCTGCTCGCCGGCGCGCTGGTGCTGGCCGCGGCGCTCGCCGCCAGCGCCGCCGAGCGCCGCCACGAAGCCGCGCTGCTGCGCACGCTGGGAGCGCGCCGCGCGCAATTGCGCGTGGCCGCCGCCTGCGAGTTCGCCCTGCTCGGCCTGGTTGCCGGCTTCACCGCCGCGCTCGGCGCCGCCGGTGCCGGCGTGTGGTTGGGGCAGGCGGTGTTTCACATCGAGAACTTCGTGCCACCGATGTGGCCGTTGCTCGGCGGCGCCGTCGGCGCGGCACTCGTGGTGATGCTGCTGGGCCTTGCCGGCACCCGCAAGGTCAGCCGCACGCCGCCGATGCGATTGTTGCGCGAGGGCTGAGTCGGCATCGAAGGACGGGCTGATAAAGTACGTCGACGCCCCGCCGGACTTCCCGATGATTGCAAGCCGCACACGACAGCGCCTCAAGGAGGAGTGGCTGCTGTGGCTGTTCGCAGCGCTGGCGATCGCGCTGGCGCTGCTCGACCCGCAGCCGCTGGCGAGCTACCGGCACTGGCTGCAGTTGCCTACGCTGGCCGGCCTGACCGGCCTGCTGGTCGCGATCCAGGGCATCCGCGACAGCGGGTTGGCGCAACACGCGGCGGCGACCCTCGTCGCACGCGCACATTCGCTGCGCAGCCTGGGCCTGCTGCTGGTGAGCATGACGGCGTTACTGTCGATGGTGCTGACCAACGACGTGAGCCTGTTCCTGATCGTGCCGCTGACCTTGGCGATCGGTGCCATCTCGAACCTGCCGGTGCTGCGCATGGTGGTGCTGGAGGCGCTGGCAGTGAACGCGGGCTCAACCCTGAGCCCGATCGGCAACCCGCAGAACCTGCTGCTGTGGCAGCACTCGCAGCTGTCGTTCCTGCATTTCGCGGCGGCGATGCTGCCGGCCGCCGCGGTGATGTTCGTGCTGGTGGCGGCGTTCACGCTGCTGTGGCTGCCGCGCAATCGCGTGGCCCTGAGCCCGGAGCGGATCGATGGCGCCGTGGCGTCGACCCGTCTTGGCGTGTGGTCGACGGCCGCGCTGGTTGGCATGGTGCTGCTGATCGAATACGGCCAGGCGCCCTTGGGTGCGCTGGCGTTACTGGTGCTGTTCGCGCTGCTGGCGCGGTCGAGCCTGGCGCGGATCGACTGGCTGCTGCTGCTCACGTTCGCCGCGATCTTCCTGGGCCTGGGCCACAGCGCCGAGCTGCCGCTGGTGCGCCAGGCGCTGGATCGGCTCGACTTCGGCCAGCCATTGACCCTGTACGCCAGCGGCATCGTCGCCTCGCAGCTGATCAGCAACGTGCCGGCGACGGTGCTGCTGCTGGAGCGCACGACCGATACGATCGCGCTGGCAGTCGCGGTGAACGTAGGCGGCTTCGGCGTGGCGATCGGCTCGCTGGCAAACCTGATCGCACTGCGCCTGGCAAAGCAGCCGCATGGCCTGCGGCTGTTTCACCTGGTCTCGATACCGTTCCTGCTGGTGTGCGCGCCGCTGGTGTATGTGGTCTGGCGCTGGCTGGGCTGACGGTCGCGTTCAATCGTCGTCGTGCGGCACGCTGACCTTGCCCTTCACGCCCGAGTGGCTGACGTCGCCACTGCCTTTCGCGCCGAGGCTGAAGTCGCCGCCCACGTCGCTCACGTCGAGATCACCGGAGCCCAAGGTATCGGCATGCACGCTGCCGCCGACATTGCGCAGGGTGACGTCGCCCGAACCGATGCTGCCGATCCGGGCGTCGCCCTTGATGCCGTCGGCCCTGAAGTCGCCGGAACCCACCGAGCCCAGGTCCAGGCTGCCGATGTCGGTGGCATCGACGTCGCCCGAACCCACGCTGGTGCCGAACTTGCCGGACACCTGGCGCACGTGCAGGTCGCCCGAGCCCACACTGGTCTGCAACTGCTGCACGCCGCTGACGTCGGCGTCGCCGGAGCCCACCCGCACGGTAACCGGCAGGTTCGCCGGCAGTTGCACGGTGACGTCGAGATTCGCGTAGGAACTGCCGCCAAACAGGCTGAAACTGAAACCGTCCTGGATGCCGATATCGAGCAGCAGCTGGTCGCCTTCGCGCCGCTGGGTGACCTGCAACTTGTCCAGCGCCCCTTTTTCGGAGGCACAGGCGCGACCGTTGAGCGTGAGGCCGCTGGCGCTGGCGCTGCCGGTCAGATGCAGGTCATGGTTGTTCACGTCGATCTGCACGCCGCGCACGCCGGCCAGGTCCAACTGCAGGTTGCGCGGCGCCTCGTATTTGCACGGACTGGCGGCGAAGGCGGCGATCGGGACAAGCAGCACGGCTGCGGTGAAAAAACGGCGCATGGAAATCTCCTTGGGTTGTCGACGCAGCTGGGATGCAGCCGGCAGCCAAAGGGTTGCAAGCATCGACGCAGGCCGCCCAAGTCAACGCACCAGCGCCAGCTGCGTTTCCCTGTCTACCTATCAAGGAGATATGCCATGCATCGCAAAACCCTGCTTGCTTCCGCGCTGGCCGTGCTGCTCAGCGGATCGGCTTCGTTCGTGATGGCCCAGAACACGCCGCCGCCGTCGCCGTCGGCTTCGCATGCGGTGGTCAGCAAGGAAGTCCGCCTGATTCGCGGCGACCGTGACCGCGGAATGGGCCTGCACGGCCAGCAGCGCAGCGGCGTGATCGGCGACCTGCGTGGCCTGGAAAAGTTGTACATGCAGGCCGGACGCAGCAAGGAGATGGCGTCGGTCTACAACGACGTGCTGGCCAAGTCGCAGGACCCGCGCGTGCGCGACTACGTCTACCAGCGCCTGGCCCGCCTGCAGGCGCAGCCGGCCAACGTCGACCAGGCGATCGCCACGTTGCGCAAGGGCCTGGACGAAAACCTGGCCAACGAGGCGAAGATGCGCGCCGAGCACGAGAAGATGCGCGCCGCCTGGCAGCAGCATCGTGGTGCCGACAACGCGGCACCGGCAGCGAAGTAACTCCCGCGAGTCCACCACGACCTGCGCGATGGCCGGACGCCACCGCGCAGGCTCAGGGTTGGCGTTCCGCCTGCTTGGCGCGCTGCCACAGCTGTTCCTGCTCGACCAGGGTGCGTTCGTTGAACGCCGCGCCGTCGGCTGCAGCCAGCCGTTCCATCTGCCGGAAGCGCCGTTCGAATTTCGCGTTGGCATGCCGCAACGCCTGCGAGAAGTCCACGCCGGCATGGCGCGCCAGGTTCACCATCACGAACAGCACGTCGCCGATCTCATCCTGCAACCGTGCCGGATCGGCGCCGTTGGCAAACTCGGCACGCACCTCCTCCACTTCCTCGGCCAGCTTGGCCAGCACCGGTTCGGGACCGGGCCAAGTAAAGCCCACGGCAGCGGCGCGCTGTTGCAACTTCTGCGCGCGCTTCCATTCCGGCAGCCCCACCGAGACGCCCGCCAGCGCACTGGCGTCGCCCGGTTCGCCCCTGTCCGCGCGTTCGGCCGTCTTGATCTCCTCCCACGCTCGCATCTGCTCGTCGAGGTCGGCGTAGCGCGTGTCGCCGAACACGTGCGGATGGCGCCGCAGCATCTTGGCGCTGATCGCATGGGCGACGTCGGCGAAATCGAACAGGCCCTGCTCGGCCGCCATCTGCGCATGGAACACCACCTGCAGCAGCAGGTCGCCCAGCTCGTCGCGCAGGTCGTGCCAGTCGCGGCGGTCGATCGCGTCGGCGACCTCGTAGGCTTCCTCGATCGTATACGCCGCGATCGAGGCGAAATTTTGCTGCACGTCCCACGGGCAACCGCGGTCGGGATCGCGCAGACGCGCCATGATCGCCAGCAGATCGTCCAGACTGTGCCGGGCCGAATCGTTCATAACGCCTGCAACCGCGCGGCCCAGTCGATCATGCCGTCGCCGACGGCGATGAACTCGGGATTCAGCAGCGACTCGCCGCGGTTGTAGCGAAATGGCTGGCCGGCCAGGTCGAGTACCGCTCCGCCGGCTTCCTCCAGCACGCATTGCGCGGCGGCGGTGTCCCATTCGCTGGTGAGGCCCAGGCGCAGGTAGACATCCGCTGCGCCGCGCGCGATCAGGCAGAACTTCAGCGACGAACCCAACGGCACCAGCTCGTAGTCGCTGCCGATCAACTGCTGCAGCACACCGCCCTGCGTGCCGCCATGCGAACGGCTGCCGGCCACCAGCGGCGGCTGCCCCAAAGGGCGCGCGTGGATGCGTTGCCAGGCGCCATCGCCGTGTGCCTGCAGCCAGGCGCCCTGTCCCTGCGCGGCGACGTACAGCTCGCCGCTGACCGGCGCCAGCACCACGCCGAGCACGCTGCGGCGATCGTCGATCATGGCGATGTTGACGGTGAATTCGCCGTTGCGCTTGACGAACTCGCGGGTGCCGTCGAGCGGATCGACCAGCCAGTAGCGCGACCAGTGCCGGCGTTCGGACCATGGCAAGGCTTTCGCCTCTTCCGACAGCACCGGCAGCAACGGGTTGAACCCCGCCAGGCCGGCCAGGATGACCCTCTGGGCGGCCAGATCGGCGGCGGTCAGCGGCGAGGCGTCCGCCTTGGTCTGCACCGCGAAATCGCTGTGGTAGACATCGAGAATCGCCGCGCCGGCGGCACGGGCGAGCGCACCGACCTGCCGGGCCAGTTCGGGTGGAGCACTTCCGGGCGGCATGCTCATGTGCGCTGGAAACGCCCGGCGAGGTATTCGCGGGCCATGAACAAAGCGGCGATCGAGCGCCCCTCGGTCACGTCGTCGCGACCCAGCAGGGCATGCAGGTCGGACATCTTCCAGGGCACCACTTCGAGTTCCTCCGGTTCGTCGCCGACCAGCTTCTCGGGATACAGCTCCTGCGCCAGCACCACGTGCGCCATGTGCGTCATGTACGACGGCGACAGCGACAGGTTGTGCAGGATCTTCAGCTTGCGCGCGCCGTAGCCGATTTCCTCCTTCAACTCGCGCTCGGCGCCTTGTTCGGCGGTTTCGTCCTGGTCCAGCCGGCCCTTCGGCAGGCCGAGTTCGTAGCGGCCGAGCCCACCGGCGTACTCACGCACCAGCAGCACGGTTTCGTCGTCCAGCATCGGCACGATGATCACCGCACCCAGGCCGCCGCCTTTCAGGCGCTCGTAGGTTCGGCGCACGCCGTTGGAGAACTCCAGGTCGAGCTGCTCGACGTGCAGGAAGTGGCTGTCGGTGACGTCGCGCGTGGCGTGGATGATCGGGAGTTTGCGCATCCGGTCATTCTAGCTCGCGTGGTTCAGCGCCGCAGGCGCGGCAGAGCCTGCGCATGGATGGCGGGCGTGCCGGCCAGCACGCTGCGTGTGTCCAGCGTCGGCGCCGCACCGTCGAGGTCGGTGAACACGCCGCCGGCTTCGCGCACGATGACCGCCAAGGCTGCGATGTCGAGGATGTTCACGTCCGATTCGATCACCAGGTCCAGGCTGCCGCGCGCAAGCAGGTGGTAGTGACAGAAATCGCCGTAGCCGCGAATCCGGTTGCTGTCGCGGATCAGCGCGCCCAGCGCCTCCCAGCGGGCATCGCCGGTGAGCGTTCTGACGTTGCCGATGGAAAGCGAGGCCTCGCCGATCGCGTCGATGGCGGCCACCCGCACGCGCTCGCCATCGAGCCACGCACCGTCGCCGACGCTGGCCCACATCGTCTCGTCGTAGACCGGCGCGCTGGACACGCCGAGCACCAGCTCGTCGCCGTCCATCAGGGCGATCTGGGTGGAGAAGAACGGTGTGCGCCGCACGAAGCTCTTGGTGCCATCGAGCGGATCGACCAGCCACAGCAGGCCACCACGTTCGCCGTCCAGGCCGAATTCCTCGCCGTAGATCGCCGCCTGTGGCAGCGCGGCCTGCAGCACACGCCGGATCGCCCGCTCGGCTTCGCGGTCGGCGATCGTCACCGGGGTGGCGTCGGACTTCAATTCCACCGCGACGCCGCGACGCCAGTAATGCCTGATCACCTCGGCCGCGGCCGAGGCCGCTTCGCGTGCGGCGGCCAGGGCGGTGGCGGCGATATCCGGATTCATTTCGTCTCGTGTCCTTCAGTTCGTGGGTGCTGCCGCCGCGCCGCCGACCAGCCCGCCACTGCGCTGGACATGCACGCTGCCATCGGCCGCCGGCTGCCCCAGCCGGGCCAGCCAACGGCGCAACACCGGGTCAGTCTGTCGGGCGCGCAGCGTCGCGTCCAGTCGCCAGCCAAGCGGGCTCAGTCGCAAGGTGCCATCGACGTGCAGCGGGCCGTGTCCGTCATCGTGCAGCTGCGCCTGGACCACTCCGTCTTGCGCCTGCGCCTGTATCTGCAGATTGCCCAGCGCCACGTCGCCGTCAACCGTGTGCATGCCCGCGTGCGGCCATTGCGCCTGGGCCACCAGCTGCATGGGCCAGCCGCCTTGCAGCAGGGCGTGATCGATCGTCAGTTGCAGTTCGCCGCGCGGCTGGCCCAGTGGCGACGCCACGTGACGATCCAATGCGGCCAGCTGCGCCCGCACGTTCACCTCGCGCGCTTCGGCCCGGCCGTTCGACAGCCGCCGGATTCCGCCGGAAAACGCGAGCTGCGGTCCCTCGAACTGCAGTTGCAACTGCGCTTGCCCAAGCAGAGCCCGGTGCGACAGCTGCCACTGCAGTTGCCCCAGCGCTCGTCCGTCGGCGGCCACGACCTGGTCGGCCCGGCCATCCCACAGAGTGCCTTGCACCTGCTGCAGACGCAGTCCGTGCAATTGCGGCTCGATCCATGGCAACGCCCAGCGTGCCGGCAGGAACCACAACAGCACGGCCACGGCCAACACCAGCGCGCCGAGGCCGATCAGGCATTTTCGCGGTGATATCAAGCGTCGATTCCCGGAATGGACGATGCGCGGACTTGAGCCTCCGCGACGCAGCGCCGATCATAGCCGGATGAACAACCCCGCAAACGGGAACGCCGCGCTCGCCGCGCGCGACCTGCGACACGTCTGGCATCCCTGCACGCAGATGCACGACCACGAGACGATACCGATGCTGCCGATCGTGCGCGGCGAAGGGGCATGGCTGGTCGATGCCGACGGCCGGCGCTACCTGGATGGCGTCAGCTCGTGGTGGACCAACCTGTTCGGCCACGCCAACCCGCGCATCGCCGCGGCCCTAGCCGAGCAGGCGCGCACGCTAGAGCATGTGATCTTCGCCGGCTTCACCCATGAACCGGCGATCGAACTGGCCGAAGAACTGGTGCGGGTCACCCCGCCCGGGCTGGATCGGGTGTTCTACGCCGACAACGGGTCGGCGGCGATCGAGGTGGCGCTGAAGATGAGCTTCCACTACTGGCTCAATGAAAGCGGGCTCAACCAGGGCCATGCCAAGAAGACCCGCTTCATCGCGCTGACCGGCAGCTACCACGGCGAGACGCTGGGCGCGCTGTCGGTCAGCGACGTGGCGCTGTACCGCAAGACCTACGCGCCGCTGCTGCTGACCCCTTTCCTGGCGCCGTCGCCGGACGCGTACGAAGGCGAATCCGGCGAATCACCGGAACAGACGGCCAGCCGTCGCCTCGGCGAACTGCGCACGCTGCTGGAACGGCACGCGCACGAAACCTGCGCGGTGATCGTCGAACCGCTGGTGCAGTGCGCCGGCGGCATGCGCATGTACCACCCGAGCTACCTTGCCGGTTTGCGTGCGCTGTGCGACGAGTTCGCGGTGCACTTCATCGCCGACGAGATCGCGGTCGGCTTCGGCCGCACCGGCACGCTGTTCGCTTGCGAACAGGCCTGCCCTGAGCCTAGTCGAAGGGCCTGTCCTGAGCCCGGTCGAAGGGCCAGCGTGACGCCGGACTTCATGTGCCTGTCGAAGGGGCTCACCGGCGGCTTCTTGCCGCTATCGGCGGTACTCACCACCGAGCGGATCTACCAGGCGTTCTACGCCGAGTACAACGCCGGCAAGGCATTCCTGCACTCGCACAGCTATACCGGCAACCCGTTGGCCTGCCGCGTGGCACTGGAGACGCTGGCGATCTTCCGCGACGAGCCGGTGCTGGAACGCAACCGTCAGCTGGCCGCGCACCTGGCCCGGCGGCTGGCACCGCTGCGCGCGCATCCGCACGTCGCCGACGTGCGCCAGACCGGCATGATCGCGGCCATCGAACTGGTTGCCGACAAGGCCAGCCGGCGGACGTATCCCGCCGTGGAACGGCGCGGCCTGCGCGTCTACCTGCATGGCCTGCAGCACGGCGTGCTGCTGCGCCCGCTGGGTAACGTGGTGTACTTCATGCCGCCCTATGTAGTGACCGAACAAGAGATCGACCTGCTGGTCGACACCGCGATGGTCGGTATCGAACGTGCCGTGGCCGGCTGAGAACCGCCTCAGTGCCCGCGGACGGTGACGCTGGGGTCGAGTTTCTGCAGCGCCGGCCCCAGCTTGGGCTCGCCCGTGCGCTGCAGGTCCTGCTGGCTGTAGCTGCGCCCGGTCACCGGCAGGCATTGTCCCTTCTTCGCCGGGATATGGCTGCCGGTTTCGCGGATGCAGTTGCGGTCGTCAGGGCGCGCGGCCTGCTGCGTCGACTGCCCACTGGATGGCACGGTGGAGGGCGGCGGGGCCGGTGAATCCTGCGCCAGCAGTGCGGTACTTGCGCCGCAGCCCGCCAGCAGCAGGGCGGAAACGAAAACGAACCTGGACATGTGACCTCCGGCTCGCAGGTGGGGTGCGGCGAGCGCGCATGGGGAGTGCTGTCCATGCTGATACGCCGCGCCAAAGGGTGCAAGTCGCGGCGCGCGAACGTCTCGCGCGCATTCAGCCACCCCGGCATGGCGGGCGCGCGCCGCGTTATGCTGGGCGGCCGTTCCAGCCCGGCCCGTTCCGATGCGCACGATCCGTATCCACGTCGACCAGCCTCTCGCCGTCTCCGGCGAACCGAACCTGCCGGCGCAGGCCGCCGAACACGTGGCACGCGTGCTGCGCATGAATCGGGGCGATCCGCTCACCGTGTTCAACGGCGACGGCCACGACTACGCGGCGGTCATCGTCGCGATGGGCAAGCGCGAGGTGACCGTGCGGATCGAATCGAAGCAGGCCTTGCAGAACGAGTCGCCATTGCCGCTGACCCTGGCCCAGGGCGTGGCCCGCGGCGAAAAAATGGACTTGATCGTGCAGAAGGCGACCGAGCTGGGCGTGGTGCGCATCGTGCCGCTGTTGACCGAACGCTCGGAAGTAAGGCTGGATGCCGCCCGCGCGGAAAAACGGCTGGCGCACTGGCGCGCGGTGGTGGCCAGCGCCTGCGAGCAGAGCGGCCGTGCACGCCTGCCCGAGATCGCACCTGCGCTGCCGCTGGCGGCGTGGCTCGGCGGCCTGGCCGACGACGGTGCACTGCGCCTGGCGCTGCTGCCGGAAGCCAGCCGCTCGTCCCGCGGGCTGCAATTCACGGCAGCCGGCGGCGTGCTGGTGGTCGGCCCGGAGGGCGGTCTGGGCGAACGCGATATCGGTGCACTGACGGCCGCCGGTTTTGACGGCCTGCGGCTGGGGCCGCGTATCCTGCGCACGGAAACCGCGGGCCTGGCCGCATTGGCGGCACTGCAGGCCCTGCACGGCGACGGCTAGTTCGCCGCCTGCGGGCCCGCCTCAGTCTTCCAAGCCGGACGACCCGATGGATTCGGCCGGTTCGGCGGCGTCGATCAGGTCCAGCAAAGTGGCCTCGATCCATTCCAGGTCGGGGATCATCGCCACGTCATCGCGCACCAGCACGTGCGCACGCACACCCGGCGGCAGCGGCTTGCCGTCGTGGGTGGGAATGATCAGCTCCGCGTTCAGCGTGGTCAGGCGCGGGAAGCCCTGCGTCAGCACGGCGATGAACGGCAGTTTCGGATTGCCGCCGAGCGCCTTCAGCACCGCCACGCGCACGCTCAACTCGGCGTCGCCCTCCTCGGTGCCGGCCAGTTCGGTGAAGGACACCAGCGGCACGCGCCAGCCACGCCACGCGATCCGGCCAAGCAACCAGCCGGGTGCGCCGGCCACCGGTTCGGGGGTGCTCTGGGTGATCACCTCGGCGATGGTGGCATTGGGCAGCAACAGGCGCAGGTTGCCTACCGGCACCAGGACGCAGCGGATTTCACGCGGCAGCGGATCACTCATGGAAACACCTCGATCAGGTGCGCCGCCAGTTCGGACGGCGTACCGGAGAAACTGACCAGTCGTTCGGCGAAGATACCGCTGACCATATCGGCGAAATGCTCGCCGGACGACGACTCTACCCAGACCTGGCCGCCGCGATCATGGACCGCCTGCGCGCCGGCCACGGCATCGTTGCCGCGCCCGGCGAACACGATCGCCAGCGCATCGCGACCGAACGCATTGGCCGCCATGGTCAGGCTGGCGTCGATCGACGGCTCGGGCGGCGCCTCCGCGCCGTTCGCCTGCAAGTCGATGCTGCCGTCCCGGCGCAGGCGCACCTGCTGTCCGGCCGGCACCAGCAGCACTTCGCCGAGCCCGGCACGGCCACCCGTGGCCAGCCGCACCGGCAACGCGCAGTTCGCGGCGAATTCCGCCACCAGCGACGCATCCGACTGCCCGCCCAGGTGCTGGATGAGCAGGAAGGTCAGCCGCGTCGACGCCGGCAGCGCCGCCAGGAACGTGCAAACCGCATCGATGCCATCCGTTGCAGCACCCAGCAGCACGACCCGGCTCAACACGCTGCCGAGTTCGTCGAGCACCATCTCGTGTTCGTGCACATACGCCTGCGGCGCGATCGCCTCCTCCATCGACACCAGTTCGAGGCTCATGCGCGGTTCGACGTCGGCGGCGACTGCCTCGACGTCGGGCGCGAGGAAATCGGCGGCACTCAGCTTTTCGATCCCGAACACCGCGGCGTCGATCCTCTCGGGAGCCTCGGCGGCGGCGTGCGGGACATCATCGTCCACCAGCGCCCAGCCCTCGGGCGCACGCACGAGCGCGCCGTCGCTCTCCGCGGGCTGCGCGGCCGAGGCCGGAATCGTCGCGACCGCAGGATCGGTCAGCGACGACAGTTGCAGGTGATCCGTCTGGAACGCCGCCGGCGTCACCCCCGACAAGAGCGGGTCCAATGCGGCAATGCTCGGCTCGACCGGCGTCATCGCTGCCGGACCAGCCGCCGCCACATCGAAGAAGTTTCCATCATGCAGCGGCGGTAGTTCCTCGTCGTCGGCAAAGCGCAGGCCCGGACCGGATTCCGCGTCGTCATCCGGCGGCAGTTCGCCGGAAGCCAGCAAGGCTTCCAGTTCCGCCGCAAGGCTCTCCGATTCCGCCGCCGCGATCTGGCCGTGCTGGCCATCAAGGTCGCCGTGTACCGGGAAATCCGGCTCCGGGGCGGCATCCGCCACCACGATGGGTTCGGCCAACGGCTCGGCCACCGTAGCAATCGTCGGCTCGGCGACCGGAGCGGCCTCGAACGCCACCGGTTCCGACCGGGCAACCACCGGCGCCTCGACACCCGGGGCGCCGCCCGGCCGTGGCGGATCGAGATCGCCCTCCGCCAGCACCTTGACCGCCAAGTGGCGCGCCCAACGGGCGCGATCCCAGCCGGCCAGCGCGCGGCTGGCCTGCGCGTCGTTGAAGACTACACGCGGATGATCGTCGTCGATCACCTCGTACAGGCGGTCGAGTGCGTCGTCGGCGCTGTCGTCCAGGTTGACCACCAGCACGTCGGCGCCCACCCGCTGCAGCAACTCGCGGCTGAGACTGGATACACCGCCTTCATGCACGATCCGTGCGCCGCGCTCGCGCAGCGCCTCGCGCAGCTGGCCGCCCAATTCGGTGTCGTCAAACAGCAGTGCAACCGCAGGAACCGTATCAATCATGAATCGGCTCCACCGCACGCTGCTCCAGCACCTCCCCGATCTGCACCAGCAGCTCGGCCTCCTGGTACGGCTTGCCGAGATAGCGGTCCACCCCGATGTCGAACGCACGCTGGCGGTGTTTGTCGCCGCTGCGCGAGGTGATCATGATGATCGGCACGTCGCGCAACCGCGGGTCGGCCTTCATGTGGGTGGCCAGCTCGTAGCCGTCCATGCGCGGCATCTCGATGTCCAGCAGCATCAGGTCCGGCACGCGCTCGTGCAGTTTCTCCAGCGCATCGACGCCGTCCTTCGCCGTGCTGACTTCGTATTCGTGGCGCTCCAGCACGCGGCTGGTGACCTTGCGCATGGTGATCGAGTCGTCCACCACCATCACCAGCGGCCGCACCTGCACTTCCTCGACCACCGGCGCCCGCACCGCGCTCAGGCCCTCGGACAGGCGCTGCTCGCGGCGGATGATGCCGTGGCGCACCAGCGGCGCCAGGTCCAGAATGATCAGCACCGAGCCGTCGCCCATGATGGTCGCGCCGAGCAGGCCCGGCACCGAGCTGATCTGCGGGCCGACCGACTTCACCACGATCTCACGCGAACCAAGCACCGCATCGATGCGGATCGCCGCCCGCAGGTCGCCCGCACGGGTCAGCAGCAGCGGCTGCTGCTCGTCCTCGGCCGACAGGCCCGGGGGCAGGCCCAGCAATTCGGCCAGGTCATGGATGCCGTACGCCTCGTTGCCGTACTGGAACGATGGCTCGTCCTCGGCCATCAACGCGGCCAGATCGTCCGGATTGACCCGCGCCACGCCCTGCACCGAGGTCATCGGGATCGCGAACGTGGCCTCGCCGATGCGCACCAGGATCGCCTGGGTCACCGCGAGGGTAAACGGCAGACGCAACACGAAGGTGGTGCCCTTGCCCTCTTCCGACTCGATCGACAGCGAACCGCCGAGTTGCTTGATCTCGTTCGCCACCACGTCCATGCCGACGCCGCGGCCGGCGAGCTGAGTGACCTGGCTGGCGGTGGAGAAGCCCGGCTGGGCGATCAGCGAAAGCAGCTGATTGTCGGTCGGCCGGGTCTCCGGCCGCAGCAGGCCGCGGTCGACGCCGCGCTTGCGGATCGCCTCGCGGTTGAGGCCGCGACCGTCGTCACTGACCCGTACCACCACCTCGGTGGCCTCGCGCGCCACCGTGATGTGCACCGCACCTTCGGCCGGCTTGCCGGCCTTGCGGCGCTCGGCCGGGGTTTCGATGCCGTGCGCGATCGCGTTGCGCAGCATGTGCTCGAAGGGCGCCTTGATGCGATCGAGCAGGTTGCGGTCCATTTCGCCGTGGGCACCATCCACATGGAGCTGGGCGTGCTTGCCCTCTTCCTGTGCGGCCTGGCGCAGCGTGCGCCGCAGGTTCGGCACCATCGTGTCGAACGGCAGCATGCGCGTGCGCAGCAGACCGTCCTGCAGCTCGGTACTGACCCGCGATTGCTGGATCAGCAAGGTCTCGGCCTGGCGGGTCAGTTCGTCCAGCATGCTCTGGATCGACACCAGGTCGGATACCGACTCGGCCAGAGCGCGCGAGTACTGCTGCAACTGGGAGTAACGGTCGAGCTCGAGCGGATCGAACGCGGTCAAGCCCGCTTCGCGGTGTTCGCGCTGGAAGCGCGCGATGATCTGCGCCTCGGTCTCGATCTCCAACATGCGCAACTGGCTGCGCAGGCGCGCGACAGTCTGCTCCAGCTCGACCAGGTTGAAGCGGTAACCGGCAACCTGTTGCTCCAGTCGCGACCGGTAGATGG
This sequence comes from uncultured Gammaproteobacteria bacterium, assembly GCA_963697495.1. Classification (GTDB taxonomy): domain Bacteria; phylum Pseudomonadota; class Gammaproteobacteria; order Xanthomonadales; family Rhodanobacteraceae; genus Rhodanobacter. Next base: position 163,025 of record CAVOOH010000002.1, on the reverse strand, counting down.
CCACTTCGCCGGCATGGTTGACCAGGCTGTCGAGCAGGTCGGCGCGGACACGGATCTGCTCCTGCGAGGAGCGTACTTCCTCCTCTGCCTCCGGCATCAGTTCAGGCAGCTCGAGGTCGTCCGCCACGGAAAGCGCCGGCGACGGTACCGCCGGAATCGGCGAAGGCGCCGGTACCACGTCGTCGGCCAGCGTCGTTTCACCGGCCAGCGCAAGCAGGTGGTCGATCATGGCCTGCGGATAGTCGGTCGCCTGGCCTTGCGCCACCTGCTGCACCAGGGCGTGCAACTGGTCGAAGCCCGCCTCCAGCGCGGCGATCAGTGGCTCGGTTTTCGAGGTATCGCGGATCGGCTTCTCGAGCAGAGTCTCGATCGCATGACTGAGATCGCCCACCGGCACCAGGCCGGCGATGCGTGCGCCGCCCTTGAGCGTATGCAGGTCGCGTTGCAGTTCCGGCACATGCGCCAGTTCCGCCGGTTCGGCGTGCCATTGCGCCAGCACGCCATCGGCGTGGTCGAGGATCTCGCGCGCCTCGTCGATGAAGACTTCCAGCAAATCGGCGTCGATCTGGCCTGACCCGGCCAAGGCATACGCGGGCTCCTGTGCCGCAGCATTGGCGGCCTCTTCCGCCGCACGGCTTGCTGCAGCCCGCTCGGCTGCCAGCTTTTCGGCGGCGGCCTGTTCGGCCGCAACTTGCTCCGCCGCCAGCCTTTCGGTGGCGGCCTGTTCCGCCGCGGCGCGTTCAGCCGCCGCCTGTTCCGCCGCCAGTTTCTCGGCCGCGGCCTGCGCAGTCGCAAGCTTCTCCGCTGCCGCCTGTTCGGCTGCCAGCTTTTCGGCAGCAGCCCGCTCGGCAGCGGCCTGCCCGGGTTCAAAGGCGCCCAGTGCCGCCACCAGCTCGGCGGTCAGTTCGGCATGGCGCGCTTCGTCCGGATGGATTTCCAGCGCTTCGCCGGCATCGGACGGACCACCGGTGGATGCCGCTCCGGTTTGCACCGCCGCGGCCTCGGTCATGCCAGCTTCCAGCGAGGCGGCCATGATTGCCTGGTCGACGTCGACCTGATCTGCCGCGCTCACAGTTTCGGCCGGCTCGACGTCATCGGTCTGCGGCTCGAACACGACGTGAGCCACCTTCGATTCGGGGTAGTGGTCGCGCATGGTGACGATCTGCGCGGTGAGCGCATCGACGTTCGGCAGTTGCGGATCGGCAACGTCGAACTGGCCCATCACGTGATCGACCACGTCGACCGACTGGCCCAACAGGCGCACGCCCTCGGACGACAGCGGCAGGTTCGCGGCGCGCAGGCGCTTGAACAGGCCTTCCAGCGGCGACAGCAGCTGCGTCAGCAGCTGGATGTCGACCATCGCGATAGCACCGTGCAGCGTGTGCACGGCACGCAGCAACTCTTCGCCGATCGGCAATTCGCCGTCGCAGCGCTGGATCGCCGCACGAATGGTTTGCAGGTACTGCGCCACTTCGCTGCGCAGGATCTCCAGCAGCACCGGGTCCACCGGCGGCATCACCGGCATCGCCATGGCGTGCGTGGGCTCGGCGGAATCTGCTGGCTTCGGCGCGGCGGACATGGCACCCGCATCCGTCAGGCCTGCGGTGGGCACAGCCTCTGCCGCCGCGTCCGGACGCGGCACGCGCCGGCGCACGATGCGGCGCACGGTTTCCATGGCCTGCGGCGCCTGGTCCTCCAGGCGCACCTGGTTGCCGGCGGCGAGCTGTTCGGCGGTGTGCATGATCGCGCCGAGCGGCACGTTCGGCGCGCCCTCGCCTTTCAGTGCTGCCAGCAACTGCGGCAACGCATCGATCGCATGCCGCACCAGCGCCTGCACGTTCGCACCCGGTTCGACGGTGTTGTCGAGCACGCGATTGAGCATGTCCTCCACTTTCCACGCGAACTCGCCCAGCACCCCGGCGCCGACCAGCCGGCCCGAACCCTTCAGTGTGTGGAATGAGCGTCGGATGCCGACGAGCGACGAGGTCTGTGCGGGATCGGCCAGCCAGAGCTTCTCGGCGCTGCGCAGATTGTCGATCTCCTCCTGCATCTCCTCCAGGAAGATCTCGCGGATATCGTCGTCGATGCCCTCGGCATTGACGTTGAAACTGGTGTTCGCCGCCAGTGCATCGCGCACCGGCACCTGTTCGACCACCTCTTCCTCGATGTCGATCCAGTCGTCGCCGGGCTCGTCGGATCCGGAACGCTCCAGCACGGCCGGCACGGTCGCCTCGGTCTGCGCCAGGCGCAGACCGTCCAGGTCGTGGACAGTTGCGGCAGGCGATCCGCTGTCGCCGACGAAGAGGTGGCCCAGATCGTCGCCGGGCAACAGGCTGACCGACTCGGACAGCTCAGGATGTTGCTCGTCTGCGCCCGCGTACCGGGCAAGAGCTGCCGCGTCGGGCTCGAAGGTCGCGATGGGTGCGACGCGCGCCTCCGGCAAGGGCCAGTAGCCGAGCAGGCCGAGGCTGTGCTCGGCCACGTCGAGAATGTGTTCCAGGCCACCGCGATGCTCGCGCGCCGCCTCCAGGTAATACTCCAGCGCCGCCAGCGCATCGGCGAGCTGGTCCATCTGTGCGCCGCTCGGCACGCGCCGGTCTTCCAGCAGCTCGTAGCCGATGAAGCGGCCCACACCCTGGGCCAGTTCGGCCGGTCGCGGCGACGACAGCATGCGCATGGCGCCGGCGACTTCGTCCATCAGCGCCGGCGCGATGGCCAGCCGATCATGCTCCCAGCCGGATTCTACGAACGCGACGATCGCATCCTTCACCCGGCCGGTATTGGCGATCGCTTCCTGCATCAAGGTGGTGACGACACCCATGGCCTCGCTGCGCGGAAGCGCATGCATCGCCTCGCTGGTGCCGGGCTCTTCGCCGGAACCCAGGCTTTCGATGTGGTCGTCCAGCGACGCCTCGACGTACAGCAGGGCACCGGCCACATCAAGCAGGGTTTCCTCGTCGGCCGCACGCATGCGATTGGCAATCTCGTCGAGCACACGTCGCTGCTCGGCGACCACCCGGCGTGGCGCCGTCAGCGCCAGCATGCCCAGCGTGTCGCCAACACGCTCGAGCACTTCGCCTTGCGCGGCCAGTTGTGCGGGATCTCCGTCCTGCTGGCGCAGGAACAGGTCCAGCGCCTCCTTGACGCGCAGCAGGTCGTCCTTCAGCGCGCGCGACACCGAGTCCAGCAGCGCGCGGTTGTGCCCGGCCATCGAGCCGCGGGCGTGCTCTAGTTCACCGGCATCAGGCAACAGTCCGTCCAGTGAGTAGGTGCTGCGCAGGAGTTCCATCTGGGGGCTGCGCTGCTTCGCCTGGGCCACGATGTAGAGCAGCTTGCAGGCCACGTCGTCCGCATCGCCGCCGCGCAGGCTGCCCTCGCCCTGCTCGATCAGCTGGCGGATATTGCGGTCGACCCTGCCGATCAGCTGGCGGATCTCGCCGGCGTGGCCTTTCAACGCGCCCTGTTCCAGGCCTTCCAGCACGCCAGCGGCGATCCACCACAAACGCCGGCCATGTACGTGATGGCAGCGCGCGGTGATCGCCAGGAGGGTCTTGCGCATGTTGACCAGCTGCTGCGCGGCATTCTGCCCGCGGAACCAGCCGAGCAACTGCTGCTGAAAGCGCAGGCGCAGATCAACCAGCTCGGCGCGGTGCGCCTCGGCATAGGCCTCACTCATTGCCGCGGGCGCCTGCTCCGGCAGGAACGCATCGAGATTGGGGTGGAACATCGCCGATTCGGGCAGCGGTTCCTGCTCGCGGCTGGCACGCAGGTCGTTGAGCAGCGGCAGCAGCACCACCGGTACGTCGCGGTGGCCGCTCGACAACCGCTCCAGGTAGTCGGGCAGTTGCATCAGGCCGCGCATCAGCGCGGCGTAGGCTTCCTCGCGGTAAGTGACGTGATCCTCAAGCAGGGCGATGGCGAGCCGCTCCATCTCCGCGGTGACCATCGCCGCGCCGTACAGCTCGACCATCTGCAAGGTGCCTTGCACCTGATGCAGGTGGTCCGCGCAGGTGCGCATGAAATCGCGCTTGCCCGGATTGTCGACGTAGGACTCCAGCGCCTCGCGGGCGATCGACAAGGTGTCGTCGAGCTCCGGCTTGACCCACTGCAGCGTGGTGAAATCGATGTGGTCTTGAAGTCTCATGCGCCTCTCTCAACGGTTGCACAACGCAAGCATCCTGCAACCAGCGAGACTGCCCCCTGTCTTGTGCTTTTCTCAATCGGGCCGAAAGCCGGCCCGGCCGATGTCAACCCGGCAGCTTGAAGTGCGCCACCGAGCGCCGCAGGTCGCTCGCCAGTTGCGCCAGCGTACCGATCGAGTCGGCCGTCTGGCTCGCGCCCTGCGAGGTCTGCGAGGTGATCTCCTGAATTGCGTTCATTGACACCGAAATATCGGTCGCCGCTGCGGACTGCTCACGCGCCGCAGTGGAGATGTTCTGAATCAGCGCGGACAGATCGTGCGAAACGCGCTCGATGTCGCCCAGCGCGCTGCCGGCGTCCTCCGCCAGGCGTGCACCGGCAACCACCTCGGCGGTGGTCTGCTCCATCGAGTTCACCGCTTCGTTGGTATCGGACTGAATGGTCTGCACCAGCGTCTCGATGCGCTTGGTCGCGCTGGTCGAGCGCTCCGCCAGTCGCTGCACTTCGTCCGCCACCACCGCGAAGCCCCGGCCCGCCTCACCGGCCGAAGCCGCCTGGATCGCCGCGTTCAACGCCAGGATGTTGGTCTGCTCGGCGATGTCGTTGATCAGTTCCACGATCGAGCCGATCTCCTGCGAGGATTCGCCCAGCCGCTTGATGCGCTTGGAGGTTTCCTGGATCTGGTCGCGGATCGAGTCCATGCCCGAGATCGTCTCGCGCACCACTTCGGCGCCGTGCGAGGCGATCTTCACCGAGCGCTCCGCCACGTCGGCCGATTCGGCGGAATTCTTCGACACGTCGTCCATCGAGCTGGCGATCTGGTTGATCGCCGAGGTCGCGGTGCTGATCTGACGCGCCTGCTGTTCGGCCGCGTCGGCCAGGTGTCGGGCGGTGGTCTGGCTTTCCTGCGCCGACGACGACACCTGCTCGGACGTCTCGTTGATGGTGGTCACCAGCGATCGCAGCTCGTCGATGGCGTAGTTCACCGAGTCGGCGATCGCGCCGGTGATGTCCTCGGACACCGTGGTCTTCACGGTCAGGTCGCCTTCCGCCAGCGAACCCATTTCGTCCAGCAGGCGCATGATCGCCTCCTGGTTGCGCTGGTTCAGCTCGGTACTCTGGGCGAACCGGCGACGCTGGTCGCGCACCAGGGTAATGACCAGCAACAGGGCGAATGCCACCGCGGCGATCGCACCGAGCAGACCCCACCACACGTTCGGGAACAGCCGGCGCAGCGGCAGCTTGCCGATCTGCTCGGACAGGTCGTTCGCGCGCAGCAGCACGGTCTGTGAATCCAGCGAGGCCTGGTTGCCGGCGCCGCTTCACGTCGGCGATGTTGCCGGCGGCGGCGACCAGCTTGGCCACCGGATCAGCCAGTTCGGCCCAGCCGGCCTCCATGTCGGTGAGAATCTTGCGTGCGTTGGCGTCGTTGATCGGTCGCACGCCGCTGTCGGGGTTGCCCTCGATCAGGCCTTTCAGCACGTTGCCGTACAACTGCGCATCGCGGGACAGGCCGTCGGCCGCCGACTGGGCATTGGCGCCGCCCTGCAGCACTTCCTGCACCCGGCGGATGATGCGGTCGGCGGACAGCATCTGGCGCGATGTGCCCAGCATCTGTTCCGCACTGCCGTTGCGCTGCTGCAGGATGTTGACCACCTGCTCCATGCTCGAGTTGAGCAGGGGCATCTGCTGCGCAAGAGTGCTCGCGCGCTGCCCGGAGTCGAGCACCACCGCCTTGTTGGAAAGGATCTTGCCGATGTCGGCGTCGAGCTGCTTCCAGGACGCGTCCAGCGCACTCACGGCACGGCCGGCAGGCGTGGCGTTGTTGTCCGCGTAGGGCTGCATGCCGCTCTTGGGGTCGCCCTTGCCCAACCGCTGCACGGCGGAGTCGATCGCGTTGCGGGTCGATTCGAGCTCCTTGAAGGAGTCGGGGTTGCCGTCGGCCGACTTCCAGCGCGAATTTCGCCGTCTGCTGTGACAGCACCTGGATCTGCGTGGTCAGCGCGATCGCCTGGCGGTCCTCGCCGTTCTTCTGGTTGAGCAGGAAGAAGTCCAGCGCCGCAAAACCGATCGCAATCAGCAGCAGGACAATGAGTGCGGTGTAACCGCGTTCCCTGCTGACGCCCCCTGTAGTGCTCATGTTCACCTCATCCGTCTAACTGATTACGCCGCCGGCCCCGCGAAGCGCGATACCGGCCAGGGAATGCCTGTCTCGAGTTTCCGGCCCCCGCGGGCGCCGGCCCTTCATGTCACTGCAGCCCGCCCCGACGTCAGGCCGCGGCCTGACGGAAATCCGGTGCGCGCACCAGCCGGTTCATGCTGAAAATGGCCAACTGCTGCTCGCCCACCCGGCTGTCGACGAAGCGGACCAGTCGCGGATCATCTTCGCGCGCCGCCTCGCGTCGCTGCTCTTCGTCCACCGTGCGCTGGCCGAACACCTCGTCCACCAGCAGCGCCACGTTGCCGCCGCCCTGGCGCACCACCAGCAGGCGGGCGCGATCGGTGTGCTGTGTGCGCTCACCGAACAGGAAGCGGCCGAAATCGATCACCGGCACCAGGTTGCCGCGCACGTTGGCGACGCCGAGCAGCCACGGCTGGGTTCCCGGCACCGGGGTCAGCACCGGCACCGCCAGCAGCTCGTTGATCTCGTCGATGCCGCTGACCAGCAGACGCGAACCGACCCGGAAACCGATCCCGCGCCACAACCCCGGCGCCTCGAACTTGTCCTGCGTATCCGACGCATGCCCGAGCGAAAGCCGCTCGTAACGGGCCAGGATCTCGAAGGGAGTACGGTTGACGGACTGGTTCATTTTTCGCTCGGCAACAAGTCGTTGATGCAGGCCAGCAGCTCTTTTTCGTTCACCGGCTTGGTGATGAACGCCCGAGCGCCCTGGCGCAGACCCCAGACGCGGTCGGTTTCCATCGACTTGGTGGTGATCATCACGATCGGCACGCTCTGGGTCTTCGGGTCGCGCGTGAGCGTGCGCGTCGCCTGGAAACCGTTCATGCCGGGCATGATCACGTCCATGATGACCAGGTCGGGCATGTCGGCGCGTACGCGCTCGATGCCTTCCTCGGCCGTGCTGACAGCGACGACCTGATGGGCGGCACGCTCAAGCAGCGTGGTGAACACGCGCACGTCGGTCGGCGAGTCGTCGATGATGAGAATATTGGCCACAGGTCCCCCTCAGAATCTGCAGTCAGTGGTTCGATACCGTACTGACGTGGCGATGGATGGCACCAAGCAGTTCGTCTCGCGTGAACGGCTTGGTCAGATACTGCTCGGCACCGACGATGCGGCCGCGCGCCTTGTCGAACAAGCCGTCCTTCGACGACAGCATGATCACCGGCGTGGCGCGGAACTGCGGATTGTTCTTGATCAGCGCGCAGGTCTGATAACCATCCAGCCGCGGCATCATGATGTCGACGAAGATGATCGCGGGCTTCTGGTCGGAGATCTTGGCCAATGCCTCGAAGCCGTCGACGGCGGTCAGCACCTCGCAGCCCTCTTTTTTCAGCAGGGTTTCCGCGGTGCGACGGATGGTCTTCGAGTCATCGATCACCATGACCTTGAGACCAGCCAAGTCATTAGCACTCATGTTCAAATTCACTTACTCCCCCTGCGGCCCGCCCCGAGCTCAGGATAGGCACCGAGACATGCAACAGCCATGCCGGATGGTGCGCATGTAAAAAATGTCGAATAAAGCCAACAGCAACCGCGCTGTGGCGGAGATTCCAATGGCTTTGCTGTTTACTGCCTGCCCGCCGAGACTGTCAAGCAATAATCACCCGCACCGCCTGCCGGCCGCACAAGGTGACCCATATTGGCACCATCTGGCCACGGGCGACAGACGCAGGGGTGTCGGCTTTGTCGCATTTCGATAGCCTCGACGACATCCGCCTTAGTATAGCGGCCTGACGGCGCACGCCCGCCCCGGGCCGGCCACCCACGGAGAACCACGATGACCCTTTCGGTCGGCGTGCTGATGGACCCCATCGGCGCGATCAAGGTGGCCAAGGACACCAGCCTAGCGATGCTGCTGGAGGCCCGGCGCCGCGGCCACTCGCTGCACTACTTCGAACAGGGCGACCTGGCGCTGCGCGACGGCCAGCCATGGGCGCGGATCAGTCCGCTCGACGTGTGCGAGGACCCGCAGCGCTGGTACACGCTGGGCCCGGCGCAGTGGCGCGACCTGCGAGAGCTCGACGTGGTGCTGATGCGCAAGGATCCGCCGGTGGACGTCCAGTTCAGCTACGACACTATGGTGCTGGAAGCGGCCCAGCGCGGCGGCGTCGTGGTGGTCAACGACCCGCGTTCGCTGCGCGACTGCAACGAGAAACTGTTCTCGCTGGAATTCCCGCAATGCATCGCGCCGGCCCTGGTCGCGCGTGATGTGGGCGAGCTGCGTCGATTCGCCGTCGAGCACGGCGAGGTGGTGCTGAAACCACTGGATGGCATGGGCGGACGTGGCATCTTCCGGGTCAAGGCCGGCGACAGCAACCTCAATTCGATGCTGGAGACCCTGCTTGGCGGCGACGCCCACGGCGCGGGGCGGCAATTGGTGGTCGTGCAGAAATACATTCCGGAGATCAGCGCCGGCGACAAGCGCATCCTGGTGGTCGACGGCGAACCGGTACCGTACGCGCTCGCGCGCATCCCGCAGGGCGACGATTTCCGCGGCAACCTCGCAGCCGGCGGCCGCGGCGTAGGCGTGCCGCTGTCCGAGCGGGACCGCTGGATCGTCAGCCAGGTGGCGCCTGAACTTCGCCGGCGCGGCCTGTTGTTCGTTGGGCTGGACGTGATCGGCGACTACCTGACCGAGATCAACGTCACATCCCCGACCTGCGTGCGTGAACTCGACGCTCAGTTCGGGCTTAACATTGCCGGCCAGCTGTTCGACGTCATCGAGCAGCACGCCACCGGAAACCGCAAAGCGTGAGCGCCACTGCAACCGTCAATTCGCCGCCCGATCCGATCGGCGCCACCTTGCTGTTCTCGCTGCTGCTGCACGGCGTGCTGCTCTTGGGCATCACGTTCCATTTCGTGAAGCCCGCGCCCAGCCTGCCCACGCTGGACGTGACCCTGGTCAACGTGGCCAACCAGCAGGCGCCGGCCAAGGCGGATTTCCTGGCCCAGGCCAGCAACACCGGCGGCGGCCAGAGCGATCGTGCCGCGCGGCCCTCCGCACTGTTCTCCGGCGCGATCCCGAAGCCCGACCCCGGCATCGCGGCGCAACCGGTCGAAGCCACCACGCCGAAGCCGCGCGAGGCCACCCCCACCCGCATGGTCACCACCAGCGGCACCACGGATTTCCGGGTGACCAGTGACACCGCGCGCACCCAGGTCGATCCGCACGAGCAAACCACAACCGCCGAAGCACTGAAGCGCCAGCAGGCGATCGCCCAGCTCGCTGCCGAGCTGCGCCAGAAGAAGGTGGACTATGCCAAGCGGCCGAAGGTCAAGTACCTCACCGCCAGCACCCGGGAATATGCGTATGCCGCCTACATGCGCGGCTGGTCCGACCGGGTGGAGCGGGTCGGCAATCTCAACTACCCGGAAGAAGCGCGCCGGCGCGGCCTGCATGGCGACGTGCTGCTCACCGTGGTGCTCGACCTCGACGGCAGCATCAAGAGCATCGAGGTGATCCAGAGCTCCGGCCAGAAGCTGCTGGACGCCGCCGCCGAGCGCATCGTGCGCCTGGCCGCGCCGTTCCCGCCGGCGCCCAGGAGCGCGGAGCGCATCGACGAACTCAACATCACCCGCACCTGGCGGTTCCAGCCCAACAACGTGCTGCAGACCCGCTGAACGGGGATGCCGCGGCTCTGCGCACGGCGCGCGCTGCGCTTACAATGCGCGCATGACCGCCATGCAGCCCTCGACCCTCACCGGGCACTTCCTGATCGCCATGCCCAACCTGGCCGATCCGCCGTTCTCGCGCGGCGTGGCGCTGCTGTGCCAGCACGACGAGGATGGCGCGGTAGGCCTGCTGGTGAACCAGTTGTCCGAGTACCGCTTCGGCGACGTGCTGGCCCAGATGAAACTGGAATGCCAGGACAGCGAGCTGGCCGACGCGCCGGTGCTGATCGGCGGCCCGGTGCAGCAGGAGCGCGGCTTCGTGCTGCACCGCGAGCCCGGCGACTGGGACTCCAGCTACCGCATCAACGACCTCTGGTCGGTTACCACCTCGCGCGACATCCTGGTCGCGATGGCCGCCGGCGAAGGCCCGCGCCAGGCGATCATGGTGCTCGGCTACGCCGGCTGGGACGCCGGCCAGCTGGAACAGGAACTGATGGCGAACGCCTGGCTCACCGCCGAGGCCTGTGGCCGGGTGGTGTTCGACACTCCGCTGGAGGAACGCTGGAGCGCCGCCGCCGGACTGGTCGGGGTCGACCCGCGCCAGTTGTCCGGCTACGCGGGTCACGCATGAGCTGTGTGTTCGGCTTCGACGTCGGCAGCCGGCTCACCGGCGTGGCGATCGGCAATACCTTTACCGCCAGCGCGCGCGCGCTGGCCACCCTCGCGGTCCATGACGACGGCCCGGACTGGCAACGGCTCGACCTGCTGCGCCAGGAGTGGCAACCCGACACCCTGGTGGTCGGCCTGCCGCTGACCCTGGACGGCGCCGAGCAACCCGCCAGCCGCCGCGCCCGCCAGTTCGCCGCGCAGTTGCAGCAGCGCTACAGCCTGCCGGTCGTGCTGGTCGACGAGCGGCACAGTTCGCAGGAAGCCGCGCAGCGGTTCGCCGCCGCCCGCGCGGTGGGGCTCAAGCGTCGCCGCGATGCAGCCAGCATCGACGCCGAAGCGGCCGCGGTCATCCTCGAGCGCTGGCTCGCTGGGGCTGGCGCGTCATCGGCCGAGAACAGCGGCTACTGAACGAATCTTCTCCCATTCCGCCCCCAGACCTGCCGCCATGAGCCCTCGCCTGCGCCACCTGACCACCCTGGAAAATCTCCCGCGCGAGACGATCGAGCGCCTGCTCGATCGCGCCGAGTCCCTGCGCGACGCCTGCGCGCACGGCACCCGCAAGCTCGACGTGCTGGCCGGGCGCACCGTGCTGAACCTGTTCTTCGAGCCGTCCACGCGCACGCGCACCTCATTCGAACTGGCCGCACGGCGGCTGGGCGCCGACGTGATCAATTTCGACATCGGGCTGTCCTCCACCAGCAAGGGCGAGGAGCTGTTCGACACCCTGCACACGCTCGAAGCGATGCACCTGGACGCGATCATCGTGCGCCACAAGCAATCGGGCACGCCAGACCTGCTGGTGCGCCACGCGATGAGCGGGGTCTCGGTGATCAACGCCGGCGACGGCAACCATGCGCACCCCACCCAGGGCCTGCTCGACGCGCTGACGATCCGCCAGCACCGGCCGGACTTCGAGAACCTCAGCGTGCTCATCTGCGGCGACATCAAGCATTCGCGGGTGGCGCGTTCGGACATCAGCGCGTTCACCGCGCTCGGGGTGAAAGAAATCCGCCTGTGCGGACCGGCCGAACTGATGCCGCCGGCGGACGAGGTGCCACAGGCTCGCCGCTACGACCAGTTCGACCAGGCCATCGACGGCGTCGACGCGGTGATCATGCTGCGCCTGCAGAAGGAGCGCATGGCCAGCATCGAACTGCCGGACGAAGCGGCGTATTTCGCCCATTACGGACTGGACCGGCGCCGCCTGGGCCTGGCCGCTCCAGGCTGCCTGGTGATGCACCCGGGCCCGATCAACCGCGGCATCGAGATCGCCTCGGACGTGGCCGACGGCGCGCAGTCGCGCATCCTCGAACAGGTCGGCAACGGCGTGTTCGTGCGCATGGCCGTGCTCAACGAAGTACTGGCCCGCTGAACCATCCACGCCAACCGCAACGGCATAGCCCCGGGCAAGCGGGCATAATGAGCGGGGCCATTCACACACTAGGGATCAACATGCGATCGACGACGCGATTCATCGCGCTGGGCTTCGCCGGCGTCATGCTGGCGGCCTGCGGGCACAAGGACAAGGATGCACCCCTGGCTTTCGTTCCGGCGGACACGCCGTACGTGGTGGCCAACCTCGACATCATGGACGACAGCACCCGCGGCGCCCTGCTCGCCCAGGCCGATGCGCAGTTGCCGTCCCAGCTGGCCCAGCTCGATGCCACCGCCGAGCGACTTTCCAGGAAGGATCCCGATGGCGCGCGCCTGCTGCGTGCGCTGCGTGCCGAATTCAACGGCAAGACTGTCGAGGCCTTCGCCCAGGGCGCCGGCCTGAACCTCAAGGGTTACTCCGCGTTCTACGGCCTGGGACTGGCTCCGGTGTTGCGCTTCGAGCTGGGTGATCAGGCCGCGTTCGAAGGCTTCGTCGGCCGGCTGGAGGCCGCCTACGGCAAGAAGCTCGACGTCGCCGACGTGGACAAGCAGAGCTATCGCAAATACGCGTTTCCCGCCTCGGGCACCGAGATGGTCCTGGCCACGGTCGGCAAGCAGGCCGTGGCCGCACTGCTGCCGGCCGATGTTTCGCCAGCACTGCTGCGCCAGGCACTGGGCCTGGACCGGCCGCAGAAGAGTCTGCAGGATGACGGCCGCCTCACCGCGCTGGCCAAGGCCAAGGGCTACCAGAAGTGGCTGGTCGGCGAGCTGGATCTGACCCGCGCACTGCCACTGGCGGTCAGCGGCAAGGACCCTTTGGTCGGCGCGATCCAGAAGGCTCATGCCGAGGCCATCTCGGCCAAGACCGGCGAACCGGTCGCCACCCAGCTGCAAACCTCGCCGAGCTGCGCCACCGACGCCGCACGCATCGCCGCACGGGTGCCCGCGGTGAGCTTCGGCTACACCAGCCTGGATGCGAAGCATCAGGACGTACGCTTCGACGTGGCGCTGGCCGACGACATCAGCAAGGCATTCGCCGGCCTCAAGGTGGAACTGCCCGGCTTGGGAAGCGCGGGCACCGCGCCGTTCGACCTCAGCATGGCGCTGCCGGTCTCCAGTCTGCGCACGTTCTGGCTGGCCCAGGCCGACGCCGTAGCCGCCAAGCCGTTCAGCTGCCCTTCGCTCACCGATCTCAACGAAAGCTTCGCCAAGCTCGGTCCGGCCATGCAGAAGGCGGCGATCCCGCCGTTCGGCGACATGCTCGGCCTGCGCATCGCATTGGACTCGCTGGTACCCGGCAAGGACGCCACCGCCCTGCCGACGTTCAGCGGGCGTCTCGTGCTCGGCACCAACAACCCCGACGGCCTGCTCGCGATGGGCCAGATGATGGTGCCCGCACTCGCCCAGCTGAAGCCGAGCCACGACGGCAAGCCGTTGCCGCTGCCGAAGGACATGGTCAGCATGCTGGGCCAGCCGGCGTGGATCGCCATGGGCGAGAAGGCGCTCGCGCTCGGTATCGGTGCCGGCGAAGACGCACGCCTGGGCGAAACCCTGAAGGACCCGGCCGGCGATGCCGGCCGGATGGGCCGCATGCACATCAGCGGTGCGATGTACCTGAGCTGGCTGCAGCTGATGGAGCAGAAGATCGACAGCCTGGCCGCCGCCACCGCAGCGATCGGCAAGAGCGACGAGCCGTCGATCGACGACAGCGACCGTGACGACGCCGCCGAAGCTGCCGAGCTGGCACGTTCCAAGGCGCAGTTCGCCGCCATGAAATTCCAGGCCGAACGCGTCGACCGCATCGACGCCGAGATGCACGTGGACAACAGCGGCCTGGTGATCACCAGCCAGACCCTGCTGAAGTAAGCGGCCGCGATCGACGAGAAGCCGGGGCGCTGAGGCGCCCCGGCTTTTTCATGCGTTCGGCGCCTGTCCCAGTCAACGCGATTCAAACATCGCCCTGACCCATCCTTCGCATCCGTAATCCCGCGCTGAACCGATAGCGGCCACGGCCACGCGACGTTCACGACCCGGCTGTTGCCATGGCGATCAAGACATTTGTCCCTTCCCGACAGACGTCGTCATCCCACCAAGGAGATCGCCATGCGCACTTCCACGATCCGCAACAGCTTGTACGCCACTAGCTTGGTGTTTGCCTTTGCCGCCATCCCGTTCGGCCAGGTCGTGGCCCAGGATGCCGGCGCGCGGATGCAGCAGTCAGCTGACAACCAGACCGTGCCGGACAAGGCAGCGGATGCTTGGATCACCACCAAGGTGAAATCCGAATTCGGCACCACCAAGGGCGTCCCGGCCACCGATATCTCGGTCTCTACCCACGATGGCGTGGTTACGCTCAGTGGCACGGTCGCCTCGCAATCGGAGAAGGCCCGCGCGGAGCGCGTGGCCCAGCTCGTCAAGGGCGTGAAGAGTGTGGACAGCAGCGGCCTGACGGTCGGCGCTACGCCGACCGCGGAAAAGTAGGCGCACGGAGTGCAGCAACTGAAAAAGGCGCCGCAGGCGCCTTTTTCTTTGCGATTCCCAAACTTCCCCGGATAACCAAAAAAAAAGGCCACCAGAAATCTGGCGGCCTCGGGGTGGATCCGCACTGCTGAAAGCTCAGCGCGGATCCGTGCCAGCGGCTGCTAGCGGTGATCCGCTCAGAAATCGTAGCGAGCGGTGAGGCGGAAGTAACGCGGCTCGGTGTAGTTCAGCTCACGGCCGTACAGCGGGTTGACCGTGGTGCGGTTCGACGCGTAACGGTAGTTGTACATCGTCGGCGTCTGACGGTTCAGCACGTTGATGGCATCCAGCTGCAGCGTCATCTTGTGGTCCATCCACGACGGGGTGTAGGCCACGTTGAGGTTCAGCTGGTAGGTCCACGGCGTGCTGCCGTGCGAGCCGCGCGGCGAGAACTTGTAGTCAGCCGACGGCGGCACGTACTTCGGATCCGTCGCCGGATTCGTGCCCGAGCCCGCCAGGCCGCAGTAGTAGTAGTACGAGCCGTTGTACAGGCCCTGGTCTGCGGTCGGGTAGTAGCTGGTGCAGTTCTTCGGACGGCCGGAGGCCGCGATCAGGGTGGCACCGAAACGCAACTCTTTGTTGAGCTGGTAGTAACCGAATGCCTTGATCTGATGCGCGCGATGGTTCGGCAGCAAGCCGTTGGAGCCCACCATCAGCTGCGGCAGATCCCAGTCCTGCGTGCGCGACACGTCGGCCTGGCCGCCCGCGCCGGTATCCAGGTCGGAGGCCAGCTGGCCTTCGGTATTGCCGTAGTTGCGCGAGAAGGTGTACTCCGCCTTGCCGTACCACTTGTCGGCGAACGGATGCTCCAGGTACAGGTCGAGCGCGTAGTACTTGCGCTTCAGGTCCGGCAGGCCAAGCTGCGCATTGCTGTAGCGAACGGTCTTCAGGGAGCCGTCCGCCTGCTTGACCTGGAACGTGTTGCCGGTGCCCGGGTTGAAGGTGAGGCAGCCCACGCCCGTGATGCAGGTGTCGTCGATCGCGCTCATCAGCTGGCGCTTGGTCAGCTTGGCGCCCCAGTTGTAGCTGGGGCTGAGCTGCTGCTCCATGCCCAGGATGTACTCATCCTGGAAGTGCGAGCGCAGGCCTTGCGCCGCCACCGTGCGCGGGTCCGGCGCCTGGCCGCACTCGAGGTTGGAGGAGACGCCGCCGGTGTTGGCGCAGATGAACTTGCTGGCCGGATCGACGGCGATCGGGTTGAGCCCGGTCGGCACGCCGCTGACCGGATCCACACCGGTGTAGGTGAAGTACTGGCTGCTGATCAGCGAACCCGACACGCTGCGCACGGCGGCGTTGTTCGGCACGGCCAGGTGGTAGCGGCCGGCATTGGCGAACACCTTCAGGCTGGAGTCGCCGAACACGTCCCACGAAGCACCGATGCGCGGCGCCAGCTGGTGACGCTGCTTGATGTAGGCGTCGCCATTCTTGTTGTAGTTGGTGAACTGTTCGTTGCGCAGGCCAACCGACAGCATCCAGCGATCGTTGACCTGCCAGCGGTCCTCGATGAACTGTGCGGCCTGGTCGGTTTCGACGCCGGCGCTCTGGGTGCTGAAGTACTTGTAGACGTAGTAGCCCTGGGTGCCGTAGCCGCCTGCAGCTGCCGGCGTGCCGATCACGCCGAGGCTGTCGTCGATCGCGGCGTTCGGGTTGGCCTGGTAGCCGTAGATCCACGCGTAGTCGCCGGCGTACTTCTTGCCGGTGTACGACTTGGCGTTCTGGGCGTCGTAGCCGAAGCGGATGTCGTGGTCGCCGATGCGGTACTCGATGTCCAGGCGCCAACCCTTGGTCTTGTCGTTTGCGCCATCCTGCGGAATGGTCGAGGTGACGGCAGTCTGGCAGGTGCCGTAGGTCAGACCTTTCACCTGCGCCGTGCTGCCGGCGGAGATGTACGGGCAGTTCGGATCGTAGCCGTCATTGAGCTGGACGTGGTTGATCTTCTGCGTGCCATACAACGCCGACACGGTCAGGTCATCGGTGATGTAACCGGTGTACTTGCCGATGTACAGGTCGCCGCCTTCCTTGGTGTACACGCCGCCGGTCTTGCTGCCGTGGCTGAGCGTGCTGTAGTCCATGGCCGAGCGGGCGGACTCGTACTGGGTCTTGTCCGACACACCGGTGAACTCGACGATGTGGTTGTCGGTGATGTTCCAGTCGATCTTGGCGGTCCAGCGCGGCATCTTGTAGCTGTAATCGTTATAACCGATGCGCGAGGCCGCCAGTGCGGAGTTGGAGTAGGAAAGCACGCTGGCGCCTTCCTGACGGTTCATTTCCGCATCGAGGTAGAAGAACAGGCGGTCCTGGATCAGCGCACCGCTGACGTACGCACCCACGGTGGACTTCCAGTACTGGTTCTTGTTGCGGTACTGGTACAGCGTGCCGTCGGTCGGGGTCTTGCTGCCCGCGCCATAGGCGCCGGTGTTCGGGAAGTAGTTGTTGCGCGGGTTGGCGCGACCGGCCTGCGGCTCCCAGATGGTGTAGACGCCGCCCTTCAGCGCGTTGCTGCCGCGCTTGGTGACGATGTTGATGACGCCACCGGTGGAGCGGCCGAATTCGGCGCCATAACCACCGGTCAGTACCTGCTGCTGGTCGATCGCATCGAACGGCAGGGTGGTGAAACCGACCGAGGTGAGCGGATTGGTGACCGCGTAGCCGTTGATGAAGTACGCGTTCTCGGACGAAGCCGCGCCGCCGAAGCTCGGCACACCGTAGCTGGAGTTGGCGACCACGCTGGGCGCCAGCAGGGCGGCGGCGGAAATGTCGCGACCGATCGGCAGCTTGGCCAGCTGCTCGGCGGTCAGCACGGTGCGCGTGTCGACCGAGGACACGTCGATTGCCGGCAGCGCCGAAGCCATCACCGAAATGCCTTCCAGGTTCATGGCGCCGTCGGTCGGGGCGGCGTTGAACGACACCTCGGTACCGCCGGCGATGTTCACCACGATGTTGTCGCGGGTGCTCACGTCCGTGCCGTTGTTCTGCAAGGTAACCTGGTAGCGGCCGGACGGCAGCGACGAGAGCCGGTAACGACCGGAGTCGTCAACCGGAGCCGTGCGGGTGAGCCCCGTTTCGGCATTCTTGATCACCACGGTGTTGCCGCTCTGGTTGGCGATCTGGCCGAAGATCGAGCCGGTGATGTTGGACTGGGCAAGGGCACCCGTACTGGCGAACGCAAGCGCCACGGCGACGGCAAGAGCCGAACGGCTCCGCGGCCGCTTCGAAAAAGCAGCGAAATGACTCACGAGTTTTAATTCCTGTCAGCTGATATGTGTACGCATGATCCGCATGAAAATACGGATCGGGGATGTGGGTCGACCAAGCCTTGGGGGAGGCCCTGCTCAAAGAAGGCGAACTTCACGCCTGGACGTAGCAACCACGCCGTTTGCGGGCATCCAGCAAGCCCCCCGCGTCGCCCGGCCTTCAAAGTGCAGCGCTTTGTATAGCGCAACAAGTTGCGAATCTCAACGGATTCGTAACAATTTTTTCTTGCGCGTGTCATATCCCCGTATGGGGCACGCCGCCGCAGCTGCCCGGATGTCTCGCCGAGACGTACTTCGTGGGCAATCCGGGAATCGGTCTGGACCGTACCTGCAGGAAAACCTCGCGGCGCACGGCGGGCGCGCGGCAAAGATCCCGCGACTCCTCCACCCCCATGAAACGGCGATGCCGGCGTCGGGCGTGTCGTCCGGCAACTCGAAATACCCCATCGCGCGAACGAAAAAGGAGTCCCGCAGGACCCCTTCTTTTCGACTACCGCCTTGGCGCGGCGTGTGTGCGTCAGCGCTGCAGCAGGCCGCCACCGAAGTTCTGCGCGTCGCGGGTCTCCTCCAGCTCGACCCCGTCCAGGCCTTGCGACAGGGTGTGCGCATCTCCACCCTGTGCCAGCTTGATGCGCAGGCGCACTTCGTTGGAACTGTCGGCGTAACGCAGCGCGTCCTCGTAGGAGATCTCGCCGGCGTGATACAGCTCGACCAGACTTTGGTCGAACGTCTTCATGCCAAGCAGGGTGGATTCCTTCATCACTTCCTTCAGCTTGTGGATCTCGCCCTGGCGGATGTAGTCCTGCACCAGCGGCGTGCCCAGCAGGATTTCC
The DNA here is from genome assembly GCA_963697495.1 of uncultured Gammaproteobacteria bacterium. Taxonomy (GTDB): domain Bacteria; phylum Pseudomonadota; class Gammaproteobacteria; order Xanthomonadales; family Rhodanobacteraceae; genus Rhodanobacter. Next base: position 144,438 of record CAVOOH010000002.1, on the reverse strand, counting down.
ACCGCCACCCGGCGCGCCTTGCCGTCGGGGGTGGGGATCAGCATCTGCGCCACGATGCCCTTGAGGTTCAGCGACAGGTCCATCAGAAGCTGCTGGCGGCGGTCTTCCGGGAAGAAATGCAGGATGCGATCCATCGCCTGGTTCGCGTTGTTCGCGTGCAGTGTGCACAGCACCAGATGACCGGTTTCGGCGAAGGCGATCGCGTGATCCATGCCCTCGCGCGTGCGCACCTCGCCGATCATGATCACGTCCGGCGCCTGGCGCAGGGTGTTCTTCAGCGCGTTCTCCCAGTTGTCGGTGTCGATGCCGACCTCGCGCTGAGTGATGATGCAGCCCTCGTGCTTGTGCACGTATTCGATCGGGTCCTCGATGGTGATGATGTGGCCGGTCGAGTTCTGGTTGCGGTAGCCGATCATCGACGCCAGCGATGTCGATTTGCCCGACCCGGTGGCGCCGACAAAAACGATGATGCCGCGTTTGGTCATCGCCAGCTGCTTGATCACCGGCGGCAGGGTCAGCTCCTCGATCGTCGGGATCTTCGACTCGATCCGGCGCAGCACCATGCCAACGCAGTTCCGCTGATAGAAGCACGACACGCGGAAACGGCCGACGCCCTGCGCGGAGATCGCGAACTGGCACTCGTGGGTCTTCTCGAACTCCTCGCGCTGGCCCGGCGTCATCACGTTGAGCACCATGTCGCGCGACTGCTGCACGCTGAGCGGACTCTGCGTGATCGGCACGATCCGGCCCTGCACCTTCATCGAAGGCGCCACGCCGGCCGTGATGAACAGGTCCGACGCCTTCTTGTGCACCATCAGTTTCAGGAAGGAAGTGAAATCGAAGTCACTCATGGCATTGCTCCCGAGTCCCGCATAAAATCACTTGAAGCTGTCCTTGTTCTTGGCGTATGTCGAAGCCTGCTGGCGCGTCACCAGGCCGCGCTTGACCAGATCCTGCAGGCACTGGTCCAGCGTCTGCATGCCGAACTGCTGGCCGGTCTGGATCGACGAATACATCTGCGCCACCTTGTCCTCGCGGATCAGGTTGCGGATCGCCGGGATGCCGACCATGATCTCATGCGCCGCAACGCGCCCGCCGCCGACCTTCTTCAGCAACGACTGCGAGATCACCGCGCGCAAGCTTTCGGACAACATCGAACGCACCATCGGCTTCTCGCCGGCGGGGAACACGTCGATGATGCGATCGATCGTCTTCGCCGCCGAGCTGGTATGCACGGTGGCGAACACCAGGTGGCCGGTTTCCGCGGCAGTCAGCGCGAGGCGGATGGTTTCCAGATCGCGCAACTCGCCCACCAGGATGTAGTCGGGATCCTCGCGCAGCGCCGAACGCAGCGCCTCGTTGAAGCCCAGCGTGTCGCGGTGGATCTCGCGCTGGTTGACCAGGCACTTCTGCGACGTGTGCACGAATTCGATCGGGTCCTCGATCGTGAGCATGTGCCCGTATTCGTTCTTGTTGATGTGGTCGACCATCGCCGCCAGCGTGGTCGACTTGCCGGAACCGGTCGGGCCGGTCACCAGGATCAGGCCCTGCGGCTGCTCGATCAGCTCCTTGAAGATGCGCGGCGCGCCGAGATCCTCCAGCGTGAGCACTTCGGATGGAATGGTGCGGAACACCGCGCCGGCGCCGCGGTTCTGGTTGAACGCGTTGACGCGGAAGCGCGCCAGCCCGGGGATCTCGAACGAGAAGTCGGTTTCGTAGAATTCTTCGTAGTCGCGCCGCTGCTTGTCCGACATGATGTCGTAGATCAGCGAATGCACCTGCTTGTGCTCGAGCGCGGGAATGTTGATCCGGCGCACGTCGCCATCGACGCGGATCATCGGCGGCAGCCCGGCGGACAAGTGCAGGTCCGAGGCCTTGTTCTTCACCGAGAAGGCAAGCAGTTCGGCAATGTCCATCTGTCGTTTCCCCTCAACCGATCGTCTGGATGGCATGAATTCGTAATGCCACATCCGGGGCCGGATGACATCCGCAGGCGTGGTGCGCCGCAGCGCATGGCATCCAGCGCCACGACACCACCTGGACGAACTACCCGAATCCCCTTTGCAGCCGCGTCGATACTACTCGCGCCACCGGCTGTGCGGCCAGTCTTTCCGCCGCCCGCGCGCAAACTGTCGACCCGGTTTGCGCACCCGGTCGAAAAATCGCCATCCGGCCATCGTCACGGCATCCAGGCAGCCGGCCGCCGGCAAAATCCGTCGCGATCGTGCCGGCTCCGGTAAGGTATGCGGCCTGGACGGACGAGGAGCCCTGCATGACACGACTTGCCTTCATCGGCGGCGGCAACATGGCGCGCAGCCTGATCGGCGGGCTGCTGAAAACCGGCGTGGCGCCGGCCACCGTCAGCGTGGCCGAACCGCTGGCCGAGGCGCGCCAGGCGCTCGGCCGCGAGTTCGGCATCGCCTGCTACGCCGAAAACCGGCTCGCCACGGCGGAAGCCGAAGTCATCCTGCTGGCGGTCAAGCCGCAGGTGATGCCGGCGATCCACGCCGAACTGCGCGACACCCTGCAGCGCAACCGGCCGATGCTGATCTCGATCGCCGCCGGCGTGCGGCTGGACCAGCTGGAGCGCTGGTTCGGCAGCGGCCTGCCGATCGTGCGCTGCATGCCGAACACGCCGGCGCTGATCGGCGCCGGCGCCACCGGCCTGTGCGCGAACAGCCGGGTCAGCCCTGCGCAGAAAGCGCAAGCGCAACACATACTCGATGCCGCCGGTATCACGCGCTGGATCGACGACGAGGCGCTGATGGATACCGTTACCGCCCTGTCCGGCTCGGGCCCGGCCTACTTCTTCGCCCTGGTCGAGGCGCTGGAGGCAGCCGCCGTGGCGCAAGGCCTGCCCCGCGGGACTGCCCGCGCACTCGCCGCGCAGACCTGCCTTGGCGCCGGCCGCATGCTGGTCGAGGGTGGCGAGGATCCCGCCGTGCTGCGCCAGCGCGTCACCTCGCCCAAGGGCACCACCCAGGCCGCGCTGGAAAGCTTCAGCGCAGACGGCCTGCCACACATCGTCGCCCGCGCGGTTGCCGCCGCCACGCGGCGCGGCGTGGAACTCGCCGCCGAACTGGACAAACTGCCGTGAGCTACCTGCTGAATGCACTGGCCCTGCTGCTCGACCTGGCGTTCGACGCCGTCGTCGTCCTGCTGCTGCTGCGCGTAGCCGCCGAGGCCTGCCGCGCGGACTTCCACAATCCCCTGAGCCAGTTCGTCTATCGCTACACCAACCCGGTGCTGGCGCCGGTGCGCCGCGTGCTGCCGAACTGGCGCCGGATCAACCTGGCCGCCGTGCTGCTGGCGTGGCTGGCGATGCTGGTCAAGCGCCTGCTGCTGTTCGCCCTGCTCGGCGTGATGCCGCATCCGCTCGGCCTGATCGTGCTGGCGCTGGCCGAACTGCTCGACTTCGTGCTGCTGTTCTACCTGGTGCTGATCTTCGGCTGGTCGTTGCTGAGCATGTTCACGGTGGACCGCCGCCATCCGCTGCTGCAGCTTGCCGGCAGCATCGTCGCCCCACTGCTGCGCCCGCTGCATGGCAGGCTGATCGCCGGCCAGATCGACTTCGCCCCGATGGCGGTGATGATCGCCTTGCTGCTCGCCCGCCTGCTGATCGCCGCCCCGCTGCTCGACCTGGGCGCCCGACTGGCCCTGGGCGGCTGAGTTTCCCCCGGAGTCCGCGGATCGCAGGCGACCGGAAGCGCCAGAGTCCGGCAACCTTCGGCGCACAGGCGACGCTCTACACCGGCTGTATTTCAGCGATGGCCACCGCGCGGCCGATCTGCCGCGAGCCGGCGATCACCAGCGGAAGCCACAGCAGGGTCAGCGCGGCGGCGCAGACGAACACGCCGTCGGGGCCAAGCCGGCCCAACGCGATGCCGCCGAGCGCACCGCCCACGAAGGCCCCCAGGAACTGACTGGTCGAATACGCACCCATCGCGGCGCCGCGCAGGTGTTCCGGGGCCAGCCGCGAAACCAGGCTGGGCAACGCTGCTTCCAGCAGGTTGAACGCAGAGAAGAACACCGCCGCGGCCACGCCGAATGCCGCCAGGTGGCTGCCGGACAGCGCGAAACCGAGCAGGGCCAGCCCGATTGCCACCACGCACACCATCACGATGCGCAGGCTCTGCGCGATCTCGCGCATGTGGTGCATGGTCGCGCCCATCACGAATGCGGCGACCGTCATCACCGGCAGGTACAGCTGCCAGTGCCGCTTGACCGGCAGCTGCAGCGTGTCCGCCAGCATCAGCGGCAGGCCCACGAAGCTGGCGGTGAGTAGCGCATGCAGGAAGAACACCGAACCGTTCAGCACCAGCATGCGGCTGTCGCGCAGCATCGCCAGCACCTGGGCGAAACCCGCCGCGGCAGGCGCACGCGCGCGCGCCGGCGTGGGCACGATCAGCCACAGCAGCAACAGCGAAACCAGCGCCAGGATCGAGGTGGCGGCAAACAGGCCGGGCAGGCCCGCGATCGCCTCCAGTGGCGGCCCCAGGATCAGCGCCAGCAGGAACGCCAGGCCGATCGACACGCCGATGATGCCCATCACCTTGCCGCGGTTTTCCTCGGCGGTGAGGTCCGCCGCCAGCGCGATGCCGGCGCCGGCCACCGCGCCCATGCCCTGCACCGCACGACCGATCGCGATGCCAGTGAGGGTGTGCGACATCGCCGCGATCAGCCCGCCGACGGCGAACAGCAACAATCCCAGGGTGATCGCCGGTTTGCGCCCGATCCGGTCGGATAGCAGCCCCAGCGGGATCTGCAGCAGCACCTGGCCGATGCCGTAGACACCCAGCGCCAGCCCGATCATGAACCCGGTGGAACCAGGCATCGTCTTCGCGTACAGCGAGAACACCGGCATGATCAGGAACAGGCCGAACAGGCGCAGGCTGATCACGCAGGCCAGCGTCAGCGCACTGCGCAGTTCCAGGTTCGTGAGTTTGCTCACCGGGGGAGGCGGGTCGATAAAGGCATGGGCGGCATTATAAGGTCGCGCCGCGCGCAGCAGTTTGTGGCGACATGTCGCGGCGCAAATTCCTGCAACCCCTATAATCACCTTCTACGCCGCTGTGATGTCTCCATGAATTCGATGCCCGCCGACGCCCCCCGCCCCGCCGACTTCACCCAGGTGCGCGACCTCGCCGCCGCCGACATGCAGCGTGTCGACGCGCTGATCCGCCATCGGCTGTCTTCCGATGTGGTGCTGATCAACCAGATCGCCGACCACATCATCGCTGGCGGCGGCAAGCGGCTGCGCCCGATGCTGCACGTGCTGGCCGCCGGCGCCGCCGGCTACCACGGCGAGCGCCACACCAAGCTCGCCGCGATCATCGAGTTCATCCACACCTCCACCCTGCTGCACGACGACGTGGTCGACGAGTCCGACCTGCGCCGTGGCCGCAAGACCGCGAACGCGCTGTGGGGCAACGCCGCCAGCGTGCTGGTGGGCGACTTCCTCTACTCACGCTCGTTCCAGCTGATGGTGGAACTGGACGACATGCGCATCATGCGCATCCTCGCCGACACGACCAACACGATCGCCGAGGGCGAGGTCCTGCAACTGCTCAACATCGGCAACGCCGACGTCAGCGAGGCCGCCTATCTCGCCGTGATCGAGCGCAAGACCGCGGTGCTGTTCGCCGCCGCCACCGAACTGGGCGGCATCCTCGGCGGCCTGCCGGAACCCCAGGTCGCCGCACTGCGGTGCTACGGCATGGAGCTGGGCTACGCGTTCCAGATCGCCGACGATCTGCTGGACTACACCAGTGACGCCGGCACCCTGGGCAAGAACATCGGCGACGACCTTGCCGAAGGCAAGCCGACCCTGCCGCTGATCTACGCGCTGGAAAAGGCCAACCCGGAACAGGCGCAATCGCTGCGCCACGCGATCGAGCATGGCGGCCTCGACTCGCTCGACCGCATCATTGCCTCGATCCGCGACTCCGGGGCGCTGGAGCGCACCCGCGACCGCGCCCTGCTCCATGCGCAGGCCGCCCGTGCGGCCCTCGCTCCACTGCCCCCTTCGGCCCACCGCGACGCCCTGGTCACCCTGGCCGACTACTCGGTACAGCGCACGTTCTGATCGCTTCAGCCACCCGTCTCCAGCAGCGGCCCTGGCCGCGGCGGTGCGGCTGCCAAAAAACCGGAAGCTCAGCGCAGCGCCCATTCGCTGATGATCCGATGGATCTCGTCCAGTCCGTCGAACAGCGCAGCAGGACCCGGCTGCAGGATGATCGGCGACTTGATCTCGTGCAGGTCGCCATGGCGCACCGCGGGGATCGTGTCCCAGCCCGGCCGCGCGGCTACGCGCTCGGGGCGGAAGCGCTTGCCGCACCAGGAGCCCAGGATGATGTCCGGCGCGCGCCGCACCACTTCGTCGCCGTCCGGCAGGATGCGTTGCTTCGCCAGCGGTTCGCGGGCGAGTTCGGGGAAGCAGTCGTCGCCACCGGCGATGCCGATGATCTCGGCGACCCAACGGATGCCGCTGATGATCGGCTCGTCCCACTCTTCGAAATACACCTTCGGCCGCCGTGGCAGCTTCGCGACAGCGGCGCGGACGTCGACGATGTGCTGCTCGGCGCGCTGCGCGTAGGCTTCGGCTTTTTCGTGGGCGCCGACCATCGCACCGAGCCGACGGATGTAGGCGAGGATGCCGTCGACGCTGCGGTGGTTGCTGATCCACACCTCGACGCCGGCCTTGATCAGGTCGCGGGCGATGTCGGCCTGGATGTCGGAGAACCCGACTGCCAGGTCCGGCTCCAGCTTCAGGATCTCGCCTATCTTCGCGCTGGTGAACGCGGCGACCTTCGGCTTCTCCTTGCGCGCCCGCGGCGGCCGCACGGTGAAGCCGGAGATGCCGACGATCCGCCGGTCCTCGCCGAGCGCGTAGAGCACCTCGGTGGGCTCCTCGGTGAGGCAGACGATGCGTTGCGGGAAGTGGTCGTTCAAGCCGGAATCCGCTGCGACGTGCTCCATGCGGTCAATTCCCCAACACGGTCACCACGACCTTGCGCTGGTGCGGGTCGATGCGGTGTTCCCACAGATAGATGCCCTGCCAGGTGCCCAGCATCAGCTTGCCGCCGTGTACCGGCACGGTGAGGCTGACCCCGGTGAGGATCGAACGGACGTGCGCCGGCATGTCGTCCGGGCCCTCCGCGTCGTGCTGGAAAATCGCGTCGCCGTCCGGCACGGCGCGGGCGAACCAGCGCTCCAGGTCGTTGCGCACGGCCGGGTCCGCATTCTCGCTGATCAGCAACGAACAGCTGGTGTGCGCGGTGAACACATGCGCGATGCCCGTCTGCACGTGGCTGGCCGCCACGGCATCGCCGACCTTGGCGGTGATCTCGCTGAAACCGCGGCCGCGCGTGTGCACGGCGAAGACCCCTTGCGCCACATGCTCCGCGGGCAGCGCCCGGGTCATGGGTACAGCATCCGGCTGGTCCAGGTCTGGCCATGACGGTCCCAGCGCACCCGTTCGTGCAGGCGGAACTCGGCGCCGTACCAGAACTCCAGCATGTCCGGCTCGACCACGAAGCCGCCCCAGTGCGGCGGCCGGGTCACCTCGCGTCCTTCGAACTGCTGCTCGTAGCGCGTCACCCGCTGCTCGAAGCTGTCGCGATCGGGCAGCGTCTGCGATTGCAGCGAGGCCCACGCGCCGATCTGGCTGCCGCGCGGGCGGCTGGCAAAATAGGCGTCCGACTCCTCCGCCTGCAGCTTGCGCGCCACGCCTTCGATGCGCACCTGCACGCCTTCACGCAACTGCTTCCAGTGGAAGCACAGCGCCACCTGTGGATGCGCCTCGAGCTGGCTGCCCTTGTCGCTCTCGTAATTGGTGTGGAAGCGGAAGCCGCGCTCGTCGGCGCCCTTGAGCAGCACGATGCGCGAGGCCACCCGGCCGGAACCGTCCACGGTGGCCAGGTTCATCGCTGTCGGCTCGCGGTCGCCACTCGCCTTGGCTTCATCCAGCAGGTGCAGGAAGGTATCGAGAATCTCGGATTTGAGCATGGTGTCTGAAACTTTCCTTTTGCATCGTGGCCGACACGCGCCATCATGGCGCGAATGAACCCGACCGATAATAGTCCAATGCCCCATTCATCCCGTATCCATTCAACCCGGATGGCGACGCCATCGTCCATCATGAAATGTGAAGGCGGCAACGACATGTCCGTCGGCGGAATGCCCCACCATCGCTGCCTGCCCGTGGCGGAAGTCCCTCCCGGATTCACGGTATCCCGCGGATGATGTCCCACGCCGACCTGCAGAACGAAGCCCTCGCCGGCCACCTGCTCGACCAGTACGCCGGGCGTATCGCCCGCTCGCGCCGGCCGTACATCCTCGGCCTGTCCGGCCTGCAGGGCAGCGGCAAGAGCACCCTGGCGCGGGTGATGAAGGCCCACGCCGAAGCGCGCGGCTGGCCCACCGAGGTGCTGGCGCTGGACGACTTCTACTACGCCCGCAGCGACCGCGAGGCACTGGCGCGCGACGTGCACCCGCTGCTGCGCACCCGTGGCGTGCCGGGCACGCACGAGATCGAGCTGATGATGTCGGTGCTGGCCGCGCTGCCGCACGCCTCGGACAAGTTGCCGGTGTCGCATCCGCGCTTCGACAAGGGCCGCGATACCCGTTTTCCGCCCTCGCGCTGGCCGCGCATCGCGCGGCCGCCGCAGCTGGTGATCGTGGAAGGCTGGGCGCTGGGCATCCGGCCGCAACTGCAGGCTGCACTGGCCAGACCTGTCAACGAACTGGAGCGCATCGAGGACCCCGACGGCAGCTGGCGCCACTGGGTCAACAAGCAGTTGCGCGGCTACCAGCCGCTTTGGCGCAAGTTCGATGCGCTGATCGTGCTGCAGGCACCGAGCTGGGACATCGTGCGCCGCTGGCGTGGCGAGCAGGAACAGGACCTGCTGGCACGGCATGCGCCGCTGGCGATGGACGCCGCCGCGATGGAACGGTTCCTGGCGCATTTCGAGCGGCTCAGCCGGCATGCGCTGGCCACCCTGCCGGCATTGGCCGATACCTGCGTGGAGTACGACGACGACCGGCATGTGATGGGGCTCAGCCACGGCTGAATCGGGAATCGGGGAAGCTCGCGCTGCCGTCCCCGATCCCCCAGCCCTGGTTGATCAATCGACGACGAAGTTCACCTTCAGGTTGACGCGCCACTCGGTGACCGTGCCGTCGTCCCTGGTGACCACCTTGATCTCGTTGACCCAGGCGCCCTTGATGTTCTTCACCGACTCCGCGGCCTTGCTCAGGCCGTGTTGCACGGCATGTTCGATGCCCTTGTTGGACGAGGCGTTGATTTCAATGACCTTGGCTACCGACATGGCGTCAATCTCCCGTGGAATCGTGCGAGCGGCACGCTGCGCTTCCCCCTGAAATTCGAGTCTGTCCCGCCGCTGTCGGTCCGGACAAGCCGCACTGCAAAATCACACCACGTTGACACTTCGAAGCCACGCCGAATGGACGTCTCGCCAGGTTCCACCCTCGCCTGGTTTGGCTGAGCGTAACGCCGCAGGCGCGCCCGCAAGCTTGTCCTCAGTCCTCAAGCAACGCCGCATAGCCTTCGCGCGCATCCGGCCATTGCGGCACCCAGCCACTGGCGCGCAGCCTCGCATTGCTCAGCCGCTTGCTGCCCACACCGACCGGTGCTGCGCCCGCGGCAGGCAGCGGGGCGTCGATCAGGGCGGCGAGGAAGTCATACAGCTCGTCGAGCGGCATGGGCGTGTCGTCCACACCGACATACAGCGGCTGCGGCGACTTCAACCCCAGCAGGTGCACGATCGCCGCGGCGGCATCGTCGACGTGGATCCGGTTGGCCCAATGCGGTGTCTCGCGCGGCACCCGCAGCTGTCCCGCACGCAGGCGTTCGATCAGCTGCAGCCGACCCGGCCCGTACAGTCCCGCCAGCCGCAGCACGGTCGAGCGCAGCGGCTGTTCCGCCAGCCACTGCTCGGCCTCGAGCAGCACCGCGCCGTTGAATCCCGGCGGATCGGTCGGGGTGGCCTCGTCGACCCAGTCGCCGTCGTGCTCGCCATACACGGCACTGGAGGAAACCAGCACCACGTGTTCCATCTTGCGGACATCGAGCGCGTCGAGCAGGTGACGCAAGCCATCGACGAAGATCGCGCGGTATGCCGCCTTGTCGCGTGCCGCCGGCGCCGGCAGGTAGACCAGCCGGCTGATACCAGCAGGCAATCCGCGCAGGCTGGCCGGATCGGTCAGGTCGCCATGCAGCCAGTGGATGCCGTGGCTGTCCCGCACCGGCGGCTGGCGCCGCAGCGCCCATACCTCGTCACCGCGCGCCCGCAGGCGTTGCGCCACGCGTTCGCCCAGATCGCCGCATCCGGCCAGCAGGATACGTTCGCTCACCACCACCCTCCCATCGATCTGCCCAGGCTCATCCGCCCTGTTAGCATTTGCCCATGAACCCGTCGCACAACCTGTTCCTCATCGGCCCCACCGGCGCCGGTAAGACCTCGATCGGGCGACGACTTGCCGCGCATTATGGCCTGACGTTCGTCGATCTCGACCAGGAGATCGAGCGTCATTGCGGCGTCGACGTGAATACAGTTTTCGAGATCGAGGGCGAGGCCGGTTTCCGCCAGCGCGAAAGCGCGCTGCTGGACGAATGCAGCCGCCGTCCGGGCGTGCTGCTGGCAACCGGCGCCGGCGTGGTGCTGGCCGAGCCCAACCGCCGGCAGCTGGGCGAGCGTGGCTACGTGGTGTGGCTGCAGACCACGATCGAGCAGCAACTGGAACGGCTGGAACGCGACCACCGCCGCCCGCTGCTGGCGGTACCCGACCGCCGCGAGCGGCTGCAGGCGATGGCGCGGGTGCGCGAACCGATCTACCGCGAACTGGCCGACCTTGCGGTGCCCGGCGAACACGGTGGCGTCGCTGCCGCCAGCGAACGCTGCATCGCGCTGATCGACCACCATTGGCAGCGCCCCGGCGCATGGCCCAGGCAGACCGCATGAACGACCCCGCGTTCCAGACCATCACCGTCGCCCTCGGCCAGCGCAGCTACCCGGTCTGGATCGGCGCCGGCCTGCTCGCCGAGCACGCACGCTGGCGCGCCATGCTGCGCGGCCGGCACGCGCTGGTGGTCAGCAACACCACGGTGGCGCCGCTGTACCTGCCGCGTATCGAGGTGGGGCTTGCCGGGCTGCACTGGTCGTCGTTCCTGCTCGACGACGGCGAGGCACACAAAACGTTCGCCAATGTCGGCCGCGCACTGGAAGCGCTGGGCCAGCTCGGCGCCACCCGCGACGCCTGCGTGATCGCGCTGGGCGGCGGCGTGGTTGGCGACCTGGCCGGCTTCAGCGCAGCCTGCTGGATGCGCGGCATCGACTTCATCCAGATGCCGACCACCTTGCTGGCGATGGTCGACTCCTCGGTCGGCGGCAAGACCGGGGTCAACCTGCCGGTCGGCAAGAACCTCGCCGGCGCGTTCCACCAGCCGCGCGCGGTGGTGGCCGACATCGACACGCTGGCCAGCCTGCCCGAACGCGAATACCGCGCCGGCCTGGCCGAGGTGGTCAAGGGCGCGGCGATCGGCGACGAGCCGTTCTTCGCCTGGCTGGAACAACACGCCGACGCGCTGGCCGCGCGCGATCAGGCCACCGTGCAGGAAGCGGTCGCGCGCAAGGTCCAGTACAAGGCCGGTGTAGTCGCCCGCGACGAAACCGAACAGGGCGAACGCGCCCTGCTCAACTTCGGCCACACCTTCGGCCATGCGCTGGAAACCGCCGGCCACTACACCACCCTGTTGCACGGCGAAGGCGTGGCGATCGGCATGCTGCTGGCCGCGCAGCTGTCCGAGCGATTGGGCATGAGCGTGGACGCCGATACCTTGCGGCTGCGGCATCTGCTGAAAAAACTTGGCCTGCCCACCTCGATTCCGCCCGGCATGGACCCACAGCAGCTGCTGACGCTGATGCGGCTGGACAAGAAGAACACCGCCGGCGCGCTGCGGCTGATCCTGTGGCGCGGCATCGGGCGGGCCGAGATCGTCGGCGGGGTGGACGAGGCCGATATCCTCGCCACACTGCAAACCGCCGGATAGTCCGCAACGGCCAGAGCGGGCGCCGCCCGCCGACTCTTGCTTTGCTGTTACCCGGGAACGGCGGGCGCAGCCTCCCCTGCGTGGCCTGCGGCATTCGCAGCCGGGGTGTACCCGCGCAAATCCTATAAACTGTGCCGTCCGGCTACGCGCCCGTTCGTGCTGCATCCCTGGAACCCATGCGCCTCTACCTGCAAACCGTGCCCGGCAGTACCGACGCACCACGCTACGTCCAGATCACGCTGGAGCAGGACCTGCTCGGCGGCTGGACGCTGTACCGCGAATCCGGTGCCCAGGGCGGCCGCGCCACGATGAAGCGCGAGCAGTTCCTGGAGCGCGACGAGGCGGTCGCCGCCTTCGAGAAAGCCCGCGACGCGCAGCTCAAGCGCGGCTTTCGCCTGATGTTTGCCCAGGGGCTGGAAGGCCCGTACGGACGCTGATTGAAATGACTGATGTATTGAAGAACGACCGCTTCCTGCGCGCACTGCGCCGCGAACCCACCGACACCACGCCGATCTGGGTGATGCGCCAGGCCGGCCGCTACCTGCCGGAATACCGCGCCACCCGCGAGCGCGCCGGCAGCTTCATGGGCCTGGCGCAGAATCCCGAGTACGCCTGCGAAGTGACCCTGCAGCCGCTTGAGCGCTTCGAACTGGACGCCGCGATCCTGTTCTCCGACATCCTCACCATCCCCGACGCGATGGGCCTGGGCCTCACGTTCGCGCACGGCGAGGGCCCGCAGTTCGCCCGCCCGGTGCGCAGTGCTGCCGACATCGCCAAGCTCGCCGTGCCCGACATGGACGGCGAACTGCGCTACGTGATGGACGCGGTGCGCCTGATCCGCCGGGAGCTGCACGGCCGCGTGCCGCTGATCGGCTTCTCCGGCAGCCCGTGGACGCTGGCCTGCTACATGGTCGAAGGCGCCGGTTCGCGCGACTTCGCCACCTTGAAGGCGATGTGCTGGAACGAGCCGAAGCTTGCCCACCAGCTGCTCGACACGCTGGCTCGCTCCGTCACGCACTACCTGATCGCCCAGGCCGCGGCCGGCGCGCAGGCCCTGATGATCTTCGACACCTGGGGCGGCCTGCTCGGCCCGGCGCCGTTCCGCGAATTCTCGCTGCGCTACATGGCGCAGATCGTCGCCGCGCTGAAGGCTGATCCGCACGCCCGCGATCTGCCGGCGATCCTGTTCTCCAAGGGCGCCGGCCAGCACCTCGCCGAGATGGCCGACACCGGTTGCGCCGCGCTCGGCGTCGACTGGACGATGGACCTGGCCGATGCCCGCCGCGCTGTCGCCGGCAAGGTTGCCCTGCAGGGCAACCTCGACCCCGCGATCCTGCGTGCCAGCCCCGACGTGATCCGCCACGAGGCCCGCGCCGTACTCGACAGCTACGGCAACCACCCCGGCCACGTCTTCAACCTCGGCCACGGCATCACGCCGGAAGTCGATCCCGACCACGTAAAAGTGTTGGTGGACGAAGTGCACATCTACGGACGCATCCTGCGCGGCGGCTGAAGTCACCACAATCCGACCTGGAAGGTCCCTACCCCAGGTCCATGCGCACCACGCGCAGCACGCTCCATCAGCCCGAGGGCCTCTCCCACGCTCCCACTTGGCAAATACCCGACGCCGCACTCGCGTCGCCATTCCTCGCCAATGCCCATTCGAATCAATCCCGCATTTTTGAGATACGAGACGTCGCTCTGCATATCCTGAGCGGCAACATCATGAAAAGCTTGAACTGATCGTGCAGACAAACGCATCGTGACGACAGCTGCCGGCCAATTCAAATGCGTTCACGCCGGCGCTCCTCACAGAAAAGCAGGACATCACCAGTACTTCGAGCTGGCATAGCGATCGGGCCGGCACCCTCCATCGATACCGCTCGACAAGACCGACGCCCTCATGGACCATCGGCCGACCAAAGGGCGATCCGGGGGGCTCATGGAATACACGTACAGGGATTTGCAGCCGCTGACACGCCGGCTGCGGCTGTTGCTCCAGGTAGCCGTTGCTTTCAACGTGATGTCGCTGATCAGCTCGGGCTATCAGCGGCACATTTTCCGACAGTTGATCGATGGCGATGTCAGTGATCCGGTCTCCTTCCAGATCAGGGCAGAGGCAAGTGACCTGGCGGAAACGCTGATCTCTCTTCCCAACGTGCTGCTGCTTCTGATCACCTTCGTGTTCGCAGGCATGTGGATATACCGTGCCGCACGCAATGTGCGGGCCATGGGCGCGCATCGGCTGGACTGCAGCCCAGGCTGGGCGGTTGGCTGGTATTTCGTGCCGTTCGCCTGTCTGCTGAAACCGTTTCAGGCGATGAATGAGATATGGCGCGCCAGCGCCGACCCGAACCGATGGGAACGCCTCCAGACGCCCGGCGTGTTGCGGCTATGGTGGGCGCTGTGGTTGATTTCGAACATCCTTGGCCAAGCGGTGCTTCGTCTCGGCCTGCGAGCCGAGGAGCTCGATGAGCTGCTGCGATACAACTCCGTGATGATGCTGGACGACCTGCTGTCGATTCCGCTGAACCTGGTTTTCGCGCACGTGCTGACGCGGGTCGCGGATATGCAAGCCGCCCAGTCACCTTCGTTGGAGTTGCACCTGGCGCCCGCCCTGCCCGCTCCCATGTAAAGAGCATGTGCGATTCGGCGCCAGGGGATTGCAGGGCAACCTCGACCCCGCGATCCTGCGCGCCAGCCCCGACGTGATCCGCCGCGAGGCCTGCGCCGTACTCGACAGCTACGGCAACCACCCCGGCCACGTCTTCAATCTCGGGCACGGCATCACGCCGGAAGTGAACCCCGAGCACGTGCGGGTGCTGGTCGACGAGGTGCACAGCTGCGGCCGCGAGCTGCGCGCGCGCTGAGTCGCTGCACCGCCTCGCTGGCCTTTGCCCGAGGCCTCACGTAGCCTGCGCCGGATATCCCCGAGGAGCTGTGTGATGATCACGACCAGCGCTGTCCGTGCCCGCCTCTTCCGCTGGGCCTGCCTGATTTTGTTGTGCCTGCCCGTCGTGGCGCTGGCCGGCGAACCGCTGACCCTGCACGCCGCCGACGGCGTGACCGTGTACGGCACACTCAGCCAGGCGCAGCCGCACAGCCGGAGCATTGCCCTGCTGTTCCACCAGGCCCACGCGAACCGGCACGAATACGACAGCGTGGTGCCGGCGCTGCAGAAATTGGGTTTCGACACCCTCGCGATCGACCAACGCTCCGGCGGCAACCTGTTCGGTGGTCACAACGAGACCGTGGCGGAGCTCGGCGCGTCGGTGGATTACCTGGCCGCGCTGCCCGATCTCGAAGCCGCCCTGGCCTGGGCCCGCGCGCAGCACTACGAACGGATCGTCGCGGTAGGCAGTTCCTACAGTTCATCGCTGGTGATCATGCTGGCCGCGAAACATCCGCAAGGCCTGAGCGCCATCGCCAGCTTCTCGCCGGGCGAATACTTCAACGACAAGAACCTGATCAAGCGCGCGGCTTCCAAGGTGGCCCTGCCGTTCTACATCACCACGGGGCCGGAAGAAGCCGGCAGAGTGGCCGAGGTATTGCGCGACGCGCACGGCGCCAACATCGTGCACTACCAGCCCAAGGTCGGCGTGCACGGTGCCTCGACCCTGGTCGAGGCACGCGATCCCGACGGCTGGCAGGCCAACCTGGCGAGCTTCGCCGCCTTCCTGCGCGGCCTTTCCCCGCCTGCCCACCGACTCGCGCCCGCCAACTGACTCCTTTCCCGGAGCACCCGCTGGCCTGGCTCGTCAGCAAATACCTGATCGCCGCCGCGGTGGTGGTCGTGTCCGAAGCGGCCAAACGCAGCGACCGCCTCGGCGGACTGATCGCGGCGCTGCCGTTGGTCACCGTGCTGGCGTTGATCTGGCTGCACATCGAACATCAGTCGCAGACCAAGATCGCCAACCGCGCCTGGTACACCTTCTGGTACGTGCCGCCGACCCTGCCTGTGGCTCCTTGGGCCGAGTCCGTTCCACGCATTCTCAAACCGCGTTGCGCAGTTCGCTCACCACCAGCAGCCAGAGCCTGGCGCCTTCGGCCTGGGCCAGCCACGGGCCAAGCACTTCCTTTTCGCCAGCCATCGTCACGCCGACGGCTGGTCGCCTTGATTCACACCGCGCCTTCGCGAACCTTCACCTGGATGCAATCCCGACGGATGACCGGCGGAGCGGATCCAGCGGGCGCGTCTGCCGCACCTTGACCTCGTCGACGACCGCATCCGTGCGAAAGGGTCGCTCAATCGCTCAAGTGCTTCCACAAGAACGTGTACGCCAGCGCGTTCATGTAAGCGGCCTGTTTGTTGTTGGCCGAGCCACCATGGCCGCCTTCGATGTTCTCGTAGTAACGCACGTTTTTTCCGGCCGCCAGCATTCTGGCCATCATCTTCCGCGCGTGGGCAGGATGGACGCGGTCGTCGCGGGTGGAGGTGGTGAACAGGGTCGGCGGGTAGTTCTTGCCCGGGTCGAACAGGTGGTACGGGGAGAAGGTCTTGATGTAGTCCCACTCCGCCGGCTTGTCCGGGTCACCGTACTCGGCCATCCACGACGCGCCGGCCAGCAGCTCGTGGTAACGCCGCATGTCCAGCAGCGGCACCTGCACCACCACCGCGCCGAACAGCTGCGGGTACTGGGTCAACATGTTGCCCATGAGCAGGCCGCCGTTGCTGCCGCCCTGGATGCCGAGATGCCTGGGCGAGGTGATCTTGCGCGTCACCAGATCCTGCGCGACGGCGGCGAAATCTTCGTATGCCTTGTAGCGGTTGGCCTTCAATGCGGCCCGGTGCCAGCGTGGTCCGTATTCGCCGCCGCCGCGGATGTTGGCCATCACGTAGGCGCCGCCTTTCTCCAGCCAGCCCTTGCCGACGGCGCCGGAGTACTTGGGCAGGCGCGAGACGCCGAAGCCTCCGTAGCCGGTCATCAGCGTCGGGGTGCTGCCATCGAAGGCCAAATCCTTCGCGCGAACCACGAAGTACGGTACTTGGGTGCCATCTTTCGAGGTGGCGAAATGCTGCTCGACGATGGCCTTGGTATCGTCAAAGAATGCCGGCGTGGCCTTGAGCACTTCCGGCGGGCGACCGACCTCGGCCAGCGACAAGGTCGTGGGTGTCAGGAAACCGGTGACGGTCATCCACACTGCCGTGCTGTCGGTGCTGTCCACCGCATCGACGGAAACATGGTCCATCGCCGGCGCCCCGGCAAACGCGGTCTCGGTCCAGCCATCCTTGCCGGGGGTGAGCACGCTGAGCCGGCTCCTGACGTCTTCGAGCACGTTGAGGATCAGCTGCGAGCGGGTCCAGGTGACCTCGCTCAGGGAGGCGCGGTCGGTCGGCTCGAACAACACGTCGAACTGGCGTTTGCCGGCCATGAACTCGTCGAACTTCGTGGCGAGCAGCGAGCCGGCGACATGGGTCTTGCCTCCGACCTGCCAAGGCTCGCGCAGTTGGATGGTCAGCCATTCCCGATGCACCAGCTTGGTGGCCGTATCGGGCGCATCGATCTTGCGCAACGTATCGCCATGGCGCAGGTACAGCGCCGTGTCGCGGCTGGTGAGGTAGTGCAGGATGAAATCGCGCACGAAACCCGGGGTGTGGTCGCGCCGGGCATACAGGCCATAGCCGATGTTGTCGGCCGGACCTTCGAACACGGTGGTGGTCGACGCCATCGGCGTGCCACGCGTCCACTGCTTGACGAAGCGCGAATAGCCGGCCTTGTTGGACGAACCCGGGCCGAAGTCGGTGATCACGTAAACCGTGTCGATGTCGATCCAGCTCAACCGGCCCTTGGCTTGCGGACGGAAGAAACCGTCCTGCACGAAGGTCTTGCTGGTCAGATCGAACTCGCGCGTAACCTCGGCATCGGAACCGCCTGGTGAAAGGCCGATCAGGCAGCGGCGGTATTCCGGCGCCAGGCATTCCACCCGCTTCCACACCCATGCCTTGCCTTCGGCCTTGTTCAAGGCATCCAGGTCGAGCACGGTTTCCCACTGCGGCTTGTCCTTGCGGAACTCCGCCAGCGTGGTGCGGCGCCACAGGCCGCGCACGTGTTGCGCGTCCTTCCAGAAATTGTAGTAATGCCCGCCGATCTTGCTGACAGTCGGAATCTTCACGTCCGAATCCAGCACGGCGAGGATCTGCGCTTGCAGCTGCTCGAATGCCGGCGTGGAAGTCAGCTCGGCCTGGGTGGCGGCATTGCGGGCCTTGACCCATTCCAGCGCCTTCTCACCTTCGACGCTCTCCAGCCACGCATGGGGATCAGCCGCGCCGATCGACTGCTGGGCATGCGCGGCGCCAGTCGCGATAGCGATGCCGCCGACGGCACCGAGGATGACGGCTCGAACAAACCTGGACACAGAGCGCATGAAGCCTCCCGCGTGGTGAATCCAACAAACTCGAAGATGACACACCACGCCGTCTCGATACGCCAAATATCATGGACAAAAGACGAGCGCGCAAGACGAGGTGGGCACGAAATCCGGCCCGGGCTCACCCACCCAAAACGCGGCACGAGCCCGGACCGGCGAATGGACAGTCATCCGCCGTGGCGGGTGACTGTCTGCTCACGTTCAAAATCACGTCCTGCTGGCCCGCGCCGCTTTCCCGTTTGGTGCGCGACGCGGGTCAGGCCAGAACGGCTCAGAACTTCTGGGTGTAGCGCACGTACAGGAAACGCCCCTGGTCGAAGCCACCGTAGTACGGCGCGCCCGAGGAGGGGAACGAGTACATGATCGGGCCCTGCTTCTTGAACAGGTTGTTCACACCCGCCGTGACCCGCGCGTTCCACGGCGTCTCATAGCGCAGTTGCGCGTCGTGGAACGTGGTGGAGCCTACCTTCCGTCGACGGGAGATCTGGCTTTCCGGGGTACCGTCGGACCGCAGCACGCCGGTCGGTGCCCACACGATCTCGTTGCACTCCAGGTGCGGTTCGGTGACCGGCGGTACACCGGCCGGGCTCGGGGTAAAGAACACGCAGTTCTCGCGCATCGAGGAGAAGTAGCGGGTCGTGAACGTGGCGCCGAAGCTGCCCTTCTCCCAACCGATGTTGAGGTTGGAGCGCAGGCGGAAGTCCGAACCCCAGCCAATGCGCGACAGCGGCAGCTGCGGCTGGTTGGAACTGGTGTTGAGGTCGTGCACCACGTAGGTCGAGCTGGACTGGATGCGGAAGTCGCCTAGGTCGCCGGCGTTGTAACGGTAGGACAGATCCAGATCGTAGCCTTCCACGTCGCGGAAGCCAGCGTTGGTGCCGCCGAAGTACATGCTGGTCACCGTGCCGGTGGCCGGATCACGGGCGAAACCGTTGCCCGGGCGCATGCCGCATCGATCAGCCAGTCCGAGCACGTAGCAGTCCTCCAGCATGGCTTTGGGCGTGTCGCCGACGATGATGTCGGTGATGCGGATGTTCCACTTGTCCACCGCCATGTTGAAGCCTTCCAGGAAGGACGGGCTCCACACCACACCCAGCGTTCTGGAACGCGAGGACTCCGGGTTCAACGACGGATTGGAGCCGGAGTAGAACGGCGTGGGCGCGTTGGAGTTGGGTGAAGTTACCGGCAGGCCCGCCGAGTTGAGCTGACGGAAAGTGTCCGCGGCCGCGCCCAGGTCACGGCGGCAGTTGGCGCGCGTGGTGGCGTTGGTCGCCGAGCTGCCGTACACGACATCGCAGGGATCGGTAAACACCGAAGCGGTTTCCGAGGTGCCGGCGAACATGTCCGAGATCGTCGGCGCGCGGAAGCCGTCGGCGAACGTGGCGCGCAGCAGCAACGTGTCGAGCGGCTTCCACTTCACGCCGAACTTGTGGTTGCTGGTGCTGCCGAAGGTGTCGTAGTCCGAATAGCGCGTGGCCAGGTTGAGCGTCAGCTCCTTGGCAAACGGCAGATCGGCCAGCACCGGGATCTGGAACTCGGCGTAGAGCTCCTTTACCGAGTATTCGCCGCGGGTCGGATTGTCACCTTGGTTGGTGGACAGTCCGGAAACCGACATCGCGTCGGGGATGAACGAGCCGCGTTCCTTGCGTTGCTCGGCACCGACCGCAAAGCCCAGTTCACCGGCGGGCAGCCGCATCACGCTGCCGGACAGGTTGGCCGCGAGCACCGAGGTGGCGGTCATGCCGCGGTCCTGCTCGACGTGGAACAGATAGTCCTGCAGCGGTTTGTTGCCGGTCAGCCCGCCGTCGGCGACGGTGCCGTAGGGAACGAACGGGCTCCATGGCACGCAGCCGGCGATCGGCTTGGCCGCGGTGCCGCAGACCAGCTTGCCGCTGGCGTCGCGGAACGACGGACCGACGGCGGCGGTGATGCGGTTCAACCCCATGTCCGAGCCGCTGGACATGTTGAGATTGTTCTTGTTGTGGACGTAGGACACGTCCCAGTCGAACCACCGCTCACCGACCTCGAAATGGCCTTCCAGTGCGGTGGCGAAACGCAGGGTGCTCAGGTCGTTGCGCGTCTCGCGCGGCACTTCCTGAGTGCGGCGCCACCAGTTGGTGATGTCTGCGCCGGTGGGATTGAAGTAGCTGTCCTTCGATACCGCGATGCCGTAGGTGTTGCTCTGCAGCGGGCGCCCGGCCGTGACGCGCGTGCTGGAGCGCTTGGTGTACAGAAGGTTGGTCGTCAGGCGCAGGTTCTCGCTGAGGTTCAAGCGGCCGTCGGCGTACATCGAGTGCCAGTCGCGCGGGATCAGCGTATCGGCCAGTTCCTGCGAATTGTGCTTGCCGGCGATCGAGCCCGGCGTACAGGTGCCTGGACCCGGGTTGGCCAACGAGGCCGGTGTGCAGCGGCCGGTGTCCACGTCCTGATTGATATAGTCGGCGCGGTTGCGCGGGTCGCCGCCCGGACGCAGCATCACCCGGGTATTGCCCGAGTAGACGACGTTCGGCAGGGCATCGCTGGCCTTGCTGACGAAACCGCCCTGGTCGCTGGTGGTGCTCCAGTCGCGCTCCGGGTGCAGGTACGAGCGCGGGTATCGGCTCCACGGACGGTCGGCCGCCGCGACGCGGTCTTCCTGCGCCAGCTCGGCGGCCAGGGTCAGCGAACCGCGCTCGTTCTTGAACCCGGTGACGAACTCGACTTTCTTGACCGCGCCGTCGCCTTCGTCGTACTGGCCGTAGTAAGCACTGATGGAGCTGCCGTCGAAATTGCTGCGGGTGATGATGTTGATGACGCCGGCGATCGCGTCGGAGCCGTAGGTCGACGAGGCGCCGTCCTTGAGTACTTCGATGCTTTCCACCGCGGCGGCGGGAATCAACGACAGGTCCGCGCGGCCGTTGATGCCCACGCCCATGCGCTTGCCGTTGATCAGGACCAGAGTGCGCTCGGCGCCCAGGTCGCGCAGGCTGATGTAGGTGCCGCCGGCGTTCGGGCCGGAGCTGCTGGGGCTGGCGCGGCTGAGCGGTGGATTGCCGGTGGCCGTGATGTTCTGGAGGATGTCGCCGACGCTCTGGAAACCCTGCTTCTCGATGTCGTTGCGGGTGATTATCTGGATCGGCTGCGCCGTCTCGATGTCCGCCTGGCGGATACGCGAGCCGGTGACTTGGACGCCGTCCAGGTAGGTCGCGTCCGACTTGGTGGCTTGCGCCGGAACCGCGCTCTGCGCTTGCGGACCTGCCAAGGCGATGGATGGCACCCCCGCACCGATGATAAGCGCAACGGAAATGGCTTCGAACAGCTTCGTGGTCTTGCGTCGCATACTCCACTCCAGTTGTGTTTTTCAATGACTTGCATGGCCTTGGTGGCGATGCCACAGAGGCGGGGACTCGTCGCCCCAGGCAAATGTATACAATTATACAAGGTAGATGTATACAAGTATTCCGAGCGAAGAGTTCCTTGAGGAGACAACTTCACAGGGGTATTCCGTCATGCGGCGCGAGGCGGGTTTTCCGCGGGTTCGCCAAGCCGATGCCCCGAGCGGGTTCCGCAACGGGACGCCCAGGGCATTCCAGTGGGTGGCGCGGCCGCCCTGCCGTCGCCCTCGTCAGTTCGTGCATCGACCGCCTCGCGCGATCGGTGACGCCAATCGAGCCCGGGCCCGACTCGCCTTCCTAGGCACGCTCAGCTCGCCGGATGCCCCACCACGGCGCCCACATCCACGACGTACAGCTGGCGCTCGTAGTCGTGTACCGAATCGATGCAGACCTTTGTGCCGCAACGGCTCCAGCGCGGATGCAGGTCGCAACGGTTGATCTTGCCCAGCGCCGGGTCGGTGTAGAAACGGCCGATGTCGATGCGCTGGCCGGTCTGCGTGTCGAACAGGATCAGCAGACGGTGGTCCTTATCGTCCGGGTAGGTGTCGGACAGGATCCAGCGCTTGTCCGGCGAGTAGGTCATGTGCCCGTTCTCGTTGAGTACGCCGCGCCCGACCACCTCCACCTGCCCGGTGCAGTCGTCGTAAAGGTGGTAGTTGGCCTGGGCATGATGCGGGCCCCAGACCATCACGTGGCCATCATCGCGCCAGGTCGGGTGCGATAACTGCCAGATCGCCTTTTCGTAGTCGAAGATGCCGCTTGGCGGTGCGCCCAGCGGCGGTAGCGGATGGTCACCACATTCCAGCAGGCGCAGGTTGCTGC
Organism: uncultured Gammaproteobacteria bacterium; assembly: GCA_963697495.1. GTDB lineage: Bacteria > Pseudomonadota > Gammaproteobacteria > Xanthomonadales > Rhodanobacteraceae > Rhodanobacter. Next base: position 121,803 of record CAVOOH010000002.1, on the reverse strand, counting down.
CGTCGGCATTGACGGTGAACAGCCGGTGCAGCCAGCGGGTTTCGTCGTCGATGCATTCGGTCCAGCGATGCAGGAACAGGAAGCGTGCCGAGCCCGGCGCGATCTCCAAGTGTGTCACCCAGTGGAATGCCCGCTCCATCGATGCAACTGGCTGCATCTGGCGAAGCTGTGCCATCGTCACGATGAGCGTGTGCTTGCCGGTGGCCAGGTCCATGCGCCGGATGCCCTCGTCGGCCGGCGCCAGCGGCAACGGCTGGCGCAGCGTGTGAGGGAAATAGCCGATGGTCGGGTGCGCCAGCTGCAGGCGGTCATAGTCGATGCAGAGCGCAAACTCGCCACTGGGCGCGACCACGTACACGGGCAGCGGCAGCGTTCGCGTGGCGCCGGTATCCAGATCCACGATGGTCGAGCCGAAATCCGCGTACGCATCCTTGGCCGCGAAGCTGCGAGTGTTGAAAATCACGCTGGACGGCGTGTTCTCCAGCCACTGCAACTGGCAGCCCATCTGGAAGTTCCAGGTGGTGGTTTCGCCGATGGCATGGAAACGTTCGCCATCGGTCATGTCGAAATAGCCGACCTGCGCAGCGAAGTGTTGGCCCAGCTCGCCCTGCATGACGTTCACGCGATTGGCCAGCATGCGGCGGCCGTCGGCGCTCCATACCGGTTTGTTGTAGTAGCCGAAGAAGTGATGCGCGCTACCGTCGCCGACCCGCGACACCGGGCATGTGACCCTGCGCACGGGTTCCGCCGTTACCGGCATGGTGTTGTCGTGTTGCAATGCTTTAGCTCCGTTGATGCCGTTGTTGATCAGGGGGCGGTTGCCCATGGCGGCCGGCTGGCGAATCGCCGGCGATGTCCTTCAGCAGGACGTCCCAGAAGTCGAGTTCACGCGCGAACGAATCGAGGCGGACGCGCTCGTCGATGCCGTGGGCCCGGTCATCGTCCGGACGCACCTGCACTAGGCTGCCCACGCCGTAGGTGGGAATGCCGGCGAGGCGGAAATAGCGGCCGTCGGTGCCGCCCGATGACATCTGCGGCGTGAGCGTGGCCCCGCGATAGTTCACGTCGACCGCCTTGCGGACCGCAGCGAACAAGCCGGGGTGGATCGGCGACGCCGGGCTGGAGGCGCGCGCCGCGTCGATGCTGACCCGTGCGTTTGCCGGGGCAACCGCCGCGGCCAGCGTGTCCCGCACCGACTCGGGCGACACGCCGGGGAAGATCCGGCAGTGCACCGTGAGGCTGACGTTCTGCGGCAGCGCGTTGCGTGCCTTGCCGCCTTCCACCATCGTCGGCACGCAGGTCGTCCACAGCACATGGGCGTCCTCCGGCGACTGCTCCACGACCGCACGCGCCGCGGCATCCCCGGGATGGTCGAGCAAGGTCCGGAACGCCTTGCCCAGCGCGCCGCCTCGCTCGGCCACCAGCTCGGTCACCATCGCCCGGTTGATGTCGTTGAACTGCACCGGGAAGCGCACTTCTCGCAGCGCGTGGAGCGCGACGGCCATGTCGTAGAGCGCATTGTCCGGGCGCGGCACCGAGCTGTGGCCGCCGCTGTTGCGCGTCTCCACCTTGTAGCTCACGGAAGTCTTTTCCGCCGCCTGGATGAAGAAGGCCTTGTTCGAGCCATCCGCACTCATGTCGCCCGTGCCAGAATCCGCATTCAGCGCAAACTCGGCGTTTCTGACCCAAGGATGCCGGGTCAGCAGCTGCGTGGTCCGGCTGCCCGATTCCTCGTCACCGGAAAGCGCCAGCACCAGATCCCGCGAAGGCACCCAGCCGGCGCGCTTGAGGCGGATGAAGCTGGTCGCGACCAAGGCGACCTGGGCTTTGTTGTCGACGCTGCCGCGGCCGTACAGGTAGCCGTCCTTCTCGACCGGCACGAACGGATCGACACTCCAGTTGGATGCCACCGCGCCAACCACGTCCATGTGGCCGAGTATCGCTACCGGCAACCGCGGCGAGCCCGCTTGGCCGCGATAGCGCACGACCAGCGCGGCGGTGCTGTCGGCATCGCTTTGCGAGGGGATGATCTGGATATCATCAGCCCCAAAGCCCGCGTCGCGGAAGCGTTGCGCGAGCGCCGCCGCGAGTACCGGCACCTGACCATTACCCTTGGCCGTGGGGATGCGGATCAACTGCTCGATCACTTCACGCGCCAGGGCACGATCAGCATCCGTCGGCGCGCCGGCCGATGGTACCGGGGACGACGCCCACGCGGTGGGCATGGCGGCAGCCAGTACCGTGACCAGCGCCCACCGTTTCACTCCACTCGACGGGATGATACGAATCATCTTGCCGCTGCCTCGTCGGCCAATCGCACCGCGATCATGGCGCGCGCGCGCTCAAGCACGGTGTCGGTCGCACCGAACCAGTCAGTCGGCGCCGGCTCGACGACGATGTCGGGGCGGATGCCGGCGGTGTCGTAACGCTCACCGGTTTTCTGGAACGAGGCCATGGTCGAGATATTCACGCCGAGCTTGCTGTTGGGCAGCGGAAACACCACGCCCTGCCCGCTGCGGCCCATCGTCGGCGTGCCCAACGTGATGACGTTGCGCCAGCCCTTGAATGCCGAAGCGAAGATGTCGCCGGCGCTGCCCACGCCCCAGTCGACCAGCATGTACACCGGCTTGCCGTAGTACGGCTTGTCCGCGCGCGGACGCTGGGTCATGAAGTACCAGTCGGTGAACTTGTCCGCCGGCGGGTTCCAGACCGGACGAAAGGTCCTGGCAAACTCGCGGTAAGCCTCGGCCTCATCCGCGGGGTTTGCCGGGTTGGGCACGTACAGGAAACGCTTGGCGTCGTCATCGAACACCGCCAGCGGGCCGAAGTTCGGATCGTTCTCGGGCAGGCGCAGCTTGGCGACATTGAAGATGTACGGCTTGTCATCGGCCTTCATCAGGTACGGGAACAGCGAATTGAGCACGCGACGCGCGCCCCCGCCGCTCATGCGCGCGTCGATGATCAACGCGTCGGTATTGCGGAATTCGTCCATGGTCTTGTCGACCGTGGCGATGAACTGTTTGGCCTTCTCGCCCATGTGTGCGGGTACGCGCAGGTAGCCGACGTTGCCTTCGAGCAGGCGGCTTTCGTCCGGCAGACGGAACGTGCTCAGCTCGCGCTTCACCGGCGCCGGGGAGACGGGAACCGTCATGCGGGTGGACTCGCGCCCGTTCTCCGACACCATTTCCAGCACGGCGTCGGGTTTGATCGGCAGGCGCATTTCGCCACGCAGGTAGTCGATGAAGGGCAGCAGGCCATAGCCCTTCGACTCGCGCGCGGCGGTCGAGCTGTAAGGCCCCTGGGCGATGTCGCCGGCCACCCGCACCCATTCGTCGATCAGCACGCCGTCGATCGACCGCACGTACGGAAATTCCTTGTTGACGAAGCCAGCCGGCGCCAGGGTAAAAATGAAATAGCGCGTGTCGGACTTGCCGAACTGGAACGGCAGGCGGCCCTGCGGAATGCGCTTGGTCCAGTCGACCACTTGCGCGTGATCGTCACCGAACAGGCGCACGAACTTGTTGACCTGGGTCGACAGACCGTTGACCGAGACCCTGGCCGGCAACCGCGCCTTCATCTGCTCGATCATGTCGCGATATGGGAAGGTGGTCGACCAGATATAGGAACTGTTTCCCGCGATGGCGTCGCCCAGGGCATCCAGATCCTCCATCGCCTGCTTGCGGGTGATGGTGATGTCGCCGGTCCTGGCACCCAGGTCGTTGCGGCTCAGGTCGTGCGCCTTGAACTGCGACACCACCATCGGACTCTGCGCCGCCAGCGCCGTACCGGCGGCGGTGACAGCCAGCAAGGTGGCTGTCAGCAGCCCCAGCGAGCCCCGGGTGATCCTCTGGAATGTGGAACAACTCATCGCGTCGACTCCCCCTGGGCGCGGCCAGGAACGTGGCGGACTGCCCGCCGGATCAAAACAAACCATGCTTGGCGAGCTGCGTGCGATACGACTCGCGCGCATTGGCTACGTGCTCCCGAGCCGCCTTGGCGGCGCCCGCCGAATCGCCGGCGCGGATCGCGTCGATGATCTGGCCGTGTTCGTGGACGATGTGGCCGGAGCGGTCGTCCAGTGTGCGGATGCACTGGCGGTACCGCTCCAACCGCAACATCAATTGCTGCAACAGTCCCGCCGCCACGTCGTTGCCGGAGTTCGCCCGCATGTATTCGTGGAAATCCAGGCCTGCGCCAAGCAGCACGCCGGTATCACCGATCGTCGCCAGCGCACTCATGCGCTGGTTGAGCTTCTCCAGACCTTCGATGGACACCTCGCCGGCGGCTATGCGCTCGGACACCTGAAATGTGATCAGGCCTTCCAGTTCTTCGCGCGTGCGCGAGAGCTGGAACATGTCGGCGCCCGATAACGGCGGAATCTCGATCGAGCGGCTGCGTTGGCGTCGGATCAGGCCGATCGCGCTGGCGAAGTTGAGCGCCTCGCGAAGCGGCGTGCGGCTGACACCGAAGATCGCGGCCAATTCGTTTTCCGTGATCGAGACGCCGTGCACCTGCTCCGGCTGCGCGATCCAGCTCGACAGCCGTGAAACTAGGGAAACGGACTGATCCTTGGGACCTTTGTCGATCATGGTTGAACTCCCTTCGTTCAATGGCTGATGATTTTCGAGAGAAAGCGCTGTGCGCGCTCCGAACATTGCGTAGTGCCACCGAAGAACTGGTCGCTGGAGCAGTCGTCGACAATGCGGCCTTCGTCCATGAAGATGACCCGGTCGGCAACCTTGCTGGCAAAACCCATTTCGTGCGTGACGCACATCATGGTCATGCCCTCAGCGGCCAGTTCGGTCATCACTTCAAGCACCTCGTTGACCATTTCCGGATCGAGCGCCGAGGTCGGTTCGTCAAAAAGCATGCACGCCGGGTCCATGCACAGAGCCCGCGCGATTGCCACCCGCTGCTGCTGGCCGCCCGACAGCTGGCCCGGATGCTTCGCCTCGAAACTGGCAAGGCCGACGCGCTTCAGGTAGCCCACGGCGCGCGAGTGCGCCTCCTCGTGCGAGCGCTTGAGCACTTTGATCTGGGCGAAGACGAGGTTCTGCAGCACGGTCATGTGAGGAAACAACTCGAAGTGCTGGAACACCATGCCCACGCGGGCGCGGATCGCGGTCAACTTCGAGGCGGGTGCCGGTATCACGTCATCGCCGATGACGATGCGGCCATTCTGGATCGGCTCCAGCGCGTTGATGCATTTGACGAGGGTGGACTTGCCCGAGCCCGATGGCCCACACACCACCACCACTTCACCAGCCGCGACGCGGGTGCTGCAGTCGTGAAGAACCTGCGTCTTGCCGTACCACTTGGACACGTTCTCTATGCTGATCATGTCGCCACTTTTCTGTGCGTCCGGGCCTCGACGAATTTCGATGCCGCAAAGCAGAGGATGAAGTAGACCACGCCGGCGAACAGGTACAACTCGATCAGGCGGCTGTCACGCTGGCCGATCTTGGTTGCCGCGCCGAGGAAGTCGCTGACGCTGATCACGTAGACCAGCGAGGTGTCCTGGAAAATGATGATCGACTTGGTCAGGATCAGCGGCATCATCGTGCGCAGTGCCTGCGGCAGGATGATGTAGCGCATGGTCTGCGCGCGGGTCAGGCCCAGCGCCAGCGATGCACTGGTCTGGCCCCGCCGAACGCTGAGGATGCCGGCGCGGATCACCTCGCAGAAGTACGCCGCCTCGAACATCACGTACGCGATGAACGCCGAATACATCGGGCCGATCGGCGTATGCACGCCCCGCACCGCCTCGATGAGCATCGGCACCAGCAGGTAGCACCAGAAGATCGCCAGGACCAGCGGGATCGAACGGAAGATGCTGACGTAGACCGCGGCTAACGATGACGCCAGCACGTTCGAGGACAGGCGCATCAGCGCCAGCCCCGTTCCCAGCAACAAGCCGCCGAGCAGCGAGACCACCAGCAGCGCGAGCGAGAAACCCATGCCCTGCAACAGGAACGGAAGTGCAGCGGGCAGGACGCTCCAGTCCAGCGATAGGTTCATCGGCCACCTCCGGATTCGCCCGGAATCGTCAGGCGCCGTTCCAGCCGGCCCATCAGGTGCGACACCGTCTGCGCAATGAGGAAATAGAGCAGCGTCGCGACGATGAAGGCCTCGAAAATGTGCCCGGTGAATTCGCCAATCTGGCGACTCTGCGCGGTCAGCTCCAGCAGACCGATCGTCAGCACGACCGCCGTGTTTTTGAATACGTTGAGAAACTCGGAGGTCAGCGGCGGAAGGATGACGCGGAACGCCATCGGAAGGATCACGTAGCGATAAACCTGGCGTCGTTTCAGGCCCAGCGCCAGCGCCGCGCTGAACTGGTCCTTCGGTTGCGCTTCGATGCCGGCGCGGACCTGCTCGCAGACGCGGGCGGCCGTGAACAGGCCCAGGCATAACACGGCCGTCACCGTCTGCACCAGCAACGGCTGCGCGGTATTGATCACGTCCTGCAATGGCAGCGGCAGGAACACCGGCGCGATGTAGTACCAGAAGAACAGCTGCACCAGAAGCGGGATATTGCGAAACACCTCGACGTAGACACCGACCGCCGCGCGCGCCGGACGGAACGGAACGGTGCGTGCGATGCCTAGCAACACGCCCAGCGCGAGCGCAAGCATCCACGCCAGCAAGGCAACCAGCACGGTCAGCGCCAGTCCGGACAGCATCCACTGCCAATATCGATCGACGGTGGTGATCGTGAGCTGGCTGAATACGCTCCAGTCCCAGTGATAGTTCATGGCGCCACCCCTGCCTGGGCGCGGGTGCGCATCGTTGCGGGAAGACCGCTCATTGCAGCGGGAGATCGTTGGGGTGGGCGAACAGCGCGCTCAACTTTGGATCGAGCGGCACATGCAGGTTCACATCGCGCGGCGGGATCGGCGCCTGGAACCAGCGCGCGTAGAGCTTGCGCATGTCGCCGTCGCGCATCATCTGCTGGATGGCACGATCGGCCACCGCCTTGAATTCGACATCCCCCTTGCGCACGGCGCAGGCATAGACTTCTTCGGTCATCGGCGTGCCGACGACATGCCAATCATCGGGCCGCTTCGCCTTGGAGACTTCTCCATACAGGATGGCCGCGTCGCTCATGAAGGCAATCGCCTTGCCGAATTCCAGCGCCACGAAGGCATCACCGTGGTCGCGCGCTGCGATGATGCGCATGCCGAGCTTGCGCTGTGCATTGATCCGGCGAAGAACGATTTCCGACGTCGTGCCCGCCGACACCACGACATTGCGCCCAGTCAGATCGTCAAGGTCGTGGATGCCGCTGCCCTTGCGAGTCAGGAAACGCGTGCCCGAGATGAAGTAGTTCGTGGAGAAACCCACCTGTCGTCCGCGGGTTCGGTTGTTCGTGGTGGTGCCGCACTCCAGATCGATGGTGTTGTTGACCAGCAGGGGGATCCGGGTCTGCGACGTGACCGGGACCAGCTTCAGGGTGAGGCTGGACACGCCAAGCTCCCGTTCCACTTCGCGCGAGATCGCCACTGAAATGTCATGGGCATAGCCCACCACCTGCTGCTGGTCGTCAAAATAGGAAAACGGAATGCTGTTTTCGCGATGTCCCAGCGTGATGACACCGGTTCGCTGGATCTTTTCCAGCGTGGTGCGGCGGCCAGCGCCATTGTCCGGATCAGCGCTGCCAAAGCGCGGGACGGCCACGGCAATGACCGAAATCAGTGCCCCAATCAATGCCAACCTCACGCCCGATCGACTCATCTCGCGCGCTCCACATCCATGGCATTCCGACAGCGGACAACCGGAAGGGCATGTGCAAGCGAAGCAACTCCGGCACCGGCGCCGTCAGCACAGATCGCAGAACGGTGAAATCCTTTGCTGGCGTTGTCATGGGGCAAGGACTATCGTCTCCTCGAGGTGGACATCTAGTCGCGCGGGCAGCACTCCGGGTTGGTTCGGCTACCGGAATCGCCGTGTTGTATACAATAATACTCGCATACAATTTGTCGCTTAGCCACCCGGTATATCCGGCACCTGCCGATAAAGCGTCCGCCGCGAGGAAAGCCATCTCGCGCCAAGAAGCGCGGCTGAGGGGTACCGCTCCCAACCCCTAAAGCCCTGCTCGTGTAACCAGCTTCGATTACGCTAGGAATGGCGGGCCGAGGCTCCGCGCACTGCCCGGCCAACCATCCCGCGAGGGCCGTCCTGCCGACTTGCAGCAAGTCGACGCAGGCCGCACGACTCCGGCCATCCGGTATCCGCCGCGTACGCACCACACCCAGTCCCGATCTGCGCCCACATCGCCGCACCCGGCTCCGCTCCACTGCCGCCGCAGTGACCGCGCTTTTGGCGCCCCTCTCCGCTCCCGTACAATGGAGGTCTTGCCCTTTCTAAACTGCGCGCCTGTTGCGCGTGACCGAGCGTATCCGATGGAAAAGAGTTTCGAACCCGCCCAGATCGAGTCGAAGTGGTACGAGCGCTGGGAGGCCAGTGGTGCGTTCAAGCCATCGGGCAAGGGCGAGCCGTACTGCATCCTGCTGCCGCCACCGAACGTCACCGGCACGCTGCACATGGGCCATGCGTTCCAGCAAACCGTGATGGACATGCTGGTGCGCTATCAGCGCATGCGCGGCATGAACACGTTGTGGCAGGTCGGTACCGATCATGCGGGCATCGCCACGCAGAAGATCGTGGAGAACCAGCTGGCGGTCGAGGAGCAGACCCGGCATGACCTGGGCCGCGACGCGTTCGTCGAACGGGTGTGGAAGTGGAAGGAGGAATCCGGTTCCACCATCACCAACCAGATGCGCCGCATCGGCGCTACCGCGGATTGGTCGCGCGAGCGCTTCACCATGGACGAGGGCCTGTCGGCCGCGGTGCGCAAGGTGTTCATCGACTGGTATCGCGCGGGGTTGATCTACCGCGGCAACCGATTGGTGAACTGGGACCCGGTGCTGGGCACTGCCGTGTCCGATCTGGAAGTGACCAACGTCGAGCGCGACGGCCACATGTGGTCGATCCGCTACCCGGTCGTGGGCAGCGACGAGAGCGTCGTCGTGGCCACCACCCGTCCGGAGACGATGCTGGGCGACGTTGCTGTGGCGGTGCATCCGGAAGACGAGCGCTACGCGCATATGGTCGGCAAGACGCTGAAGCTGCCGCTCACCGGTCGCGAGATCCCGGTGATCGCCGACGACTACGTCGACAAGGATTTCGGCACCGGCTGCGTGAAGATCACCCCGGCGCACGACTTCAACGATTACGCGATCGGCCAGCGCCACGGCCTCAAGCCGATCAACATCTTCACCAAGCAGGCCACGGTGATCGGCGCGGCCTCCCACATTGCTGAAATCGGCGATGACCTGGGCAAGTACAAGGATCCTGAAGCGGGCGTGCTGATTCCCGAGGAGTACGACTGGGAAATCATCCCCGCCAAGTACCGCGGCCTCGACCGCTACGACGCACGCAAGGTGATGCTGGTCGATCTGGAAGCACTCGGGCTGCTGGTCGAAACCAAGCCCCACAAGCTGCAGGTACCGGTTAGCCAGCGTTCGGACGCGGTGATCGAACCGATGCTGACCGACCAGTGGTTCGTCGACCTCACCTCCGACGTGCAGGCCGATGGCCGTCCGGGCGGCCGCAAGGCGATCACCGAGCCGGCACTGGACGCGGTGCGTTCGGGCGAGATCAAGTTCGTGCCGGAGAACTGGGCGACCACCTATACGCAGTGGCTGGACAATATCCAGGACTGGTGCATCAGCCGCCAGCTTTGGTGGGGCCACCGCATCCCGGCGTGGTACGACGAGGCCGGCAACATCTTCGTGGGCGAGGACGAGGCCGATGCGCGCGCCAGCGCCACCGCCGCACCGGTCGGCACGCTGCGCCAGGACGACGACGTGCTGGATACCTGGTTCAGTTCGGCGCTGTGGCCGTTCTCCACCATGGGCTGGCCGGCCGACGGCCCGGTGAAAAACGAGCGCGGCGAAGTCGTCGCCAATTGGGAGCAGGACAAGATCTTCCTGCCCAGCGCGGTGCTGGTCACCGGTTTCGACATCATCTTCTTCTGGGTCGCGCGGATGGTGATGGCGACCAAGTACTTCATCGGCCAGATCCCGTTCCGCGAGGTCTACATCAACGCGATCGTGCGCGATGCGGACGGCCAGAAGATGTCCAAGTCCAAGGGCAACACGCTGGACCCGCTGGACCTGATCGACGGCATCGCGCTGGAGCCGCTGGTGGAGAAATCCACCAAGTCGCTGCTGATTCCGCAGGTGCGCGCCAAGGTCGAGAAACGCATCCGCAAGGATTACCCCGACGGTATCCCGGCGATCGGCACCGACGCGCTGCGCTTCACTTTCGCCGCACTGGCCAGCTACAGCCGCACGATCAACTTCGACATCAAGCGCGCCGAAGGCTACAAGGCGTTCTGCAACAAGCTGTGGAACGCGGCGCGGTTCGTGTTGATGAACTTGCCGGAAGGCGAGATCGCTGCGCCGGCCGGCGCAGCGGTGACCGAGGCTGAGCGCTGGATTCTTACCCGACTGAAGCAGACCCTGGGCGAAGTCGAACAGCACTTCGTCGCGTATCGTTTCGACCTGCTGGCGCAGTCATTGTACGAATTCGTCTGGAACGAGTATTGCGACTGGTTCCTGGAGCTGTCCAAGCCCGCCTTGAATGGCGATGACGCGAACGCCGCGGCATCAACCCGGCACACCCTGCTGGTGGTGCTGGAAAGCGTGCTGCGCGCCCTGCACCCGGTGATTCCGTTCATCACCGAGGAAATCTGGCAGTCGGTGGCGCCGAAGCTCACGCTTACGGACAACAGCCTGATGCAGCGGCCTTGGCCGCGTGCCGACGAGATCCTGGCCGACGACGCGGCGACCGCCGAAATCGAGTGGTTCAAGAACGTGCTGAGCGGCATCCGCAAGATCCGCTCGGAAATGAACATCTCGCCCGCCAAGACGATCCCCCTGCTGCTCGCCGACGGCGATGCCGGCGATCGCGAACGCGTGGCGAAATTCGCCGCGCAAATCGCCTTCCTCGCCCGCACCGAAGCACCCCAGTGGATCAGCAGCGGTGCTGACGAACCGGCGGCCGCCGCGGCCGTCATCGGCACGCTGCGCGTGCTGATCCCGCTCGCCGGATTGATCGACCTCGGCGCCGAGAAGGCACGCCTGGCCAAGGAAATCACCCGCATCGAAGTCGAGATCAGGAAATGCGAAGGCAAACTCGGCAACGCCAGCTTCGTTGCCAACGCGCCGGCCGAGGTGGTGGCGCAGGAGCGCCAGCGCATCGCCGCCTGGAACACCTCGCTGGGTGCCCTGCGTGAGCAGGCACAGAAGTTGGGTTGAACAAGTGACGGGCCAACCTCTTCGCTGACCCCTCGACGGCGCGCGGCGGGCTGCGGCGGATTGCTCCCGGTCGCCGCATCCGGCCCTCAGGTGTCGTGGCCGACCTGACCTGGCGAGAAGTCGCGCGTCTTGCGCACGGCCAGCTGGTTGCTGGTACCCAGCAATTCGTAATAGCCGTCGAGCGCGGCCAGCAGCCCGTCCACGCCGAGCTTGGGTGTTTCGGTCTTCACGCTTTCGATCTGCTTCATCAGCCCTTCGGTCCACCACTGGCGGCCCGACCAACGCAGCCACTTGCGCGCCAACTTGCCCGGACGCGGCGGCGGCCCGAGCTTCGGCGGCACCCACAGGTAATCGTCGAAGATCATCACGCCACCGACGTTCAGCAGCGGCCATGCCATGGCGCCGTCAGCCAGTGCGCCGAAGGCGGCGTGCCACCCGTCGATGTAGACGATGTCGTAGGGGCCTTCGACGCGCCGCAATGACTCGAAGCTTGATCCCGCGAACTCCCGGATCCGCTCGCGCCAAGCCGCCGTGTTGGCACGGAAGCGGGCGTGGTAGTCGCCATAGACCGGATCAACCTGGAAGAAGTCCAGGCAGTCGATCGAGCTGTCCGCGGCGGTCAGGAGGTTCTCGCACAGCCAGATGGTCGAACGTCCTTCGAAGCTGCCGATTTCCAGCGCGCGCAGGCCGGGCTTGCCGCGTAGCGAACCGAGCCACTGCTCCCAATGGGGAATGTTGTGGTGAAACCAATCGGTCGAAAATTGCCCTTGCATTGTCCAAACCTTTCGCGCAAACGAGGGCGACATGCTGGCCCATCGGGAGTGTTGCCCGCGCGAATGGCCCGATCGCGCCCGGCTGCCGCGCGTGCGTCAGGTAACTGACGGTTCCAGTTCCATCACGATCGCATCCTCGCGGCCGTTGCGCGCGGGGTAGTAGCGCGGCCGACGGCCGATCTCGCGAAAACCCACCGATTCGTACAAGGTCCTCGCCAGCGGGTTCGACGGGCGCACTTCGAGGAATACCCGTTCGGCGCCGTTCCAGCGCGCGATATCCAGCAGGCGGCCCAGCAGGTGCCGGCCCAGCCCACGGCCGCGCCAGTCCGGGCCGATGCAGAGGTTCAGCACGTGCGCCTCGCCGGCGCCCATCGACAGGATGCCGTAGCCGGCGATCACCTCGTCCACGCACAGCACCCAGCACGGGTGCCCGGCTTTCACGCAGTCGCTGAAGATGCCTGCCGACCACGGGAATTCGTAGGAGGCGTTTTCCATCGCGCTGACCGTGGCCAGATCCTCGGTATGCATGCCGCGCACCTGGATCACCGGTTTGATCACCGCGACCATGACGCTTAACCGCCCGCAGCGGCCAGCGCGCGGCGCACGCTGCGCAGCGCGTTCCACAGCCGTCGCTTGGCGCCGGCGCTGCTCAATACCAGCGCGGGTTCATCGGCCAGCACGATCTGCGCCTGGTTCATCACTGCCGCCGGCAGCGTGCGTCCCAGCGCGTGCGCCTGCGCCTCGCCGAATACCAGGTAGGCCCGTGCTTCGGGCACGCCCGCGGCCAACTGGCCGCCGCTCACCGTGATCCGCGCGGCGCGCGCCAGCGCCGCGCCGCAGGCATTCAGCGCACGACCGACCAGGTCGAGCTCGCGCGCGCTGCAATCCTGCGGCAACACCACCACGCAGGCGACGCCAGCCGCCGTGCCCGCGGCGGTGGCGTCCGCGTATTCCGGATCGGCTTCCGCGGCGGCGGCGGCCGGTGCGGGCCGCCGCTGCCATGGCGTCACGCCCAGCGCACGCAACACGCGGGCGCGATGGGCGGCGCTGACGTGCTGGCGCGCCTGGGCGTTCATGCCGCGTTGCGCCGTACCCGGCGCCGATGCGTGGCCAGGCCCCACACTGTCCATACCGGGCCGGACAACAGATAGATCGTGAAACCGGCAAACAACACGCGTGGCGTGTCCAGGATCAGCAGCGCCAGCAGCAGCACCGCGGCCACCATCCACACGAACGGCACGCGCTGGCGGTCGCCCATCGGCAGCGACTTGAAGCTGAAATAGCGGAAGCGGCTGACCATGAGCAGGCCGACCACGATGGCGAGCACCGGCGTGATGAAACAGAGATCGCTGCCGGCCAGGCCGAACTTGTCCACGCTCCATACGAACGACATGCACACCGCCGCCGCGGCCGGGCTGGCCAGCCCCTGGAAATAGCGCTTGTCGGCCACGCCGACCTGGGTGTTGAAGCGCGCCAGCCGCAACGCGGCGCAGGCGGCGTAGATGAACGCGGCGGCCCAGCCCAGCTTGCCCCACAGCGGGCCGAAATCGCGCAACGCCGCCAGCGACCACGTATACATCACCAGTGCCGGCGCCAGCCCGAAGCTGACCAAGTCGGACAGCGAATCGTACTGCACGCCGAATTCGGTCTGGGTGCCGGTCATCCGCGCCACGCGGCCATCCATGCCGTCCAGCAGCGCAGCGATGAACACCGCCACCGCCGCCTCGGTGTAACGGCCGCCGATGCTGGCGATGATCGCGTAGAAACCCGCAAACATCGCCCCCGTGGTGAACAGGTTCGGCAGCAGGTAGATACCCCGGTGGCGGGGCGGCCGGACGGGCAATGGCTCGCTCATGCATCAAGACCGTGACAGGATGCGCGCAGTGTAAACCATCGGCTGCTTGAGTCCGGCTCGCCGGAGTGATAACAAGGTGAACCACAATTTCCCTGCGAAATGGAGAACCCCATGCATCGTTCGCTGATTGCCGTCGCCCTGCTGCTGCTGGCCCCGCTGGCCGCCGCCCAGGTCTACAAATGGACCGACGCCAGCGGCACCGTGCACTACTCGGAAGCGCCGCCGGCCCAGGGCACGAAGTATGAGAAGGTGACCACCACCGGCACGGTGGAACCGCTGGTCGCGCCGCCTTCCAGCGAAGTGGCGAACAACCGCGAAACCCCGGCCGCACCCGCCCAGCAGGTGGCCGACACTCCGGAAAACCGCAGCACCATGTGCGAGTCGCTGAAGTCCAACCTCGCCGCACTGCAGGGCAGCGGCCCGGTCGTGATGCAGCAGGGCGGAAAGTCCGTCGCGCTCGATGACGCCCAGCGCAAGCAGCAGATCGCCTCGGCGCAGGCGCAATACGATCAGTTCTGCCAGCACGCCAACTGATCCGCGCGGCGACATCGGACCGGCCGGCGCCTGCCATGCTCTGCGACGGCGGCGGTAGGCCGCTACACTAGGCGTCTTTATCACGCCGGAACCCCCGTATGCGCCTCAGCCAATTCCACCTGGCCACCGTCAAGGAAGTCCCGGCCGACGCCGAAATCGCCAGCCACCGGCTGATGCTGCGCGCCGGCATGATCCGCAAGCTTGCCTCCGGCCTGTACACCTGGAGCCCGCTGGGCCTGCGCGTGCTGCGCAAAGTGGAAAACATCGTGCGCGAGGAAATGGACCGCGCCGGCGCGATCGAAATGCTGATGCCGTCGGTGCAGCCGAAGGAACTGTGGGAAGAAACCGGCCGCTGGGAGAAATTCGGCGGCCAGCTGCTGAAGATCAAGGATCGCAAGGGCCAGGAATTCTGCTATGGCCCGACCCATGAAGAAGTGGTCACCGACTTTGCTCGCAACGAGCTGAAAAGCTACAAGCAGCTGCCGGTCAACTTCTACCAGATCCAGACCAAATTCCGCGACGAGATCCGCCCGCGCTTCGGCGTGATGCGCGCGCGCGAATTCCTGATGAAGGACGCCTATTCATTCCACCTGAGCCAGGAGTCGCTGGCCGAAACCTACGCGACGATGTACCAGGCATACGTACGCATTTTCACGCGCCTGGGCTTGACCTTCCGCGCGGTGCAAGCCGACACCGGCGCGATCGGCGGCAATGCCAGCCACGAATTCCAGGTGCTGGCCGATTCCGGTGAGGATGCCATCGCCTTTTCCGACGGCTCGGACTACGCCGCGAACCTCGAAAAGGCCGAAGCGCTGGCGCCGGCTGCCGGGCGCCCCGCCCCCACTGCCGTCCTGCAGCGGGTCGATACGCCTACCCAGAAGACCATCGACGACATCGCCGGCTTCCTCAAGGTCAGCCCGCAGCAATGCGTGAAGACCCTGATGGTGCGCGGTCGCGACGGCCTGGTCGCGCTGTGCCTGCGCGGCGATCATGAGATCAACGAGGTCAAGGCCGCCAAGCTGGCCGAGCTGCCGGACGAATCGGTGCTCGCCGGCGAGGAGGAAATCCTCGCCGCCACCGGCACGCGCCCGGGTTTCATCGGTCCGGTCGGCCTGCCCGCATCGATCCCGGTGATCGTCGACCGTGACGCCGCGGCGCTCGCCGATTTCGTCTGCGGCGGCAATGCCGACCGCACGCATTACACCGGCGCGAACTGGGAGCGCGACGCGCGCATCACCCGCGTTGCCGACCTCCGCAACGTGGTCGAGGGCGACCTCTCGCCCGACGGCAAGGGCGTGCTGCACATCGCCCGCGGCATCGAGGTCGGCCACGTGTTCCAGCTCGGCACGAAGTACGCCGAGGCACTCGACGCCACCGTGGTGGACGAAACCGGCAAGCCGCAAGTGATGACCATGGGCTGCTACGGCATCGGCGTCAGCCGCATCGTCGCCGCCGCGATCGAGCAGCGCCATGACGAAGCCGGCATCCTCTGGCCGGAAGCGATGGCACCGTGGCGCGTGGCGGTGTGCGTGATCAATCCGAAAAACTCGCCAGCCGTCAGCGCGGCAGCCGAAGCGCTGTATCAGACCCTGGGCCAGCGCGGCATCGAGGCGGTGCTGGACGATCGCGGCGTGCGCGCCGGCAGCATGTTCGCCGACATGGAGCTGATCGGCATTCCGCACCGTGTCGTGGTCAGCGAGCGCGGCCTGGCCGCGGGCACGCTGGAATATCGCGCCCGTGGAGACAGCGAAAACCGTTCGCTCAGCCAGGACGAGCTGTTCGATCTGCTCGGCTGAACCGCCAATAGGCTTCATTAACGAAAACGACCGCCCGGTGCGGTCGTTTTCGTATCAGGCATGCTCGACCCTCCGCTGCTGCCCGATTCAAAAGCGGTCACAGTATTAATTATCCATAATGTGAAACGCACTTCACGCGGCGAATTCCGCTTTACAAATATTCGGCAAATCAGCGAGAATCCGTGGTACTACGAGTTTTGCTCGTCAGGCATTGGCCCACATAATGGCCGCACTTAATTGCCTATACTCACCCCGGAGTCCGTCATGGCCGTCGATATCAAAAACCTCAATCACAACCAGCTCAACGACCTGATCAGCAAGGCACAGCTGCGCCAGAATGAATTGCGCAAGGAAAAAGTGGTCAAGCTGCGTGAGAAAGTGCACGCGTTGATCAAGGCCGAGGGTTATACCTTCGAGGACATCTTCGGCAGCACGCGCGGCAAGGCCAAGCGCAGCACCGGAACGGTCGCGCCAAAATACCGCAACCCGGCGAATCCCGCGCAGACCTGGTCCGGCCGCGGCAAGCGCCCGCACTGGTTCAACGACGCGTTGAAGGCCGGCAAGAAGGAAAAGGACCTGGCGATCTAATCGCCGTCCGTCTGCCGCTTCAATGAAAAACGCCGGCCTTGTGCCGGCGTTTTTTGTTGGTTTGAGGCAACGTGGAACTCCCCTTCTCACCAGCCCTTGTGGAGAGGCAACGTGCCGTGCGGCTTGCTGCCTGGACGGATTATGCGACCGGAGTGGCGGACTCCGATCGCGTGCTTTCGCTTATAAAGATCTTCGGGGGGAAACCAGCAAGTCGCCAAACATCAATCCCGCCACCAGCGAAACCAGCAGGGTCACCAGCAGCAGGCCGGTATCCAGACTCAGCGTGGTATCGCGTTCGAGCAGGAACGACACGCTGCGAAAACCCACGCTGCCCGGCACCAGCAGCAGGATGCCCGGCTCGCGGATGACGGCGCCCGGGCGATGCGCGAAGCGCGCATAGACGTTCGCCAGCGCGCCCAGCAGCAGCCCGCCCAGGAACACGCCCACCGGTGCGCCCGGCAGCGAGCCGGAGATCGCCCCGCCCCAACGCGTGGCGAGGTAGCCCACCGCTACCGCCATGATCACCACCGGCCAGTCGCGCCGGGCTGCGCGGAACAAAATCGCGAACGCGATCGCCGCGATCAGCAAGGCCGGGTAGTCGGCCCAGGTCGGCAATGCCGGCAGCGCGAAGTCGCGGGCCGTGATGCCTACCGCAGCACACAGCTGGGTCGCTGCGATGGTGCCGAAGGTGAGCTTGAGCAGGGTCGACATCGCGCCGGCCATCCGCGCCATGCCGGAAACCAGGTGCTGGCTGGAAATCTCGCGCACCGCGGTGGTCAATGACATGCCCGGCACCAGGATGATCAGGCTGGCCAGCACCACCGACTTGATCGCCAGCGGCACCACGAACGCGCTCACCACGATCGCCACCGTGGTCGCCACCATCGCACTGATCGCATCGCTGGCCACTGCCAGTTGCGGCCGGCTGGCCGCGAGCTGGGTGATGCAGCCGATGATCACGCCGATCGCTCCGGCCACCACCAGGTCTACCCAGGAGCTGTGCAGGAACAACGCCGCGATGGCCGCGGCCGCCAGGCCGTAGCTGGCGATCGTGCTGATCTTCTCGCGCCGCGTGTCCGGGCGACCCAGTTCGCGCAGCAGGCGAAAGCCCTCGCGCAGGCCAAGCTCGCCGGCGATCGCGCGGTCGGCGATGTCGTCGGCCTGGCACAACCGCTCCAGGTTCACCTCGCCCGGCGCCAGCCGCATCACCTGGGTGGTCTGCGCCACGCCTTCCTCGCCCTGGGCCAGGTCGGCGAACGAGATGATGATCGCGGTGGGACTGGACCAGACATCGGCAGACAGCCCGAGCCGCTGCGCCGCACCGGCGACCGCCGTCTCCAACCGCGGCGCCGAGGTACCGTACTGGTGCAGTCGCCGCGCCAGTTCCAGCAGGAATGCAATGCGCGTGGTCGGCGCCGTGGTGGCGAACTGCTGCGGGCTGATCGGGCTGCCGGCACTCATGCCGCCGCGCGCACCTGCAGCGTGGTGCCTTCCACCGCAACCACTTCCACCGTGCTGCCCAGCGGCAGGTCCGGCCCGCTGACCAGCCACTGGCCATCGCCCACACGGGCCTTGCCGCGACCGTTGACGATCGGCTCGATCAGCTCGTAACGCTGGCCGATCAACTGCTCGGCGCGACGATTCAGTCGTTCGCCGCCCGGCGCGCGGCGCTCAAGCCGCGGCCGCAACCAGCGCGCATAGCCGACGCACGAGGCAAACGCGAGCACGCCGAACAGGATCGCCTGTCCCAGCACGCCCAGCGTGGGATCGGCCCACAGCACCACGCCCATCGCCGCGGCCGCCAGGCCGATCCACAGCAGGAAATAACCGGGCAGCAGCAACTCGCCGGCAATCAGCAGCAGCGCCAGGATCCACCACAGGTAATGTGTCGAAAGCTCCCACATGGTGTCCGTCCTCTCAGCGCTGCTGCATTGGCGGCACGATCGATTTCTGCTGCTGGCCCAGCGACTCCTTCGCCAGCTCGGCGATGCCGGCCAGCGAGCCGAGGATGCCGGTGGCCTCGATCGGCAGCAGCAGCATCTTCTGGTTCGGCGACTTGGCCATCTCCTTCAGCGCCTCGACGTAGTTGTTGGCGACGAAGTAATTCAGCGCGTTGACGTTGCCGCTGGCGATCGCGTCGGACACCATCGTGGTTGCCTTAGCCTCGGCCTCGGCCGAACGCTCGCGCGCCTCGGCGGTGCGGAACGCCGCCTCCTTCTCGCCCTCGGCGGCCAGGATCACCGACTGCTTCTCGCCCTCGGCCTTGAGGATCGCCGCCTGGCGGAAGCCCTCGGCGTCGAGGATGTTGGCGCGCTTCTCGCGCTCGGCCTTCATCTGCCGCGCCATCGCATCGACCAGGTCGCGCGGCGGCGCGATGTCCTTGATCTCGATGCGATTGACCTTGACGCCCCACGGATGGGTCGCCTCGTCGACCACCTTGAGCAGCTTGGCGTTGATGGCATCACGCTGGCTCAGTGATTCGTCCAGATCCATCGAGCCGAGCACGGTACGGATATTGGTCATGATCAACGCCAGCGAGGCCTGCTCCAGGTTGGACACCTCGTAAGCTGCCTTGGAAGCGTCCAGCACCTGGTAGAACACCACGCCGTCCACGCGCACCACCGCGTTGTCCTTGGTGATGACGTCCTGGCTGGGCACGTCCAGCACCTGTTCCATCATGTTGATCTTGCGCCCGACCGCCTGGTAGATCGGGATCAGGAAATGCAGGCCGGGACTCAGCGTGCGGGTGTATTTGCCGAATGTCTCCACCGTCCATTCGAAGCCCTGCGGCACGATGCGCACCAGCTTGGCCACGCCGATGATGACGACGACCACGATAACCAACGCAAGTAGCTGTCCCATTGCCCGCCCCATGTCCTGAAGAAGGCTTGAGTATAGGCGAGGCCGTTCCGCTGCGGCCGCTATCTATCGGGCAGCCGCCGGCGGCAGGCGCAGGCTCACCCGCAGGCCGCCGCCTTCGCGGTTGGCCAGCAGCACGCGGCCGCCGTGCGCCTCGGTGATCTCGCGCGCCAGCGCCAGGCCCAGGCCGGTGCCGGAGC
Source organism: uncultured Gammaproteobacteria bacterium (assembly GCA_963697495.1). Classification (GTDB taxonomy): domain Bacteria; phylum Pseudomonadota; class Gammaproteobacteria; order Xanthomonadales; family Rhodanobacteraceae; genus Rhodanobacter. The sequence continues at coordinate 101,874 of CAVOOH010000002.1, read as the reverse complement.
GCTTGGTCGAATAGAACGGCAGCAGCGCCTGGGCCAGCACCGTCTCGCTCATGCCGGGGCCGCGATCGGCCACCTCGATGCGCAACTCGGTGCCGACGTCCATGATCGACAGCGTGACTTCGTCGTCCGGGCCGCCCGATTCGTGCGCGTTCTTGATCAGGTTGATCAGCACCTGTTCGATCTGCACGGCATCGAAGTACCCCGGCCGCGCCGGCAGCGGTGTCGCCAAGCGGTACTGGCAATGCAGCGCGAGCCCGTCGAGAAATGGTTTCCACTCGATGTCCACCGGCTGCGGCGTTGGCAGCTTGGCGAAACTGGCGTAGCCGGCAATGAAGCGATGCAGGTGCAGCGCACGCTCGCCGATGGTGGCGAACACGCCAGGCAGCCGTTCGAGCTGGCCGCGACGGGCCAGCTCGGCGCCGGAATGCGCCAGCGAGGTGATCGGCGCCAGCGAATTGTTGAGCTCGTGGCTGATCACCCGGATCACCCGCTTCCAGGTCGCCACCTCCTGCCGCGACAGTTCGCGCGTCATGCGCCGGAACAGGTGCAGCCGATGCGGCCGGCCCTGCAGCCGGAACGCGCGATGCGACAGGTGGAAGGTCTCCTCGCTGCCGTCCATCTCCACGCTGAGCAAGGCATCCTCGCCGCTTTCGACCGCCTTGCGCAGCGCCTCCGGCGCTTCGGCCAGCAACTCGGCGAAGTCCAGCCCGACCAGGCTGCGCCCCTCGTTGAACAGGTGCCGTGAGGCGATGTTCGCGTAGGCGACACGGCCGATCGCATCGGTCAGCACAAGCGCGACCGGGGTGTTCTGCACCACCGTGTCCAGCAGCAGCTCGCGCTGCACCAGGTGCTGGCGCTGCTCGCGCAAGGTTTGCCCCAGCGCATTGTGCATGCGGATCAGCTCGCCCAGTTCGTCGCGCCGGTCGACCGCGATCGAGAAACTGAAATCGCCGTCGCGATAGCTGGCCACCGCGCCTTCCAGCGCGCGCAGCAGCCGGCTCACCGGCGCCATCACCCGGCCGGCCAGCCAGAACGCCAGCGGCAGCAGCACGACCACGCTGGCCAGCAGGCCGCCATAGACGCCCAGCTGCATCGGCGCGCGGATCGACAGCGCCAGGTCCTTGCGCAGCCACAGCAGCAGTTGCGGCAGCGGCCACTGGGTGACGCCGGCGTAGATCAGCGCACCGGCCAGGCCGGCCACGGCCAGCAAGAGGGTCAGGCGGCCCTGCAGCGAATTCAGGCGACGCCGCATCGGCCGTTCTCCTCAAGGGGGAAAAGCCGGCTCATTGGCACCTGGCGTCCACCGGAACCAGCGCGCGATCCGGCGGTAACCGCCCATCCGGCCGTGCCGAAGCGGACGTGATCCGGCGATATCGCATGACGCCTCTCCTGCTGGATGCGGACGGCCATCTATTTACGCCTTGTGGTCGGGGGCAAGCATCGTGGCCACCGGTCGCTCAAGCCGTGGTCGCCAGGCCGTAGCGCTCCATCCGACGATACAGCGCCTGGCGCGACAGGCCCAGGCTCTGCGCGGCGCGGCTGACCACGCCATCGGCCCGGTGCAATGCGGTCTCCACCGCCTCGCGGCTGGGTTCGTCGAGGTTGCGCGCCGCCACGGCGGTCATCGCATGCTGCGGCAGGTTCAGCAGCTCGGGAGTGATCGGGTGGTCGCCGGCCAGCAGCGCGGCGCGCTCGATGGCGTTCTTCAGCTCGCGCACATTGCCCGGCCACGGGTAGCCCAGCAAGGCTTCGCGTGCGGCGTCGCCGAGTTCGGCGCGGCCGTCCAGGAAGAATTCGGCCAGCGGCAGGATGTCGTCATTGCGCTCGGCCAGCGGCGGCAGGTTCACTTCGATCACGTTGAGCCGGTAATACAGATCCTCGCGAAACGTGCCGGCCTGGATCATCGCCTTGAGGTCGGCATTCGTCGCCGAGAGTACGCGCACCTTGGCGTGGCGCGTGCGGCCGGAACCGAGCCGCTCGAACTGGCCGGTTTCCAGCACCCGCAGCAGCTTCATCTGGCCGGGCAGCGGCAGGTTGCCGATCTCGTCCAGGAACAAGGTGCCGCCGTCGGCCAGCTCGAAACGGCCCTCGCGCGCCTTGTTCGCGCCGGTATAGGCGCCGGCCTCTGCGCCGAACAGCTCGGCCTCGATCAGCTCGCCCGGCAGCGCGCCGCAGTTCACCGCCACGAACGGGCCGCGCTTCACCGCCGAGTTCGCGTGCACGATCGCGGCGATGCGCTCCTTGCCGGTGCCGTTCGGACCGGTGATCAGCACCGGCACGTCGGAGCGGGCGATCTGGCAGGCCAGGTCCAGCGTGCGCGCCATCGCCTCGGAGGCGAACACCAGGCCGTCGAGGTCGTACTTGCGCTGCAACTGCTCGCGCCGCTGGCGCCGTTCGCGCCGACCGCGGCTCACCTCGCGGGTCGACTCGGACAATTCCAGCAGGTTTTCCACCGTGGCCAGCAGCTTGTTGTCGTCCCACGGCTTGGCCAGGTAATCGGCGGCGCCGGCCTTGACCAGTTCCACCGCGGTCTCCAGATGCGTCCACGCGGTCAGCAGGATCACCGGCAAGTCCGGGTGGCGCTCGCGGATCGCCCGGAACAGCGCCACGCCCTCCTCGCCCGAGGTGGTGTCGGCGGTGAAGTTCATGTCCTGGATCACCACGTCGACCGTATCGCGCTGCAACAGCGCCAGCCCCTCGTCGGGCGTCAGCGCGGTGAGCGGGCGGATCTCGTTGAGCGAAAGCGCCAGCGACAACGCCTCGCCCACGGCCGGGTTGTCGTCGATGATCAGGACAGTTCGCATCTTTCTTCTGCACATGCGGCAATGGATGCCGCTCCGATCCGAAAGGTTGCCATGACTATGGTCATGCGTATACCCGCAGAGCCAATTTCATACCGAACGCGTCGCCACCACCGGCGGCACCGCGGCGGCGCGGCGCGCGGGGCCGAGCACCGACAGCTGTCCGAGCAGCCACAGCGTCACCGCGCCGAGCGGCAGGTAGTGCAGCGGCAGACGCTGCAATTCGTAGTGCCGCATCAGCAGCAGGTTCAACACGAATGCGAGCGCCACCCCGAACGCGATGCCGAAGCCGACGATCAGGAAATTCTCGGCCTGGAAGTAGCGCAAGATGTCGCCACGGGTGGCGCCGACGGCGCGGCGTATGCCTATGCTGCGACTGCGCTGCTGCACCCAGAAATTCGCCAGGCCGGCGATACCCAGCGCCGTCACCAACAGCATTGCCAGACAGACCAGGGCCAGCAGCCATACCAGCGACGCATCCTGGCGGAAGTAATCCGCACGCATGTCGGCGTAACTGCCCTTGGCGTCGATCAGCATGTCCGGATCGAGGTTCAGCAACAGCTCCGAAGACTCGCGCAGCAGCCGGTCACGATCGGACGGGGCCACCCGCATCACATACAGCGAGGACACGAAAGAGGCCGGCCTGACCGGGAACATCGCCGAGTATTCCGGCACGAAATCCCTGCGCAGATAGCCACGCACCAGCCGCTCGACCACGCCGACCACGGTGTAGCCACGAGTCGGGCTGCGCCAGAATTTCTTGCCGATCGGATTCTGTCCGGGCCACAGCTTGTCGGCGAGATCGCGGGTGACGATCACCGCCGGCGACAGCGTCTTCAAGGTCTGGTCCATGCCGTCGTATTCCGCGTCGCTGAAATCCCGTCCCTGCACGATCTTCAGCCCTAGCGTGTCCAGGTAACCGGGCGTGCCGACGAACATGCCGACGGCCGGGCCACGCAGCTTCATGTCCGGGGTCAGCCATGGCCGGAAATTGATCGACATGTTTTCCAGCGGCAACGGGAACATCGCCACCGCGGACTGCACGCCACCCAAGCCACGCAACGCCTCCAGGTTGCGGGCGACCAGCGGCGCCTTGGCTTCCTCGCCGACGCCATCGTTGTGGATGTAGATCAGCCCGCTCTCGGTGATGCCGGTAACGATCTGCATTTGCTGTACGCGTCCGCGAATGATGAAGACCGCGTTGCACAGGATCGCGAAGGCCACCGCGATCTCGACCACCACGAGCAGGCAGACCAGCTTGTGTCGGGGCAATGCCGCAAGAACGTGGCGTAGCTGCATGCGCGTGCCTCAGAGGGTCTTGAGCTGGATGGCGGGGGCGATGTGGCAGGCACGCCATGCCGGCAACAGACCAGCGATGAGGCTGGCCGCGATCGACAGCGCAAAGGTCATCGTGAACATCGGTACATCGAGATGCGCCAGATCGGCGTAGTCCGCCGGTGTCTGACGAATGCCCCACAGGCCGGCCCAGGCCAGCATGAGTCCAAGCACGCCGCCGGCCACGCCTACCGTGGACGCTTCCACCAGGCACTGGAAGAATACCTGCCGGCGCGAGGCACCGAGCGCGCGGCGCACGCTGATCTCGGCACCACGCTGCAGGAACTTGGCCAACAGCAATCCCGTCGTGTTCATCAGGCACACCAGCAGGAAGCCGAACGCGACCCACACCTTGAGACGCGCGTCCGCGGGCACTACCCCGTTCTGGTCCAGCCACTGCATCATGCCGGGCAAGGCCGTGCGCGGCGCCCCGGTATAGGTGAACCGGCCATGCGCCTGCTGCTCGCGCGAATAGCTGTCCAGGAATTGGCGATATCCACGGACCTTGGCCGGGCCATCCAGCTCGACCCAGAACTTCAGCCACAGACAGGGCTGGTTCTCCAGGTGGATGTCGTCGGTGGTATTGCCGTAGCAATCCAGGCTGTAGCCCGTGATGCCAAGCTCGGCCACGTCGCGCGAGGTCAGGAACGGAATGAACACGTCGTCGCCCGGGCCATAGCTCTCGCGATCCAGGTCGTAGAAATGCGGCGCGGGCCGCCAGTCCTCGATCACGCCAACCACGCGAAAATCCCACGACCCCAGGCGGATCGGCTGGCCCATGCCATCGCGACCATGAAAAAGCCGCTCGTAGGCACTGCGCGAAACCACCGCCACCCTGGCCTTGCCGGCGTCATCAGTCGCAGTCCACGGACCACCATGGATGAACGACACACCGAACATCGGGAAGAAATCCGCCGTCGTCGCCAGGGTATGCAGCCCCATCGGCTTCGCACCGGTGTGCGCCGCTTTCACCTTCACGTTCGCACCCACCATGATGGCCTGGCGATCGGCACGCCGGGCCTGCCACAGGTTCATCGCGTCGACATACGTCAATTGGCCGGGAAGCTCATGCGGCTCCGCAGGCTTTGGATCCACCTGCGGATAGAACAGCCTGCCGCTCCGCTCCGGCAACGGGTCGCCCGAAAGCAGGCGCATCACGGTCAACGTAGTCATGCTGGCGCCTATACCCAGCCCAAGCGCCAGCACCATCAGCGCGGTGAGCACCCTGTTGCGCTTCAGGCTGCGCAGCGCCAGATCCAGGTAATAACCAAACATTCCATTCCTCTGCAAACCCCGTTTTTTGCAGGAGCCCGCCAGCGGGGCGCCTGCAAGCCTTCATCCGTCACACCGATCGCGTCGCCACCACCGGCGGCACCGCGGCGGCGCGCAGCGCAGGGCCGAGCACGGCAAGCTGGCCTAGCCCCCACAACGCCAGCGCGCTGACCGGCAGGTAGTACAACGGCAGCCGAGGCAGTTCGTAGTGCTGCATCAGCACCAGGTTCAGCGCGAACGCCAGCGCCATGCCGAGTGCAATGCCGCCGCTGACGATCAGGAAGTTCTCGGTCTGGAAGTAGCGCAGGATGTCGCCGCGGGTGGCGCCCAGCGCGCGGCGCACGCCGATCTGCCGCCGCCGCTGCTGCACCCAGAAGCTGGCCAGGCCGACGATGCCGAGCGCGGTGACCAGCAGCAGGGCGGCGATCACGCCGGCAAGCATGCCGGCCATGACGCGGTCCTGGCGGAAGTAGTTCTCGCGCAGATCGCTGAGGGTCTGGCTGCCCTGGTTGTCGACTACCGCATCGGGAGCGATCTTGGCGATCGCTGCGCGCGCGTCGCGTAATACACGCGGCAGGTGCGCCGGAGGAGCACGCAACAGGTAGACGCCGGCCAGCTGCGGGCCGGGCTGCCCCGGCACAAACACCGACCATTCGATGGTGTTGCTGCCACCCGGGCCGCCCCGTGGGCGGGCGAAGTGGGCGACCACGCCGCCCACACGGAAGTGCAGCTCGCCACACCAGAACTCCTTGCCGAGCGGATCCACGCCTGGCCACATATGTTCGGCCAAGGTGCGGGTCACCAGCACGGTGGCATTCTCGGGCACGAAGTTGAGCACCGGCTGGTAGTCATTCGGCTGCGGCGCACTGCCCGCCACCAGCTGCAGCCCCAGTGCCTCGAAGCTGCCAGGCCCACCGACATAGAAATGAACGGCACCCACGCGACGCTGGCCCGCCGGGTCGAGCGAAATGCCGGCGGTGCCGGCGTGCTCACCGAACGGCACCGCATTGATCACGCTGACCGACTGCATGTCGGGAAGCTTGCGCAAGCCGTCGATCACCCGCGCGTTGAGGTCGGCGGCATTGGCCGCTTCGTAACCGGTGAGCGTCAACTCCGCCAGCGAGGTTTCGTCGACCCCGCTGTGCACCTGGGTCGCCTGCAGTCGGCTGACGACGAGAAAGCAGGCATTGCACAGCACCGCGCAGGCCAGCGCGATCTCCAGCGCAATCAGCACGGTGGCGAGACGATGGCGGCGCAGCGCGGCAAGGATGGGATGCAAGCTCATGAGGAAATCCATGCAAGGCGGGCTTGGTTCAACAGGATGGCCAGGGTTGGCCGCAGGGGCGCGAGGCGGCGGCGCATCACTGCGTCTTCAATTGCAGGCCCGGCGCCAGGCGGCTGGCGCGCAGGGCGGGCAGTACGCCGGCCAGCAGGCTGGCAACGATGGCCAGGGCAAAGGTGACTAGGAACATGGCGCCGTCCAGGTGCACCAGGTCAGCGTATTCAACCGGCTGCCGCCGGATCAGCCACAGCCCGGTCACCGTCAGCAGCAGGCCGCCGACACCGCCGAGCAAACCGATCAAGCCCGCCTCGACCAGGTATTGCGAGAACACCGCACCGCGACTCGCACCCAGGGCACGTCGCACACCGATCTCGCCGCTGCGGCGCATGAACTTGGCCAGCAGCAAGCCGATCGTGTTGAACAGGCAGATCGCCAGAAAGGCGAAGGCCAGCCATGTCTGCAGGCGCACGTCACGCGGCACCACACCGTTGAAATCCAGCCACTGCATCAAGTCGCGCAAGCGCGTTTGCGTGGTGGTGAAGCGGCCCAGGGCTTTCTGCTGTGCGGCGTAGTCGATGAGAAAACGCCGGTAGTCGGCCACCTTGGCGGCGCTGTCCAGTTGCACCCACAAACCGATCCACACACATGGCGCATCCTGCAGATGGCCAGGCGTCGCCGGCATGCCCCAGCAGCTGAACTGGTTGAAATGGCCGTCGTTGATCTCCAGGCCGGTGGTGAACGGCGTGAAGACACTTTCCGGCCTGCTGTAGAAGCCCGCCGTCTGGCCTTGCGAAAAACGCCCGCCGGCCACGTTGTAGAACTGCGGCGATGGCCGCCACGGCTTGAGCACGCCGACGATGCGCACGTCGGCGTCACGCAGGCGCAGGCTGCGGCCCGTGCTGTCGGCACCGCCGAACAGCTTGTTGTTGAGGTCGGCCGAGATCACCGCCACGCGGGCATGCCGCGCATCGTCGTCCGCCGTCCAGTAGCCGCCGTACTGGAACGGCACGTCGAACATCGGGAAGAAATCCGCCGTGGTGGACAGCATCGCCAGCATCAACGGTGGCAGGCCGGTTTCCGGCGCGCGCACCTTGATCGCGCTGTTCACGATGAGGGTCTGCCGGTCCGCCCGCTGCGCACTCCACAGGTCCACCGCCGAGCGGTAGTCCAGCACGTCATACGGCTCGCGCCCCTTGGCGTCGGGCGACGCATCCACCTGCGCATAGAACAGCGATCCACTCTTGCCCGGCAGCGGGTCACCCGACAGCAGGTGCATCACCGTCAGCGTGGTCATGCTGGCGCCGATGCCGACGGCAATCGCAATGACCATCAGTGCGGTGAGCACTTTGTTGCGCTTCAGACTGCGCAGTGCGAGATCGAGGTAGTAGGCAAACATGGTTTTAGATTCCTGTTCCGGACTGCATCACACCGACCTCGTTGCCACGACCGGCGGCACGGCCGCCGCACGCAGTGCCGGACCCAGCACCGCCACCTGACCGATCAGCCACAGCGCGATCGCACCGACCGGGAAATAGACCGCTGGCAACCGCGGCAGCTCGTAGTGCGTCATCAGGAACAGGTTGATCCCGTATGCCAGCACCATGCCGAGCGCGATGCCGATCGTGGCGAGCAGGAAGTTCTCGGTCTGGAAGTAATGCAGGATGTTGCCGCGCGTGGCACCTAGCGCGCGGCGCACGCCGATGGTGCGGCGGCGTTGCGCTACCCAGAAGCTGGCCAGGCCGACGATGCCCAGCGCGGTCACGATCAGCAGCGCGGCGATCACGCCGACCAGGATGCCGGCCATGGCGCGGTCGTTGCGGAAGAAATCGCTGCGGATGTCGTCCAGCGTGGCCTTCTCCAGGATGATCCGGTGCGGATCGGCCTTGACCAGCGCCTTGGCCACACTGGCCAGCACCTGCTCACGTTGTCCGGGTGCCGTGCGCAGCACGTAACGCGACCCCGTCGCGGTGCTCATCCGCAGCGGGAACACCATCGTCCATTGCGCGGCGTCGTCGCCCATGAACAGGGACGGCCGGATCAGCGCCTGCACTACGCCGATCACGCGTACCGAGGTCTGCCCGAGGTAGATCTTTTTGCCCAGTGCGCTCTGGCCGGGCCACAATCGTTCGCCCATGGCCTGGGTGATGATCACCGAACCCACCTTGCTCTGCAGACTGGGGTCGGCGCGAACGTCATCGAAGTCCAGATATTCGTCGGCGTTGAAGTCGCGCCCCGCCACCAGCCGCGCGCCAAACGTGCTGACCAGGCCCTCGCCCATGTATTGCGTCGCATTGAGCGTAGGCAGCTTCTGATCGGCTGCGAGCCTGACACTGGTGTTCTGCGAGCTGTTGGTGAACGGCACCTGGTTGACCAGTGCAACCGCGGTCACGCCGGGTATCTGCCGCAGCAGCGCCAGGTCCTCCTGCGCGCGCGCCTTGCCGTCGACCGTCTTGCCGATCCGGGCAACCTGGACGTGGACCAGTGCGTGCTCGGCCACGCCGCTGGGCATCTTGCCGCGATCCAGCCGCTGGCTGATCAGGAACACCGCGTTGCACACGATGGCACAGGTCAGCGCGATCTCCAGGATCAGAAGAAAGGCGGGAATCTTGTGCCGGCGCAGGGACGAGAGGATGGGCAGGATGTCCATGTCAGTTGCTCTTCAGTTGCAGCGCGGGTGGCACCAGGCACGCGCGCCAGGCAGGCAGCAGCCCGGCGAGCAAGCTGGCCACGACGGAGAACACGAAGGTCGTCAACAGCATCGGCAAGTCCAGGTGCGCGAGTTCGGCGTAGTCGGATGGCTGCTTGCGCACCAGCCACAGGCCGAGCAGCGACAGCAGCAGTCCTCCGGCGCCGCCGGCCAAGCCGACCGCCCCGGCCTCGACGAGAAGTTGCGCAAACAGCGAACGCCGCGAAGCGCCCAGTGCGCGGCGCACGCTCAGCTCGCCCGCGCGGCGCATGAACTTGGCCAGCATCAGGCCGACCGTGTTGACCAGGCATACCAGCAGGAAGCCGAGCGCCAGCCACACTTGCAGGCGCACATCACCGGGCACCACCTTGTTGTAGTCGAGCCATTCCATCAGCTCGGGCAAGCGCACGTTGGTCGGGCGCTGGAAACGGCCCAGCGCATTCTGCTCCTGCGAATAGTTCTGCAGGAATTGTCGATACCCCGCCACCTCGGTTGCCGAGTCCAGTTGCACCCAGAATTGCAGCCAGGTGCAGGTGGAGACCTTCATGTCGGAGCTCGAACCCTTGCCCCAGCAATCGGTCGAGCCATTGCGCGCAAATTTCAGGTCGACCGCCGTGGTCAATGGCACGAATACGCCCTCGTCCGATGCGTAGCTCCCGGTGTTGAGGTCGTAGAAATGCGGGGTCGGACGCCAGCTGTCGAGCACCCCGACAACGCGGAACGCCACATCATCCAGGCGCAGCGTCTGGCCAGTGCTGTCCTTGCCGTCGAACAACTTGTCGTTGAGCTCGCGGGTAAGCACCACCACGCGCGCGCTGGCTGCGTCGTCGTCCGCGTTCCAGCCGCGCCCATGCAGGAACGGCACGTCGAACATCGGGAAGAAGTCGGCAGTGGTGTAGCGCGCGTCCTCGAAGAACGGGTCCACCGAAGACTGCGTTGGCTGGACCGGCACGGCGCCGCCCGTCATCAGGGCCTGGTAGCGCGCGCGCTTGGCGTGCAGCAAGGCCATGCCGTCGATCCAGGTGAGCTGCATCGGCGGGTCATCCTGCGGGCTGTAGCCGTCCATGTCCTGCGGGTCCAGCTGCGGATAAAACAGCTTGCCGCTCTTGCCCGGCAGCGGGTCGCCCGACAGCACGTGCAGGACCGTCAGCGTGGTCATGCTCGCGCCGATGCCCAGCGCGATCGCCAGCACCATCAGCACGGTGAGCGATTTGTTGCGCTTGAGGCTGTGCAAGGCAAGGTCGAGGTAATAGCCGAACATCAAGAATCCCCTGCGGAGACGGGAATGGGGGAGGAGAAACGGGGAACCGCGCGGGTGCCGCCGCGGCATGTGCCTTGGCCATTCCCCGTTTCCGATTCCCCCTTCCCGGCTTTCATCACACCGCCCGGGTCGCCACCACCGGCGGCACGTTGGACGCACGCCTTGCCGGCACGAACACCGCGGCCTGGCCGATCGCCAGCATCGCCAGCACCCCGGTCAGCACGTACAACACCGGAATGCGGGTCATCTCGTAGTGGCTCATCAGCCACATGTTCAGGCCCACCGCCAGCAGTACGCCGATCACCACGCCGCTGCCGGCGATCAGCAGGTTCTCGATCTGGAAGTAATGCAGGATGTCGACCTTGCGCGCGCCCAACGCGCGCCGCACACCGATCTGGCGATGGCGCTGGCCGACCCAGAAGCTGGTCAACCCGACGATGCCGGCGGCAGTGACGCACAGCAGGATCAGCGCGACCACGCCCATCAGGATCGCCATCCCACGGTCGGCCTGGTAGGCCTTGTCGCGGATCTGGGCGAACGAGCGCACGCTGTCGTCATCCAGCACGCGCATGGGATTGGCCTTGTACAGCGCCGGCGTCACCGAACGCATCACCGCGTCCAGCTGGCCCGGTTTGGTGCGCACGGCGTAGCGTGCGAAGTTTGCGTCCAGCCGGGTCGGCACCAGCGTTGCGTTCCACACGAACTCGTTGGTCCAGCTGCCGGTGCCGGGCACCTGCATCCGTTCCACCATGCCGATGATCGTGCTGGGCGTGGTCGCGCCATTGAGATAGATCACCTTGCCCAACGCATCGCCCTTCGGGAACAGCTTGTCGCCGAGCGCCTTGGTCAGGATCACCAGCGATGGCTCGCCCTGGTCGCGGAAACCCCGGTGCCCCACCTCTGCCGCGGTGAAGTTGCGACCGGCCACCAGGCGCAGGCCCAGGGTGGCGAGTGCCTGCTCGTCGCTGAAGTAGTAGGTCGTGCGGGTGCCATGAAAACTGCCTTGACCCGCATCACCCGGCTTGAGGTCGACTGCACCGTTCCACGACGAATTGAGCAGCGGCACCGAGTTGATCGGCGCCACTGACGCCACCCCCGGCAGCGCGCGCAAGGCGGCCAGGTCGGTCAATTGCAGGCTGTCGAGCTTTTCCACGCTGCCGGCATCGTCCCCGCTGGGCGCCCCCACCCATTGCTGGCTGACCAGGAACAGGTTGCTCTCGTCAAGGCCGGTTGGCCGGTTCACACGCTCGATGCGCTGGCCGATGATGAACACGGCGTTGCAGACGATCGCCAGGGTCAGTGCGATCTGCAGCGCGATCAGCACCACGCCGGCCTTGTGCTTGCGCAACGCCGCGAGGATGGGATGCATGGTCATGGGCATAATCCTCAATTGCTCTTGAGTTGCCACGCGGGTTGCACGCGTGACGCACGGAAAGTGGGGTAAAGCCCGGCCAGCAAGGTGGCCAGCACGGCGACCACCAGGGTGACGACGAGCAGGGACAGGTCGAGCCGCGCCAGGTCGGAAATGCTCTTCGGCAAGACCAAGCCCACGCTGGCCACGCCGACGCCGGTCAGCAGCAGGCCCAGCACGCCGCCCGCCAGGCCGACCACGCCGGCCTCGGTGAGGAATTGCAGATAGATCGCCTTGCGCGGCGCACCCAGCGCACGACGTACGCCGATCTCGCCGCTGCGACGCAGGAACTTGGCCAGCAACAGGCCCACCGTGTTCACCAGGCAGACCAGCAGCAGACCCAGCGCCACCAGCAACGACACTCGGGTATCGCTGGGCACGACCTCTTGATGGTCGAGGAAGGCCGGCAGGTCGCGCAGCCGGTTGTTCGGTGCCCAGGTGAAACGGCCGGCCGCCTGCTGGGCGCGCGCATAGCCGTCCAGATACTGGCGGTAGGCGGTCACGGCGGCTGCATCCTCAAGCTCGGCCATGTACGCGATCCAGATGCAGCTCGAGTGCTGCAGGCCGACGAAACCCGACTCCTTCGGTACTTCGCTGCAGTTGGTGTTGCCGTCGTTCGGGATGCCCATCGCGATGGCGCGCTCGAACGGCAGGAACACGTCCTCCACCTGCTCGCTGAAGCCGCCGGTGTTGACCACGTCGTAGAAGCGCGGCTGTGGATTCCAGTTGTCCAGCACGCCGACCACGCGGTAATCGTTGCCCTCGATGTTCACCGTCTTGCCTACGCTGTTGGTCGCGCCGAACAGCTTCTCGTTGAGTTTGCTGCTGATCACCACCACCGCCGCGCGCTGCGCATCGTCCTGCGCATTCCAGCCGCTGCCATACAGGAACGGCACGTCGAGCATCGGGAAGAACTCGCTGTAGACGGCGTGGCCGCCGACGTTGAGCGGATGCTTGCCGGCCTGCGCCGGCACCACCGACGGCGAGATCTGGTACATCGCCGACTGCCGCTTCGCACGATGGTCGCGCATCAGCGCCATCGCGTCGGTGTAAGTCATCGCGTCCGCTGGCTCGTTGTTGTCGCCGTTGCGCCCCTTCGGCCCCCAGGCGTCGATCTGCGGCACGAACAACTGCGATGACTTCCACGGGATCGGATCGCCCGACACGGCGCGGAACACCGACCAGGTGGTCATCGACGCGGCCACGCCGAAGCCGATCGCCAGCACCATCAGCACGGTCAGGCCGGGGCTGCGCCTGAGGCTGCGCATCGCCAGTTCAAGGTAGTAGCCGAACATTTCGTCTCTCCGTTGTTCGAGCCCCTCTCCCGCCGGGAGAGGGGTTGGGGTGAGGGTTCGGCAACGAGCAGCGCCACGCTGCGCCCGTACCCTCTCCCCTGCCCCTCTCCCAAAGGGAGAGGGGGAAAACCGAACTCACACGCTCCGCGTCGCCTCCACCGGCGACACGCGCGAAGCACGTACAGCCGGCGCCAGTACGGCGCCCTGGCCGAGCAACAGCAGCACGACCACGCCAGCCAGCACATAGGCCAGCGACAACCGCGCCATTTCGAACTGGGTGACCATCCACAGGTTGATGCCGATCGCCAGCACCATCCCGACCAGCACCCCGCCGATGCCGATCAGCAGGTTCTCGGTAAGGAAGTAGCCGAGAATGTCACCACGCGTTGCGCCCAAGGCACGGCGCACGCCGATCTGCTTGCGCCGCTGGCCGACCCAGAAACTGGTCAGCCCGACGATGCCGGCCGCGGTGATCGCCAGCAGCACCACGCTGACGATGCCCATCAGGATCGCCATGCCGCGGTCGCTCTTGTAGAAGCGCTGGCGCACCTGGGTGAAGGTCATCACACCGTCCTTGCGCTCGATGATGCGCATGCGGCTCTGCGCATATAGCGCCTGCGGCGCATCGCGCATGGCCGCGGTGAGCTGCCCTGGCCGGGCGCGCACCAGATAGAGCGTGACGTCGTCCAGCAGCCGCGCCGGCACGAGCACGGCGTTGTACGCGTATTCGGGCATGCGCCTGCTGATCATGTGTGCCTGCAGGGTGTCGGTGATGCCGATGACGGTCGAGGGGCGTGCCCCGCTCGAAACGTAGATCGTCTTGCCCAGCGCCGATCCGTGCGGAAACAGGCGGCTCGCGAGGTCCTTGCTGATGATCACCTGCGCCGCCAGCAGCGGATCCCGCGGCTTCTGGTCGCCGATTTCGCTGGCGCTGAAATTGCGCCCGGCGAGCAGCGGCACGCCAAGCGTCGCCAGGCTGTGCTCGTCGACGAAGAAGATCGCCGCATCGGTGGTCGGCTGGATCTGGTCCGGCGCGAGCTTGATGTAGTTGTCCCAGCCGCTGCCGAGCAGCGGGAAGCTGTTCGCCGGCGCAGCTTCCTGCACGCTGCCGAGCTGGCGCAGCGCGAGCAGGTCCGCCCGGATCTGCATGCCATTGCGCTGCGGGTCGGACTTGTCCGCCCAGTCGTTGTGAATGGCAAACAGGTTGGTCTCGTCGACGCCGCTTGGGCGCATCAGCCGCGCGGTGCGCTGCTGGATGATGAACAGCGCGTTGCAGACGATGGCCAGGGTCAGCGCGATCTGCAAGGCGATCAGCACGGTGCCTGCCTTGTGATGGCGCATCGCGGCGAGGATCGGTTTGATATGCATCATCGTCGACCTCAATTGCTCTTCAGCTGCCAGGCCGGCTGCACCTGGGCGGCGCGCCAGGTCGGGTAGAACGCAGCCACCACGGTGGCCGCGATCGCCACCAGCAGGGTCAGCGCCACCAGCGAAAAATCCAGGTGCGCGAGGCGCGCGATCTGCGGCTCGAACAGCAGGTCGATGCCAAGCATGCCCAGCGCAGTCAGCAGCAGGCCCAGCACGCCCCCGGCGAGGCCGACCATCGATGCCTCGACCAGGAACTGGCGATAGATCTCGCGGCGCGGCGCACCGAGCGCGCGGCGCACGCCGATCTCTGCCGCGCGGCGCATGAATTTGGCCAGCAGCAGGCCGATCGTGTTGACCAGGCAGATCACGAAGAAGCCCAGCGCGACCATCAGCGAGATGCGGCTCTCCGGTGGCACGGCCCGCTCGTAGTCGAGCCAATTGGTGACGTCGCGCAGGCGCACGTTCGGCGCCCACTTGAAACGCCCGGCACGCTGTTGCTCGGCGGCGTAATGGGTAAGGAACTCGCGGTAACCCTGGACTTCCGCCCGGCTTGCCAATTCCACCCACACCGGAATCCACACGCACTCGCCATGCAGCCAGCCCTCGCGGCCTTCGCCGTAGTCCGGGATGCCGCCGCAGTTGTTGCGCCCGGCGGTATCCAGCCCCACGTCCATCGCCCGGCTGAACGGCACGTACAACTGCACCGGATCGGCGAACCCGTTGCCGCTGAACAGGTCGTAGAAGCGCGGCTTGGGGTCCCAATGCGCGGCCACGCCGACGATGCGGTAGCTGTGCCGGTCCAGCGTCAGTTCGCGCCCCACGCTGTTGGCGCCGCCAAACAGCTGCTGGTTCAATTCGTGGCTGATCACCACCACGGCCGCCCGCCCCTCGTCGTCGTCGGCATGCCAGGCGCCGCCGTACTCGAACGGCACCTCGAACATGCCGAAGAAGTCGGCGCTGGTGGCATAGCCGTCCGCCGTGAACGGCAGACTGCGGTTGCCTTCGGGCAGCACCGAGGGCGCCACTTCGTAAAGCAGGGTCTGGCGGCCGGCCTTGTGCGCCTTCATCAGCGCCGTCGCATCGGTGTAGTTGAGGGCTTCCGGCGGCTCGCCCTTGTCGTTGTACTGCGGTCCGCGGTTGTCGATCAGCACGGTGTACAGCTGCGAGGACTTGCCGGGAATCGGATCGCCCGACACCGCGCGGAACACCGACCAGGTAATCATCGACGCCGCCACGCCGACACCGATCGCCATCACCATCAACGCCGTCAGCGCCGGATGACGGCGCAGGCTGCGAAGACCGAGTTGGAGATAGTAGGCGAACATGCATCGGTTCCTGTGTTGGCGCGGACCCTCTCTTCCCACCGCTTCACCGTTGGGGAGAGGGTTGGAGTGAGGGGGAAACTCTTGCCTGGGCTGCGTTGCCTGGAGCACAAGGCCCCCTCACCCGCCCTCTCCCACGAGCGAACCCTGGGAGAGGTTCTGGTCAGCCGTGGACCCCGTCGGCGACGGCGTGCACCGTGTGGAAGCGCGGGTCTTCCGACAGATCGACCACCTGGCCGTCGATGATGTGCACGTTGCGCTGCGCGCGCGCGGCCAGCTCCGGGTCGTGCGTGACCATCACGATGGTGGCGCCGTCGCGGTGCAGGTCCTCGAGCAGTTCCAGCACGCCGCGCGCCATCTGCGTGTCCAGGTTGCCGGTCGGCTCGTCCGCCAGCAGCAGGCGCGGCGAGCCGGCCAGCGCGCGGGCGATCGCCACGCGCTGCTGCTGGCCGCCGGACAGTTCGGCCGGATAGTGCTTCGCGCGCGAGGCCAGGCCGACGCGCTCCAGCGACTCCATGATGCGCTGCTTGCGCTCGGCGCCTTTCATGCCGCGGTAGCGCAGCGGCACGTCGATGTTGTCGAACACGTTGAGGTCGGCGATCAGGTTGAAGGCCTGGAAGATGAAGCCGATCTTCTCGTTGCGGATGCGCGAACGCGCGTTGTCGTTGAGGTCGCTCACGTCGATGCCATCCAGGTGGTACTCGCCGCCGCTGAAGGTCTCCAGCAGGCCGGCGATGGTCAGGAAGGTGGTCTTGCCCGAACCGGACGGGCCGGTGACGGCGACGAACTCGCCCTCCTTCACGTCGATGTTGAAATCGCGCAGCGCGTAGGTCTCGACCACTTCGGTGCGGTAGACCTTGGACAGGTGGGTCATCTTCAGCATGGTTGTTCCTCGGTGGTGGTGATCTTGAGCCCCTCTCCCATCGAGAGGGGTTGGGGAGAGGGTTCGGCTATCGCGAGAAAGTCCGCGCAGGCCCCGCACCCTCATCCGCCCTTCGGGCACCTTCTCCCAAGGGGAGAAGGAAAATCGTCAGTTGCTGATCGCGACGGTGGCCGCGCCCTTGAAGCTGTCGGTGCCGGAGATCACGATGCGGTCGCCTTCCTTGAGGCCTTCGAGGATCTCCACCTTGTCGATGCTGGAGGCGCCGACGCGGATCGGGGTTTTCTTGGCGATGCCGTCGCGCACCACGTAGGCGTAGCTGCCGCCGGATTCGTCGACGAACGAGCCGCGCTGCACGGTCAGCACGTTGTCGCGCTTGTCCAGCAGCACGCGCACCGACAGGCGCTGGTTCTGCCGCAGCTGCTTCGGCGTCTCGCCTTCGAAGCGCAGACGGGCGGCGACCTGGCCGTTGACCACTTCCGGCGAGATCGCGCTGACCAGGCCCTTCCAGGTGTGGCCGTTGCCGCTGATCTCGCCCGCCATGCCGACGCCGAGGTCGCGGGCGAAGCTTTCCGGCACCTGCATCTCCACCTCCAGCGCGGACAGGTCGATCACGCTGAGCAGCTGCGCGTCCTTCGCCACGGTGGCGCGTTCGGCGATGAACAGCTGGCCGACCTGGCCGTCCACCGGCGACTTCACATCGAGGTCGTCGACCTGGCGCTGCAGGTCCTTCACCAGCAGCAGCTGGCGCTCGTGCGCGAGCTTCTTCGACTGGATGTCGAAATTGAGGCTGTCGTTGTCGAGGCCGAGGTTGGCCTTGGCGTGCGTGGTGGCGATCCTCGCCTTGTCCAGCGCGTCCTTGGCCTTGTCCACATCCATGTTGGATACCGCGCCCTTGGCGAACGCCTTCTGGTAACGATCGAGGTTGCGATCGGCGGTCGTCTGATCGATCGCGGCGTTGTCGTAGGCTTCCTGCAGCGCGGAACGCTGCTTGCGCGCGTCGATCTGCGCGCGCCGGTATTCCACTTCCATCGCGTCGGCGTTGCTCTGCTCCTGCGCCAGCTTGTTGGTCAGCTCCGGGCTGACGATGGTGGCCAGCACCTGGCCCACCTTCACCGTGTCGCCGGCATGCACCTTCAATGTCACGGCGCCGCCGGACGTGGCGTACAGGGTGGGACTGACCGCCGCCACCACCTTGCCCTCGGCGGCGATGTCGCGCACGAACAGGCCGCGCTCGACCGTGGCAAAGCCCAGTCGCGAACTGCTGACCGACGCGGACGCCGAAAACAGCCGGCCCACGCCCGGCGCCAGCCAGGCCAGCAGCGCCAGCACGAGCACGCCGGCGCCCAGCAGGATCAGCTGGCGCTTGCGGTTGGGTTTGACTTCGACCAGTCGGTCTTGTGCGGAAGTGTCGCGGATCATCGATGCCGTTCCTGACCGCGTACAGCGCGGTTGCACATGGGCCATTGCAATCCATGTGCCACTTGGGAACGACTTGATAACTACATGTAATTCAAAAGCTTGAGGCGCGCGCATCGGATCGGCGGAGTGTCCGCGGACAGCGTACGGACAACCGGACGAACGGCGGACACGAGTTCAACCGCCGCCCGCCGCCTGCAGCGGCACCGCCTCGGCGCGCGCGATCCGGCCAGCCAGTTGCAGGACCAGCGGCGATAGCTGGGCCGTGGCGTCGGCACCCAGTCTGTTCAGACCGGCCAGCCGGCGCGCGCGAAAGCGCGGCACCTGTGCGCCGAGCGGACGCGGCTAGCGCAGCCAGCGTGCAGGCCTTGCCGCGGGCACCGGTCCGCCACAGGCGCGCAGCCGGTCCCAGGCCAGGTAGTCGGTATCCGGCAGCAGGTACAGCCTGGCCCAGCAACGGCCTTCCCGATCCACGCATTCGATCCATTTACGCGAGCCCTCGACCGTGATCATGCTGGCCAGTAGCCATCGCGTCTGCAGCAGCGGCGCCAGCTGCATCGCCTCGACCAGCAGGCCGCGCGGCAGCTCCCGCACGTTCGAGCCGGCTGGCCGCATCGGTACGTAGAGAGCACGCTGCCCAGCGCCGGCAGGCTGGCGCCCAGCCACGCCGGCGTCACGCGCAAGCCGCGCCGGCTGACCGGCGCGGCGGCAATTGGCGGATGCAAGTCCTGCAGCCGATGGACCAGCGATACAAACATCGGACACCTCCGGCGGAACGGCCCGGCTGGCGTCCGCTCGGAGCGCACTGGCTGAGGCAGGGGAATGTGCGCCGCCCATGGCCACGCGGGCGGCGACGGTCTACTTGGTCAGAATCAACTTGTCGTTGCGGGTCAGGCGCAGGTGATACTCGCTGCCCTGATGCTGGATCACCAGCTCGCGCGCACCATCCAGCAGCGACTGGCTGGAGACATGCCGCCTCGTCGCGCCGACGGGAACCGGCGGTGGCGACGTCGGCCGCGGGGTCGAACGTGACGGCGACGATCGGCTCAGGGACAGCACAGGCATTGGAGTATCCAGAAGAAGGCGGTGACGTCTTTGATGATAATGATTCTCATTTGACTGTCAACCGCCCATACCTTCTCAGCCGGTTTCGACGATCCGCCGGATCCGCTGCGCGATCGACGCGTCCAGCCGCGGCAGCAGTTCCAGCGCATCCAGGTTCTGCGCCAGCTGTTCACGCCGGCTGGCGCCGAGCATCACGGTGGAGACGTGCGGATTGAGCAGGCACCAGGCGATCGCCAATTGCGCCAGGCTGGTGCCCAGCTCGTCGGCGATCGGCTGCAGCGCGCGCACCTTGCCCAACCGCTCGCCGCCCTGGCCCAGCACACCTTCGCGCAGCCACTCGTAGCCGGGCTGGGCCAGCCGCGAATCGGCCGGCACGCCGTCGTTGTACTTCCCGCTCAGCAGGCCGGACGCCAGGGGCGACCAGATCGTGGTGCCCATGCCGTAGGCCTCGTACAGCGGCGCATATTCCACCTCCACCCGCTCGCGGTGCAGCAGGTTGTATTGCGGCTGCTCCATCACCGGCGCGACCAGGTGATTCTCGCGGGCGATCTTGTGCGCCTCGTGGATCGCCTCGGCCGACCATTCGCTGGTGCCCCAGTACAGCACCTTGCCCTGGCGCACCAGCGTATCCATCGCCGCCACCGTCTCTGCGATCGGCGTATCCGGATCGGGGCGATGGCAGAAGTACAGATCCAGATAGTCCACGCGCAGGCGCTGCAACGCCTGGTGGCAGGCCTCCATCACGTGCTTGCGCGACAGCCCGCGCTGGGTCGGCAGCGGCTTGTCATACGCGCCGAAGAACACCTTGCTGGAGACGCAGTAGCTGTCGCGCGGGAAGCGCAGGTCGGCCAGCACGTCGCCCATGACCTGCTCGGCGACCCCGTTGTTGTAGGTCTCCGCGTTGTCGAAGAAGTTCACCCCGCGGTCGTGCGCCAGCGCCAGCATGTCGCGCGCCTGCGCGCGCCCCACCTGCCGGCCGAAGGTGACCCAGGCGCCGAACGACAGCGCGGAAAGTTGCAGGCCGGAGGTACCAAGGCGACGGTAAAGCATGGGGATGCTCCTGTGACGGGAAAGACCGCCAGCATGCTCCAATCCACGGGCCCGATACAACGGCGTAATCTTGGGTTTCCGCCACCACCGGAGTTCGCCATGTCTTCGATCACGGGCTGGGCCGCCAGCGCGGCCGGCCAACCGCTGAAACTGGCCACGTTCGACGTGGGCGAATTGGGTGCCGAAGAAGTCGAGGTGGCGGTCGACTACTGCGGCATCTGCCATTCCGACCTGTCGATGATCAACAACGAGTGGAGCAACGCGCGCTACCCGTTCATTCCCGGGCACGAAGTGGTCGGTCGGGTCACCGCGCTGGGCGCGCAGGCGAAGGGCCTGTCGATCGGCCAGCGCGTCGGCATCGGCTGGACCGCCGAAAGCTGCATGCACTGCCGTCAGTGCCTGTCCGGCGACCAGAACCTGTGCGCACAGTTGGTGGCGACCATCGGCGGCCGCCACGGCGGCTTCGCCGACAAGGTGCGCGCGCACTGGGCATGGGCGATCCCGCTACCCGAAAACATCGACCTGCGCCAGCGCCGGGCCGCTGCTGTGCGGCGGCATCACCGTACTGAAGCCGTTCCTCGCCTACGACATCGAGCCCACCGCACGGGTCGGCGTGGTCGGCATCGGCGGCCTCGGCCACATGGCGGTGAAGTTCGCCGCCGCGTGGGGCTGCGAGGTCACCGCGTTCACCTCCACCGCGGCCAAGGCCGACGAGGCGCGCGGCTTCGGCGCCCATCACGTGGTCGCCAGCCGCGACGGCGCCGCGATCAAGGCGATCGCCGGCTCGCTCGACCTGTTGCTGGTCACCGTCAACGTGCCGATGGACTGGAACGCCCTGCTCAACACCCTTGCACCGAAAGGCCGCATGCACGTGGTCGGCGCGGTACTGGAACCGATCCCGGTACCGGCGTTCAGCCTGATCGGCAAGCAGCGCGAAGTCTCCGGCTCGCCCACCGGCTCGCCGGTCGACATCGCCCGCATGCTCGACTTCGCCGCGCGCCACGACATCCGCCCGCAAGTGGAGATGTTCCCGATGAGCCAGGTCAACGAGGCGCTGCAGCACCTCGCGGACGGCAAGGCGCGCTACCGCATCGTGCTGGAGGCGTAGCCGATCGAACCCATTCTTTCGGCGAACGGCGCCCGCCGCTCGTCGATGGTCACGCACCCATACAGGGGAGCTCATCCATCGCGGATTTTCCTTCGCGCCCACGCCATTCATACTGGGCCATTTTCCACCGGAGAACGCGATGAACACGGCACGCAAGGCCCTGGTACTGGGCGCCACCGGCGGTGCCGGCGGCGAGATCGCGGCGGCGCTGTTGCGCCGTGGCTGGCAGGTGCGCGCCCTGGTCCGGGACGCTTCCCGGCCGGGGCTGCCAGCGCAGATCGAATGGCACGCCGGCGACGTCATGAATGCTGCCGGCGTGGCACAGGCGGCGCACGGCGTCGAGGTGATCGTCCACGCGGTCAATCCGCCGGGCTACCGCAACTGGCACAAACTGTCCCTGCCGATGCTCGACAATACCATCGCTGCCGCACGCGCCGTCGGCGCGCGCATCGTGCTGCCCGGCAACGTCTACAACTACGGGCCGGACGCACTGCCGCTGCTGCACGAGGATTCGCCGCAGCAACCGCTGACCCGCAAGGGCGCGATCCGGGTGGCGATGGAACGCCGCCTGCAACAGGCGGCAGCCGACGGTGTGCGTACACTGATCCTGCGCTGCGGCGATTTCTACGGCCCCCACGCCAGCAACAACTGGTTCGCGGCGATGGTGAAACCGGGACGGCCGGTGCGTGCGGTGAATTATCCGGGCGAACACGAGCTACGCCATGCCTGGGCCTACCTGCCCGATGTCGGCGAGACCGTGGCGCGCCTGCTGGAACGGGAGGACGAACTGGCCACGTTCGAGCGCTTCCATTTCGGCGGCCACTGGGTCGACGGCCATGCCATGGCCGACGCGATCCGGCGTACGACCGGCCACCCGGAGCTGCCGCTGCGCGCTTTCCCGTGGTGGCTGGTCACGCTGGTCGCGCCGTTTGTCGCACTGTTCCGCGAGCTGCGCGAGATGCGTTATCTGTGGCAGCTGCCGCTGCAACTGGACAACCGCAAGCTGGTCGCGTTCCTCGGTAGCGAGCCGCATACCGAGCTGGATCAGGCGGTCGAGACGACTCTGCGTGGACTGGGCTGCCTGGAGCGAGCTGCGGCCAGACCGATCCGCCCCGAACACTGAGACGACCGTCAGCGCTGCAGGTACAGTCCCAGCGCCAGCACGACCGCAGCGAAGATGCCGGCCACCACGTCGTCGACCATAACGCCCATGCCGCCTTTCACGCGCCGGTCCAGCCAGCTGATCGGCCACGGCTTCCATACGTCGAACAGGCGGAACAGCAAGAAACCGGCCAGCAACATCCACCAGGCGAATCCGCTGGCAGGCAGCAGTGCGGGAATCAGCAGCGGGATCAATGCGATCCACTGGCCGATGAATTCGTCCCACACCAGGCTGCGGTGGTCGGCCACGCCCAGCGCGCGGCTGGCCACGTTGCATGCCCACACGCCGGTTACGAAGCCGGCCACGATGACCAGCAGATAGAACGGCAGCGACAACTGGCGCAGCAGCAGCCATGGCAGCAGTGCGGCCAGCGAACCGAAGGTACCTTGCGCGACGGGAGCGAGACCCGAGCCGAAGCCGCAGGCCAGCCAGCCGGCCGGCGTGGCCAGCAGGGCGCGCCGCTGTTCCACGCCGAGGTTCTTCTTTGCGCTCACGCGAAGTGCTCCCAGCCTGGTCGATCCGTGGCCAGCCACGAGCCATCGGCGGTACGCACGCGCACGCCTTCGCCTTCCACGATGCGACCGATCTTCGTCGCGCCACAGCCGAGCCGGGCGAGGCTGGCCTGCAACTCCGCTACGCGATTGGCCGGCACCGTGAAGCACAGTTCGTAGTCGTCGCCGCCACTCAAGGCAAAGTGCAGCGCCGTGGTGTCGTCGTACAAGTCCAGCAGCGCCGACGAGCGCGGCAGCAACGCGGCCTCGATCTCCGCCGCGACCCCGCTGGCGGTGCAGATATGGCCGAGGTCGGCGAGCAGGCCGTCGGAGACGTCGACGCAGGCCGTGGCCTGCCCGCGCAACGCGGTGCCGACCGCGAGTCGTGGCGTCGGCCGGTTGAGCCGCTCGATCAGGAAGCCGCGCAGCCCGGCCCGGCCATCGTCTTCGCGTGGCGGATGCTGCACGGCATGCAAGCCGGCGGCGGCATCACCCAGTGTGCCGGTGATCAGCACCGCATCGCCAGCCCGCGCGCCGGCGCGGGTGAGCGCCTGGCCCGGCGGCACGAAACCGTGCACCGCCACGCTGATCGTCAGCGGCCCGCGGGTGGTGTCGCCGCCGACCAGGGCCAGCCGGTGCGGTTGCGCCAGCTTCGCGAAGCCCTCGGCAAAGCCCTCGACGAAGGTCGCGTCCGCGCTGGGCAGGGTCAGCGCCAGCAACGCCCAGGCCGGGCTTGCCCCCATCGCCGCGAGGTCGGACAAATTCACCGCCAGCGCCTTCCAGCCGATGTCGGCCGGCGCGGTGCCACGCGCAAAATGCACGCCCTCGACCAGGGTGTCGATCGCCACGGCAAGCTCTTTTCCCGGCGGCAGGGCCAGCACCGCGGCATCGTCGCCGATGCCGATGCGCACATCGTCACGCGGCTGGGTGGTGAGTTCGCGGATGCGCTCGATCAGTCGGAATTCCATGGCGTACGACCTGCGCGGGCAAGAAGGCCCAGCCGGTGAAGCTAACGGCTGAAGACCAGGGTGGGAGCGTCGTGATAGGTAGTTTCCTGCCACAGCTTGAAGCCGGCCTTCTCCGCCACGCGAATCGAAGGCAGGTTCTCCGGGGCAATAATGCACACCGCACGCAGCGTACCGAAATACTGCTCACCCCAGGCCATGGCGGCGGCAACTGCTTCGCTCGCATAGCCCTTGCCGTGCGAGTGAGCCGCAAGCACCCAGCCGAACTCCAGCATGCCTACCAGCGAGGGCTGCATGTCGCGGTGGAAGTCGGCAAAACCGATGTCACCGACGTAACGGCCAGTGTCTTTTTCCTCGACCGCCCAATAGCCGTAGCCCAGCAGGTTCCACAGACCGATGAACTGCAGCAGGCGACGCCACACTTCCTCGCCGGTGAGCGGGCGGCCACCGAGATAACGGGAGACGTCTGGATCGGACAACATGGCCGTACGGGCGGCGTGATCCTCGATCCGGTGCGCGCGTAGCCGCAGCCGTGCCGTCTCCAGCACCGGCACCGCGCCTTCGTACCGCCCTTCTCTGGCGCGTTCCATCAGCCGCGTTTTTCGGTGGCGCGCAACTCGCCGGCCAGCTTGTCCAGCACGCCGTTGACGTAGCTGTGGCCGTGGTCGGCGCCGAAGCGCTTGGTGACTTCGATCGCCTCGTTGATGATCACCCGGTACGGCACGTCCGGGCGGAACTTCAGCTCGTACGCGGCCAGCCGCAGCGCGGCGCGCTCGATCGGATCGATCTGCGCGACCTCGCGGTCGATGTGCGGGCGCAGACAGGCGTCGAGTGCGTCGACATTCGTCTCCACGCCGTGCAGCAGATCCTCGAAGTACTCGAGGTCGGCCACTTCCATGTCCTGCTCGTGGCGGAACTGGTCGATCACCGCATTCATGTGGCTGCCGGAAAGCTGCCACGCGTACAGCGCCTGCAGGGCGCGGCGACGCGCACGCGAGCGCGCGGCCAGGTCGATGCCATGCGGAGCGTGGCTCATCACAGCTTCCCGTACAGGTTGACCATTTCCAGCGCGGCGATCGCCGCGTCGGCACCCTTGTTGCCGGCCTTGGTGCCGGCGCGCTCGATCGCCTGCTCGATGCTGTCGGTGGTCAGCACGCCGAACGCCACCGGCACGCCGGAGCTGTAGGCGGCCTGGGCCAGACCCTTGGCGCACTCACCGGCCACGTAGTCGAAATGTGGCGTGGCACCACGGATCACCGCGCCCAGCGCAATCACCGCCGCGTACTTGCCTGAGTTCGCCAGCTTGTGCGCGGCGAGCGCGATCTCCCACGCGCCGGGCACGCGGACCAGTTCGATCGCGTCGTCCTTCACGCCGTGGCGCACCAGCGCATCGCGCGCTCCGGCCACGAGCGGTTCCACGACGAAGCCGTTGAAACGGCCGGCGACGATGGCAAAACGGCCTTTCGGCGCGGCGAAATCGCCTTCGATGATCTTCATTGCGGATTTCCTAGGTTGGACGCGCGGCCCATGCAGACCGGGCATTTTACGGGTTTGGCCACCCTCCTGCTCGCCCGGCGCCCTCCCCTGCAATCAGGGGGCCGGGCGGTCCGAGTTGCGGCACAAGTGCGGATAGCCACTGAAACTCCAGTGCGCCTTGCCGCCAGCGACTTGTCAGCCGCGCCGGCGCACCGAACGGCAGGGTGAACTTGTCCGGCTCGTGGCCGATCGGCAGGCCGCCGATCACCGGCTTCGCGCTGACCCGGCGGATCTGCGCGAAGCTTTCGGCCAGGTCGTAGCCGTTGTCGTAGGCACTGGGCCGGCACTGGCTGAAATCGCCCAGCAGCAGCGCATGCTGGCGCCCCAGCACGCCGGAAAGATGCAACTGGTACAACATCCGCTCGATCCGGAACGGCGGCTCGCCGACGTCCTCGACGAACAGGATGCCACCGTCGATCCCGCGACCATCGATGCCGGGAAAATACGGCGTGCCAACCAGGCTGCACAGCACCGCCAGGTTGCCGCCCCACAGCGGCCCTTCGACATCGAGCTCGGTGTCGGGCGCGGTGGCCCACTCGACTTGCGTGTCGGGGGAACGCACGGTGTCCCAGAAATGCCGCCAGGTGAATTCGCTGAACGCCTCGGCGCCGAAATCGGCGCCCAGCATCGGGCCGCTGAACGTGCACAGGCCGCTCTTCGCATGCAGCGCCAGCTGCAGTGCAGTGAAATCGCTGTGGCCGACCAGCACGCTGTTGCTGTTCGCCCAGCCGCTCGCGCAGGGCGTCGTAATGCAGTTGCGTCAGCAGGCGCGTGGCGCCGTAACCGCCGCGGATCGCCAGCGCGATGTCCGGCAGTTCGTCCAGCGTGGCCAGCGCATTGAGGTCCGCGGCCCGCTCCGCGTCGCTGCCGGCGTAGCGCTGCTCGCTGCGATCGAGCACCTCCAGCCCGCTCAACCGGCAACCGGCCTCGCGCAGCCGTGCCACGCCGCGCGCCATCGCGGCGCGATCGTGCGGATAACCGGAGGGGGCGATCAGGCGGATACGGGTTGCGGGCATGGCTCTGGTCGGCGGAAGAAAGCTGGATTATGCGACAGCGGCATGGCGCAACCATGGCCTGACGATGGTGAGTCTCCGGCAGGCACACGCAGGGTCGGCCATTTCGCACGGCGGGCACTGCCCGCCCTGGGCGGCTACGCAGCGGAGGTGGTTTCAGACGTATTCGACGACTTCCAGACCGAAACCACCGAGCCCGACCATCTTGCGCGGCGTGCCGAGCACGCGCAGGCGGTGCACGCCGAGGTCGGCCAGGATCTGCGCGCCGAGCCCGAGCTGGCGCCACTCCTGCTGCTGCGCCTCTTGCGGCGCCTGCTTGCTGGGCTGGCGGTTGAGCCGGGCCAGCAGCGCCTCCGGGGTGTCCGCGCCGGACAGCACCAGCAGCACGCCGCGATCCTCGTCGGCGATGCGGCGCAGCGCCGCGGTCACGGTAAGGCCGAGGTCGTCGCGCTTGAGGTGCAACACGTCGGACAGCGTGTTGCGCACGTGCACGCGGGTCAGCACCGGCGCGCCGTCGCCGACCCTGCCGCGCACCAGCGCGTAATGCAGGCCACGGTGGATCGCATCGCGATAGGCGACCAGCCGGAACGGGCCGAACTCGGTGTCCACGTCTTCCTCGTGCACGCGCTGCACGGTCTTCTCGGTCTCCAGCCGGTAGCGGATCAGGTCGGCGATGGTGCCGATCTTCAGGCCATGCTTCTGCGCGAAGATCTCCAGCTCCGGCCGGCGTGCCATCGAGCCGTCCTCGTGCAGTATCTCGATCAGCACCGCCGAGGGCTCCAGCCCGGCCAGCGCCGCCAGGTCGCAGCCGGCCTCGGTGTGGCCGGCACGGGTCAGCACGCCGCCCGGTTGCGCGGTGAGCGGGAAGATGTGGCCCGGCTGCGACAGGTCCTGCGGCTTCGCGTCGGACTTCACCGCCACCTGGATCGTGCGCGCGCGGTCGTGCGCCGAGATGCCGGTGGTGACGCCTTCGGCCGCCTCGATCGAGACGGTGAAGTTGGTGTGGTAGACCGAGGTGTTGTCGCTGACCATCGGGCGCAGGCCGAGCTGGCGCGTGCGTTGCTCGGTGAGCGTGAGGCACAGCAGGCCGCGCGCCTCGCGCACCATGAAGTTGACGTCTTCCGGCCGCACCATCTGTGCGGCCATGATCAGGTCGCCTTCGTTCTCGCGATCCTCGTCGTCGAGGATGACCACCATGCGGCCGGCGCGGATGTCTTCGAGGATTTCGGGGATGGTATTGAAGCTCATGGTGGTATCCGTGTCGTGGTTTCCTTCTCCCTGCGGAGGAAGGTGCCCCGAAGGGGCGGATGAGGGTTCGGCCGGAGCGGAATGCGCGGCGCGCCCGAACCCTCATCCCAACCCTTCTCCCACAGGGAGAAGGGCTCAAGCGGTTCAGGCGAAGCCGTGCTGCTTCAGGAAGGCCTCGTCCAGCCGCGGCGTCTCGCCGCCGGACAACAACCGTTCGATGTAACGCGCCACCACGTCCACCTCGATGTTCACCGCGTCGCCCACGCGGCGCGCGTGGAACGCGGTGTGCGCGACCGTGTGCGGAATCAGGTTGACGCCAAACCGTGAGCCGGCGACTTCGTTGACGGTGAGGCTGGTGCCGTCGATGCAGACCGAACCTTTCGCGGCGATGTAGCGCGAGATCGCGGCCGGCACCTCGAACGTCCAGCGCTGCGAGCGCCCGTCGGGGGTGATCGAAACCACCTTGCCAAGGCCATCGACGTGGCCGGAAACCAGATGGCCGCCCAGGCGGTCGGCCAGGCGCAGCGCCTTCTCCAGGTTCACCGGATCGCCGGCCTTCAGCTGTGCCCAGCGAGGTCAGCGACAGCGTCTCGTTGGAGACATCGGCGCTGAAACCACGCGGGTCCAGCGTGATCGCGGTGAGGCACACGCCGGAGACCGCGATCGAGTCGCCCAGCTGCACGTCGGCAAGATCGAGGTCGTCGGTATCGACATGCAGGCGCACGTCGCCGCCGCGCGGTTCGAGCCGCGCGACGCGGCCCACGGACTGGATGATGCCGGTGAACATCAGCACACCTCCGGACGGAGGGTGACGGACTGCATGGATGCAATGGATTTCATGAAACGTTCCCGCATAAAGCCGAAAGCGAGTACGCCCCAAGGCATGAGGCCAGGCGTACGCCGCGAAGCGTTCGCCCTGCCGTCTTCTCTTTATCCGGACTGTGAGGAACGCGGTCGCCCGCTTCCAACCGTCGGCTCCGGCATTCGACCGGATCTGCTGACCTCACGACGGTCGCCGTGAGCGCTCGCGGGCTCGTTATCGGGCGTGAGCCCTTCAACCTACCGCCGGTGGGGAATTTCACCCCGCCCTGAAGACGCTATGTAATGTTCGCCGGCATGACCGGCCGGCGCAGTCTAGCACCGCCGCGCGGCGGCCCGCGTGCGATCGTGGCGAATGCAGCGTTCGCCGGCGCGTACATCTGAACGGATCATGCCGGGCGCAGCAGCAGCCGCCAGTCCGCACCAAGCATGCGCTGATCGATCACCTGCAGCTGCCAGCGCCGCGCCATGTCATTGAGCGTGGGCAGCTGCAGCAGCGGACGCGCGCTGTCGCCCAGCAGCAGCGGGGCGACGTAGAGCAGCAGTTCGTCGACCAGGCCGGCGGCGAACAAGGCGCCGCACAGGGTCGGGCCGGCCTCGACATGCGCTTCGTTGCAGCCGCGTGCGGCCAGCAGGGCCAGCGCGGCGTGCAGGTCGAGCCCGTCGCCCTGCGTGGCCAGCGCCACCCGCTCGACCCGTGCGAAGCGGTCATCGGCGCAGGATGCCGTCGCTCCGTGCAGCAACAGGGTCGGCGCCGCACCGTCCAGCACGTGGCTGCCGGCCGGCGTGCACAGCTGGCGATCCAGGATCACCCGCAGCGGAGCAAGAGCCGCCCCCTCACCCCAACCCTCTCCCTCGGCAGGGCCAGGGGAGAGGGGGTCGAGGCGCACCGTGAGGCGCGGGTCGTCGGCCAGCACCGTGCCGCTGCCGCTGAGGATGGCCGAGCTGCGTGCGCGCCAGCGCTGCACGTCGGCGCGCGCGGCTTCGCCGGTGATCCATTTCGACTCGCCGTTGGCGAGTGCGGTGCGGCCGTCCAGGCTCATCGCAAGCTTCACCCGCACGAATGGGCGCCCACGCTCGACCCGGCTGAAGAAGCCGACGTTCAATTCACGCGCGGCCTCGCGCATCAGGCCCGATGCGACCGTGATACCGGCGGCACGCAACTTGCCAATGCCGCGGCCGTCGACCTGCGGGAACGGGTCCTCGGACGCGACCACCACGCGCCTCACGCCGGCGGCGATCAGCGCATCGGCGCAGGGCGGCGTACGGCCGTGGTGCGCGCATGGCTCCAGCGTCACGTAGGCGGTGGCGCCACGCGCCAGCTCGCCCGCCTCGCGCAGCGCGAACACCTCGGCATGCGGCTCGCCGGCCCGCTGGTGGAAACCGCTGCCGACGACCTCGTCGCCACGCGCGATCACGCAACCCACGCGCGGGTTCGGCTGGGTGGTGTACAGGCCGCGCTCGGCCAGGCGCAGTGCGCGCGCCATGTGGGTGTGATCAACAGCCGAAAAAGAGTCGGTCACGATGCCGCGCCTTTGTAGGAGCGCACCCTGTGCGCGAAGAACTTGCGTTGCGGCGACATCATTGGCGCACAAGGTGCCCCTACAGGTGCCGCGCTATTTGCCTTCCCGCTTGCCGCCGCCGAGCAGCGGCAACTGCAAATCGGCTAGTCCCGGCAGGTCGCGCTCCAGCTTCTCGATCTCCTCGCGGAACGCATGCACGTCCTCGAACTTGCGGTAGACCGAGGCGAAGCGCACGTAAGCGACCTGGTCGAGCTTCTTCAGCTCGCGCATCACCAGTTCGCCAAGCTGGCGCGACGGCACCTCGCGCTCGCCGCTGCGCCGCAGGTCATTGATGATCGCCCGTACCGCGGCGTCCACCGCCTCGCTGGCCACCGGCCGCTTCTGCAGCGCGCGCTCAAAGCTGACGCGCAGCTTGCGTTCGTCGAACGTCTCGCGCCGCTCGCCGCTTTTCACGATCGTCGGCAGCTTCAGTTCGGCGGTCTCGAACGTATTGAAGCGTTCGCCGCACTGCGGGCACTCGCGCCGGCGACGCACGGTGCTGCCGTCCTCGGCCAGCCGGGAGTCGATCACGCGGGTGTCTTCGTGCTGGCAGAAGGGGCAATGCATTTATGGGAATCGGGAATCGGGAGGCGGGAGTCGGCAAGAGTACGCGTTCGTCGAGAACCGGGGTTCAACGAATCCCGGCCCCCCGTCCCGGATTCCCGGCAGCTCAGCCATACACCGGGAACTTCTTGCACTGCGCCGTCACCGCATCGCGCACCCGGGCGATCACCGCCTCGTCAGCCGGCGCATCCAGCACGTCGCAGATCCAGCCGGTCAATTCGGTCACGTCCGCTTCCTTGTAGCCGCGGGTGGTGACGGCCGGCGTGCCGACACGCAGGCCGGAGGTGACGAACGGCTTGCGCGGGTCGTTCGGCACGGCGTTCTTGTTGACCGTGATATGCGCCTTGCCCAGCGCCTCTTCCGCGGCTTTGCCGGTCACGTCCTTGCCGATCATGTCGACCAGCATCAGGTGGTTCTCGGTGCCGCCGGAGACGATCTTGTAGCCGCGCGCGATGAAGGTCTTCGCCATCGCCTTGGCGTTCTTCACCACCTGGGCCTGGTAGGTCTTGAATTCGGGCTCCAGCGCTTCCTTGAACGCCACGGCCTTGGCCGCGATCACGTGCATCAGCGGGCCGCCCTGGATGCCGGGGAACACGATCGACTGCAGCTTCTTCTCGATCTCCTCACCCGCGCCCTTAGCGACGATGATGCCGCCGCGCGGGCCGCGCAGGGTCTTGTGGGTGGTCGAGGTGACCACGTGCGCGTGCGGCAGCGGGCTCGGGTACACGCCGGCGGCGACCAGGCCGGCGACGTGCGCCATGTCCACGAACAGGTAGGCACCGACCTTGTCGGCGATGGCGCGGAAGCGCGCCCAGTCGATCACCTGCGAGTAGGCGCTGAAACCGGCCACGATCATCTTCGGCTGGTGCTCGACGGCAAGGCGCTCGACCTCGTCGTAATCGATCAGGCCGTTCTCGTCCACGCCGTACTGCACCGCGTTGAGGATCTTGCCGGAGAGGTTCACCTTGGCGCCGTGGGTGAGATGGCCGCCGTGGGCCAGGCTCATGCCGAGGATCGTGTCGCCCGGTTGCAGCAGCGCGAAGTACACCGCCTGGTTCGCCTGCGAGCCGGAGTGCGGCTGCACGTTGGCGTAGTCGCAGTCGAACAGCTGCTTGAGCCGCTCGATCGCGAGCTTTTCGGCGATGTCCACGTATTCGCAACCACCGTAGTAGCGCTTGCCCGGATAGCCTTCGGCGTACTTGTTGGTGAGCTTGGAACCCTGCGCTTCCATCACCCGCGGGCTGGCGTAGTTCTCCGAGGCGATCAGTTCGACGTGATCTTCCTGGCGCCGGCCTTCGTCGGCGATGGCCCTGGCCAGTTCATCGTCGTAACCGGCAATCGTGCAGTCCTTGGGGAACATTCTGGCCTCGGCAGGTGGTGGGGGGATTTGACCGGAAAGTGTAGCGTCGCCGGGCGTTTGCGGCCACCGCCGGGCGGGCTTGCGCGGCGGCACCGGCGCGGCGCCACAAGACGCTATAATGCGCGGTTTGACGAATTCCCTTTCCGTGCCGACCTAGCAGGCGGCGCGGCGCACGCTTTCGGAGGTTGCATGAGCTCGCAGTACATCTACACCATGAACGGGGTCAGCAAGATCGTCCCGCCGAAGCGCCAGATCATCAAGGATATCTCGCTGTCGTTTTTCCCCGGCGCCAAGATCGGCCTCCTCGGCGTCAACGGCGCGGGCAAGTCCACGGTGCTGAAGATCATGGCCGGCGTGGACACCGACTTCCAGGGCGAGGCGCGCGCACAGCCGGGCACCAAGATCGGCTATCTGGCGCAGGAGCCGGACCTGAATCCGGAAAAGACCGTGCGCGAAGTGGTCGAGGAAGGCGTCTCGGTCATCCTCGATGCGCAGAAGCGGCTGGAAGAGGTCTACGCCGCCTACGCCGAGGACGGCGCCGATTTCGACAAACTCGCCAAGGAGCAGGAGGCGCTGGAGGGCATCCTGGCCGCGAACGACGCGCACGCGCTGGAGCGCCAGCTGGAAGTGGCCGCCGACGCGCTGCGCCTGCCACCGTGGGACGCGCTCGTCGGACCGCTTTCCGGTGGCGAGAAGCGCCGCGTGGCGCTGTGCCGCCTGCTGCTGTCCAAGCCCGACATGTTGCTGCTGGACGAACCGACCAACCATCTAGACGCCGAGTCGGTGGACTGGCTGGAGAAATTCCTGCACGACTACCCCGGCACCGTGGTGGCGGTCACGCATGACCGCTACTTCCTCGACAACGCTGCCGAGTGGATTCTCGAACTCGACCGCGGCCGCGGCATTCCGTGGAAGGGCAACTACACCGAATGGCTGGAGCAGAAGGACGCCCGCCTAAAGCAGGAAGCGAACCAGGAGAAGTCGCGCCAGAAGGCGATCGCGAAGGAACTGGAGTGGGTGCGCTCGGCCGCCAAGGGCCGCCAGTCCAAGGGCAAGGCGCGCCTGGCCCGCTTCGAGGAACTGAACTCGGTCGACTACCAGCGCCGCAACGAGACCAACGAGATCTTCATCCCGCCGGGCGAGCGCCTGGGCCAGGAGGTGATCGAATTCAAGAACGTGACCAAGTCGTTCGGCGACCGCGTGCTGATCGAGGATCTGTCGTTCAAGGTGCCGCCGGGCGCCATCATCGGCGTGATCGGCCCGAACGGCGCCGGCAAGTCCACCCTGATGAAGATGATCATGGGCAAGGAAACGCCGGACTCGGGCGAGGTGAAGCTGGGCCACACCACCAAGCTGGCGTATGTCGACCAATCGCGCGATGCGCTCGATCCGAAGAACAACGTGTGGCAGGAAGTGTCCGGCGGCTCGGACATCCTCACCATCGGCAACTTCGAGATCCAGTCGCGCGCGTACATCGGCCGCTTCAACTTCAAGGGCACCGACCAGCAGAAGATCGTCGGCAGCCTGTCCGGCGGTGAGCGCGGCCGCCTGCACATGGCCAAGACCCTGCTGCAGGGCGGCAACGTGCTGCTGCTCGACGAGCCATCCAACGACCTGGACGTGGAAACCCTGCGCGCGCTGGAAGATGCCCTGCTCGAATTCCCCGGCTCGGCGATCGTGATCTCGCATGACCGCTGGTTCCTCGACCGCATCGCCACCCACATCATCGCGTTCGAGGGCGACTCGCACGTGGAGTTCTTCCCCGGCAACTACAACGAGTACGAAGCCGACAAGAAGCGCCGCCTCGGCGAGGAAGGCGCTCGGCCGCACCGGGTGAAATACAAGAAGCTGGCGTAACGCTCTTCGGCCCCTCTCCCTCCGGGAGAGGGGCTGGGGAGAGGGTGCGGCCTCGCACAGACAGCCACGCACGCCCCGCACCCTCATCCGCCCCTTCGGGGCACCTTCTCACCCGCAAGGGGACTCCCAAGGTCGCCAAAGGGAGAAGGGAAACCTGGAATGGAGCCTCCGATGCACTTCATGTCATCCCTGCAGGCAGCCTGGCAACGCAACGACTCGCTGGTCTGCGTGGGTCTCGACCCGGAGCCGGCGAAGTTCCCAGCACACCTGCGCGACGCGCCCGACGCGGTGTTCGAATTCTGCCGCGCCATCGTCGACGCCACCGCCGACCTGGTCTGTTCGTTCAAGCCGCAGATCGCGCACTTCGCGGCGCTGCGCGCCGAAGAAACGCTGGAACGGCTGATCGCGCATGTCCATGCGGAGCATCCCGCCGTACCGGTGATCCTCGACGCCAAGCGCGGCGACATCGGCAGTACCGCACAGCACTACGCCACCGAGGCGTTCGAGCGTTACCGGGCCGACGCGGTCACCCTGAACCCGTACCTCGGCCGCGACTCGATCCAGCCCTTCCTCGATCGCGCCGACAAGGGCGTGATCCTGCTGTGCCGCACCTCCAATCCCGGTGGCGCGGATTTCCAGGCACTGGATTGCGGCGGCATGCCGCTGTACCTGCGCGTTGCCGAGACCATCGCCCGCGACTGGAACGCGCATGGCAACTGCGCCCTGGTCACCGGCGCCACCTGGCCGGAGGAACTGGGCAAGGTACGTGCGGTGGTCGGCGACATGCCGCTGCTGGTGCCAGGCATCGGCGCCCAGGGCGGCGACGTGGAGGCGGTATTGCGCAACGGCTGCACGGCCGCCGGCACGGGCCTGCTGATCAGCTCGTCGCGCGCGATCCTGTACGCCGGCCACGATGCGGATTTCGCCGCGGCCGCCCGCGCCGCCGCCGGCGAATTGCGCGATACCATCAATCGCTGCCGGCGCGGCTGAGCGGGCACGCCTCGGCGCTGGTCAGCCCGTCGCCGTCTTCGCCGCCTGCAGCATCTTCGTCTTCAGGTCCAGCGCATCGGCCGCATCCAGCAGCGCACGCGCAAAGCTGCGCACCTCGGCGGGACGCAAGGCGTACCAGTTGCCGCTCTTGCTGACCTCGGCCAGCTTGCGCCCCGCGCGGGACACGCAATGCGGCCGGAAGATCACCATGCCGGTCAGCGACTCCGAACTGATATCCGCAGAGACGATCTGCATGTGCGTTTCATCTTCTTTCTTCACCGAACTTCTCCCGGGCAGATATCCGCCCTAACGCAGCTTACGCTACGGGGAGTTCAGCGGTTGTTGGCCGCGCGGCGCCGGCCGGCTTCGACAGGCGCCGCTGCAGCCAGCGTTCGCACGGTTGCGACACCCCGCGTGCCATCAGCACGCCCAGCCCCCAGCACAGCAGCAACGCCGGCGGATACCACAGGAAGCCAAGAGCCGCGCCGCCGCTGGCGCGATACAGCCACACGATCGGGAACACCACGAACATGTGGCTGAGGTAGATCTCGTAGCTCAGCCGCCCCCACGAACGCAGCCAGCCGAAACCACGCCACGGACGCGGCGGGCGCGCCTGGCAGGCGATCAGCAGCGCCATCGCGGACACCGTCAGCAACAGCATCACGCCGTCGTGCAGCAGCGGCCACAGCCAGCGGCCGCCAAGCATCGCGGCCAGCAGGCCGACCACGCCGAACGCGTACAAGGCCCTGATCTGTCCCGCGGACGGCGTCGGCCAGCGCGCCGCCAGCAACGCGCCGATCACCCCGGTGGC
The DNA here is from genome assembly GCA_963697495.1 of uncultured Gammaproteobacteria bacterium. Taxonomy (GTDB): domain Bacteria; phylum Pseudomonadota; class Gammaproteobacteria; order Xanthomonadales; family Rhodanobacteraceae; genus Rhodanobacter. Next base: position 65,941 of record CAVOOH010000002.1, on the reverse strand, counting down.
GATCGCCGCCATGCCGGGCAGGTAGGCCTTTTCCTGCCAGATCTCGTTGCCGTCCAGCATGGCCCGCGTGAACGGCAACGACAGCGCCAGCAGCACCAGCGCCGGCAGCAGGATCCAGCGCCGCCGCGTCAGCAGGCACACCAGCGGAAAGCCGATGTAGAACACTTCCTCGATCGACAGCGACCACAGCACGTCCCAGCTGCCTGGCAGGTAACCGGTCTGTCCCTCGTACCAGTTCAGGTGCAGGCCGAGCGCTGCAACGATCGCGCGCGGCAACGACTGGCCTGCGCGGATGATCGTGTAATCCGGCACCGCCAGCAGATGCAGCACGCTCAGCACCGCCACCAGTACCAGCAGGCACGGCACGATGCGAGCGAAACGCCGCGCGTAGAACGCGCGCAGGTCGATCCGTTCCAGACTGCCCCAGCGGCGCAGCGCGTTGCCCGCGATCAGGAACCCCGAGATCACGAAGAACACGAACACCGCTTCGTAGCCGTTGTAGTTCAACCGGCTCAGCAGCCATGTCGGCAGCACGTCAGCCAGCGCGGTTTTTTTCAGCGGAATGCGCAGGCCGAGATGATTGAACACCACCAGCACGATCGCCAGCCCGCGCAGCAGGTCGATGCCCGGATTGCGGGCGAACGCATCATGGCGAGCGTCCGACCGGGGCGATTCTGCTGGCGGCATCCTGGGTGGCACTCGCGCTGGGGTGCTGCATCATCCGCGATGGATCGTGCCACGGGCAACCGGTCGGTCGTTCGCGACAGCCGGCTGCGCGTCACTCGTCCCGCACATCCATGTCCGGAAACAGCACGTCGGTATAGCCGAACTTGCTGAAGTCGGTGATGCGCGACGGATACAGCCGGCCGATCAGGTGGTCGCACTCGTGCTGCACCACGCGGGCATGGAAGCCTTCGGCGGTACGCTCGATGCGTGCGCCCCGCTGATCGACGCCTTCATAGCGGATCAGCGTGTAGCGGTTCACCGCACCGCGCAGGCCGGGCACGGACAGGCAGCCTTCCCAGCCTTCCTCCATGTCCTGCGACAACGGGGTGATCACCGGGTTGAGCAGGATCGTGCGCGGCACTTCCGGAGCATCGGGATAGCGCTCGGAATGCTCGAAGCCGAAGATCACCAGTTGCAGGTCGACACCGATCTGCGGCGCGGCAAGGCCGACCCCGCCGGCGGCCTGCATGGTCTCGAACATGTCGGCGATCAACGTGTCGAGTTCGGCACCGCCGAGCATCGCGGCGGGCACCAGCGGTGCGATGCGCAGCAGGCGCGGGTCGCCCATCTTCAGGATTTCACGGATCATGCGCAGCCTCGTCGTCGGGAAGGTCTGGCCTGCGATTGTGTCCAGCCTCGCGTGAACGCGGGCCGCCCGGTCACTTGCCGCCGAATACCTTCTTCAACAGGTCGGTGGTGCGTGCGGCGGGGTTCTGGCGGATCGACTGTTCCTGCTCGCCGATGGTGGTGAACAGACCGTCCAGCGTCTTCGCCGTCACGTAGTCGTCCAGGTTCAGCGGGCTGCCCGATGTCTTGCTGGTGGATTTTCCACCCAGCGCACTCAGCGAGCCCAAGGCGCCGCCCAGCGCCCCGCCGCCGCTGCCGGAGGTGAAGGCCTTGTACTTCTGGGTAACGCCCACGCTGTCGGTGGCCTTGGCCACGATCGGGTGGATGCGCGCGGTCAGCGCATCGCCGGCGACGCGGCGGAAGAAATCGGTGGCCGCGTGGTCGCCACCGGTGAGAATGCCGCGCGCGTCATCCAGCGTCATCTTGCGGATCGCGTCGCCGAAGATCTCCGCCACCTGCGGCACCGCCTTCTCCGCGGCGCGGTTCATGCTCAATTCGAACGCATCCACCTTGGCGCCCTGGCCCAGTTCGCGCGCCAGCTTGCCGGCCTGCTCGAGCTTGCCCGGCAGCGGAATGCGCACCTTGCTGTTGTTCCAGAAACCGCCGTCGCGGCCCAGGCTGTTGATCGCGTTGGTGGTGCCCTTGGCCAGCGCCTCCTTGAGCCCTGCGGCGATGTCGCTGGTCGGCAGGTTGCTGCCGAGCTGCGACGAACTGGAGGTATGCGTCGACTGCTTGACCTTGTTCAGCAGATCCTTGAACTGGCCCGAACCGGCGGCCGTCAGCGGCAGCGCGGCCAGCGCGAGAGCAAGGCCCAGCAGACTGTGGCGAACCGTAATACGCATGACGAATTCCTTGTAGCCGGCAGGGCGGCCAGTGTAGCTCTGCCGCCCCGTCACAGCGTGACGACGCGGGCTGCGCTATTCGACCAATGGCTAATGCCGATTGGCCGGTTCCGGGATTGACCGCCGCGATCGACCGGACGACTCTTGCGGCATTGCCGAGGAGAACCCGCCCATGCAAGCCGCCGTCATGCCCAAGCCCAGTCCGGCCAGCAAGATACTGTGGGTCGCCGTCGCCATCATCGGCGCGTTCTGCCTGGGCGTGGTGGCCTTGCGCCGGGGCGAGCCGATCAACGCGATCTGGCTGGTCGCCGCGTCCATCGCCATCTTCGTGATCGGCTACCGCTTCTACGGCAAGTTCATCGCCGACACGGTGCTGCGCTCGACCCGTCGCGCGCGACGCCCGCGGTGCTGCGCAACGACGGCCTCGACTACGTGCCGACCGACAAGTGGGTGGTGTTCGGCCACCACTTCGCCGCGATCGCCGGCGCCGGCCCGCTGGTCGGCCCGGTGCTGGCCGCGCAGATGGGCTACCTGCCCGGCACGCTGTGGATCCTGTTCGGCGTGGTGTTCGCCGGCGCGGTGCAGGACTTCATGATCCTGGGCCTGTCGCTGCGCCGCGACGGCCGCTCGCTCGGCCACATGCTGCGCGAGGAGCTGGGCCCGGTCGCCCGGCATCGTCGCGATGATCGGCGTGCTGGTGCTGATGATGATCGTGCTCGCGGTGCTGGCGCTGGTCGTGGTCAAGGCGCTCACGCACAGCCCGTGGGGCACCTTCACCGTCGCCGCCACGATCCCGATCGCGCTGCTGATGGGCGTGCTACCTGCGCTGCCTCCGCCCGGGCCGCATCCTCGAGGTGTCGATCATCGGCCTGGTGCTGCTGCTGGCCTCGATCTGGCTGGGCGAGCTCGTGGCGCGATTCGGCCACGCTGGCGCCGCTGTTCGACTTCGACGCGCAAGCCGCTGGCCTGGCTGCTGATCGCCTACGGCTTCTTCGCCTCGGTGCTGCCGGTGTGGCTGCTGCTGGCGCCGCGCGACTACCTGTCGCACCTTCCTCAAGATCGGCACCATCGCGCTGCTGGCGCTCGGCGATCTTCCTGTCCGCGCCGACGCTGCAGATGCCGGCGGTGACCAAATTCATCGACGGCAGCGGCCCGGTGTTCGCCGGCAACCTGTTCCCGTTCCTGTTCATCACCATCGCCTGCGGCGCGGTGTCCGGCTGGCACTCGATCATCGCCTCCGGCACCACGCCGAAGCTGCTCGCCAACGAAGGCCAGGCGCGCATGGTCGGCTACGGCGGCATGCTGATGGAAGCCTTCGTCGCGATCATGGCGCTGATCGCCGCCGCGTCGCTGCACCCGGGCGTCTACTTCGCGATGAACTGCGCCGGCGCGCGATCATCGGCACCACCGTGCAGGCAAGCCGCCACCGACGATCAGCCAGTGGGGCTTCGTGGTCACGCCGGACGAGCTGCAGCAGACCGCCAGGGACATCGGCGAGACCACGCATCCTGCAGCCGCGCCGGCGGCGCGCCGACGCTGGCGGTGGGCATGGCGCAGCTGCTGCACAACATCATCCCCGGCGGCGGCATGATGGCGTTCTGGTACCACTACGCGATCCTGTTCGAGGCGCTGTTCATCCTCACCACGGTCGACGCCGGCACGCGCGTCGGCCGCTTCATGATCCAGGAGATCGCCGGCCTGATGTACAAGCCGCTGCAGCACACCGAATCGTGGACCGGCAACCTGCTCGGCCACCGCGATCTGCGTCGGCGCTGTGGGGCTATTTCCTGTACCAGGGCGCGGTCGATCCGCTCGGCGGCATCAACACCCTGTGGCCGCTGTTCGGCATCGCCAACCAGATGCTGGCCGCGATCGCGCTGATGCTGGCCACCGTGGTGGTGGTGAAGCTCAAGCGCGAGCGCTACGTGTGGGTGCCGGGCATCCCGGCGCTGTGGCTGGTGATCTGCACGCTCACCGCCGGCTGGGAAAAGCTCAGCGGCCCGATCAGCTTCACCGCCGCCGCGAACAAGTACTCGGCCGCGCTGCAGCAGGGCCAGCTGCTGGCGCCGGCCAAGTCGACGGCGGAGATGCAGCGCATCGTCACCAACAACTACGTCGACATGGCGCTTACCGGCGTGTTCATGCTGCTGATCGTGGCGATGGTGCTGTTCTGCCTGCGCGCGCTGATCAAGGCCTGGCAGACCAACCACCCGACCGCGCACGAAGAACCGTACGTGGCACTGGGCAGCGTGGCCGGCTGAGGACGACGTCGATGAACGCGACCCTGCCGATCCGTGCGCAAGTGGGCGGTACAGACCGCCCGCCTGTGCTGCGGCGTGCCCGACTACGACGTCTACGTGAAGCACCTGCGCGAGCACCACCCCGAGCGCAAGGTGCCCAGCTACAAGGAATTCTTCCGCGAGCGCCAGGAAGCCCGCTACAAGGGCACCGGCGGCCGCTGCTGCTGAACACGTTTCGGTATTGACGCAGGAGCCCGCGAGCGGGTTCCTGCGCGTGCATGGCGGCGTGCCGATGCGCACCGGTCAATCACCTGCAAGGGCGGACAATGACCGGCTTGCCTGTCCAGTTTCCCGTCATGCCCCAGATCGAGAACGCCACCATCGCCTCACCCGCCACCCGGAAGCCGGCGCAGCGCCACGCTGGCCTGCGCGTCATCGCGGTTTACGAGATCATCAAGACCTTGTGCCTGGTGCTGGTGGCGATGGCGGCGTTCCACCTCGACCGCCAGCAGAACTTCGAGCAACTGGTGCATTGGCTGGAGCACCTTTCGCTGGCCGACAGCAACGGCCTGCGCTGGAAGCTGGTTGGCGTGCTGCAGGACTTCGGGCCGAGCAAGTTCGTCGCGATCGGCGCGGTCGCGCTCGGTTACGCCGTGCTGTTCGGCATCGAGGGCATCGGCCTGTGGCTGGGCAAGTACTGGGCCGAATGGTTCACCGTGATCGCCACCGGCTCGCTGGTACCGCTGGAGCTGTACGAGACGCTGCACCGTTTCGGCTGGCTCAAGCTGGCGACCCTGATAGGCAACGTGGCGATCGTGGTGTACCTGGTGCGCATCGCCCTGCAGACGCGCGCCAGTCGCTGACAGCGGCGCGCGCGCACGCTCGCGCGCCGATGGCAGTGCATCGGACATTCACGGGCCGCAGGCAATCATCGGCACACGGTTTTTCCGGATCCGCGACCCATGCCCCGCACCATCGACGCGCGCCAGATCAAGCCGCCCACGGGGCACACGCACGCCGTCGGCTTGCGCGCCATCGCGATCTACAAGGCGGCCAAGTCCATCGGCCTGCTGCTGGTGGCTGCCGTGGCGTTCCGGCTGGACCGCACGCAAAACTTCGAACAACTGATGCACTGGCTGGAAAACCTTTCCCTTACCGACAGCAATGACCTGCGCTGGCGGCTGGTCGACATGCTGATCGCGATGGGCCCCCGCAAGTTCGTCGCGGTCGGCATCGCGGCGCTGGCCTACGCCGCGCTATTCGCCGTCGAAGGCATCGGCCTGTGGCTGCGCATGCGCTGGGCGCAATGGTTCACCGTGATCACGACCGGCTCGCTGGTGCCGCTGGAGTTCTACGAGGTCATGCACCGTTTCAGCGCACTCCGGCTGGTCGCGCTGCTGGCCAACATCGCGGTCGTCCTCTACCTGCTGCGCATCGTCCTGGAGTCCCGCGCGGCGGAGCACGGGACAGGCTGAACGCCGCAGGCCGATCCCGGACACCCGGATCAGGCAGCCTCACACCTCGTGATGCGCCGCCTCGGCCGGCAACCCGCCACGCCGCGGCATCAGTTCCACCAGGTACATCGCGGCCAGGATCAACCCGCCGCCGAGCAGCATGCGCCAGCCAAGCACATCGCTGCCGAGCAGGACTGCGAACGCGGCGGCGAACACCGGCTCGGTGGTCATCACGATCGCGGCGCGGGTGGCCGGCAGGTGCGACTGCGCCCAGGTCTGCATCAGCATCGCGCCGGCGCCGGCGATCAGCGCCATGTACAGCACGGCGAACCAGGCGCTGCGGTCGGGCGGCAGCACCGGCCCATGCGGCGCGGTGGCGAGCAGGCAGACCAGCGCGATCGCCACCATCTGCACCGCCGACAAGCCGAATGCCTCGCCCTGCCGCGACCACTGGCCAAGCAGCACGATGTGCAGCGCATACAGCACGGCGGAGGCCAGCGTGAGCCACACGCCCAGGTCGACCGAGATGCCGTTGAGCGACAGCAACGCCAGTCCGGCAGTGGACAGCGCCACCGCCAGCCACACCACGCCAGCCATGTGCTGACGCAGCAGCAGCAGCGCCAGGATCGGCGTGAACACCACATACATGCCGGTGGCGAAACCGCTGACGCTGGGCGCGATCAGCGACAGCCCCCAGGTCTGCAGCAGCTGGCCGATGCCGTAGATCGCGCCCAGCAGCAGCCCGCGCAGCAGCTGCCGGCGTCCGAGCCGCCATACCGGCCGGGCGAACAGCGCCAGCATCACCACGGCGGCGATCGCGAACCGCACGGCCAGGAAATCCGCCACCGGCATGCGCCCGACCACGTCCTTGATCAGCACGAAGGTAGAGCCCCACACCGCGGTCATGGCGACCAGGCCGAGGGTGGCGAACGTGGTGAGGGTACGGGGGTTCATCGGCGACGGGACGAGGTGGACAAAGGCCAGTGTGCCGCAAGCCCGGCGGCGGGTACATGCGCGGGCTGGGTTCGGTGAAAGGCGCGGAGCGGACACGCTCGCCCCTTATTCGTCCCGCGCTACCTGGCCCGCATCCGCTTTCTTCGTCCGCGGCAATCGCCACACTTGCGCCGGGACCTGCGCCAGGAAATGCCCCCAGATGCCCAGCCACACCACGCCGGCCGTCAACGGATTGCGGGCGGCCGGATCGTGCTTGCGGAACCAGCGCCACATGCCGCGATGCTTGTGACGGCTCACGAACACCGGGCGATGCCGGCTGGAGCTGCCCTTGCCGTGCAGCACGCGCACGTCGCCGGCCAGCAACACCTGGTAGCCGAGGTCGCGCACGCGGCGGCACAGGTCCAGATCCTCGCAATGCAGGAAGTAGTTTTCATCGAAACCGCCGAGACGCTCGAACATCTCACGCGGCATCAGCATCAGCGCGCCCGACACCGCCTCGGCCTCGACCACCGCGGACGGGATCTCCTGCTCGATGTTGATCTTCTCGCCGGGGCGGCCGAGCAGGCTGTTGAGCGAACGCTGCAGCAGCGGATCGCGGCGCCACGAAGCGGGGTCGGGGCGGCCATCGGCATCGCACACCACCGCGCCGATCAGGCCGGCCCGCGGGCTTGCCGGAAAGCAGCTCCAGCAGGCGCTGCAGATCGTCCTGCCGCAGCAGACAGTCGGGGTTGAGGATCAGCAACGCCTGGCCATGCGCCTGCTTCGCGGCGAGGTTCGCCGCCGGGCCGAAGCCCAGGTTGCGGTGGTTGTAGACCACCTTGACCCGCGCGTCATGCGCGTACGCGCGTTCGATCGCCTCGGGCACGCCGTCGTGCGAATCGTTGTCGACCAGGATCAGTTCCAGCGGCAGCGTGCTGGCCAGCACGCTGCGCACGCATTCGCGCAGCGTCGGGCCGCTGTCGGCGGATACCACGATCACGCTGAGCGCCAAGGCGAACGGAGAGCGCTGGGAAGAAGAAGGAAGGTAATCACGCGGCAAGTATGCGCGGAGACGCGCCAGGTAAAAACAGTCCGCGACGTTTTGGCCCAGGAATCCAGGCTGGGCGTTGGCTTCGCGCCTAGCCCGCATCGTCCTCGCCAAGCACCGCCGGCAATGCCAGCGGCATGTCGCCGTCGCGACGGACCAGCCACGGCTGCTCGCGATACCAGCCGCCCAGCTGCCAGCCGCGCAGCCGGTGCTGCCGTTCGCGCTGGCGATCCCACAGCAATACCCCACGCTCGTTGTCGATGCGCGCGACAAACCAGCGCCCTCCCGGACTGAAGGCGGCGCATGCATCGGCACCGCCGATGCGCGCGCCGATGTCGAAAAGGTACGCGCCATCCCGATAGACCACGCGGCCACCCAGCGGATCGACCAGGTCGTTCGCGGCAACCTGCCATGCCGGCGGCTGCAGTTCGATGATCTCAGCGGCCGGGCCGATCGGCGCCATTGCCAATTCGGGCCACTCGGCGGACGGCGCAGCCGCCGGCGCGCGGTGCAGCTCGCGATCGAGCCATGCCTCCAGGCCGGCCAGCAGCGTGTAGCCGGCCAGCGCGCCCAGCAGGGCCGCGCCCCAGGCGAATGCATCGCCGCCCAGCGTCCGCTGCAGCGCGAACAGCACGCCGGGCAGGCCCCAGCGCAGGGCGTGCCGGATCAGTGCGGCATGTTCGTCGGCGAGCCGGTGCTGCAGCAAGGTCACCACCGCCGCCAGCGACAACAACAACGGCAGGCCCAGCCACCACGGCAGCAGCGCCAGCACAACCAGCCAGACCCCGCGCGGCAGCACGGCATGCCACGCCGGCCAGCGGCGCCGGGCCATCGCTCAGCGCCTCGTCATGCGGTGGGCGATCAGCCGCACCACACGCGGGCATTGCGGAACATGCGCATCCACGGTGAATCCTCGCCCCACTGCTCCGGATGCCAGCTCAGCTGCACGCTGCGGAACACCCGTTCAGGGTGCGGCATCATGATCGTCACGCGGCCATCGGCGGCGGTGAATCCCGCCAGGCCGCCGGGCGAGCCGTTGGTGTTGAGCGGGAAGTTCTCGGTCGGCTTGCCGCGGTTGTCGACGAAGCGCACCGCGCCGTTCGACTTCGACGGGCTGCAGGCATGCGGGAAACTCACCCGGCCTTCGCCGTGCGCCACCGCCACCGGAATCCGCGAGCCGGCCATGCCCTTGAAGAACAGGCTCGGCGTGTCGAGGATCTCCAGCGTGGCCAGGCGCGCCTCGTACTGTTCGGACGCGTTGCGCAGGAACTTCGGCCAGTGCTGCGCGCCGGGAATGATTTCCTTCAGCTGCGACAGCATCTGGCAGCCGTTGCACACGCCCAGCGCGAACTTCGTCGGGTCGGCGAAGAACGCGGCGAACTGCGCGCGCAGCATGTCGTTGTACAGGATCGAGGTGGCCCAGCCGCGACCGGCGCCGAGCACGTCGCCGTAGGAAAAGCCGCCGCAGGCCGCGAAGCCGCGGAAGTCCGCCAGCTTGACGCGCCCGCTGGCCAGGTCGGACATGTGCACGTCGACCGCATCGAAGCCGGCGCGGGTGAACGCGGCCGACATCTCGACCTGGCCGTTGACGCCCTGCTCGCGCAGGATCGCGATGCGCGGGCGCGCGCCCTTGCCGATGAACGGCGCGGCGACATCCTGCGCCGGATCGAACGTGAGCTTCGGCGTGATGCCCGGGTCGGCGTCGTCGAGCCGCCAGTCCGACTCGGCGTCGGCGGTGAGCGGGTTGTCGCGCAGGCGCTGCATCGCGTGGCTGGTCTCGTTCCACGCCTTGAACAGCGTGCTCCAGTGCCACTTGAACAAGGTCTCGTCGCCGAGGAACAGCTTGATGCCGAGCTTTTCCTTCGGCCGGCCGATGCGGTGGCTGATGCCGGCCAGCCCGTACTTGACCAGCAAGGCCTCGAACGCCTCGCGGTTCGCCTCGGCCACCTGCACCACCGCGCCGAGTTCCTCGTTGAACAGCGCGCGCAAGGTCGCCTCGGCCCAGCCGTCCAGATGGATTTCCAGGCCGCAGTGACCGGCGAACGCCATCTCCAGCAAGGTGGTGATGACGCCACCATCGGAGCGGTCGTGATAGGCCAGCAGCAGGCCGCCCGCGTTCGCTTCCTGGACCAGATCGAACAGCGCCTTCAGCCGTTTCGCGTCGTCCAGGTTCGGCGGCACGCCGCCCGAACGGTTGAATACCTGGGTCAGCGCGGAGCAGCCGAGGCGGTCGCGCCCGGCACCCAGGTCGATCAGCCACAGCGCGGAGTTGCCGCGGTCGAGCTTGAGCTGCGGCGTGAGCGTGCGGCGCACGTCGGTCACCCGCGCAAAACCGGTGATCACCAGCGACACCGGCGACACCGTGCGCTGCGCGGCGCCACCGTCCTGCCACACGGTCTGCATCGACAGCGAGTCCTTGCCGACCGGGATCGAGATCTCCAGCTCGGGGCACAGCTCCATGCCGATCGCCTTGACCGCATCGAACAGCGCGGCGTCCTCGCCCGGATGGTTGACCGCGGCCATCCAGTTCGCCGACAGGCGGATCTCGCTCAAGGAGCCGATCGGCGCGGCGGCCAGGTTGGTGATCGCCTCGCCCACCGTCAGCCGCGCCGCGTCGGCGCTGCTCAGCAGGGCCACCGGCGCGCGCTCGGCCATCGCCATCGCCTCGCCGGCATAGCCGTCGAAGTCGGCGAGGGTCACGGCGCAGTCGGCCACCGGCACCTGCCACGGGCCGACCATCGGGTCGCGCGCATTCAGGCCGCCGACGGTGCGGTCGCCGATGGTGATCAGGAAGCTCTTGCTGCCCACGGTGGGCAGGCGCAGCACGCGCAGCAGCGCCTCGTCCATGCCGATGCCGGTGAGGTCCGGCACCAGGTTGACGTGTGGCTTGCCGCGCTGCGCGTCGCGATGCATCCGCGGCGGCTTGCCGAACAGCACGTCCATCGGCAGGTCGATCACGGTCAACTCGCGGCGCGGATCGGTCAGCACCAACTGGCGCTCCGCCGTGGCGTCGCCGACCACGGCGTAAGGACAGCGCTCGCGCTGGCACATGGCTTCGAATTCGGCCAGGTTTTCCGGCGCGATCGCCAGCACGTAGCGTTCCTGCGATTCGTTGCTCCACACCTGCATCGGCGACAGCGACGGGTCGTCGCAGGGAATCTTCGACAGGTCGATCACGCCGCCGACGCCGGCGTCGTTGAGCAGTTCGGGGATCGCGTTGGACAGGCCGCCGGCGCCCACATCGTGCACGCTGACGATCGGATTGTGCTCGCCACGCGCCCAGCAGGCGTCGATCACTTCCTGGCAGCGCCGCTCCATCTCGGCGTTGTCGCGCTGCACCGAGGCGAAGTCCAGCTCCGCGCTCGACGCGCCGCCGGCGACCGACGAGGCCGCACCGCCGCCCAGCCCGATCAGCATCGCCGGACCGCCCAGCACGATCACCTTGTTGCCCGGCTGCACTGCGTGCTTCAGCACGTGGCCGGGCCGCAGGTTGGCCAGCCCGCCGGCCAGCATGATCGGCTTGTCGTAGCCGCGGCGCAGGCCGGCCTCGGCGGTTTCGTGCTCGTAGCTGCGGAAATAGCCGCCCAGACAGGCGCGGCCGAATTCGTTGTTGAACGCGGCGGCGCCGAGCGGGCCGTCGCGCATGATCTCGAACGCGCTGGCCATCCGCGGCGGCAGCGGGCGATCCACTTCCCACGGCCGCGGCAGGCCGGGAATGCGCAGGTCGGACACCGAGAAACCGGTAAGCCCGGCCTTCGGCTTGCCGCCGCGGCCGGTCGCGCCCTCGTCGCGGATCTCGCCGCCGGCGCCGGTGGCGGCGCCCGGCCACGGCGCGATCGCGGTGGGATGGTTGTGCGTCTCCACCTTGATCGCGTAGTCGATGCGTTCCTCGTGGCCGCGCCACACTCGATCGGCCGGGTCGGCGAAGAAGCGCCGGCCGGTGCTGCCCTCGATCACCGCCGCGTTGTCCGAATAGGCGGACAGCGTGTGCGCCGGCGAGCGCTGGTGGGTGTGCTTGATCATGCCGAACAGGGTGTTGTCCTGTTTCGCGCCGTCGACCGTCCAGCTGGCGTTGAACACCTTGTGCCGGCAGTGCTCGGAATTCGCCTGGGCGAACATGAACAGCTCGGCGTCGGTGGGGTCGCGGCCGAGCTCGGCGTAGCGATCGACCAGGTAGTCGATCTCGTCGTCGGCCAGCGCCAGGCCCAGCCGCAGGTTCGCCTCGGCCAGCGCAGCGTGCGGGTCGGCGCCGAGCGCCACATGCACCAGGTCGCCGGGCGAGCCGGCCAGGAACAGGCCTTGCGCGTCCTCGATCCGCTGCAGCACCGACTGTGTCATCGCGTCGTGCAGCACCGCCATGATCGCCTCGTGATCCGGCGCCTCGGCCGGCGGCAGGCCGGCCACCTGCCAGGCCAGCCCGCGCTCCACCCGGCGCAGATTGAACCCGCTCGAAACCGGCGCCGTGCAGGATGTCGGTGGCCTTGCTCGACCACGGCGAGATCGTGCCCAGCCGCGGCACCACCCACAGCGTGGCCGGCTCCGGCACGGCGTCTTTCGCCTCAAGCACGGCCAGCAGGCGCTGGCGCAGCTCGCCCTCCGGCACCGTGGCGGCGTCGACGAAATAGACGAACCAGGACGCCTGCACGCGCACGCCACGATGCAAGGCATCCAGGCGGGCGTTGAGGCGTTCGAGGCGGAACGGCGAGAGGGCGCTCTGCCCGTCGAGTGCGATCATGCGGGGAACGGCGCTATGCGAGGGAAACGCACATTCTAACCCAAGCCGTCTTCGGCAAGGCCGAAGGCACGTTTGTCCACCCCACCCTGCAGGGGGCGAACGGCCAGCCTCACCGGCTCTTCTGCAGCGCCTGCAGCAGCTGTTCCGGGGTGACGTAGCCGCCCAGCACGCGGCCATCCGGGCCATAGATCGCCGGGGTGCCGTTGACGCCCAGCTTCACGCCCAGGTTGAACTGGTCCTTGACCGGGTTGGCGCAGGTCGCCGGTGCGGGCGCGCGGCCTTCCTTCGCGGCGGTGAACGCGGCCTTGCGGTCCTTGGCGCACCACACCGAGACCATCTCGGTATAGGTCGGCGTGGGCCGTCCGGCGGTAGTCACCAGGCCCTCGCGCGGCCACGCCAGGTACTCTACCGCGATGCCTTCCTTGTTGAACGCGGCCACATGCTCGTGCAGGGCGCGGCAGAAGCCGCAGTTGACGTCGGTGAACACGGTGATCGTGTACTTCGGGTTTGGCGGTGCGAACACGATGCGCTCGGACGCCGGCACCTTGGCCAGCTCGGCCGCGCGGAAGCGGGCCCAGGCATCATCGCTGACGTTCTGCTTGCGCCCCAGGTCGATCACGTCGCCGTGCATCGCGTACTTGCCGTCGGTGCTGATGTAGAGCATCTGGCCGGAGGCAATCACCTGGTAGAAGCCTGGCATCGGCGCCGGCTCGATCGAATCGACCTGGACGTTCGCCGCCAGGCTGCGGATCGCCTGGCGCACCATCTGCTCCGCCGCCGGCGTCACCGCCGGGCTGGCGGCCGGCGTCGCGTCGTTCTGCGCGGCACAGGCGCTCAGGGAAAGCCCGCCGATGCACAGCGCCAGCAACCATTTCTTCAACATCGCCATCAACCTCATTCGATCCATCCGCCCGTGCTGCCAGCAGCGGCAAGCGTGCATTCTCGCACAGGCGGATGAATGCTTCGGGGCGGGGGAATAGGCAGCCCGGGCTCACCCGGCTTGGGCGACGTGGCGACCACCCAGACCCAAGAAGTGATCGGGCCTTCTTTACAACGGCAAGACCGGCGCGCGACAAGTACCGGGAACGGCTTGCCGGCGCACTTTGCCCTACACTCGACCCCTCTTCCAGCAACTGAAATTGCCAGGCGGAATCACCTTGATCATCTGCGCTCCCAACGTGCTGACCGCCGAGGAACTCGGCACCATACGCAGTGAACTTCATGGCGCCTCGTTCGTCGATGGCGCCAGCACGGCCGGCTGGTCGGCACGCGAGGTCAAGAAAAACCTGCAGGTCGATATCAACACCGAGAGCCAGGCCAGGCTGCGGAACATCGTGCGCGACGCCTTTCTGCGCAACGCGATGCTGCAGGCGTCGGTGCTGCCGTCCGCGATGACGCAGGTGCTGTTCAACCGTTACGACGTCGGCATGCAATACGGCCGGCACGTCGATGCCCCGGTGATGGGCGGCATGGGCAGCGCGGTGCGCAGCGACGTGGCGATCACGGTGTTCCTGTCCGACCCCAAGAGCTATACCGGCGGCGACCTGGTGGTGGATACCAACGGCGTGGAATACGGCTTCAAGCTGGAGGCCGGCTCCGCCATCGCCTACCCGGCCAACTCCCTGCACCACGTCACTCCGGTCACCCAGGGCACACGCCACGCCGCCATCATCTGGGTGCAGAGCCAGGTGCGCGAGGCCGCCAAACGCGAACTACTGTGGGACCTGGACAACGCCAAGCGGCAGATCTTCGGCCGCGAAGGCAAGAGCGCCACGTTCGACGCCGTCAGCAAGTCGCATGCGAACCTGCTGCGGATGTGGGCGGAGGTGTAAATCACAGGTCGTTATAACGCGGGAAAAGTTGACTAGTAGGCCAAGAGCACTGAGGACGGGGTTTAATTACTCAACCCTTTAAATTTATTAAATCACCTCAAACCCTTTAATTTGGTCATTATTTTTTATGTTATTATAATATCCTGGTGGAATTTTGTTGTAATTTACTTTAAAGACCAGCATATATGTTCGATACCCACTTAGCATTTCGGCCCTGAAGCGGTACTTCTTGATCGATTTAACAACTGCCATATCGACTTCAAAATTCCCTGATGACTCAGGTATGGAAATACCAATGGCACGCCCCTCGCCATCGATAGAAAACTTCACCCTCGCGCATTCTGGAGTTCCTTCAGGAGTCGGAAACTCCCCCACAAACGATCCCATAGAAGCCTTTTCCAGAATCAGCGAAGTTGTCTTCTCTATTACCTCGCGATACTTGCCCGCGCCACAATTAGTCACAGGGACATGGTGCGCAAAAAAAAGTAGCGCCATAGCAGCGTAAGCAGAAAACATAAATTTGACCTCGACTCTTTTCTGGCAGCGTGGCCGGCAAGCTCCTGGCCTTCCCAACGCTTTCGACCATGCGCTGGAAACTTTGGCATCCGATGAGACGTTCCTGATCCACAGGCTTTGATTTCCACCGAAGACTGCGCCTGACCTGGATGGAATTCAACAACGTTTCGCTCACCCCCGCGGATGATGCTGCGCGTGCAGCCGCTTCAGGCCTTCCTTCGCCACCAGGGTGTAGATCTGGGTGGTGCTGAGCGAGCTGTGGCCGAGCAGCATCTGCAGGGCGCGCAGGTCGGCGCCGTGGTTGAGCAGGTGGGTGGCGAAGGAGTGGCGCAGCACGTGCGGCGAGATGCGTTTCGGGTTGATGCCGACCTTCAGCGCGTAGCGTTTCACCAGGGTCCAGAACATCTGCCGGGTCATGCCTTCGCCGCGCTTGCTCAGGAACAACGCCGTCGGCTGGCGGCCCTTGGCCAGCGCCGGCCGCGCATCGGCCAGGTAGGCGCCGATGCGCGCCAGCGCTTCCTCGCCGACCGGTACCAGCCGGTCCTTGCCGCCCTTGCCGGTGACCCGCAGCACGCCCTGGCGCGGATTCAGCGCGGCCAGCGGCAACTCGACCAGTTCGGACACGCGCAAGCCGGAGGCGTACATCAGCTCCAGCATGGCGCGATCGCGCAGTCCCAGCGTGGTGCCGGTGTCGGGCGCGCCGAGCAGGCCCTCGATCTCGCGTTCGGCCAGCGCCTTGGGCAGGCTGCGCGGCATCTTCGGGCGCTCGATCAGCAGGGTCGGATCGGCAAAGCCCGGCTCGCTGCGGGCAAGGAACGCGTAGTAGCGGCGAAACGCCGACTGCCGCCGCGCGATCGAGCGCACTGCCACCGCGTGTGCGCCGTGATACGCGGAAATGTCCTCGCGCCGCGCCGTGCGCAGGTCGCGGCCGCGCGCGGCGAGCCAGCCGGCCAGCGCTTCCAGGTCGCGCCGGTAGGCATCCAGCGTGCGGTCGGCCAGGCCGTCCTCCGACCACACCCGTTCGACGAATGCGGCGTATGCTCAGCCGGTCGGCTTCGGCGATACTGGCGCGGTTTTCTTCCTTCTCCATGCGCACGATGCTGGCCATTGCACGCGCACTACGCAAGCGACCGACCCACGATGCCCGTGAACCTCGCCACCACCGACACTCCCTGCCCGCTGTGGCGCCGCTTGCTGGCGCTGGTCTACGACCTGCTGATCGTGCTGGCGATCGTGATGGTGGTCGGCCTGCTGTGCCAGCTGGCCACCGGCGGCCAGCTGATCCGCACCGGTGCGACGGTGGCCGTACCGATCTGGTACCAGGCGCTGCAGGGCGCGGTGGTGGCGGCGTACTTCATCAGCTCGTGGCGCCGCGGCGGGCAGACGCTGGGCATGCGGCCGTGGCGCATCCGGGTCACCCGCGACGACGGCGGTACGCCGTCGCTGCAGCAGGCGCTGATCCGCGTGCTGGTGGCGGCCGCGCCGCTGGTGCTGCTGCTGCTGGCGCCGGTGGCGGGCTTGCACGCGACGCTGTGGACGCTGCTGGTGGTATGGTCCGGCTGGTTCGCCGTGGCCTTGTTCGATCCGGCGCCGGCGCGCGCTGCACGACATCGCGGCCGGCACCGAGAATCCGCCTGCTGGACTGAACTTCACACTTCGCTCAGCGCCTGCAGGATTCAATCCGCCGATGCCGCGAACCGCGCCCCGCCGAAAGCCGCAGCAACGCCGAACTGATCCGCGCCAACCGCGGCTTCTACGAATCGCTGTGGACCGCGGCCAGGCTGATCGGGCCGGAGCGCTTCAACACCTGGCCGCTGCTGCACGAACTGGCCGCCGTCGCGCCGCGCCGGCTGGAAGTGGCGCCCGGGCTGCGTCCGCGCCTGCCGCTGCGACGGCACCTGTTTCGTCGACCTCAGCCACGCCGCGCTGCGCCGGCTGCGTGCGGCCGGCGCCCACGCGGTGCACGGCATGATCGGCGCGCTGCCGTGCGCCGACGCCAGCTTCGACCTGGTCTGCGCGCTCGACATCCTCGAACACGTCGCCGACGACGACGGCGCGCTGGCCGAACTGGCGCGGGTCGCCGCGCCCGGCGCCAGCGTGCTGCTGTCGGTGCCGCTGCATCCGGCGGCATGGACCGCGTTCGACGACTTCGTCGGCCACTGCCGCCGCTACGAACCGGCGCAGATCGCGGCGCTGCTCGCGCGGCACGGTTTCACCATCGAACGCAGCGCGGTGTACGGCATGCAGCCGAAGTCCTCGCGCCTGCTCGACCTCGGCCAGTGGTACCTCACCCATCGGCGCGAGCGCGCGATGTGGTGGTACAACCGGGTGTTCATGCCGCTCGGCCTGCACTTCCAGAAGCCGCTGCAATGGCGCGCCGGACTCGGCGACACGCACGGCGTCGACGAGGTGCTGCTGCGCTGCCGTTATCGCCCGGCTGCAGCGCCAAGTCACTGATTGAACTGGGCACCGCGATTGCGGCATCGCAACACGCGAAGATCAAACGGCGCTAAGATGGATTTTTTCGTCTCCAGCCACCCCTCACGATGCTTTATCAAATCCACGAATGGCAACGCTCGTTCCTCGGTCCGCTGAGCTACTTCGCGCAGGCCAGCGCGCGCATGCTCAACGACACCAGCAGCCCGTTTGCGCAGCTGCCCGGCGCGCAGCGGATGGCCGCCGGCTACGAGTTGATCCACCGGCTGGGCAAGGATTACGAGAAGCCCGAGTTCGACCTCCACACCGCCACCGCGCACGACCACGAGATCGCGGTGATCGAACGCGTCGCGCTGGCCAAGCCGTTCTGCCAGCTGAAGCGCTTCAAGCGCTTCAGCGACGACCCGGCCACCATCGAGAAGATGAAGAGCGATCCGGTGGTGCTGGTGGTGGCGCCGCTGTCCGGCCATCACGCCACGCTGCTGCGCGACACGGTGCGCACCCTGCTGCGCGACCACAAGGTCTACGTCACCGACTGGGTCGACGCGCGCGATGGTGCCGGCCGACCGCCGGCCCGTTCAGCGCTCGACGACTACATCGCCTACATCGAGGAGTTCATCCGCCACATCGGCGCCGACGCCTGCACGTGATCTCGGTCTGCCAGCCGACCGTGCCGGTGCTGGCCGCCGTGTCGCTGATGGCCGCGCGCGGCGAGGACACACCGCGCAGCCTGACCATGATGGGCGGCCCGATCGATCCGCGCCGCAGCCCGACCAGCGTCAACAACCTGGCCACCAACCACCCGCTGTCGCTGGTTCGAGGGCAACGTGATCCACACCGTGCCGTCGAACTATCCCGGCCGCGGCCGCGAGGTCTATCCGGGCTTCCTGCAGCACGCCGGCTTCATCGCGATGAACCCCGGCCGCCACCTCGACCTCGCACTGGGATTTCTACCAGGACCTGGTGCGCGGCGACCTCGACGACGCCGAGTCGCATCGCAAGTTCTACGACGAGTACAACGCCGTGCTGGACATGCCGGCCGAGTTCTACCTCGACACGATCGAGAAGGTGTTCCAGCAGTTCCTGCTGCCGCGCGGGCTGTGGGACGTCGCCGGCGAACGGGTCGACCCGGCCGCGATCACGCGCAGCGCGCTGCTGACCATCGAGGGCGAACTGGACGACATCTCCGGCCTCGGCCAGACCGCAGGCCGCGCACGACCTGTGCAGCAGCATCCCGGCCGAAGCGCCGTGCGCACAAGGTGATCGAAGGCGCCGGCCACTACGGCATCTTCAGCGGCCGCCGCTGGCGCGAGACGGTCTATCCGCAGGTGCGCGACTTCATCCGCCAGTTCGACCACGCCGGAAAGTAGCCACCGCCGCCGCGCGGCCCGGCGAACCTGCCGGGCAGGGCGCCACCCGCGCCGACGGGTAGCGCCTTCCGGATCGCCGCGGGTAATCGCGCGCTGCCCGCAAAGAAGCGGCGGCGCCGGGAGCCACCATTGCCCGCCGGATCCGCTCCCGATTGGAGCTGCCGCGGAAACCATCCGTTCACCCGATGGACGCTGGCACCGCTGCCGCTCGATCGGCCAGACTTCGCCCATGCTTCATTTCCGCTCAAGCGTCTGGCTGTGGTGGCTCGCGGCGATCCTGCTGCCGCTGGCCGCGGCGCATGCCGCCAGGGCCGCTATCGCTACGACACGGTGCACAGCCAGATCGTCTTCAGCATCAGTCACGACGGTTATTCGCGTCCGTTCGGACGGCTGCACATCGCCAGCGGCTGGCTGCGTTTCGATCCGGACGACTGGAGCACGGCCGCGACCGAACTGGACATCGACCTGGCCGGCGTGGACATGGGCGACGCCGACTGGAACAAGGCCGTGTGCAAGCCGGCCCTGCTCGATTGCGCGCGCAACCGCTATGCGCACTTCGTCAGCAGCGGCGTCGAGCGCAAGGACGATCAGCACGGCGTGCTGCACGGCCAGCTGACCCTGCGCGGCGTCACCCGCCGCTGAGCATCTCGTTCACCTTCAACCGTGCCGCCAAGACCATCTACGGCCTGCACACGATCGCCGGCTTCTCGGCCACCGCCAGCTGGACCGCGAGGCTTCGGCATCACCGCCAACCCCGACTCGATCGGTCAGCCAGCGTCAGCGTCTGGCTGGAGCTGGAGGCGATCCGCGACGAGCACGCCATTCCCACCTCGAAGGAGCAACCATGAGTCTGCGCAGCAACGACCGCCAATGGGGTTCGGTCGCCAAGTTCTTCCACTGGATCATCGCGCTGGGCATCCTCGGCAACGGCATCTTCGGCCTGCTGATGGACCTGGCGCATTCGCCGATGCAGAAGATCAACTGGCTCGCCCTGCACAAGTCGATCGGCCTGACCGTGCTGGCGCTGGTGCTGCTGCGCATGCTGTGGCGCTGGGCCGACGGCCGTCCGCGCGAAGAACCGGCGCCGCGCTGGCAGCAACTGGCCGCGCAGGCGGCGCACGGCGTGCTGTACGTGCTGATCGTGCTGCTGCCGCTCAGCGGCTGGTGGTTCAACTCGGTCAGCGGCAAGCCGCTGCAGTGGTTCAAGCAGTTCAACCTGCCGGCGCTGGTAGCGAAGAACGACGACGCTGCGCGATTTCGCGCACGGCGTGCACGAGTACCTGTTCTGGTTCCTGCTGCTGGTGCTGGTGGCGCATGTCGGCGGCGCGCTGAAACATCACCTGCTCGACCACGACAACGTGTTGCGCCGGATGCTGCCGTTCGGCCGCCTGCGCGACGCCCCTCTTCCGAAGGAGACCACCGATGAAACGCCTTGCCATCCTGCTGCTGGCGCTCGCGCTGCCCGGCGTCGCCGCGGCCACCGACTACACCGTGCAACCGGCGCCAGCACGCTCGGCTTCAGCGGCACCTTCCAGGGCGCATGCGTTCAACGGCCGCTTCGGTCAGTGGACCGCTGCGATCAGCTACGACCCGGCCAACCTCGGCGCGTTCGAAGTTCGACGTGGAGGTGAACCTGGCCAGCGTGAAGACCGGCGACAACGATCGCGACACCGCGCTGCCCGGCGCGGATTTCTTCGACGTGGCGAAATTCCCGAAGGCGCACTTCGTCACCACCGGCTTCCGCCAGAACGGCGCGCAAGGTGATCGCCGACGGCAAGCTCACCCTGCGCGGCGTGACCAGGCCGGTCAGCCTCGAGGTGACGTTCAAGCCGCAGGCCGGCGGCGCCACGCTGGAAGTGGCCGGCACGGTGAAGCGGCTCGACTTCGGCGTGGGTACCGGCGACTACGCCGACACCTCGGTGATCGGCGGCGACGTGAAGGTCACCGCGCACCTGCAGCTGGCGCCGAAGTAAGCCGCCACGATGGCGAGCGACACGCTGTGGCAACGCCTGCGCGGCTGGATCAGGCCCGGCTCGACCAGGCCCGGCGGATCAGGCCTGATCCGACCGGCCGCATGGCCACGCCGCCGCCTCGCGACACCGCCGGCTCGACGCGGGTGGCCGACAGCCTGCGCGCGCTGCTCGACGACCCGACCATACCGGCCGCCGTGCGCGGCGAACTGGCCAGCGACTTCGCGCCGCATCGAGACCATGCTGGACAAGCTCGAACGCGGCGAGTTGCACGTCGCCGTGTTCGGCCGCGTCTCCGCCGGCAAGTCGGCGCTGGGCAATGCCCTGCTCGGCCGCGAGGCGTTCACCGTGGGCGTCCTGCACGGCACCACCACCGACGCCGAGCACGCGATGCTCGACGAAGCACAGCACGACGGCCTGGTGCTGATCGACACGCCCGGCATCAACGAACTGGATGGCGAGGCGCGCGAGCGGCTCGCGTTCGAAGTGGCCGAGGTCAGCGACCTGGTGATCTTCGTCGGCGACGGCGACCTCACCCGCGAGGAACTCGACGCGCTGAAGACGCTCGCTGCCACCCAGCGCCCGCTGCTGCTGGCGTTGAACAAGGCCGACCGCTACGGCGCCGACGAACTGGCCGAGCCTGCTGGCGCACCTGCGCCTGCGCGTGGCTGGCCTGGTGCGCGCGGAAGACGTGCTCGCGGTGGCCGCGCACCCGGCTGCGCTGCGCGTGGTCGAAGTCGATGCGCGCGGGCACGAACAGTCACGCGAGCAAGCGCGTGCGCCCGGATGTCGCCGCGCTGCGCGAGCGACTGCTGGCGATCGCCGCGCGCGAGGGCAAGACGCTGTCGGCGATCAACGCCGGGCTGTATGCCGGCCGGCTCACCGATCAGGTCAGCGCACGCATCGCGCAGACACGACAGGCGGTCGCGGCAAAGCTGATCCACCACTACTGCATCGCCAAGGGCGTGGCGGTTGCGCTGAACCCGATTCCCGTCGCCGACCTGCTCGCTGCGGCCGGGCTGGATGCGGCGATGGTGGTGCAGCTGTCGCGCGTCTACGGTCTGCCGCTGACCCGCGCCGAATCCGGCCGGCTGGTGGCGGTGATCTCTGCACAACTCGCCGCCTTGATGGGCGCGATCTGGGGCATGCAGCTGGTCGCCTCCGCGCTGAAAGGCATGAGTGCCGGCCTGTCCGTGGTGGTCACCGCCGCCGCGCAGGGCGCGCTGGGCTGGTACGCCACCGTGCTGATCGGTCGCGCCGCCGAGCGCTACCTGGTCGCCGGCAAGTCCTGGGGCGAAGCCGGCGCCAAGCGCGCCGTCGCCGACATCGTCGCCAGCCTCGACCGCGATTCGATCCTGCGCGAGGCGCGCGAGGAAATCCTCAAGCGGCTGAAGACGCGCCGCGCGTAAAGCCCTCCGCTTCGCTTTTCGTGTAGGAGCCCGCTCCGGGCGATGCTCTTGGCAAGTCTCCGTGAAGAGGAGAACAACAGCATCGCCCGCAAGCGGGCTCCTACACGACCGATCCAGGAACGCGCGCACCGCCGCCGCATCGAACGGCCAGTCCAGTTCGCGTCCGTCGCGGCCATCGCGCAGCACCGGCACGCGAGTGCCGTAACGCTGCTCCAGCGCGTCCGCATCGTCGATCCACACGCTGTCGAAATCCGGCGCACGCGCCTCGGCCAGCACGGCCAGCGCCAGGTCGCACAGGTGGCAGTAGTCGCGCTGGTACAGGATCAGGTCGGGCATGCGCTTGCGGATGGACTGCCAAAGGCGGGGTGCCGCGTAGAATAGCCGGTTCATCTCCTTCCCCAGCAGTGCAGCCATGGCCGTCAGCGTATTCGACCTGTTCAAGATCGGCATCGGGCCGTCCTCCTCGCACACGGTCGGGCCGATGCGCGCGGCCGCGCGCTTCGCCGAACACTGGCTGGAGGAGAAGGGCGTGCTCGACCGCGTGGCCCGCGTGCGCGCCGAACTGTACGGCTCGCTGGCGATGACCGGCCGCGGCCACGGCACCGACAAGGCCGTGCTGCTGGGCCTCGAAGGCCAGCGCCCGGACACGGTCGATCCCGACCTGATCCCGCCAGCGCTCGAACGCATCCGCGGCACGCAGCGCCTGCGCGTGCTCGGCAAGCACGAGATCGCGTTCGACGAGAAGCGCGACCTGGTCTTCAACAAGCGCCAGAAGCTGCCGTTCCACACCAACGGCATGCGCTTTTCCGCCTACGACGCCGACGGCAACGAACTGGCCAGCGCGCGACTACTACTCGGTCGGCGGCGGTTTCGTGGTGAACACCGACGAGGCGGCGGAAGACCGCATCGTCGCCGACACCACCGCGCTGCCCTACCCGTTTCCACAGCGGCGACGAAATGCTGGCGCTGTGCAAGCAGCACGGCCTGACCATCGCCCAGCTGATGATGGCGAACGAAACCGTCTGGCGCCCGCGAGGCGGAAATCCGCGCCGGCCTGCTGACGATCTGGCAGGCGATGCAGGACTGCGTGCGACCGCGGCCTGCGCTCGCCCGGCGTCCTGCCCGGCGGCCTGAAGGTGCACGCGTCGCGCACCCGCGATGGCCGACGAACTGCGCAACGCGCCCGAAGCGGCGCTGAAGGATCCGCTGACCATCCTCGACTGGGTGAACCTGTACGCGCTGGCGGTGAACGAGGAGAACGCCGCCGGCGGCCGCGTGGTCACCGCGCCGACCAACGGCGCGGCCGGCATCGTGCCCGCGGTGCTGCACTACTACCTGCGCTTCTGCCCGAAGGCGCGACGACGAACGGCATCGTCGACTTCCTGCTCACCGCCGCCGCGATCGGCATCCTGTACAAGGAAAACGCCTCGATCTCCGGCGCCGAAGTCGGCTGCCAGGGCGAAGTCGGCGTGGCCTGCTCGATGGCCGCCGGCGGCCTCACCGCCGCGCTCGGCGGCACGTGCTGCAGGTCGAGAACGCCGCCGAGATCGGCATGGAACACAACCTCGGCCTCACCTGCGACCCGATCGGCGGCCTGGTGCAGATCCCCTGCATCGAGCGCAACGCGATGGGCGCGGTCAAGGCGATCAACGCCAGCCGCATGGCGCTGCGGGGCGACGGCAAGCACCGCGTCTCGCTCGACAAGGTGATCAAGACCATGCGCGACACCGGCCGCGACATGAAGGACAAGTACAAGGAAACCTCGCGCGGCGGCCTCGCGGTGAACGTGATCGAGTGCTAGGCGCGAGGTCCACTCTGCCATTTCACCGCTCGCCGGTTCACGGCTCGCCCTCGCCTGGATCGACATGCGATTCAACGCATGTCGATCCAGCCTCGACCTCGCGCGGCGGCCTCGCGGTGAACGTGATCGAGTGCTAGGCGCGAGGTCCACTCTGCCATTTCACCGCTCGCCGGTTCACGGCTCGCCCTCGCCTGGATCGACATGCGATTCAACGCATGTCGATCCAGCCTCGACCTCGCGCGGCGGCCTCGCGGCCAACGTCATCGAGTGCTGAAACCCAGCCAACCCATGTAGGAGCCCGCTCGCGGGCGATGCTCTTGGCTGGGATTCGGGCTTCAAAAAGCATCGCCCGCGAACGGGCTCCTACCAGCGGGGGCGTGCCGGGCGTGACTTCTGCGGGGTGACACGGGCGGTCAGTTCTGCAACCATCGGCCTCTTTCCGGCGCGCTGCCGCGTCCGCACGGGAACTTCACATGTCCCAAGCAACGCGCGATCCGCCGCGACGTCGGCCCGTTCGCCCTGATGCTCACCGGCCTGGGCTCGATCATCGGTTCCGGCTGGCTGTTCGGCGCCTGGCGCGCGGCGCAGATCGCCGGCCCCGGCGCGATCTGGGCGTGGGTGATCGGCGCGGCGATCATCCTCGCCGATCGCGCTGACCTACGCCGAACTGGGCGCGATGTTCCCCGAATCCGGCGGCATGGTGCGCTACGGCCACTACTCGCACGGCTCGCTGGTCGGCTTCATCGCGGCGTGGGCGAACTGGATCGCGATCGTCTCGGTGATCTCGGTCGAAGCCGAGGCCTCGGTGCAGTACATGTCGTCATGGAAGTGGCAGTGGGCGAAGGACCTCTACCGTCAGATGCCCGGCGGCCACGGCGAGCTGAGCACCAACGGCCTGCTGATCTCCGCGGCGCTGGTGATCGTCTACTTCCTGCTCAACTTCTGGAGCGTGAAGCTGTTCGCCCGCTCCAACACCGCGATCACCGTGTTCAAGCTGGTGATCCCGGCGCTCACCGCCGTCCTGCTGATCGCTCAGCGGCTTCCACCCGGAGAACTTCAGCGTCGGCATCCACGGCGAGCGCGCACGCGACCGACTTCGCCGTCGATCCTCACCGCGGTCGCGATCGCCGGCATCGTGTTCAGCTTCAACGGTTTCCAGAGCCCGGTGAACCTCGCCGGCGAAGCGCGCAATCCGGGCAAGAGCATTCCGTTCGCGATCGTCTGCTCGATCCTGCTGGCCACGGTGATCTACGTGCTGCTGCAGGTCGTCGTATCATCGGCGCGGTGCCGCGCGAGATGCTGGCGAACGTCGGCTGGCACGGCATCAACTTCAGCTCGCCGTTCGCCGATCTGGCGATCATCCTCGGCCTGCAGTGGCTGGCGACCCTGCTGTTCATCGACGCGGTCGATCAGCCCCAGCGGCACCGGCATGACCTACACCGCCACCACCGCGCGCATGATCTACGGCATGGAGCGCAACGGCACGCTGCCGAAGATCCTCGGCCGCGTGCACCCGAAGTGGGGCGTGCCGCGCCCGGCGATGTGGGTGAACCTCGCGGTGTCGTTCCTGTTCCTGTTCTTCTTCCGCGGCTGGGGCACGCTGGCGGCGGTGATCTCGGTGGCCACGATCATCTCCTACCTGACCGGCCCGGTCAGCGTGATGACGCTGCGCCGCACCGCGCCCGACCTGCACCGTCCGCTGCGCCTGGCCGGCCTGCCGCTGCTGGCGGGCGTCGCCTTCGTGATGTCCACCGAACTGCTGTACTGGGCCAAGCTGGCCGCTGACCGGCGAGATCATCCTGCTGATGGTCGTCGCGCTGCCGGTTTACTTCTACTACCAGGCGAAGAGCGGCTGGCACGACTTCGGCCGCCAGATGAAGGGCGCCTGGTGGCTGATCGCCTACCTGCCGACGATCGCCTTCGTCTCCTGGGCCGGCAGCACCACTTTCGGCGGCAAGGGCTACCTGCCCTACGGCTGGGACCTGGTGGTGGTGGCGGTGGTCGGCCTGGTGTTCTATCTGTGGGGCGTGAAGTCCGGTTGGCGCACGCCGTCGGTGGAAGCGGCCGAGCTGGAGGCACACACCCATCCGGACGCGCCGCTGGTGCCGCCGGACGAGCAGGCCGCCGAACGCCTCGCCGCGCACTGAGCCGCAAGAGGCCGGACACCAGAACGCGCGGCGACCAGCCGCGCGTTTTGCGTTTCAGCGAGCGGTCGTCGCCCGCCCGCGGCTACCAAGCGACAGCAGCACCAGCACGACCGCCAGCACGCCGTAGGCCCCGGCGAACTGCCACACGATGCTGCGTGACGCCGCATCGAGCAGCCACGGCAAATAGATGCCGCCGGACAGCTCGACCGAGTGGATCACGCCGAACAGGCTGAACGCCCCGCCGAGCAGCAGGATCAGCGCGGCGCGCCGCGGGCGATGGTCGATCAGCGCCACCACGAAGCTGGCCCAGACCATCGCGGTGATGATGAAGCCGTTGCCCAGCACGGTGATCACCGCCAGCTCGGAAATGCCGTGCGTGCCGTCGTTGAACAGCTGGGCGAAATGCTCAGGCGAGACGTAGGCCGGGTCGCTCAGCTTGATCGTGAGCATCCGCGCGATTGCCGGGAAGAAGCTGAACACCACCGCCGCCGCGTAGCGCATCGGCGTCGCTTCGAACGCCTGCACGGTGATGCCGATCGCCACGAACACCAGGATCGGCGCCAGCACCGGCAGCGGCACCAGCTCGACCAGGTTCGACAGATAGCCGAACACGCCGCCCAGCCCGACCACGATGCCGGTGAGCAAGGTGTAGCCGCTGCGCGCACCCATCGCCTTGTACGACGGCTGGCCGATGTACGGCGTGGTCTGCGCCACGCCGCCGCAGAAGCCGGCCGCCAGCGTCGCGAGCGCCTCGACCAGCAGGATGTCGCGGGTGGAGTAATCGTCGCCGGCAGCACGCGCGCTCTCGGTGACGTTGATGCCGCCGACCACCATCAGCAGGCCGAACGGCAGGATCAGCGGCAGGTACGGCACGATGTAGGCGAGCCCGTCCACCCACTGCAGGGTCGGCCACGGCAGCGCGAAGCGCCATTGCCACGCCACCGGCGCGTGGTAGCCCGCGCCCAGCCCGCCCAGCGGACCGAGCCCGTAGTACAGCAACGCACCGACCACGAATGCCACCAGCACGCCGGGCAGGCCGAACGGCATACGCGCATGCGCCACGCAGCGCATACAGCACCACGCCGAGCCCGGCGAACCCCACCACCGGCAGCTTCAGGATTTCCACCAGCGGCAGGAAGCCCATCAGCACCAGCGCGATGCCGGCGATCGAACCGAGCAGGCCAGCGCGCGGCACGTGCCGCTGCACCAGCGCGCCGAAGAACGACAGCACGAACTTCAGCACGCCCATCACCACCAGCGAGGCCATGCCCAGCTGCCAGGTGGCGATCGCCGCGGCGTGTTCGTCCATGCCGCCCTGCCTGAAGCCGAGGAAGGCCGGGCCGAGCACCAGCAATGCCATGCCGATGCTGGTCGGCGCGTCCAGCCCCAGCGGCATCGCGGTGACGTCGTCGCTGCCGCGGCGTCGCGCCAGGCGGCGCGCCATCACGGCATAGGCGAGGTTGCCGAGCAGCACGCCCAGCGCGGTGCCGGGGAACATGCGCAGGAACACGACGTCGGCAGGGAAACCGAACAGGCCGATCAGCGCCGCGGCGAGGAAGCCCATGATGGACAGATTGTCCACCACCAGGCCGAGGAAGCCGTTGATGTCGCCGGGTGCGAGCCAGCGGTTGCCTGAAGCGTTCATGGGTGAGGCCTGTCCGGACGGGCCGCGCAGCCGCCGTGCGAAAGCGCCGGCGTCGCCGGCGAACGGGAATTCATCGGATCATCTTCCTCTGCATTCGGGCTTCCAGACGCGGGGCACGGACGGGAGTATTGGTGGCAACCATGCAGCGGCGCAACACGGGATCGCGGCGATCACCCGGCGTGCCGCATGGTCGAAATCGCGCCGCCCGGTTCGTCGCTTACGCATCCCCACACCATGAAAGGAAACCGCCCATGTCACCCCAGACACGCCGCCATGTTTGCACGCTCGGCCTGCTCGCCTGGCTGTCGCTGGCCACCGCCAGCGCCACCGAGGTGAAGTACCAGCTGGACCCGGACCACACCTACCCCAGCTTCGAGGCCGACCATTTGGGCGGGCTGTCAGTATGGCGCGGCAAGTTCAACCACAGCCGCGGCACGGTCACGCTGGACAAGGCTGCTAGCAGCGGCACGGTCGAGGTCGTGGTGGACATGAAGAGCGCCGACTTCGGCCAGGACCAACTCAATCAGGAGGCGCAGGGCAAGGAGCTGTTCGACACGGCGAAATACCCGCAGGCCATCTACAAAGGCCAGCTCGCCGGCTTCGTCGACGGCAAGCCGACCCGCGTGGTCGGCACGCTCACCCTGCACGGCGTGACCCGCCCGCTGGAGCTGAAGATCGACAGCTTCAAGTGCATGCCGCACCCGCTGCTGAAACGCGAGCTGTGCGGCGCCGACGCGCTGGCCACTTTCCAGCGCGACGCGTTCGGCATGGACGCCGGCGAGGACTACGGTTTCGACATGACGGTGACGCTGCGCATCCAGGTCGAGGCGATCGCGGTCGAAGACGGCAAGGCCGCCGCCTGAGCCGACTCAGGCTAGCGCCAGCACGTCGCCCAGCAGCGCCTGCGCGGTCACCTCCGGTCCCGCGCCCGGTCCCTGGATCACCAGCGGCTGGGCGTGGTAACGGGTGGTGGTGAGCGCGAACTGGTTGTCGGTGCCGTACAACCGTGCGGCCGGGTGGGTCAGCGGCACTTCGACCAGCCCGACCCGTGCGTGGCCGCGCTGGTTGAGCCGGGCCAGGAAACGCAGCACGCAGCCGCGCGATTTCGCCTCGGCGTGGCGTGCGGCCAGCGGTGCATCGAGTTCCTCCAGCCGCGCCAGGAACGCTTCGGTGCCCAACCCGCGCAGGGCTTCGGGCACCAGTCCTTCCACCTGCACGTCGTCGGTGCCCAGCGCGAAGTCGGCGTTGCGGGCAATGATCAGCAGCTTGCGCGCCACGTCCTCGCCGGACAGGTCCGAGCGCGGGTCGGGCTCGGTATAGCCGAGCTGGCGCGCCTCGCGCAGCAGTTCGGAGAATGGGCGGCTACCGTCGTACTGGTTGAACAGCCACGACAGCGAGCCGGAAAACACGCCCTCGACGGTGAGCAGGCCGTCGCCGCAGGTACGCAGCCGGCGCAGGATGGACAGCACCGGCAGGCCGGCGCCCACCGTGGCCGAATCGCCGTAGCGGCCACCATGCGCCAGCGCCGCCTGCAGCGCGCGCCAGCCGGGCAGTTCGCCACCGGCCAGCGCCTTGTTCGCGGTGACCACGTGGTAGCCGCGCGCCAGCCACTCGGCGTGGCGCGACGCCAGCGCCGTGCTGGCGGTGGCGTCGATGATCACCTTCGCCGCCGCGCCGCTGGCGTCCAGCGCCTCAAGCAGGCCGGCGTTGTCGCGCGGTGTACCGTGCTGGTTCAGCTGCTCGCGCAGATTGCGCTGGGCCAGGCTCACCGGATCGGTCTGCTGGCGACGCGAGTTGGCGGCACCGACCAGCCGCAGCGAGGCCGCGGCCGGCGTGTTGAGCAGTCTCAGCAGGGCACCACCGACCACGCCGGTGCCGAGCAGCACGATCGCGATGGCCGGGGCCTTGGCGGCGGGAACGATTTCAGTCGCGACGGGCCGCCTTGCAGGCGCCGTCGGCGCGGCATCCAGCACCGCGCTCATGCAAGCACCCGACGTTTGGACGTCTTTACCGCCACCGCGCGTTCCAGCGCGGCATCGAGATCACGCAGCAGGTCGTCGCCGTCCTCGATGCCCACCGACACGCGCAGCAGGCTGTCGGCGATGCCGGCGGTGCGGCGCGCCTCCGGCGCCATCGACGCGTGCGTCATCGTGGCCGGATGCGCGATCAGGCTTTCCACGCCGCCCAGCGATTCGGCCAGCGAGAAATACTGCAGGCCGTCGACGAAGGCCTCGATCTGCGTCACGTCGCCTTCCAGCTCGAAACTGAGCATGGCGCCGAAGCCCTGCTGCTGGCGCGCGGCCAGCGCATGGCCGGGGTGGCTGGCCAGGCCCGGGTAGTACACCTTGCGCACGGCCGCATGGGTGTCCAGCTGTTCGGCGATGCGTGTCGCATTCTCCTGGTGCTGGCGCAGGCGCACGCCCAGCGTGCGCAGGCCGCGCAGGGTCAGGTAGCTGTCGAACGGCGCGCCGGTGAGGCCGATGCAGTTCGCCCACCACTTCAGCTGTTCGGCCACCGCCGCGTCGCGCGCCACCACCGCGCCGCCGACCACGTCGCTGTGGCCGTTGATGTACTTGGTGGTGGAATGCACCACCACGTCGGCGCCGAGCGGCAGCGGCTGCTGCAGCGCCGGCGACAGGAAGGTGTTGTCGACCACGACCAGGGCGCCGACCGCGTGCGCGGCCTGCGCCACGTGGCGGATGTCGGTGATGCGCAGCAGCGGGTTGGACGGCGTCTCGACCCACACCAGCGCCGGCTTGCGCGCCAGCGCCTGCGGCGAGTGCCGTGCAATCGGTGAGGTCGACGAACTCGATCCGGAAGCGGCCCTTCTTCGCCCACGCGTCGAGCAGCCGCCAGGTGCCGCCGTAGCAATCGTGCGCGGCCAGCACGGTGGCGCCTGGCGGCACCAGTTCCAGCGCCAGCGCGACCGCCGACATGCCGCTGGCGGTCACCACCGCGCCGGCGCCCTGCTCCAGCTCCGCCAGCGCATCGCCGAGCAGGTCGCGGGTCGGGTTGCCGCTGCGCGAGTAGTCGTAAGCGCGCTTGCGGCCCAAGCCCGCGAAGCTGTAGTTGGTCGACAGATGCAGCGCCGGCACCACCGCGCCGTGCTGGGTGTCGCTTTCGATCCCGGCGCGCACGGCGCGGGTACAGGGGGCGGGCTCGGTCATCGGGAGATCTCCGGTTCTTGTTGTGCGGGGACGGGAATCAGGCAAGTGCTTCGCGCAGCAGCGGCGCGAGTTGCTCGGGTTCCTTCAGGAAGGCGTCGTGGCCGTATGGCGACTCGACCACCGCCAGCGTGGCCGGGCCATGCAGGCGGCGCTGCAGTTCGCACAGGTCGGCCAGCGGCACCAGCCGGTCGGAGGGAAAGCCGATCAACGTGGCCGGGGTGGGGACCCGCTCGGGCGTGACGTCGTGCAGGTCGATCGACTCGGACAGCGCAAGGAAACGGTCCGCGTCGAAGCGCGCGACGAAGCGGCGGCCCTGGTGTGCCAGGTAATCCTCGACCGGGAAATGGAAGCGCTCGTCGCGCCACTCCGGGCCGCCGGCAAAGCGCCGGCCGAACTCGGCGCTGCCGCGGTAGGTGGTGATCGCCAGCTGACGCGCCAGCGCCAGCGCCTCGTCGGCCTGACCGCTGGCCTGGCCCAGCCGCACGATGCCGCGCTGCACGCTGCGCTGCGCGGTGCTGAGCGGGTGCGGCCGGTGCGCGCCGGCCAGCAGCAACAGGCGTTCGACGCGGCGCGGATGCCGCGCGGCGAACGCCAGCGCCACCATCGCGCCATAGGATGAACCGATGAAAGCGTGTGCCTGCGCGATGCCCAGTTCGCCCAGCAGCGCAGCCAGCGCGTCGGCCTGGTCCTCGCTGGAGACCGAGCCGGCGCCGAGCTGGTCCGGGGTCAGCCAGTCGATCGCCAGCACGCGCCAGCGCTCCAGGTCGATCGCCGCGCCGCGGCCGACCAGTGCCTGCCACCAGCCCGGCGCGGCATCGCCATCCAGTGCGGTAACGTCGCGATCGGCCGAGATGCCGCCCTGCACGATCACGGTGGGCGCGTCCGCCGCACCACACCACAGGTAGCTCACCTCCACCTCGCGCTGGCCACTGCCGTACTTCGGGCTGAGCTGCAGCCGGCGCGTGGCGCGCTGGGCGGTCGGCCGCACGCGCGGTTCGGAGCCGCGTGGAAAGGCGGCAGCGGCAGCTTCGGTACCGCAGGCATCGGGCAGGAACGTCATGGAACTCTCTCCGGTCGGCATCGCCCTGCGAAGTACCGGAAAGGCCGCCAGCCCCGGATTCGGCGGCAGACCGCCGCGAACCGGATGACGCCCATCTTCCGGTGGATGCCGAAGCATCCCCGCAGGAGTTGGCACCGTGGCGGAAACGCTCCGCAGGTTGCCCCGGCTTCAAAGGGCCTGTCCCTCAGCCGGTCTCGATGAGTGGAGCGGATAGTGATGCCTGCTCGCAGTCCTTGTCAATAGACGTCTAAACGTCTAGACGTATATATGGTTGTTCGACCAGTCATGGCATCGACTCAAGCCGTATCTACCTGCTCGCCGGTGCCGGCACGCGCTGCCAGGCCGAAGCCGCCGAATCCGCAGCTCCCGCGCGACCGAGGCGGCCCGGTGCCGGACTGGCTGGCGCGGGCGCCTGCGCGGCGCGGGTACGGCCCGCCGCTCTCGCTGCGGCATGCCGGGAAGCCGGGAAGCCGGAAGCCGGCGGGCAGTGTCCGCCCGCTGGCCGCTCGCCCGTCCAACCCCGCCCTGCTAACGTACGCAGATGACTCCCCTCCCCGACACGTCCGCACTGCACGACCGGCTGCAGCGCGACGGCTTTGCCTTCGTCACCGCCGACACCATGGGCAGCCTGCTGGAAGCGCGAACGCTGGGCGACTGGCCCGCGTTCGCCGCCAGCTGGAACGACCTGGCGCCGGATACCTATCTCGCCGCCAGCGGCCGCCACCGGCGCCGGCGGCACGCCACGTTCTCCGCCGACGCCGGGAGCGGCATCCGCCGCGAGGCGCACCAGCCGCACTACCAGAGCCTCAAGTACAACCCGCTGCAGGGCGACATCCAGCGCTGGTTCGAACCGGTGCTGCCGGCGATCGCCGACGGCGCCAGCCTGCGCCGCATCCTCGATTTCTGCCACGACTGCTTCGGCGCGCTGGCTCCGGCCACCCGCCGCTGGCATGTCGAGGTGCACCAGTTCCGCATCGAGGCACGCGCCGACGAGGCCGGCGAGCCCACCCCCGAAGGCGTGCACCGCGACGGCGTCGACTACGTGCTGGTGCTGCTGATCGACCGCGAGAACATCGAGCGCGGCACCACCACCATCCACGCTGCCGACCGCAGCCTGCTGGGCAGCTTCACGCTGACCCATGCGCTGGATGCGGCGCTGGTCGACGACGCCCGCGTGTTCCACGGCGTCACCGCGGTCACGCCGCTCGACCCGTCGAAGCCGGCGCACCGCGACGTGCTGGTAGTGACGTTCAAGGCCACCACGTAGCGTGGCGTGCCCGTTCGGCACTTTCCACGACCAGCGCAACATTCGCCTTGCTCCGCATCGCGTAAGATGACGGACTTCTCTTTCGCAGGCGCTGCCATGTCCCTCGATCCAACACATCGCGGGACCCCTGCGGGCGCGCCGCCGGACGCCCATGCCGACCGGCTGAAGTTCAACGGCGACAACAGCTTCCATCGCGAACTGCGTCGCCGTGTCGACGCCGAGTTCAAGCGCAGCGGCACCCGCCAGCGCGACAGCGCGCAGATGTACCTGAAGACGGCCATCATCCTCGGCGTGTTCGCGCTCGCCTACGCCGCGCTGGTGTTCGTCGCCGACACCTGGTGGCAGGCCTGTTGCTCGGCCTCGTGCTGGGCATCGCGATGGCGGCGATCGGCTTCAACATCATGCACGACGGCGGCCACCAGGCGTACTCCGAGCGGCGCTGGGTGAACCGGCTGATGGCGCTGGCGCTGGACCTGGTCGGCGGCAGCTCGTACATCTGGCAATGGAAGCACGCGCGCTTCCACCACACCTGGGTCAACGTGGCCGGGCACGACAGCGACATCGACCTCGGCGTGCTCGGCCGGCTGTCCCCGCAGCAACCGCGGCGGCCGTGGCACCGCTGGCAGCACCTCTACCTGTGGCCGCTGTACGGCGTCACCGCGATCCGCTGGCACCTGTACGGCGACTTCCGCGACATGGCCACCGGCACCGTCGGCGAGCGCCCGTTCGACCGCCCGAAAGGCTGGGACCTGGCCGGGTTCGTGCTCGGCAAGCTGGTGTTCTTCACCCTCGCGTTCGGTCTGCCGCTATTTTTCCACTCGCCCGCCACGGTACTGCTGTTCTACGCGCTGGTCTCGGCGGTCGCCGGCGTGCTGCTGGCACTGGTGTTCCAGATGGCGCACGTGGTCGAGGAAGCGGCGTTCCCGCTGCCGGACGCAAGCGGAAGCCGGATGGAGACGCCGTGGGCGATCCATCAGCTGCAGACCACGGTGGACTTCGCCCGCGGCAACCGGGCGCTCGGCTGGCTGATCGGCGGGCTGAACTTCCAGGTCGAGCACCACCTGTTCCCGCGTATCTCGCACGTGCACTACCCGCTGGTCGCCCGCGTGGTGGAGGACACCTGCCGCGAGTTCGGCGTGAGCTACCTCGAACACCGCACGTTTGGCGCGGGCATCGCTTCGCACTACCGCCTGCTGCGGCGGCTGGGCAGACCAGTAATCGCCAGCGTCCCCGCACTGACCCGGCCTGAGCAGAGCGCGAACCGGCGCCCGCGCTCCCGCATTGCGATCGGCCAGGACGGCTGCGACACTCCGCCGCTGAGGCGTCGCCCGGCGCCATCCGAGGGAAGCCGTCATGTCGATCGCCGCCAACGTCGTGATTGCCGTCATCGCGCTGCTGCACCTGTGGTTCCTGATCCTGGAAATGTTTCTGTGGACGAAACCTTCGGGTCTTCGCGCCTTCGGCACCACCGCAGAATTCGCCGCGCAGTCGAAGGCGCTCGCCGCCAACCAGGGCCTCTACAACGGCTTCCTCGCCGCCGGCCTGGTCTGGGGCCTCTGCCTCGGCGGCGGCGCCGGCTTCCACGTGAAACTGTTCTTCCTCGCCTGCGTGCTGGTCGCCGGCATCTTCGGCGGGCTGACCGCGAGCCGGAAGATCCTGTGGATACAGGCGCTGCCGGCGCTGCTCGCACTGGTACTCGTCCATCTGACCTGATCGCCACTTCCCCTGAAGGCCGTTCATCCTGGGCGTAGGCCGAAGGCCGGAGTCGAAGGACACGCCAGCGACAGGCTGTCCGCACTTGGCGACGCTTCGACTCCGCCCGCTGCGCGGGCTACGCTCAGCGCGAACGGCTGGGGCCTGGGGGTCTTGAGCAAGTGCCATTCCATCTGACCTGATTATGCAGACACCCATGACGACGCCCTCCCGCGAAGCTGTCGGACAACGCTTCGATCCCGCGCTGATGCAACGCGCCCGCGAGAAAACCTGGGCCGCGCTGCACGGCATCCGCCAGCGCATGCGCCCGGGCATCGGCGAGGACGAGGCGAAGGCCGCGGCGCTGGAGGTGTTCAGCGAGCTGGGCTACGAGCGGCTGTGGCATCCGGCGCTGATCCGCATCGGCGCGAACACCACCAAGACGTACCGGCAACGCTCCGATCCGAACGTGCGGCTGGGCGAGAACGACAGCTACTTCATCGACCTCGGGCTGGTGTTCGACGGCCACGAGGGCGATGTGGGCGACACCTTCGTGGTCGGCCACGCGCCGCAGCGACAAGCCTGCGCGGACGCGGCCCGCGCACTGTTCGGCGAGGTGGCCGCGGCATGGCGCTCGCAAGGGCTGAGCGGCCAGGCGCTGTATGCGTTCGCCGGCGAACGCGCCGAGGCGATGGGCTGGCGGTTCAACCATGCGATCAAGGGGCATCGGGTCAGCGACTTCCCGCACGCGATCCACCAGGGCGGCGATCTCGGCGACCTGGCAGCATCGCCATCGAGCGGATTGTGGATACTGGAAATCCAGATCGCGCACCCGACGGAACCGTTCGGCGCGTTCTATGAGGACCTTCTGTCGAGGTGAGCCTCCGCTTTCGGGATGTCCGGCCAGCTTCTGGCAACCTTGCACAAAGGTGGCGACCAAAAGGACTACCCTGATCGGCACCCGGCACGGCATCGGCGCCGCGACCGCGAAGGCAGGCCCTGGAAGGCAGGCCCTCATTGAAAAAATCTGCAAAAGACAGCATCTGAGCCGTCACTTGACTGCGTTTGTGCAGCCCTTCTCCGGAGTCCCGCCCGTGGCCCGCAAGAAACCCCTTCCGCTCTACCGCAACATCGGCATCATCGCGCACATCGACGCGGGCAAGACCACGACCACCGAACG
Organism: uncultured Gammaproteobacteria bacterium; assembly: GCA_963697495.1. Taxonomy (GTDB): domain Bacteria; phylum Pseudomonadota; class Gammaproteobacteria; order Xanthomonadales; family Rhodanobacteraceae; genus Rhodanobacter. Next base: position 29,844 of record CAVOOH010000002.1, on the reverse strand, counting down.
CATCCTCTATTACACCGGGCGCAAGCACCAGATCGTCGACGTGCACGACACCAAGGAAGGCAAGGGCTCGACCACCACCGACTACATGGAGCAGGAGCGCAAGCGCGGCATCACGATCCAGTCGGCGGCGGTGACCGCCGAGTGGAAGGGCCACCAGATCAACGTGATCGACACGCCGGGACACGTCGACTTCACCATCGAGGTGACCCGTTCGCTGCGCGTGCTCGACGGCGCCGTGGTGGTGTTCGACGGCGTCGCCGGGGTGGAGCCGCAGACCGAGACCAACTGGCGCCTGGCCGACCAGTACAAGGTGCCGCGGATCTGCTACGTCAACAAGATGGATCGCATCGGCGCCAGCTTCGCGCATTGCGTGAAGGGCATCCGCGAGCGCCTGGGCGCCAACGCGCTGCTGTGCCAGGTGCCGCTGGGCAGCAGCGACGAGTTCGTCGGCATGGCCGACCTGGTCGCCGGCGTGGGCTACCTCTGGGCCTCCGACGACAAGGACAGCGCGTGGGAAACCGTGCCGCTGGAACAGCTCAAGGCCCGCCTGACGTTCGGCGCCAGCGCCGACGCCGCGTGGATCGCCGACCTGCCGAAGCTGCGCCAGAACCTGCTGGAAACCGCGCTGGCGCTGGACGACGACGCCTTCGAGCGACTGCTGAACACCGGCGAATTCGACCCGGCGAGTACTGAAGCAGTGCATCCGCAAGGGCACCGTCACCGGCGAACTGGTGCCGGTGCTGTGCGGCTCGTCGTACAAGAACAAGGGCGTGCAGCAGCTGCTGGACGCCGTGGTCGACTACCTGCCCTACCCGGGCGAGAACGGCGGCATCGCCCTGGTCGACGAAGACGGCCACATCATCGGCGAACAGGCGGTGACCGACGACGCACCGGCGCGCGCACTGGCGTTCAAGGTGATCAACGATCAGTTCGGCACGCTCACCTTCTGCCGCATCTACTCCGGCGTGATCAAGAAGGGCGACACCCTGCTCAACGTCACCCGCGGCAGGAAGGAGCGCGTGGGCCGCATCGTCGAGGTGCAGGCCGACGACACCAAGGAAATCGACGAGGTGCGCGCCGGCGACATCTGCGCCTTCGTCTCGATGAAGGACACCGAGACCGGCGATTCGCTGAGCGACCCGGCGCACCCGGCGTTGCTGGAACGCATGCGCTTCCCCGACCCGGTGATCAGCGTGTCGGTGGAACCGAAGAACCGCAACGACGTCGACAAGCTGTCCAGCGCGCTCTACAAGATGGTCAAGGCCGATCCGTCGCTGAAGCTCGAAGTGGACCAGGAGACCGGCCAGACCGTGCTCAAGGGCATGGGCGAGCTGCACCTGGAGGTGACCATCGACCGCATGCGCACCGAGCTGGGCGTGGAAGCGAACATGGGCAAGCCCCGGGTCAGCTTCCGCGAGGCCTTCGGCAAGACCGTCGAGCACACCTACACGCACAAGAAGCAGACCGGCGGCTCCGGCCAGTTCGCCGAAGTGACGATGATCTTCGAGCCGGGCGCACCGGGCACGCGGCGTGGTGTTCTCCGACGAGGTGGTCGGTGGCCGCGTGCCGCGCGAGTACATCCCGGCCGTCGAGCATTCGGTCAAGGTCGAATCGCAGGAAGGCCAGGTGGCCGGCTACGAGGTGGTCGACTTCAAGGCGCGCCTGGTCGACGGCAAGTACCACGACGTCGACTCCTCCGCGCTGGCGTTCGAGATCGCCGCCCGGCAGTGCTTCCGCGAGGCGCAGAAGCTCAGCAAGCCGAAGCTGCTGGAACCGATCATGCGGCTCGAAGTGGTGATGGAAGCGGATTACCTCGGCGACGTCATCGGCGACATCAACCGCCGCCGCGGCACGGTCAGCGACCAGGGCCAGAAAGGCAGCTCGGCGTTCGTGCAGGGCTTCGTGCCGCTGGCCGAGATGTTCGGCTACATCAACTTCCTGCGCTCCGCCACCCGCGGCCGCGGCACCTTCACCATGGAGTTCGATCACTACGAGGACGTGCCGGCCGGCATGGTCGACAAGTTGATGGAGAAGGAAGCGAAGTAAGGCTTCGTCTTCAACCGCACGCCGGCGAGTCCAGCCGGCGCAAAGTACCGAACCCGGGAAGCGATCTCCGGGTTCGATGCTTTTTCATGCTCCGTTGCGCAACGTCACGTCGCGGCGCATGGTCCGAGCTGCACTCGCCGTCACGTCGCAAAGTGCAGCCTCGGCACGTTGCCAGCATCGCCAAGCGGGCCACCCGGCGCGCCGCGATACTTCCAACCCGACCCAGGGGAATGGTCATGGCCGAAGCCGCACAGCCGAAGAACGAGCCCGAAGAATCGCCGCTGTCGCCCTGGTGGCTGCGCTCGGTCCTGATCGTGATGGTGCTCGGCTTTGCCGGACTGCTGGCGATCACCGCGCTGGCCTACCGCAACGCGCCGCCGATTCCCGGCCAGGTCGTCGACGCCAGCAGGCACCACCGTGTTCACCGCCGACGACATCAGCAACGGCCAGGCGCTGTTCCTGCGTTACGGCCTGATGGACAACGGCACCATCTGGGGTCACGGCGCCTATCTCGGCCCGGACTATTCCGCCAACGCCCTGCACGATATCGGCGACGATACCGCCGCCGCGCTGGCGCAGCAGCAATACGGCAAGCCGGTGGCCGAACTGGACCCCTGGCCAAGCGCGCCGCGGTCCGCGCCCAAGTGGCGGTGACGCTGAAAACCAACCGCTTCGATGCCGCCAGCAACACGCTGCACTCTGACCGCGCCGGAAGCCGCGGCGTAGCGCCAGCAGATCGTCCGCTGGACCGCCTACTTCCATGATCCGGCCAGCAACGGCGGACTCAAGCCCGACCTGATCACCGACCCGGCCGAGCTGCACCAGCTCACCGCGTTCATCACCTGGGCGGCGTGGGCCTCGGTGGCCAATCGCCCGGGCAGCGACTACTCGTATACCAACAACTTTCCGTACGATCCCGAGGTCGGCAATGTGGCGCCGCCCGGCGCGCTGCTGTGGAGCGCGCTGAGTCTGGTGGTGCTGCTCGGCGGCATCGCCGCGGTGCTGCTGGCGTTCGGCAAGTTCGACTACCTGGGCTGGGTCACCCGCGGTCATCACGTGCATCCGCAGGTGATCCCGGGGCAGGCCAGTCCCGGCCAGCGCGCGCTGGTGAAGTTCTTCGTCGTCGTCGCGCTGCTGTTCCTGTTGCAGACCCTGGTCGGTGGCGCCGTCGCGCATTATCGCGCCGACCCCGGCAGCTTCTACGGCTTCCAGCTCGAGAACATCTTTCCGAGCAACCTGCTGCGCACCTGGCATCTGCAGACCGCGATCTTCTGGATCGCCACCGCCTACGTCGCCGCCGCGCTGTTCCTCGGCCGCTCGCTGCGCCCCGACGAGCCGCGCTGGCTGACGCCGGCGATCCACCTGCTGTTCGCCGCGTTCGCGCTGGTGATCGGCGGCAGTCTGCTCGGCGAATGGGCCGGCATGTCCGGCCTGCTCGGCGACTGGTGGTTCTGGCTCGGCAACCAGGGTTGGGAATATCTGGAGCTCGGCCGCATCTGGCAATACCTGCTGGTCATCGGCCTGCTCGGCTGGTTCGCCATGCTGTGGTGGCTGGCGCGGCCGCGCACGGTGGCCAACCCGGAAGCGCGGCCGATCGCGCGGATGTTCCTGTACGCGGCGCTGGCGATCCCGGTGTTCTACCTCCCGGCACTGTTCTTCGGCGCCAAGACCAATTTCACCGTGGTCGACACCTGGCGCTTCTGGATCATCCATCTGTGGGTCGAGGGCTTCTTCGAATTCTTCGCCACCACGGTGGTCGCGCTGACCTTCTTCCAGCTCGGCCTGACCCGGCGCAACACCGCGCTGCGGGTGATCTATCTGGATGCCATCCTGTACTTCGTCGGCGGCCTGATCGGCACCGGCCACCACTGGTACTTCACCGGTCAGAGCCAGATCAACATGGCGACTGTCGGCGATGGTCTCGGTGCTGGAAGTGGTGCCGCTGACCCTGCTGACGCTGGACGCCTGGGATTTCGTGCGCACCACCCGCGGCGACTGCGACGTCTGCGGCAAGTCGGTCGCGATCCCGCACAAGTGGACGTTCTACTTCCTGATGGCGGTGGGTTTCTGGAATTTCGTCGGCGCCGGCATGTTCGGCTTCCTGATCAACCTGCCGATCGTCAGCTACTACGAAGTCGGCACCATCCTCACGCCCAACCACGGCCACGCCGCGATGATGGGCGTGTTCGGCATGCTGGCGATCGCGCTGATGGTGTTCGTGCTGCGCCAGACCACCGACGACGCGCGTTGGCCGGGCATCGAGAAGTACGTCAAGGTGAGTTTCTGGGGCACCAACGTCGGCCTGCTGATGATGGTGGCCTGCAGCCTGTTCCCCAGCGGCGTGCTGCAGGTATGGGACGTGGTGCAGCATGGTTACTGGCATGCGCGCAGCCTCGCCTATACCGGTAGCGACACCGCCCGCCTGATCGAGTGGCTGCGCCTGCCCGGCGACCTGGTCTTCATCATCTTCGGCGCCGTGCCGCTGTCGATCGCGGCGATCAAGGCGTACATCGGCATGCGCGCGACGCCGCACGGCAACGCATAGCTTGCAGGCAGCGCTAACAACGAGAATCTGCCGACGCCTCGGCTGGCAACCCGAATCAGCAGCAGGCGAACGTTTGTGCAGGGCCACGGAGTTCGACCACTACGAGGACGTGCCGGCCGGCATGGTGGAGAAGCTGATGGAGAAGGAGGCGAAGTAAGCCTTCGCTGTTCCGGGCCGGACCTCACCGCGCGGGCCGGCCCGCGCGCTGCAACGGCAACTCCCCGCGATCCTGTACCGAAGGAAAACGGTACGGAACGCCCTTGCCCCGCCGGCAGTAGCATATTGGCGGTCCGCAGGAGCAACATCTCCTGCGTCCGGGTGCCGGGGGGCGCCCATCCAGCCAACAGGGGATACCATGAATGCTCATCGCATGCGGCCGCCGTTGCTCGCGCGGCTTGTCCGTACCCATCAGCGGCCGCTGGCCGTCGCCTGCGCCACCGCCCTGCTCGGCCTGACCCTGGCCGGAACCGCGTCGGCCCAGCAAGCGCAGGAACCGGCGTCCAAGCCGGCGGACACGCAGACGGCGCCCGTCGACAAGAAGGCCAAGGCCGCCGAAAAGAAGAACAAGAAGTCCGAGGATACGGTGAGCAATCTCGACGCCATCATCGTCACCGGCATCCGCGGCAGCATCGAGAATTCGCTGAAGGCCAAGCAGAACTCGGACAACATCATCGAGGCGATCTCGGCCGAGGACATCGGCAAGCTGCCGGACGCGAGCATCGCCGAAAGCCTGTCGCGCGTACCCGGCCTGGCCACCCAGCGCCTGAACGGCCGCGCCAACATGATCTCGATCCGCGGCCTGTCGCCCGACTTCGCCGGCACCACGCTCAACGGACGCGAGCAGGCCACCATCGGCGAGAACCGCGGCGTGGAATACGACCAGTACCCGTCCGAGCTGATCAGCGGCGCGGCGATCTACAAGACGCCCGACGCCAGCCTGATCGGCCAGGGCCTGTCCGGCACCGTCGACCTGCACACGATCAAGCCGCTGGACCTGCCCAACCGCGCCTTCGCCGTCAACCTGCGCGGCGAGCACACCACGCAACGGCGACCTCAACCCGGGCAGCGGCGTCGGCGACATGGGCCACCGCGCCAGCATCTCGTACATCGACCAGTTCTTCGACCACACCTTGGGCCTGGCGGTGGGCTTCGCCCACCTCGACTCGCCGATCCAGGAAAAGCAGTACCAGGCCTGGTGGTGGAGCGTGAACAACGGCCCGGCCGGCGTCGACCACAACTGGGGCGCGCCGCACACGCCGGGCATGCCCGACGACGTGATATCGCAGGAAGGCATGCAGCTGCGCGCGCAGTCGATGCACCAGAAGCGCAACGGCCTGATGACCGTGCTGGAATGGGCGCCGGGCGACCACTACCACTCCACGCTGGACCTGTACTACTCCACCTTCGGCGACAAGAAGTTCAAGAACGGCGCGCAGTGGTCGAGCAGCCCGTGGGACAACGTCAGCTACTCCAACGTCGGCGTCACGCCGGCCCAGCCCTACCCGATGGTCACCTCCGGCACGATCAGCGGCATCGCGCCGATCCTGCAGAACGAGTACACCAAGGAACACGACAAGCTGTTCTCGGCCGGCTGGAACAACCAGTACGACTTCGGCAACGGCTGGATGGCCACCGCCGACCTGTCCTACTCCAGCGCGAAGAAGAAGCTGCACGACGCCTACCTGTTCACCGGCCTGGCCGGCGGCGCCTTCACCAGCGTCAACTTCAACACGCCGCTCGGCAACGGCTACCCGTACTTCTCGCCGGCCGTGAACCTGGCCGATCCCGCCGCGGTCGTCTTCACCGACCCGGACGGCTACGGCTACAACGGCCGCCAGGAGTTCGACCGCCAGAAGGACACGATCAAGGCGGTGCGTCTGGAAGTGAGCCATCCGCTGGGCTGGATCTTCAGCAGCATGAACCTGGGCGTGGACTACTCGGACCGCACCAAGACCAAGCAGGCCGACGTGAACTTCGCCTGGCTGAACGGCAACGGTTCCACCCAGGGCACCTACGACAACCACTTCAGCACGCCGGTGAACCCGGCCTTCCTGTGGGGGCCGACCTCGCTCGGCTACGGCGGCATCCCCGGCGCGCTCAGCTACAACGTGCTGGCCGCGCTGGCGAACCAGTTCTACCTGACCCAGCGCAACGGCCAGGGCGACTGGAGCCGCAACTACACGGTGCGCGAGAAGGTCCCGGTGGCCTACGCCAAGTTCAACATCGAGACGACCCTGGGCGACATGCCGCTGCGCGGCAACGTGGGCGTGCAGTTCGTGCGCACCGACCAGTCCTCGCAGGCGCTGCAGACCAACGGCGACACCCTGGTCGGCCGCATCACCGACGGCGCGAAGTACAACAACGTGCTGCCCAGCCTGAACCTGGCGGCGCAGCTTACCGACCGCCAGTACCTGCGCTTCGGCTTTGCCAAGACCATGGCGCGCGGGCGCATCGACGACGAGAAGGTGGCCACCTCCGCCAGCGTGTCAAGGGTGCTGCAGGGCCCGGGCGCCGGCCAGGTGCTGTGGTCCGGCAGTGGCGGCAACCCGAAGCTGAAGCCGTACATCGCGGTCGGCACCGACCTGTCGTACGAGTTCTATTTCGGCAAGTCCAGCTACTTCGCCGCGGCGGTGTTCAACAAGAACCTGCTGAACTACATCTACAACCAGACCACGCTCGACTACGACTTCTCGCACTACACCAACGACGACCCCACGCTCACGCCGACCAGCACCATCGGCTCATTCACCCGGCCGGCGAACGGCACCGGCGGCAAGATGCAGGGCCTGGAGCTGTCCGGCGCGCTCGAGGGCGGCTTGCTGGCGCAGGCGCTGGACGGCTTCGGCGTGCAGGCGAACTTCTCGCTGACCAACAGCAACATCCCGGTCAGCTCGATCTCTTCGATCCCCGGCGGCCCCGCCACCCTGCCCGGGCTGTCGCGCAAGGTCGCCAACCTCGCGCTGTACTACGAGAAGTACGGCTGGTCCGTGCGCGTGGCCGAACGCTACCGCTCGTCCTTCACCGGCGAAGCCGTGGCGCTGTTCGACCAGCTCGGCTACACCAAGGTGCTGGCCAACAAGCAGACCGACCTGCAGCTCGGCTACGCGTTCTCCGAAGGCCGCTGGAACGGCCTGTCGCTGCTGCTGCAGGTCAGCAACCTCACCAACACCCCGGACACCAGCGTGCAGATTTCCGGCCTGCCCAACAGCGTCGAGGTGACGCGCCCGCTGGAATACGACACCTGGGGCCGCACGCTGATGTTCGGGCTGAACTACAAGCTGTAGGCGACGCACCGCACGCGCGAAAGCCACGGAACCCGGGGAGCGATCCCCGGGTTTTTCATTCGCGCCCGTCACGCGGAAAGGTGCTCGTACAGGATCACCGCGCCCACCCCGATCAGGATGATGCCGCCGATGATCTCCGCGCGCCGGCCGACCATGTCGCCCAGCACGCGGCCGAGCATGATGCCCAGCGTGACCATGGTGAACGTGCACAGGCCGATCACCACGGCCACCAGCGCGATCGGCGTGTCGACGAAGGCCAGCCCCACGCCCACCGCCAGCGCGTCGATGCTGGTGGACAGGCCGGTGACGGCGAGGCCGACGAAGCCGTGCTGCTTCGCCTCGTCGACCGGCTCGTCCGACTCCGGCTTCACGCCGTTCCAGACCATGTGCAGGCCCAGCACCAGCAGCAGGCCGAACGCGATCCAGTGGTCCCAGGCCTCGATGTAGCGCGCGGCGCCCCGGCCCAGCAGCCAGCCGATCACCGGCGTGATCGCCTCGATCACGCCGAAGATCAGCCCGGCGCGCAGCGCCTGGCCGAGCCGTGGCTTGGCCATGGCGGCGCCCTTGCCGATCGCCGCCGCGAACGCGTCGGTGGACATGGCGAAGCCGAGCAGCAGGATGGAGATGGGATTCATGGCTGTCCAGATCGGTCGGGCAAGGCGCAACGGCACGACGGCGCGCCCCACCGTCGTGGCGCCGTCAGCCGCTGGTCTCGCCAACCAGGATCGGTGTCTTCGCCACGGCAGACTTGCCGAGCATGTTGACGAAGACGCCCCGCCGCAGCGAGGCAGGCTACTCCCCAAGGGGTGATGCGCTGCCGGCACAGCCGCCAGCGCGGCGGCAAGGTTAGCACGACGTCACCCTGGCCATCGGCAGGCATATGCAGGGCGCGAGTCGCCGCGCATACTCGGGCATCGTTCAGGACATGCACAGGGGACCTCGAATGAAGGCATCCACGCAGCACTCGGCTCCGCCGCGGCGGCCACGCTGGTCTTCTGCGCCGGCATCGGACTGGTTCACGCCGACACTGCTGGACCAGGCAACCGCGCCGAGGCACTGCCCGAAACCATGGCCATGCTGAAGCATGCCATCAGCATCCCCACCGTCGAGGGCGAGCACCAGGTGCCGGTGCTGGCCGCGTATCTGGCCGACAAGCTGAAGGCCGCGGGATTCCCCGCCAGCGATGTCGAGATCATCCCGGTGGGCGAAACCGCCGCGCTGGTGGCGCGCTATCGCGGCACCGGTGAAGGCAAGCCGATCCTGCTGTCCGGGCACATGGACGTGGTGGCGGCGAAGCGCCAGGACTGGACCCGCGACCCGTTCACCCTGATCGAGGAGAACGGCTACCTCTACGGCCGCGGCACGGCGGACATGAAAACCGCGGCGGTGGTGCTGGTCGCAGACGCTGATCCGGCTCAAGCGCGAAGGCTTCAAGCCGCGCCACGACCTGATCCTGCTGCTGTCCGGCGACGAGGAGACCACCATGGCCTCGACCCGCGAGCTGGCGAAGCGCTATCACGACGCCGAATTCCTGCTCAACGCCGACGCCGGCGGCGGCACCTTGAACCCCGCCACCGGCAAGCCCGCGCTGTACGAAATCCAGGCCGCCGAGAAGACCTATGCGGATTTCCAGATCAGCCTGAGCTCGGCCGGCGGCCACTCCAGCGAACCGAACAACGACAACGCCATCTACCGGCTGGCGCGCATCATCGACCGCGTCGCCGGCTACCAGTTTCCGCCGCAGAGCAACGAGATCACGCTCGCCTCGCTGCGGGCGCTCGGCGCCAACACGCCTGGCCCGCTGGGCGCGGCGATGACCCGCTTCGCCGCCCACCCCGACGATGCCGCTGCCGCGGCGACCATCTCCGCCGACCCCGCCTACGTCGGCCAGATCCGCACCACCTGCGTGGCGACCATGCTCAACGGCGGCCATGCGCTGAACGCGCTGCCGCAAAGCGCCAGCGTCAACATCAACTGCCGGATCTTTCCGGGCACCCCGGTCGACAGCGTGCGCGACACCCTGGTCAAGGTGATCGACGACAAGTCCGCCACCGTCACCGTACTGTCGCCAACACCGGTGGCCAGCCCCGCCTCACCACTGCGCCAGGACGTGATCGCCGCCGTCACCGCCGCCGTGCACGCCCGCTTCCCCGGCGTGGAAGTCGTGCCCGGCATGTCCGCCGGCGCCTCCGACAGCATGTACTTCCGCAACGCTGGCGTGCCCAGCTACGGCATCGATGCCGCGTTCACCAAACCGGACGATACGTTTGCCCATGGGCTCAACGAGAAGCTGCCGGCCTCGGAGGTCGAAGCGGGGCTGGAGTTCTGGCATCGGGTGTTGGTGCAGTTGGCGAAGTGATGGGGGGCGGAGCTCGCGTAATGCCGGCTCCCAACCCCGGACAGATGTCGGAACAGCTGAACCTGAGCACTTTCTTCATGGTGCGCATGCGACCAGGCGCCACAATCCCTGGCGAGATTCGTTCAATTTATCATCGGATGATATATAGTCATGTCAAAGGACGACGCAGGACTGGAAACGCTGCTGTTGCTCAACGGCGATATCTACGATCAGGGCGACGGTTGCTCTGATCAATGAAGTTCGGAACAGCCGTCCAGACGGCCGTTCGAAAGCACCATACTTGCTACGACAAAAAGGTGGCTTTGGAGGTGGATCGCCGCCACCGCCGTGCCGATTTACCTCGGATCGCCTCGATTTTCCGCCTCACAGGCGCACCTCCCCTGCAGAGGCAGCAACGTTCGTCGCGCCATCCACAGGTTCGACAGCGCAAACAGCGTCAGCACCTGCGCCGTGTTCTTGAGCAGCCCCTTGAAGCGCACCTTCTGGTAGCCGAACTGTCGCTTCACCACCCGGAACGGATGTTCCACCTTGGCGCGAACCGCTGCCTTCATGTGTTCGGTGTGCTTGACCGCGTCCTTCAGCTCGCCCTCGGGCATCGCTTTCACGCTGCCGCGTTTGGACGCGATGTACCAGGTACGGCCGCGCTTGGGCGCCCGTTTCTCGGCCCCCTGGTAGCCGGCATCGGCATACACCGTCTGCTCCTGGCCGTGCAGCAGCTTGTCCACCTCGGTCACGTCGCCCACGTTGGCTGGCGTCGTGGTCACCGTGTGCACCAGCCCCGATTCCACGTCCACGCCGATGTGCGCCTTCATGCCGAAGTACCACTGCTGGCCCTTCTTGGTCTGGTGCATGTCCGGGTCACGCTGCTTGTCCCGGTTCTTGGTCGACGACGGCGCCTGGATGATCGTGGCATCCACGATCGTGCCCTGGCGCAGCAGCAGCCCCTGCTCGCCCAGGTGCGCGTTGACCGCTTCAAGGATCTTCACCGCCAGGCCGTGCTGTTCCAGGAAGCGGCGGAACTTCAGGATGGTCGTCTCGTCCGGGATCGCGTCCTCGTTCAACTCCAGCCCGGCGAAGCGACGCATCGACTCGATCTCGTACAGCGCATCTTCCATCGCCGGATCGCTCAGCGCGTACCACTGCTGCATGAAGTGGATCCGCAGCATCGTGGACGCGGGCATCGGTGGCCGACCACGGCGGCCGGAGGTGGGATAGCTCGGCTCGATCAACGCCAACAGCGCCGCCCACGGCACCACCTTGTCCATCTCGCCCAGGAACCGCTCGCGCCGCGTCGGCTTCTTCTTCGACTCGAAACTCAACGACGCAAGAGAACGTTGCTTCATCGGGGTTGCGCTTCCTGGGAACTGCTCGCTATGATGCCACATGGGTATGCAAATTGTCCCTGACACCCTTTTTCTCCTGCTGGCATCGGGTGCTGGTGCAGTTGGCGAAGTGAGGTGGGTTGACGGCTGGGGTGATGTCAGCCTCTGACTCAAAGCGGACGGTCATCCAATAGCAGCATCACCATATGACCGAGGCTAAACCTGACGCCTTGCGGGCACCCATGACCGACTTTTTCACCGCATACAAGCCGCTGCGCAACTACATTACCCGGCTTCCGTTGCTGCCCAGCCTTGTCAGACTATGGGGCTACGGTTTACACGTTGCAGAGGGGAGGCCGTTACCGGTCGAGACCTCGGCATCGGCCGGCCACCTTTTACTGACGTGCGTCGGCACGTCTACCCGTGGGACATTGAGCTTCTGGTTCGTGAACTCGTGCTGCACGCAGGTTCCTCAGCCGGCTTCGACCTCGCGAACTGGAATGCCCTTGCTAAAGCCGTCAACCAAGTACACAAGCTTGAAGACGCCCCATTCGCCGAAGATCACCAGCACCCAGATATGCTGCTGCATCTCCACCGCATGGCCCACCGACAGTTTCGTTGGCAAGGAAGTGCCATCGGCATCGCGCCAGTAGTGCAAAACACGGGTCCAAAACACGGGTCAGTGTGCACTTTTTGCCCGTCTGCTTCTGGCTGAACCGAGACGCCCGCACTCTGGCAAATAACACTCAAGGCGAAGGCTCGTGCGACCGGCTCTTCCGCCACCGCGCAGCGGTGGCGTACCGAGTGCGCGCCAGGCGAGGGCATGGATGCCCGAGTTGAGGCAACGCAGCAGCGGTTGCCCGATGGCGCGCTGCTCTACCCGGGGCCCCTGTGCGGCGGTGAGGCGGGGACGACAGGCCGCGCAGCGGGAGTCGACAGGATGTCGACTCCTTTTCGCACGGGCAGGATGCCCGTTCGAAAAGCCCGGCCCCGCCTCACGGACTTGCCGCCCAGGGATGGGCGGCAAGCGCCAAGCGGGGTGGCCTTTCTCTTTGGTTACTTTCTCTTTGGCCACGCAAAGAGAGAAGTAACTCGGGCGCCGCAGGCGCACGAAAGCTCTTGCTTTGCACGCACACCGCAACCAGCACAAGAGCAGCCCCTCACCCCAACCCTCTCCCCCGGCGTTGCCGGGGGAGAGGGAGCAGAGCCAAGGCCCATCCCCGATCCACGCTACAATTGCCGGTTCGCGCTCCAGCCGACCCGCCTCCATGCACTCGCATCTCCAAGAAACCCGCCGCCGCCGCACCTTCGCCATCGTCAGCCACCCTGACGCGGGCAAGACCACGCTGACCGAGAAGCTGCTGCTGTTCGGCGGCGCGATCCAGATGGCGGGCGCGGTGAAGGGGCGCAAGACGGCGCGGCATGCCACCTCGGACTGGATGGCGCTGGAGAAGGAGCGCGGCATCTCGGTGACTTCGTCGGTGATGCAGTTCCCGTACGAGGGCAAGATCGTCAACCTGCTCGACACGCCGGGCCACGCGGACTTCTCCGAGGACACCTACCGCGTGCTGACCGCGGTGGACTCGGCGCTGATGGTGATCGACTGCGCCAAGGGCGTGGAGGAACGCACGATCAAGCTGATGGAAGTCTGCCGGCTGCGCGACACGCCGATCATGACCTTCATCAACAAGCTCGACCGCGAGGGCCGCTCGCCGATCGAGCTGCTGGACGAGGTGGAGTCGGTGCTGGGCATCGCCTGCGCGCCGCTGACCTGGCCGATCGGCATGGGCAAGCGGCTGAAGGGCGTGTACCACCTGGCGCTGGACGAGGTGCACATCTTCGAGCAGGGCAGGAACTTCACCCGGCAGGATTCGACCATCTTCAAGGGCCTCGACGCGCCCGGCCTGCTCGAGAAGGTCGGCGACGAGGCGATGCGCGAGCTGCGCGAGGAACTGGAGCTGGTGCAGGGCGCCGCGCCCTCCTTCGACCTGGACGAATACCTGGCCGGCCGGCAGACGCCGGTGTTCTTCGGCTCGGCGGTGAACAACTTCGGCGTGCAGCTGCTGCTGGACTTCTTCGTCGAGCACGCGCCGTCGCCGCGTCCGCGCGCCACCACCACGCGCGAGATCCAGCCGGAGGAAGAGAAGCTCTCCGGCTTCGTGTTCAAGATCCAGGCCAACATGGACCCGGCGCACCGCGACCGCGTGGCCTTCATGCGCGTGTGCTCGGGCACCTACTCGCGCCGGCATGAAGATGATCCAGACGCGCACCGGCAAGGAAGTACGCATCGCCAACGCGCTGACCTTCATGGCCAGCGACCGCGAGATCGTCGAGACCGCCTACCCGGGCGACGTGATCGGCCTGCACAACCACGGCACCATCACCATCGGCGACACCTTCACCGAGGGCGAGCAGGTTTCCTTCACCGGCATCCCGAACTTCGCGCCCGAGCTGTTCCGCCGCGCGCGGCTGCGCGATCCGCTGAAGATGAAGGCGCTGCAGAAGGGCCTGGCGCAGTTGTGCGAGGAAGGCGCCACCCAGTTCTTCCGCCCGCTGATGTCGAACGACCTGATCCTGGGCGCGGTCGGCGTGCTGCAGTTCGAGGTGGTCGCCTACCGGCTGAAGGACGAGTACAACGTCGACGCCAGCTTCGAGCCGGTGACGGTGAGCACGGCGCGCTGGGTGCACTGCGACGACGAGAAAAAGCTGGAGGAGTTCCGCGAGAAGAACGCGATGAACCTCGCCATCGACGGTGCCGGCGAGCTGGTCTACATCGCGCCGACGCGGGTCAACCTGCAACTGGCGCAGGAGCGCTGGCCGCAGGTGCGCTTTGCCAACACGCGCGAGCATGCGGCGTCCGTCGAACTGTAAGACCCGCGTCTGCGCGGTCGCCTGATACCGGCCATGACCGACGTCACTAGGCGCCTCTAGCCACGGCTGCTAGCGTGCATCCCCACTACCCAGGGGAATCCAACACCATGCACGACGCGTCCGTTGCCTTCGTCACACCCGCCAGCGCGCCGCGCTGGAAACGCTGGCTGGTGTTCTCGCCGCTGGCGCGCATCGTGATCTTCATCGCGCTGTTCATGGCCGGCGTGGTGCTGGCCGAGCATGCCATGCACGCGATCGGCTGGGGCAAGGGCGCGCCGGCGCTGCAACGCGGGCTTGCCCAGTTGCTCGGTCGGTCCATGCCGCCGCTGATCGCCTATCTGGTGCTGGTGAAGCTGATCGAACGCCGGCGAATGACTGAACTGGCGCCGCGCAAGCTGATTCCGCATGGCCTGCTCGGCCTCGCTTTCGGCACGCTGTTGTTCAGTGCGGTTGTCGGTGTGCTGTGGCTGCTCGGCAGCTATCACGTCACGGGATTCAACGCCCACGCCGACTGGCTGCCGGCGCTGCTGATGGTTGGGCTGGGCGCCGGCATCGGCGAGGAAATCATGTTCCGCGGCGTGCTGTTTCGCATCGTCGAGGAAGGCCTGGGCAGCTGGTGGGCGCTGGTGATCTCGGCGCTGTTCTTCGGCGCGGCGCACATCGCCAACCCCGGCGCCACGCTGTGGAGTTCGGCCGCCATCGCGATCGAGGCCGGCCTGCTGTTCGGCATGATCTACCACCTGACCCGTTCGCTGCCGGTGTGCATGGGCCTGCACGCGGCCTGGAACTTCGCCCAGGGCACGATCTACGGCATCCCGGTTTCCGGCACCCCTGCCGACGGCTGGCTGGTGTCCACCCGCAGCGGTCCGGACTGGCTGAGCGGCGGCGTGTTCGGCGCGGAGGCGTCGGTGATCGCGCTGGCCCTGTGCACCTTGTGCACGATCGGCCTGCTGATCGTGGCGCTGCGGCGCGGCTCGATCGTGCGGCCGGCCTGGCGCCGCCGCTGAACCGGCAAACCCGCCGCCCGCCTCCATCCACCGGAGGCCCACTCCGTAAACTGCGATGATCGTTGCATGCGCCTGACCCACTCGACGAATTCCTGGCTGGCCGACCAGCCGCTGCAGCGAAAGATCATGCTGGCGATCGGCCTGCTGCTGGGTCTGTTCCTGCTGACCAGCGTGGTCACGCTGCATTCGCTGCGCCAGCAGGAAAACAATCGGCACTGGGCGATGCATACCTACCAGACGCTGCTGGCGTTGGACCGCGTGCAGCGGGCGGCGCAGACCAGCCAGGTCGGCGCACGCGGCTACATGCTGACCCGAAGCAAGGCTCAGCGCGAACTGTTCGGTAGCGCCACCGCCGACTTGCGCAAGCGCCTGGACGAATTGCGCCAGGTGATGGCGGACAATCCGCTGCAGTTGTCGCGCATCGACAAGCTGGAACTGATGGCGGGGCAGTGGCAGCGCGAATTCACCAGCCGGGCGATCGGCCCGTTCGAACGCCTCACGGCAGCCGACCCGGCGCAGACGGCGCTGGCGCACCAGCGCATCCAGTCGGATTACCTGGAGCACCGCACGGTCACCGTCGAGGACATGAGCGCCGTGCTCGACCAGATGGCCGCCACGGAAAACCAGCTGCTGGCTTCGCGCAGCGAACGGCTGGACAGCGCACTCAACAGCACCCGCCTGATCAACCTGCTGGCGGCCCTGCTCGGCGTCCTGCTCGGCGTCGCGGTGATCCGGCTGACCCTGGGCCTGATCACCAAGCCGCTGCGCATGCTGACCGATCGGCTGACCCGGCTGGCGAACCACGACCACGACTTCGAGATCCGCCGGCTCGACCGCCGCGACGAGATCGGCGAGATCGGCCGCGCGCTGCATGTGTTCAGGCAGATGTCGCTGGATACCCACGCGCAGACCTGGATCAAGGAGCGGGTGTCGGACATTTCCCACCTGCTGCTGCAGGCCACCACGCACAAGGAGTTCGCGCAATGGCTGACCAGCGAGCTGGTGCCGCTGTGCAAGGCCGGCGTGGGCCTGTTCTACCTGTACGACGACGCCCGGCACCGGCTCGACCTCCTAGGCAGCTACGGCCTGCGCCTGAGCAACCGTTCGGCCGACCACTACATGCCCGGCGAGGGGCTGGTGGGGCAATGCGCGGTCGAGCGCAAGGCGATCATCCTGGACGAGGTGCCGGCCAACTACCTGCACATCGATTCCGGCAGCGGCGAGGCGCTGCCCTGCCACCTGGCGATCATGCCGCTGCTCTACCGCGACACCCTGATCGGCGTGCTGGAGCTGGCCAGCTTCACCGCGCCGACCCCGTTGCTGCAGCGACTGCTGGAGGAACTGCTGCCGCTGGTGGCGCTGAGTCTGGAAAACCTCAACCGCACGATCAGCGTGCAGGACCTGCTGCTGCGCACGCAGGAGCAGGCCGACGAGCTGCGCGTGTCCGAATTGGTGATGCGCCAGCAAAAGGAGGTGCTGCGCGACAACAACGACGCACTGCAGGCGAAGACGGAGGAGCTGGAGGAACAGTCCCGGCGGCTGATCGCCTCCGACGAGGAGCTGCGCGAGCAGGCCGCGGAGCTGCAGGCGTCCATCGAGGAATTGCGGGAGATGACCGACAGCCTGAACCGGCAGAAATACGTGCTGGAGGATCTGCAACAGGAAACCGCCGAAAAGGCCGCCGAACTTGCGCGGGCCAGCCAGTACAAGTCCGAATTCCTCGCCAACATGTCGCACGAGTTGCGCACGCCGTTGAACAGCGTGCTGATCCTGTCGCGTGACCTGGCCGGCAACACCGGCGGGAACCTGGACGAGGAACAGGTGGAGTCGGCCCAGGTCATCCACGACGCCGGCAACAGTCTGCTGCACCTGATCAACGACATCCTCGACCTGTCCAAGATCGAGGCCGGCAAGATGGATCTGGTGATCGAGGAGTTGCCGCTGGCCGGACTGGAGCAGCGATTGCGCCGCAACTTCGCCCACGTCGCCGGCCAGAAGGGGCTGGGCTTCACGCTGGACATCGAGCCCGGCCTGCCGGCGACCCTGCGCACCGACGGCGCCCGGCTCGAACAGATCACCAACAACCTGCTCAGCAACGCCTTCAAGTTCACCGCCGCAGGTGCCGTGGGCGTGCGCCTCGGGCGTCCCGACGACGCGGTCGAGGTACCTGATGCATTGCGCGGCCAGCCGTTGATCGCGCTGACCGTCAGCGACACCGGCATCGGCATTCCTGCCGACAAGTACGAGCGCATCTTCAACGCGTTCGAGCAGGTGGATGCCGGCACCAGCCGGCAATTCGGCGGCACCGGACTGGGCCTGGCGATCTCGCGGCGGATGGCGAGGATGCTGGGCGGCGACCTGGTCCTGCGCAGCGAAGCTGGCCGCGGCAGCCGTTTCACCCTGCTGCTGCCGGAGGTCCCCCCGGCTGTCACGCCAGCCAGCCCGGCGACTTCCGATGATGTCGTGGCCGACCAGCACGCCGCCCTGCCCCGCGCCGCAACCGGCCCGCTGGCGGCACCGGAGGAACTGGCCAGCCGCCGGGTGCTGCTGGTGGACGACGACATGCGCAATCTGTTCGCGCTATCCCGGGTACTGCGCGGCTGGGGCATGCAGGTAAGCGTGGCGCAGGACGGCGCGAAGGCATTGCGCACGCTGGCCGACGAGCCGATCCCGGAACTGCTGCTGATCGACATCATGATGCCGGGCATGGACGGCTACGAAGTCATCCGCACGATCCGCGCGCAGCCGCGCTATGACGGGTTGCCGATCATCGCGCTGACCGCCAAGGCGATGCACGGCGACCGCGAGAAGTGCCTGGAGATGGGCGCCAGCGACTACCTGTCCAAGCCGGTCGACCTCGACTGCCTGTCGGCCACCATGCTGGCCTGGCTTCCGCGCTGAACGTGGCGGCGTTCATACCCTTCGCCGCGCACAGCGGTTAAGGTGGGTACACGCCCGACCGCCCCGATTTGGTGAACAGCATGCTACCGAAGATCCTGGCCGTCGACGATACGGCCGCCAACCTGGTGGCCATGCGTCGACTGCTCGCCAACAGCGGCGCGCAGCTGTTCGAGGCGCGCAACGGCAACGAAGCGCTGGCGCTGTGCCTGGACCACGAGTTCGCGCTGATCCTGCTCGACGTGAACATGCCCGACATGGACGGCTTCGAAGTTGCCAGCCTGCTCGGCGAGGCCGAGGGCCTGCGCGATACTCCGATCATCTTCGTCACCGCCGCCTACGCCGACGACATGAACCGGCTCAAGGGCTACCGCTCCGGCGCGGTGGATTACATCGCCAAGCCGATCAACGATGCGATCCTGCAGTCGAAGGTGCAGGTATTCCTGGAGCTGTATGCCGCGCGTGCCAAACTGCAGCAGGCGCTGGCCGAGCTGGCCGAACGCAACCAGCAGCTGACCCGGGAGATCGCCGAGCGCGAGCTGATCGAGGCCATGGTGCGCCACCAGGCCAGCCATGATCCGCTGACCGGCCTGCCGAACCGCATCCTGTTCCACGACCGCCTGCACGGCGCGATCCAGCGCGCCAACCGGCATCAAAGCCGTTTCGCGCTGGCCTGCATCGACATCGATGGTTTCAAGCACGTCAACGACAGCCACGGTCACGCTGCCGGCGATGCGCTGCTGCAGGAAATCGCCATCCGCTTGCCGGCGCACCTGCGCGGCAACGATACCGTGGCGCGACTGGGCGGCGACGAGTTTGCGCTGGTGCTGGAAGAGATCGATGACCCGCAGATGGCGCTGCACTTGTGCGAAAAGATCTGCACGGCGCTGGGCGAACCCTATGCGCTGCGCGTCAACGGCGAGCCGATCGAGGTGCACATCGGCGCCAGCATCGGCATCGCGCCGTATACGCCGAACGGACACGCCGATGCCGACGAGCGGCTGATGCAGGTCGCCGACCGCGCCATGTACGAGGCCAAGCGCAGCGGCAAGAACCGCTGCGTGCTGGCGGGCTGAACGCGCGCGGCGCGCTCAACCGCGTTTGCGCGATGACACCCACATCAGCACGCGCGCGCGGAAAACCGTCTCGCCCGCATCGTCCGTCACCTCCACCTTGACCGGCCACTCGTGGCCGTCGCCGACGACGGGCACGGCCAGCTCGGGCGTGGCGATGCCGCGCAGCGTGCCCGTCGCCTTCTTCAGGTATTCGACGGTCATGCCCTTGGGAATCCAGCGCATCCCGGCCGGGATGGTCGCGTCGGTCATCACCCCGGCGCCGAGCTCGGCCAGGTTGCACAGCGCGATCGCATGCACGGTGCCGAGGTGGTTGTGCACGCGCCGCCGGTCGCGGATGCGCACTTCGCACCGCCCCGGTTCCAGTGCCACGAAGCGCGGCGCGATCGTGGCGAAGTACGGTGCCTTGAGACAGACCAGCCGCGAAAACAGCCAATGGCCGCCAGGCCAGCGCGTGATGCGGCGGTACAGCGACAGCACCGAGGCACTCATCTTTCCACCCTCCGGAAAAGAACCGGCCCGCGAGGCGGGCCGGTCGGTCAGCTCGATTTAAACGGCGTCCGCCCGCGTCTTGAACGCGCGCAGCTCATCGGTCTCGAAGTCGTCCACCGAGATGAACTCGAACACGCCCTCGCGCACGCGCCTGAGCAGGTCGGCCTCGGCTTCCGAAATCACCCCGGCCTGCTGCGCCTCGGCGAGCTGGCCGAGATAGTCGTGCGAGGTGAACTGGCCGGCCTTCAGCGCCTTGCCGAATTTGCGGTCGACCGGCTCGGCGGCGATCACGTCGGGCAGCAGCGCCTTCATGCGGCCGATCGTGTTGTTCGCGGTGGGCGTGGTGTAGACCCAGTCGGTGAGGCGATCGAGCGCGTCGTTCGGCGCGGTGAGCAGCGCGGCGACGCGGCGGCCGAGGCGATCCGACGGCGGCACCTCGCGGCGGCCCAGCGGGAACACCAGCGCGCGCAGCAGCCACGCCACCGGACGCACCGGGAAGTTGCGGATCGCGCCGTCCAGCGCGTTCTGGATCAGCCACATGCACTGATGGAAACCCCAGGCCAGCAACGGGCGGTCCGCTTCCGGCCGGCCGGTGTCCTCGTAGCGCTTGAGCATGCTGCTGGCGATGTACAGGTAGCTGAGCACGTCGCCCAGGCGCGCCGACAGCTTTTCCTTGAACTTCAGCTTGCCGCCGAGCACGCCCATGAACACGTCGGCGCACAGCGCCAGCGCGGCGGAGTAGCGGTCGAGCTTGCGGTAGTAGCGACGGGTATAGGCGTCGCCGGCGGTGTCGCCGATGCGTGCCCCGCTCATGCCCATCGCGAAGCTGCGCACCGCGTTGGAGAGGCCGAAACCGATGTGGCCGAACAGCAGCCGGTCGAACGTCTTCAGCTGTTCGCCGCGGTCGCCGATCGACAGCGCCTGCATTTCCTTCAGCACGTACGGATGGCAGCGGATCGCACCCTGGCCGAAGATCATCAGGCTGCGCGTCATGATGTTGGCGCCTTCCACCGTGATCGCGATCGGCACGCTGGCCCAGCCGCGGCCGACGTAGTTCTTCGGCCCCAGTTGCACCGCCTTGCCGCCGTGCACGTCCATCGTGTCGCTGGCGATCTGCCGCGCCCATTCGGTGGCGTGGTACTTCGCGATCGCCGACGGCACCGCCGGCTTCTCGCCGCGATCGACCGCCGCGGCGGTGGCGCGCGACAGCGCCGCAGTGGCGTAGGTGAGGCCGCCGATGCGCGCCAGTGCTTCCTCGACGCCCTCGAAACGGGCGACCGCCAGGCCGAACTGCTTGCGCATGCGCGCATACGCGCCGGTGGCCAGCGCCGAGGCGCGCATGCCGCCGGTGGCGTTCGACGGCAGCGAGATCGCACGGCCGACCGACAGGCACTCGACCAGCATGCGCCAGCCGTGGCCGGCCATCTGCGGGCCGCCGATCAGCACCGACAGCGGCGCGAACACGTCCTTGCCGCGGATCGGCCCGTTCTGGAACGGGATGTTCAGCGGGAAGTGGCGGCGGCCGATCTCCAGCCCCGGGGTGGAGCGCGGCAGCAGCGCCAGCGTGATGCCGAGGTCTTCCTTGTCGCCGAGCAGGTGCTCGGGGTCGTACATGCGGAAGGCCAGGCCGACCACCGTGGCGATCGGCGCCAGCGTGATGTAGCGCTTGTCGAAGGTGAGCGTGATGCCGAGCGTCTCGACGCCGTCGACCACCTGCTTGCAGACGATGCCGAAGTCCGGGATCGAGGTGGCGTCGGAGCCGGCGTACGGGCCGGTCAGCGCGAAGCAGGGAATCTCCTCGCCCATCGGCGAGGCGCGGCAGGTAGTGGTTCTTCTGCTCGTCGCTGCCGTAGTGCAGCAGCAGTTCGGCCGGCCCCAGCGAGTTCGGCACCGCCACCGTCGAGGCGACCGTGGCCGACATGCTGTTGCAGCTTCTGCAGCACCGCCGAGTGCGCCAGCGCGGAGAACTGCAGGCCGCCGTACTGCTTCGGGATGATCATGCCGAAGAAGCGGTTCTTCTTGATGAAGTCCCACACGTCCGGCGGCAGGTCGGCCAGTTCGTGGGTGATCTGCCAGTCGTCGATCATCCCGCAGAGCTCTTCGACCGGGCCGTCGATGAAGGCCTGCTCCTCCACGCTCAGCTCGGGCTTCGGCTGCTTCAGCAGTTCGTGCCAGTCCGGCTTGCCGGAGAACAGCTCGCCCTCGAAACCGACCGTGCCCGCTTCCAGCGCGGTCTGCTCGGTCTCCGACAGCTTCGGCGTGACCTTGGCGAACATTTTCAGCAGCGGCGCGCTGATCTGCCGGCGGCGGAAATCCACCAGCAGCAACGGCAGCGCGATCGCCAGCTCGACGACCAACAGAATCACCATCGTCCACGGCGCATGGGCCAGCAGCCCCACCACCAGCGTGGCGACGATGGTGGCGATCGCCCAGGTGCGCAGGCTGCTGCGGTGATAGGCGCAGGCGCCGGAGGCAAGCAGTGCCGCCAGCAGGGTCAGTATCACGGACATCTCAACACCTCATTGCGATTGAACGGCACCGGCGAGTCGCCGGCCAGCGGGTAAGGAATCCAGGCTCTGCACGAAGCGGGCGACTTCGCGCGTGAATGCGTCGTTCGCGTCGCCGGCCACCATATGGGTGGCATGCGGCAGCTCCACATGCCGCGCGTGCGGCACCAGCTGCAGGAACTCGTCGACGGTGGCGCGCGACACCACGTCGCTGCGCGCGCCGGAGAGCAGCAGCACCGGCACGTCGATCTTCGTCGCCGCGGCCTGCAGGCGCGGCTGGTAGCGTTCGCTTTCCTGCACCAGATCGCCGGCCAGCAGGGCCGGATCCCAGTGCCAGCGCAGCCGGCCGTCGACGCCTTCGCGCAACAGCGGGCGCAGTTGTTCTTCGCTCTTGCGCTCGCGCCGCTGCGGCAGGTAGGTGGCGATCTGTTCGGCCGCCTCGGTGTAATTCGCGAAGCCGTCCGGGTGCGCCTGCATGAACGCGAGGATGCGTTCCACCCCCGCGGTTTCCCAGCGCGGCGTGATGTCGACCAGCACCAGCGCGCGAAACGGTGATGGATGCACCTCGCCGGCCAGCACGATCCCCAGCAGGCCGCCCATCGACGCGCCCACCAGGATCGGCGGCTGCGGCTGCGCCGCGGCAAGCCGCAGCAGGTCGTCGGCAAACTGGTCCATGTGATAACCACTGTCGGGATCCGCACCGCCCGCCACGCGGTCGCTCTCGCCATGACCGCGCGCATCGAACGTGACGCAGCGGCAACCGGCCTGCGCAAGCGCCGCGGCTGCGCCGTTCCAGGCGCCGCGGGTCTGGCCGAACCCATGCGCAAACAGCAGCGCCGGGCTGCCTTCGGGGCGACGCGTCTCCACCGCCAGACTCAGGCCGGCGACGGGGAAGCGGCTGACCGCATGGAGAGCGTAGGTATCGTTTACCATACGGAAGAGTATGGGTTGCCCCGGCAAGCGCCGTCAATCACGCCGTCGCGCATGCCCGGCGGGATGACAAATTGCCATGACATTCAGGCAGATGGATGCCACACATTACAAATGCACGGGGTGTGGCTACCATACGCACATGAATGTCAGTAGCAAGCCAGAACGTACCCGGCTGTCGGCCGAGGATTGGGAACTTGCCGCCCTGCAGCTGATTGCCGAACAAGGCGTGGGCGCATTGGCCGTGGAGGCCCTGGCGCGCCAGCTGGGCGTGACCAAGGGCAGTTTCTACTGGCATTTCCGCACCCGTGAAGCGCTGCTGCATGCCGCGCTGGAGCGCTGGGAGCAGTACGGCGAGCGCGAGGTGCTGGGTCAGATCGAACAGATCAGCGACCCGCGCAAGCGCCTGCCCGAGCTGTTCCGCCGCGTCGCGCACGAGCTGCAGCCGCACCGGGTATATGCCGCCCTGCTGAAGGCGCTGGACCATCCGCAGGTGGTGCCGGTGATGGCGCGCGTGTCGCAGCGGCGGATGGAGTTCCTCACCACCGCCTACCGCGAGGCCGGCCTGGCCCCGGCGCAGGCGCTGAACCGGGCGCGGCTGACTTATGCTGCCTACGTCGGCTTCCTGCAGCTGAACTTCACGCTGGGCCTGCCGCGGATCAACCACGAGGAGTTCGACGCCTACGTCGAGCACATGATCGCCACCCTGATCCCGGCCTGACCAAACCCGCCGGAAGTTCTTGAGCGGCGCCATCCGGCGCCGTTTCTTGTTGCATGGAACCTTGCAATACCAGTGCTCGCAAACTACCGTTTCAGATCACTTTTTCTGAAAACCTCAAGAGGACACGATGGCCAGCAAGCTGGAAGCGCTCGAACAGTGGGTCAACCAGGCGGCGGCGCTGACCCGTCCCGCGCGGATTCACTGGTGCGACGGCTCGGACGCCGAGTACCAGACGCTGGTACAGCAGATGCTGGCCGACGGCACCTTGATCGAGCTGAACCAGCAGACCCATCCGGGCTGCTACCTGCACCGCTCCCATCCTTCCGATGTCGCCCGTGTCGAGCAACTGACCTTCGTCTGCCATCCCAACAAGGACGACGCCGGCCCGAACAACCACTGGATGGATCCGGCCGAGGCGCACGCGAAGATCGACGCGTTGTTCGACGGCTGCATGGAAGGCCGCACCATGTACGTGATCCCGTACTGCATGGGCCCGATCGACTCGCCGCTGGCGCGCTGCGGCGTGGAGATCACCGACAGCCCGTACGTGGTCGCCAACATGAGCATCATGACCCGCATGGGCGCGGCCGCGCAGGCGCGGATCGAGCGCGAAGGTACCTTCGTGAAGGGCCTGCATTCGACCGGCGAGCTCGACCCGGAGCGTCGCTTGATCATGCACTTCCCGGACGAGCTGTCGATCAAGTCCTACGGCTCCGGCTACGGCGGCAACGCGCTGCTGGGCAAGAAGTGCCACGCGCTGCGCATCGCCAGCCATCAGGCGCGCAGCGAAGGCTGGCTGGCCGAGCACATGCTGATCGTCGGCATCGAGAATCCCCGGGGCGAGACGCACTACATCGCCGCTGCGTTCCCGTCCGCCTGCGGCAAGACCAACCTGTCGATGCTGATTCCGCCGGACGACTATCGGCGCGATGGCTGGAAGGTGTGGACGGTCGGCGACGACATCTGCTGGATGCGCCCCGGCGCGGATGGACGGCTGTATGCGATCAACCCGGAGGCCGGCTTCTTCGGCGTGGCGCCGGGCACCAGCGACAACACCAACCCAACGCGCTGAAGAGCATCTCGCACGACACCATCTTCACCAATGTCGCCGTCACCGCCGACAACCAGCCGTGGTGGGAAGGCCTGCCCGGCACGCCGGTCACCGACTGGCAGGGTCGCCCCTACGATCCGGCGAACGGTCCGGCCGCGCATCCGAACTCACGCTTCACGGTGAGCGCGAAACAGTGCCCGAGCTGGTCGGAGCAGGCCGAGGCGCCGCAAGGCGTGCCGATCAGCGCGATCGTGTTCGGCGGCCGCCGGCCCTCGCTGCTGCCGCTGGTGATGGAAGCGCGCGACTGGACCCACGGCGTGCTGATGGGCGCCGCGATGGGCTCGGAAACCACCGCCGCCGCCACCGGCGCGGTCGGCGTGCTGCGCCGCGACTCGATGGCGATGAAACCGTTCTGCGGCTACCACTACGGCGACTACTTCGCGCACTGGCTGTCGTTCGACCAGCCCGGCACGAAGCTGCCGAAGATCTTCCACGTCAACTGGTTCCGCAAGGACGCCGACGGCAAATTCCTGTGGCCTGGCTTCGGCGACAACCTGCGCGTGCTGGAATGGATGATCAACCGTGTCGAGGACCGCGTGAGCGGCGTCGAGACGCCGATCGGCACCCTGCCAGGCGCGGACGAGCTGAAGCTGG
The DNA here is from genome assembly GCA_963697495.1 of uncultured Gammaproteobacteria bacterium. Classification (GTDB taxonomy): domain Bacteria; phylum Pseudomonadota; class Gammaproteobacteria; order Xanthomonadales; family Rhodanobacteraceae; genus Rhodanobacter. The sequence continues at coordinate 4,084 of CAVOOH010000002.1, read as the reverse complement.
ACGGACTCGCGCTCGACCGTGCCAGGCTCGATGAATTGCTCGACGTGGACCATGCCGGCTGGCAGGCCGAGCTGGCCGCCATCGGTGAATATCTCGCGAGCTTCGCACCGCGCCTGCCCGAGCGCCTGCGCCAGGAACAGCAACGCGTGGCCGGGGCGCTGGACGAAGGCGCCGGCCAGGCGCGTCGCGAAGCCGCCGCCTCCTGAGGCTCCCGATCACGGGCAGGTCAGCACGACCTGCCCGTGATGTTTGCGGGGCCGCCACCGCGGCGCCCGTTCAAACCCTTTCGCGCAACGCCGCATCCAAACTGGCAAGATGACCGCCGCCTGTCCTGCCCTTGGAAGCTCCATGTCGCCTGCCTCAACAGGAGCGAACGACAGCGATGACGTGCGCGCGGCGGCCGCCGGTGACCGCCGTGCGTTCCAGCGGCTGTACCAGCTGCACGTGGGCCGCGTGCACGGCGCGGTGTACCGCCTCGCCGGCTACGACCACGCCCGCGCCGAGGACCTCACCCAGGACGCGTTCATCCGCGCGTGGCAGAAATTGCCCGGCTTCCGCCACGAGAGCGCCTTCGGCACCTGGCTGTACCGGCTCGCGGTGAACGTGGCGTTGATGGACATCCGTGCCCGCGGCGCCGATCCGGTGAGCATGCTCGACGACGACCACCTGCCGGACACCGGCGAAACCCCGTTCTGCGCTGCCGAGCGCGAGGAGCTGGAACGCGCGATCGGCCAGTTGCCGCCGCGTGCCCGCGCCGTGCTGGTGCTGCACGACATCGAGGGCTGGCGGCACGAGGACATCGGCAGCGAACTGGGCATGGCGGTCGGCACGTCGAAAGCGCAACTGCATCGCGCCCGCGGCCTGCTGCGCAAAGTATTGGGAGAAAGCTCATGAACGAATTCGAATGGCGCCGCCAGATGCGCGATCTGCGCCAGCCGCTCACGCCGCAACGCGACCTGTGGGCTTCGATCAGCACCGTGCTGGACGATGCCGAACGCATACAAGCACCCGCGAAACCGGCCTTGCGCGAACCGCGGCCGGCGCGTCGCCGGCGCTGGCTGGTCGCCGCCAGTCTCGCCGCCTCGTTGTTGCTGGCCGGCGGGATCGGCTGGCGCGAACTGCGGGCACCGACGGCCACGCCGCTCGCCGGCAACACGACAACCACCCGCTGGAAACCGTCCGACCCGCGCCTCGCCGGTGCCGCGATCGAGCTGGACGCCGCGCGGATGGAACTGCAGCTGGCCATCCAGCAGGCCCCGGACTCGGCGGCGCTGCAACGCCTGCTGGGCCGCACCGAACAGCAACAGGCACAACTGCGCCAACTGGCCAACCAGGCCGGCTGACAGACCCCAGGAATGACCATGAAAACCATCCGCTACCTTCCATTGCTGCTGTGCTTCTGCATCGGCCAGGCCTTGGCCGACACGCCGATCCAACTGCGCCACGATGCCACCCCGAACGCTCGTATCAGCATCAGCAACATCGCCGGCACGGTGAACGTGATCGCCTGGGACCGGAACGAGGTGCAGGTCGGCGGCCGCCTAGGCGACGGTGCCAAGCCGCTGGAGATCACCGGCAGCAACGGCGACCTGGAGATCAAGGTCGAGCCGCAGGGCGGCGCCGGCCGGTTCAACTGGGGTGGCAACAGCAAGATGGCGCCGACCACACTTGAACTGCACGTACCCAAGGCGGCCTCGCTGGATGTCAACGTGGTCAGCGCGCCACTGGTCATCGACGGCATGGACGGCGGCAGCATCGAGGTCAATACGGTCAGCGGCAAGGCGCGCATCAATGCGCGCACGCCATCGCTGAAGGTGGACAGCGTCAGCGGCGGCATCGAACAGGCCGGACACGCGGAGCAGGCCGAGCTGCAAACCGTCAGCGGCGACATCCTCGCCCCCACGCTGGGCCGCGACGTCGAGCTGCAGACCATCTCCGGTCGTATCCAGACCAGCGGCGGGCCGTGGCAGAAACTCACCCTCAGCACCGTATCCGGCAACGTGCAGCTCACGGGTGCGCTGGCCCCCGGCGGCAGCATCCGCATCGACAGCATGAGCGGCGACGTGCAGCTTCAACTGCCCGCGAGCACCTCCGCCAGCTTGCACGCCAGCAGCTTCAGCGGCGACCTGCGCAGCGACTTCGGCACGGCGAAAAAACCCGAGCACGGCCCCGGCAGTTCGCTGGATGCCCGCCTCGGCACCGGCGTCGGCAAGATCAGCATCGAGACCTTCAGCGGCGACCTGCGCGTGCGCAGGCAGGACTGAACACACTCCTTCGGAATGAAAAATGCCGTCGCATGGGCGACGGCATTTTCATGATCCAACGGGAGACATGACTCGAGCGGTCAGAGATCCTGGTGATACTGCACGTACGGCGTGCGCGATTGATCCGGCTCCGGACCGGCCGGCGTATTGGCCGGCGTGCCGGACGACCACAGGTTCTGCGCGCCGACGCTCAGCGAGCCACGCCACGGCAGGCGCCAGGTCACGCCCAGGTCGATGCTGTTCCAGCGCCGATCCGCGTTGAGACCGCCCGGAATGCCGGCCTGCGGCTGCATCGTGCGGCCGGTCAGGACGCCACTCAGCGGGCCATGGTCGACACCGAAGCTCAGCGCCTTCTGGTCCAGCGTGTCGACGCCGAGCAGATTGCCCGGCAGCAGGTGGATGCGGCCCACGCTGGCACCCAGGTCGATACCGCTCTTGCTGCCAAGGGCCAGCCGGCCATGCGCGTTGAGTTGGGAGCTGCTGTCGAAACTGGACAGGCCATCCACGCCCGGCGCGGCGCCCGGCAGCACGCGCGGCAGCGCATTGTTCCTGTCCGGTGTAGTGCTGGTGCCGACGCTGACGCCCACGCTGTAGCGGCCGGCATCGTAGGTGGCACCCACTTCGCTGCCGATTACGCGCAGGCCCGGATTCGTCCACGAATGTTCGCTGATCTCCGCATGCGCCTGCAGCCGTGGTCCCAGCCCATATTCCACGCCAGTCGTCATCACGGTGGAAGCATCGACCACCCGCAGCGCCAGCGGCGCATTCTTGCGCAAGGCTTCGGCACCGGTGCTGCGATCCGCCTTGAGCGCCAGCAGGCGGCCATCCGCGCCGCGCCACAATGGCACCATGACGCCGGGCCCAACTTCGGTCATCTGATCCGGTGGCTGCGCCAGCAGGCGCTGCGCCATCTCGTTGTCGGCGCCCGCAGACTGCCCTGCCGCAGTGAGCGGCAACAGCAGGATCAGCAACAGGGCAGACAGGCGGCGCATGGCGATGGACCGATGACTCACTCAATGACGAATGCTCGGGTTTCAGTATACCCCGTTTTACGTTTTACTAACACCCCGAAAATCCATTCCAACGCACAGAACGGCAGGATCCAGCCACTTTTTGACCCTTTCCCCGCCTGTGGGTTCCCACCCCGTGGAAACTGGCGACGGAGCAGGCTTACACGATATAAAGACATGCCACGTCGATCCAGCCAGGTCGTTCCGGAACTAGCTACCACCCAATGAGCGCCACACCGACGATCCGTTCGCCCCAACCACCAGCGGTGGCGCGGGATCCTGCGGCCCTGCATGCGGCAATCGAGCGGCTGTTCGAGGCGGCTGACGCCGCCAGTGTCATGGAAGTGTGCGAGCTCATGCTGGGCAATCTCGGCGTCCATGGCCGCTTGCGCTGGCGACGCATGGACGAGCAACCCGCTCCTCTGGCCGGACAGTTGGATCTGGCCGAGGATCCGCAGGGCCCGCGCACCCTGATGCTCGAATGGGCCGACCTGCCACTGCCCGAGACCGTGCGCGACCGGCTGGACTGGTTGGGCCGGCTGGCCGCCATCCGTCTGCGCCAGCTGGCCGAAACCAGTCGGCTATACGAGGCGATCTCGCGGCTGGCGCTGGCCGAGCGGCTGCAGCGTGCGCTCTACGCGATCGCCGAACAGGCCGGCGCCGAGCATGACATGCCCGAGATGATGCGCTCGCTGCATGCCATCGTCGGCAGCCTGATGTATGCGGAAAATTTCTACATCGTGCTGTACGACGCGGTTACCGACACCGTCCGCTTTCCCTATTACGTCGACATCGCCGACACCGATCCGC
>CAVOOH010000001.1:0-175548 GCA_963697495.1 uncultured Gammaproteobacteria bacterium | reverse complement strand
TGTACCCGTCTTGGTTTCGAGAACGTATTGCTCTCCTTGATGCGTGAAGTGGAAATCCATGACGCTGCCACCTTGTTCCAACAATGCGCGGGTCAGGCCGATGCGCTGCTCGGGGCTGCACAGAAACATCATGAAGCCGCCTCCGCCGGCGCCAGACACTTTGGCGGCACGCGCACCGTTGGCGAAAGCAACCTCCTCGACCCGTTCGATCAGTGGATTGCTGATGCTAGTGGCGGTTTTCTTCTTCGCCACCCAACCCGCTTGCAGCGTGGACTCCAGCCGACGAAGGTCGCCCTTCAGGATGCATTCCTTCATCTGAATGGCCTCGTCCTTCAACTGATGCATGGCATCGATGGACGCCTGGTTCTTGTTACCTACATTGCGCGACTGCTGATCGATAATATCGGCGGAGGCGCGCGAAACCCCGGTGAAATACAGCACCAGTGAACTCTCTAGTTCAGCCCAGACCCAATCTTTTATGCGCAGCGGATTGACGATGACCCGATCATCCGCGTAGAACTCCATGAAGTTGAAGCCGCCGAAGGTGGCCGCATATTGATCCTGCTTGCCGCCCGCCAGGCCCAGATCCTTGCGCTCGATGTCATAGGCGAGCTGCGCCACTTCATATTCACCCAGAGGCAGCGAGAAATACTCGACGAACGCCTGCAGCAGGGCCACCACCATGGTCGAGGACGAGCCCAGTCCGGAACCTGGCGGAGCATCCGAGAACGTCTTCACGGTCAGCGACGGTTGTTCGCCGTGAAGAAAGTCGCGAGATACCCGCGCGTACACGCCTTTGAGCAATTGAAGCGGTCCACCGCTTGCAACATTGCCGTCACAGGAATGCGTCTCCTCATGGCGTACATCGAGCGCATGAAAGCAGGTCTCCCGTCCGTTGCCCGCCGTCACGATGGCATATGCATAACGGTCGATGGTGACGTTCATCACGCGACCGCTGTAGACGTCGCAATAGGGCGATACATCGGTACCGCCGCCGGCGAGCCCCAGCCGTAGCGGTGCACGAGCACGTACGATCATGGCGCACGCTCCCCGGCAGCTACGCTGCCATGGCAGCTCCTGCGCGAACTCGCTCCACTGCGCCTCTTCCGTGAAATTGGCACGCACGAAAGCCTGCCCCGCAGCGGAGTTTCGGCGCCAGGCGGCATCGTCATCGAGCAAGTGCAGGACCCGCTCTGCAAAATCCTCAGCAGTATCCGCAGCAGCAAGAAACCCGTCTGTCTGTTCGAGACCCTGCACCCCGGCTGACGTAGTCACGCAAGGCACGCCGAAGCGCATGGCTTCGATCACCTTGCCTTTCATGCCTCCGCCGAAACGCAGTGGCGCGACGACAACGCGCGCGTTCGCATAACGTGCCGCAAGCTCCTCATCGGTGACGAAACCCGTGACCGTAACGCCATCGCCATGCAATGCCTTGACCTCATCGGACGGATTCGAGCCGACCAGATCGAGATGGATCTGCGGGCGCCGCCTTCGGACAAGAGGCAGTACCTCACGGACAAACCACTCCGCAGCATCCACATTCGGCGGATGGGCAAAGCCCGCCACGAAGACCAAGTCGTGCCGATTGACCAGGTTCTCATCAGGGATGCTCGGGGAAATCATCGAACGCATATGCGGCGATCGTATGGGAATGCACCTTCGGTGCATGCTCGTCCAACCACGCGCGCACGTGCTGCGTCTCACTGACAGAAGGGTAGTAGACGGCGTCCACCGTTTTCCAGACTTTGTGCTCCAGCTTTCTTAGCCTTGTCGCACTCCGCCCGAAGCAGCTCGATCGGACGGTTGCATCCGCAAGTGATCCTCGATGCGCAGGTAATGCACATCGTGGCCGTAATAAAGCAGGGGCGCACGATGCTCCTGCGCACGGCCTCGATGAAGTTGACCGCGATATAAGGGCGGCTCAGCAGCACGACGTCGATATCCGCCGCATGCTGTTGCATCCATTGCGCGAAACCTTGGTGGTATTCGGCTCCGTAGATGACCTCGACACCGTGCTGCTGCAGCAATCGGCGCGTAGGCCGGATCGTTGTACAGGTTCTCCGGCCAGAACTTCACCGAAAAGCCCTTCCGTGCAGAACATGCGGATGAACTGCCACATCGTGCGCGAGCCGGCATCGCGGTCCGGCTGGGGCACGTAGTGATCCACGATGAGGATGGTCTTTTGCGCCGCACCCGTACGTCCACGAGCACGGAAGACGTTTTCCCCATTGGGAAAATGCTCTCGCTTGAGCACCTCATGCCAACGTTCGTAGAAACGCCGCTGGTTCTCGACCTGATAGGCCTTGATACCGGAATTGACGTCGGTGCCGTGCGATACGCCCTCGTGATGCATAACCACGGAGCGCGGCTGGTAGTAAAGCTTCAAACCAGCCTCGCGCACCTTGAAGGCGAGATCCGAATCCTCGCAATACGCAGGCACATAGCGCTCATCGAAACGGCCCAGTCGCTCGAACAGTTCGGCAGGGATCAGCAGTGACGCGCCCGAGCAGTAATCCGTCTCACGCACATAGTTGTAGATACTGCGCGCGGGGTCATCCAGACGCCCGTAATTCCAGGCACTGGCGTCGGCCCAGATGATCCCGCCGGCCTCCTGCAGTCGACCATCGGGGTAGACCAGCTTGGAACCGACCATGCCGCAATCCGGGAATCGCCCGAACACGTCCAGCATGCTGTCCAGCCACCCGTCCGTAACCTCGGTATCGTTGTTGAGGAAATAGAGATAACGACCGCGCGCCAACCCGGCCGCGCGGTTGCACGAACGCAGGAAACCCAGATTCTCCGGGTTGACCTCGTAACGAAGACCAGACACCTCGGTCAACGCACCCATGGCGACATCGCCGGAGGCATCCTCGGCTACTAGAACCTCGTACGGTATCTGCGGTGGGTGCGCAAGCAATCGAGCGCAGGCACGACGCCGTAATGGCGAGATTGCCGTAGGTCGGAATGATAATGGTGACTTCGGGGTCGTTGTAGAACGGAAACGCCAGATCGGTCACGTGTTGTCCGGATGACTCATCCGGCAACTGCGGTGCGTCGGCTCGAACTATGGGATGGGAGTCCACCAGAGTCGCTACAGCCGCCCCCACCGCTCTACGGGCCCCAAGCATGTGCCGTTCTGCAAAAACCGCCCGCAGGCCATGCCAATCCCGACGCAGCAACATACCGATCGCACGCAACGGCCGGGTCAGTGCCCAGGAGCGTGATCGCAATACTCGCCCGTACTGATTACCCAACGTCGCCAGCTCGCAGTTCAGCAACTCCGTGCGGGCTCTCAATCGACCGTGTTCCTCCTGCAACAAAGCGACATAGGTATTGCGGTCGGCCAGTTCGCCGTCCAGCGCATGTGCCCATTTAGCCACTTTCTCGTGCTCGGTACTCAACGCGGCGTAGCGGGACTGAAGCTCACCTAGTTCCCCGCTCACTCGCGTAAAGACTTGGACCATCTTCTCGCCGACCATTGCAGCACGCTGGTGCTGGCCGGTGAAACTATTTATATGCTGTCCCATTGCAGCCAACTGCTGCTCGACAGCACGCCCCCATTCTTCCATTTCGCGCTTTTCCCTCTGCAGTGCTGCAAGTTCCTCATGCAGACGTGTTGCTTCGACAACAGCCTCTTCGTGTTCTGCGACAAGTCTAGCGCCGCGCGCATGTTCTTGTCTCAGTTCCGCGCTTAGCGACGTTGCCCAAGCGACCGCCTTTTCATGATCTGCCTGCGTCTGCCCGTACGACTTCCGCAAGGCATCCAGGTCGGCGTTCAGGGATTGCGCCCAGGCAACTGCTTCCTCGCGTTCCGCATCAAGTTTTACGCTGCGTTCGCGCTCATGCGCCAACTCGTCGCTCAATGACGCCGCCCAAGCGACCGCCTTCTCGTGATCTGCCTGCGTCTGCCCGTACGACTTGTGCAGGGCATCCAGCTCCGTATCCAGCGACTTGGCCCAAGCCACAGCGGATTCATGCTCCCGCACCACGTTTCCATACGTCTCACGCATCCGATCAAGCTCAGTGTCTAATTCGGCTGCCCATGCAGCGACCTTGCGATGATGGGTATAGAGATCCTCAGCCTCAGAAAACAGAACGGATGGATGCAACTTTTCCGGAAATACTTCGTTCAGTGAACCGGCAACCGCAATGAAATAAACCGGATCGGCCAGTGACGCGGCACGTTCAACGATTCGGATCCCGTATCCGTCAGCGCATCAACCGCCTGTCGTGGTGGTCGGATCACCCTGCAGCGTAAAGATGGATGAACCGACCGCGAGCCTCTGACCGAAATAGCGGATATCGCCAAACTGCTCCCTGAGCACCGCATCGAACTCGGCAAAATCCAGTTCCTTGACATGGAATTCGTTGTGATGCCCGGCCAGTTCCGAATAGACCGTCGCGATTTGGCGAAGAAATGATCAGCAGCCCGTCCGGCCGCAGCACGCGGCGGATCTCGCTGAGCATTTCCCGATGGCGGTCGTGATGCTCGATGGTTTCGAACGAGACAACCACGTCGACGCTGTTGTCGCTCCAGCGGAATTTCCGCAGCATTGCCCTGCATGAATTCCAGGCCGTGGAATGCCTTGGTAAGTCGCACTGGCATGCGCGACGGCATCGCCGGCGATATCCACCCCCCTCACTGAGCGGGCACGGCGCGCAAGCATCGCGCTGCCATAGCCCTCGCCACAGGCAATGTCGAGAACATCCTTGCCTTCGACCAGGTGCGCGCACCAGGCATAACGGTGCAAGTGTTCGTGCCGAATCTCTCCCGCTTCGGTGGGCACATAGCGCTCGCCGGTAAATTCCATTCGTTATGCTCCCACTTGCTCAATCTCGATGACATGCATCGGGATACCAACCAACCCATGCCGCATCGTGCTCTCGCTCGCCTTGAAGGTGAGTGCGTCATGGATCCAGTGCTGCTGGGTATGGTTTTCCTGGGTTCCATTGGCAAGTGCCACGTCCACCGAATAATCGCCACTGGGCAGCACCGGCATGCGGAAGCGGAAATGCGCGCGCAAGCGGGTGCCGTTCCGCGCACGGACAGGCTGTTCCCGATAGCTGAGGTAGGTGTTGTCGCCGAACAGTCGCTGCCCCAGCCGATCCTTGACGTAGAACCCGAAGATCGGCGCATCCAGGGATTCGGACACCTCGGCCTCGATCATCAGGTCGGCGAGCTCGCCGCCAGCCGTCAGCCGATGTACCTGGCCATTGCCGTTCAACAACTGCACATCGACGGATACGTGCGGCACCCGTACCGAATTCGTTGTCGATCCGCGTCGGATCGAACTCGAATATCTCGACAAGATTGCGCGTCGCCTCGCCATTCAGCGTGCCCTTGCGCGGATCGACCACATCCACCGGCAGGGTGGCCGCCTCCGTGTATCGCCTCGGCGCAATCCGTACCGGCTGCGGAAATGGGAGCCCGCACCTTCACCGATTCGCCCAGCGAGGCGCGATCGGCCGCATGCTGCTCGGCCAGGTAGCTCTCCACGACATCGCGTGCCGAGCCGTCCATCACCATTCGTCCCGAATCCAGCCAGATGGCCCGACTGCACAAACTGGTGACCGCCCCGGTGTCATGGCTGACGAACAGCAGCGTGCCGCGCTTCTGAAATTCACGCAGATAGCGCATGCATTTCTGCGTGAAACGGACGTCGCCGACGCTCAACGCCTCGTCGATCACCAGGGTATCGGCGTCGACATGGGCCGCAATCGCGAACGCCAAGCGCACGTACATGCCGCTCGAATACGTCTTGACCGGTTGGTTGATGAAGTCCCCGATATCGGCGAACTCCACGATCGACGGATAGCGCTTGCGCAACTCGCCTTCCGGGATGCCGTAAAGCAGACCGCTCAGGTAGACGTTTTCCTTGCCGGTGAATTCCGGATTGAAGCCCGCCCCCAACTCGAGCAAGGCGGCAATTCGCCCGGGCACATCCACCGTCACCCTCGGTCGGATGAAGTGTCCCGCATACCATCTGCAGCAGGGTCGACTTGCCCGAACCGTTGCGCCCGATGATGCCCATGGTCTCGCCGCGCCGCACATTGAACGACACGCCGCGCAGCGCCCAGAACTCCTTGAAGTAGGCAAGCCCATCCTTGCCGATCGCCCGCCCAAAGCGCGGCAGAACCATCTGCTTGAGGCGATCCGCCGGTTGCGCATAGATCTCGTAGCGTTTTCCGAGTCCGTCGACGCGAATGCTGAAGTCGTCAGAGGACATCGGCGAACCCCTTCCTGCTCCGCTCGAACCATGCAAAGGCAAGCCATGCAAATAGGCAGGACAGCACGGTATAGAGGCCCAGATGGGTCCACGACGGCGGTTTCCCCCAGATGAGGACGTCCTGGGAGGCTTCCACGATGACCGTCAACGGGTTCAAGTACATCCAGGCGCGATATGACTCCGGAATGAAATCCTTGGGATACAGGATCGGCGCCAGAAACATGAGCGCTGTGGTGATGATGCCGGTGGCCTGCTTGAGGTCACGCAGAAAAACGCCGAGAGACGCCAGCAGCCAGATGGTGCCTGCCACAAATGGCAGAAAGCATGCGACGACTACTGGAAAAAAGACAATTGTCCACGGCAGGGAGCCCTTCACGAGCAACGAAATGATCAGCAGGACAACCGTCGAAACCAGCAAGTGGAACAGAGCCGACCCCAACGCGCTCCACGACAGTATTTCCAGCGGAAACACGACCTTCTTGACGAAATTCGTATTTTCCACAATCAACGTCGGTGCCCGATTGGCGCATTCCGCGAACATGGAGTTGATGTTCAATCCCGCGAACAGGATGATCGCGAACTCGAAGTGGCCCGTCACCTGGGCGTTCCAACGCGAATTGAAGATGACCCCGAACACGAACGTGTAGATCATCAACATCAGCAAGGGATTGAAGAACGACCAGAGCAATCCGATGAACGATCCGCGATAACGGCCTACGACATCACGCCGGGCCATCTGTACGACCAGCGCGAAGTGACGACGCAACGCCCGGTATGGAGAGAAGGGATCTATGAGGCGATATGCTGAAATCATGACTGCGGATAAGCCTTGTTTGCGGCCGTGCGATGGACAGTCCCGGAGACCAAATGGCACACCGATGCGTGTATCAATTCATATGCGAAGTGATGAGAATCCAGCGACGGCTTGACCGTTCAATCCAACGCACGCTCCAGTTCATCGCGCAGATCCCTTATGTCCTCCACACCCACCGACAACCGCACCAACCCGTCACTGATACCCAGCCGCTTGCGGTTGGCCGCGGGCACCGAGGCGTGGGTCATGATCGCCGGGTGTTCGATCAGGCTCTCGACGCCGCCGAGCGACTCGGCCAGCGCGAACAGTTCGCAGCGCTCCAGCATGCGCCGGGCCTTCTTCAGGCCGCCCTTCACCTCGATGGTGACGATGCCGCCGAAGCCGTCCATCTGGCGTTTCGCCAGCGCGTGCTGCGGATGGCTCTTCAGGCCCGGGTAGATCACCCGCTCGATCGCCGGATGCTTTTCCAGCCACTTGGCCAGCTCCTGCGCGCCGGCGCAATGCGCCTGCATGCGCAGGTGCAGGGTCTTCAGGCCGCGCATGGCGAGGAACGAGTCGAACGGACCGGCCACGGCGCCCACGGAGTTCTGCAGGAAGCCCATCTGCTCGGCGAGTTCCTTGCTGCCGGCGACCACGATGCCGCCGACCATGTCGGAATGGCCGTTGAGGTACTTGGTGGCCGAATGCAGCACCAGGTCCGCACCGTATTCCAGCGGCCGCTGGATCATCGGCGAGCAGAACGTGTTGTCGACCACCAGGATCAGGCCGTGCTTCTTCGCGAACGCGGCAACCTTGGCCAGGTCGACCAGCTTCAGCATCGGGTTGGTCGGCGTCTCCGCCCAGATCATCCGCGTGTTCGGCTTCAGCGCTGCCTTCAGCGCCGCCGTGTCGTTCAGGTCGATGAAGCTGAAGTCCAGGCCGGCCGAACGCCGGCGCACCTTCTCGAACAACCGGTAGGTGCCGCCGTAGAGGTCGTCCATCGCGATCACGTGGCTGCCCGAATCCAGCAGGTCCAGCACGGTGGCCGCGGCGGCCAGGCCGGAGGCGAACGCGAAGCCGGCCACGCCCCCTTCCAGATCCGCCACGCAGCGTTCGTACGCCATGCGCGTAGGATTTTGCGTGCGCGAGTACTCATAACCCTTGTGCTTGCCGGGGCTTTCCTGCACGTAGGTGGAGGTGGCGTAGATCGGCGTCATGATCGCGCCGGTGCTGGGATCCGGGTGCTGGCCGGCGTGAATGGCCCGCGTTCCCATGCCGTGCTTGGCTGCGCTTCGCACCGTTTTCATCGCTGTCCTCGCAGCCCGCCGCGCGGGCTGCCTCCATGATGGTGAAGTCCGTCATCTTAGCTTCTATGCCGGTCGTTGCCGACTGGCGCAGGAACTTGGCGTTCATGTGGAAATGGCCAAACTGCGGCCTTCGTACACGCATAATCGTCCTGCGCAGGATCCAGCTTGCCCGACGCTTGGTCGGCACGGCAAGAACAGGCATCATTTGCCGTCTGCCACGCATGGTTTGCCGTTTCGGCCCGCTTCCCTTGTCAGACCATGGATGTCTTGATGAACACTCCATCCGCCGCGACCAAAACACTGTCTGGTCACCGGCGGCGCCGGCTTCATCGGCGGCAATTTCGTGCTGCAGGCGGTGGCCGACGGCCTGCGGGTCGTCAACCTCGACAAGCTGACCTACGCCGGCAACCTCGACACGCTCGGCGTCGCTTGAAGGCGATGCGCGACCACGTGTTCGTGCACGGCGACATCGGCGATCGCGAGCTGGTCGCGAAGCTGCTGGCCGAGCATCGCCCGGATGCCATCGTCAATTTCGCCGCCGAGTCGCACGTCGATCGCTCGATCGACGGGCCGGCCGAGTTCGTGCAGACCAACGTGGTCGGCACGCTGGGCGCTGCTGGAATGCGCCCGCGACTACTGGCGCAGCCTGAAGGCGTCGCCCGCGACGCGTTCCGCTTCCTGCACGTGTCCACCGACGAGGTGTACGGCTCGCTCGGCGCCGACGGCGAGTTCACCGAGACCACGCCGTACGCGCCGAACTCGCCGTACTCGGCGTCGCAAGGCGGCGTCCGACCACCTGGTGCGCGCGTTCCACCACACCTACGGCCTGCCGGTGCTGACCACCAACTGCTCGAACAACTACGGCCCGTACCAGTTCCCGGAGAAGCTCATCCCGCTGATGATCCAGAAGGCGCTCGCCGGCGAGCCGCTGCCGGTCTACGGCGACGGCAGGAACGTCCGCGACTGGCTGTACGTGGACGACCACTGCAGCGCGATCCGCCGCGTGCTCGAAGCCGGCCGGGTGGGCGAGACCTACAACGTCGGCGGCAATGCCGAGCGCGAGAACATCGACGTGGTGAAGACGATCTGCGCGCTGCTCGACGCACGCCGGCCGCGGGCCGACGGCCGTGCGCGCGAGTCGCTGATCACCTACGTCACCGACCGCCCCGGCCACGACCGCCGCTACGCGATCGACGCCAGCAAGCTGCAGGCGCGAACTCGGCTGGCGCCCGCGCAGACGTTCGAGACCGGCATCGCGCAGACGGTGGACTGGTATCTCGACGAACCAGCCGTGGGTGCAGCGCGTGCTCGACGGCAGCTACCGCATGGAGCGCCTCGGGTCATGAAGGATGGGCGCATGAGCAACACGCAGAAAGGCATCATCCTCGCCGGCGGCTCCGGCACGCGGCTGTACCCGCTCACCCGCGCCGTCAGCAAGCAGCTGCTGCCGGTCTACGACAAGCCGATGATCTACTACCCGCTGTCCATGCTGATGCTGGCCGGCATCCGCGAGGTGCTGGTCATCACCACGCCGCACGAGCAGGCCGCTGTTCCAGCGCCTGCTCGGCGACGGCTCGCAGTGGGGCATCGACGATCCGCTACGCGGTGCAGCCGACGCCCGACGGCCTGGCGCAGGCCTTCCTCATCGGCCGCGACTTCGTCGGCGGCGAGCCGAGCTGCCTGGTGCTCGGCGACAACATCTTCTACGGCCACGGCCTCACCGAGCGGCTCGAGCGCGCCGCCGCGCGCGAGCGCGGCGCGACGGTCTTCGGCTACTGGGTGCGCGATCCGGAGCGCTACGGCGTGGTCGAGTTCGACGCCGCCGGCACGCGTGATCGGCCTCGAGGAAAAGCCGGCGCAGCCGAAGTCGCAACTACGCGGTCACCGGCCTGTACTTCTACGACGGCCGCGTGCTGCGACTTCGCCGCGGCGCTGAAGCCGTCGCCGCGCGGCGAGCTGGAGATCACCGACCTCAACCGCTGCTACCTCGACGACGGCTCGCTGCACCTGGAGCAGCTCGGCCGCGGCTTCGCCTGGCTCGACACCGGCACGCACGAGTCGCTGATGGAGGCGGCGCAACTTCATCGAGACGATCGAGAACGCGGCAGGGCCTGCAAGGTGGGCTGCCCGGAGGAGATCGCCTACTGCAACGGCTGGATCGACGCCGAGCAGTTGCTGCGCGCTGGCCGAGCCGCTGGCCAAGAACGGCTACGGCCAGTACCTGCTGCAGCCTGCTCGAGCAAGGGCGCGTCGCGATGAAGGTGATCGAGACCGCGCTGCCCGGCTGCGCTGGTCCTCGAGCCGCAGGTGTTCGGCGACGCGCGCGGCTTCTTCTTCGAGAGCTGCAACGAGGCCGAGCTGGCGCCGAGGCCGGCATCGACGTCGAGCTTCGTGCAGGACAACGTCTCGCGCTCGCGCCCGCGGCGTGCTGCGCGGCCTGCACTACCAGTGGCCGAACCCGCAGGGCAAGCTGGTCAGCGTGCTCGAGGGCGAGGTCTACGACGTGGCGGTGGACATCCGCCGCGGCTCGCCCACCTTCGGGCGCTGGGTCGGCGTGATGCTGACCGCCGAGAACCATCGCCAGCTTCTGGGTCCCGGAGGGCTTCGCGCACGGCTTCTGCGTGCTGTCGGAGTTCGCCACCTTCACCTACCAGTGCACCGCGCTCTACGACCCGAAGCCGACGCCGGCATCCGCTGGAACGACGCCGCGCTCGGCATCGACTGGCCGGTGAGCGAGCCGCTGCTGTCGGACAAGGACGGCAGGCGCCCTTCCTCGAGGACGTTCCGCCCGAGCGGCTGCCGGTCTACATGCCGTGAAGATCCTGCTGCTCGGCGCCAACGGCCAGCTCGGCCGCACGTTTCTCGACCAGGGCGGCCTGGCTGCGCGCGGCGAGCTGATCGCCGCCAGTCGTGATGGTGTGGTGACTGCTGGTGGCCACGGCGAGACCGCCGATCTGTCGATCCCCGAATCGCTCCCCGCCCTGCTCGACCGCGTGCGGCCGGACGTGATCGTCAACGCCGCCGCGTACACCGCGGTGGATCGCGCCGAGCAGGAAGAGGCGCTGGCCACCCGCGTCAACGGCGAGGCGGTCGGCGTGCTCGGCCGCTGGGCGGCGACGCACGGTGCGCTGGTGATCCACTACTCCACCGACTACGTGTTCGACGGCAAGCAGCCGCAGCCCTACGCGATGACGCGCCGACCGGCCCGCTCGGCGCCTACGGCCGCAGCAAGCTGGCCGGCGAGCGCGCGCTGCGCGACAGCGGCGCCGATCACCTGACGCTGCGCACCGCCTGGGTCTACGCCGCGCACGGCCACAACTTCCTGCGCACCATGCTGCGCCTGGGCGCCGAGCGCGACGAGCTGCGCGTGGTGGCCGACCAGCACGGCGCGCCCACCGACACCAAGCTGATCGTGGGCGGCACGCTCGCCGCCCTCGACCGCTGGCTGCAGTCCGACAACGCGCAACGCCGCGCGCTGGTCGGCACACACCACCTGGTGGCCAGCGGCGCGACGACCTGGCATGGCTTCGCCAGCGCGATCTTCGACGAAGCCGCGGCGCTGGGCCTGCTGACGCGCTCGCCCCGCGTGGTCGCGATCGGCAGTGCCGAGTTCCCCACGCCAGCCGTGCGCCCGGCCTGGTCGTTGCTGGACAATGGCGGCTTCCAGCAGCGCTTCGGCTTCAGCCTGCCCGACTGGCAGCACGGCCTGCACGACGTGATGCACCGACTCGCCGCATCCGGGCACTGAACAAGGACCCAGCCATGTTGATCCCCCTCATCCTCAGCGGCGGCAGCGGCACCCGGCTGTGGCCGGTCTCGCGCAAGAACCTGCCCAAGCAGTTCCTGGAACTGGCCGGCAAGGGCACGCTGTTCCAGCAGACCATCGCGCGCACCCGGCAGCTGCCGCACGTCGCCGCGCCGATCGTGGTGGCCAGCGAGGATCACCGCTTCCTCGCCGCCGACCAGTTGCTGGAAGCGGGCATCGAGAACGCCACCATCGTGCTGGAGCCGCTGGCCCGCAACACCGCGCCGGCGATCGCGCTCGGTGCGTTGCAGGCGCTGCAGCGCGATGCCGATGCCGTGTTGCTGGTGCTGCCGGCCGACCACCTGATCGGCGACACCGATTCCTTCGTCGAAGCAGTGCGGCAGGCGCTGCCGCTGGCCGCGCAGGGCTGGCTGGTGACCTTCGGCATCCGCCCGGATCGCCCGGAGACCGGCTTCGGCTACATCCGCCGCGCCGAGGCGATCGACGGTCACGGTTTTCGCGTGGAACAGTTCGTCGAGAAACCCGACCTGGCCACGGCCGAGTCCTATCTCGCCGACGGCGGCTACGACTGGAACTCCGGCATGTTCCTGTTCAAGGCTTCGCGCTATCTGGAGGAGCTGGCCACGCATGCGCCGACGATGCTCGCCGCGGTGCGCGAGGCGCACGCGAAGGCCACCGCCGACCTCGACTTCGTGCGCATCGACCACGACGCATTCGCGCAGGTGCCGGACGACTCGATCGACTACGCGGTGATGGAAAAGACCCGGCGCGCCGCGGTGATTCCGGTCAGCTGTGCGTGGAGCGACATCGGCTCATGGTCGGCGCTGTGGCTGACCGGCGACAAGGACGCCGACGGCAACCTGCGCGAAGGCGACACCATGGCCGTGGACACGCGCAACTCGCTGCTGCGTTCGCACGAGCATCACCTGATTGCCACCGTCGGCGTCGACGACCTGATCGTGGTGACCACGCCGGACGCCACCCTGGTGGCACATCGCGACGCCGCGCAGGACGTGAAGAAGATCGTCGAACAGCTCAAGGCTGCCGGCCGCAGCGAGCACTCGCTGCACCGCGTGGTGTACCGGCCGTGGGGCAGCTACGACTCGCTGGAGACCGGCGAGCGGTTCCAGGTCAAGCGCATCGTGGTCAAGCCCGGCGCCAGCCTGAGCCTGCAGAAGCACCATCACCGCGCCGAACACTGGATCGTGGTCTCCGGCACCGCCGAGGTCACCTGCGACGACAAGGTATTCCTGCTCGGCGAAAACCAGAGCACCTACATCCCGCTCGGCAGCAAGCACCGTCTGCGCAATCCCGGCAAGGTCGCGCTGGAATTGATCGAGGTGCAGTCCGGCAGCTACCTCGGCGAAGACGACATCGTGCGCTACGACGACGTCTACGGGCGCGCCTGAGCAGCGCCCGCACGCTGGGGAAGACCGGGCGGCGGCCGGTCGCTGGGTGCGCTTTGTAACCCGGCATGCGGCAGGAGCGAAACGAGAGACTGACGAACTGGCAGCATGAGGCATGCCAACCCGGCGATGCCGGCTTTCGGCACTGGCGGGTCGTTCCAGGCCACCTCGGAAACGCTTGGACCAGTTGACCGACGTCAACGCGGCGTTACTGCACAACCTGAAATGATGTCAGCATCATGAGCGACATCGGCGCACCCTCTTCTCCGGCGCGGAGTCCGGCGGTCACCTCGCTGGCCGGGCTGTTCCGGGCCATGGAAAGCCGTGCGGGCGGCTTGTCCGGACAGGAGGCCGCGAGCCGGCTGCTGCGCGATGGCCCGAACGAGGCCAGTGCAGTCGGCCGCCGCGGCGTGATCGCCAGCCTGCTTGGCCTGTTCGCCAACCCACTGGTGGTCATCCTGCTGCTGGCGGCAGGTGTCTCCGGGTTCCTCGGCGACTGGGCCGGCGCCGCCATCATCGTCGCCATCGTGCTGCTGAGCATGACGCTCAACTTCACACTCAGCTATCGCTCGCAGCAGGCGGCCGACCGCCTGCGCGAGGAGGTCGCGCCGACGGCGACGGTGCGCCGCGACGGCCGCTGGCAGGAGCTGCCGCGCCGCGAGCTGGTGCCGGGCGACGTGATCCGGCTGTCCGCCGGCGACCTGGTGCCCGCCGACGCGCGCCTGCTCGACGCGCGCGACCTGCACGTGCAGCAGGCGGCGCTGACCGGCGAATCGCTGCCGGTGGAGAAGGAGCCCGTGGCCGAGGCGGACGACGCGGCCGGCGGGGCGGATGCGCGACACCTGGTCTTCCTCGGCACCTCGGTGGTGAGCGGCACGGCGACGGCGCTCGTGTTCGCGACCGGGCGCAACACGGCGTTCGGCGACGTCGCCGAGCGCTGGCCGAGCGTCCGCCGGAAACCGAGTTCGAGCGCGGCCTGCGGGATTTTGCCCGCTGATCATGCACACCGTGGTGTTCCTGGTGCTCGTCGTGCTGCTCGTGGGCACCGTGCTGCACCGCCCGCCCCTGCAGACCGCTGCTCTTCGCGCGTCGCGCTCGCGGTCGGCCTCACGCCCGAGTTCCTGCCGATGATCACCACCGTCACGCTGGCCCAGGGCGCGGTGCGCATGGCGCGCCAGCGGGTCATCGTCAAGCACCTTGCCGCCATCCAGAACTTCGGCAGCATCGACGTGCTGCTGCAGCGACAAGACCGGCACGCTGACCAGCGGCGAGACCGCGGTCGCCTCGACGGTCGGTCCGTTCGGCGAAGCATCCGAGCGCACGCTGCTGCTGGCCCATCTCAACGCCACGTTCGAGACCGGCATCCGCAGCCCGCTCGACGCGGCCATCCTGCGGCACGCTACGCTGGCCACCGACGAGTACCGCAAGCTCGACGAGATCCCGTTCGACTTCGAGCGGCGCCGGCTGTCCGTCGTGGTCGCGCACGGCGGCGAGCGGCTGCTTATCGCCAAGGGTGCGCCGGAAGCCGTGCTCGCCGCTGCACGCATTGCGAGGTGGGCGGCACGGTGCGGCCGCTCGACGACGCCGCCACGGCGCGCTGCACACACAGCTACGAGGCGTTCGGCGAACAGGGGCTGCGCGTGCTGGCGGTCGCCTATCGCAACGTGCCGGTACAGGACCGCTACACGGGTGCCGACGAGGCCGGACTGGTGCTGGCCGGTTTCGTCGCGTTCGCCGATCCGGTGCTCCCCGGTGTGGCCGATTGCCTGCGTGCGCTGGCGCAGGACGGCGTCGCGGTGAAGATCCTCACCGGCGACAACGAGCTGGTGGCGCGGCATGTCTGCGGGCAGGTCGGCCTCGACGTCGGCCAGCTGGTCAGCGGCGACGGAAATCGACGCGCTCGGCGACGCCGCGCTCGGCGACCTGGCCGAGCGGACCAGCGTGTTCGCGCGCGTCTCGCCCGCGCAGAAGAACCGCATCATCCTGGCGCTCAAGGCGCGCGGCCACGTCGTCGGCTTCCTCGGCGACGGCATCAACGACGCGCCGTCGCTGCACGCCGCCGACGTCGGCATCTCGGTGGCCGATGCGGTCGACGTCGCGCGCGACGCCGCCGATATCATCCTGCGCGAGCGCGGCCTCGGGTCCTTGCATGCCGGCATCCTCGAGGGGCGCCGGGCGTTCGGCAACGTGATGAAGTACCTGCTGATGGGCACCAGCTCGAACTTCGGCAACATGTTCAGCATGGCCGCCGCGTCGCTGTTCCTGCCGTTCCTGCCGATGCTGCCGACGCAGATCCTGCTCAACAACTTCCTCTACGACCTGGCGCAGATCACCATCCCGACCGACAACGTGGACGAGGCGCAGCTGCGGCGGCCGCAGCGCTGGGACATGCCGTGATCCGCGATTTCATGCTCGTCATCGGACCGATCAGCTCGCTCTACGACTTCCTCACCTTCTACGTGCTGCTGCACTGCTTCCACGCCGCGGAGGCTGCGTTCCACACCGGCTGGTTCGTCGAATCGCTGGCGACGCAGACGCTGGTGCTGTTCGTCATCCGCACGGCCGGCAATCCGCTGCGCAGCCGCCCGAGCTTGCCGCTGGCCATCGGCGTGCTGGCGGCGCTCGCCATCGGCATGGTGCTGCCCTGGACGCCGCTCGCGCCCAGGCTGGGCATGACGCCCCTGCCCGCGGCCTTCTTCGTGTTTCTGCTGGCGGCAACGGCCACCTACCTGCTGCTGGTCGAACTGGTCAAGCGGCGATTCATGGACGCCGGCGACCAAGGCTCGCGGGCTTGAGTCGGCAGGCGGCCGCCAGCGAAGGCTGCGGGCTACGCTGGGTGAACAAGAGTCACGCGGGGACGCTGCCTATCTGGGGAATTCCCGCGGCACCCCGCATGGATCTCGTCGGCCGGCAGCCCAGCGATGTGGAGCCTGAGCTCACCAGCTACGCAGGTGCGCAGCGATTTGCTGAAGTGGGCATGCAGCGCGCCGAGAAGATGCGGCGAAGCGACCAGCACGAGCCGATCGAAGCGACGGGCGCGGTGGTCATGCTCCAGCGTCTCGCTGACAGTACGCACAAACGCGTCGATGCTCTTCGCGGGCAAGGTCGTATGCGGTTCGATGGCATGGCGCGACGGCCCGCTGCTCTCGTGGGTGCGGGGCAGATGATCGGTGGTCGCGTCGCGACCGAGCGCACGGCCATCGGGATTGACCAGGCAGGCAATCTCGGCCCATGCCGCATGCTTCGAATTCGCCTCGAAGCAGCGCGCCCTCACGCTATCGGCGCACCACCATCGTATGCGATAGCGCACGTGTGCAAAGCAGAGCGGCCATATGGGCATCAGTGCCGCATCAGCACCGGAATGCCGGCATGACCCAGGACATGGCGGGTGGCACCGCCAAAGAACCATTCGCTGAAACGGGTGCGGCCATAGGCACCCATCACCAGCATGCCGGCGCCGATTTCCGCAGCCGCGGCGAGCAAGGCCGGGCCGGCATCTTCGTCGCTGGCTAGCAAGGGGCGTTCTTCGGCATGGATGCCGTGCCGCCGGAGATAGACGTCCAGGTCGAACTGCGGCTTCCAGTCGATTTCGGTGAGGGCTTTTCGCTGCGTTCCACTCAGCACGACCACACGGCTGGCGCGCGCCAGCAGCGGCCGTGCCGCGTGAATCGCACGTATGGCCTCGGGCGAGCCGTTCCATGCCACGGCAATGCATTCCGGTACGGGCGACGGCGTTCCCTCCGGTGGAACGATGAGACACGGGATCTCCACCGAAAGCGCGACGCGGCCAAGTTCCGCGGCGCTCTCCTCCGGCACCGACGTGCGCTCCAGCACCAGCAGATCGTGCCAGTTGCCAATGTGCCCGAGGACGCTCGGCACGTCGCCTTGGGCAACCTGCCAGGTGGTTTTTTTCGCCCCGTGTTCGCCCGCCCATCGGACGAACGCGGGAGCGGCGGCGGAAGCGCTCTCCACCAGCTCAAGGATGCCCTCCAGGACGTAAGTCATGAGCTCTGGCGTCTCGTAGACCTGCATCAGGGCCATGGGCGACGGACTGACGTAGAGGCCTGTCAACGAAGCATCCAGAGCACCGGCCAGGCGCGCTGCGTACTCCGGACCCCGTGACCATGTGGCGAAACTGCTGGTGTAGGCCAGTATGTCCTGCATGTCGCTACCCTCCTCCACAGAAGCCAATCTAGCGATTGCCGCATGCAAGATGCTTGACCTGGATCAGCTGCGGTATGCAAATACCCGACACCGGCCGGCGTCCTCCGTCAGGGCAGCAGTCGGCGGCTGTACCTGCCGCTCGCCGGATGCTCGCGCGGGACTCCGCCAGGCCCTGCGGGCGGGAGTTCCCTACCGCCACGTCGCCCGCGTATCCGCGGCACGCCCATTCACGCGCCCTATTCCACCGTCACCGACTTCGCCAGATTGCGCGGCTGGTCGACGTCGGTGCCGCGCAGCACGGCGACGTGGTAGGCGAGCAGTTGCAGCGGCACGGTGAACACCGCGGGGGCAATGAAGTTGCCGCCGGATTCCACGCGTAGCGTGATGCCCTGGCTACGCATGTCGTCCATGCCGGCGGCGCCGTCGGCGAACACGATCAGGCGGCCGCCGCGGGCGCGCACTTCCTGCAGGTTGGACTTCAGCTTGTCCAGCAGCGGGCCGTTCGGTGCCACCGCGATCACCGGCATGTTCTCGTCGACCAGGGCCAGCGGGCCGTGCTTGAGCTCGCCGGCCGGATAAGCCTCGGCGTGGATGTAGGAAATTTCCTTGAGCTTCAATGCGCCTTCCAGCGCCACCGGATACTGCACGCCGCGGCCGAGGAACAGCGCGTGCTGGCGATGGATGAATTCGCCGGCCAGTTCGATGATCGCCGGCTCCAGCCGCAGCGCGTCCTCGATCGCGCGCGGCAGGTGCTGCAGCTCGGCGCACAGTGCGGCGTAACGCTTCGCGTCGAGTCCGTTGCGGCGGGCCAGCTCCAGCGTCAGCAGGGCCAGGCCGGCGAGCTGGGTGGTGAACGCCTTGGTCGAGGCGACGCCGATCTCCGGTCCGGCGCGCGTCATCAGTTTCAGGTCGGCCTCGCGCACCACCGAGGATTCGGGCACGTTGCAGATCGCCAGCGTGCCGAGGTAGCCGCGGCGGCGCGACTCGCGCATCGCCGCCAGGGTATCGGCGGTTTCACCGGACTGCGAAATGGCGACGAACAGCGTGCCGTCAGGCACCACCGTCTCGCGGTAACGGTATTCGCTGGCCACTTCCACGCTGACCGGCAGCCGCGCGTACTCCTCGATCCAGTACTTGGCGACCAGGCCGGCGTGGTAGCTGGTGCCGCACGCGATGATGTGCAGGCCGCGTGTACGTTGCAGCAACGCATCGCTGTCGATGCCGAAGATGTTCGGCAGCACGCCGTGCGCGCCGATGCGCGCTTCCAGCGTGTCGGCCACCGCACGCGGCTGCTCGAAGATTTCCTTCTGCATGTAGTGGCGGTACTCGCCGCGTTCGACCGCATCGGTGGACAGCTCGCTCTCGTGCACCGCGCGTTCCACCGGCGTGCCATCGAGACCGAACACCTGCACGCTGTCGCGGGTGATCTCGACGACGTCGTTCTCGTCGAGATAGATCATCTTGTTGGTGACCTGGATCAGCGCCTGCGCGTCGGAGCCGAGGAAGTTCTCGCCGATGCCCACGCCGACCAGCAGCGGTGCGCCGCGGCGCGCGCCGACCACGCGATCGGGTTCGTCGCTGCTGAGCACCGCGATCGCGTAGGCACCTTCCAGCTCGCGCACGGTGGCCAGCACCGCCTCGCGCAGGCTCAGGCCCTGGTCGATGTGCCGGTCGATCAGTGCGGCCATCACTTCGGTGTCGGTCTCCGAGGTGAACACATGACCGCCCGCCTCCAGCTCGGCGCGCAAGCTGACGTAGTTCTCGATGATGCCGTTGTGCACGATCGACACCCGGCCGGCGATATGCGGATGCGCGTTCGCCTCGTTGGGTACGCCATGGGTGGCCCAGCGGGTATGCGCGATGCCGGTGCCGCCGGGCAGCGGGTCGGTGAGGTACAGCGCCTCCATCTCGCGCACCTTGCCCTTGGCGCGCACGCGGCGGATCGCACCGCGGTCGAGCACGGCCACGCCGGACGAGTCATAGCCGCGGTATTCGAGCGCCTTCAGGCCGGCAATCAGCAGCGGGGCGACATCACGCTGGGCAACGGCAGCAACGATTCCACACATCGGGACAACTTCCTTAGATGGGTGGCGAAGCCTCCGGCTCTGCCACGGGCAAGCGATTCTGGCAGGGCTGCATTAACGCTACCTTTCGCGGGCCGGCCACCACCGCGACAGGTGGGGCGCCGGGCCGCTCAGTCCACCTTGCGGCGCAGCCAGTTCAGCAGGTCGATACGGGTGATCAGGCCAAGGAAATCCTCGCCGTCGACCACGATCGCCACGTGGCCGCGCTCGAACACCGGCAGCAGCGATTCGATCGGCGAGCGCACGTCGAGCATCTGCAGGTTGGTCATCATCGCGGTCGACACCGGGTCGCGGAAGCGCGCGCCGTCGGCGTGCACGTGGATCAGCACGTCGGATTCGTCGACGATGCCGACCAGCTTGCGGCCATCCATTACCGGCAGCTGCGACACGTCGTACAGCTTCATGCGGTTGTAGGCGGTGATCAACAGCTCGTTCGGACCGACCACCACGGTGTCGCGCTGGGCGAACGGACGCAGCAGCAGGTCGCGCAGGTCGCCGTGCTGCTCGCGCTCGATGAAGCCGTTGTCGAGCATCCAGTAGTCGTTGTACAGCTTGGACAGGTACTTGTTGCCGGTGTCGCAGACCAGGGTCATCACGCGCTTCGACGCGTCCTGTTCGCGGCAGTAGCGCAGCGCCGCGGCGACCAGGGTGCCGGTGGACGAACCGCCCAGAATGCCTTCCTTCGCCAGCAGCTCGCGTGCGGTGAGGAAGCTCTCCTTGTCGGGGATCGCGTAGGCCTTCTTCACCCGGGTGAAGTCGCTGATCGAGGGCAGGAAATCCTCGCCGATGCCCTCGACCATCCAGCTGGCGGACTTGGTCGAGAGCGTGCCTTCGTTGATGTACTGCGCGAGGATCGAGCCGACCGGATCGGCCAGGATGAATTCCGTCTGCGGCGAGTGCTCGGCAAAGAACTTCGACAGGCCGCTGAGCGTGCCGGACGAGCCGCAGCCGACCACGATCGCGTCGACCTTGCCGTCCATCTGCTCGAGGATTTCCGGGCCGGTGGTGGCGATATGCGCAGCCGGGTTGTCCGGGTTGCCGAACTGGTTGATGAAGTAGGCGCCGGGCGTCTCGCGGGCGATCCGCTCGGCCATGTCCTGGTAGTACTCGGGGTGGCCCTTGGCCACGTCGGAGCGGGTCAGCACCACCTCGGCGCCCATCGCCTTGAGGTTGAAGATCTTCTCGCGGCTCATCTTGTCCGGCACCACCAGGATCAGGCGGTAGCCTTTCTGCTGCGCGACCAGGGCCAGGCCGAGGCCGGTATTGCCGGCAGTACCCTCGACCAGGATGTCGCCCGGACGGATGCGACCATCCTTCTCGGCGCCCTCGATCATCGACAGGCCGATGCGGTCCTTGATCGAGCCGCCGGGGTTGGCGCTTTCCAGCTTGAGGAACAGTTCGCACGGCCCGGTATCCAGGCGCTGCGCGCGCACCATCGGGGTACGTCCGATCAGTTCGAGGACACTCTGGTGGACCGTCATGGGGACTCCGTCGCTGGGCGCAGCTTGGGGCGATGCCGCGGCTGCAGATTCGCCATGATAACCGCACGCCGCCAACGCGGCGGCCCCGGCACCCTCCCCGATGACAACAGGGAAAGGCCCGGGGCCGCGTTTGCGTGAAACAGCAGTTGTCAGTGGATGAGATGCGCCCGATCCGCCCACATGCGTTCGAGTCGCTCCTTGGCCAGCAGTTTCTCCTTCTTCATGCTGGCAAGGGTGACATCGTCGATGGGCAGCACGCCGATGTCGGCGTCGTGCACCTTGCTGTTGAGTTCCCGATGATGCTGATAGAGCCGCCGGAATTCGGCGTCGGCCTTCATCAATGCCTCGACCTCATCACGCTGCTGGTTTTCAAACATGATCCGACCTCCTCGCGAGTTGACGTGCGGATGCGACAGGAAGCATCCGCAGACGGTGAACGCATGCGTGCACCCCGCGGCCCACGCCGGAATACCGGAACGCAGGGAGCATGGAAACGTGGGATGGGAGCATGGTTCGGGTCACTGGCCCACGAGGCCTGGATGCCCCGTGGGACTTCGACCCTACTCCGCCCTTCCGGGGGCTGCAAGCCTTTCGGGGGCCTTTCACGAAGCCGCAGAGATTTTCGTGAACAAGCTGTAAAAACAGTGTTTTACGCTCAACCAACAGAAGCCCGGCCGAATGCTTCCCGGGCGCGCTGGCGGGGCACCCGGGACACCCTGCCGGAAGCACTTCAGGGATGCTGTTTCGACTTGTCCGGGGTGGCTGCGGCGGGCTTGCCGCCGTCTCCCATTTGCGAACGCATCGCCTTGGCCGCCTGGGCGGCCAGTTCGGCCTGACGCTTGGCAGCCTTGGCCACCTTGCTCTGCGCTGCCGCCAGTTTTTTCGCCTGTTCGGCTTCGGCACGCGCCTGATCGGCCGCTTGCGAGTATTCCTGCCCCTGCGCCTGCAGCCGGGCGGCCTCTTCCTGCGCCAGCTGGTACTGCAGGCGCTGGCGCTCCAGCTCGCGCCGGGCCAGTTCCGTGTCGCGCCGGCTGTTGTCAAGCAGGATCTGGTCGTGTTCGCGATCGAGCTGGGTCAGCTTGATCTGGGCGTCCTGCAGTTGTGCGGCACTCTTGGCCAGGTCGACCCGGCGTTCGGCCAGGTACAGCGCGTGCGGGCGCTCGCGCGAGCTGGCCTGGGCCAGCCGGTTGATCGCGTCGCGGGCGCGCGCCTGCTCGGCCTGTGCGTAGTTGCCCATGCCAGGGTCGTTGGCGAGCTGGTTCAGACTGCCGGTCAGCCGGTTGATGTCGATGTCGTCCTGTCGGGCATGCGCCGCCCCAAGGGTGGCCAGCGTCAGCACGATCATGGCAAGGGTAGCGGTGGAACGCTTCATGGCTGACCTCCCTGGGAGTTCGCGGCGGGTTGCTGGACGGTGTCGGGCAGGGTCTGGAAACCGTCGGCCGGCGGCGCGGACAGGATCGACGACGACGGCGCCGGCATGTCCTCGGTCGGTGGCGCCGCGGACGAGGGCTGTGCCGGGGCCGCATCACGCGCCTGAGCGGCCGCCGCAGCCTGTTCGCCCTGCTCACGCAGGCGGGTGTTCTCCTGCACCTTGCGCTGGATCTGCGCTCGTGCCGCACCCAGCCGGGCCTTGGCCTGTGCCAGCTCGGCATCGGCCCGCGACTCCTCGGCCAGGCTGGCCGCGTCGGCGTACTTGCGCTCGGCCATGGCCGTCTGCGCCAGCTGGAACTTGTCCTGCGCAAAACCCAGATCGACCGGGGCATAATCGGCCGCGCCGGCATCGCGGGCCATCTGCAGCTGGGTCTGCGCCAGGTTCATCGAGTCATTCGGCGGCGGCACGGTGGCGCAGCCGGTCAGCGCCAGGGCCAGCACCAGGATGGCCATGGCCGTGCGGATACGGCGTGGGGATCCGCCCAGCGGGGAAAAGATGTACATCACATTCCTCATGGTATGTCGCAGCGTATTGTGGGCGGGCATAATCCATCATTGCAACGCGCATTTGGCAAACAGGGGTCATTCGTGGATATCGGTTACTTCCTCAAGCTTATGGTAGACAAGGGCGCGTCGGACATGTTCCTGTCCACCGGCGCCCCGGTGAATATCAAGGTCGAAGGCAAGCTGTATCCATTGGGCAATACCGGCCTGCCCAGCGGCATGGTCAAGAAGATCGCCTATTCGCTGATGGACGAGGGCCAGGTACCGCAGTTCGAGCGCGACTTGGAGTTGAACATGGCCCTGGCGGTGAAAGAGGCCGGCCGTTTCCGCATCAACGTGTTCAAGCAGCGCGGCGAAGTTGGCATGGTGATCCGCGCGATCAAGAGCGAGATACCCAGCATCGACCAATTGCAGCTGCCCAGCATCTTCCGTGACCTGATCATGGAGCCGCGCGGCCTGATCCTGGTGGTCGGCGCCACCGGCTCGGGCAAATCGACCACGCTGGCGGCGATGATCGACCAGCGCAACACCAACTCGCCCGGGCACATCCTCACCATCGAGGACCCGATCGAATACCTGCACCGGCACAAGAAGTCGATCGTCAACCAGCGCGAGGTGGGACTGGACACGCACAGCTACCACGAGGCGCTGAAGAACGCGATGCGCGAGGCGCCGGACGTCATCATGATCGGCGAGATCCGCGATACCGATACGATGGAGGCGGCGATCGCGTTTTCCGAAACCGGCCACCTGTGCCTGGCCACGCTGCATTCCAACAACGCCGACCAGACGCTGGAGCGCATCCTCAACTTCTTCCCCGAATCGGCGCACAAGAACGTGCTGATGAACCTGGCGCTGAACCTGCGCGCGGTGATCAGCCAGCGACTGGTGCTGGGCAAGGACGGCCGCCGCATCCCGGCCGCCGAGGTGCTGCTGAATACCCCGCTGATCCGCGACATGATCCGTCGCGGCCAGATCCACGAGCTCAAGGAGGCGATGGACCGCAGCCTGCAGGAGGGCATGCAGACCTTCGACCAGTCGCTGTACCGGCTGTACAAGGAAGGCCGCGTGGAGCTGGAAGAGGCGCTCAACAAGTCCGACTCGCGCGACGGCCTGGCGCTGAAGATCCGTCTCGCCGAAGGCGGCTCCAGCAACGAGGAGCTGGTCGGCAACGACCCGTACGGGATGGGCTTCTGATCGACGGGAATCGGGGATCAGGGGCCGTCAAGCGCCAAGCGCCCCCTGACCCGAGCGTGGCAACATTTCCGGAGGGCAGTGGCCGGAAGCGCGCCACGCTTGGCTCGCCTGCCGATTCTCCATTCCCGGTTCCCGGCTCAAGGTGCGTCCGGCTGCGCTTCCGGCGCCGCGCGCCGGAACGCGTCCAGCTCGTTGCAAGATTGGTAGATGCGCGCGATGGTCGGGTAATCCTCCATCGGCAGTTTCCAGCGCAGTGCGTTGTACACCTGCGGGATCAGGCAGGCATCGGCCATGCTTGGTGTCTCGCCGTGGCAATAGCGCCCAGTCGCCGCACTGTCGCCCAGCATGGCCTCGATCGCCTGGAAGCCCACGCCGATCCAGTGCCGCGACCATTCCGCGCGCTGCTCCTCGCTGGCACCGAACTGCGCCTCTAGCTGCTGCAGCACCCGCAGGTTGCCCAGCGGATGGATGTCGCAGGTCACCGCCATCGCCAGTGCACGCACCTGGGCGCGCCCGCGCGCATCGACCGGCAACAGGGCGGTCTCCAGTTCCGGGTGCATCTCGTCGAGGTACTCCATGATCGCCAGCGACTGAGTGATCACCCGGTCGCCGTCGCGCAGGCAGGGCACCAGTTCCTGCGGATTGAGTGCGCGGTAATCCGCCGCATGCTGCTCGCCACCGTCGCGCACCAGGTGTACCGGCCGCGTTTCGTAGCTCAAGCCTTTAAGATTCAGCGCGATCCGCACGCGATATGCGGCACTGGAACGCCAGTAGCCGTACAGCACCAACCCGCTAGCCATGAGCCATCCCCCCTGACGGACCGCCACAGTTTGCCACAGTGTGGACTGGGCACATCGCACGTCGCAATGCGCCTGCCCGGCCGATGGCGTTTGCATCGGCACCTGACGGACCGGACAATAGACGGTTGTCGCCCACTCGGGCCGATTCCCAACCCTTTGCCGGAGTTCCGCCGTGTCAGTCATCCGCATGAGTGACCTCGATTTGCGCGATCAGCGCGTGCTGATCCGCGAAGACCTGAACGTGCCGATCGACGACCACGGCCGGATCACCTCGACCCAACGCCTCGACGCCGCCCTGCCCACGCTCCGCGCCGCCCGCGACGCCGGCGCGCGCGTGCTGGTGATGTCGCACCTGGGCCGGCCGAAGGAAGGCCAGTTCGACGCCGAGTCCTCGCTGGCGCCGGTGGCGCTGTGGCTGAGCAGCAAGCTGGACCAGCCGGTGCGGCTGGTGGCCGACTATCTGGTCGCCGGCA
This sequence comes from uncultured Gammaproteobacteria bacterium, assembly GCA_963697495.1. GTDB lineage: Bacteria > Pseudomonadota > Gammaproteobacteria > Xanthomonadales > Rhodanobacteraceae > Rhodanobacter. The sequence goes on along the minus strand of CAVOOH010000001.1, from coordinate 149,915 downwards.
TCGAGGTGGCCGCCGGCGAGGTGGTGCTGCTGGAAAACTGCCGCATGAACGTCGGCGAGGGCAAGGACGACGACGCGCTGGCGAAGAAATATGCCGCGCTGTGCGACATCTTCGTGATGGACGCGTTCGGCACCGCGCACCGCGCCCAGGCCTCCACCCATGGCGTGATCAAATACGCGCCGGTCGCGGCCGCCGGCCCGCTGCTGTGCGCCGAGCTCGACGCACTGGGCAAGGCGCTGGAACACCCGGCGCATCCACTGCTGGCGATCGTGGCCGGCTCCAAGGTGTCGACCAAGCTGACCCTGCTGGACAACCTGATCGGCAAGGTCGACCAGCTGATCGTGGGCGGCGGCATCGCCAATACCTTCATCGCCGCGATGGGCCATTCGGTGGGCAATTCGCTGTACGAGCCGGACCTGCTCGACGCCGCGAAAAAGGTGCTGGCCGATGCGAAGCGCCGCGGCGCCGAGGTGCCGATGCCGCTCGACGTGGTAGTGGCGCCGGCGTTCTCCGCCCAAGCACCAGCCACGGTCAAGCCGGTCGACCAAGTCGGCGAGAACGAGATGATTCTCGACATCGGCCCGCAGACCGCCGAAATGTACGCCGCGCTGATCGCCAAGGCCGGCACGGTGGTGTGGAACGGCCCGGTCGGCGTGTTCGAGTTCGACGCGTTCGGCAGGGGCACCGAGATGCTGGCCCGCGCGATCGCCGCGTCCAGCGCATTCTCGATCGCCGGCGGTGGCGATACCCTGGCCGCGGTCGACAAGTACGGCATCGCCGATCGGGTTTCCTACATCTCCACTGGCGGCGGCGCGTTTCTCGAATTCCTCGAAGGCAAGGAACTGCCCGCGGTGGCGGCACTGAAGGCGCGGGCCGCGAAATAATGCTCTGCCTGTTCGACCTTGACGGTACCCTGATCGATTCCGAGCACGGCATCACCGCCTGCGTGAAACACGCGCTGGCGCGGCTGGACGTGCCGGCGCCGGCGCATGAAGAACTGCGCCGCTGGATCGGCCCGCCGCTGCGGCACAGCTTCGCGCCGCTGCTGGATCACGACGTCGAACGAATCGAGGCAGCGGTGGAGTACTACCACGAGCGCTTCAGCACGCTGGGCTGGCGCGAGCACGAGATCTACCCGGGCATCGAGCTGTTGATCGAGCGGTTGCGCGACGCCGGCCACCGGCTCGCCGTGGTCACCAGCAAGCCGCACCGCCACGCTGCCCCGATCGTCGCCCACCTGCCGTTCGGCGACGCGTTCCTGCGCCTGTACGGCCCGCACCCGGGCAGCGCCCACAGCGAGAAGGCCGCGATGATCGGGGAGGCACTGGCCGATTTCGACGCCGACCCGGCCGAGGCGGTGATGATCGGCGACCGCCATTTCGACATCGACGGCGCGGTTGCCAACCGGGTGCGTGGCCTCGGTGTGCTGTGGGGCTTCGGTGGCCGCGCGGAACTGGAGCAGGCCGGCGCCCATGCCATTGCGGCGACACCGGACGAACTGGCCGCCCTGCTGCTCGCCTGAATTCGTCGCGCGGATGAAAAAGCCGCGGCATGGCCGCGGCTTTTTTTGTATCTGCCAGGGAGGCTCAGCGGATGACGCGCTTCACCGCATCGATCACGTGCGCCACCGTGAAGCCGAAGTGCTCGAACAGCTGCGGCGCGGGAGCCGAGGCGCCGAACGTGGTCATGCCGACCACCTCGCCATCCAGGCCCACGTACTTGCGCCAGAAGTCGGCGGTTGCCGCTTCCACCGCCACGCGTGCACGACACCAGAGCGGCAACACGCCTTCGCGGTATTCCAGCGGCTGCGCGTCGAACACCTCGGTGCACGGCATCGACACCACGCGGACGGCGACGCCCTGCTGCGGCCAGCGCGCGGGAAGCCTCCATCGCCAGTTCCACTTCCGAGCCGGTGGCGATCAGGATCGCCTCGAACCTGGTGTCCAGCGGATCGGACAGCACATAGCCGCCGCGCATGATGTCGGCCACCTGCTGCTCGCTGCGCTGCTGATGCTTGAGGTTCTGCCGCGAGAACACCAGGCAGGACGGCGCGTCCCTGCGCTCGATCGCCGCCTTCCACGATACGGCCGACTCCACCGCGTCGCACGGACGCCACAGCTGGTTGTTCGGGATGTAGCGCAAGGACGCCAGGTGCTCGACCGGCTGATGGGTCGGGCCGTCCTCGCCCAGGCCGATCGAGTCGTGCGTGTAGACGTGGATCGCATGCGCCGGGATCAGCGCAGTCATGCGCACCGCGTTGCGCGCGTAGTCGGAGAACACCAGGAAGGTCGCGTCATACGGAACGAAGCCGCCGTGCAGCGCCAGGCCGTTCGCGATCGCGGTCATGCCGAACTCGCGCACGCCGTAGTAGACGTAGTTGCCCTTGCCGTCGGCGCTGTTGCCATTGGCGGCGTCGAGGCTGCCCTTCCACTTGGTCAGGTTGGAGCCGGCGAGATCGGCCGAGCCACCGATCAGCTCCGGCAGCAGCGGGCCAAACGCGTCCAGCGCCATCTGCGAGGCCTTGCGCGAAGCCACTTCCGGGCCTTCCGCCTGCAGTTTCGCGATATACGCCTGCGACTTCGCAGCCCAATCGGCCGGCAGTTCGCCGTCAATGCGGCGCTTGAACTCGGCTGCCAGTTCCGGATGCGCAGCGGCGTACTGCGCGAACGCGTCGTTCCAGGCCTGCTCGGCTTCGTTGCCCGGCTTTTTGTGATCCCAGCCGGCGTAGATATCGGCCGGGATCTCGAACGGCGCGTGATGCCAGCCCAATTGTTCACGGGCGGCGGCGATCTCGTCCTTGCCCAGCGGTGCGCCGTGGCTTTCTTCCTTGCCCTGCTTGTGCGGTGCGCCGAACCCGATGATGGTCTTGGCGCAGATCAGCGTGGGCTTGTCGCTCTGGCTCGTCGCGGCCTTCAGGGCCTTGGCGATCGCTTCGGCATCGTGGCCGTCGACGCCGCGGATCACGTTCCAGCCGTACGCCTCGAAGCGCGCCGGCGTGTCGTCGGTGAACCAGCCGTGCACTTCGCCGTCGATCGAGATGCCGTTGTCGTCGTAGATCGCCACCAGCTTGCCCAGCTGCCAGGTGCCGGCCAGCGAGGCGACTTCATGCGAGATGCCCTCCATCAGGCAGCCGTCGCCGAGGAACACGTAGGTATGGTGATCAACGATGGCGTGATCCGGGCGGTTGAAGTGCGCCGCCAGCACCTTCTCGGCCAGCGCGAAGCCGACCGCATTCGCCAGGCCCTGGCCGAGCGGGCCGGTGGTGGTTTCCACGCCGGGGGTTTCACTGGCTTCCGGGTGGCCGGCGGTCTTCGAATGCAGCTGGCGGAAGCGCTTCAACTGATCCATCGGCAGGTCGAATCCGGTCAGGTGCAGCAGCGCGTACTGCAGCATCGAACCATGGCCGTTGGAGAGCACGAAGCGGTCGCGGTTGAACCACGACGGATTCGCCGGATTGAACTGCAGGAAGTCGTTCCACAGCACCTCGGCGAGGTCGGCCATGCCCATCGGCATGCCCGGATGACCGGATTTGGCCGCTTCCACGGCGTCCATGGCAAGGGCTCGCACGGCATTGGCGAGTTCGCGGCGGGTGGTCATCGGGTGGTCTCCGGCGGGTGCAAAAGCGCCCATTGTCACCGAAATGGTTGCCGGCTGTCGCCCGCGGCCGCGGAATTAATGACCGCTTAACCCCAGACCATACGGTTCGGCGAGCTTCAGCTTCGCCCCGCTATCACTACGCCCCGCAGCGCCATCCCCAGGCACTGCCCGACCGCATGTCCTTCCCCCGGACGCGCGGCCCGGCTCAAAAAAGAGGAGTACCCACATGAAAAAGACTTTGTTTGCCCTCGCACTCGCCTCCACCGCCCTGTGCACCCTGCCTGCCTTTGCGCAGGACAACCAAGACAGCCAAGCCACCCCTGCCGCCACCGGTGGCAACTTCCAGCCGTCCCAGCCGATCGGCAGCGGCAACTGGTTCGTCAACGGCAGCGTCGGTCAGGCGCATATGCGCGTGGGTCCGTACGACGACCATCCAACCACTTACGCCATCAACGGCGGCTACCGCTGGAAGGTCGGTCCCGACCTGGGTCTGGGCGTCGAGGTCGGCTACAACGACCTGGGCAATTTCAAGCTGAAGAACGCGTTCAACAGCAACGACGTCAACCTGACTTCGCAACGCCAGGCCCTGCGTGGCTGGACCGCCGGCGTCAACGGCAAGATCAATGTCTGGCAGGGCCTGTACGTCAGCGGCCGCACCGGCGTGTACGGCTGGCGGGGCCATGGCTACGCCAACCAGGACATCAACCGGCACAAGCTGGACCAGGTCAACTGGTATGCCGGCGTGGGCACGGGCTACGACTTCAGCGAGCACTTCGGCCTGGGCCTGTCGTACGACTACTACCGTGCGAACAAGGACCACATCAAGCTGAGCAGCGATACCGCATCGCTGACCGCGGAGTACCGCTTCTGACCGCTGCGGGCCACCGCTTAACCTTGGCTTAATACTGAACTAATCGGTATTGAATCTTTCGGGCCACGACCCATCTTATGGCTCAGGTGTCGCCACCCGGCTTGGGCAGCGCACCGCCAGCAGCGGCCATTCCCCCTTCGGGCCGACTGCCATGACAACAACTGGAGAAGCTCCATGAAAATGAAAAAGACCCTGCTCGCCCTCGCCCTCACCACTGCCGGCCTGCTGGCGGTTCCCGCCGTGTTCGCGCAGAGCGCACCTGCCGACAACGGTGGCTGGTTCGTCAACGGCAACGTCGGCCGCACCTCGATCAACCATGGCCCGTACGACGACCATGACACCGGCTACGCCCTCAATGGCGGCTACCGTTGGTCGCTGGCGCCGAGCTTCGCGCTGGGTGCCGAGGTGGGCTACAACGACCTGGGCAACATCCACCCGAAGAACATTTTCAACAGCCAGCCGGTGGTCGACCGCGGCAAGTCAAACCTGCACGGCTGGACCGTCGGCGCGAATGCCCGCTTCGACCTCAGCCCGAACTGGTACGTCGGCGGTCGCGCCGGCCTCTACAGCTGGACCGGCCACGGCCTGAGCAACGACATCAACCCGGTCCGCAAGGGCCTGAGCGACAACAGCTGGTACGCCGGCGCCGGTGTGGGCTACAACCTCACCAGCAACCTCAGCGTCGGTGTGAACTACGACTATTTCGACGCGAGCAAGCGCAACGTCGACCTGAGCACCGACATGGTCTCAGTCAGCGCGGAATACCGCTTCTGATCCACCGGTTCGCAACATGTTGAAACAGAACGGGCGCCGCGAGGCGCCCGTTCTTTATTGAGCAGTGCGGCCACGGATGGCCGCCCGTTTGATTCTCGCGATCAGGGATGGTCGCAAGGATTCAATCCGGTCAGCCGCCCCACTGCCCCAGTGCGGCCTGGCCGTTGTCGCGCGCGCGGGCGTGCACGGTCTTCTGCGCTTCGGCGTAGTTTGCCTTCATGTCCTTCGACCACAGCTTCAGCGCTGCCTGCTGCATGGCGCGGCCGTAGGAGAACGACAGCGGCCACGGGTGCGGGCCCATGCGGTTCATCGCGTTGAGGTGAGCGGTGGACTGCTCATCGGTCTGTCCGCCGGAGAGGAACACGATGCCCGGCAGCGAGGCCGGCACGGTGGACTTCAGCACGCGTACGGTGGCCTCGGCCACTTCCTCGACGTCGACCTGCTCGTCCGAATCCTTGCCCGGGATGACCATGCTGACCTTCAGAATGGTGCCTTCCAGCATCACGTTCTGCTCGTACAACGCGTTGAACAGGCTGCGCAGCACAGCTTCATGCACCTCGTAGCTGACTTCGATGCTGTGGTCGCCGTCCATGATTACTTCGGGCTCGACCATCGGCACCAGGCCGGCTTCCTGGCACAGCGCGGCGTAGCGGGCCAGCACGTGGCAGTTCGCCTCGATCGCGGTGGAGCTGGGATTCTCTTCGGAAATATTGATCACCGCGCGCCACTTGGCGAACTGGGCGCCCAGCTTCGCGTATTCCTGCAGGCGTTCGCGCAGGCCGTCGAGGCCTTCGGTGACCACGTCGCCGGGAAAACCGGCCAGCGGCTGCGGACCCTTGTCGACCTTGATACCGGGGATGATGCCGGCCTTTTTCATGACCTCGGTGAACGGCACGCCGTCTTTCGTGGACTGGCGGATCGTCTCGTCGTACAGGATCGCGCCGGAAATGTGCTCGTTCAGTCCCGGCGTGGTCAGCAGCAGCTCGCGGTAGGCGCGGCGGTTTTCCTCGGTGTTCTCGATGCCGACAGCCTCGAAGCGCTTCCTGATGGTGTTGGTTGACTCGTCAATGGCGATGATGCCCTTGCCGGGCGCAACCATCGCCAGGGCGATGCTTTCGAGATCTTCAATACTCATGACGACTCCGTGGTGCAGCGGCTGGGCGCCCGCACAGGTTGAAGCCGCCTCGGGGCCGAAGCGGCAAAGCATCAATTATAGGCCAGATTGGCGGCCGCAAGCGCCAGCCTATGGCGGGGGCGGGCCGCGCCGGTTCAGGGGGCGTAGCCGGGCAAGTGGCACTCGTCCAGCAGTTGCTGGCGCAGGGCCGGATCCTTGGGTGCATTGAATGGCACGACGTAATAGGTGGCGACCGGCTCGCCGATGCGGTTGGTCAGCGATGGGCCGTAGCGGAAATTCGAGACCGCGCTGCGCGCCACCGGGCCAAGATCGCTCTTCGGCACCACCTTGACGACCTGCACGTTCATCGGCACGCCATCGGAACCGACCGTGTAGGTCACTGCCGCGCAACCGGGCTTGTCCAGGTTCAGCCCGCTGTTGGGCACGTCCATTTGCACCTGGGTGTTGAGCAGGATCCAGTAGCGGTACAGGTCCTGCTGGTCGATCTTGCGCGCCTGCGCCAGCACCGGGGTGACGAAGCCCAGCGCCAATGCCAGCAACAGGCCCTGGCGTAGCTGGCGGGACATGGTTTTCATGGCGGGCTCCTGGGGCCGGGATGAGACGGGATGAAGTGTAGCGGCATTGCCGCTCAACGCCAGTCAACGCCTGGCCGGCGGAAGAGCCATGCGTCAGCCGTTAAAGATCGCGCAGGCTCTCGACGATGCCGTCGGCGCCGACCGAGAGCAGCTTCAGCGTATTGGTGCCGCCGCCCCGACCCACGTGGTCGCCATGCGTAAGCACCACGCGGTCGCCCTCGCTCAGGCGGCCTTGCTCGAACAGCTGCTGGACCGCGGCGCGCGCCGTCGCCACTGAACTCATGCCTTCATGCGAAAACGCCACCGGCTGCACGTCGCGCAACAGCAGCATGCGCCGGCGTGCGTCGGCCAGCGGCGACAACGCATAGATCGGTACCGCGGTGCGGTAGCGTGACAGCCATTGCGCGGTGGCGCCGGATTCCGTCAGCGCCACGATCGCGCGCACACCCAGCTGGCCGGCCAGCAGCATCGCTGCCAGCGCGATCGCCTGGTCGGTGCGGTCCAGGTGATGGCCGTCGGTGCTCAGATCGTCCTTCGGTTCGAACTGGCGTTCGGCGCCGAGGCAGATCCGGCGCATCGCCGCCACCGCCTTGTCCGGGTGCGCTCCGGCCGCGGTTTCCTCCGACAGCATCACCGCGTCGGTGCCGTCGATGACCGCGTTCGCCACGTCCAGCACCTCGGCGCGGGTCGGGATCGGCGAGCGCACCATCGATTGCAGCATCTGCGTGGCGGTGATCACCGCGCGGTTGCGCTGCACCGATTCGCGGATGATCTTTTTCTGCAGGCCGGGCAGCTCGGCATCGCCGATCTCCACGCCAAGGTCGCCGCGCGCCACCATCACCACGTCGGAGGCGTCGATGATCTCGCCCAGCACAGGAATCGCATCGGCGCGCTCGATCTTGGCCACCAGCGCCGCGTTGCCGCCGGCCTCGTGCAGCAGCCGGCGCGCCTGGTGCATGTCCTCGGCCGAACGCACGAACGACACCGCCAGGAAGTCGGCGCCGATCTCGGCAGCCAGTTTGATGTCGGCCTTGTCCTTGTCCGACAGCGCCGTCACCGAAAGCCCGCCACCCTGCCGGTTGAGACCCTTGCGGTTGGACAGCTTGCCGCCGATCAGCACTTGGCAGCGCACTTCGGCGCCGATCACGTCCAGCACGGTCAATGCGACCAGGCCGTCGTCCAGCAGCAGCACGTCGCCGGCGTGCACATCGCGCGGCAGGCCGTAGTAGCTGACGCCGACGCGGGCCGCGTCGCCGGGCGGTGCGTCGGGGCGACAGTCCAGCACGAACGACGCGCCGTCGACCAGCTCCACCGGCCCGTTGGCGAATGTCTCGATGCGGATCTTCGGCCCCTGCAGGTCGGCCAGGATGCCCACCTCGCGCCCGGCCGCCACCGATGCCACGCGCACCGCATTGGCACGCGCGCGGTGATCGTCCGGCTGGCCGTGCGAGAGGTTCAGGCGGACCACGTTGACGCCTTCGGCGATGATCCGCTCGAGCATGCCCGGCATGTCGGTGGCGGGACCCAGGGTGGCGACGATCTTGGTACGGCGCAGGGGATTCTCGGTCATGCGCCGAGGCTAGCAGAAGCTGCGCGGCGCGCCATCACCCCACAGTTGCACGCATGCCGCCGACGTGCACCGGAGCACAGACGACGCCCCGGGCTACCGCGCCAGCGCGAGGTTGAGCACTTCGGCCAGCCGCCGCCCGGCTTCGCGCAAGCGCTGTTCGGCGAGCGGCAGCTCGGCAGCGACATACGCCTGATCGATCTTGTGGCCGTCCGGATAGAAACCCGCCGCGCCGGTGAACCGGCACGACTCCTCCGCCCACTGCGCGTAAGGGTTGGCGAGTGGCGCGATCGGCGCCGGCAGATCCGCCGGGCCACGCGCATCCAGCGCCCGCGCATATGCCTGCCAGTCGAGTTCGCGGGTCGACAGCAAGCCCGAATCCCATACCTTGTGCAGGTTGCTGCCCTTGCCGTTGAACTGCACCTGATACCCGTTGCCCCCCTTGTCGTCGCGGAAACCGGCGTGCAACGGCTGGTGCATGTCACCGACAAAATGCACCACGAACTTCAGTGCGTCGCGACGCGCCGCGTCGGACTGGCTGCGATCACCCAGCACGTCGACGTAATGCTGCACACCGGCGACCACGCAGCGGCCGTCCCGGCAGTCGCGCGGCGGCACGTAGTCGCAGTCGCCATCGTGGAAGTTGATGTAATGCAGCGCGCGGGTCTGATCCCACAGGGCTTTCTGCGCAGGATTGTTCTGGATCTGGTCGGCCCAGCTGGCCACATCGGCCAGCCGTTGCGTGTGCTCCGGCGCCAGCAGTCGCTCGACTTCGGCTTCGGCGGCCGGACTCAGGTGGCGCTGCGCCAGTTCGGCCACGACGCTGTGGCCGAGCGGCCCCCAAGCCTGGGCCCATGGCGCGACCGCGAACATGGCCAGCGCGAAGACAAGTGAACGACTCGGAACGGACATGATGATTACCGACGCAAAAGCCGAAGTCTGCCACAGCGGCGATCGGACGCGGGCGGCCCGGGCGCTTTCATTGTAAGATTTCGCAGCTGAAATACCGGCACCGCGGCCCGCGGCCGCCATCCCTCATCGCAATATTCCCAGTCGCCATCAGGAGGACGTTCCCTCATGACCATCAAGGTCGGCATCAACGGCTTCGGCCGCATCGGTCGCAACGTGCTGCGCGCAGCCGTGCAGAATTTCGGCAACGAGATCGAGATCGTGGCGATCAACGACCTGCTGGAGCCGGACTACCTCGCCTACATGCTGAGCTACGACTCGGTGCACGGCCGCTTCAAGGGCGACGTGAAGGTGGAGGACGGCCACCTGCTGGTCAACGGCAAGCGCATCCGCCTGACCCAGGAACGCGATCCGGCCAACCTGAAGTGGAACGAGGTGAACGCCGACGTGGTGATCGAATCCACCGGCCTGTTCCTGGACAAGGCCAGCGCGCAGAAGCACCTCGACGCCGGCGCGAAGAAGGTGATCCTGTCGGCGCCGTCGAAGGACGACACGCCGATGTTCGTCTACGGCGTGAACGACAAGAAGTACGCCGGCGAGGCGATCATCTCCAACGCCAGCTGCACCACCAACTGCCTGGCGCCGATCGCCAAGGTGCTGAACGACAAGTGGGGCATCAAGCGCGGCCTGATGACCACCGTGCACGCGGCCACCGCCACGCAGAAGACCGTCGACGGCCCGAGCAACAAGGACTGGCGCGGCGGTCGCGGCATCCTCGAGAACATCATCCCGTCGAGCACCGGCGCCGCCAAGGCCGTCGGCGTGGTGATTCCCGAGCTCAACAAGAAGCTCACCGGCATGAGCTTCCGCGTGCCGACCTCGGACGTCTCCGTGGTCGACCTCACCGTCGAGCTGGAAAAAAACGCGACCTACGCGGAGATCTGCGCGGAAATGAAGGCGCAGAGCGAAGGCGCGCTGAAGGGCATCCTCGGCTACACCGAGGACAAGGTGGTGGCGACCGACTTCCGCGGCGACGCGCGCACCTCGATCTTCGACGCCGAAGCCGGCATCGCGCTGGACAGCACCTTCGTCAAGCTGGTGAGCTGGTACGACAACGAGTGGGGCTACTCGAACAAGTGCCTGGAGATGGTGCGAGTCGTCGCGACCAAATAAGCGTGCCCTGTTTCGGAGATTAAAAAAACCGCGCCAACTGGCGCGGTTTTTCGTTTATCGGCCCGAACCGCGCAGATAATTGCGGCGTCATGACGATGGCCGCTGGTGGCAGCAAGGCAATTGCGTCAGCGCACCACTCTTGCAAGACTGGAAACCCGCGCGCTCTGCACGGGTTTCTTTTGGGGGAGGCAATCATGTTCCGGACCACCACACTGGCCGTTCTGTGCTGCCTGGGCATCACGGCACACGCGCAACAGACATCGCCGACAGATCCGACATCAGGGGATGTCCAGCTTTCCATCGTGCTGGATCCGGCACGCCCCACCGCCGAGCGATTGCGCGAATTTTCTGCACTGATGCAAGAAGCCAACGCTGGCGACGCAGGCGCGCAGGACATTGCCGGCTCATGGTACTGGCAAGGCCATGCTCAGCCTGGTGTCGTGGTGGAACAGGATCTGACCCAGGCCCGCGCCCTGCTCGGCCATGCGGCAATCCAAGGCCGACTCGGGGCCATGGCGAAGATGGCCGAGCTGGAACTGGAAGCGGGGAGAACCTTCGAGGCCATGTTATGGGCGCAAGTCTATGGCCACTACCAACCGCTCGGGAGAAAAAGGGCCCATGAAAAAGCTCATGAGGATGAAGACTACACCGGCTTCCTGCTCAGTCGCATTTATGCAAAATTTGATCGCAAACGAATGGATGAAGTCGGCACAGCGCTCAATGCCTTTCTTGCCAAATATGATGCAACCATCCGCGCTGGCATCGTGCACTCAAACGAGGTCGTGGAACATGGCAATCTTCATGAACTGACCCCAAAGGATCTCCCATTCCACGCCGTCCCACTTACCGAACCCGGCGTCGCCGAATTCTTCATCGTTTACGGCGCGGACGGGCAACCCGTCCAGGTACTGCCGGTCGTAGCCTACCCGGACAAGACTCATCATCTGGCCGCCAGGCTGGTGCCAATCGCGCAGCAGATTCGAGTGAACCCCATAAAAGAGCCAGACTTGCGTTACGCCTTGATACCGATCACGTATAACACTGGCAAGTACATGGTCAATAAGCCCTGATGCTCTAGAAGCGGCAACTTGCCTGGATCACGATGATGTGATGCCTCGGGAGATCGAACAGGGCACCACCCATCAGTGCACTCCATCCGGGGATTCGGGCTCAGCGTTGCAGCAGCGACAGCTTGTCCGGCACCCCGTCCCACTTCGCAGCATCTTCCATCGCCGCGATCTTGCTGGTCAGTACCGGCCATTCGCGCGCCAGTTCGGCATTGATCGCAAGAAAGCCCTCCTGACCCGCCGGTACGTCGAGCTCGGGGAAGATCGCGCCAACCGGGCATTCCTCCACGCATAGCGTGCAGTCGATGCATTCGTCCGGGTCGATCACCAGGAAGTTCGGCCCCTCATGGAAGCAGTCCACCGGGCACACCTCGACGCAGTCGGTGTGCTTGCAGTTGATGCAGTTTTCGGTGACGACGTGCGTCATCGTGCCTCCTTCCGGCACCCGCCGGCGATGACTACAGTGTCGACGACCGCCGGTGCCGCAGCCATGACCCAGATCAGTGCCCGCCGTACGCCGCCATCGCAGAATCCACCTGAGCCCTGCCACTTCCCCAAGGAGCGACACACCATGCGCAAACTGATTGCCATTGCCCTGCTCGGCCTGCTTTCCACCCCGCTGATGGCCGCCGAATGCGCGACCACCATCGAAGGCAGCGATGCAATGCAGTTCGACCAGAAAACCATCACCGTGCCGAAGACCTGCAAGACCTTCAAGGTGACCCTGAAGCACACCGGCAAGCTGCCGGTCACCGCGATGGGTCACAACTGGGTGCTGTCGCACAGCGCCGACGAGTCCGGCGTGGTCGCGGACGGCATGAAGGCCGGTGCCGCCAGCAACTACGAGAAGCCGGGCGACACCCGCATCATCGCGCACACCAAGCTGATCGGCGGCGGCGAGTCCGACACGGCCACGATCGACGTGACCAAGCTCAAGGCCGGCGAGCAGTACGCCTACTTCTGCACCTTCCCCGGCCATGCCGCGCTGATGAGGGGCACACTGAGCTTGAGCCAGTAAGCTTCGCGGATCAACGACGCATCCGGCCACCACGGCCGGATGCGTTTTGTTGCGGCAACCCCAGAGCCTGCCTGAAGGCTCTCACACATCGTTCAGCGCATGGATCCACAATGTCCCGCATGAACCCGTCATCGCCATTGGATGAGCCGGCCATCGCCAGGCTGGTCGACCATTTCTACGAGAAGGTGCGGCGCGAGCCGCAGCTCGGCCCGATCTTCAATGCGGCCGTGCATGATTGGGACGAGCACAAGCGCCTGCTGACCTCGTTCTGGGCCTCGGTGGCGTTGCGCACGGGCAGTTACCGCGGCAACCCGATGGGCGCACACCGGCCGCACCCGATTCGCGTCGAACACTTCGACCGCTGGCTCGCACTGTGGCGTGAAACCTGCGCCGAGGAACTCGACGAAGCCGGGGCCGCGCTCATGCTGGAATACGCCGAGCGCATCGGTCGCAGCCTTAAATACGGGCTGGGCCTGCATCCGTAGGCGCGGCCGTTCGGCGTACCGATCGTCGGCATCACACAGCCGTAGGAGCGCACCCTGTGCGCTCTTACAACAATCGCGATCAGCCCAGCGCTTTCAGCGCCGCGTCGTAGTTCGGCTCGTGACCGATTTCGCTGACCAGTTCGGCGTGGATCACCTTGTCGTGTCCGTCCAGTACGAGCACTGCGCGCGCAGCCAGTCCGGCTAGCGGGCCGCTGGCGACCGCCACGCCGTAGTCATTGAGGAACTGGCGGCCGCGCATCAGCGACAGGTTGGTCACCCGGTCCAGTCCCTCGGCGCCGCAGAAGCGCGCCTGCGCGAACGGCAGGTCGGCCGAGATGCACAGCACCACCGTGTTGTCGAGCTTGCCGGCCAGCTCGTTGAAGCGGCGCACCGAGGCGGCGCACACGCCGGTGTCGACGCTGGGAAAGATGTTCAGCACCTTGCGCTTGCCGGCATAGCCGGACAGCGCGACGTCGGACAGGTCGGCACCGACCAGGCTGAATGCCGGCGCGGCCGAGCCCACCGCGGGAAACTGGCCGTCGACGCTGATCGGCTGGCCCTTGAACGTGACATGGGACATCGTGCACCTCGTGTGTGGATGGAGGGCTACAAGTAGAACATGGTCTTGGCCAGGAAGACGATGCCGACCATCAAGCCCAGCACCATGCGATGGGTGTGCCGGAATCGACACAGGTCCATCCTGCCGTTGCGCATTGCCCACATTGCGTTGACGAACACGCCGAGCACGCCGAACGCCAGCAGCACTTTCAGCAGCAGCCAGTTGCCGAAACGCGTGCCGACACAGCTGAGGCCATCGCAGCGGATGTCGAACAGCACGCCGCCGCTGACGAACAGCAGGATCACTACGAGCGGCATGAAGCGGCGCACCCGCGCCATGATCGCCTGCTCGATGCGCTGCAGGGTGGCCGCATCGAAATGCTTGTGCAACGACTCGACCACCAGCACCTCGAACGTCACCGCGCCCACGAACACGATGGCGCACGCCAGGTGCAGCAGCACGATCCACGGATATCCAACGCCCATGCAGATCCTCCGAAAACTTTCCCGGAGTCTGCGCGCGGCCGGCCGTCGCCGCGCTGATATGGATCAAGCCGCGAGAGGTGCCTCAGCCGTGCGGCTGCGCGACCACCTTGCGGATCGCTTCCACAAACTCGGGGTCGAGCTTGCCGATCCTCGTGGTGCGTGCGGCGATGCGACCATCGGCGTCGAGCAGAATCAGCTCGCTGCTGTGGTTGAACTCGCCGTCGGGCAGTTGCCGGTACTGCAGGCCAAGCACGCCGGACAGCTGGCGCACTTGTGCTGGCTCGGCCCGCGCCAGGGTCCAGATGCGCGGGTCCAGCTTGCGCTTCTGCGCGTACGTGTGCAGCGTGGCCACGTCGTCCTTCGCCGGGTCGAAGCTCACCGCGAGCAGGTCGATCCGGGCGCGGGTGGCCGGGTCCAGAGCGTTGCGGGTCAGCCGCAGGCTGTCGATGATCATCGGGCAGACCATCTGGCACGAGGTATAGAACATCGTCACCAGCTGCGGCCGGCCGCGCCGCTCGGCCAGCGTCTGCTGGCGGCCGTCCTGGTCGGTCAGTTGCACCGGCAGGTTGTATACCGAGTCGCCGGGCAGCGGGTTGGCCGCCCGCGCGTTGCCGAGCAGCAGGAACATCACGAAGATAGGCAACAGGCGCTTCATGGCGCATTCCTCACTGGGACTTCGCGCAACGGAAGCCCATGTTGTTGGTGGTGTCGGCGGCCTTCAGCGCGGACAGCATCGCGATGCGCATCAGCACTGCGTAGTTTTCTTTTTCCTGCATGCTGATCGCGCCGGCGCCGCAGAATTTCAGCAGGTCCGGATCGCCCTGGTCGCGGCTGTCGCTGGCGACCATCAGCGCATTGAAGTCGTCGACCCATTCCCACACCAGCCCGTTGATGTCGCGCACGCCAAAGGCGTTGGCGACACCGCCGATTTCGGGCAGCGCCGTGGTGGAAGGCCGCGCGTACCAGCCCAGGATGCTTTCGCGCCAGGCCGGATCAGCACGAGCATCTCGGCGGGTGGCATCGGCGGCCGCCGCGTACTCCCATTCATACCAGCTCGGCAGCCGCGCCTGCTCGCTTTCGCAATATGCCTGCGCGGCGAACCAGCTGACCCGGGTCACCGGCTGACGCGGCAGGGCCTGCTCGCCAAGCACATCGGCGCCGGCCCACTGGGTGAGGTAGCGCTCGTCGGCAAGGATCTTCGCGACCTGGTCCCGCCGCCATTGCGGATGGCTCTTCACGAACGCCAGAAACTCGCCATTGGTGACGGGTTCGGTGCGCAGACGGAACGGCGCGACCTGAGCCGGCGCCGTCTTGCCATCAGCCGGAAGCACGCTGGTGAAGCTCCCCCCGGGCAGGGCGACGTAGTCCGCCGCCGCTGCCGGGAGCGCCAGCATCAGGCCAAGCCAGGCCAATGCCAGTCGTGCGTACATCTCAATGCTCCGCTGCCGCCGCCGGTGCGGCCGCGGCGCGGGCCTTGGCCACTTCTTCCTTGCTGATCTGCCCACCCGGGTTGTCCCAGCTGTTCAGCACGTAGGTCAGGATGTTCGCCACCTCGTCGTCGGTCAGCTGCGCCATCGGCGGCATCACCGAGTCGTACTCGTGGCCGTTCACCGTGATCTTGCCGGTCAGCCCGTGCGTCACGATCGTCATCGCCCGCTTCGGGTCGGCCGCCAGGTAGTCCGACTTCGCCAGCGGCGGGAACACGTTCGCCAGGCCCTCGCCGTTCGCCTGGTGGCATACCGAGCAGGTGCCGGTGAACAGCTGCTTGCCCGCCGCGATCTGCTCGGCCTTGGTCAGCGTGCCGGCCGCATGCGCCGTCGCCGCCGTGGTCACCGCCGTCAGGTTCGGCTCCGAGCGGTCGCCCAGGTACACCGAGTCCACTTCCTTGCCCGAGTAGATCGACTTGTCTTCCGGACCGTCCACCTTGAGGATGCCCAGCGCGCCCTTGTTGAACGCGCGGAAGATCGAGTGGTCGACCAGCACGTAGCTGCCCGGCACGTCGGTGTGGAACTCCACCATCGCCGCGCCGCCGGCCGGGATCAGCGTGGTCTGCACGTTGTGCTGCGCCACCGTGCCGCCCTCCGGCTGCACCTTGTCGAAGATCTCGCCGATCACGTGGAAGCTGGAGACCAGGTTCGGCCCGCCGTTGCCGACGAACAGCCGCACCGTCTGGTTGGTCTTGGCGGTCAGCGCGTTGTCGCCGGTGAGCGCGCCTTCCTTGCCGTTGAACAGCACGTAGGTCGGGTGCTCGTCGATCGCCTTCTCCATGTCGAACGGCTGCAGGCCCTTCTGCCGGTACTTGCCGGTGGTGTAGAAGTCGCCCTGCATCACGTAGTACTCGTGATCGACCGGGCTCAGCCCCTCCGGCGGCTCGACCAGGATCAGCCCGTACATGCCGTTGGCGATGTGCATGCCGACCGGCGCGGTGGCGCAGTGGTACACGTAGATGCCCTGGTTGAGCGCCTTGAAGGTGAACTGCGAGGCGTGCCCCGGCGCGGTGAAGCTGGATGCCGCGCCGCCGCCTGGCCCGGTCACCCCGTGCAGGTCGATGTTGTGCGGCATCTTGCTGTCCGGCGCGTTCTTCAGGTGGAACTCCACCGTGTCGCCCTGGCGCACCCGGATGAAGCTGCCCGGCACGGTGCCGCCGAAGGTCCAGAAGGTATAACTCACGCCCTCGGAGATCGGCATCTCCTTCTCGATCACTTCCAGCTCCACGATCACCTTCGCCGGGTAGTTGCGGTTGACCGGCGGCGGCACGTGCGGCGGGCTGGTCAGCACCGCGTGGATCGGCTCGCCTTGCGGCGGGCCGAAGTCGCCGCGGACGTGATCGGTCGGGGAGCTGGCGGTCTGGCCGGCATCCGCCTTGGCCGCGGCCTGCGGTTTGCCGGAACAGGCCGCCAGCGTCAGCAACGCGGCAGCAGCGACGACGAGGAGCGGTGAACGTGACATGGTCGACCTCCGTGAGTTCTTGCGCATCCTAGCGTAGGAGATCGGCCAATCGCCTTACTGATCTAGGTCAACTGGAACCCGTTTGGCGGCCCTCTGCGTCACCCTGCCACAGAATCTTGCGCACCGGCGCTCAGCCAGGTTTGCCGTCCGCGCGCGGGGTCAGATAGATCCATGCCGAACGCAGTACCCACGGCAGGAACGCCAGTAGCCAGCCGTAGCCGGCGATAACCAGCCACAGATAGACGTCGCCGCCCAGTTCGGCACGGATGCGCAGCAACGCCACCGCCTGCAACAGGCCGAAGCACAGCCAGGCCACCACGCCCATCTGCAGCGGCCGGCCGGAATGGCCCTGGGTCACCCGGGTCACCATCGCCACCAGCATCGAGCCGAAGAAGCCGATCCCCAGCGCATGCAGCGGTGCGCGCCCGAGGATGAGATGCCCGCTGGTCGCATACACCACGTCCTGCACCGCGTACAGCACGAAGGCCACCGGCAGCCACGCGAACGCCATGTGCAGCACCGCCAGCAGGCCCGGCCGCATCGCCTTCCATGGCTGCCAGGTCAGCGCATGCCAGGCGAACACCAAGGCCAGCGGTACGTCCGCCAGCCACAGCCAAGCCAGCGCGCTACGCCATTCCAGCAGCAGGTGCGCCAGCAGCAACACCCACACCACCGGCAGGCTCCAGTCAGGACGAATCACCTTGTAGCCCGCCACCACGTTGCCGCTGAAGAACGGCAGCATGCGGTGCATCACCGTGAAATAGATCGGCAGCAGCAGGCCGTATGTGCCCAGCTTGATCGCCAGCAGCGCGCAGTCCGCCGGCGCACCGAGCAAATAGGCGAGGAACACCGCCA
Organism: uncultured Gammaproteobacteria bacterium; assembly: GCA_963697495.1. Classification (GTDB taxonomy): domain Bacteria; phylum Pseudomonadota; class Gammaproteobacteria; order Xanthomonadales; family Rhodanobacteraceae; genus Rhodanobacter. The sequence goes on along the minus strand of CAVOOH010000001.1, from coordinate 131,896 downwards.
GCCCCAAGCTGCCCAGGACCAACGCCGCCAGACAGGAACGGGCATGACCCTTGCGTTCAGCCGCCGACGCACGCAACACCCCAGCCAGCGTCCACACGCCGATCAGGTAGCCGGCCAGCATCACGCCGACACCGAGCTGCAGCAGCCACGGCAGGCCGAGCAGACCCACGTTCGCCAGCACGTAGCCGCCAAACACGCAGCCAGCCACCGGCACGTAGCGCGTCCACGGCAGATCGGGGCGACCCAGCCAGCGCGGAAATACGGTCAGCAGGAAGCCGAACATAAACAGCGGGAACAAGCCGTACTGGATCAGCATCGCGTGCGCCCAGCCCGGCGGAATCGATGGCTGCGGCCAGCCGGCGACGCCGAAGCGCATCCAGGTCAGCTCCACCGCCCACCACGCCATGCTGAGCAACACCGCGATGGTGCCGGCCAGGAACAGCGGCCGGTGCGGTGCCGAAGCGAGCAACGCCGACAACTCCGCAAACGTGGCGGGCTTGGCCAGCGGGGATCGGGATTCGGGCATGACGTCGGCAACTTGAATGAGAACGGTTCGCCATGCTGACATGTCGGCGAAGTGACGGGCCATGATCTGCATCAGGCAACTCACGCGGTACCGCCGTCGCACCAGCCCCTTCAGCGGCCACACCCGTCACCACGCATCGGCAGCGGCACACGCTCAGAAGAACTCGTACTCCACCCGGGCCAACCAGGTCCGCCGCGGTGCAGCGGCATTCAGCCCGAAGACCACGCCGACCCGGTACTCGAGATTGCCGGTCGTGCCCGGGAGATGCCACTCGCCGGCGACGATCGGACCTGCCTGGTAGGCGTGGTCGGCGGGACGCCCGTAGGCCTCAAGGCCGGGACGGAAGACCGTGGATACCGCATAGGTGCCCGAGTAGCTGTAGCGGAACTCGTATTTGCCGGCGGCACCCGCGCCGACCTGCTTTTCCCAGATCAGGTTCGCGGTGTGGATGAAGCGGCCCACCGTCTTCGCGAGCAGCGGGCCGAACTCGATGGCATCGTGGCTACCGGCAGGCGTCTTGTGCTCGTAGGAGGCGAGAAAGCCAAGGTCCAGCCAGTACCCGCCGGGCTGGGTCAGCTGGAACGTGTTCTCGAACTCGTAACCGACCAGTTGCCCTCCGGCGCCGGGCGCCTTTTCATACTTCGTGAGATAGAGCTCCGGCTTCCACCAGCTGGTAAAGGTGTGGGCGATCGAGAATTCCGCGGCACGTGTGCCGTCCAGGTCCGCGCGCGCGTCGCCATACCGGTAACCGCGCAACTCGACTTCCGTCTGCGTAGCGATTACGTAGGGGAAATAGACGATGAAGTCGTCCGCCCGGGCGATGCCGGCGCCGGCGAACAGGATCGCGACCAGCGCCAGCGCGCAGACACGCACCACGCAGCGAGTCGATGGCCGCGCAGGCATCTTGCCGGAGACATTCGAGTTCATGAGGCGTTTCTTGTGGGGTGATCGTGGGGGCGCGCGCTTCGGGTCACCGCCGATCGCCGGTGGAAGGCGTGAACCAGGGACGTGTCAGGACGATGGCGTGGATGCCGTCCCCAAGGGGACGGGGCGCGGCGGCGGCGGGTGCACCGAGGCGCGCTGGTGCTGCCAGCGCATGCCGGCAACCAGCAGCAGCAGCGTGACCGCGTAGAAGACGATCTGGATGCCGGCGGGCGTGGCGTTGTAGCCGATCAGGATCCCCAGCGTCTTGCCGGCCAGCGAACCGTTCGACAACAGCCAGGACGTATTCCACAGCTGACTGCCCCAGGCCGGCAGCAGGTTGCTCTGCACCAGGAAACCCGCGGCGGTGGCGGCCAGTCCGCAGGCCAGCAGCACCAGCATCCCGTTGGTCACACTGAAAAAGTGTTTCATCGGAATGCGCAACAAGCCGAAGTACAGCGCAAAGCCCAGCAACGCGCCGCCGCCGACACCCACGGCAATGCCGCCGACCAGTCCCGCGACTCCGATGCCGCCGACCGCCATGCCATAGAGGAACAGCGCGATCTCGGAGCCTTCGCGCAACACCGCCAGCGCCACTACCGCCAGCAGCAGCGTGAGCGAGCTGGAGCCGGCCTTCACCGCGCCGCCGATGGCGCTCATGCGCTGCGCCAGCTCGCGGCCGTGCCTGGACATCCATACGACGTGCCAGCCGATCATCGCGACTGCCGACAACAGCACACCGGCATTGAAAATGCCCTGCCCTGCGCCGCTGGCCAGGCTGGCGATGGCGATGGCGCGGGCGCCCAACGCCACCAGCAAGGCGCCGGCGACGCCGAGCCCGATGCCACTGGTCACGAACAGCCCGCGCCGGGCTACGCCACTCGTCGCGGCACAAACGATGGAGACGATCAGCGCCGCCTCCAACACTTCCCGGAACACCAGCAAGGCCACGCCCGGCATCTCGTCACTCCACGATCAGACGGCCTTGAGCCGTGTCCGGATGGAAGTCGCCGAAAAATCCGTAGGTGCCTGCGCGCAGCGGGCCGACATAGACCGTGATGCTGCTGTTCGGCAACACCACCATCTCTCGGTTGAACTCGGTGCTCTCGAATTCTTCCGGCGTGGCGTCCTCATTGCGCACGAGGAGCTTGAACTTGGTGTTGGCCGGAACTTTGAGCTGGGTGGGCTGGTAGGTGTGGTTCCTGATCGACAGGGTGTACTCGGGAATGTCGGCGGCGACTGCCGTGCCGGTGATGCCCAGCACGAGCGACGCGACCACGAGCGGGAGAAGCTTCATGACGTTGGCTTCAAAGAGCGGTTGGTGAATGATAATCGTTCCTATTTGCATCGTCAACGGGCTACCTCTGTCCACCACGGGCGCACAGCCGCACGGGTAATGTCACCCGCAGGCCCGGCCGCCTCCCTTGCCGGGCGAGCGTGACCAGCTGGCGTCAGCCTGGCAGCAACGCGTGGCCGATTTCGCGCAACCCTTCCGGGTTCAGCAGCAGCAACTCGCGACCTTCGACCTGAATCAGGTTCTGTGCGCGGAAGCGGCTGAGCACGCGGCTGACGGTTTCCGCAGCTAGGCGCAGGTAATTCGCAATGTCGCCGCGCGACATGCTGAGGTGGAAACGGGTGGCGGAGAAGCCGCGTACGGCGTAGCGGCTGGCCAGGTCCAGCAGGAACGCGGCGACGCGCTCGTCGGCGCTGTGGTCGCCGGCCAGCAAGCTGGCGGTGCCCAGCTCCTTGCTCAGCATGCGGAACAAGTGCTGCTGCACGGCGGGGATGCGCGAGGCCAGCGCGCTCATCGCGGGGAACGAGAAGCGGCAGAAGTAGGCGGTGTCCAACGCCACTGCGTCGCAGGGGAAATGCTCGGGGTAGATCGCGTTGAGGCCGATCACCTCCCCGGGCAGGTAGAAGCCCAGGACCTGTTCGCGGCCTTCCTTGTCGACCATGCGGGTCTTCACGGTACCCGCGCGCACGGCGAAGATCGCGCGGAACGGGTCTCCGGTACGGAAGATGTGCTCGCCGGCGCGGAACGGGCCGACATGCTCGACCAGGCATTGCAACTCGGCGAGATCGGGCTTGTCGTAGCCAGCCGCGATGCAGGCGCTGGAGAACGCACAGCTACCGCAGAATCGGCTTTCGTCGCCGTCGTCGGCAATCGGGCTGGGCGGCTCGGGCAGGCGACCTGCCATGGGCTTGGATGGCATGATGATGGCTGCCTTGTCGGGCTGCGCGGATCAGATCACGCGAGAGTAGCGTGGGGCCTGTGCCGCGTCATCCAGGTAGGCGTCGAAGCACATGGCGATGATACGCAACAGCAACCGCCCCCGCGAGGTCACCCGAATCTCGCGCGGGCTTTCCTGCACCAGCCCATCGTCCAGCAGCGGCACCAGGCGCTGCCGCTCACGCACGAAGTATTCGTCGAACAGCAGCCGGTGGCGCACACCGAACGCCTGCTTGTCCAGCCTGCCATGGCACATCAGTTCGTTGATCAGTTCGCGCCGGATCAAGTCATCCTCGTCCAGCTGCAGGCCGCGCATCAAAGGCAGGTGGCCGGCGTCCAGCGCCGCGTAATAGCCAATAAGGTCGCGCGCGTTCTGGCTGTAGCTGTCGCCGATGCGGCCGATCGCGCTGACGCCGAGGCCCACGATGTCGCAGTCGCCATGCGTCGAGTAACCCTGGAAGTTGCGCTGCAGCGTGCCGGCGCGCTGCGCCAGCACCAGCTCGTCGCTGGCCTTGGCGAAATGGTCCATGCCGATGTAGACGTAACCGGCTGCCGACAGGTGTTCCAGCGCACGCCCGAACAGCGCCAGCCGCGTCGCCGCGTCGGGCAGGTCAGCCGCGTCGATCTGCCGCTGTGCCTTGAACATCTCCGGCAGGTGCGCGTAGCCGTACACCGCCACGCGATCCGGGTTCAGCGCCACCACCTGGTCCAGCGTGCGGCTGAAGCCATCCACGGTCTGCAACGGCAGGCCATAGATCAGGTCGACGCTGGCCGAACGGAACGACGCAGCCCGCGCCGCTTCGATTACTTCGCGGGTCTGCTCGAAGCTCTGGATCCGGTTCACCGCCTTCTGCACCAGCGGGTCGAAATCCTGGATGCCCACCGAGATCCGGTTGAAGCCCAGCTCGCCCAGGTTGCGCACATAGGCGCCATCGGCGAAGCGGGGATCGATCTCGATGCCGTACTCGCGCGACGCCTCGTGGCTGAAGCTGAAATGCCGCGCCAGCGATTCCAGCAGCTCGCCCATGTGCGCAGTATCGAGGAAGTTCGGCGTGCCGCCGCCGAAGTGCAGCTGGCGCACCGGCCGGTCGCGGTCGAACAGCGGCGCGATCAGCTCGATCTCGCGGTACAGCCGTTCGAGGTAGCGGTCGGCTTGGGTCACGTCGCGGGTAATCACCCGGTTGCAGCCGCAGTAGAAGCATGGGCTCATGCAGAACGGCACATGCACGTACAGCGACAACGGCCGCGGAATCGGCTCCTCGTTGGAGGCGCGGATCGCTCCGCGCAGCGCCACCTCGTCGAATTCGGCCGTGAAGTGCGGCGCCGTCGGGTAACTGGTGTATCGCGGTCCGGCCACGTCATAGCGGGCGACCAGCGCCGGATCGAATTCGGGAGGAGTGATGGGAATGGCCATGGCAGCGAGTCTGTCGATGCCCCCATGTCCCCGCATTGATCCGGATCAAGTCGCACAGCGGTTGCGGCGACCTGCCGCAGCCACTCCGAAACCGCTCGGGCTGAGCGTGGCGCCGCAGGCGCGAAGTCGAAGCCCCGCGCCGCCCAAGTGAGCTTCAGCGCTTCAGCGGCTCGATCCGCTGCTCGATCGCGCCGAAGATCGAACTGCCGGCGGCGTCGGTGATGTCGATCTTCAGGTGGTCGCCGAACTTCAGGAACGGCGTCGTGGGGTGACCGTCGCGCAGGGTTTCCACCGTGCGCTGTTCGGCCAGGCAAGAAGCGCCCTTGCCGGTGTCCTCGTTCGCGATGGTGCCGGAACCGACGATGGTGCCGGCGGTGAGCGGCCGCGTCTTCGCCACATGGGCGACCAGTTCGGCGAAGCTGAACTGCATGTCGACGCCGCACTCGGCCTCGCCGAACCACGCGCCGTTCAGCCAGGTACGCATCGGCAGGTGCAGCTTGTCGCCCTGCCATGCGTCGCCCAGTTCGTCCGGCGTCACCAGCACGGGCGACAGCGCCGAGCGTGGCTTGGACTGCAGGAAGCCGAAGCCCTTGGCCAGTTCGCCGGGGATCAGCTCGCGCAGGGTCACGTCGTTGACCAGGCCGACCAGCTGGATGTGCTCGGACGCCTGCGCCGGAGTCGCCGCCATCGGCACGTCGTCGGTGACCACCACCACTTCGGCTTCCAGGTCGATGCCGTAGTCCTCGCTCGGCACCACGACCGGGTCGCGTGGACCGAGGAAGCCGGCACTGGTCGCCTGGTACATCAGCGGATCGGTATAGAACGACTTCGGCACCTCGGCGCCGCGGGCGCGGCGCACGCGCTCGACGTGCGGGAGATACGCGCTGCCGTCGACGAACTCGTAGGCGCGCGGCAAAGGCGAGGCGAGCGCGGTCATGTCCAGCGCGACCGCGCCCGCCGCCGTGCCGGCATTCAATTCATCGGAGAGAGCGTTCAGCCGTGGCGCCGTGTTCGACCAGTCGTCCAGCGCCGCCTGCAGCGTCGGCGCGATGCCGGTGGCCTTCACCGCGCGGGAGAGGTCGCGGCTGACCACGACCAGCGTGCCGTCGCGGCCGCCTTCCTTGAGAGATCCGAGTTTCATCGTGCTGCCTTGGGTCAGATGCGTGGATGGATCGCCGTCACGGCGCGAAGTGCTTGCGGATATCCTGCCAGCATCGGTAGTAATCGTGCTGCAATTGCGGCGCGGCCAGCGCCTGCTGCGTGGGCCGGATCACCTTGCGCGTCTCGAACATGAAGGCCATGGTGCCGTCGATCTTGTGCGGCTTCGACAGGTCGGCCTGCGACGCCTTCTCGAACGTGGCCGCGTCCGGGCCGTGCCCGCTCATGCAGTTGTGCAGCGAGGCGCCGCCGGGCGCGAAGCCGTCGGCCTTGGCGTCGTACGCGCCGGTGATCAGGCCCATGAACTCGCTCATCACGTTGCGGTGGAACCACGGCGGGCGGAACGTGTCCTCGGCCACCATCCAGCGCGGCGGGAAGATCACGAAGTCGACGTTCGCCGTGCCGGGCGTGTCGCTGGGCGAGGTCAGCACGGTGAAGATCGACGGATCGGGATGGTCGAAGCTGACCGTGTTGATCGTGTTGAAGCGGCGCAGGTCGTACTTGTACGGCGCGTAGTTGCCGTGCCAGGCGACCACGTCGAGCGGCGAGTGGCCGAGCGTCGTCGTCCACAGCGCGCCCTGGAATTTCTGCGACCAGCTCGAACGCGCCGTCGACGTCCTCGAACGCACGCGACGCGGCGTCTGGAAATCGCGCGGGTTGGCCAGGCCGTTGGAGCCGATCGGGCCGAGGTCGGGCAGGCGGAACAGCGCGCCGTAGTTCTCGCAGACATAGCCGCGCGCCGCGCCGTCGGGCAGCTCGACGCGGAAGCGCACGCCGCGCGGGATCACCGCGATCTCGCCGCGGCGCGACCTCGAGCACGCCCAGCTCGGTGGCGAGCCGCAGCCGGCCCTGCTGCGGCACGATCAGCAGCTCGCCGTCGGCGTCGTAGAAGAACGCGCCCGGTCATCGAGCGGTTGGCGGCGTAGAGGTGGATGCCGATGCCCGCCCTGCTCGGCCGCGTCGCCGTTGCCGGCCATGGTGATCAGGCCGTCGACGAAGTCGGTCGGCGTCGGCCGGCAGCGGCAGCGGGTCCCAGCGCAGGCGGTTGGGCGTCGGCCGGCGCCTCGTCGAAGCGGCTGTGCGAAGCGCGGCGCTGCGCGCAGCGGCGCGAACGGCGGGTGCATCGCCGGCGGGCGGAGGCGGTAGAGCCAGGTGCGCCGGTTCTCGTGGCGCGGCGCGGTGAAGGCGGTGCCGGACAGCTGCTCGGCATAGAGGCCGAAGCGGCACCCGCTGCGGCGAGTTCTGGCCGAGCGGCAGGGCGCCCGGGACGGCCTCGGTCGCGAACTGGTTGCCGAAGCCGGACTGGTAGCCGTTGCCTGACGATCATCGCCATGGCGAACTGCGTCCTTACCGTGATCACGCCGCGGCGGATCTGGTCGAGCTCGATCGACTCGAACAGCGCCTGGAAATTGCCGTTGCCGAAGCCCTCGTTGCCCTTGCGCTGGATGATCTCGAAGAAGATCGGGCCGAACATGTTCTCGGTGAAGATCTGCAGCAGCATGCCCTCCTCGGTCTCCGACATCGCCGTCGATCAGGATGCGGTTCTTGCGCAGCCGCGCCAGGTCCTCGCCGTGGTCCGGGCACGCGCTTGTCGACCAGCTCGTAATAGGTCTCGATCGTGTCCTGGAACTCGACGCCGCGCGGCGCGCAGCTGCTCGACCGTCTCGTAGATGTCGTCGGTGGTCAGCGCGAGGTGCTGGATGCCCTCGCCGTTGTACGCGGATGAACTCCTCGATCTGGCTCTTGTCGTCCTGGCTCTCGTTGAGCGGGATGCGGATCGGCCGTCGGGCGCGATCATCGCCTGGCTGAACAGGCCGGTCGCCTGGCCCTTGATGTCGAAATAGCGGATCTCGCGGAAGTTGAAGAGCTGCTCGTAGAAGTCCGACCACGTGCGCATCTGGCCGCGGTACACGTTGTGGGTCAGGTGGTCGAGAAGGTCAGGCCGAAGCCGGCCGGATTCTGATCGGCGCCCTCGATCGGCACGAAGTCGCCGTCGTAGATGCTGCCGGCGCTGCCGTAGCGGTCGACCAAGTACAGCATGCAGTCGCCGATGCCCTTGATCACCGGCGCATTCACCGCCTTGCTCGCTTCCTTGTGCCCGACTGCTTCGCCGCCGTTGCCGAGCACGGCGGCGTGCACTTCCCCGGCTGGCTTCCTGAAGCGGATCGCGAAGCCGCAGGCGCTGGGACCATGCTTCGCGGCAAAGTCGGCGGCGAATGAATCCGGGTCTTCGTTGACCAGCAGGTTCACGCCGTTCTGGCGGTACACGGTGATCGGGCGCGAGACGTGTTTCAGCACGGCGCTGAAGCCCATCCGCTTGAACAAATCGTGCAGCTCATGGGCGCGGCCGGCCGGGGCGGCAAACTCGACGAATTCGAAACCGTCGATGCCCATCGGGTTTTCGAACGTGGTGACCTGCATGCCGAGGTTCGGCTGGGCGTTCATGGCGCTCTCCTGTCTGTCAGTGCACGATGGCAGCACGTGAGCGTGCCACCATCGGGGTAATTCCCACGTTATAGTTTCAGATGAAACCATTTGCAAGGAACACTGCCGCAGTGAACGCCAAGCGCAAGCACGCCCCCGCTCATGCCGAACACGCCCCGCTGCAGCTGGAGCATTTCTTGCCGTACCGCCTGTCCATCCTGTCCAACACGATCAGCCAGGCGATCGCCGACGATTACCAGCGACGCTACGACATCTCGGTGACCGAATGGCGCGTGATGGCCGTACTGGCCCGCTTCGAGGGACTGTCCGCGCGCGAAGTAGCCGAACGCACGGCGATGGACAAGGTGGCGGTCAGCCGCGCGCTGGCGCGGCTGGTCGAGGCGGGTCGGGTCAGCCGGGCGACCCACGACAACGACAAGCGCCGCTCGGTGCTGGGCCTGACCGATGCAGGCTGGGCCGTGCACAATGAAGTGGCGCCGATGGCGCGCGCGCGCGAGCGCGACGTGCTGGCGAAGCTGGATGCCGAGGAGCGCGCATGGCTCACGCGCATCCTGGACAAGTTGCAGAAGTGAGTGGAGGGACGAGGGGATTGGAACGGGCGAGAGCCGACTCTTCTCTCACCCCTCTCGATTTCCTGCTGCCTCACTTCACTCCATGCATCAGCCGCTGGATCAATGGCGCAATCAGCAACAGCAGCGCGCCGGCACCGATCAGCAGCCAGAAGCCCATGGTGTAGCCCGCGCGTGCCGACTCCACCGTCATGCCGCCGGTACCGCTGATCATGCCGGCAAACAGGCCCGACAGGTTGTTGCCGATACCGGTGGAGAGGAACCAGCCGCCCATGGCGAAGCCGACCAGGCGCGCCGGCGCCAGCTTGGTCACCATCGACAGGCCAATCGGCGACAGGCACAGCTCGCCTACCGACTGGATCACGTAAACCATGAACAAGGTCCAGAACGGGATCTTGTTGCTGACCGGGTCGACCAGGCTGGCCAGCGCGATCATCAGCAACAGGAAGGCGGCCCCGTTGAAGACGAGGCCCAGGCCGAACTTGCGCGGGATCGACGGATTGGCGCGGCCCAGCTTCACCCACAGCCAGGCGAGAATCGGCGCGAAAACGATGATCGCCACCGAGTTGACCGACTGGAACCACGCCGTGGGGAACTCCCAGCCGCCGAAGCTGCGGTCCACGATCTTGTCGGCCAGGAAGGTGAACGAACTGCCGGCCTGCTCGAAGAAGCACCAGAACAGCACGTTGAAGGTGAAGATGATCAGCATCGCGATCACCTTGTCGCGCGCCACCTTGCCCTCGCGGATGCCTTCGACCAGCAGCATCAGGCCCAGCCCGATGAACATCACGGTGAGGATCACCTGCAGCATCTGCGCACCCGCAGCGAGCAAGAAGTACATCACCGGAATCGCGACCGCGCAGGCGACGAGCACCTTGATTACGTTGCCTATGCTTTCGTGCCCCGGCAACGGCGCGCCGACGCCCTTGAGCTGCGCGCGACCGACCGCGAACCACAGCAGGCTGACCAGCATGCCGATGCCCGCCGCGATGAAGACCATCTTGTAGGCGGGCATCGCGTCCGTGCCGAAGATCTTCTGCGCGAGGACCTGGGTGATGATCGGGGAGATCATCGCGCCCATGTTGATGCCCATGTAGAAGATGGTGAAACCCGAATCGCGACGCTCATCGGCCAGGCCGTAAAGCTTGCCGACCATGGTGGAGATATTCGGCTTGAACAGGCCGTTGCCGACGATGATCGTGGCCAGGCCGAAATTGAAGATCTGCTGGTTCGGCAGCGCGATCATGAACAGGCCCGCCGCCATGATCACCGCGCCAGTCAGGATCGAGCGCTGGTAGCCGATGATCCGGTCGGCCGCGTAACCACCGAAGATCGCACCGGCATACACCAGCGCCAGATAAGCGCCGTAGGTGTGGCTCGCAGGCGTCTCCCCCGCCGCATCACCGCCATGGAACTGGGCCACGATGTACAGCACCAAGGCCCAGCGGATGCCGTAGAACGCGAACCGCTCCCAGAATTCGGTCATGAACAGCATCCACAACGGGCGCGGATGGCCGAGCAACTGCGGATAATCGGGCGCCGCGCGCGGCGTCGTGTCGGTGGCTTGGCTCATGGGTTTCCCTGCTGGCGGGTCGGCACTTCACGTGCGGATCAGTAAATTCTTGCGAAAGGTGTAACCGGTGATCGCCGCCTGCGTCAAATGCACTGCAGCACGGCACCTGGATTCTGCACCAAAATGTGCGCGATAAAACGCAAACGAGCAACCCAAGGATCTCTTCCGACGTCGATGCCGCGCACACCTGGCTCAGAGCACGCATCAGCCTGCAATCAACAGCGAGCGAAGCAGCAGCGCCCCGGCACTTGGGGGCATAATCACGAAAGCTGTCGGCGTGGCGTCCTTCGGGCGCCACCGAAGTTCCAACGGCAATGAACATGGTCGGGTCGGGGTCCCGCGGACCTGCGCTCCGCCAAGGGGTCCGAGTGTGCTGCTGCGGATCAACCTGATACTGCTTGTCGCTTTCGCGCTAGGCATGCTCGCGATCTCCCTGGTCGTGACATCGACGTTGCAGGAAAATGCAACGCGCGAGGTGCTTGCCCAGGCCGGCTTGATGCTGGACAGCGCGGGAGCGATCCGCTCCTACACGGAAACCGAGATCGGCCCGCTGCTCGACGACAAGATGGTCAGCGCGTTCCGCCCGCAGAGCGTACCGTTCTATGCCGCGACGCAAAACTTCCTCGCGCTGCACAAAGAGCACCCCGAGTACTCCTACAAGGAAGCCACGCTCAACCCGACCAATCCACGCGACCGCGCGACGGATTGGGAAGCGGATATCGTGCAACGCTTCCGCAACGACGCCACCACCACGCAGGCGAGCGGGTCGCGCGACACTCCGCTGGGTAAAACACTGTACCTGGCGCGCCCGATCCGCGCCGAGCCAGGGTGCCTGGGGTGCCACGGCCTGCCTTCGGCGGCCCCGGCAACGATGCTCGCGCGCTACGGCAGCGACAACGGATTCGGCTGGCAGCCCAACGAGATCGTCGGCGCGCAAATCGTCTCGGTGCCGTCCGGCAGCGCCGAGTCGAGCGCCGCACGCGTCCGCCGCGACGTGCTGACCGCCATCGCCGCCATGCTCGCCAGCGTGCTGCTGGTGGTCAACGCCTCGCTCTATGTGTTCGTCATCCGCCCGGTACGCAGGATCGCGCGGATCGCCGACCGGGTGAGCCTCGGCGACACCTCGACCGCGGAATTCCCGCGTGGCGGCGGACGTGAGGTGGCGGCGTTGTCGGCCGCCCTCGACCGCATGCGCAAGAGCCTGGACAAGGCGCTGCGGATGCTGGGCGATTGAGCCATGGCACACGACCTGTTCGTCAGCTATTCGCAGCCGGACCGGGAAGCCGCGTTCGCTCTCGTGCGGCGCCTGGAGACGCGCGGCATCAGCGTGTGGATTGCGCCGCGCGACGTGTCACCGGCGGCCGACTGGGCCGCCGAAATCATCGATGCCATTTCCACGGCGCGGCTCATGGTTCTGGTTTTCTCCGGCAGCAGCAACGACTCGGGCCAGGTGCGGCGCGAGGTGGAGCGCGCGGTGCACAAGCAGTTGCCGATCCTTCCGTTCCGGATCGAGGACGTGCTGCCATCGAAGAGCCTGGAATACTTCCTCAGCACACAGCACTGGATGGATGCGTTCCCGCCACCCGTCGAGCCGCACATCGACCGCCTGTGCGATTACCTCGATTCAGCTCTCGGCGGATACACCGCCCGCGATCTCCCGGCCGCACCGCGGCCATCGCGGGCCGCCGGCCCAGCCGATATCCACTCTCCGGCCGCCGGCGTCGATGCGGCGCACTTGCGCCTGCTGCAGACCGAACTCGCGCGGCGCATCGGGCCCGTGGCCGGACACCTGGTACGTCGGGCCGCACTGGCTGGCGGAGACCTGGAGGCGATCACGCAGCGCCTCGCGCCGGAAATTGACGGCGAGTCGGAACGACGGCTATTCCTTGAAGCCTGCTGGCGTATCGGCAAGGGCAAATAGCAGACGGCCAGCGTTATGCCCGTCCTCCAGGACGCTCAGCGCACGCCGTGCATCAGCTTGTTGATCAACGGCGAAATCAGCAACAACAGCGCGCCGGAGCCGGCCAGCAGCCAGAAGCTGAAGGTGAAGCCGCTCAACGCCGAACCGGCGGTCCCGCTGTCGCCGCTGATATGCCCGGCGAGCAGGCCGGACAGGTTGCCGCCTACCGCCAGCGACAGGAACCAGCCACCCATCGCCAGGCCGACCAGCCGCGGCGCGGACGCGGATGACCGAGCATCTGCGGATAGCTCGGTACTGCGCCTGTCTCGACGGCCTGGCTCATGATTTTCCCTGCGTGGTCGCGGGTCGGCGCGAGGTGCGTGACCCAGCATCATCTGTGGTGTCGGAAGGCAACCCCTGCTCGCGGGGCGTCAAATGCGCCGCCGCACAACTCAGCTGCCCAGCACCGTGCGCACGTCCAGCAGCTCGGGGAAGAATTCCAGGTCGAGCGCCTTCTTCAAAAAGCTCACGCCGGACGACCCGCCGGTACCACGACGATGGCCGATGATCCGCTCCACCGTTTTCATGTGACGGAAACGCCAGAGCTGAAAACTCTCTTCCACATCCACCAGCTGTTCGCACATGTGATATTCCGGCCAGAAGTCCGCGCGGCCCTCGTAGATGCGCTTGAGCACCGGCAGCAGCTCCTCGCTGCGCTGGTAGGCCCGGGTCCAGTCGCGTTGCAACAGCCCGGCGGGCACCGCATGCCCGCGGCGCGCCAGATAGCGCAGGAATTCGTCGTACAGGCTGGGCGCTTCCAGCACCGCACGCAGCTCGGCCTGTGCGGCCGGGTCGTGCGCGAACACCTTGAGCATGCCGGCATTCTTGTTGCCCAGCATGAATTCGATCTTGCGGTACTGCAGCGACTGGAAGCCGGACGACGGCCCCAGAACGCCGCGGAACTCCAGGTACTCGGATGGCGTCAGCGTCTCCAGCACGGCCCATTGCTCGAACAGCTGGCGCTGCACCTGTTTCACCCGCGCCAGGATCTTCAGGCAGGCATCGATATCGTCCGCCTGCAGATGCGCCACCGCCGCCCTCAACTCATGGATCAGCAACTTCATCCACAGCTCGGACACCTGATGCTGCACGATGAACAGCATCTCGTCGTGATGCGGCGGCTGGCTCAACGGCTGCTGCGCGGACAGCAGCGTGTCCAGGTGCAGGTAGCCGCCATACGTCATCTGCCCGTTGAGATCGACCTGGATGCCCGCCTCGATATCGCGCTGGTTGTCGCTCATGGTGTTCCGTCACGTTTCCGGAAAGTGCCCATGGTAACGACTGTACGTCGATCGAATCCTGATCGAGGACAAGCGTGCCCCCTCCACTCTTGCACTACCCCATCCTTCCCCGCCTGCAGCAAAAGGAATGGACGGCGCCAGGCGCATGAACCGGAACACGCGCCAACGCCCGCTGCCCCACGCCATGGCCGGTGCTGCAAATCCAGTCCTGGCGCAGCCCGGCGCTCCTCATGAGTGGCAAAACCCCATCCCCGTACGGCAACGAATGCTGCGCTGTACCTTGCAGCGCAACATGCCTGCCTGCTATCTAGCGCGGTCTTGTGCGGTCGTTTGTGCGCCTTGCGCGTCGGACGCACGCCACCGCCCAACCCTCTTCCTCACCCCCGGAGCGAGTCGTGACCATCGCCGCCAAGTTTGAAATCGAATACCTGCAATACCTCGACGCCGAGGGCAGGCAGGTTCGGGATGACCTGCCCGAGTTCGCGAAGAACCTCGACCACATGGTCGAGCTGTACAAGCTGATGCTGTCCACCCGCGTGTTCGACGCCAAGTCGATCGCGCTGCAGCGCACCGGCAAGCTCGGCACCTACGCCAGCTGCCTCGGCCACGAGGCCGCCCACGTCGGCATCGGCAGCGCGATGAAGCCGGAAGACGTGCTGGCGCCGAGCTACCGCGAATATGGCGCGCAGCTGTACCGCGGCGTGCAGCCGCGAGAGGTCTACATGTACTGGGGCGGCGACGAGCGCGGCAACGACTACCAGAAGGAACCGGCGCGGCACGACTTCGCCTGGTCGGTGCCGATCGCCACGCAGTGCCTGCATGCCGCGGGCTCCGCGCTGGCGTTCAAGATCCGCGGCGAGAAGCGCGTGGCGGTGTGCACGATCGGCGACGGCGGCTCGTCCAAGGGCGACTTCTACGGCGCGATCAACATCGCCGGCGCGCAGAACCTGCCGCTGGTGGCGGTGATCGTCAACAACCAGTGGGCGATCTCGGTGCCGCGCAAGATTCAGTCCGGCGCGCCCACGCTGGCGCAGAAAGGCATCGCGGCCGGCCTGTTCTGCATCCAGGTCGACGGCAACGACATCATCGCGGTGCGCAAGGCGATGGAAGACGCGCTGGAACGCGCCCGCAGCGGCCAGGGCGGCAGCGTGATCGAGGCGGTCACCTACCGCCTCGGCGACCACACCACCGCCGACGATGCGCGCCGCTACCGCGGCGAGCAGGAAGTGAAGGACGGCTGGGCGAAGGAGCCGATGAAGCGCCTGCGCAACTGGCTGGTGGCCAAGAAAGTGTGGGACGACGCGAAGGAAGAAGCCTGGAAGGCCGAGTGCGACGAGTGGATGGACAACGAGGTGAACGCCTATCTCGAAACCAAGAGCCAGCCCGTCTCGGCGATGTTCGACTACACCTTCGCCGAAATCCCCGCCGACCTCGCCAAGCAGCGCGATTACGTCCTCTCGCTTGAAAACACGCTCAACAACGGTAGGGGCCACTGAGTCATGGCACAAATCACTCTCATCGAAGCGGTCACCCAGGCGCTCGCCTACGAAATGGCGCACGACGACAGCGTCGTGGTGCTGGGCGAGGACGTCGGCGTCAACGGCGGCGTGTTCCGCGCCACCCAAGGCCTGCAGGAAAAATTCGGCGAGCTGCGCGTGCTCGACACGCCGCTGGACGAAACCACCATCGCCGGCGTCACCGTCGGTCTCGCCGTGCAGGGCATGAAGCCGGTCGCCGAGGCGCAGTTCGAAGGCTTCATCTACCCGATGATGGAGCAGATCGCCTGCCACGCCGCACGCATGCGCAACCGCACCCGCGGCCGCCTCACTGTGCCGGCCGTGTGGCGCGCCCCGTGGGGCGGCGGCATCCGTGCACCGGAGCATCATTCGGAAGCGAACGAACACCTGTTCACCAATATCCCGGGCCTGCGCGTGGTGATGCCGTCGTCGCCGGCGCGTGCCTACGGCCTGTTGCTGGCCGCTATCCGCGATCCCGATCCGGTGATGTTCTTCGAGCCCAAGCGCATCTACCGCCAGTACAAGGAAGAGGTGCCGGACGACGGCGAGGCGCTGCCGCTGGACGTGTGCTTCGTGCTGCGCGACGGCACCGACGTGACGCTGGTGAGCTGGGGCGCCCAGGTGAAGGAAGCGCTGGAAGCGGCCGATGAACTCGCCACGCAGGGCATCAGCGCCGAGGTGATCGATGTCGCCACGCTGACCCCGCTGGACTTCGACACCATCGCCGAATCGGTGCAGAAAACCGGCCGCTGCGTGATCGTGCACGAAGCCCCGAAGACCGCCGGCTTCGGCGCCGAGATCGCCGCGCGGCTGGCCGAGGAATGCATGTACGACCTGCTCGCCCCGGTCGAGCGCGTCACCGGCTTCGACACCCACATCCCGCTGTTCCGCCTGGAAATGAAATACCTGCCGAGCGTGGAGCGCGTCGTCGACGCGGCGAAGCGTACGCTGGCGGCGTCATAATCAACACGGAACGGACAAACGCCGCGCAGGGCGGGCGCTGCCCGCCGCACGACTGCACGCAGCGCAAGACCTGAGCAAAAAGCCGGCGGGCCATGCCCGCCCTACAAAATCGGAACCCGATCCCATGGCTGATATCAAGACGTTCTACCTGCCCGATCTCGGCGAAGGCCTGCCCGATGCCACCGTCGTCGAATGGCACGTGAAGGTGGGCGACAGCATCAAGCTCGACGCGCCGCTGTGTTCGATGGAAACCGCCAAGGCGGTGGTCGACGTGCCCTCGCCGTACACCGGCAAGGTCACCAAGCTGCACGGCGCGCCCGGCGACATCATCGAGACCGGCGCCGCGCTGGCCGATTTCGAGCCCGATCCGAACGCGAAGCAGCGCGCCGAGGCTGAATCCACCGGCCATCACCACGGCCCGAAGAAGAGCGTGGGCAGCCCTGCCGCAGACGACGGCCACAAGGTGGTCGCCTCCGATGAAGGCGGCGAAGTCGAAGAGACTGCGGCCGCGCGCGAAGACGAAGGCACCGTGGTTGGCGCGATGGTCAGCGGCAGCCACGTGCACGTGGAGCAGGCCGCCAGCATCGGCGGCGTCAAGGCCGTGCCGGCGGTGCGTGCGCTGGCGAAGAAGCTCAAGGTCGACCTCAGCCGCGTGCGTCCCAGCGGCGCCGACGGCGTGGTAACGATGAAGGACGTGAAGGACGCCGCCGCGAATGGCTCGGCCGCGCTCGGTACCGCCCCTGCCCGCGCCGTGCCCGCTTCGGCCGGTCGCCACCTGGCGCCCGAACTGCCGCAGCCGGAACCGGCTCGCTCGCCGGTGTCGCTGGCCGGAAAGCCGGTGCGCACGGCGCCGCCCAGCGTCACCGCCAGCGGCCAGCCCGAACAGCTCAAGGGCGTGCGTCGCAACATGGCGCGCGTGATGGCTGACGCCCATGCCCAGGTGGTACCGACCACCCTGGTCGACGACGCCGATTTGCACGCCTGGATCGGCAAGCAGGACATCACCGCGCGGTTGATCCGCGCCATCGTGTTCGCCTGCAAGACGGTGCCCGCGCTGAACGCGTGGTTCGACGGCAAGAACCTCAGCCGCACACTGCACCCGCACGTCGACATCGGCATCGCGGTGGACACCGACGACGGCCTGTTCGTGCCGGCGCTGCGCAACGCCGACGTGCTCGACGGTGCCGGCATCCGTGCCGCGATCAAGCGCCTGCGTTCGCAGGTCGAGGACCGTTCGATCCCGGCCTCGGAGCTGTCGGGCTACACCATCAGCCTGTCCAACTTCGGCATGTTCGCCGGCCGCTACGCCACCCCGGTGGTGGTGCCGCCCACCGTCGCCATCGTCGGCGCCGGCAAGCTCAGCCACGACGTGGTTGCGGTGATCGGTGGCATCGAAGTGCACCGCCGCATGCCGCTCAGCCTGACCTTCGACCACCGCGCCGCCACCGGCGGCGAAGCCGCGCGCTTCCTCAAGGCGATGCTGGACGATCTGGCCCTGCCGAACTGATCTGACCGATATCGCGGCATCGAAACCCGGGCGTCTCGCGACGCCCGGGTTTTCTTTCGGGGGTCCGCCGACATTGGCAGATGGTCTCGATATCCCACCGCTGTAGGAGATCGTGCGACCCGGTCAGTAGTCGCGAACGTCCAGCAACATGAAACAGCGTGCGCTGTAGTCGTCGCCGCGCGGCCATGGGATGGCGGTCAGCGCCAACGTTCCGGCCGCCCACGGCTCGTTGTCGAGCAGCGCCTCGCAACGTGAATCGCCCGCCGCGGCGTGGCGGTGCACCAACCGCAGCCAGTGCAGTTCGGGCGTCAGCGCCTCGCGCCCCAGCGCCGCCTCGATCGACGCCAGCGCCTCTTCGACCGGCATGCTCGCGGCGTCCGCGCCACGCGCGCTGAACGGGCCGATGAACACGTCCCATCGGCGCACGCCGATGTCCCATGTGGCGATCCGCATGCGGCGGTCGTCGGTGACGTACCAGCATGCGGCCAGCAGCACATGGAACGCGTTCTGCTCGAACGTGCGCAGCGCGTCGCGGCAACCGGCGTCGCCGCCACCGATACCGGCAAAACTCTCTTCGATGCGGCGTTCTTCGTCCAGCACCAGGTCGACATCCAGGCGTCCCGGCCCACCCGCCTCGCCCTCGTGCCACTCGGCGCGGATGGCCGGGAAATCGCCGTCGGTGACCAGCCATCCGTCCTCGTCCGCGTCGAGCTCCACGTCGTGGCGCTCGAACAGCCGCAACAGGTATTTCTGCAATGTCGCACTGTCCATCGTCATTCCCGGCTGCCGGTGTTGTTCGTCGCGGGCAGCTCGCGCCAGGTCAGGTAGACACGCAGGTCGAATTCCAGCTGGTGGTAGTCCGGCAGCATGTACGTGCACATCTGGTAGAACGCCTTGTTGTGGTCGATTTCCTTGAGGTGCGCCAGCTCGTGCACCACGATCGTCTGCAGGAATTCCGGCGCGGCGGCCTTGAACAGGCTGGCCACACGGATCTCCTTCTTCGCCTTGAGCCGGCCGCCCTGCACGCGCGAGATCGCGGTGTGCAGGCCCAGCGCATTGCGCAACACGTCGAGCTTGCTGTCGTACAGCACCTTGTCGATGCCCGGCGCGTTCTTCAGGTGCTGCTGCTTCAGCGCTGCCACGTAGGCATACAGCGCCTTGTCGCTCTGCACCTCGTGGCGATCCGGATAACGCCGCGTCAGGTGCTCGCCCAGGCGCTGCTGCGCGATCAGCTCGCGCACCTTGTCCTGCAAGGTGGCGGGGTAGGCCTGAAGATACTTGAGCGGCATCATGCGGGTATTCTCGCACTGCATCGCTGCACGCGTATCGACCACCCGACGGAGACATGCCATGCATCACAGCCGACTCTGCACCATCGTCATCGACTGCCACGTCGACGAGCTCGCGCCGGTCGCCGAATTCTGGAGCCGGGCGCTGGGCAAGCCGATCGCGAGCGTCGACCAGGACGGCGACGGCAGGTACGCGGAACTGCAGACCGCCGCGGACGAACCGATCATCCTGCTGCAGAAAGTGGACCATGCCAGCCGCGTGCACCTGGACATCGAGACCGACGACCTCGACGCCGAGGTGGCGCGGCTGGAACGGCTCGGCGCGCGCCGCATCGCGTTCGTGCACGGGCGCTGGTGGGTACTGGAGGCGCCCGGCGGGCATCGCTTCTGCGTGGTGCGACCGCAGCGCGAGACGTTCGGACCGCACCTCAACCGCTGGGATTAACGCATTACCGCCAGCGCTGCGGCGCGCATCGGGCGAATCAGCCGAGCCACCATCCCAGCCAGGTTGCCGCCAGCACCATGGCCAGACCCAGCAGCACCGGTCGCGCATAGTCCCGGTCGCCGTTCGCCCAGGCGATCACCGCCTTGGACAGGCTGTTGCTGGTCAGTGCTATCAGGATCGGCACGGCCGTGGCCGCGGGCTCGATCCTGCCCGCGGCAGCCAACGTCGCCACGGATACCGCCGCGGCATGCGTGTCGGCGAATCCGGCGACGCCGGTGGCGATATCCAGCCCACGGTCACCCAGCCAGACACGCATCGCGGCCGACACCAGCAGCACCACGGCGATCATCAGCCCGAGCAACAGCGCAGCCTTGACGCTGAAGACCACGCTGCCCTGAGCCGGGTCCGGCGTGCTCAGGCGCAGGCCCTTCCATGTCCACATCGCACCGTAGAGCGCCGCGGTCACGCCGCCGCAGATCAGCGGCACGGTGAGCACGCGCAGCGTCGCCATGTCGGTGACCGCGAGTACCGCAGCCATCTGGGCAAAGGTGGCCACGGTCGAAAGCACCGCCGCTGCGATCGCCGACCGCCGCAACGCCGGCAGGCTGCGCGCCTGCCCACCCATGACCCCGATGGTGGCGACGCTGGACACGAAGCCGGAGAGCAGGCCGGCCAGCGGCAAGCCGATGCGGCTGCCCGCGAGCCGCAGCAGCGCATGCGCAACGGCACCGATCGACATGATCAGGATCACGATCAGCCACAACGAACGCGGGTTGATCGCGTCGAACGGACCCAGTTGCCGATCCGGCACCAGGGGAAGCACCAGCAGCGTGGCAGCGGCCAGCACCAGGAGGTTGTTCAGTTCCTCCGTGGTCAGCACGCCGCGCACGAAGCGGTGCATGGGCTCGCGCGCCGCCAGCAGGATCGTCACCACTACCGCCAGCCCGGCCGCCAGCGGCGGCTGGTGGATGGCCACCGCCCCCAGCACCAGACAGAGCAGCAGGCTGACCTCGGTGGTGAGGCCACGATCACTGTCGGTATCGCGCGCATAGGCAATCGCCAGGAGCGTCGCCACCGCGGCCATGGCCAGCAGCAGCATGGCCACGCCGAAAATCGCGCTGGCCGCGCCCAGCAAGGCCACCACGGCAAAGGTGCGAAGGCCGGCAACCGCGTGGCCGTTGCTGCCCTTGCGCCGTTCGCGTTCGGCACCGATCAGCAGACCGATGCCCAGCGCCACCGCGAAACCGGTCCAGGAAAAGACGACACCCATGAAGCCACATCCATGACGAATCCGGACCGCATGCCGGCCACGTCACGATCATGCCGGAGCACTCGCGGAAAGTCGCGCAGACGTGACAGCCACTGCGGCCACTCTGGCCCGAACGAACGGCGCAACCGGCGACGCGTCCGATGGCGCCGGGCGCTCGCACACCATCAGATATCGAAGCGGTAGCTCAGCTTGACCAGCAGCTGTTCGTCGTCGCGCAGGGCAAGGCTGCGGCCGAACACGTCGCCGGTGTCGCGCGCCTGGCCATCCATCGCGTAGCCGCCGCGGCCATAGACCACGTATAGATACGACAGCGGCGCCAGCTCGTAGCGGTAGCGGATCTGCAAGCCGAGGTTGCGCACGCTGAAATCGTCGACCGGATCAGGGCTGGCGGCGGCGCGGCCGTTGGCCTGCACGCGGTAGCCGCCACGCACGCGTGCGTCCAGCCCGATCGCCTGCAGCTTCACGCGCAGTTCCTGGCGGCTGTCGATGTTCCAGTCGAAACCGGCGTCCAGCTGAAGCGTGCGCTCGTCGTAGCGGCCAACCAGGCTGTCGCGCTGCCACACCAGCCAGTCCGGCATGTGCTCATAGTACGGACCCGCGTAGACGCTGAAGGCATCGTTGATGAAATAGGTCGGAATGAACTTGATGTTGTAGCCGAGCTGGCGATTGCCGCCGAGTCCGCCGCTCTCGATTTCCGCCTCCAGCTTGAATGCCCAGTCGCCGTGGCGGGGACTGATGCGCTGGTAGGCCAGATCCACCGACGGCGGCAGAAACAGCGCGCCGTTGCCGCGGGTGAGCAGGTCGTCCCAGCCCGCGCTGTTGACGTTGAGCTGCACCACTTCGGTGGCACCGTTGCGCAGGTTGCTGTTGCGGCTGATGCGCAGCTGGCGGCGCAGGCGCAGGCCGTGGTCGTTGTCCAGCCCGTCGATGCGGAAGCGCCACTCGTGTGAGTTGTAGGCGGAATCGGCCGGCAGCGCGGTGTTGCGCTTGCGCACTTCCCAGTGGCCGTAATTGAAGTTGTTGCGCGACAGGTAGCCGAAGTCGTTGATCTGCAACTGGTCGCCGAAATGCATGCCCAGCCACTGCTGACGCCAGCCCTCGCCCATCTCGTAATCTGCGATGAAGGTGCTCCCGCTGTCGCGCGTGCGCGTGCCCGACTGCGAGATGTCACTACCGACTACGTTGGTGGCGATCGTCAGCTGCGGCGTCGGACGCCAGTGATGGTCGACGCCGAGCACGGTGGCCTCGCGGTCCAGCCATGGACGGTCGACCCGGGTCAGCAACATGCCCAGGCTCTGGTCGCCGAAATCGTGGGTCACCCGCGCGGCGCCGAAAAAGCGCCCCGCCGCACCATCCTCGTCGGCGGCCAGCACGCCGTAACTGGTCGTGCCGAAGCTGCCGTTGAGCTTCACCGCCGCGCTGATGTCGGCCGCACCGCGGCCATCGTCGGATGGGCCGCCGACACGGCGGGTATAGACCAGCTGGCTGAAGTCGTCGAGCAGGCTGAAGTCGAAGATGCCCTGGTTCTCGGTGAAGAACGGCCGCTTGTCGCGGACATAGGTTTCGGTGGCGCTGAAGTTCACCACCAGGTCGTCGCTCTCGACCTGGCCGAAGTCCGGGTTCAGCGCCGCGGTCAGCTGGAACTGGCCGTTCGGCTTCCACAGCAGGTCGGCGCCTTCCTGGAAATGGCTGCGGCCGCGCACGTTGTCGTACAGGCCGGACACGTACGGCGTGACCGCCAGCAGCGTCTGGCTGTGCTGCGGTACTTCGATCCGGTTGAACGCGGACAGGAAGCGCGGCAGCGTATAGCTGGCCACCGGCCATGCCATGCGCTCGCCGGTCGAACCGGTCACCCGGTCGAGGTAGACGCCGAGCGTGCGCTTGCCATCCTTGCCCGCGTGCATCGGCGCGATGTACCACGGGATCAGGATCTCGACCGTCCAGCCGTCCGCGTCCTCGCTGACCGCATGCCGCCAGTTGCCGTCCCAGTCCTTGTTGAACTTGTTCTCGTTGGTGATCACGGCATCATTGACGCCGCCGGTCGAGCTGACCACGAAGTCGTAGCCGGTGCGTCCGTCGCCGTTGAAGTCGACCATCACGTTGACCCGGTCGACCTGGTCCTCGAAGTCGCGCTGCACGCGCTGCCGCGTGCGCGGCACGTCCGCCGGCTGGCTGCAGCGGAACGCCACCGCCAGGCCCTTCGGCGTGGCCATGATCCAGGCTTCGGTATGCAATGCGCCGGGTTTGCCGGTGAGCGGCTGGGTCTGGCGGAAATCGGTGATATGCCGCGCGTCTTTCCACTCGTCGTCGCCGATGTGGCCATCGATGTCGACGGCCAGCGCCGGTGCCGACAACGCGGCCAAGGTAACGAACAGCAGGCATGCCATGCGCATGTCAAAAATTTCCACGGGGATGCGGCGCAGGATGGCGCCATGCAGGCGATGGATTCGCCACGCCGGATAGATGCACAGCTTGCCGTTTGCGTTTAGCCGACTCGACCGCCACAAGTCATGCCGTGACTTGTGGCAGGTGGCCCGCCCGGTCCGGACATGGCGCGGGCGCGTCCGCTCAGGAGCCCCGGCGGCGACCCCAGAGCACATGACGCAGCAGCATCGCCAACACCAGCACCGCGGTGAAGGCACCGTAGCCGTACAACGCCGGCAGCACCTGCTGCCAGATCGCGCCGCTGGCCCGGCCGAAACCGTCGACCGTGGGCAGTTCGACCATGTCGAAGCCGAGCACCGCGCACTGCACCGCGGCGATCATCGCCAGCAGCAAGGCGGTGAAATCGAAGATGCGCCGGCCGGAGGTGCGCGGCAGGCTCTTGGGGTATTCCCAGTAGCCCCAGCACAGGATCAGCAGCCATGGCGCGAGCAGCAGGATGGCGAGGTAACGCATCGGTCGATCACCCGGAAAGTTTGGCGCCGCGCCTCATTCCTGCGCGGCGAGTTGATCCAGCGCTTCACGCAGCTGCGCCAGCGCTTCGTCGCGAGCCTGCCCGTCGCGATAACCGGGCGTGCTGGCAACCGCCTCGCCGTCCAGCTCCAGGCTCATGCCCAGCGGCTGGATCTGCAGCACGGCCGCGGCGGCGCCCAGCGCCTTGAGTTGCTTCTGCAACGCACCGGCCGCCTTCGGATCGGCGAACGGCTTCGACAGCAGCAGCTCCTCGCCGTCCCCGGAAAACAGGCGAAAGCGGAAGTTACCGTCGGCATCGCGAAAGCTGGCGAAGCGCGGCATCTTGCCCGGCTTCGGCGCGGCCTTCGATTGGCCGCCGGCATGTGCAGGCGCGGTGGTCATCGCGCGCAGCCCCAGCACTTCACGCAGCGCGGCGACCTTCGGCGTGGCGATCGCGCGCGCCTTCTGCGCACCTTGCCTCAGGACCGCCTCGATCGCGGCCGGGTCGGCAATCAGGGCCTCATAGCGCTCGCGCATCGGCGCCACGTCGGCCTCGACCCGCTCATACAACACCTGTTTCGCCTCGCCCCAGCCGATGCCGTCCAGCAGGGCCTGGCGGAACGCCGCGGCCTCGGCCTCGCCGGCGAACGCGCGGAAGATGGTGAACAGCGCGCAATCGTCCGGGTCCTTCGGTTCGCCGGGCAGGCGCGAGTCGGTGACGATGCGCATGATCGTCTCGCGCAGCTGCTTCTTGCCGCCGGCAAACAGCGGGATCGTGTTGTCGTAGCTTTTCGACATCTTGCGGCCGTCCAGGCCCGGCAACGTGGCCACCTGCTCCTCAATCAGCGCTTCCGGCAGCACAAAGAACTCGCGGTCATGCAGATGGTTGAATCGCTGGCCGAGGTCGCGCGCCATCTCGATGTGCTGGATCTGGTCGCGCCCCACCGGCACCAGGTTCGCATCGAACGCCAGGATGTCGGCCGCCATCAGCACCGGATACATGTACAGGCCGGCAGTGATGCCGGCATCGGCGTCCTCGCCCGCCGCGGCGTTCTTGTCCACCGCGGCCTTGTACGCGTGCGCGCGGTTGAGCATGCCCTTCGAGGCGATGCAGGTGAGGAACCAGGTCAGCTCCGGAATTTCCGGGATGTCCGATTGGCGGTAGAAGGTGACCCGTTGCGGGTCGAGCCCGGCGGCCAGCCAGGTGGCGGCGATCTCCAGCCGCGAACGCTCGATCCGTGCTGCGTCGTCGCTCTTGATCAGCGCGTGGTAGTCGGCAAGAAAGAAGAAAGCATCCACGTCGTCGCGGCGGCTGGCTTCGATGGCCGGGCGGATCGCGCCCACGTAATTGCCCAGGTGCGGGGTACCGGTGGTGGTGATGCCGGTGAGGACTCGGGTGTTCATGCTGCGCCGCGCAAGGAAAACGCCAGTCTACGACATCCAGTGAAACAGCTCGACCGGCCAGACGGTCGCCCTTGCCAAGAAAATCACATGCGCCGGTCCAGATTCTGCCGATCGACCGCGGCAAGGAGACCCAGCTGATGAGCGGCAAATTCACCGTATTTACCGGCAAGAACGGCGAAACCTACTTCAACCTCAAGGCCGGCAACGGCGAGATCATTCTGAAGAGCGAGGGCTACAAGGACAAGGCCAGCGCTCACAGCGGCATCGAATCGGTGCGCAAGAACGCGCCGAATGCGGCGCACTACGAGAAGAAGACTTCGGTCAACGGCAAGCTCCACTTCAACCTGAAGGCCGCAAATCACCAGGTCATCGGCAGCAGCGAGATGTACGAAAGCGAACGCTCGCGCGACGCCGGCATCGCCTCGGTGATGGCGAACGCGCCGGATGCCAGGCTGATCGAGGAATGAGCGTACGACGTGATCCCGTGGGATCGCGTCGAAACTCCGCCAACCCGCTTCAGCGGATGAGCGTGGATTTGCCGAACAGCGACTCGACCAGATCCACCGCCAGCTTCGCGGTCTGGTTACGCTTGTCGAACGCCGGGTTCAGCTCGACGATATCCAGCGACGCCACGCGCCCCGTATCGGCAAGCATTTCCATGCACAACTGCGCCTCGCGGTAATTCGGCCCGCCACGCACGGTGGTGCCCACGCCCGGCGCGATGCTGGGGTCGAGGAAATCGACGTCAAAGCTCACGTGCAGGTGGGTATTGCCGTCGATCCCGGCCAGCGCCTCTTCCATCACGCGCTTCATGCCCACCTCGTCGATATGGCGCATGTCGTGGACCTGCATGTTGGCAGCGCGCACCAACCGCTTCTCGCCCTCGTCGACCGAACGGATGCCGATGTAGCGGAATACGTCCGGCGTGGTCGCCGGCGTGCTGCCGCTGAGCCCGGTGAGCCCCTCCGGGCCGATGCCGCACAGGCAGGCCACCGGCATGCCGTGGATATTCCCGGTGGGCGTGGCCTGCGCCGTGTTGAAATCGGTATGGGCATCCAGCCACAGCACGCGCAGCTGCCTGCCTTCATCGTGGCAATGGCGGGCCACCGCCGAAATCGAGCCGATCGCCAGGCAGTGGTCGCCGCCCAGCATGATGGGCAGTCGCCCCGCCTGAAGCTCCTGGTGGACAGCCGTATAGACGGCCGTATTCCAGGCCACCACCTCATCCAGATGGCGATAACCATGCTCGGGCGGCAGCCACGGATTGAGCGGCCCCTGCAGGTTGCCCCGGTCGATCACCTTCAGCCCGCGGCGCTCCAGCTTTTCGGCCAGGTTGGCCACCCGCAGCGCCTCCGGCCCCATCGCGGCGCCGCGGTGGCCGGCGCCGATATCGGTCGGTACGCCGATCAATGAAACGGTCTGGTTGTCCATGATCCGAGGTTACCTGCCATGTATCGCGTCGCACGGCCTGAGCCATTGCACGCCGCCGACTGTCGGTATCGCGGCGGCTGAGAAGAATTGGGGTCTTGCCGTCGAGCGAACCAACGCCGCCCAGTGAGAGACACCCTCGAGGCAGTTTACCGGAATGATCCCGCCGACACCGGACTGGCGGCCGCCGGTCCCGGCAAGCGGCCGTCATCGAAGATCGGCAGAGCGGGTTGCCGCTCGATGCTTCCGCTGGCTCAGCGGTGTAGTCGCAATTACGGATGCGCCGCTGGCGCAGAGCATGCCCATGACCATGCCCTGGCCATCCGTCTGCATGCATCTTGTCCGTCGCCGGAGCCCAGTGGCGGACGACGTCGTGGCCAGCGACACGAACGCGCACGACTACGGCGATCGCATCCACTGCAACCGCATTACCCACCCCGGCATGTTCTCTGGTTAGTCCAATTCCGCCTGACGGCTTCGCGCCAGCTCGTCCTCGCGACGCGAGCGCGCCCCCGGATGCCACGACACCAAATCCGCGGCGCCACGGACCAGCGAAGCCCCAGGCTTTGCATTCCGAACGATTTTTCCGAACAGCATCCCTGCAAACAGCAACACTCCACGCCAGATGGCGGAATGTGCAAGAAGCGTTTGCATGTTGATCACCCTGGGCTGCCCCTGCGCAGCCGTCGGGTCAATGCTAACGAGCTTTCACGTTGTGTGCATGTGCATTGCGGCTGCCGGCCGGGTTGGCGAATCGGCAAGGAAGCGCGACGATGGTTTCCGTATCACAAGCAATTGAGACGCCACGTTGCTGCACGGCAACGCCGGATGCTGCTCTCCGTCAACGTGTAACCGGTGCGCAAACCCAAGCTGCGGTTTGCTCCGGCGGCATCAGGCCGCGACAGGTTGCGGCGTGGCCGGCCCGGCGTAATGCATCAGGGTGATGGTGAATTCCGAACAGACCATCTCAACGCTGACCATGCTGCCGGAGCTGGCATGCTCCTCGCGGGCCAGGCCGCGGGCCAGCCGGATCGCGTGCGCAAAGCGCAGCTTGTCGTACAGCACAGCTTCCCCGCTACAGATGCACCACAGGCCATGGCGGCTTTCCCTGATCATCAACACCGTGCGCATCGCTGCTCCCCGGATAAACAAATTCTCCGGAATGCCCATCCGCGCCCTAGGTGAGGAGGTCGCAGCTTTCCGGTGTCTGCCGAGTCTGCGCGGCGCGACACGCCGCGTCTGTCGGCCTGCACCCACGTGGCGTGTGCGGCGGTTGCCTCCGGATCCTGGCCCGTCACTCGCCGTTGCGGCGTGGTGACTAGCCAGCCTGGCGCAGGCTTTGCTGCTCGGCATGCGGTACCCGGCCGTACTTGGCGAGAATGACCGGCTCCGAGTATTCGCCGCGATCGACGTCTGCCGCCTGCGCATAGACCACTACGCCGTCACGCCGTGCCGCCAGCATCTCGCCACGTGTGCGCGCCAGCTGCTCCATGCCGTGAAGGATCGGCTTGTCCGCGACGATGTCGCTGTCCACCTCGTGAAAGCCTTGCACCACGTAAAGCGTGCCCATGATGTGCCCTCACGCGCCCGGAAGAGTCGGAGGGTGAACAGGCCGAAGTGGACGGATCGCGACGGCCGCGTTAAGACCGGTGGCAAGCGTTCAGCCAAGGCCGCAGGCGCATGGTGTTCGTGGTGCCGGCAGCAGGAATCGAACCCGCGACCTACTGATTACAAATCAGTTGCTCTACCAACTGAGCTATGCCGGCGAAGGCAGGGGATTCTAGCAGGCCGCATCGCGGCGCGCGCTCAGAAGCAACCGGTGCTGTGCGAGCCGATGCCGCTGGTGCGGACGCGGCTGCGCCAGTCGAAGTTGCTGCCGTCGGCGACCACCAGGTCCAGCCAGTATTCGGGCACGCTCTCGCTGCGCTCGTTCATGCGGGCGGGAAAGCCGGCCGCGGCGACTTCGTCGCGGCGCTTGCGCGCATTCGCCGGGTCCTTGAACAGGCCCAGCGAGATCGTGTTGGGCTGGTCGCCGGAGCTGACCACGAAGTAATCGTTGATGCCGCGTGCCGCCAGCTGGCGCGCCACCGCCAGCGCCTGCGCGCGGCTGCCGGCGGCCGGCAGGTAGACCCACCAGCCGCTGGTCTGGCTGGCCTGCTCCTGGCGCGAGCGCATCCGCGTGGCCTGCGCGGACAGCGCCTGGCGCGCGTTGCGCAGGTCCTGGGGGGTGGCGAACGGACCGATTGCAAGGCAGCTGTAGCTGAGATTGCGCGGCGTTACCGCCGCAGGCATGGGCTGCCGTCGCCGCCGGGCCGGGTTGCGGCAATTCCGACAGCAGACGCAGTTCCGCCACGCCGGGATCGCTGGGTACGCCGCCGCGGGCATACGGTTGCCCCAGCAACAGCCAGGCGCCCACCGCGATATTGAGCGCGGTCAGACAGTACGAACAGCAGACGCAGGAACATCGAACCCCCATCAACCGGCAGCGATCATCATTCTAAATGGACAACGCCGGCGTCATGGCGCATTGGCCCACACGGCGAGGCCGCGCAGCACGCCGTCCTGGCTCAGCCGGGCCGGCAGCGACAGCAGCGGCAGCAGCGACGCGGCATCGCCACCGCCGAGGATCAGCTCCGGCGTCGCGCCGAGTCGCGCGGCCGTGCGCGCGGCGAAGCGTTCGACCAGCGCGGCAGCCGCCTGCCAGCAGCCCGAGGCCACCGCATCGGCGGTGTTGTCGGCCAGTTCCACGATCGTCGCCCGGTCGCTCCGGCCGCACCCGTGCCGTCGCGCCCAGCAGCGACTGCTGCATCAGCTGCGGGCCTGGTGCGATCAGGCCGCCCAGGTGCCGACCGTCAGCCGCCAAGGCATCGAGGGTGAGTGCCGTACCGACACCGGCCAGCACGCACGGCGCGTGGCCATCGGCATGCGCCGCCACCATCGCCAGGAAACGATCCACGCCCAGCCGCTGCGGCTCGGCATAGGCGTTATGCACGCCGCAGGCCTGCGCCGGCGTGCGCAACCAGGTCGGCGCCAGGGCGAACAGACGCTCCGCCACGGCCGCCACCTGCGTTTCGCGCGCGGCATCGACGACCGACGCCGCGATCACCCGCGCCGGTCGCGGCAGGCCAGTCCAGGCCGATTCCAGAGCGGCCGCAAACCCCTCCTCCTGCCAGTCCAGCGCGCCACGCGCCAGCCATCCGTCCGGCTGCGCTTGCAGCGCCCACTTCAGCCGCGTATTGCCAAGGTCGAGCAAGAGCCTGCTCATGGCCTCCAAGTACCCCGCGTTGCCATCGAGTGGTCGCCAGGTGGCAGTGCGTGGCGCAGCGCCTGACTGGCTGTCAGGCCAAGCCGCGCGCTGTCGCATGGCGGCCACTCGATGGCAACCCTCCGGGCCGGGGCTGTTTGCCCCCATGCCTGCGTCATCACTCGGTCGTGGACGGACGTCCACTTCCTCCCTCTTCCTTGGCCTGCGCGCAAACAGCTCCCGGCGCGGGGTGCTTGGAGGCCATGAGCAGGCTCTAGCCTCATGCGCGGCGCACCGTGACATCCGCGCTGTCGATCCGGCGCACGCTGCCGTCGGCCATGCGCACCTGCAGCGCGCCGAGCGCATCCACCCCGGCGCCCACACCGTCGAACGCACCCAATGCCCCACTCAACCGCAGCGGCTGATCGCGCAAGCAGGTCGTGGCGCGCGTAGTCGGCGGCGAACGCGGCGAACCCATCGCGCTCGAACTGCCGCAGCCCCTCGACCAGCGCCGCGACCAGCGCCGCCGCGGCGCGATTGCGATCCGGTGGCGTGCCGCCGGCCAGCGTGGCCAGAGTCGCAGGCCGGCTGCCCGGCCTGTTCGTGCAGCGCCGACGTCAGCCGCAGGTTGAGGCCGATGCCGATGATCGCCGCACACGGCCCCTGGTATTCGCCGCTCAGCTCGACCAGGATGCCTCCCAGCTTGCCGCCCGGCCGGCCATCGGTAGCGGCCAGCACGTCGTTCGGCCATTTCAGCCCGGCCCCGGCGATACCGAGGTTTTCCAGCGCGCGCAGCACGATCACGCCGATCGCCAGCGACAGGCCGCTCAGCGCGGCAAAGCCCGATTCGAAACGCTTGAGGCAGGACAGGTACAGATTGAGCCCCGGCGGCGACAGCCACTCGCGGCCGCGCCGGCCGCGGCCGGCATGTCTGGGTCTCGGCCAGCACGACGCTGAAGTCCTTCGCCGCGGCGCCGCGGCGCTGCAGCTCGCTGGAAGTGGAGTCGAGTTCCCAATGCACCTCCAACGCGCCCAGCGAATGCGCCAGCGGCGCCGGCACGGCGGCCCGGATCCGCTTCGGCGTCCAGCATCTGCAGCGGCCATGGCAGGCGGTATCCGGCCGCGCCACGCGCCTCGATCGGCACGCCGCGGGCGCGCAAGGCCTCGACCTGCTTCCAGATCGCCGCACGGGTCACCCCGGCCTGCGCGGCAAGGCCAGCGCCGGACAGCGGTTCGCCTGCGGCCAGCAGGGCCAGCAATTGCGACGGCTCCATCAATAGGCCTCGGGCGCGACGACGATGGGCCGGCAGCAACAAGGATAGGGATGGCGGGGCAGATTGGACATCGGCGGATTCTAGCCCGGCCGACCAGCCCTGCGGGTGATCGCACTGCCCCGTCGGATGCCCGCTGGCGGGGCGGCAGCACTGGCAAGGTGTCCATGTTTCTGAGACGATCAAGGCCTTCGCTTGCGGGTCAGGGAGTTCGATCGCCATGCGTGCCACCCATTGGCTTATCGGTTGCGCCTTGTGCATTGCCGGGATCGGCAGCGCCGCGGCGACGAGCCTAGACACCAGCCAGGAACTGGACAGCTCCTCACATTCAGCGCTCGACAACGCCAGCCCCCACGACGGCAACAGCAGTGGCGGCGATGTACTCGGGACTGGCCCGCGACTGTCCACCGGCCAGCAGCAGCGACAGCTCCAGCAGCGCCTCCGGCAATGACGGCGGTCGCTCCGGCGGTGCCTCTTCCGCGCCGATGCCAACCCGCCGGCCACATCTGGGCTGGCAATCGTTGCTGCCTGGATCGATCCAGTAAGCGCTCGGCGTCATGCCGGGGCAATGGTGGCACTCACTGCGAGCGCGTCTTGAACCCGCGCCCATTGCCGACCGGCTATGGCGACGCGCACTGGCCGGCTGTCCACTGGCGCGGCGGCTCGACCCCGAACGACAACAACACCTGCGTCGGCTGTCTGCCCTTTTCCTGGCGCGCAAGCGTTTCCATGCGCTGGCCGGCGCCGTGCTGGACGATTACTGGCGCCTGTTGATCGCCATGCAGGCCTGCCTGCCGGCGCTGCAGCAGGGCGCGGCCAGCCTGCGCGGCTGGCGCGAGGTGCTGATCTACCCGGGTGAGTTCAAGGTGCGGCGCAGCCATCACGACGACCGCACCGGCGTGGTCACCGAAGGCGACGAGATCCGCATCGGCGAGGCGTGGGAGCGCGGCCCGCTGGTGCTGTCGCTGGCCGACGTGCAATTGGACCTGGAGCAGCCGTGGGACGGCTACAACGTGGTCGTGCACGAGATGGCGCACAAGCTGGACATGCTCGATGGCCCGCCCGACGGCGTGCCGCCGCTGGTGAACATCCCGCGGCGGCGCTGGATCCAGCAGTTCCAGCAGGCCTACGACCGCCTGGCCGCGATGCCGGAAGACAGCTGCGACAGCCCGATCGACCAGTACGCCACCGAAAGCGCCGCCGAGTATTTCGCCGTGGTCAGCGAACTGCACTACTCGCAGCCGGCGCTGTTGCGCGAGGCCGAGCCGGCGATCGCCGGGCTGCTGGAGGAGTTCTACGGCCGTTCGCCGGCCGAAGGTTGCGAGCCAGCCGGCTTCTGCCGTGCACGCTGAGAGTCTGGTCGAAAAGCTCCCTGGCTCAGCTTGCCGCCAGCTTCACGCTGAAACGCGCGCCGCCGAATTCAGGTGAGCGGTCGACCACCAGCTCGCCCTGGTAGGCGTGCACGATGTCCTGCACGATCGACAGGCCGATGCCGTGGCCCTGCACCCGCTCGTCGCCACGCACGCCGCGTTGCAGCACCTTCTCGATCTTGTCCTCGGCGATGCCGGGACCATCGTCCTCCACGCTCAGCCACATGCCGGGCCGCTGCCGGCCGGCCTGTGGCAGCATCTTCACCACCAGCAGCACGCGGTGGCCGGCCCACTTGAACGCGTTCTCCAGCAGGTTGCCCAGCAGCTCCAGCAGGTCGCCCTGCTCGCCGTAGAACACCGCGCCGTCCTCGATGTCGAATTCGCACAGCACGTTCTTCGACGCGTAGACCTTCTCCAGGCCCTGCACCAGGTCCTCGGCGTGGCCGGCGATCGGCACCGCGCTGGCGAAGGTCTGCCGGCCGGAGGTGGCGGCGCGCGACAGCTGGTAGGCGACCAGTTCGTTCATCCGCCGCACCTGGTCGAGCACGCTGGCGCGCCGAGCCGCCTCATCCCCCGTCGTCGGCGATTCCAGCTGCGAACGGATCACCGCCAGCGGCGTCTTCAGGCTGTGCGCCAGGTCGGCCAGGGTGTGCCGGTAACGCGTACGCTGTTCGCGCTCGTTGGTGATGAACGCATTGATGCGTTCGGTCAGGCCGGTCAGCTCGAGCGGGTACTGGCTGTCCAGCTGTTCACTGTCGCCGCGCTCGACCCGGCTCATGTCGCTGGCCACCTTGCGCAGCGGGGTCAGGCTCCAGCGCAGCAGCAACAGCTGCAGCACGATCAGCATCACGCCAAGGATCGACAGCCAGATCACCAGGGTATGCCGGAATACCGCGTTTTCGCCCTCGAACTGGTCCTCGGTCTGCGCCACCATCACGGTGAGCCGCACCGATTTCTTCTCCACCGTATCCAGCGCCACCCCGTAGCTGTAGTAGTACAGCCGGCCCATGCGGGTGTCGACCGGCCCCACGAACTGGCTCTGCCCCGGCTCCAGCGGCTTCAGGAAAGTGAAGTCGCGGCCGATCGCCGATGACGATTCCCAGTGGTAACCCTGGTCGCCCAGCGCCACCGCGTACAGGCCGGAGCCCGGCCGCGAGAAGTTGGGGTTCGGCGACGTTTCCGGCGACAGCAGCTTGCCGTACCGGTTGACGTCGGTATTGGTGATGTACGCAATGGCGAAATTCTCGAGCCGGTCATGCAGCGTGCGCAGCGCGCGCGCCTTGTTGGTCTGGGTCAGGGTCAGCCCGACCAAGCCGAGAAAGCCCGCCAGCACGAAGCTGGTGGCGATCGCCGCGCGCGCCGCCATTGAAAGCGGACCACGCGGCGACCCACGCTCATTCGTCGTCGCCGTCGGTGCGCGGGATGGCAAAGCGGTATCCGCGTCCACGTACCGTCTCGATGGGTTTGAGGGTGCCTTCCGGGTCGAGCTTGCGCCGCAACCGGCCGATGAACACTTCGAGCACGTTGGAGTCGCGGTCGAAATCCTGCTGGTAGATGTGTTCGGTGAGGTCGGCCTTGGAAACCAGCTCGCCGGCATGCAGCATCAGGTACTCCAGCACCTTGTACTCGTAGCTGGTGAGGTCGACCAGCTTGCTTTCGACCGTCACCGTCTGCGCGGTGGTGTCCAGCTTGATCATGCCGCAGGCCAGAATCGGCTTCGACCAGCCGCTGGCGCGACGCACCAGCGCGTTGATGCGGGCCAGCAGTTCCTCGACGTGGAACGGCTTCACCAGATAGTCGTCGGCGCCGTGCTTCAACCCCTCCACCTTGTCCTGCCAGCTGCCGCGCGCGGTCAGGATCAGGATCGGATAACGCTGGCCGTGCTCGCGCAGCGCCTTGACCAGCTCCATGCCGGACATCTTGGGCAGCCCCAGGTCGATGATCGCCAGGTCGAACGGCACCTCGCGGCCGAGGTAGATGCCCTCCTCGCCGTCCTGCGCCGCATCGACCGCAAAACCGTCCCGCTTCAGGCGGGCCGCCAGCGTCTCGCGCAACGGCGCCTCGTCCTCCACCAACAGGATGCGCATATCAGTGTTTCTCCTTGCTGCCCGCGTGCTTGGCGGGCGGATTCTTGGTTGATTGGGTCGATGGCGGATTCTTGCCCGATTCGGAAGAGACCACCATCACTTTTACGTGACCGTCCGGCGTGAGCACCTTGATGCGGTACTCCTGCCGGCGCCCGACCCCCCGCTGTTCGGCCGACAATACCTTGCCGCCGCTGTCCTGCTGCACCCTGCGCACCGCCTGGTCCAGCGTCACCGCCGATTCGGCCGACTGCGCCAAGGCCGCCGCGGAGGCACTGAGCAGCGATATGAACAGAGCCGGGATGAAGTTTTTGTGCGTTGTCATGCGTGGAATTCCCGCCTGGCAGCTACCGAAACGTGCAGCCTAGGCAATCAGGCCTGAATACTGACCGGACGGGCGGCGGCTGTCACGCCGCCACCGCGCAGGGTGCCATCGCCCGTTCCAGCAGCGCCCAGCCTGCACCCGGCAGATGCGCGCCCTCACTGAGCGTCCGGCGGAACGCGCGGGCGCCCGGTTCGCCCTGATACAGGCCCAGCAGATGCCGGCTGATGTGCTTGAGCGCGGTGCCCCGCGCCAGCTCGGCCTCGACGTACGGCCGCATGTGCCGCAACACGCTTTCACGGCTGGGCAGCGGCTCGCCGTACAGCGCATGCTCGACCTGCGCCAGCACGTACGGATCGTGGTACGCGGCGCGACCCAGCATCACGCCGTCGAGCTGCGCCAGGTGCGCCTGCACCTGCTCCACCGTGGTGATGCCGCCGTTGATCACCACCACCAGCTGCGGGAACTCGCGCTTGAGCCGGTACACCCGCTCGTAGTCCAGCGGCGGCACCTCGCGGTTCTCCTTCGGCGACAGGCCCTTGCAGCCAGGCCTTGCGTGCGTGCACCACCAGCACCTCGACGCCGGCTTCCAGCATCAGCTCGGTGAAGTGCTGCAGGTCGGCGTAGTCGTCCTGGTCGTCCACGCCGATGCGGCACTTCACCGTCACCGGCACGCTGACCGCGTCGCGCATCGCCTTCACGCACTCGCCCACCAGCGCCGGCTCGCGCATCAGGCAGGCGCCGAAGCGGCCCGACTGCACCCGGTCCGACGGACAGCCCACGTTGAGATTGATCTCGTCGTAGCCCGCCTCGGCGCCGAAACGCGCCGCCTGCGCCAGCTCGCGCGGCTCGCTGCCGCCCAACTGCAAGGCCAGCGGATGCTCCTGCTGGCTGTGCTCGAGCAGCCGCAACTGCTTGCCGCGCACCAGCGCCGCGCTGGTCACCATCTCGGTATACAGCCGCGCACGCGGCGACAGCAGCCGATGGAAGTAGCGGCAGTGCCGGTCGGTCCAGTCCATCATCGGGGCGACGCGACAGCGCCACTCGTCGGCGTTGGCGAGCGCTGGTTCGTGTCTGAAGCGGGTGGGCATGCCGCCATTGTAGTGGCTGGAGGCCATACCGCTCGTCGCGGCAGCAGCCGGCACAGGCGCCGCGCGGCCCGCTCGCGTATCCTTGAACACCTGCCGCCGCGGCCATCCCGGCGCTCGCAAGGCTCCGCGGCCGTGGCCGCCCTCCCCGCGAGTCCCCCGCTCCGGCATGCCGGATGGCCTGGCGTGCGACTTCTCCGGAACCCCGACACCGCAACAACGCGAGACGACCAACCATGGTGGCAATGGCAACCGAGCACGTGATCGACGTGCGGCACTGGAACGACAACCTGTTCTCCTTTCGCACCACGCGCGACCCAGGTTTCCGCTTCGACAGCGGCCAGTTCGTGATGATCGGGCTGGAGACGGATGGCCGTCCGCTGATGCGCGCCTATTCGATCGCCAGCGCCAGCTGGGAGGAGCATCTTGAGTTCTTCTCGATCAAGGTGCCGGACGGCCCGCTGACCTCGCGCCTGCAACACCTGCAACCCGGCGACCCGCTGATCGTCACGCGCAAGCCCACCGGCACCCTGGTGCTGACCGACCTCAAGCCCGGGAGGAACCTGTACCTGCTCGGCACCGGCACGGGGCTGGCACCGTTCATGAGCATCATCCGCGACCCGGATACCTACGAGCGCTTCGACCGGATCGTGCTGGCCCATGGCGTGCGCCAGGTCAACGACCTCGCCTATGCGCACTATCTCGAGCACGAGCTGCCGCAGCACGAGTACCTGGGCGAGCTGGTGCGCGAAAAGCTGATCTATTACCCGACGGTGACGCGCGAGCCGTTCCGCCATCGCGGCCGCATCACCGACGCGATCGCCGACGGCGCGATGAGCCAGGCCACCGGGCTGCCGCCGCTGAACCCGGACACCGATCGCGTGATGCTGTGCGGCAGCCCGGCGATGCTGGACGACCTGTGCGCCCTGCTCGATGGCCGCGGCTTCCAGGCCTCGCCGCGCACGCGCGAACCGGGCGACTACGTGGTCGAGCGGGCGTTCGTGGAGAAGTAGTCGTCCCCTGCGGGATGCTTCAATCGCGCACGCGCCCCTTGCCTTCGTTGTCCCAGTAACCGAACACGCGGCGCGCGACCAGTTTGTACAGCCGCTTGCCGGTGGCGCGCCACAGGCGCGAATGCAGCGCGGGGGTTTCGAGCATCTTGCGCTGGCGCGCGCTCAACGCCCCCGGGCAATACGTGCGCTTGTGCTTGAGCAGATGGCGCAAGTCCTCGCGCGCCAGCACCCGGAACAACCGGCCGCGACGGCCGCGGGTCCAGGCGAGCTGGAAATCCACCAGCGCCGGACGGCCGTCCGCGCGTACCAGCCAGTTCGGCTCCTTGGCCAGGTCGTTGTGCACGATGCCGCGGCGGTGCAGTCGCGCCACCAAGCGCAGTGCGTCGCGGTAGTAACCGCGTTCGCGCGGCCGCGCCTGTTGCATCGGCGCGCCGGCGAGGTAGCTGCGCAGCAGTTCGCGGCCATCCCAGCCAAGCAGCGCCGGCACGCCATCGATCCCGGCCAGCCGCGACAGCGCCCGGGCCTCGCGCGCCGCCGCACGATGGGCGGCCAGCCATGCCCACCATCGCGCGGCGCGGACGTCGCGGCGGATCAGCCGCACGCCGTCGCGCTCGATGAGTTCGATGCGACCAAGCTCGTCGGCCTTGAGCAGGATCGGGTTGGCAGCGTCCACGGGGATTCCGGCTGGCGCGAACCATGCGCGGTGCGTGCCATAGTGTCTCATCCAGCCAAGGTTGTGCGGCGGGCTGTCCGCCGTGTGACCGCGCCAACGGAACCCGACTGATGGATATCGCGTTGTATGTACTGGCCGCGTTGCTGATCGTCGGCGGCCTGGCCGGCGCCGTGCTGCCGACCTTGCCCGGCATCCCGATGCTGTTCGGCGGCATCTGGCTGGTCGCGGCGGTGGACGGTTACCGGCACCTGGGGCTGTGGTGGCTGCTGATCATCGGCGCACTCGGCACGATCGGGGTGATCGTCGACTTCGTCGCCAGCACGTTCGGCGCCAAACGCATCGGCGCCAGCAAGCTGGCCCTGTGGGGCGCGGGCCTGGGTACCCTGGTCGGCATGTTCTTCGGCATCCCAGGCCTGCTGTTCGGGCCGTTCCTCGGCGCGCTCGGCGGCGAGCTGGCCTCCGGCACCAGCGTGCTGCGCTCGGCCCATGTCGGCGTCGGCACCTGGCTCGGCCTGCTGGCCGGCACCTTGGTGAAACTGGTGCTCTCGTTCGTGATGGTCGGACTGTTCGGCGTGGCGATGCTGTTCGGTTGAACGCGTCTCAGCGCGCCTTTCGCGCCGCCCCGGTCGCACTCCTGGCCAGCCAGCCGGCGAGCTGCACCGTGTCGCAAGTGAGCGCAGCGGGCAGCACGATGTAGTGGCGGCTCGGCGCCGCACCCGGTTTCGCGATCAGCCGCGCCGTCCCTTCGAGCCGCAGGAGCGCCGCCTGATCGGCGGGCGCCAATTTCAGGGCCAGCCCACCGGACGTCAGCCAGGCACACGGTTTCTCATCGAGGTACGCCATCAGGCCACCGAACATCGGCTTGAAGCGCAGTTCGTGCGGCCGGCCCAGGTGGGTGGCCGCATCGTCGAGCTCGCGACGCAAGGTCTCGAGCGCGACCGGCATGCTCATGCCGGCACGTCCGGAATCACGTACAGCAGCACGGCGAGAAAGTGCAGCACGCTGCCGGCCAGCACGAACACATGCCACAACGTGTGGTGATAGGGCAGCCGGCGCCACAGGTAGAACGGCACGCCCAGCGTATAGGCCACGCCACCGCCGATCAGCAACAGCATGCCGCCGGCCTGCAGGTGCTCACTGAGCGGCTTGAACGCGATCATGCCAATCCAGCCCATGCCCACGTACAGCAACACCGCCAGCTTGCGGTAGCGTCGAAGCAGGCCCAGCTCCAGCGCGCTGCCGGCCAGCGCCAGTGTCCACACCGCCACGAACAGGCTCCAGCCCCATGCACCGGGCAAGGCGACCAGGGTGAACGGAGTATAGGTGCCGGCGATCAGCACGTAGATCGCGATGTGGTCGAGCGCACGCAGCGCCGGCTTGGCGGCGGCCACGGGAATCGAGTGGTACAGCGTGGAGGCGGTGTACAACAGCACCAGCGAGGTGCCGAACACTGCGCAGGCCACCACCGTCAGCGCGTTGCCATGCAGGGCCGCGAACGCCACCAGCGTCGCCAGCCCGGCGATGCTGAGCACGATGCCGAGGCCGTGGATGATGCTGCTGGCAAGCTCGTCGCCGAAGCTGTAGCGCGGGATCGCCGCAGCGGATGTGCCGGACATGCGTGGCTCCTGGGTAACGCGAGACGCGTGGGCATACCTTACCGGGACACGGACACGCCCGCCTACCGGGGCGCATGGCCGCCCCGGCGCCCGACATGCTATTCGATGATGAACGCGCCAAATGCCACGCCCAGGTTCCAGCCTTCGCCCTTGCCGCTGAGCGCCAGCGCAACGTTGCCCTTGGTCAGCACCTGCGCCTCGGCCGACTTCGCTGCGCCTGCATGGGCCTCGGCGTTCGCATAATGGCCCAGCACGTCGCGCACGTTGCTGACCCCGCTGAACTTGCCGACGCCTTGGGTGATCTTGGTCTTGCCGAAGGTCAGCCCGCCGCCTTTGGCGCGCAGCTTTACGTTGAGGCTCTGCCCGTTGCTGCAGCGGACCGTGCCGCTGCCGGTGGCGGTCTTGTAGAACACCGACCAGCCGGACAACTGGAAACTCATCTTGCAGGAGAGGTCGCCGGCCCGCGCCGGCGTGCCCAGCACCAGGCCGCCGCACGCCAACCCCACCACGCCTGCCCATGTGATCAAGTTCATCGTCGTTCCTCGCCGCATGCCGGCCCATCGCCAGCGAGCGATTCTTGCAGGACAACGGCATCCCCGCGAGGTCCGCATCAAAACAGCCTTCACCGGGAACAGGTTCGTGAATCCGCGCCAGGCCACGGCCATCGCCGTGCAAGCTCCCGTGGCGGCGCGGACCATCCTCTGACCACCCGCCTCCCGCGCGGCTCTTCTTTCCCGCCGCGGCCGCATCGCTGCGTTCCACCCATTTGGCCATCCAGCCGTCTGCTTGCGCAACCGCCTTCCCGGGGCTTACGCTGCAGTCGCGGCAGCACGATCCCCCTGCTCACGCAGCCGGTCTGCCGCAACATCCCACCGAAGTCAGGAGGTCGCCATGTCGTCCGCTAGCCTGGCCGTTGTCCATCGCCCCCATCCCGACCATGCGCGTATAGCCGCCATCAGCGCGGCGATCGCACTCAACCTTGCCGTGATCGTGATTGCCTCGCGACCAACTGCACCGTCGTTTTTCCACGCGATCGAACAGATCAGTCCGATACCCACGATCCGCTTCGCGGAGCCGAAACCGCCGTTGCCGCCGCTGCCGCCGATCGAGATGAAGCCTTTGCCGCATCCGCCCGCCGCGCCCGTCGCGCGCCCGCGGCCGGCCAGCCCACCGGCAGTCGTGCCCAGTGCCGAAGGCAACGTCGCCACGCCGCCGGTCCTCACCCCGACCCTGTTGCCGAACGCCAGCACCCCAGGCCCGGCCGCGACGGCGCCGGTCGAAGCCAGTCTCGCCTACCGCTCGGCCCCGCTGCGCTTCCCCACCCGCGCCCTGCAACAGCGCATGCAGGGCACGGTGCTGCTGCGGGTGCTGGTGGACGAGACCGGCAAGCCGGTACAGGTGTCGGTGGAACGCGGCAGCGGCTACCTGCTGCTCGACCGCAGCGCCGTCGAGCAGGTGCTCGCCGGATGGCGGTTCCAGCCGGCGGTGGTGAACGGACAGGCGGTGCGCGCATGGGCGCGGGTGCCGGTGACGTTCGACCTGCGCAAATAGCAGTCCCCGGGCGGGCGCCGCGGCCGGCGGCCACGTCGGCCGGGCGCCCATCTGCAGGCCGGCGCACGTCCCTGCAGCGATGCCGCCGGCTTACGCGCCTTTAACGATACGCATGCTCCACTGGCGCCCATTCACCCTGCCAGGTTCCACGCATGGGCACGCACCAGCACACCTTGAAGACCCTGCGCACGATCGCGCTCGAGCATGCCACCACCGAACACCCCGACCTCGCCACGATGGCGCGGGAACTGGGCCGCGTAGTGCATCAGGACGCGTCGGCGCTGGCCACCCGGCTGGCCAAGCTGCGCCTGCGCCAGCGCGGTTTCGAACGGTGGCTGCTGGCCGAGCGCAGCAAGCCGCCGATCAGCGTGCTGGTGCTGGCCTGGCCGCCGAACCACGCCACTCCGGTGCACGACCACGCTGGCCTTTGGGGCCTGGAAATGGCCTTGGTGGGCGCGCTGGAAGTGCAGTCGTACCGCCGCGACGCCAGTTCCGGCGAACTGAGCCTGCAGGGGCGGAACTGGCTCGGCCCGGGCGACGGCGTCTGGTTCGAGGGCGATCGCGGACACGCGCACCGCTGCCGCAACCTGTCGCGGCACGAAACGGCACTCTCGCTGCACGTCTATGGCGGCGACCTGTCAGAATACTTTGCCTATGAGCAGGCCGAGCCCGCCGGGCGGTGGGTCGCGCAGCCACAGCGCAGCGCCATCGCAGGCCGCCTGCCCGGCTGACCGGCACGACACCACATACAGGGAATTCCATGTTTCGACGGGTCGCCATCATCGGCGGCGGCGCCGCGGCCGCCACGCTGCTCAGCGAGCTTCTGGAGCGCGAGTCGGCGCAGCCGCTGCAGCTGGACTGGTTCACCGGCGGCGGCACCCCGGCGCGCGGAATCGCCTATGGGACCGCCTCGGAGCGCCACCTGCTGAACGTGCGGGCGGCCTCGATGAGCATGTTTGCCGGCAAGCCGCGCGGCTTCCTGGACTTCATGCAGCGCGATGACCCCAGCATCGCCGGCACCGACTTCCTGCCGCGCCGCCGCTACGGTGACTACCTCGAAGCGGAGGTGGCGCGCGCGCTGCAGCGGGGCAAGGCGCACGGACACCACGTCAAC
This sequence comes from uncultured Gammaproteobacteria bacterium, assembly GCA_963697495.1. GTDB lineage: Bacteria > Pseudomonadota > Gammaproteobacteria > Xanthomonadales > Rhodanobacteraceae > Rhodanobacter. Next base: position 89,795 of record CAVOOH010000001.1, on the reverse strand, counting down.
ATCATCCCGTTCGCGGTCGATGCGCTGGTCCCAGAGCGTGCTGGCGTCACCGTGATCCACGGCGAGGAAAGCCACAAGGCCGACGCCGCCGTGCTGGCGCTGGGCGCGCTGCCGCCGCAGCCGCTGGCCGGGGTCAGCGCCGCCGCTCTTGCCAGCGGCCGTTACGTGGTCGATCCATGGCACCTGCTGGCCCACGCCGCCGACCGGCAACCGCCGCCGCGCAAGGTGGTGCTGATCGGGCTGGGGCTGACCGCCGTCGACGTGCTGCTGGAATTGTCTGTGCAATGGCCGCAGGCCGAATTCGTCGCGCTCTCCCGCCACGGGCGCTTTCCCGAGGCGCATCTGCACGCCGCTGCCGCGCCCAGCGATGACGGCGCCGCGCTGGTCGAGGCGATGCGCGATGCGCCGGAGATCCACCGCTGGATGCATCTGGTGCGCGAGGCGATCGCCCAGGAGGGCACCGAATGGCGTGCCGTCGTGGACAGCCTGCGCCCGCACCTGCCTGGCCTGTGGGCCGAGTTGTCGCCGGAACAGCGCTCACGCTTCATGCGCCACGCGCGCTGGGCGTGGGAGCGGGTGCGCCACCGCATGCCGCCGCAGGTACGCGAAACCATCACTGCGCTGGAACGCGGCGGCCGGCTGCAACGCCAGCGCGGACGCGTGCATGCGGTAGACGTCGCCGGCAACCTGCTGCAACTGACCGTGGGCCACGCCGGCGCGACCCGGCTGCTGGATGCCGACCTGGTGATCCAGACCGTGGGCCTGGATACCGATGTGCGCCGCAGCAGCCACCGGCTGGTCAGCCAGCTGCTCACCAATGCGCACATCGCACCCGATCCGCTCGGCCTCGGCGTGCTGGCCAACAGCGACGGCCACCTGCAGTACGGGGATCGCTACTGGCCGAACCTGTTCGCCATCGGCAGCCTGTTGCGCGGCACCTTGTGGGAATCCACCGCGATGCCGGAAATCCGCCAGCAGGCCCGTCACCTGGCCGACCAGCTGCTGAGCGACTGAGAGCCTGCCGCGCCCGCGATGACCGCCAGCGCACTCACCACCGGCATCGTCGTGCTGCATCTGCTGGGCGTATTCGCGGCGATGCATGCGGTGATGCACACGCGTACGCCGCAGGGTGCGATCGGCTGGACACTCGGCCTGCTGCTTCTGCCGTACGTGACCTTGCTGCCGTACCTGTATCTGGGCTCCAGCCGCTTCCTCGGCTACCGCGCCGGGCACCATGGACCACTCGCACGCGTGCTGCCTGCGGCCGCGGACGCCGTGCCGCCGGCCGATCCGGGCTGCGCGCGCTACGCCGCGATCAGCGCACTGCAGGGGCGGCCGTTCCGCGGCGGCCACCAGTTGCGCCTGCTGATCGACGGCGAAGCCGGCTTCGATGCCATGCTGACGGCGATGGCTGCGGCCGAGCATTGCCTGCTGGTGCAGTTCTTCATCATCCACGACGACGCGCTGGGCCGGCGCCTGCAGCAGATGCTGCTGCAACGCGCGGCCGCCGGCGTGCAGGTTTGCGTGCTGTTCGACGGCATCGGCAGCCACGCGCTGCCGCGGCGCTACGTCGAGACCTTGCGCGCAGGCGGTGTGGCGATCCATCCGTTCGCCACCCACCGCTGGCGCAACCGTTTCCAGCTGAACTTCCGCAACCACCGCAAGATCGTGGTGGTGGACGGCGCGCGCGCGTTCGTCGGCGGGCTCAACGTGGGCGACGAATACCTGGGCCTGAAGCCGCCGCTGGCGCCATGGCGCGACACCCAGCTGGAACTGCGCGGGCCAGCGGTGGCCGACCTGCAGCAGCTGTTCGCCGAGGACTGGCAATGGATCACCGGCGCGCCGCCGCCTCTGCTGCCCACGCCGCCCGGCGACGGCGGCGCCAGCGCACTGGTGGTGGCCAGCGGCCCGGCCGACCCGCAGGAAACCGGCTCGCTGTTCTTCGCCGCCGCGATCAACGCGGCGCGCCAGCGCGTGTGGCTGAGCACGCCCTACTACGTGCCCGACCACGCGGTACGCGCCGCGCTGCAGCTGGCGGTGCTGCGCGGGGTCGACGTGCGCGTGCTGATCCCGTCGCGGCCGGACCACCGCACCGTGTTCCTCGCCTCCACCCTGCACGCCTATCACGCCGTGCGCGCCGGCATCCGCGTGTTCCGCTACCAGCCCGGCTTCCTGCACCAGAAGGCGCTGCTGGTCGACCGCGACACCGCCGCGATCGGCAGCCTGAACCTGGACAGCCGCTCGTTCCGGCTCAATTTCGAGGTCGCCGCCCTGGCCGTCGACCACGCCTTCGCCGCCGAGGTCGCGGCGATGCTCAACGCGGACTTCAGCCGCTCGAAGGCCATCGACGAGCACGAATACCGCGATACGCCGTACCTGCGCCGGGTGGCGATGCATGTGGCACGATTGTTCGACCCGTTGCTGTAACCCGCTGGTCCGGAGTACCCGCCATGCGCCAGCTCGCCCTGCTGCTTTGCCTGATCGCCGTCAGCGCGGCCGGACATGCGAACGAACCGGCGCGCTTCGTCGAGCGCTCGCTGGAGCTGGATGGCACGACCTACCGCTACCAGGTCTTCGTGCCGGACGGCTGGACGGCCAAACGCAGCTGGCCGGTGGTGCTGTTCCTGCACGGCAGCGGCGAGCGCGGCCACGACAACCGCGCCCAGCTCAGCCAGGGCCTGCCGCCATGGCTGAAGGAACACGGCGGGGATTTCCCGGCCGTGGTGGTGATCCCGCAGGCACCGGCCGGCAGCCGCTGGAACGGCGAGGTCGCACGGATGGCGCTGCGGGCGCTGGACGACAGCATCGAGGCCTGGCACGGCGACCGCCGGCGGCTCTACCTCACCGGCCTGTCGATGGGCGGCTATGGCTCGTGGCAGATCGCCTTGGACCACCCCGGCATGTTCGCCGCTGCCGCCATCATCTGCGGCGGCATCCGCCATCCGAACGACAACGCCGACCTGTCCGTGCAGGGGATTCCCGCCGGGACCGGTGATCCGTATGCCTGGGTCGCCGCACACATCGGCACGCTGCCGGTATGGATCTTCCACGGCGCGCTCGATGACGTGGTGCCGCCGGAGGAATCGCGCCGCATGCACAGGCGCGCTGCAGGCGCGCGGCGCCGAGGTGCGCTACAGCGAATTTCCCGGCGTGAACCACGGCTCCTGGCAGGCGGCGTACGCCACGAAAGAACTGTGGCCGTGGCTGTTCGCGCACCGCCTGCCCGCGCGCTGAGGAACTACTTGCGCCCGTCGAAGCGGCGGCGCCAGTCGCCGCTGCACAGCGCCCAGCCCACGTAGATGCCCACGGTCACGCCAAGCAATTCGCACAGCGCACGCAGGCCGATGCTGTCCGGGTCGTGGACTTCGGCCAGCTTCACCTTCAACAACTGCAGCGACTGCAGCCGGCCGTAATTGAAATAGAACAGGTCCCACAGGTCGCCGCCGGCGGTCAGCACGGTCGCCAGCAGGAACGACCAGCCGATCTGCGGGCCGTAGCTCCAGCCGTTGCGCCGGCCCAGCCAGTGGAACACGAAAAACAGCAGCAGCCCTGCCACCGCGGAGATCACGCCGGCCTGGAGCCCGCCGACGATCCCGTAACCCATCCATGATTGGTCGTACTGCATCTTGCACCCCTGAACCGTGTTGCCACTGCATTGCGCATTATGGGGCATCGCCAAGGTGGGCGCGCCGCGCGCTAGACTTCGTCGATGCATCCGCGCAAGCCAGTCCATGAACCAGCCATTTTCATCTTGTAGCGCATTGATCCTGGTCGACGTGCAGCCGGACTTCATGCCCGGCGGCACGCTGGCCTGCCACGAGGGCGACGCGATCGTGCCGGGCATCGACGCGCTGTTGCGCCAACGCCGCTTCCGCCACGTCGTGGCCACCCAGGACTGGCACCCGCGCGGGCACGTCTCGTTCGCCAGCTCGCATCCGGGCCGCGCGCCGTTCGAGCAGACCACCCTGTACGGCCAGCCGCAGACGCTGTGGCCGGACCATTGCGTGCAAGGCACGCCCGGCGCTGCCCTGCACCCAGGCATCGACTGGTCGGCGCTGGATGCGGTGATCCGCAAGGGCAGCGACCCCGCCGTGGATTCCTACAGCGGCTTCCGCGAAAACCACGGCCCGCACGGCAGCCGCCCCAGCACCGGCCTGGCCGGCTGGCTGCGCGAGCGTGGCGTGGACGAAGTGTTCGTGTGCGGGCTGGCGCGCGACGTGTGCGTGCTGTGGACCGCGCAGGATGCGCGGGATCTCGGCTTCCGCGCCAGCGTACTGTGGGATCTCAGCCGTCCGGTGACGCCGGCCGGCGACGACGCCACCCGTGCCACCTTGCAGGCGCAAGGCATCGGCATCATCACGTCGGCGGAGCTGGCCGCCGCCTGAACGTCAGGCGTCGTTCTCGCCGGATGCACGCACCTGTGGCTCGCCGTCCGCGTCGACCTCCACGCTGAACGTGATCGGCCGGCAGCACACCTGGCAGTCCTCGATGTACTGCTGGCTGCGGATCGACGCGTCGATCAGGATCTCGATCGACTCGCCGCAATACGGACAAGTCAATGCTGCAGGGCGTAGAGCATGGGCTGCATCTCGACAGGCGGGTGCCCGAGTCACACCGACGACGGCGTAGCGGCGACGATGCGACGCTCATCCCTTGCGCAGCGACCACGCCTGCGGCAGGCCGATCCAGAACAGTGCGTCGCGTGCGCAGCGCGGGGCCAGTTTCAGCAACTCGTTGTCCTTGCTGACCAGCCAGCGCGCCGCCGAGGCCTGCGCCAGCTCCAGAAATTTCTGGTCGTCAGGGTCGGCGCAACGCGGCAGCCGCACCTCGGCGGTGCGTCGTCGCCAGTTCGTCCGGCAGGCAGCGAACCAGCGCGTCGAACGCCGCCTCGATCGCCGGCCGGCTGGCATCGTCGATCGGCAACTGCGGGTAGTGCAGCACGCGCAGCCATTCGTCGCGGCAATCGGCGCGCGTCACCGCCTCGATCGTGCCGCCTGCATCGCCACATGCAGCGCCGCGGACTGCGGCTCATGGAACACGAACAGGTCCAGGCACACGTTGGTGTCCAGCACGATGCGCGGCACGGGCAGGTCGTCGGCAGTCATCGCCACATGATGAAGCAAGCGGGCCACGCGATACACTGCACGCTTTCCGATCGAGATGCCGACCATGGCCGAGCGCGAGTTCGACAACTACCTGGCCCGCTCCGGCGCCACGCTGGAAGGCTCGCGCTACTCCGCCTGGCTGGCGGTCACGCCGCGGCGCCACGGCTTTCCGGTGTACTACGCGATCTGCGAAAACCGCAGCTTCCGCGACAAGGACATCGCCGAGGCCGCCGCCGCCAAGGCGCTGGCCGACATGCTGGGCCTGGAAGACGACGGTACCCCGCTGTTCCCCGAAGGCTACACCGGCTTCGACGACGACCAGGGCGTCGACGCGCCGTAACGCGTCTGCGCGGAGCGCGTGCGCCCCGCAGTGCCACTCACAATGTCAGCAACACCTTGCCGATCGCCTCACGGCTTTCCAGGTAGGCATGCGCAGCGGCACCCTCGCGGAGCGGGAACCGCGCGGCGATCTTCGGTTGCAACTGGCCGGCGCGGATCTGCGCGAACAACGCGGCCGCCCGCTCGCGGCGGGTCGCCGCGCTGGTCAGCACGTTCCACAGATCGCCGCCGGTCAGCGTCAGCGAGCGGTCCATCAGCAGGCGCGGATCGACCGGATCGGGGTCGCCCGCCGCCATGCCGTAGAACACCACGGTGCCGCCGGTGCGCGCGGCGGCCAGGCTGTCGCCGAGCGTGCGGCCGACCGAGTCGTAGACCACGTCGGCGCCGCGACCCGCGCTCAACTGGCGCGCCTGGGCCGGCAACTCGGCGTAGTCGCAGGCGGCATCCGCACCGACCGCCAGCGCCGCGGCTCGTTTCGCTGCGCTGGAGGCCACGCCGAGCACGCTCGCGCCGAGCGACTTCAGCATCTGCACCAGCAGCAGCCCCACGCCACCGGCCGCCGCGTGCACCACCGCCACGTCGCCGCGCTGCACGCGATAGCTGTCGGTCACCAGGTATTGCGCGGTCAGCCCCTGCAACAGGGTCGCCGCCGCGGTGTCGAACGCGATGTCGTCAGGCAGCGGGATCAGCCGGTCGAGATCCGCCGCGACCAGTTCCGCATTCGCGTGCGGCATGTCGGCAAAACCCACCCGGGTGCCGGGGGGAAACCGCCGATCGTCTTCGGCCGCCTGCTCGACCACCCCGGCCCCCTCGTAGCCGAGCACCCATGGCGTCGCGCCGCTCAAGTGGTAATTGCCGTTGCGCCGGTAGATGTCGGCGAAGTTCAGTCCGACGCTGCGCATGCGCACCAGCGCCTGGCCGCGAGCAGGAATCGGATCGGGCAACTCGCCCCAGTGCAGCACGTCCGGTCCGCCGAATTTTTCAAACGACAAGGCGTGCATGGCGCGGCGCTCCGGTTCGACGGGACCTGGTGCCCATCACCATGATCTTCGACGCGCCAGGGTTCAAGCCAGCGCAAGCTCGCCCAGGCGCGCCACCGCCGCCGGGATAGCCGCCGGCGCCTCCACCGTGAGCACGTGCGGCTCGTCGGCGCCCAGGCCGTTTTCCAGCTCGTGCGCCCAGGTCACGTGGTACGGCAGGTGCACGCCCCAGCCGCCCAGGCGCACCACCGGCTCGATGTCCGAGCGCAGCGAGTTGCCGACCATCGCGAACTGTGCCGGCTGCAGCGCGAACTCGCCCAGCACGCGCCGGTAGGTGGCGGCGTTCTTCTCCGACACGATCTCGATGCGGCGGAACAGGTCGGCCAGCCCGGACTCGGCCACCTTCTTCTCCTGGTGGAACAGGTCGCCCTTGGTGATCAGCACGACCTCGTAATGCTGCGCCACCGCCTCGACCGCCTCGCGGATGCCCGGCAGCAGTTCCACCGGATGCTGCAGCACGGTCTTGCCCAGCTCGACCAGGCGATGGATATCGGCAGCACTGATGCGCCCGTCGCTGATCGCGATCGCGGTCTCCACCATCGACAGCGCCATGCCCTTCGCGCCGTAGCCGAACAGCTTGAGGTTGCGCTGCTCGGTGGCCAGCATGCTGTCGTGCACGTGCTGGTCGCCGAGGTCCACGTAGCGCCCCATGATGGCGGCGAACGCCTCGCTGGCCTGGCGGTAGTAGCCCTCGCTGTGCCACAGCGTGTCGTCGCCGTCGAAACCGATCAATTGCAGCATGGCTGTTCCGTACTCTCTGTTGCCCCGCTCATCCCACGTCGCTGCCCAGGCGCAGGTTGATGTGCAGCGCCGTGGCCAGTTCGCGCATCGGCTCGTTGTCGCGGGTCAGGGTGATCCAGCCGGCACAGGCATCGTCAGCAGTTTCCCACGACCACACCGTGTAGCCGAATTCGGCGAGGCGATCGTAGGCGATGCCGAGCAGGGTGCCCGCATCGGTGTCGTCGAAGAAATCGTCGTCGTCCGGGTCGCCGTTCCAGTCGATCGACAGGTTCCAGCGCGCACTCAGCTCGTCCAGCGCCTGCACCAGCGCGCGCAGGTCGTGCTCGTCGACCATGAAGCCGGAGCGCCAGTCGATCACCCGGCCAACCAGCTCGACCGGCTCCGCGTCATCGGCATCCGTCGCGGCCTCGCGGTAATCCGCGAACTGCTGCAGCGCGGTCTCCTCGTCGCCGGGATTGATCAGCAGCAGCAACCGCCAGACCTTCGCCTCGACCGAGTCGTCCTCGTCGTCGAAGTCCGGACCGGCGTCGAAATCGTCGTCGTCGCGCATGCTCACGCGCCCACCCGCCGCCTGACCGCATCCATGTCGCGCACCGGGCGGATCTCGATCGCACCGGTGCGCGCCCACGGGAATTCCGCGGCGATCCGCACCGCCTCGTCCATGTCGGCGGCCTCGATCAGGTTGAAGCCGCCCAGGTATTCCTTGGTCTCGGCGAACGGCCCGTCGACGACGCTGCTGCGCTGGTCGCGCACGCGCAGGGTGCGCGCCGTGGCCGGGTGTTCCAGTTGCTGCGAGCCGAGCAGGCAGCCGTCGGCCTGCAACTCGTCGGCGTGACTGAGGCAGCCACGCATCAAAGTATCGAACTCGCCTTCCGGCAACGCGCCCAGCAAGGCGTCGTCGCAGTAGATCATCACGAGATATTTCATGGCGTCCTCGGCGGGGAAAAGGTCACGGGACCGTGGGGGAGCGGTGCCAGGAGCGTGGGCGGTAGAAACCGTTCGAGGCGAAAAGTCGTCTGCGCGAGGACAGTTTTTCGACGGTTCGCCGGCCCATAGTGGTTCTATGGGCCAAGAAACGGCGGAAAAATGGACCGCGTAGAGGGCCTTGCAGCCCGGACGGTTTCTACCGCCCACGCTCCTAGGACGGATAATGCCGCACATGACCACCGTGCACGATACCCCCGGCGCATTCTCCTGCCATCCGATCGCGTTCGTGCGTTCGCCATACGCGCGGCGCATCGACGCGCCGCACCAGTCCACCGTGGTCGCCGGCACCGAGACGCAGGCGGCGGCCGAGGCCGTGATCGAGTTCGTGGCGGACTTTCCCGCGGCGGCGTGGCGCGACCTCGCCGGCTTCGAGCGGATCTGGCTGCTGTTCGCGTTCCACCGCAGCGAAGGCTGGAAGGCCGAAGTGCGTCCCGCCGCGCGGCGGCGGCAAGCGCAGCGTGCTGGCGACGCGCTCGCCGCACCGGCCGAACGCGATCGGCCTGTCCGCGGTGGAGCTGGTCGCGGTGGCAGACGGCGTGCTGCGGGTGCGCGGGGTGGATCTGCTCGACGGCACGCCGATCCTCGACATCAAGCCGTACGTGCCGTACGCGGACGCGTTCCCCGGCTCGCGCGCCGGCTGGATCGATGCGATCGACGCGGCGCAGGGCCGGCATTCCGCGCCGGGGCCGCGCAAGCCGCGCTCGTCGCGGCCACGCGGCGGTGACGTCAACGGGTCATGAGCAGCTGCCGCAGCACGTGCTGCCGCCGCTGACGTGGATCTGCCGCGGCTCGGACACGCGGCTGGCCTCGTAGCCCGCCTCGTGCAGGGCAGTGATGACCTGGCCGGAGGTCAGCTGCGCCACCACGTCGATCTGTCCCGAAACGGGGTCGCCGGTGACCCCTGCGTTGGCGTCATGGGCGCGCAGGATGGCGGCGATCGCGCCGGTGTCACCGGCAAGGTCCTTCACTTGAAACAGCATCGGTACGGTCTCCGGGGCAAGGGCGGGACATCCGCCGGCGCCGATGATGATCGCCGGCCGGGCCGGGCGCCCTGACCGGGATCAGGGCAATCCCAGCCCGTGAGACCTACGCTCGGCACACTGCCCGGGCCGCTGCGGATCGCTCCGCCACCGGCGCCCGATGCATTGGCAGTGGATCGGTTCAAACCTTGGCCGCGCCCGGCTCTCCCGCCGGCGCGGCATTTTTTTGCTTCAGGGCTGCGTCGCGGCGGCCGGCAGCCAGGGCGACGTACGCGGACGCTCCAGCGCGGCGAGCAGCGGCGGGTCGCGCTGGTAGATGTCCGGACGGAAACCGACCCGGCCGTCCTCGCGCAGGTCCACCGTCCAGTACGCCAGCAGCAGCGGCACGGGCTCGCGCAGCATCACCGTTTGCGTCTTCAGCGTGTCGATCGCGCGGTCGATTCCCGCCCGATCCCAGCGCGGATCGTCCAGCAACAGCTCGGCCAGCTCGCGCGGCCGTTCCACCCGGATGCAGCCGGAGCTGTTCGCACGCTGCTCGCTGGCGAACAGCTCCTGGTGCGGGGTGTCGTGCAGGTAGACCGCGTAGTCGTTCGGGAAGCGGATCACCAGCCGGCCCAGGGAATTGCCCGGGCCGGCATCCTGGCGCAGCACGATGCCGCGCGGGTTGGCCCAGTTCACGCTGGCCGGCGACAGCTCGCGACCCTGGCTGTCCAGCACGCGGATGCGATTGGCGGCGAGGTAGCCCGGGTTCTTGCGCACTTTCGGCAGGATGTCGTTCTTCAGGATGGTCGGCGGCACCGTCCAAGTCGGGTTGAGCGTGAGATAGGTGATCTTCGACTTGAACACCGGCGTGCTGCGATACGGCTTGCCCACCTGCACGCGCGAACGCCACACCGGCTTGCCGTCCTTGTAGTAGGCGACCTGGTAGCCGGCGATGTCCACCACCACGAAATCGCCCTGCAACTGGTGCAGCAGCCAGCGCGCGCGCTCCATGTTCGCCCGCAGCTGCCCGATCCGCGCCGCGACCGGCACGTTCAACGCGGCCAGGGTGGCCTTGCCCAAGTGGCCGTCCGCGGCCAGGTATTGTTCCCGCTGGAACTGCTTCAGCGCGGCTTCCAGCGCCGGGTCGTACAGGTCGTCCACGCTCCCGCCCACGGGATAGCCCACCAGCTGCAGCCGCTGGCGCAGCGCCGGCACGCGCGGATCGCGGCTGCCGGGCTTCAGCGTGGCACCGTCGGCGAGCGGCGGCCAGCCACCCTGTGCTGCCACCCCGCGCAGTTTCGCCAGCGCCGTGCGCAGCTGGCTGTACAGCGGATGCTGCGGACGGGCGCGCGCGAACAGCGTGCCCACCGCGCCCTGCGCCAGCGCGTCGCGCACCGTCTTGAGGCCCTGCGCCTGGTCGACCTGGCGCGGGTCGAAGTTCCAGTGCGTGTCCAGCGTGGCCGGATCGACCTTGCCGCGATACAGGTGCATCAGCGCGGCCAGGCAGGCGTCGGTGGCCAGCATGTCGAACTGCGCGCGCTGCTGCGGCGTCGCCTGCGGGTCGTCCAGCACGGCGCGCCGGCGCTGCAGTTCGCTCAGCCCGTAGTCTTCCGGATCGAGGCCATCGCCGGCCACGTCGTGCAGCGCGGCCAGCAACTGGTCGAGGTCGTCCGGACGCGCCCATGCCGGCGCGAACCGGTTCTGCTCGTAGAAATCCGCCACCGCATCGCCCGGCACCCTGGCGGCATCGACCTCGGCATGCGCGCCGCGCCACTGCTCGATTCGCTCGCGGATCTGTTCGGCCACCGGACTCAGCGGCTGCTCGACCGCGGGCTGCTGCGCATGCACGGCCGTTCCCAGCAGCAGCCCCAGCATGGCGATGATGTGGACGACACGGGAAAATCCGGGCGGCATGAAACGATCCTGCGCAAGGGGGCCAACCCGTCATAGCACAGCCATCGGTCGACGCAAGCGGGCGCCGCGCCCGACGGGTTCTTAACGGGCGGCTGCTAGGATCGACCGCCACATGCCTGATCCGACCCACGCCAAGCCGTTCCGATGAGCCGATTCCTTCGCCGCATCGTCACCCTGACGCTGCCTTTCGCCAGCTGCTTCGCCGTGGCGCATGCCGCGGAATCGTCGCTGCGGGACGCACTCAGCAAGCTCGCGCCGAACGCCAACCCCAAGGTGATCGGCCTGGCGCTCGCCGCCACCGAATGCGCCACCGCGCAGGGCCAGCCGCCGGCCGACCGGCTGGCGGTGATCGATTATTCGAAACCCTCGACCGAGCCACGGCTGTGGGTGTTCGACCTGGCCACGCGCAAACTGCTGTACCACGAGCTGGTGGCGCACGGCCGCAACACCGGCGAAAACCGGGCGACTAAATTCTCGAACACGCCGGAGAGCCTGCAGTCCAGCCTGGGCCTGTTCCGCACCCTCGGCACCTACGCCGGCCGCAACGGCTACTCGCTGCGCATGGAAGGGCTCGAACCGGGCACCAACGACCACGCGCTGGAACGTGCGCTGGTGATCCACGGCGCGTCCTACGTCAATCCCGCGCTCGCCCGCCAGCAGGGACGCATCGGCCGCAGCTACGGTTGCCCCGCCGTGCGCAACGCGATCGCGCGGCCGCTGATCGACACGCTCAAAGGCGGCCAGTACGTGTTCTCCTATTACCCCGATTCGCGCTGGCTGGCCGCATCGCCGTACCTCAAGTGCAGCAGCGGGCGCGCCATGACCGCGAGCCTCAACGCCCCCTGAACCGCCCCGCCATCACGCGGTACATCCTGCGTTACCCTCGCGGCATCCACCTCCGGAGGCATCGCATGAAAACCTTGTTGTGGCTGCTCCCGCTCGCGCTGGCCGCCTGCACGGCGGCACCGGAGTCGGGCACCCACGCGGCGGCGTCCGCCCCGGCCAGCCGCATACCGATATCGACCACCGTGCTCACGCGCTACCACTGGCAACTGCACGACGCTGTCGACGCCGGCAACCAGCGCCTCGACGCGTTGTTCGGCAAGCCGGGCCAGCCGCCGCTGCAACTCGACTTCACCACCGACCAGCTCAGTGTGCGCAACGCCTGCAACGCGATCAGCGGCGCTTACAAGATCGTCGACGACCACCTGGTCGCCGCCTCGCTGCGGCAGACCATGATGGCCTGCGCCGAGGCCACCCTGGTACAGCGCGAAACCACTATCAAGGCCGTGCTGCAGGACCGGCCCTCGCTGATCGTGTCGACACCCGGCGGCACCGGCACCCCGCTGCTCACCCTGGCGGCGACCAACGGCCAGACCCTGACGTTCGCCGGCCAGTCCACCGCGGAAACACGCTACGGCGGCCCCGGCGAGACGGCGTTCCTGGAAGTGGCCGCACAAACCATGCCCTGCCAGCACCCGCTGACGCCGGACAAGTCCTGCCTGCAGGTACGCGAGCGCCACTACGACACGAACGGCCTGCGAGCAGGCGAACCCGGCCCGTGGCAACCGTTGCAGCAGGACATCGAGGGCTACGTGCACCAGCCCGGCGTGCGCAACGTGCTGCGCGTGAAACGCTACACGCTGAAACAGTCGCCGGCCGACGCGTCGTCCAATGCGTACGTGCTGGACATGGTGGTCGAGAGCGACACCATTGAACCGAAGGGCGCGCAGCAGCGCTGATACGCGTCAGGGGCATTGCCCGCCGTTGAGCGCACTGTCGCGCCCCGCCCCTCATTGATCGCCGGGGTGCTCCCGCAGCAGCGACTGCAGCTTCAGGTACACGCCGTTGCTCCAGCCGAAGCCGATCACGTTGTCCTTATAGCCGGCGCTGATCATCACGTCGGCGTTGCCGCTGGCCATATTGTATTTCTCGCGGATGGTGCCGTCGGCGGCGAGGCTGCGGTCGATGGTGGCGGTGAACTCGCGCGCGACACGACGGGCATCGTGGTGGAAGCCGTAGGCGTCGAGGCCGGCCACCGCCAGCCAGTTGGTTGGCGCCCAGCCGAACGGCGCGTCCCATTGCGCGCCGCTGGCGTGGTCGCTGGTCTGCAGGCCACCCCTGCGTTCGAATACGCCGAGCTTGCCGCGCAGTGCCGCGGCCTGCCGCGGCGAGGCCGCGCCGGCCCACAGCGGGTAGTAGGTAGTAACGAAGCGATAGCCGGATGGCCTGCCGCGCACGAAGTCGTAGTCCATGTACATGCCCTGGTCGGCGCGCCACAGGTATTTGTCGATTGCCGCGCGCCGCGCCGCGGCGACATCGGCCCAGTGCGCGGCATCCGTCTGCAGGCCCAGTTGCACGGCGAAGTCGTGCAGGTCGCGTTCGTAGCGGTACAGCAGGCTGTTCAGATCCACCGGCGCGTAGTGGTGGGTGGAGCCGCCGAACGGACCCATGCGGAAGGTGGTGTCGAAGCCCGACTCCCGCATCGCCCGGTCGCCGAGGTAGTAGTCGGCACTGAGGCGATAGCCCTGCGACCACGCGCCGGCGCAGACTTTCGAGGCCGCGATATCGCAGCTGGTTTTCTTCAGTCGCGCCACTTCCGCCGCATCCGGACGCTCGGCCGCCTTAACCAGATAGCCCGGATCGTCGGCCGGATGCGCCAGCAGCCAGTCGATCACCCCGCGCAGGTAGTGGCTGTCGCGCATCTCCAGCACCGGCGCCGCGCCACCGTAGTCGTAGTAACGGGCCAGCCCGGTGTCGCCTGCCCGGTGTTCCTTGCGCAGCCACGTCGCATGGTCGCGCACCGCCAGCGGATACGCCTGCTCCAGCCAGGCGCGTGCGGCGGCTGCGTTCTCGAAGCTGCGCGGATCGTCGAGCATCGCACGCATCATCGCGCCGAGGAACGGCGGTTGCGAGCGAGTGAGGTAGTAACTGCGGTTCGCATTGAGCACCGCGCCGTAGTACTGCACCTCGAACAGCGCGTTGTCGACCATGTCGCGCGCCATCGCCGTGCGGTGGTCGGCCAGCAGCCCGAGCACGATGAAGTAGCTGTCCCAGCCATACATCTCGTTGAAGAAGCCGCCCGGCACCACGTACGGGTGCGGAAGATAAAGCAGTCCCTGCTGTGGCAACGTGGTCGGGTCGATGTCGCCCAGCTCGTGGATCGCTCGCGGCAGCACCCGCACCTCGACGCGGCAATGCGCCTGCACCGCCGCCAGCGCCGGCGGCACGGGCAGGTCCGCCGGCAGGTACAGCAGCGGTCGCGTGCCCGCCTTGTTGTCGCCCAGGGCCGAGCAGTCGTCCATCGAACGGGTCAGCGTGGTCCATGCGCGGTGAATGTAGGCGAAGGTCTTCTGCGCATCGGGCTGCGCGGGCGGCACCGTGGCGGCGAAAAGCAGCGACCATCCGCACAGGGCCAGCGGCAGGAAGTATTTCATCGTCATGGACCAACCTCGCGGGTGCCTGCGCGACAGCGTGTCGCCACGGCGCCGCCGATACAAGCGTCAGGCCTTCGCGGCCGATGTATCCTGCGCCGGCCGCCGGGCCGGCCGGCGCGCCCGGCCCGCTGCGCGGTGCATGGCAAGAAACGGGGTGCCGCGATCTGCGCGCCGAGCGCACGCTGCACTTCTGGCCGAACGCCGCGGTGCACTGCGCGCATGCGACGGCAACGGCCCGATCATCATGGACAGCCGCAGGGAGAACGACGCGTGCGTATGGGGAAAAGCGCTACGGTACCGATCACCGGGAACCGGCCGGGCGGCAGCCGGATCCTGTTGGTATGCGGCGTGCTGGGCATCGCCCTGCCGTTGCATGCGGCGTATCCGCAAAACGCGCCGACCCCGCGCCAGTCGCTGGACGACGCGTGGTGGACCGGTCCGATGCTGGCGAACTCGGCCGCGACGCTGCCGCGCGGCCACTTCCTGGTCGAGCCCTACCTGTACGACGTGCGCTCGCCCCACGCGAGCGGCTACGGCTCGCTCACCTACCTGCTGTACGGACTCACCGACCGGCTCACCGTCGGGCTGGTGCCGGTGCTGGGTTACAACCGGGTGGACGGCGGCCCCGACAGCTCCGGCCTCGGCTTCGGCGACGTCAGCGTGCAGGCGCAGTACCGGTTGACCCAGTTCCACGAAGGCAGCTGGCTTCCCACGATCTCGCTGCAGCTGCAGGAAACACTGCCGACCGGCAAGTACGATCGGCTGGGCAACCGCCCCGCCGACGGCCTCGGCGGCGGCGCCCGTACCACCACGCTGCAGGTCAACACGCAGACGTACTTCTGGCTGGCGAACGGCCGCATCCTGCGCATGCGCTTCAACGTGGCGCAGTCGTTTTCCGGCACGGCGAATATCGAGGACGTCAGCGTCTACGGTACGCCGGAAGGCTTCCGCGGCACGGCCCAACCCGGTCGCTCCTTCCTCGTCAACGCGGCGTGGGAATACAGCCTGAGCCAGCGCTGGGTGCTCGCGTTCGACCTCACCTACCGGCACAGCCACAACACCCGCGTGCGCGGCGACGTCGCGCTTCCCGGCTACACGCAGGCAACCTCACCCCTGCGCAGCGATTCCGGTACCAGCGCGGCGTTCGGTTTCGCGCCGGCGATCGAGTACAACTGGAGTGCCCGCGTGGGCATGCTGATAGGCGTGCGCGTGATCACCGGCGGCCACGCCACTGCCACCACGGTCACCCCGGCAGTGGCGCTCAACTACGTCCGCTGAGGTCACTGTCACTCGAATCAGTAAGCGGCGTCGGGGGCCGGGCTGCGGGTTTCGACGAGCGGATTCGGGCCAGCCTTGCCGCGTTCGCGCAGGCGCAGGAACGGGCGTTCGACCAGGTAATGCAGCGCCGCCCCCAACAGCAAGACGGCCAGCGCATAGGTGGCGAAGGCGAGCGCGCGCTGTCCCTGCAACGCGGCGCCGAACGTCACCTGTACCAGGTGGAAGGCGATCTTGTGGCTGAGGTAGAGGCTGTAGGAAACCGCGGCCAGCCAGCCCGCGCCCGGCACGCGCCAGCGGCCGATCAGGCTTTGCCGGTCCGCGCCGGCAAACACCAGCAAGCCGAAGCCGAACGACAGCAGCGGCCAGCCCAGCGCATTGGCGAGCAGGCCGGTGCGCTCGCGGAACAGCCAGAACGCGAGACACGACACCGCCAGTCCGCCCAGCAGCACGGCATTCGAGCGCGTCTGCCAGCGCGCCCAAGCCTGCGGTCGGTAGACCCGCAACGCGGCCAGCAGCACGCCCGCCAGCAGACCGTCCAGCCGCATCCAGGTCGGGTAGTAGATGTCTTCGATGAACCAGTTGCGCGGCGGATCGACCGCCGCGTCATGTAGCCACACCGCGCTGCGCAAGACGATGCCGAGCGCCACCACCCCCACGCACACACCCACGCATTTCCACGTCGACGGCCGCCGCGTCAGCCACCACGCCAACAGCGGAAAGACCAGGTAAAAGTGCTCTTCCACGCACAGCGACCACGCGTGCGAGAACGCCTGGTTGTGCGTGTAGTCGATCAGCAGGTTCAGCGTGAATGTGGCGAACTGCCACCACGGCTGCAGCCCCGGCGCTTCGCGCAGCGCGGAAAAAAACACGTACACCGCCAGCACCACCGCGAACGCCGGCAGGATGCGCCAGGCCCGCCGCGCGTAGAACCCGCGAAACGACAAACGCTCGCCGCGCTGCAGCGGCCGCAGCACCTGGCTGCCGATCAGGAAGCCGCTGAGCACGAAGAAGATGTCCACCCCGGCCCAGCCATAACGCGACAGCCAGGCGAAGTCGGGGCCGAGCCCGCCGACGATGTACGAGTGGAACAGCATCACCCAGACGATGGCGATGGCGCGCAGCAGGTCGAGGCCCGGAAGACGGTGCATGGACGTCCTTGTCGCGATGAATGGGGGTGGCCGGGATTATTCCGTCAGACCTTCCATCGCGCAATGAAGCAACGTGGCCGCTCTCGCCCTATCCGATCATCGCGCGTCGTCGCGCGTTTGCGGCAGGCGCATGATGAACAGGAGCACCAGGATGGCGACGCCCACCAGCACCCACGGCAGCCATGCATGGTCGCGCACCAGCCAGATCGACGTGGCCATCGACAGCACGATCAGCGCGACCGCACTGAACTTGGCCCGCCGCGGCACCGTGCGCTCGCGCTCCCAGCGCGCAATCGCCGGTCCCAGCCGCGGCCGCGACAGCAGCCAGCGATGCCAGCGCGGCGACGCCCGCGACCAGCAGGCGGCCGTCAACAGCAGGAACGGCACGGTCGGCAGCAAGGGCAGCACCATGCCGACCACGGCAAGCACCAGCGACAGCGCGCCGGCCACGATCAGCAGCCAGCGCACGATGCGGGTTCGGCGTTGTTGCGGGGGGCTGGACAAGGCGTGGACAGGAAGCGGACTCGTGAAAGGATGCCGGCCGACTCTAGCGCACGCCGATGGAATGGATCACCCAGACCAAGAGACCTTGATCGGCACGCCGCCAAGCTGATTATTCGAACTCAGTGGCTGCTACCCGCTCACTCCTGGCCTTTCACAGGACCGGTGCATCGGCGACACGACTCGGACGATTCGGTTCACTCTATGCGAATCGCGACCACGGGCGGCACCTTGGCGGCATAGCGTGCCGGTCCCCATACGGCCAGCTGACCCAGCAGCCACAACAGCAGCGCGCCCAGTAGTGGCACGTAGAGCGGCATGTGCGGCAACGGATAGAAAACCTTCATCAGGCCGAGATTCGTCAAGACCGCAAGCAAGACCCCAAGCACGATGCCGCCACTGACGATCAGGAAATTCTCGGCATGGAAGTAGCGCAGGATGTCGCCGGCGGTTGCACCGAGCGAACGGCGGATACCGATCTGCTTGCGTCGCTGGCTGACCCAGAAACTGCTCAATCCGACGATGCCGCCTGCGGTCGCCAGCAGCAGCAATCCGCTGATGATGCCCATCAGCATGGCCAGGCTATGGTCGGTGGCATAGGCACGTTCACGTGCCTGGGCCATGGTAACGACGCCGTCCTTGGGATCGAGGATGCGTACGCCACCGCGCGCCTGCAGCGCCTTCAGTGCGGCGGCAATCACCGGCTTCATGTCGGTAGCGTCGGCACGCAGCAGATACCACACGCCGTCGGGGTCGACGTAATGCGCGGGGACCAGCACGCTATCGCCATCGGAGGATCGGGTTATGCTGATGGGCCCCTGCAGGCTGGCGAGAATACCCACGATGCGGGTGGGCCCGCCCGGGAAGTAAACCGTCTTGCCCAGGGCTGATTCATCGGGAAACAGCTTGTCGGCCAGACTGCGCGTGATGATGATGCCTGGCGGGGAGATCTTGTCGTTGGGGCCGAAGGTGGTGATTTCATCCGGTCGAAAATTGCGTCCTGCCACCAGCGATATGCCCAGCGTATTGATCGTGTGCTCGTCGGCCGCATAGATCATGGCGAAAGGCCCGCGCGCCTTCTGGTCCGGTTTGAGCTTCGGCCTTACGGATATGTAGCTGCCATCGCCTGCCAGTGGATACCCGTAACTGGAAAATGCATCCCGCACGCCCGGCACGCGCCGCAGGGTATCGAGGTCAGTACGGATGTTCGCGTCGATCTGGGTGGCATTCTGACCGATCGTCCAGCCGTTGCGGATAACGAAGAGATGGGCTTCGTCCGTCCCGGTGGGGCGAGACAGATGGACGATGCGCGTCGCCACGATAAAGAGTGCGTTGGATGTCACCGCCAGCGTCAGCGCCACCTGCAGCACGATGAGCGCGGTGGCCACCTTGTGTCGACCCAGTGCAGCCATGATGGGGCGCAGCTGCATCAATGTCCTGGTGAATGCCATGACGGGAACCTCAATGGTTGATCTTGATTTGCCAGGCGGGCTGGGTCTGCGCTGCTCGCCATGTGGGGTACAGGGCGGAAACCACGGTGGCAGCCACCGCCAACAGCACGGTCAGTGCGATCAGTGAGGCATCGGCGTGCACGAGGCGTGCAATCTTCGGCTCGAAAAGTCCCCCCACGCCCCACAGGCCAAGCAGCGTCAGCGCCACACCGACCAGGCCGCCGACGAAGCCCATGCTGGCCCCTTCGATCAGGAACTGCCGGTAGATGGCGGCTCGCGATGCGCCAAGTGCGCGGCGAATGCCGATCTCCGGCGCTCGCCGCATGAACCGGGCAAGCATGAGCCCGACGACGTTGACCAGGACAATCAGCAGAAAGCTGGCAGAGACCAGCATGGACAAGCTCGATGCCCGGGGAGTGATCTCCAGGTACGCCATCCAGTCCATCAGATTGCGCAGGCGAACGTTGGGCGCCCATGAGAAGCGCCCGAGGCGTTGCTGCTCCCCGGCATAGTTGCGCAGGTATTCGCGGTAGCGGTCTACGTCGGCAGGAGTTGCAAGCTCCACCCAGGCATCGATCCAGGCGCATTTACTGGTCAAGCGGACATCCCAGCGGGAGGTATCGTAAACCCCCGACTCCGTAGGGCAGCCGTTATAGGTTGTGCTGTCCTTCTGCATGGCGATCCCGCGGGTGAACGGGATATAGATATCCCCCGCGTCATCGAACCCGGTGTTGTCAGAAGTGCCTAGATCAAAGAAGCGTGGCTTGGGGTTCCAGTCCTCCAGCACGCCGGCGATCCTGAAGATATGGCCATCCAGACGAATTGCCTGCCCGACACTGTTTTGGCTGCCAAACAGCTTGTCGTTCAAGCGCCGACTGATGACCACCACAGTGGCGCGCTGCACATCGTCATTCGCGGTCCATCCGCCACCAAAGCGAAAAGGCACATCGAACATGGCGAAGAAATCGGCGGTCACCGCATCGCCACTCATCGACATGGCAGGAGTCGATCCATCATCCGATTCCACCTGCCATGTTGCGGGATAGAGCAACGTTTGCCGGCTGGCTTTGTGGGTCTGCCACAGCGCCATCGCATCGATGTAACTCAGCGTAGGAGGTGGTTCGTTCTGCCAGATGTGGGACGGGCCAAAGTTGTCGACCTGCGGCACGTAAAGCCGGGAAGACTTGGCGGGAAGCGGATCGCCCGTGGTCGCACGGAACACGGCATAGGACACCATGCAGGCCGCCACGCCAAAAGCCAGCAACGCGACCACCAGCGCCGTCAAAGCCTTGCTTCGCGCACTGCTTCGCAACGCCAACGCAACGTAATACCCCCACATAACGCCCCCTGTGACGTCATCGGATTATCGGCAAATGCTTGGTCTGCCGATCCGGAGAATATCTGATTGGCGAGTTCACTCGGCCGTGAAAAATGGCGTCAGGTTCACTTAATCCATGTCAATCGCATGATGGCGAGAAGACTGGGGCTCGCTGAGCGATGGATCCGCGCACTCGGTCGGCCCCACTTCTGATGACTGGCGGTCTCTGGCCGGTAGCACTCCCTCGCAACAGGATCAGCGGATCCGCCGGCGGATCATTCCAAATCGGTGGCGGTGGTCGGTCCGTTCCGGTTCCGTGATCAATCTATCCCGGCGCTCGCGCTCCAGCGCATGTCGACACGCCGGGCCGCGCCGCCCTTTGCGGCGACCCACGGCTGCATCGGCCGATCGACGCGCCCGCGCATGGCCCGGCCCAGGCATTCGGCATTCGCGCCGCAGGCATCGCGACTGCGAAGCCATTCAAGCTGCACCTGTTTCACCGCGCCGGCATCGTCGCCGGCCAGGCCCAGTGCGCGGCGGTAGGCGGCGGCGACACTGCGGTCGTAGCCGGCCAAGGTGGGTGAGGCGCAGATCGCCTGTTCGATGGCGGAGTGCGCCTTGCTGCAGGCGAACGAAGCGCGGATCGCCGCGCTCGGTTCGCGACGTTGCAGCAGCAGCACGTAGCCGCCGTTGTCGTAGTTGGTCAGCAGTTGCCCGGACGGCAGCGGCACCAGCCAGGCGCCGTTCCACGGCGAGGCGTCGGGCGTGCAGTGGATCTGCACGGGCACGACAGCCGCATCCGGCAGGTCGAGGCCGAAGTCGTGCAGGCTCGGCGTGGTGGGCGTGTCGAAGCGCGCAGGGCGCGGGAAGCGCTGGCCGATGAAATCCTGCAGCTTGCCCGGCGCGAGGTCCGACAGCGCCGGCTGCGTGCAGGCGCGCGAGCCGTCGTCGAGCGTGATGCCCGCCGCGCCGATCCGCAGCGTGCGGCCAAACAGGCGCGGGTCGTCGGGAAACCAGGCCCAGTGCGGCTGGTCGCGCTGGTCCACGGCCACCTGCACCACTTCCCATGTGCCTTGCAGCTGCGACGGCGGCACCGCGGCCGAGGCGTAGCCGATCACGCACCACGCGCCCAGGAGAAGCCAGCACCGCCAGCACGGCAAGACACGCGAACGGCGAAGCAGCGGGGTGAAGGGCATCGTGCGTTTCCGGCAAGGACTTGGCGGCGGGCAACCGGCGCTGATGCTTGCGCCTGGGTGGAGTCTACGGGAATCGGCACCTGCTCCCGTGCCCGGCATCGCGCACAAAAAAGCCGCCCGAATCGCTCCGGGCGGCTTCGTTTCCGGCGGGTGGTTGCGGATCAGTCGGCGGCGCCGTCCAGCCCGCGGCGCTCGAGCAGCGGCTCGATCTTCGGCTCGCGGCCGCGTGAAGTCGCGGAACAGCTGCATCGCGTCCTCGCTGCCGCCGCGCGACAGCAGGGTGTCGCGGAAGTGGTCGCCGTTCTTGCGCGGTCAGGCCGCCGTTCTCCTTGAACCACTCGACCGTGTCGGCGTCCAGCACTTCGCCCACAGGTAGGCGTAGTAGCCGGCCGAGTAGCCGCCCGATGATGTGGCGAGAAGTAGGGCGTGCGGTAGCGCGGCGGCACCGGCGCGAAGTCGACGCCGGTCGTCCTTCAGCGCGGCGGCCTCGAACGCCATCACGTCGCGGGCGCGGGGATCTGGTCGGCGCCGAGCTGGTGCCAGCGCTGGTCGAGCAGCGCGCGGCCAGGTACTCGGTGGTGGCGAAGCCCTGGTTGAACTTCTTGCGTGGCCAGCACCTTGTCCAGCAGTGCCTTCGGCATCGGCGCGCCGGTCTGGTAGTGCTTGGCGTAGTTGGCCAGCACCTCCGGCCAGTCGGCCCACATCTCGTTGACCTGCGACGGGATACTCGACGAAGTCGCGCGGCACGCTGGTGCCGCGGAAGCGCGGGTACTTCACGTTCGAGAACATGCCGTGCAGCGCGTGGCCGAACTCGTGGAACGTCGGTGCGTCACCTCGTCCCAGGTCAGCAGGGTCGGCTCGCCGGCGGCGGCTTGGGGATGTTGAGGTGGTTGGCCACGACCGGCTGGTTGCCGAGTCAGCGCGGACTGCGTCGACGTAGGCGTTCATCCACGCGCCGCCGCGCTTGTTGCGGGCGCGCGTACATGTCGGCGAGGAAGATCGCCAGCTGCTTGCCGTCCGCGTCGAACACGTCGTACACGCGCACGTCCGGGTTGTAGACCGGCAGGTCGGTGCGCTCCTTGAAGCGTGAGGCCGTACAGCTTGGTCGGCGGCGTAGAACACGCCGTTCTCCAGCACGTTGTTCAGCTCGAAGTAGGGCTTGAGCTGGTTCTCGTCGAAGGCGTACTTGCTCGGCGCGCACCTTGTCGGTGTAGTACGCCCAGTCCCAGGCTGCAGCGCGACCTGGAAGCCGCCGCTGCTCCGCGTCGATCATCGTCTGGATCGTCGGCCGCTTCCTTGCTGCGCGTTGGCCACCGCCGGCGGCGCCAGCTCGGCCAGCAGCTTGTTGACGGCTTCCGGCGTCTTCGCGGTCTCGTCTTCCAGCGACGTAGGCGGCGTAGTTCGGGTAGCCGAGCAGCGTCGGCCTTCTCGGCGCGCAGCTTCAGCACCTGCGAGCACGATCGCGGTGTTGTCGAACTCGCCGCCGCGGCTGCCGCGCGCGAGCGACGCCTGGTCAGCAGGCGCTCGCGCACGGCGCGGTTCGTCAGCTGCGCTTGCGGCGGCTGGCCGGTGGTGTTGAGCAGGGCGATCACGTACTTGCCGTCCAGGCCGCGCTTCTTGGCCGCGGCGGCGGCGGCGTCGATCTGCGTCGTCGGTCAGGCCGGCCAGTTCGTCGCGGCGTGTCGACCACCACGGCCGAGTCGTTCGCTTCCTTCAGCACGTTCTGGCTGAACGTCGTGCTGCAGCGTCGCCAGCTCGCCGTTGATCGCCTTCAGCTTTTCCTTGTCGGCGTCGGACAGCTTGGCGCCGGCGCGCACGAAGTCGGTGTGGTAGCGCTCGAGCAGGTGCATCGCTCTCGGCGTCCAGGCCCAGGCTGTCGCGCTTGTCGTACAGCGCCTTGATGCGCGCGAACAGCTTCGCGTTCAGCGTAGATCGCGTCGCGGTGCGCGGCCAGCTTCGGCGCGTACTCGGCCTGCGAGCGCCTTGCGCGTGTCGTTGGTGTTCGCGCCGACCAGGTTGAAGAACACGGTCGAGGCGCGGCTGAGCAGCTGGCCCGGATTTCTCCATCGCGACGATCGTGTTGTCGAACGTCGGCGCCTCGGCGTTGTTGGCGATCGCCTGCGACTTCCTTGCAGCTGCTCGGCCATGCCGCGGTCGAAGCCGGGCGCGAAGTCGCTCGTCCTTGATCTTGTCGAACTGCGGGTAGTGCAGCGGCAGCGGGCTTTCGCTGAAGAACGGATTGCCGGCGTCGGCCGCGACCGCGTCGGTCTGCGCCTGCGCGGTGGCGGACTCGCTCTTGCCGCTGCCGGCATCGGTGCAGGCGGCCATGGAGCCGGACAGGGCAATGGCCAGGGCCAGCGCGATGGGATGCTTCATGAGGTGAGGTCTCGTCAAGGGGCAACTTTTGATCGTACCCCATGAGCCTCGCCTTCACCCATGACGAAAGCCACGGACGTCGCGCCTAGCACCTTGCCGAAACCGTCATGCAAGCGGGCGGGTGATGCCCGATGAGGCGAACCGCAGCAGCCCGGCGTGGAACAGGTCGCATCGCCGTCGGGACTGGCCTCCCCGTCTTGTCCGCGCCCTGTCCGGACAGGCGCCGCACCGTCCGCGGACAGCGGGCCATGTCCGCCTGGCGCAGAACCAAATCGCCCGAGCATGCGGCCTGCCGGGCTTTGCCTTTCTTGGCACGGCCCTTGCCATCTACCTATCGAAGTAACTCAAACCCCACGTGGAGAATCACCATGAAATTCGAAACCCTGGTGCTGCAGAGCCTTTTCACCGTCTGCCTGCTGATCTGCCTGTTCACCCTGGGCAGCATGCTCACCTCGTCCACGGCCGCTCCGCACCTGGCCACCGGTCATGCACCGACGACGGCGGTGGCGAGCGCTGCCCGTTGAGCTGGCAACTCCAGCGGATCGCGGGAACCAGCCTCGCCGATCGCGAGGCCACACCAACGGGATCGGTCAGGCAGCGCTCGGCCGCGTCAAAAAAAAGAAGCCGCCGGAATCCGACGGCTTCTTCATTGTTACCCAGCAAACCATGGCTCCGGGCGAATCGCTACACGGTGCCTGGGCCAGGGTGCATCACACGCGGCTATCAGTAGTCGTACGACACCGACAGACGTGCATAACGCGGCTGCTGATAGAACAGACCCATGCCATAGGTGTTGGTGATCGTGCCCACACCATCGCTTTCGTGCGGATCGGTCTGCAGCGCCTTCTGGCCGTTCAGTACGTTGAACACATCCAGGCTGAAGACCAGCTTGTTGTCCGCGAAGGCCGGGGCGTACTGCACGCCGAGGTCGAGCTTCTTGGTCCAAGCAGTGAAACCAACACTACCCGGCGGGGTCCGCTCACCATGGCACCAATGGTAGTCCGGGCCGTAGCCACTGGGGTCATTGTCGGCGCCGAACGGGTCCTGACCGTAGTAGCCCAGGCAGCTCTTGGGCGTACCGGACTGGACCGACAGCGTGCCGGATACCAGCCACTCGGGGGTGACCTGGTACATGCCACGTGCCTTGATCTGGTGACGGCGATGGTTGGCCAGATAGCCGTAGGCACCATCCATCAGCGCGCCGTAATCCCAGTCTTCCGTCTTGGAGACGTCGCCCTGGCCCAGGTCCGAACGCACCTGGCCTTCGGCATTGCCCCACGAACGCGCGAACGTGTAGTCGACGCGGCCGGACCACTTGTCACTGAACGGATGCGCAAGATACAGATTGACGCCGTAGTACTTGCGGCCCGCGCCGCGACCCAGTCCCCAATCGGCCGAGCTCATCGGCACGATGACCGAGCCCGAGCCATCGACCTTGTTGACCAGGAACTTGCCGGTCAGGCCCGGGTTGAAGATCCGGCAACCCGGATCGTCCCACGCGTAATCGTCGGCATTCAGACCCATCGAATCGATCTTGTCGGCGATACGGCCCACGTCGCAGATATCGTCGATCGACGTACCGAGCTTGCGGTAGGTCAACTGCGCGCCGTACACCCAATCCGAACCCAGGGTCTTGTCGAAGCCCACGATGTACTCATCCTGGTACTGCGCCTTGAGGTTCTTGGAGGTGACCACGTTCGGGTCGACGTTCCGACCGATCTCGTTGTTGGCCGATACCGGACCCGGTGCGGGCGCACCATTGACCCCACCCACCGCCGTCAGACCAGTCGGCACGCCGTTGGCGTCGACGCCCTTGTAGGTGAAGTACTCAAAGCTGTAGCTGGAGGGCGTGGCCGCGCGCTGTGCCACACTCTGCGGCAAGGCCAGATAGTAGCGACCTACGTTGCCGAACAGCTTGAGCGAGGAGTCGCCGTTCACGTCCCAGCTGAAACCAAGACGTGGCTCCCACTGGTTCTTCTGATCGACGAACGACTGACCCAGGTTGTTGTAGTTGGTGAAGCGGTCGTTGCGCAGGCCGAGGTTCAGCACCAGCTTGTCGTTGACCTGCCAGGTGTCCTGCAGGTAGTAAGCCTTCTGCTTCATCGACATGTTGGCTTTGACGCTGTAGATGTATTTGGCGACGTAGTAGTTTTCGCCTGGTGCACCCACGCCCAGCGCGGAGTTGATCGCCGAGTTCGGCGACGCCGTGGTGGAGTAGATCCAGGCGTAACCCGGACCCGTCATGGTTTCGCCCTGGTCATGTGCGGTGTAGGACTGGTTGTCGATACCCACTTCGAGCAGGTGATCGGACAGCTTGTAGCTGAAGTCGGCACGCAAGCCCTGCGTACGCGACTTGGCCTTCGGTGAATAGGTGTAGAAACCGGTCTGGTCGTTACGCACCGGCGCGCCATTGATCCAATAGGCGGGATTCTGCGAATTGCGCGAGCTGATGGCCGGATTCGGGCTCACGAACGGGTACAGGATCGGATTGGCAACGTCCATGTCGCCGTACAGCACGCTCAGGGTTGCCGCGTCCGACAGGTAGCCGGTGTACTGGATGATGTTGGCCTTGGTCGACGTCTTGGTGATGTCGGTGGCACCCCGGAACCCATCCTTCTGGCGGGTTTCGCTATCGAAATAGTAGCTGTCGCCCGCGCCGTCGCGATCGGTCTTCTGCAAACGGGTGTACTCAAGGACATTGCTGTCGTTGATGTTCCAGTCCAGCTTGCCGTAGAAGTTCCTGCCGGTGTCGGTGGTATAGGCGGCGGTGCCGTTCTCGACCGACGCCACGTTCTGGTTGTCGCTCTTGCTCTTGGTCACGGCCAGGTTGACGAACAACTTGTCCTGGATCAGCGGGCCGTTGGCGTAGACGGAGTATTCCGTGCTCCAACCCTTGTTGTCATTGCGGTAGCGGTACAGCTCGCCCTGGTCTTCCGGCGTGACCACTTCGTACCCGGCAGGCACCTTCTGATGGGGGTAGTAGATGTTCTTGGGGCTGGCGGCCGCGATACGCGGTGCCCACACGGCCTGCGCGCCGAAATGCCATTCGTTGGTGCCACGCTTGCCAATCTGGTTGATCACGCCGCCGTCGGAACGACCGTACTTGGCGCTGTAGCCACCGGTGAAGGTCTGCTGCTGATCAATCGCCCCGTAGGGAAGCTGGTAAGAGCTACCGGTGTACGAATAGGTCTCGGTGGTGTTGAAACCGTTGACGTAATAGGCGTTCTCGGTGATGCCCGCACCACCGAAAGAGACTGCGCGCGAGAAGTAACCGCTACCGGCCACCGCGCCGGGCGACAACAAGGCGATCGCCTCGGCATTGCGCGCGACGGGAAGCTGCTTCAGCTCGGTCGCGGTAAGGATGGTGCTGGAGCTCACCGAGCTCACATCGATGGGCGGCAAGGCGCTGGCCTGCACCGTCACGGCCGAGAGATCCTGCGCACCGTCCGAAGGAGCATTGAAGCTGACATCAGTACCGCCACCCGCGCTCAGGTTGACGTTGTTGCGCGTGCTCGCAGCCTCACCATTACGGGTCAGCGTTACCGTGTACGTACCCAGCGGGAGATTGCTCACGGCGTAACGCCCATTGGCGTCCACCGTGGTCTCGCGCTTGAATCCACTCGAGTTGGCGACAACGACGGTGTCACCCGCGGCATGCGACGCGGTACCAAAAATGCTGCCGGTGGTGGACTGCGCGAACGCTGCCGAACCTACCAAGCACAAACCCAGGCCGATCGCCAGAGATGTGCGACGGAAATGACTCAACATGTAATTCTTATGTGGTTTCATTTAGTTAGGGGGTCCAAGACGCAAGCCCGAGCAGTCCGGACTGGAGGTCTTAAGCAGATAGAGAAGGACGGCGTGCCTGGGGAAGCAACTCGGTCCGACGTGCGCACTAGCTCGCTCGCGCAGACGCTTGCGCAAACTATTACGAAACTAATTCAATAACTTGCGGCCGTCAACTTTTCGTAACAAATTACGTGCAAAGCCGCTTGAGCACTGGCTTTGCAGGCCCGCCAGAAAAATTCAAACGCCGTCCTCTCGCTGGCGATGCCTCCACGGATGGAAGATTCAATAGGCGGAAGGTCAGGGTTTTCACCCGGGTTCTTCTATGCCTTGCAACGCATGGCGTGCGCCCTTTCCCTCCGACGGCCGCTCAAGGAAGAACAAAAGACCACTCCAGCCAGTCACGACGACCAACCACGCCTCCCTCGCTGCGGCAGGGGCATCGAATGGAGGTGACCACGATCGTCCCTCGCACAGAGCAGCGCCCAGGCATGAAGCTCTGCCCGTGTCTGGATGACAACATCAGAGAGCCCGCGCGGTGCATGAGTCACGCGCCTGGCGCTACGCCTCACCGCCAAGCGGTTCATTGCCACCGTCATTGCGCCCTGCACATGGATGCCAGTCGGCCCCGATGCGCAGACGGCTATCGTTTATTCGCCAGGCTTGCAGACTGTCCCCAAAGGCGAATCCCCAGCCACGACGTCGAGCGCCTGCAGCGAGACGGTCTTGCGGCCGCCATGCAGCTGCTGCTGGCCGATTTCGCGGAAACCCAGCCTGGCGTGGAAACGCGCGGACGCCGGGTTGGGCGGCTCGATGTCGAACTCGCAGGTGATCAACGGCACCGCGTCGCGCACCGCCATCGCGTAGAGGTCGCGGTAGAGCCGGCTGCCGGCACCTCGCGCCTGCTCGCTGCCGGCCACCACGATGCGATCCACGTACAGGAAGCGCGGATGGCGCTGTGCGAACCAGCGGTAGTTCGGGCTGTCGTAGTCCGCCCCCTCGCGGAACGCGAGCAGGAACGCCTCGACCTGCCCCGCCCGCTCGATCACCCGATGCAGCGCCGCCTGCGCATGCAGCCGCGTCAGCCGTGCGCCGTCGAGCGGACTGAGCACGGCCACGAACGCGTCGTTGAGAGCGAGGATCGCGGAGAAGTCGGCAGGTGTCGCGTCCCGAAGCATCAAGCGGCCCTCACGGAACTGGGCGAGCCTGATTCCCGTCCCGGCCCATCGACAGCGCATGGCAACGTGCACGGATACCGAAAAGGCACGCCGACGGCATGCCTTGCCCGGATGAAAGCAGATGCGCTCCCGATGTGTTCATGTGCACGGTGGCCATGCGCGGGCTCAAGCTTGTTGCTCGAGTTCATCCCGCTTCCGTTATCGGCCTATCCTTCTCTTCTCGTAGTTGAGCATCAGCTGGTCGGCCAAGGCGTAGTTCTTGTTCTTGAGGGCGGACTGGAGCATGGACGCGATCTGCTCGTCGCTCTTGCCGGACAGCGATGCGGCGCGATTGAGATCGGCATCGCTGACCCGATAAGCGGACGCAATCATCTCGGCATCTTTCGCCGTCATGCCGAAATGCAGCCATACCTGGGTCAAATGCGCCCGGACCTTGGGCAGATCGGCCATCGCCTTGATCGAGCGTTGGTCGTAGTTGCGGTCCCATGCATTTGCGGCAGCTTCGCTCTGGCTGTATCCCTGCGCCGCCCGTTGCATCTGCACTTCGTGGGCCGATTGATTCGATTGCTGTTGGGCCGAAGCGGTACCGGCCGCAGCAAGCGCAAGCAGCGCCAAGCAAACAACATTTCCTCGAAGCATTGTCCACCCCCATTTATCGAGTTTCGCCCTGCTTCCAGGGCACGACCGAATCGATCGGCGGGCCCTCACTCGACCACGCCGCGCACCATGGTTCACCTGCACCCGTCCCCTCGCGCCTTATTACACTCGCACTTTGCAACGGTGGCCAGCCCACAGCAAACAGCCAGGTTCTGCCGGAACACATGGAGAAGACGGCGGGGCCTTCGTGCAGCACCAGCCTTCGGCAGGCCCGGCACCGGCGGGATCGAGATGTCCGATTTTCATGGGGTCGGCATCGGGGGCACGGCGACGTTACCGCCTGACCGGGGCGTTGGCCGCGTGCGCCAGCGCGAAATCGATCGCCGCGCCAATCGCCGCCACCTGCGCCTCGTTGCACTGCTCGGGCGTGGCGCGCGGGCTGTCGGGATAGACCTCGGTGGTGGTGCGGTAGTGCGCGTCGGTGATGCCGGCGCACAGGCCCAGCTCGCGGCAGGCGTACTCGATGACGCCATGCGCCACCACCGGCGAGCCGATGATGGTGCCGTCGGAATCGGCCGGCGCGATGTGGGTGACCTTGGCCACGGCGGCGATCACCGCCTGCTGGAACGCCGGCTCCGGCCGCGCGCTGTCCGCGCACAGGTAGAAGCCGTCCGGGATGGTGCCCGGCTCGGACGCCTTGCCATCACGCGCGGCCAGCGCCGGACGGAATTCGCTCTCGTCGCTGTCGGTGGTCTCGTGCAAGTCGATGTGCACCAGCACGCGCCCGCGCAGCGGCGCGACCAGCCGCATCAGCGCCGCCGATTCCTGCGCCGGGCTGTCGTCGCGGAACGAGCGGTTGGGGTCGATCGCATCGGGGTTCCAGCGGTGGATCCGCTCGTAGGCCCAGGGACTCACGCACGGCGCCACCAGCAGGTTGACCCGGCCCGCGTAGTCCGCCGCATGCCGGTCGACGAATTGCAGCGCCCCGTGCACGCCGCTGGTTTCGTAACCGTGCACGCCGCCGGTCACCAGCGCGACGGGAAGTTCGTCGCGCCAGCCGCGGCTCCTGATCGCGAACAGCGGGTAGCTGCCGGAGGCGATAATCGCAGATGCCCGTACTCCGACACGTCGAAGCGCGTGCGCAGAGTTTCGATCGCGCTCAGCACGTCCGCTGCATAGCTGCGCCGGACGGTCTGCCGCGAGCGCCAGGCCGCCACTTCCGCTTCGCCCCAGGGACGTCCGGGTGTGCCGATGGGGTAGAAGGCCTGAATGGTCATCGCGTCGCTCGCTTCACAGTGGTGTCGGGGAGCAGAACACTG
Source organism: uncultured Gammaproteobacteria bacterium (assembly GCA_963697495.1). Lineage (GTDB taxonomy): Bacteria > Pseudomonadota > Gammaproteobacteria > Xanthomonadales > Rhodanobacteraceae > Rhodanobacter. The sequence continues at coordinate 59,122 of CAVOOH010000001.1, read as the reverse complement.
TAGCACCCGATTGACACCCGTCATCCTGCGGCTCTCAACAGCCCAAGGCTGCTCCGTCCTTCGGCTGTTGAAAAGCGCTTCCTGCCTGCGCAGGAATGACGGAAATGGAGCTTCCGGTTTGCTTCAAGTCACCTGCCTGCCGCGGACATCGCCCGCGCCGGCGTCGAAACGGCCCGGCCTGGCGGTTCCAGAATGTCCGTCAGCGGCTTGCCCTGGACCGGGCCGAGGGAAACGTGCAGGAGCTGCGCGACCGTCGGCGCAAGGTCGACATTGGGAAACGCCGGGATTTCACCCCTGGGCCGAATGCCGAAGCCCGCCGCAATGAAAATGCCCTGCATCAGCGGGTCCGAATTGGGGTAGCCGTGGGCGCCGATTTCCGTGGTCGGGGTCACATAGTCGCCCGTGTCGCCCTTCTTGAAGGCGTAGCCGTCCGCCGCGTAGAGCAGCAGGTCGGGCGCCTGATCGCTCTGTGCCGGTACCGGCCAGCCCTCTTTCGCCGCTTCTGCCGGGGTCAGCACCGCGCGGACGCCGGGCTGGTCCACGAAGAGCGATTTCAATTCCTTTGTCGAGGCAGCCGTGGCGTGCCGCTGGAAAACCAGGGCGAAACCATCGTCCGGCACGCAGAAGCTGGGCCGGGGCGCCGAGGCCGCCTGCAGGCCGGCCTGCCTGAGCAGGACATTGGGGTGCAGCAGATGGTGAACGCTGCGCTGTCCATGGTCGGAGACGATGATGAAGGTGGTGCGATCGAAGTCGCCGGCGGCGCGCACCGCGTCGATGACGTCCTTCACGCGATCATCGAGGAAGGCGATGGTGTTGCGCCCCGAGTCGTTGCCGAAGCCGGTCTCGTGCTCGATGTTGTCGAGCGCCAGCAGGTGCAGCAACAGCAGGTCGGGCTGATGCTTCCGGATGATGTCGATCGCCGCGCGGGTGTAGATGCGGTCGCGCCACGCCTGGGATGACTGGCCGAAACGCGCGAGCTGGTCACGGGTGACGACACCCTGCTCCACGAGACCCTGCTCGATCGCGCCGTCGGGATCGGGGTGCTCGGCGAATTGCCAGTCGATGCCCGGCGCGCCTTCGATGGCGACCCAGTCCACCTGCGCCGTGGTGAGACCCGCCTTGTGCGCGGCGTCGTACACAGTGGGCACGGCGACCAGCCGCGACTTCGGCGCCTGCATGTCGATCGTTGGCGGCGTGGCGGTGCGCTGGTCGACGATGAGCCCGTTGACCAGCACGTGATGCCGGCTCGCGTCGTCGCCGGTGACCATGGCCGTGTGGTTTGGCCAGGTGACGGTGGGGTTGATCGGCTGCATGGAAACCGCATAGGCGCCGCGCTGCATCAACGCATGCAGCGTTGGCGCGGGCAGCAGCGGCTCGTGCAGGCTGGCGGCAGCGAAGGCATCCAGACTGATCAGCACGACCTTCGGCCGCTGCGCGGCGGGCGCCGCCTGTGCACAAAGCGGAAGCGCGGCGCCTGCCCGCCAGGAGCATCACGATGACGACGACGTTTCGAAGCCAGTGGGTGGTCGGGCACATCATGCGATCCCCGTCGATGGAGAAAAGGCGCCTGTCGGCACACGGCATCAATCAACCTGATTAGTGCCGAATCTCAACTCATAGAACCCGTTCATGCTGAGCGTAGCTCGCGTCAGCAAGCGAAGTCGAAGCACCTTGAGGCGATACCCTTCGACTTCGGCGCTATGCGCCTACGCTCAGGGTGAACGAAGAATTGGCGACTGAGATTCGGCACTAACCGGGTCACTTGATCACCTGGCGCTCGCCGCTAGTCCCGCCCGTGGCCGTGGCCGTGGCCGTAGTTCCGGGCGTCTTTTTGACCGGCGCTGAGTCAACCGGCGATGAATTGACCAAGGGTGAATCAATCGGGGGTGAAGCAACCGGGGATGGGCTCGTCGTATCCGCGGGTTCGCCGGTCTGCTCCGGGTTCCATACGAACGTCGCCACGCTCTGCGGTGGCAACGTGTACTGGAAACGGGTCTGGTCCTGCGTCACGGCGACGCGGCGCGCGTCCACATGGCTGTTTACCATCACCAGCACGACCGATCCGTCGGAAGCATTCTGGAACGCCACATTGTTGATCTCCTTGTCGGTTTCGCTGGAGCCCACCCGGACGGCACCGGGCAGGACGAACCGGCTGAAGTGGGCGAACGCGTAGTACTCATCGTTGCGACTCACCTCGCCGGTGCGCGAGTCAATCGTGACCACGCCCTTGCAGGTGTCGCATCCACCGAAGTGCGGACCGTAGTGCTCGTCGAGTGCCAGGTTCCAGTACACGACGCCGCGCGCCCACTGCCTGAGTCCGGCGAGCAGCAGATCGCGCGTGAACCAGAGCAGCTCGCCGTTTTTGCTGGACTCCCAGTCACCCCCGGAACACTCGGTGATGTAGGTGTCCTTCCCGGGAAACGCACGATGCACCTGGCCCTGCGCGTACGGGCTGCCCCGGTAGCAGTGCCAGGCGATGCCATCGACATAGCGCGCGACATCGGGGTCGGCCAACACGCTCAAGGGCTGCTCCGGCTCGTCCCAGTTGTGGTCCCAGCCAAGAATGAGGGTTCTCGGCTTGCGGCTTGCCAACGCCGGGCCGAGATACCGCGCGATGAGGCGCGCCCGCGTGGCCACCGGCATTTCCATGCCCGGGTAGGTCACCGGCACAAAGCCCGGCTCGTTCTGCAAGGTCAAGGCGAAGATGGGTATGCCGTACCCGCGATAGGTGTCGACGTACTTGACGAGATAGTCCACGTACGTGCTTTCGAACTGTTCCAGCAACTCCCCGCCAATCAGGTTGGCGCTGGTCTTCATCCACGCCGGCGCGCTCCACGGCGACGCGATGACGCGCAGCTGCGGGTTGATGGACATGACCTCGCGCACGGTCGGTATCACGTCGCGCAAGTTGGAGGCGACATTGAAATGCAGCAATTGCGGATCGACTTCGCCGACGGGAAGATCGTCCAGGGTGTACGGCCGCAGCGAGAAATCCGAGGCGCCGATGGTCAGGCGCGCCATGTTCAGATTGAGGTTGGGCGGCGGACCGAACAGCTCGTGCAGCAACGCGTCACGCTGCCGGTCATCCATCCTGTTCTGCAGCAACCACGCCGACGAGTCCGTCAGCGCCGCCCCGAAGCCGACGATGGACTGGTATTTCCGGTGGATGTCGATGACCACATCGGTGGGCGAGGACTCCTTGGCGCTCATCCCGATGTCGGGCTGTCGCGCCAGGCGCAGTCGGCGATCAGCGGTGCTCAACCACAGCTTGACCGGGCCTGCTACCGGATGCGGCGTCAGGGTAACTTCGGCCTCTACCGCGAACCGCTCGCGGCGCGGCGCATGAAGGGCAGCCAGTGCGAGCAAGGTAATCAAGGCGATGGATGCCATGGCCATCCACCCGGGAATACCTTTGCGCTCATCCATGGCGCGCGCTACGCCCATTGGCCAGGTTGCAGTCCATTGCGACAACGCCCCTCACGGAGCGCCCAGGCTTGCGCACGACACGTCCGCGCGTCCCGCCGCCGTACCCGCGATGATTTTCACGTCGGCAAACGCGGCGGAAAACGGCGGCGATGCCAGCACGCCGAACGGCACATCAACGTGCGAGAGGTCGGCGCCGCCCTTGACGAAGCACGCCAGTGGAATCGACACGGTGTGGCGGGCGCCGTTCGCATAGGTGGCGAAGGTGCGCGCAAGGTCGAGACTTCTCGTGCAGCCGTGGCCACACCCCATGTACACCTCCACCGGCCCGGTTGCGGGCGTGGCGATCACCACATCGAACTGCAAGGCCGCATGGGTGGATGCCAGCGGCATCAGGTTCCTGGGTTGCGGACTCCGTGCGAAAAACCGGCCGGCGCCGAGCCAGGTGACGGCCTTGGCGTCCTGCTGGGTGTTGACTTGAACCGTGCGCAAGCGCAGCACCGGATGGCTGGCCGGCCATTCGATGACGGCGTTCAGATCGGCACCGATGTCATGCGCAGGCTGCTCCGGGTTCGCGTCGGCCAGGTAGAGCGCGAACGGCGGCACGGCAAGCGTGTGAAACACCGACAGCACCGACGCATCGGCGCAGGCGTCGATGGCCGGATCGGTGGGCAGCGTGCCCATCGCATGCTTGCCGGGATAGCGCAGCCCGTAGCCGGGCGCGAACAGCCAGCGTTTCGCCTTGGCGCTGCCATCGCTCGCGTCGGGACAAGGCACGCCCGGCCACGGCATCGCGAGTGTTCCGCGGAAATTGTGGGGCCCCGCGCCGGAATCGCCTGCAAACAGCACGTCGGCGACGCCCGCGCCTTCGGTCCCGGGCAACCACGCGGCCACGAACGCGTCGGAAAGATTGAGCAGGTCGTTGACGTAGAGCGGGCGGCCCGCCACCAACACGGTCACGACGGGCTGGTGGCCCTTGGCCACCGTCTGCAGGACGGCCAGGTCCTCCGGGTAGCGGTCGCTGTGCCGCAGCGTGGCCGACGGCATGATGTCGCCCAGGGTCTCTGCGTACGGCGTCTCGCCAATCACCGCCACGATGGCATCGAAGGACTCGAGATCCACGCCCTGCCCGGTTTCGCTGTAAGTGACATTCGCCGCGCCAGCGGCGTGGCGCAGCCCGGCCAGGATCGTTTCGCCGTGGGGAAAATCCGCATTGCCGTTGTCCGTACCCTGCCAGGTCAACGACCAGCCACCGGTCTGGTTGGGCAGGCTGTCGGCACTCTTCCCCACCACCAGAATCTTCGATCCCGGCTTCAACGGCAGCGCGTCGTGATTGTTCTTCAACAGGACCAGCGATTCGCGCACGGCGCGCCGCGCCAGATCGCGGCTCTGCAACGAGCCGGCGTCGCCCGCCCCCGTCGCGTTGCGAAGGCCGCATGCCGAACAGGCCCATGCGCAACTTGGCGCGAACGATCCGGCTGACCGCGTCATCGATGCGCGCCATCGGGATCTCGCCGTGCTCGACCTGGCGGGTGGTGTTCGCGATGAAGGCCTGCCAGTCATCGGGCACCATCACCATGTCGATGCCGGCATTGATCGCCTGCGGGCAGCTGGCATTGCTGCATCCCGGCAACTGGCCGATCGCATTCCAGTCGGAAACGACAAAGCCATCGAAACCCATCTTTTCCTTCAGCGCACCCGTCAACAGGGCGCGCGCACCCGACATTTTCCCGTAGTCGATGCCGGCGGCCACGTCATCCCAGCTGCTGTAGGACGCCATCACGCTCTGCACGCCGGCCTCGAGCGCGCCGAAGTAGCCCGAGCCGTGCACGTTGATCATGTCGTGCAGGCTGACCTCGGCTTTCCCTTGGTCGGTTCCGTTGCGGGTCGCGCCGTCACCGATGAAATGCTTGGCGGTCGCCATCACGTTGTGGTCGCCAAAGCCGCCCTGCAGCCCCGCGACGTAGGCGCGCGCATACGCGCGCACCAGCGGACCTTCGCTGGAAAAGCTTTCGTAGGTGCGGCCCCAGCGGGCATTCTGTGCAACAGCGAGCGTCGGGGCGAACACCCATTCGACGCCGGTGGCGCGTACCGCCCTGGCAGTCGCCGCGCCGATGGCTTCGATCAAGCCCGGGTCGTGCGCCGCACCCAGGCCGATGTTGTGCGGGAACAGCGTGGCCCCGAACACATTGTTGTTCCCATGCACGGCGTCGATGCCCCAGATGACCGGCACCTTGATCGCCGCGTCGGTCGCCATCGACGCATCGTAATAACGGTCGGACAACGCCAGCCAGTCCGCGATCCCGGCGTGCTTGTTGCCACCCGGCCAGGAACCGCCGCCATCGAGTACCGAACCGATGTGATACTTCGTCACTTCGGCCGGCGTGATCGACTTGATCTCGGCCTGGGTCATCTGACCGATCTTCTGGGCGAGACTCATGCTCGCCACGATTTTCTGCACGCGCGCTTCCAGCGCGGGATCGGCGGGCAGTCGGCTCTCGATCGCCGGCCAATCCGTGTAGCGGGTCGGCTCCGGCACGCGCTGGCTGAAGGATGCTGCCGCCGAGGATCGGGTGTCTTTCGCCGCTGGTGCGTGCGCCGCCAGCACCGGTCCGCCGCCATCGACCGTCGCCAGCACCGCGCAGATCAGGCACAACCATCCGGTACGGACCATCGGGAGCCTCGCTTGTCTGGAACACTCGCCTGACGTCGTGCAGGCACATGGTTTCCACCGAGGCACGCGAACTGCGCTGACGTCCCCCTGGCGCCCATGCTACTGCGGCATGCGCCTGTCGGCAGGTGACGCAGCGCACGGCGTCGTGCCAGGCGGGACAAGGCGCCGCGGCACGGTGCCTCGCGGACTGTGCAACCTGTGGTTGAACGGCGCCCCGTGCCGTATCCCCGCGGGCGAGCAAGCGGCGCTGACCGTTCGGGTGCCCGTCATAAAGGGCCTGACTGCCTCTACCTCCTGCGTATGCGGGAGGTACCGAGGAAAAATGTCCCTGACACCTTCGTCGTCATTTCGTTTTTCACCCGCGGCGAGGCGTGACCGACGGCATATCGACCATGCAAGCATGCGCCGACAGAATGTCACTCGGCATTTCAGGAGATCGCGGATCATGACTGCACCGATACTGATCCTCGCAGCCTCGGTGCTGACGATCGTTGCGGCGCCATTGGCGCTGGGAGTGGCCGGCGCCGTATCCGCGCGCCGCACACAAGGCGTACCTGCTGCCATCGCCGGAAACTGGCGGTCCACGGCGGCGTCGACGCTGCTCTACGTGCTCGCGTTCAACCTGACGTTCTTCATCCAGGAACTGTTCCTGGTGCTCCCCAAGGCGCTCACGCCGGGCCTGCGCCCGATCCTGTACCACAACAACCACAGCTGGGACGGCACGAATCCGCTTGCAGGCCTGTTCCAAGGCACCGGCGCGCTGGCGACCCTGTCCGTCGGCCTGCTCTGCCTATGGTTGCTCAGGCGGCCGCAGGAACGATCGAACGGCAGCCGGTTGTTCCTGTACTGGATGGCCTACTGCGGCTGCTTCATGGCGTTGCCGCAGGTCGTCGTCGGGTCGCTGAGCCAAGGCAGCGACGTCGGCATGGCGATGAACTACCTGCACTTCGGCGAAACCGCACGCAGCGCTGGGGGTCTCCTCGCCCTGGGCCTGATGCCGGTCATCGCGTTACAACTCCGGCGTCCGGCGCTCGAGCTCACCTGTGTGCGCGAGCACATCGAGGGTCCTGGCTCCCGCACGCGTTTCGTGTTCCGCGTCATAACGCTGCCGGCGCTGCTCGCAACGGCGCTGGTCATCCCGTTCCGCGTTCCGCGCGAACTGCTCGAGGTCCTCGTCGTGCCCCTGCTGGTACTCCTTGCTGGCGTCCCCTGGATCCAGGCGGGAGCGTGGCGCGTACGCGAGGTCAGGGCCAACGGAACCTGCATCCCGCCGCTCGCCTACCTGTTCACCGCGGTCGCGGGGTTGCTGCTGCTCTTTCAGCTCGTTCTCAGGCCGGGCATCCGCTTCTACTGAAAACCGGGCCAGAATAATCTTGCAGACAAGGGTTCGCTCCGACCTGTGATTTCGGCCTCCCTGGACGGGGGCCTTTCCCGGCAGGAGTCCGCCGGGCGGCGTCAAAGATTCCCGGCGCCCTTGCGCAGCCAGAGGTCGATCAGGGATTTCTCGTAGCGCAATGAATCCTGATCGATATGAGAGCCGTTGCTGAGAAAGGCCGCGTTGCGCAGCTTGCGCTGGCCTTGGCGCAGCACCTTGCCGTCGGCGCCGTACAAGGTGAAGTTCAGGTCGATGCGCGGCGGATAAGTGTCCTTGATGATGCGCACGTCGTTGAAGTTGGGGCCACGCCAAGGTTCGTATTGACCAGCACGGGCCACGTCGGTCACCTCGATGTCCAGCCGCTGGCCCGGCGCCAGGATGCGCGCGGCGCGCTGGCCGATATAGGCCTTGAGCGGCTTCAGATAAGCGTCGGCTTTGACCAGGTGTACCCCGACGCTGCGCTTCGCCTCGGTGAAGTGCTGCGGGTCTTTGTAGCGCACGTTCACGCTGTCCGGCGGTGCCGCGGCGCGCGCGATGACGGAAGTGAGGGCAAGGCAGGCGAGGCACAGCAGGCGGAGGCGCGAGGACGATCTCATGACAGCTCTCCCGGAGCAGCACAGCACGGCCGGAATGGGCACGTATCGCGGCCGTACAGCAGCGGGAATCAGTATACGTCCGGGCCAAAAGCGAAGGCGCAGCGGGGCACCGTGTTCATCGTCGTCCTTGAGCAGGGTGAACATTCGAAACGGAATCAGGTTCGCTCACCACACCGGGAGCTGAACCAGGCACCGTCGGGAGAGTGCGAGCATCGGAGTTGGGGCCGTGGTCGTTCCGGCAAGGGTGAACCGGATCAGCTTGTGCAATTTGGAAAGGGGTGGCGACCCGCCTGTGCCGACCCTAGTTTCTGCCGCCGGCGCCGCCGCGACTGAGCGCGGCGGCACGGTTCATGGCGCGCTGTGCATGACGCTCGTCGCCCAGCTGCTGGTAAGCGTGGGCCAGTCCGAAATAGAAACGCGAGTCGCCGTCGTAAAGGCGGATGGCCCGCCGGTAGTGCTGCACCGCGTCCGCGTAGTCGCCGTGCTTGTCATCATCCTCGGCCTGCAGGAACTGGAAGTAGGGATCCCTCACCTGGATCGTCTCAAGACGCCGCGCATAGATGGCTCGGCGCACCTCGTCGCCGTTGTTCCGGTAAAGCGTCACCAGGTTGGCAAGCGCACTCGCGTTTGCCGGGTCGAGCGCCAGCGCCTTCAGGTAATCGCGTTCGGCCGCTCGCGGATCGCCTTGGCGCAGCTGAATCACGCCGGCATTGGCCCAAGCGCCGGCATAGCGCGGGGCCAGTTGCAACGCCATGGCCATGTAGGGAGCGGCCGCCGCGGGCGAGTCACCTGCTACCAGCTCGGCGGCGCGGTTGCTGTAGTAGAGCGCCAGCAGGCGCTGGTCGGAAATCGGCTTGGGTGGGTCGCGCGCCATCACCTGATCCCGCGCCACGTCCACCGTGAAGCGCGAGTAGCCAATGGTGATTCCCGCGTTGGCGTGGTTGAACCCGTAGATGATGTCGTCGCCCACGCGCCAGGCCACGATGTCGTCACGCTCCTGCCCGTCGGCCTGCAAGCCGGACTCGCGTGCCAGCGCCACGGTCAGCAGGGTGAAGGTCAGGCAGTTGGCCTTGCGCGTGCGGTAGGCCTGTTCGACGGTCAACGTGGCGTCGGCCGAATATTCCATGCCCAAGCCCGACTTCTTGAACAGGAAGTCCACCAGCCGTTCCAGCCGCGACCTTTCGGGGCCGCCGGCCTCGATGACCTGTTGCAGCAGTTGCGCATGCAACGCCGGCGGCACCGCCATGACCTGCTCCGGGCGCGGCATCGGCACCGCCGAAACGACTGGCGTGACCGAGGGGGCCGGTGCAACCGACGTGGCCGGCGCAGGCACGGCAACCGACCATGCCAGGATTGCCGCGTACGCCCAGATCACCATGCCGAAACCCTCCACGCCCTGGGGCGGGAACGTTTACCGAGGCAAGTCTAGTCCTTTCGCGGGCGCCCGGTCAGTCCGGCCGCGGGCAAGTTGGCGCCAACCGCGCGGCGGGTGTTCAGGCCCATGCACTGCCTGATGCGGGGAATGGATCGGAGAGCCCCTGGCTGCTCCAAATTGTCGCTGACGCCTTTTCCGTTACGGCATCTTCGGTGGCATCGGCGGTGCAGGTGCCGGTCCGGCATCCGTCTCCGTGAAACCCGCGAGGAGCGCGAGGTGGGCTTCGTACCGCTCGAGAACGTCGTCGATCACCTGCTGCTTGGTGAGACCCATCAGGTCATAGCCACCCGAACCGGTCTCCGTGAAGACCTCCACGCGATAGTAGACGTCCGTCTCGCGCGCCATCCTGCCGCTGAACGTCGGCACCGGCGCCTCGACGATGACGACCTGGTACTGGAAGGCGTGCACGCATCCATCGTCACTCGCAACAGCGGCCCTTCGATGCCACTGGCACCGGTCACGGCGCCTCGCTCGACTTCGTAGCCCTGCGCGCGGAACTCGGCGGCGACCTCGTCCAGCGCCGGCGCCACCGTGCGATCGAGGAAGCGGGTCACGTCCCGCCGCGACGGGAACGCAAGCAGCCGGCCAAGCCGCTGCTTCCACGACCGTTCCGGCACGTGGCCACCGCCCGGCGCGATGGACCGCCTCCGCAGCACCTCGCCCTCGCGCTCGGCTCGTTCCATGCGCAGGGCCTTGTGGAAGGCTGCCATCACCAGATAGACGATGACCGTCACCGGCAGCGCGAAGATGAGCGTCGCGTACTCCATGGTCAGCACGCCGCCGGCAAGCAGCATTGCCACGGTGAGCACGGCGGTGACCACGGCCCAGAAGACGCGCAGCCACTTCGGACCGTCCTGCGACGGATCCTTGATCGAGACCGAGAAGTTCGACATCACCATCGCGCCCGAATTCGCGCTGGTGAGGTAAAACAGCAACCCGGAAAAAGTGGCCAGCACGACCAGGAAGATCGCGCCCGGGAACATTTCCAGCAGTGCGTACCAGCCCCGCTCCGGGCTCTGGATCGCCAGCTCGGCAAATCCCGTGTTGCCCCGGAGCACCTCGTACAGCGCCGAGTTGCCGAAAAACGAGACGATGATGAAGTCGCACAGCACCGGCACCGTGATCGCCGCGATCACGAACTCGCGCAGCGTGCGCCCGCGCGAAATGCGCGCGAGGAAAACGCCGACAAAGGGTGCCCACGCGAGCCAGAACGCCCAGAAGAACAGCGTCCATCGGCCCATCCACTCGCTGCTTCCGGGGTCGTAGGCGAAGGTCTGCAGCATGCGGGCGGGAAGCGTGACCAGGAACCGCCCGATGTTCGCGACCAGGCCGTTCAGCAGGAACGCCGTGTGTCCGGCGATGAGGATGAAGACCATCATCACCACGGCGCTCCACAGGTTCAGCTCGGAGATCCAGCGGATGCCGCGGTCGACGCCCGAGGTGGTGGCCGCGATGGTCACGACCACCGCGCCGATGACCAGCGCGATCTGCAATCCAAGGCCCTGCTCCAGGCCGAACAGCCGCGAGAAGCCGACCGCCAGCAGCACCACGCCGATGCCCATCGACGTGGCGACGCCGAACACGGTGCCGACCAGCGAGATGATGCTGATGCCGTCGCCGAGCGCGCCGCGCATGCGCTTGCCGAGCAGCGGATAAAGCGCCGCACGCAGCGAAAGCGGCATGCCCCACCGGTAAGCGAAATATCCCATGGCCATGCCTAGCAGCGCATACACCGCCCAGCCGGCGATGCCGTAGTGGAACATCGTCCAGACCACCGCATCCTGCAGCGCAGCGGGCGTGCCGCCCTTGCCGGAGGGCGGGTGCAGGTATTGCACGACGGGGCCGGTGACCGAGAAGAAAAGCAGGTCGATCCCGACGCCCGCGGCGAACAGCATCGCCACCCAGGTCGCAAGCTTGTATTGCGGCCGCGACTGGTCGGGGCCGAGCCGCACCTCGCCTTCCTTCGACGCCGCGACCCAGACCACGAAACCGATCACCAGCGCCATCGTGAGCACGTAGTACCAGCCGAGGTTCGTGGCGATCCACTCGACCGTCAGCATCATCGCCGTGCGCGCGACCGCGGGCATGGCGATGGCCCAGACCGAGAACGCGAGGATCACCAGCGACGAAACCACCACCACGCTGCGGCTGACCCGCGACGCGCGGTCCCCGATCAGCTCCCGCGCGCCCTTGCCGAGGTCGCTGCGTGACACCGGCGCATCGTCGTCGTCCGGACGCTTGAGCGGGCGTTGCGTGGCGCCGAATCGGCTGCGCTCAAGCGGCGCAGGCGGCGTTGCACGCTTCGCGTCCGGCGCCTGCTTGCCAGGCTGCGCAGCTTCGGAGGGTCCACCGCCGGGTGGCTCGATCGCCATGCGCTGGTCCTTCCAGTCCGTCGAAGGCGCCGATTCTAGGTAGCGGGGTGCTTTCACAAGGTGAACACCGACCGGCCCCGTCATGCCGGAAGCTGACCCCATCGCATCCCGGACCACCCGCGCGGTTGCACTCGCCCTGGCCAGAAAGGGCCGGGTCAGAACGACCCTGGCGGCGCCTTCTCGCCCCACCAGCCTTCGACTGGCCGCGTGCCGCTGCGCAAGGCGCGGAACGCGTACAGCTGCCGCAGCAGGACGTGCCGGGCAACCGCCAGCAGCCAGCCGATCGGTGCCTTGATCGCATCGAGCCGTGGCGACTGGCCGGGGCTGACGCACGGCCGGTGCAGATATTTTCGGATGACGCGGTTGAACTGGTGCACCCGCGCCAGTTTCCTGGTGTGGCTGGCATGTTGCAAGGTCTCGAATCGCTGGCGATGAGCGCACTGCTCCTTGAACGTTCGAATCACGCGCTCGACCATGCCGTTCTGCTCCGGGCAGTAGCGGGGTAATGAACTCCTGCTGCAGAGCCATAGCTTTTGCACCAGCGACGGTGTAGCTTCGGCTGGTGAAGACTAGGCCATTGTCCGATCGCAGCAGGAACGGTTTGTCGACCTTGCCCAGGCATGCCATACCGGGCAATCAAGGCCTGCTCCAGGGCTGACTCGGCTGTCTTTGACTTGCCCGCTGCGGCTCAGAGTGCCAGCCCAGCAGTTCCCGCGTATGGCAGTCGATCACCAACGCCAGGCTCGGCCCATCCATCGCGGCCTGTCCAGACGCGGCACAAGTCCGTTGCACCAGCGCTCGTTCGGGGCTTTGGCGACCGAGCGGCAACGCCTGGATCCTTGGCCTGAATCCGATCGGCCGCTTCTTGCACCTGCCAGCCCATGATCTGGAACACGCGCTGTACGGTGTTTTTGTTCATGCCCAGCAAGCCACGCCACGGTGCGGTAGCCGAACGACGGCTGATCTTCAATCATCGCTTTGATCGGCGTCCGCCAAACCGCTCCTGGACCTTGCGGTGCTGCCTTCGTGGGGCGGTAATAGACCGTCCTGCGGGCCACATCAAACCACTGGCACAGCTTGATCAGGCTGACCGTGACACCCTCGTCCTGTCAATCCCTGCTGAACCGTTGAGGATCATTGTCTCGTCCTCGTTGCCCAGCAGGGACGCCAACTTTTTTCTTGCACGCAGCTCCAGCATCGGCTTCGCCGTAGGCCTCGCTGCAGCTCACCGAGCTGCTTCTCATACTGCTCTCTGACCTCCAGCGGCTTGGAGCCGCAACGCGTTCTCCATTCCCCGCTTGCCTTCTTCGACCCATTGCTCCACCTCCGGAGGGCGTTCAGGTCGAAGGCCCGGCTGGCCTCTGAAACGGTCGTCTTGCCTTGAATGATGTCCAGGTACCAGCGGCGGTCTTGCGCTTGGCCGTCCAACGCTTGATGTCGTCTTCCATCAGGGTGCTCATCAGATGTTTCCTTTAACGTTAACACCTGAGCAGGAATTCACTGGGTCATTACACGGATCGCGTACAGCTGCCGCAGCAGGACGTGCCGGGCAACCGCCAGCAGCCAGCCGATCGGTGCCTTGATCGCATCAAGCAGTGGCGACTGGCCGGGGCTGACGCACGGCCGGTGCAGATATTTGCGCATGACGCGGTTGAACTGGTGTACCCGCCCAGTCCTGATGACCATCGAACGACATCAACTGCCGGGCTGTCGCACCCGCCGGCCACGATCCTGGGCGGGTCGGCACCACCCGACCAGCATCACCACCAGGCTTCCACCCACGCCCAAACCCGAATCGACGGGCTGGCCCGGACTCGAGCCTAGCTATCGGCCCCTACCCCGACGCAGCCCGGCACGCATCGGTGCGCCCGGGTTGCCCCTGACGCGATTCTTCAGGAACGCGCCGCTGATCCCGTTTCGATCCACTTTTCATTCGGACTCGGCGGCTTCGCTGCCGCAGCCGGACCTCTGCACCGACCAGGTCACGTTCTGCACCTTCCACTGCCCGGCCTCGCGTACCAGGTCGAAATGCTGGTAGCCGCAGTGCGCCACCTTGCCGTCCACGGCGAAGCTGTAGCGCCCCCAGACGAGGGCCATGTCGCCCTGCACCCGCACCAGCGGATCGTGCATGCGCTCCAGGTACCGCTCCGGCCCCGGCGTCGCTTCGGCATAGGCGCCGAGCGCCGCATTGCGAACGCTCACGCTGCCGTCGGCCTGATGGAACAGCACGGTGGCGGTGCCGGTCGGCCGCAACTGCCGGCGCGTGCCAGGTTCGTCACGCGCGGAGACCGCCGCGAGCGTGGCATCGACGGCGGCAAGCACGCCTCGCTCCTCCGCCGTACGGGGCACGGCGGGTGCATCGGCGGCGGCAACGGGAAGCGCACCTGCAGCGAACAGGAAGGCAGACACAAACGCAGAGTGCGTAGTCATATCGGCAACCGGGCAGGCCAGGTTCGTCCTGGCGCAGGTATTGTGCACCCGCAGCGCGTTGCCTGCGGATAGCCGGTGAAACTGGACAACGTCCCCGGCAACCTGCTCCACGACAATTGTCCTTGGCACCTTTTCTTTCAAACGATTTAACTTCTTCCGTCCCGGTTTCGCAGGGAAGAGCAAGTGCGGGCCTATTGACTACGGACGGCAAAATGGTGACGCCGTTTCCTTTCTTTTCGTTAATTGTCCCTTACCAGATTATGCACCTGCTCCAAGTGAAGAACATATGGCCAAAACGGATCATCACTCACAGTCAGCGTGCCGGCAACGGTTGCAACTCCGCGCATATTCCAGACTCTTGTCTTTGTAAGAAGCCTCTGGATATCTGGCCGCTCATAGACGTCGTCCCCCACGGAAAGCCTGATGGCATTTTTTAGACATGCTTTATCTCGTATCTGTGTAGTTTCCATACCAACATATACCGTACCCCGAAAAGATACCTTTTTGCCCGCGTAACTGCCCGGATTTTGCAAAATGCTGCAAATGCTCACGGACTCATACAAGAACTTCTTCCCAGCATGAGATGGCGAGGACAACACCAAACCTATTAAGCACATCCATTCAAAACTACGACGCATATACATTATTATTCGACCTCCGGGGGGCGAGCTTCCCAATCTGCCAAAATATTTGCAGTACTGTCGCTGAGACCAAAGGTTACGGGGACCGCCCCTCCACCCTCTCTCCCACAGACCATATGGTGAAGTGGTGTTAAAAGCGCGATTGATATAGGACTGGGCGGAGAAAGCACGATACTCCGTACTTCGCAACGTCGCGCGAGTCGTGGGGCGTCCGAAAAATTTACCGTCGATTCCATGCTGCCCTTCATGCGCACGGTTGCGGCCGCCTCCACCCTTCCAGTCGTCCCAGCCGACACCGCCCTGTTTTAGCCATTAATTTTAAGTTGAAAGTGATACTAGTGGTTTTATCCTTCTTTGTTTCTGTCATTGCGTTATTCCCACCCGCCATGCCGAAACCTACATTAACGCCGTTATTGAGTCATTCTTTTCCGTAGAAATCTACAATATCGGTAAAAGAACCCCCCTTTCCTTGCTGCCCTCAGCATACTGACCAATTGCTTTATTTACATCACTAAGCGCTTGGCTAATAACATCGCACTGACTATCGGAACCATTACACATGTAATTACCAGTTGGATCGACTCGGACAACAGGGTTATTTCCCACATACGCATAACGATTGGTGATAATTTAAATCACCTGCCACAAGTGGCGCTGCGGAACAGGGGTCCGGAAAACAGGGGTCGGAAAGCAGGGGTCAGAGTCGACTTTCTAAAAGTGCACTCTGACCCCGGTTCCGAAAAAGCCGGACCACCTCAGAACCCATTACGAGCGCGAGGAAGTGTGGCTTGAGCTAGCCCCTCTCCCGTTTGTTGCTCTACCTTGATCCTCCGCGCGCCCGCAACTTGGTGTCGGCGGCGCCGAGGAGTGCTCTGACGCGTGTGATGGAATAGGAAGTCTCTTCTGACAACTCCCGGATCGAACGCCCGTTTTCGTATTTTTGCTTGAGTGCTCGACCAATATATTCGGCTTTATCCTCGCTTATACGAGCGTGCGGCGGGACCAGGGGAAGCTGTATCGCCCCCCCCGTATACCCCTTGTGTTGCTTGCCACGAGGCTCAACCGCGGAGGAAGACTCCGCTCCCCATACCGCCCAACCAGGGCGCGCGTGCCTCGCGAACAGTTCTAGGTACGGTCCCGGGGGAACAATCTTCGATGAGCGCGTATTGCTCATCGGGTTTGCGCGAGTGCTCTCGCTTCCGTGTTTCAATCATGTTGACCTGGCTTCGTGCAGGAGCCAGTGTGCGAAGCGAGCCTCGTACACCGAACAGCAATAGCTCGGTCACGTTCCGAAAATAGAAACCTACGCCCCGACCGTCTGGCCCTCCGTCCTTGCGACGCTTTGCCCAGACAATGTTCGAAATATAGCGAAAGCCCCATGCATGCATGACCCTCATGCCGTCCGGCAGCAATGCGTTCGGCACCCACAAATACAAGTGGCTGTTCTTTGCAGCCACGGCTTCTACCGGCATCGCGCAAATCTCGCTGAGATCCATTGTGGAATAGCGGTCAAGGCGCCGATGCTCCGGTGCGACTTTTCCGGTTCTATTCGCGAATCGCCATGGCGGATCTGCGAGGATCGTGCTCCACCCACCGTCAATTTGAGGCAGGGCAGTGTTGTGTGTTTGCTCGACAAGCGGACGCGTCACTCTGTCTATCCATAATTAGATCTTCAGAGCGAAGCGTCAGTAAAATCTGAGCCTCCGCGCCAGTGCGTCTACTGAAGCCCTAAGGGTCGCATCATGGTCGGTCCGCCGGAAAAAATGAAAAACGCTGCCGCGGCCGGCTTCGGCTGCGACTCCGTAGGGGAGCATCTTGTCAGCGTATCGGCCGCCGCCTCAAGTCCCTGCTCGTGCGTCCTTCCGCAGGACATACCAGCCGGGCCTACTCTTTTGCCTCTTTGACGAGAGGCATCAGGCTGTGCGCTAGATCGACCATTTCTTGATACTCAGCCTTAACGTCGGTCCATTTCTTTCCAGGCCGCAGCTTCCGCCATTCCGCCTTCAGCTCCCTTGCCTGCATTAGCTTGTCCTTGACCTGCTGCGCAAGGTCAATCCCGGCCACGCGCTTCGGCTCAATGCCCACAAGCAGTAACGGACATTCGCCACCTCCGCCAAGGTTCACTCTGGGCAACAGCTTCTCCCAATGCGTCGACGATTGCCCATACTTCAAACCTCCATCGCTGCTTTGAATGGTGTCCCCTATTAATGACTGCAGATTAGGGCCGCGAGTGATGATCACACCAATTGCAATTACACCTTCCTTGTGAAGAGCCTGGAAGCTCAGGAAATCTCGATCGAAGAATGGGTCTTTGTTGTTCCACTCCATTTCGACAGCGATCCCCGGTAGAGGGTTATCCGCCGACCCCCTGCCGAACATGTCGATCTCATGGCCGCGCGTGCGCATTTTCTTCAATGTTGTTCCATCCAAAGCAAGCTCTTTGGAAATGGAAATGTTCTGTTTGCCCCACAGGGTTAGGCCGTGATCCGTCATTGCAGCTAATGAGTCGTCGAAACGCTTGACGAACACGGTCCGGCCACCACCTCCGGAGCGGAGCTCGTCAAGCGTCGGAACAAACCGATCCAGCGCCGCTATCAAGTCATTGGAACGGGCAGGAAACGCCTTCTGAAGAATGACATCGGCATATCTGGTTGCTCCATAGATGTAGCCTTGAGGCCAACCATCGGTCGCAAGTTCACGGACTTCTCCGGCGGAGTCAACCACGCTTTTGACTAGAGCCTCTGGCGGATCTTCTTCTGCACCAATACGATTCATGACTCCCCTAGCGCAGGTTGAACGAGACTAACGACGTTCTGATTAAGTAGAAGATTCACCCGCACTTCGAATACCCACAATTCAAGCAAGTCTGGCACCCATCCATCAGCACCAGCGCCTGCGTATTGCACTTCGCGCACAGTGTCGCGCCCGGCGGGAAGCCCGAGGATTCGGAAGCATCGCCACCCTCACCCCGGCCCTCTCCCGCCCCGGCGGAAGAGGGGGATTTGGTCACGTCAGAGTTTTTTTTTGCCCCGGCCTGCTCGTACGCCGCCCGCTTCTCGGCAATCAGCTTGCGCGTCGCGTCGTCCATCTCCGGATCGTGGATCAGCCCGATGTTCTTCATGTGCTGTTCGATCACGCCGCCGATCTCGGCGACGATGCTGGGCATGTAGACGCCGCCGGCCTTGAAGTAGCCGCCGCGGGGGTCGAACACGGCTTTCAGCTCTTCCACGATGAAGGTGACGTCGCCGCCCTTGCGGAACACGGCGGAGAGGATGCGGGTGAGCGCCACGATCCACTGGAAGTGGTCCATGTTCTTCGAGTTGATGAAGATCTCGAACGGGCGGCGCAGCTCATGCTTGGTGCCGGCGTTGAGCACGATGTCGTTGATGGTGACGTACAGCGCGTGCTCGAACAGCGGTGACTTGATCTTGAAGGTGGAGCCGACCAGGGTTTCGGGCCGCTCGACGCTTTCGTGCATCTGGATCACTTCGGCCGTCGGCGGCTCTTTCGGCGCGGCGGCGGTGACCGGGGTGGCGGCAACCTTGTCTTCGGGTTTGACCACGTTGTAGCCGGTGATCTTCTTGTCGATCTTGATCGCCATGGTGTTCGCTTCTTTCTTGAGTGTTGGTGCCGGGGTGGACACGGCGCGCTGCGTGGATCATCCGGCCCGGCGCTCGGCCGGGCCGGATGGGGTGTTGCTTACTTCCGTTTTGCGGCGGCCTTCTTGGCGGCAGGCTTGCGCGCTGCCGACTTGACGCTCGCCTTCTTGCTGGCAGTGGACCTCTTTGCCGTCTTGGCGACGGCTTTCTTGCTGGCGGACTTCTTCGCTGCCGCCTTCTTCGGTGCGGCCTTCTTGCTGGCCGGCTTCTTGCTGCTGACCTTCTTTGCGACCTTGGCGGCTTTCTTCTTCACCACCTTGGCGACTTTCTTGGCGACCTTCTTCACCGCCTTCTTCGCGGCGCCGGCCTTCTTCGACGACTTTCTTGACCGCCTTCTTGACGGCCTTCTTCGCAGCGGTCTTCTTCGCCGCCACTTTCTTGGCGGCGGCCTTCTTCACGGCTTTCTTGGCGGCAGCCTTCTTCGGCGCGCCTTCTTGGCCGCGGCCTTCTTCGGCGCAGCCTTTCTTGGCAGCGGCTTTCTTCGGTGCGGCCTTCTTGGCGGCAGCCTTCTTCGGTGCAGCCTTCTTCGCCGCAGCCTTCTTCGGCGCGGCCTTCTTTGGCGCGGCCTTCTTCGGCGCCGCCTTCTTGGCCGGAGCGGCCTTCTTCTTCGCTGCCGGCTGCTTCTTTGCCGGTGCGGGTGCGGCCACCGGTGCAGCCGGCACTTCCGGCAGGACCGGCAGGACGACGGCAGGGGCTTCGGCGTGGCCGGTGCGTTGGCGTTGCTCACTTCATTTTCGTTGTCGATGGACATGCTGGTGTTCCCCTCCGGTGGATCGCTTGAGTTGTCCGCACGCGGGCCGGCGTTGCGCAACGGTTCAGAACTTGCCGTAGTAGCCTTCCTTCAAGGCATCGAAGAGGTTGGCGGCGGAGTGCATTTCGCCGTCGTATTCCACCTGCTCATTGCCTTTCAGTTCGACAACACTACCGTCCTCCAGCTCGAAGCGGTAGAGGGTGCTTTCAAGGTCGGCTTCCTTGACCAGCACGCCCTGGAACGCGGCGGGGTTGAAGCGGAACGTGGTGCATCCCTTCAGGCCCTGCTTGTAGGCGTAGAAGTAGATGTCCTTGAAGTCCTCGTAGGGGTAGTCGGTGGGCACGTTGGCGGTCTTGGAGATCGACGAGTCGATCCACTTCTGCGAGGCGGCCTGGATGTCCACGTGCTGTTTCGGGCTGATGTCGTCGGCGGAGACGAAGTAGTCGGGCAGCTTGTTGGCCGGCTCGTCGGTGGACACCTTGGCGTCGGCGTTGATCAGCGCGCGGTAGGCCAGCAGCTCGTAGCTGAGCACCTCGACCTTTTCCTTCGACTTCTTGCCCTCGCGGATCACGTTGCGCGAATAGCTGTGCGCGAAGCTGGGCTCGATGCCGTTGCTGGCGTTGTTGGCCAGCGACAGCGAGATCGTGCCGGTGGGCGCGATCGAGCTGTGGTGGGTGAAGCGCGCGCCGGTTTCGGCCAGCTCGGCCACCAGGTTCGGCGCCACGCTGGCGATGCGCTGCATGTAGCGGCTGTACTTCGCGTGCAGCACGCGGCCGGGGATGCTGTCGCCGACCTTGTAGCCGTCGGCGACCATTTCCGGGCGCTTGCGCAGCATGTCGCCGGTGACGGTGTAGTCGCGCAGCAGGATCGGCGCGGCACCCTTCTCCTTGGCCAGGTCCAGCGCGACTTCCCAGCCGGCCACGGCCATCTCGCGCGAGACGTCCTCGGTGAAGCTCGACCGCATCGGCGCGAGCCGTAGCGCATCTTCAGCATGGTCACGGTGGAACCCAGGCCGAGGAAGCCCATGCCGTGGCGGCGCTTGCCGAGGATCTCGTTGCGCTGCTGTTCCAGCGGCAGGCCGTTGATCTCGACCACGTTGTCGAGCATGCGGGTGAACACCTTCACCACCTCGCGGTACTCGTCCCAGTCGAAGCGCGCCTTCGGGCCGAACGGGTCGCGCACGAAGGTGGTCAGGTTGACCGAGCCGAGCAGGCACGAGCCGTACGGCGGCAAGCGGCTGCTCGCCGCAGTTGTGCGCGTGCAGGCCGTTGCCGTCGAAGGTGTTGATGCCCGGCACCTGCACGTCGTAGACGTCCTCGACGCCGTCGGCGTGCAGCGATCTCGACGGTGGCGACGAAACGCGCGCGGTTGAGGCGTGCGCTTGTAGCCGGCCAAGGCGGCCTTGAGGCGGGTCGCCTTGTCGCTGTCGGCGAAACCGATCAGCTCGGCGAAACGCTGCAGCGATTCGCCGGCGACGACCAGCTCGTGCTGGGCCTGGGTGGCGTACGACTGCGTGCCGCCGTGGCCATCCGGCAGCTCGCTTGCGCCGGCGGCACGGCGATCGCGGTAGATGCGCGACGGCATGCCCAGGCGCAGCAGCATGCGCTGCACCGCTTCCAGCCGCGGCAGGTCCGACTGCGCCAGGCGCACGGACACGCCCTTGGCCTGGTTGCCCTGCACCGAGCCGTCGGCGTCGAAGAAGCCGCGCAGGAAACCGCGGTAGGCACTCGCTCGATGCCTGTTCCAGCGCCGGGCGTGATCGCCTTGTCGCCGACGCCCATGCCGAACTCGAAGGCGAGGTCGCGCAGCGCGGCGGACTTCAGGCGGAACTCGCCGCGGCCGGCCACTTCCGACCAGCCGGCGAAATCGGCGCGATGCGGCAGCGTCTGCGCGCAGCGCAGGGCTTCGGCCATCAGCGGCACGCGCACCGCCATCCACCGAGCCGTTCACGACGGCGGCCTGCGGCCACACCGACAACACCGCGGCCTCGTGCTTGAGCGTGCCGTCACCGACCAGCAGGCCGAGCAGGTAACCCTGCTCCGCGTTCAGCGTGCCGGGCCACTGCGCGTTGGCGCGATGGTCGTTGAGCAGCACGCGGTCGCCCGGCTTGAGCGTCGCCGGCGGCGCACCACTCGGTGTCCACGCTCCAGCGGGTCAGGCGCGAGACGCGGCGCACGCGATGGTCGTCGGTCAGGCGCAGGCGAGT
Organism: uncultured Gammaproteobacteria bacterium; assembly: GCA_963697495.1. Lineage (GTDB taxonomy): Bacteria > Pseudomonadota > Gammaproteobacteria > Xanthomonadales > Rhodanobacteraceae > Rhodanobacter. The sequence goes on along the minus strand of CAVOOH010000001.1, from coordinate 37,560 downwards.
GGCCTTCCTCGGTCTGCAGCGCCAGCACCGGCTTGGTCGCGGTGCGGAAGAAGCCCTCGGCACCGGTGGCGTGGTCCTGGCCATCGACCCGCGCCATGAAACCGTGGCCGAGCAGGTCGGCGACCTGGCGCGGGCCTTCGGCGGTCTGCACCCAGGTGTCGGCAGTGACGCAGGGATTGGTCGCGCGGATGTGCTCGCACCACCAGTTGTTGTTCATCTCGTTGACCTTGTCGATCAGGATGAAACCCGGCTCGGCGTAGTCGTACGTCGAGACCATGATCATGTCCCACAGGTGCCGCGCGCGGATGTGGCCGTAGATCTTGCAGGCGACCAGGCCGTCTTCGCGGTCGACGTAGTTCTCGTGGGTGGGCCACTCGCGCCAGACCACCTTGGCCGGGTCGGTCGAGGTCGACTCTCGTCGTGTTCCTTCGACGTGCACCGGGAACACCAGCGGCCAGTCCTGGTCGTGCTCGACCGCGTCCATGAAGCCGTCGGTGATCAGCAGGACTGAGGTTGAACTGGCGCAGCCGGCCGTCCTCGCGCTTGGCGCGGATGAATTCCTTGGCGTCCGGATGGCTGATGTCGAACGTGCCCATCTGCGCGCCGCGGCGTCCGCCGGCGGACGACACGGTGAAGCACATCTTGTCGTAGATATCCATGAACGACAGCGGGCCCGAGGTGTACGCGCCGGCGCCCGACACGTACGCGCCGCGCGGGCGCAGCGTGGAGAATTCGTAGCCGATGCCGCAGCCGGCCTTCAGCGTGAGGCCGGCCTCGTGCACCTTCTCCAGGATGTCGTCCATCGAGTCGCGGATGGTGCCGGAGACGGTGCAGTTGATGGTGGAGGTGGCCGGCTTGTGCGCCAGCGCGCCGGCGTTGGAGGTGATGCGGCCGGCGGGGATCGCACCGCGGCGCAGCGCCCACAGGAAACGCTCGTACCAGTGGCCGCGCAGCTCGTCGCTGGCCTCCACGTCGGACAGCGCGCGCGCCACGCGCTGGTAGGTCTCGTCGATGCTGGCGTCGACCGGCTCGCCGGACTTCGCCTTCAGGCGGTACTTCTTGTCCCAGATGTCGTACGACGCGGGTTGCAGTGGAATTTCCACGACGGCATCACGGCTTGCGGCTGGATTCATGGTTGAACTTGGGTTCGCGCTGGGGGTTGAACTGGTGGCTGGCGCACGTACTGTGCTCATCGGCTTCCTGACCTCTCGCTGCGACCTTGCGGCCGGCGTTGTTTTTTATTCGATACGGCAATGTCGTTCACACGGTGTCGATGTCATTTGCTGGGCCGGCGAGGATTGCCCTCAGCCCATGCACCCTGCTGATTCCCGACGACAACGACTCCCCCTCAAGAGCGCGACGATCGACACCAGTACTTGTCTTGACACCGGCTTGTGAACACAAGATGTTGTGGTTGATATCGGGTAGGCAAGTTAACCCCCGCATCGCTGCTTGTAAAGTCCCGCGATCGCATTCAGCCGGATGGAACCGCAGCGCCGCGCTCCGGTCGAAGCAGCGCCGCTTCCATCGCCTTCCGGAGGACTCCATGTCGCAGCCCACTTCACGCCTTGTGCCCTGGCTGACCGGGCTGCTGGCCGTGGCCATCGTCGCCGTCGGCGTGGTGCCGGCCGGCAGCCGCGCAGCCGCCTTGCCGGCCGCGGTCGGCGGCCAGCCGCTGCCGTCGTTGGCGCCGATGCTGACGCGGGTGACCCCGGCGGTGGTGAACATCTCCACCACGACCCGGGTGCAGGTACGCGACGCGTACTTCGACGACCCGATGGTGCGCCAGTTCTTCGGCCTGCCGGCGACGCCGCGCGAACGGGTCGAGCAAAGCCTGGGCTCGGGCGTGATCGTGGACGCGGCGAAGGGCTACGTGCTGACCAACAACCACGTGGTCGGCGGCGCCGACGACATCAGCGTGACCTTGCAGGACGGACGCACGTTCAAGGGCAAGCTGATCGGCACCGACCCGGACACCGACGTGGCGGTGGTGCAGATCCCGGCGCAGAACCTCAAGGCGCTGCCGCTGGCCGACTCCTCCGCGCTGCAGGTGGGCGACTACGTGGTGGCGGTGGGCGACCCGTTCGGGCTGGGCCAGACGGTGACCGCCGGCATCGTCTCGGCGCTGGGTCGCTCGGGCCTCGGCAGCTCCAATGGGAAGCTCGGGTTACCAGAACTTCATCCAGACCGACGCCTCGATCAACCCCGGCAACTCCGGCGGCGCGCTGGTCAACCTGCGCGGCGAGCTGGTCGGCATCAACACGATGATCTTCTCGCCGTCCGGCGGCAACGTGGGCATCGGCTTCGCGATCCCCAGCAACCTCACCAGCGGGGTGATGGCGCAGTTGCTGGCGCACGGCAAGGTGCAGCGCGGCAGCCTGGGCGTGCAGGCCCAGGCGATCACCCCGCGCATCGCCAAGCTGCTCGGGCTGAAGGACAGCAACGGCGTGGTGGTCACCGGGGTGCAGGATGGCTCGGCCGCCGAACACGCCGGCCTGCAGCCGGGCGACGTGCTGGCCACGCTGGACGGCAAGCCGCTGCACAGCGTGCAGGAGCTGGGCAACGCCGAGGGCCTGCTGCCGCTGGGCAGCGCGCTGCGCCTGGGCGTGCTGCGCGACGGCAAGCTGCGCGAAGTCAGCGCCACGCTGACCGCGGAGAAGCTGGACAGCATCGACGGCGGCCAGCTCGACCCGCGCCTGGCCGGCGTGCGCTTCAGCGAACTGAGCCAGTCGCAGCGCAACCAGGGTTGGTACGGCGCGGCGGTCAGCGCGGTACAGCCGGGCAGCCGCGCGGCGCGCGCCGGACTGAGCGCCGACGACGTGGTGATCGGCGTAGGCAACCAGCGCATCACCAGCCTGCGCATGCTGCGCGGGCTGGCCGGCGCGCAGCCGCGCCAGCTGGTGCTGGTGGTCGCCGACGACGACGGCATGCGCTACGTGGTGGTCAACTGACAGGCGCGTCATTCAGGCAAAAGCGTGGCCGCGATCGCCCCGAAGCCGTGTCCCGGCGCACAGCTTGGCTGGCTGCCATCGCGCAAACACATGAAAGTGCTTGATGTTCTGCATTCAGGCCGATGAAATATCCTGACTGCGTCATCCTGCGCGCGCCCGCAAGGCGCCATACTTGCGCCATCGCATCCATACCTAAATCATGCCGGGACTCCCCACCACCATGTCCGTCCGTCTTACCCGCCTGTTGAACATCGCCCTGATCGGCGCCTGCCTTGCCACCCCGGCGTTCGCCAAGAGCAAGCCGAAGGCCCCATCCAGCGCGCCCGCCAAAAGCAGCCTGATCTGGCGCGGCGACGTCGCCACCGCGAACGGCGTGGTCAACGAAGTGGCGAAGGCGTGGGAGAAGGCCGGCCACGGCAGCATCGAACTGCAGCCGTTCAACACCGCCTCGGGCATCGACGCGGTGGCGTCGGGCACCGCGGACCTGGCCGGCAGCGCGCGCCACAGCGACAACAGCGCGCAGAACGCGAACCTCACCTTCACCCCGGTGGCCTGGGACGCGCTGGTGATCATCACCCAGTCGTCCAACCCGATCAGCAACCTCACGCTGAAGCAGGTGCACGACATCTACTACGGCCGCATCCACAACTGGAGCGAGGTCGGCGGCCGTAGCGCGCCGATCGACGTGTACGCGGTGGCCAGCCCCGGCGACGGCGTGGAATACAGCCTGCGCAGCCTGCTGTTCGGCCGCGGCAACCAGCCGGTGGCGGCGCCGCGGCTGTACGTCAACTCGCGCAAGCTGGAAGAAGGCATCGCGCTGAACCCGAACGGCCTGGGCGTGTCCACGCTGGCCAGCATCAGCGGCAACCCCAAGCTCAAGGCGATCCCGATCAACGGCAAGGCGGCCACCGTCGCCAACATCGCCGACGGCAGCTACCCGCTGTTCACCCCGCTGTACCTGGTGACCAACCCGCACAGTCCGAAGGCGGCGCAGGCGCAGGCCTTCATCGACTTCATGCAGACCGAGCCGGCCAAGGCGGCGCTGCGCAAGCACGCGGTGCTGCCGTACCAGGACGACGGCGCGCTGGTGGCACTGGACGCCTCGCGCCGCAGCCGGATCCTGGCCGAAGTCGGCGCGCGCCCGGTCAACGCTACGCCGGTAGCGGCGCCGGGCGCCACCTACGCGGCGCGCGCCGCGATCGCGCCGACCTCGCCCGACACGGTGGCGGCCAGGCAGGCGCTGGAACAGCGCCAGGCCGATGCAAAGGACACCGCCCGCCTGAGCAAGGTCCAGGGCAGCGTGAGCGATGCCACCGTCACCAGCGTGGCCCAGGCGCACAGCAGCGCCACCACGGTCAGCCAGGCCGAAGGCAAGGACTTCGGCAAGGTCAGCGCCGACGCCCGCCAGGTCGCGACCACCTACACGGTGGCCAAGGGCGACACGCTGTCGACGATCGCCAAGCGGCATGCGGTCGAGGTGGCCCAGCTGCGCGAGTGGAACCACCTGAAGAACGACCAGATCAAGCTCGGCCAGGTGCTGCGCATCCGCAACCGCTGAGTCGCGCGGGCGTGCCGATACTCGCGCTGACGCTGGACCTGGACGACACCTTGTGGCCGGTGCTGCCGGCGCTGGAACGTGCCGACCAGGCGGTGGATTCCTGGTTGCGGCAGCACCACCCCGATGTCGCTCGTGCGTGGCCGATCGCGGCCATGCGCGAGCTGCGCATGCAGGTGGCCGCCGAACGGCTCGACCTGGCGCATGACTTCACCACCCAGCGCCAGCTCACCCTGCAGCAGGCGTTCGCCGCCTGCGGCGTGGACGATGCGCCGATCGAGGCGCTGTGGGAAATCTACTTCGCCGCGCGCAACAGCGTGGAGCTTTACCCGGACAGCCTGCCCGCGCTGCAGCGGATCACCGCGCGCTGGCCGCTGGCCAGCCTGACCAACGGCAACGCCGACCTGCAGCGCATCGGCATCCACGCGCACTTCGCCCACCACATCTGCGCGCGCGACAGCGGCGTGGCCAAGCCCGACCCGCGGATCTTCCTGGCCGCGGCCGAACGGCTGGGCGTGGCGCCCGAGCAGATCCTGCACGTCGGCGACGATCCGGCGATGGACATGGCCGGCGCCCGCGACGCCGGCCTGCGCACCGCCTGGATCAATCGCGACGGCCAAGCCTGGCCGGCCGGACTGGGCCCGCCGCCCGAACTGGACCTGCGCGACATGACCGCCCTGGCCGACTGGCTCGAAGCGCAGCATCCTGCCGCATAGGCAAGCAGCAGCCATTGCGCGCATCATTGGCGATTCGCCATTCATGGCACGACGCGCGTCGTGCCACCGCAAGCCAGAAGGATCCCGCATGTCCGCCCTGATCGAACGCCAGCCCGGCACCCGCCACAGCATCGCCATCGAGACCACCGACGCCGCGCACTACGCCGCGACGCGCCGGCGGCTCAGCGCGGCGCAGCGGCGCTGGCTGGCCGACAGCGGTTTCGAGGCGGCCGCAGGCACGTTCGCGCTGCTGGCCGACCCGGCGGGCAAGCTGGCGCGCGTGCTGGTCGGCGTCGATGCGCATGACCCGCTGGCGGCACTGGCCGCACTGCCGTGCCACCTGCCCGAGGCGAACTACCACCTCGCCGCCGAAGGCGTGTTGGCCGATCCGGCCCAGGCTGCCCTGGGCTGGGCCCTCGGCGCGTATCAGTTCACCCGCTATCGCCAGCCGAAGCGCGCGCCGGCCCGGCTCGTCGTCAGCGCCGCCGAGCTGCAGCAGCTGGCACCGCTGGTCCAGGCCACCGCGCTGGTGCGCGACCTGGTCAACACGCCGACCGAAGACATGGGCCCGAAGCAGCTCGCCGAAGCGGTCGAGGCAGACCGGCAAGGCGCACAAGGCGAAGGTGCGCGAGTGGGTCGGCGACGAACTGCTCAAGGCCAACTTCCCGACCATCCACGCCGTCGGCCGCGCCAGTCACCGCGCGCCGCGACTGATCGAACTGAACTGGGGCAAGCCAGGCGACCCGCAAGCTCGTGGTGATCGGCAAGGGCGTGTGCTTCGACACCGGCGGCCTCGACCTGAAATCGTCCGACGGCATGCGCTACATGAAGAAGGACATGGGCGGCGCCGCGCACGCGATCGCGCTGGCCGGGCTGATCATGCAGGCGAAGCTGCCGGTGCTGCCTGACCCTGCTGATTCCGGCGGTGGAGAACGCGGTGGCCGGCAACGCGCTGCGTCCGGGCGAGGTGATCACCACCCGCGCCGGCCACACCGTCGAGATCGACAACACCGACGCCGAAGGCCGGCTGGTGCTGTGCGACGCGCTGGCCTACGCCGCCGAGCAGAAGCCGCGACTGATCGTCGACTTCGCCACGCTTACCGGCGCCGCGCGCGTGGCGCTGGGGCCGGACCTGCCGGCGCTGTTCGCCAACGACGAAGCCATCGCCGCCGCCGTGCTGGCGGCCGGCCGCACGGTCAACGACCCGCTGTGGCGGCTGCCGCTGTGGCGGCCGTACCGCAAGATGCTCGACTCGTACCTGGCCGACTTCGCCAACGCGGGTCCGTCGCGCCACGCCGGCGCGATCACCGCGGCGCTGTACCTGGAACGCTTCGTGCCGGACGACATGCCGTGGCTGCACCTGGACACCTACGCGTGGAACGACAGCGACCGCCCCGGCCGGCCGCGCGGCGGCGAGGCGATGGGCCTGCGCGCGCTATTCGCGTTCCTGCAGCAGCGCTACCGCGGCTGAGCCGCGTTCGCGCCGGGCGCGAGCGCATCACTCAGGTGCCGCCGGACAACGCGGTACCGAGGCGTTGCAGGCGCTGCCGCAACACGCGCAGGCCGCGCACGATCCGCGGCAGCAGCCAGCACGCCAGCAGCACGAACAGGCCGAGCAGGATCAGCAGCACCAGCGGGTGCCGCCACATCAGGTACAGCGCGCCGAGCCAGCCGACGTCCTCGCCCACGCTGGCGCCCCAGTTGCTGAAAGGCTCGGGCGAGCTGTTGATCAGCGCGCGCGTGCCGGCCTTGGTGAAATGCGTGCCGGTCAACCAGCGCGCCGCCGAGCAGGGCCGCGGCCAGCTGCGCGCCGGCACCGGAATCCTTGAACACGCCCCAGGCCAGCAAGGTACCGATCGGGATGCGGATGAAGGTGTGGATCGCGTCCCAGGCGCTGTCGAACGCCGGCACCTTGTCGGCGAGGAATTCGCACAGCATCAGCACGCCCGATACCACCAGCACCCAGGTATCGGTCAGCGGCAGCAAACCGTCCGGCAGGTGCACGTAGCCGAACCGGCCGAGCATGCCGGCCACGAAGACCGTGGCGTACAGGCGGATCCCACTGGCCCAGGCCAGACCGCCGGCAAGCGCGACGTTCGGCAACATGTCCATGCGGATCCTCGTGAGGGAACGGCTGCAGCTCGTGTTTACGCGCGAAGCGGCTGGCTGTCCACCGCTGTGCCGCCGCCGTGGCGCCGCGCGGCATGACTTTTGGCGTTGTCGTGACGGCGCGAAAGACTGCATCCTGCCGTTTTAACTTGCGGAAAGCCTGCCATGCCTCTTCGCCTGCACCTGCTCGCCTTCGGCGTGGCGCTCGGCCTCGCCGGTTGCGCCAGCGTACCGGTCGCCAAAACCCGCCAGTACCAGCGCGCCCACCCCGCCGGCCCTGACGGCGCAGACGCTGAACTCGGGCGGCGTGATGCCGGCCGAACAGGCGCGCGTGCACTTCGACCACGCCGAGCTGCACTTCACGGTCGACCCGGCAGGGCAAAGCATCGACGCCAGCGCCACGTTGAGCTTCACCGCCAAATCCGCCACCGACGTGCTGCTGCTGGATCTGGACCGCAACCTGCCGATCAGCGCCATCGCGCTCGACGGCCAGCCGCTCGCCGCCACCAGCTGGAGCAACCCGGACGGCCGCCTGCGCATCGCGTTGCCGGCGCCGCTCGCCGACCGGCGGCAAGGTGACGCGTCGACCATCCGCTACGGCGGCAAGCCGCACGTGGCGAAGACACGCGCCGTGGGACGGCGGCTTCGTCTGGAGCCACACCGCGCGATGGCCAGCCGTGGATCGCCAGCGCGGTCCAGGGCGAGGGCTGCGACCTGTTCTGGCCGTGCATCGACCAGCCGCAGGGCGAACCCGACCTGGTCGACACCTGACATCACCGTGCCGAAGACGCTTGCCGCGCCCGGCAACGGCGTGCTGGTCGGCATCACCGAGGAAGGCGACCGGCACACCTGGCACTGGCGCGCCAAGCACCCGAACACCTACGCGATCGCGATCAACGTCGGGCCCGTTCGACGAGCTCAAGGCGGACTACAAGAGCCGCTACGGCAACACCATCCCGATGCAGTTCTGGTACCTGCGCGGACATGAGGCCCAGGCGAAGGAACTGTTCGCCGAGTTCCCGCAGCATGCTGGATTTCTTCGAGCAGCAGATCGGCCCGTACCCGTTCGGCGACGAGAAGATGGGCGTGGTGGAAACCCCGCACCTGGGCATGGAGCACCAGACCATCAACGCCTACGGCAACGGCTACGAGCAGGACGGCTACGGTTACGACCGGCTGCTGCAGCACGAATTCGCGCATGAGTGGTTCGGCAACCAGCTGACCAATGCCGACTGGGACGACATGTGGCTGCACGAGGGCTTCGGCACCTACATGCAGCCGCTGTACAGCCAGTACCTCAACGGCGACATGGACTACTTCAGCTGGCTGCACGGGCTGCGCCTGATGCTGCGCAACCACCATCCGATCGTGTCCGGCGCCAGCAAGACCGAAGAACAGGTCTACGACGAGACGGCCGGCCCCGGCCAGGACATCTACAACAAGGGCGCCCTGATGCTGCACACGCTGCGGCAGCTGATCGGCGACCAGGCCTTCTTCGACAGCATCCGCCGCGCTGGTCTACGGCCGACCCGACCCGCAGCCGGGCAACTTCAGGCCGCGCTACGCCAGCACCGGCGAGTACATCGCGATCGTCGACCAGGTGGCCGGCCGCAAGCTCGACTGGTTCTTCGACGTCTACCTGCGCGATGCCGCACTGCCCCGTCTAGACGTGCAGCACGACGGCGACACGCTCAGGCTGCGCTGGGTCACCGAGCACGGCAAGCCGTTCCCGATGCCGCTCGACGTGCAGGTGGGCGACACCGTGCATACCCTGCCCATGAGCGACGGCAGCGGCCAGCTGCCGGTGCCGGCCGGCAGCGCTGGTGATCGTCGACCCGCGCTCGAAGGTGCTGCGCGAGCTGCCGCACGTCGAGGCGTACCAGGAATGGATGAAGCAGCAGCGGGCGGCGCGGTCCGCGCGGAAATAGCCGCCACGGCACGGGCGGGCGGCGGCCGCCCGCGTGCCTATAATCAGCGGGCACGTTCAACAGGGAATCTTCTCGATGAACAAGCCGCCACATGCCACTGCGATTTGCCGCGAGCAGGCGCTTGCCGCATGGCAGCGTGGCGACCTGGCGCTGGCCGAACAGGCCTTCCTGCGCCTGCTGGAAGGCCTGCCCGACGATGCCGAAGCGCTGCAGTTCCTGGCCACCCGCCAGCTCGGCCGGGGCGCTACGCAACACGCGATCGAGTTGCTGTCCGCGGCACACCGCGCGCAACCGCAGGACGCGGCCATCCTGCACCGGCTGGGTGAGGTGCAGATGCTGGCCGGGGATCTGCCAGCCGCCACCGACAGCTTGCACAAAGGCTTGCAGGTCGCGCCCGGCATGTTCGTGGCGCGCCTGCGCCTGGGCGTCGCGCTCGAGCAGCAGGGATGCCGGCACGAAGCCATGCTGGCCTACCTCGGCGCGATCGATGCCGCACAGGCGCAAGGGCGCTGGCTCGACGACGCCACCACCGCGCCGGGCCTGCGCGACGCGGTGAAGCATGCCGCGCGGTACGTGGCTGCCGGCCGGCGCGAACTGTTCGACGCGATCATCGAGCCGTTGCGGCAACGCTATGGCCGGTCGGAACTGGCCCGGGTCGACCAGTGCCTGGCCATCTACCTGGGTGAGCAGCCCGCGCTGCTGCCCGATCCGCGGCAGCGCCCCAAATTCCTGTATTTCCCGGGCATCCCCAGCCGGACGTTCTACCCGCGCGAGCGCTTTCCGGCACAGGCACGGCTGGAAGCCGCCGTTGACGTGATCCGCGAGGAACTGCGCGCCGTGCTCGCGCACGCGCAGGACGATCTCGTGCCGTTCCTGGGCACCAACTCGGGCGAGGCCATGGCGGCCCAGCTGCTGGGTTCGTCCGGTACGCAAGCGGCCGCCTGGGATGCCTTTTTCTTCTACCGCCACGGAGTGCGCCACGACGCGCAGTGCGCGCGTTGCCCGCGCACCAGCGCAGTGGTGGACTCCATGCCGCTGGCGCGAGTTCGCGACCACGCGCCGGAAACGCTGTACTCGGTGCTGCGCCCGGGTACGCATATCCTGCCGCATCGCGGGGTCACCAATACGCGCCTGGTGACCCATCTTCCGCTCATCGTGCCGCCGGATTGCGCCTTGCGCGTGGGTGGCGAAACCCATGTGTGGGAAGAAGGCCGTTGCGTCACCTTCGACGACACGTTCGAGCACGAGGCGTGGAACCACAGCAGCCGCGATCGCGTCGTATTGATCCTGGACAGCTGGAATCCCGATCTCAGTGAAGCGGAACAGGCAGCCGTCGCTGACCTGGTCGCCGCCATTGGCGACTTCAACCGGTCCAGCGAGACGGCGGCGCCGCCTCCACCCCGCGAGCCCTGACCGGCCGGGTCGATCGGCGGTCGGCGACGGCGGCAGTTGTGCGCTGAACCGTTTCTGGGAGTAGTCTTTTGGCGGCCGGGCAGCGCAGGCGATCATCGTCGCGTGGTCCGGTGTGCCCGGGGGGGGACTCGACACGCTCGAAGGCTGGGACGGATAACAACATCCACTGGGGAGAGCTCATGAAATACGGCATGAATCACTTGTCACTGGCGGTCCGCTTGGCATTGACCGCAGGGTTTCTCACGGCTGCGGGCGTGGCCCAGGCGCAGGCAGCGCAATCAGAAAGCCCGCCATCGTCAGACCAGACCACGCCACCGTCCAAGAGCAAGGCGAAAAACCTGGAAGCGGTGGTGGTGACCGGCTCGCTGATCCGGCGCGTGGACGCCGAGACGGCCAGCCCGGTCGTGACGCTGGATCGCGCCACCATCAGCAACTCGGGCAAGCCGGTGCTGGGCGACGTGCTGCAGCAGTTGCCGAGCATCTCCGGCAATGCGACCAATCCGCAGAACAACAGCAACGGCGGTGGCGTGGCCAGTCCCCTGCTGGAAGGCGGCGACGGTGCGTCGCGCGTCTCGCTGCGCGGCCTGGGCAACAACCGCACGCTGGTACTGGTCAACGGCCAGCGCATGGCCAACCCGGATCTCAACCTGATCCCGCCGGAAATGATCGAGAAGGTCGACGTGCTGGCCGAAGGCGCCTCCACGGTGTACGGCTCCGACGCCATCGGCGGCGTCGTCAACTTCATCCTGCGCAAGGACTTCACGGGTGCCCAGGTCAGCTTGAACGACGGCATCTCCAGCCACGGCGACGCCCAGCGTCGCGGCTTCAACCTGACGGCGGGCGCCACGGGCGACAACTACAGCATCGTCGGCGGCCTCGACTACAACAAATACGACGCGGTGCTCGGCGCCAGGCGCAAGTTCTCCAAGCAGCAGTTGTACCTGTCGAGCGGTGCAGTCGTGGCGGCGGGCTCCAGCTCGATTCCGACCGGCAGGATCCAGCTGCCCGCGGCGATCGCCGCCCAGTACGGCTGCACGATCAATTCGAGCGGCACCGCCAATGTGACCCTGGCGCAGGGCAATGGGTCGTCCCTGAGTGACTACCGCTGCCGGCTCGCTTCGGATACCTACAACTACGCCGCGCTCAACTACATCCAGACCGCGCAGAAGCGCACCAACGGCTTCATCCTCGGCAGCTACAACCTCACCCCCAGCCTGAGCGCGTTTGTCGACGCGTTCTACAACCACACGGTATCCAGTGGCCAGGACGCGCCTTCGCCGGTCGGCACCGGCGACGGCCTGATCATTCACTCAAGCAATCCGATCAATCCGTTCGGCGTCACCTTCAGCCAGAATCCCGTGCCCGGCGATCCGAACAGTGGCTACAACTTCCAGACCCGCCTCACCGGCGCCGGCACGCGCGTGCACAGTTACACCACCAATACGGGCCAGATCAACGCGGGGCTGCGCGGCAATTTCGGCCAAGGCAGCAGCTGGATCTGGGATGCCTCGGTCAACTACAGCCATACCAAGCGCGACCAGCGCGACACCAACGAGGTGGACATCCCGGCGCTGCAGGCCTCGGTCGACGGCGGCGCGAACATCTTCAACCAGGCCGACCCGAGCGTCGGCGCGCAATTGAAGAACGGCGTAAAGACGCCGATCTACGTCTTTACCCAGTCAACCAAGCAGGCCCAGTTCAATGCCAACGGCGAGCTGTGGGATCTGCCTGCCGGCACGATGCAACTGTCCGCCGGCGCCCTGTACCGCAAGCAGTTCATGAACTACACGGTGAGCTCGTTCGCCGTGCTCGATCCGGTGACCACCACATGCGGGATCCTGCAGGAAGCCTGCGGCTCGCCCGGGCGCGGCGACTTCGACGTCAAGGAGATCTACGCCGAGACGCTGATACCGCTGCTCTCCGAGCAGCCATGGGCACACTCGCTGAACCTCGACCTCGGCATCCGCACATCGAACTACAGCACCACCGGCACGACCACCAACGGCAAGATCGCGATCGAGTGGCGTCCCACGGCCGACCTGCTGGTCCGTGGCACGATTTCCCAGGTGTTCCGCGCACCCAACCTCAATGAACTCTACGATGGCCGCACGCTGGTCCAGCCCAACTTGAACGATCCCTGCGTCGGACTCACGGCGGCCGACGCTGGCGGCGCATGCGGCGGCCTGCCAGTTCGTTCCGGTGAACTGGGGCGGCAACTCGCCGGCGCAGGTCAACACGTTCTACTCGGGCGCCGCCACCGTGGGTGCGACGCTGAAGCCTGAAAAGGGCAAGTCCATCAACCTCGGCCTGGTCTACGATCCGGACTGGCTGCCCGGCGTGTCCACCAGCTCTCGACTTCTGGCACATCTACCTGAGCGACACGCTGACCGCGATCCAGGCCGATACCGTGGTCAACTCCTGCTTCAACAACGCCAGCAGCCCGTATTGCTCGTTCATCCACCGTGAAGACAACACCAGCCGGCAGCCCGGCCAGGTGTTCCTGATCAATACCCCGGTGGTCAACCTGGGCAACCTCAGCACCACCGGCATCGACTACACGCTGCGCTACAAGATCCCGCATTTCGACCTGGGCAGCGTGGATCCGGGCAACTTCCGCGCCGGCCTCAGCACCAGCTACACGTCGACGTACAAGAACAACGCCACACCGGGCGAGCCGGATGCGAAGACGGTCAACTACGCCGGCACCTACAACCAGCAGTTCGGCAACATCTCGCGCTGGCGCGGCAACGTCACGCTCAACTGGGACAAGGGCAACTGGAACGCCCAGTGGCAGTCGCGCTACGTCCATCGGCTGACCGCGCTCAACGCCGACGCCGCCATCAGCCGGCGTGAACATCCCGATCGCTTCGGTGATCTACCACTCGATCCAGCTGGGCTACGCGCTGCCGTCGATCCACACCCGCTTCGACATCGGCGTGGACAACCTCAGCAACAAGCAGCCGCCGCGGGTCTACCAGAACAGCCAGAACTACAACGTGGACACTGCCACGTACGACGTGCTCGGCCGCTACTACTGGGCGCGGGCGACGATCAAGTTCTGACAGCCTGACCGGACCGTCCGCAACATGCAGGAGGGCCGCGAGCATATCCGCGGCCCTCTTGCATAATGGGGGTCGGGAACGATGGATGGAGAAGCCATGTCCAGTTCGACCACGGAGCTGGCCAGAACCATGGCCGCCGCCTGGAGCGCCGGCGAGACGGAGCGGGTCATTGCGCTCGCCGCGCGGGCCGATGCGGAGGACGAGGGCGTGCTGCTGCTGCTTGGCCTGGCGCAACAGGCCACCGGCCGCCACCGCCAGGCCGCGGCGACGTTCCGCCAGCTGGCGCAGATGCGGCCGGGCATTTCAGCCTACTGGAACAACCTGGCGGTCGCCTGCCGGCAGGCGGGCGACCTGCCCGCGTCCGAGCAGGCGCTGCTGACCGCGCTGTCGCTGGCGCCGGACGACGCCGAGGTGCACTACAACCTCGGCTTGCTCTACGCGCAGCAACGGCGCTGGCTGCCGGCCCGAGAGACGCTGCTGGATGCGGTGCAACTGGCTCCGCACTTCATCGAAGCCCGGCTGCAGGCGGCGCATGCCTGCTACGTCTGCGGCGACAACACCCAGCAGGAGGTGATGCTGAGCGGTGCCGGCGACTGGCCGGCGCAACCGGCCGAGCAGGCCTTGCTGCTGTCCGCCATGCTGTCGGTGCAGGGCGACCTGGACGCTGCGTTGCGCACCCTGGCGCACGCGCAACTGCCCGCCGACGCGGCGGCCGGAGCCATGCATGTGCGCATCGCCGCGCAGCGCGTCCTGCTGTACGAAAGAAACAACCAGATCGACGCCGCGCAGGACGAACTGCGGCAGTTGCCGATGGACGCACTCGACGCCCTGCCGCCGGATGCGCAGCAGGCCCGCGCCGACGGCTGGCGCGCGCACGCTGCACTGGCGATGCGCAGGGGCGCCTATGCCGACGCCGAGGCCTTGTACCAGCGTGTGCTCGCCTGCGCCATTGACGACGAAAGCCGGGCCAGCGCGGCGTTTGGCCTGGCTTCGGCGCGTGACCGGCAAGGCCGGTTTCCCGAGGCGTGGCAGGCCCTGCAGCAGGCGCATGCCATGCAACTCGACATCGCCCGGAACGTGGTGCCGGAGCTGCTGGCCCCAGACAGCCAGCCGCTGCAGATGACCGGCAGCTACGTCGAGTTCAACACCCTTGCCGACTGGAAACCGCTGTCCTCGCCTGGCAGCCGACAGAGCCCGGTCTTCGTGGTCGGCTTTCCCCGCTCCGGCACCACCTTGCTGGAGCAGATGCTCGACGCCCATCCGGACTTCCAGTCCATGGACGAGCGCGCCTACATCCATGATCTGATCGAAGGCATGGAGCTGGTCGGCCAGCAGTATCCCGCGGACCTGGCGAGCCTGGCGCCAGCAGGATGCCGACCAACTGCGCCGTGTCTATTGGCGCATGGTCGGCGAGGTGCTGCCCGACCTCGGCGAGCGTCGCCTGGTCGACAAGAATCCGCTCAACATGCTGTGCCTGCCGATGATCATGCGGTTGTTTCCGCAGGCGCGCATCATCCTGTGCCTGCGCCACCCGTGCGATGTGCTGCTCAGCTGCAGCATGCAACCGTTCCGCTCACCGGCCTTCATGGTGCTGTGTTCGTCGCTGCAGCGCCTGGCACGGGGCTATGTCGAGGGCCTTCGAGCAATGGCACCGCGACGTCGAGGTGCTTGCGCCGCAGGTGCTGGAGTGGCGCTACGAATCCGTGGTCAGCCAGTTCGACGACCAGGTCGCACGCCTGGGGCAGTTCCTCGAAACCGCCGACACCTCACCGATGACGCGCTTCGCCGAACATGCCCGGCACAAGCGTTTCATCAGCACGCCGAGCTATGCGCAGGTCACCGAGGGCGTCCACCGCAAGGCGGTCGACCGCTGGCAGCACTATCGCGAGCCGTTCAGGCAGGTGCTGCCCGTGCTGCAGCCGTGGATCGATCGCCTCGGCTACACCGCATAGGAGCCTGTTCGCGATCTCCGAAGGGAGGGCGTGCCCGCGCCGCCCCTTCGTCCATCCCGACTCAATGCTTCGGCAACACCCCGGGCTCGGCCGGCTGGGTGTTCACGACGCTCGGGCCCGGCTTGCCGCCGTAGGGCAGCACTTCGCTGGCCAGCTTCGGATCGGCCTTGATCAGGCCGATTGCGTCGAACAGGATGTGCGCGGTCTCGTTGAGCTGCACGTCCTTCGCCTTCTTCGCGTCCTTCTCCTGCTTGAGCTCGCTCTTCAGGCTGCGCTCGTTCGCGTTGAGGCCGTCGTCGAGGCTGCTCGCCTCATCGGCCAGCGAGGCATCGGTGCCGTCGATGGCCTTGTGCCGCGCGCGGAAATCGGCCTGGATCGCCTCCATCTGCTTGCGCTCGACTTCGCGCGTGGCGAAGTTCAGCGAGACCGAGGTCTTCGCGCGCATGCTGCGGTACTGCGCCAGCTCGTCCAGCATCAGCTTCCACGCCGGCGACTGCGCCACGCGCCCGGCATGCATCTTCTGCAGCTGCGGCAGGTAGGCGTTGAGGTTCGCCACCACCTGGTAGGTGGCCGGCGCGATCTGGGTCCACTTCAGCGCGTTTTCGTAAGTCGACTCGCCGAAGTCCTTGTCGTCGCCGTTCTTCGGGAACTCGATGTCCGGCGTCACGCCTTTCAGCTGGGTGGAGCCGCCGTTGATGCGGAAGAATTCCTGGATGGTCATCTTCAGCTCGCCCAGTTGCGGTTTCTCGCTGTCGCTCTGCGAGAAACGGTCCAGGTCGACCAGGTTCTGCACGGTGCCCTTGCCGAAGGTCGACTCGCCGATCACCAGGCCGCGATGGTAGTCCTGGATCGCCGCGGCGAAGATTTCCGACGCCGACGCCGTGCCACGGTTGACCAGCACCGCCAGCGGACCGTTCCAGGCCATGCCCGGCTCGTCGTCGCCCTGTACCTCGACCTGGCCCTTGGAGTCGCGCACCTGCACCACCGGGCCCTTGTCGATGAACAGGCCGGTCAGTGAATTGGCCTCGGCCAGCGAGCCGCCGCCGTTGTTGCGCAGATCCACCACCACGCCCTGCACGCCGGCCTGCTTCAGTTCGCCGAGCAGCCTGGCGACGTCGCGGGTGGCGCTCTTGAAATTCTTGTCACCGGCGCTACGCGCACCGAAATCGGAGTAAAACGTGGGCAGCTCGATCACGCCGATCTTGCGGACGACGTCGCCGTTCTTGATCTCCACGACCTTCTTCTTCGCCGCCTGCTCCTCGATGCTGACCTTCTTGCGCACCAGGGTGACGACCTCGTGCTTGCCATCCGGGCCGGCGTCGGCCGGCAGGATTTCCAGCCGCACGACGGTGTCCTTCTTGCCGCGGATGCGGTTGACCACGTCGTCCAGGCGCCAGCCGATCACGTCGACGATCGGGCCGCTGTCGCCCTGGCCGACGCCGACGATGCGATCGCCGACTTGGATCTTGCCGGATTTGTTGGCGGGACCGGCCGGCACCAGTTCGCGCACCTGGGTGTAGTCGTCGCGCGGCTGCAGCACCGCACCGATGCCTTCCAGCGACAGCTTCATCGAGATGTCGAAGTTCTCCGCCGCGCGCGGGCCGAGGTAATCGGTGTGCGGGTCGGTGGTCTCGGCGTAGGCGGTCATGAAGGTCTGGAACGCGTCCTGGCCGTCGAGCTGCTTGACCCGTTCGATGTAGCTGGCGTAGCGCTTGTCCAGCGTCTTGCGGATCTCGGCATCGTCCTTGCCGGCCAGCTTCAGGCGCAGCCAGTCATTCATCGTGCGCTTGCGCCACAGCTCGTCCAACTCGGCCTGGCCCTTCGGCCAGTCGGCGTGCTCGCGGTCGAACGTGTAGCTCTCGTCGGCGGCGAAGTCGAAACCCTGCTTGAGCAGGTCGCGCGCATAGTTCATGCGTTCGACCGCGCGCTGCACGTAGACGTTGAACACTGCGAACGGCGCGGACAGGTCCTGGTTCCAGATCGCGTCGTCGAGCTGGGTCTTCATTGGCGCGAACTTCGCCATGTCGGCCTGGGTGAAGAACACCTTCTCGCTATCGAGCAGCTTGAAGTAGGCCTTGTAGATGCGCGCCGACATCGCGTCGTCGAGCGGCTGCGCGTCGTAGTGGAAACGGGTCAGGAAGCGTGCCGACAACTGCGCGGCCTGCGCCTCTTCGGGAGTGAAGGTAAGCGGCCAGGTGGCTGCCTTGCGCGGCTTGACCGCACCGAGGTCGGCCGCCGACTGCGCGAATGCGCAGGTCGCGGTGAGGGCTAGCAGCAGGAACAGCGCAGGACGAAATTTCATGGGTGCTCTCAGGCTGACTCGGTGACACCGGCTGCATGGGCCTGCAGATCGGCGTGATAGGACGAACGCACCAGCGGACCGGAGGCGACGTGGTGGAAACCCATCGCCTCGCCAGCGGCACGCAGCGCATCGAATTCTTCGGGAGTCCAGTAGCGCACCACCGGATGGTGGTGCGGCGTGGGCTGCAGGTACTGGCCAATGGTGATCATCTCGACGTCATGCGCGCGCAGGTCGCGCATCGTCTCGAGCACCTGCTCCTGCGTCTCGCCCAGCCCCAGCATGATGCCGGACTTGGTCGGCACGCCGGGATGCTGCGCCTTGAAGCGCTTGAGCAGGTCCAGCGACCACTGGTAGTCGGCGCCCGGACGCACTTCGCGGTACAGGTGCGGCACGGTCTCCAGGTTGTGGTTGAACACGTCCGGCGGGAATTCCCTGAGCACGTCAAGCGCGCGCTCCATGCGGCCCTTGCCGCGGAAATCCGGGGTGAGGATCTCGATCCGGATGTTCGGGCTGGCGTGGCGCGTGGCGCGGATGCAGGCGGCGAAATGTTCGGCGCCGCCGTCGCGCAGGTCGTCACGGTCGACCGAGGTGATCACCACGTACTTCAGGCGCATGTCGCGGATCGTTTCGGCCAGCCGCGCCGGCTCGAGCGGATCGGGCGCCACCGGGCGGCCATGCGCCACGTCGCAGAACGAGCAGCGGCGGGTGCATACCTCGCCGAGGATCATGAAGGTGGCGGTGCCCTTGCTGAAGCACTCGTGGATGTTCGGGCAGGACGCTTCCTCGCACACCGTGACCAGCGCGTTCTCGCGCAGGCGCGCCTTCAGCTGCTGCACGGCATTGCCCTGCGGCAGCCGCACGCGGATCCAGCTCGGCTTGCGCAAGGTAGGCACGCTGGTGTCGAAACCGGCACGGTTCAGCGCGATCTTGTCGTTGCCCAGCTGCTTTTCACCGGCAGGCGCACCGCTGACGACGGTGATCGGGATGATCCTGGGGGAGGAGGTGGGGATTTCGCTCATGTAAACAGCTCAGACCGCTGCGCGAGCGGGGAGTTCGGGTAAGACGGGGGCAGCGGGCTCGGCGACAAAGCCGAACTGGCGGCAGAACTCCTCCACCAGTACGTCCTCGACCGTGGCCAACTGCGACGGACCGCCCAAGTCTAGCAGCTGCGTGACCGCCAAACCCTTGTAACCGCAGGGGTTGATGCGGTGAAACGGCTCCAGGTCCATGGCCACGTTGAAGGCCAGCCCGTGGAAGCTGCAACCGCGGCGCACGCGCAAACCGAGCGCGGCGATCTTGGCGTCGGCCACGTAAACGCCGGGAGCGCCTTCGCGCCGCGCCGCCGCCACGTTCCAGTGCGCCAGCGTATCGATCAGCGCCTGCTCGATCCGCTGGACCAGCTCGCGCACACCGACGCGGGCGCGGCGCAGGTCGATCAGCGGATAGCCGACGATCTGGCCGGGGCCGTGATAGGTCACCTGGCCACCGCGGTCGACCGGTATCACCGGAATGTCGCCCGGCGCCAGCACGTGCTCCATCTTGCCGGCCTGGCCCAGAGTGAACACCGGGTCGTGCTCCAGCAACCACAGTTCGTCGGCGGTATCGGCCGTGCGGTTGTCGGTGAACGCGCTCATCGCCTGCCAGGTCGCCGCGTACGGCTGGCGACCGAGACGGCGGATTTTCAGCGGCAACGACATGACTTCAAACCTTGGGGAACGGGGATTCGGCGTACGGGCTTTGCTTCTCGTTTTTCCGCGCCCGTCTTCACATCGTGTAACGGATATCCGGATCGGCGCGCAACGCATGGTGCGCCGCCTCGTACTGCTCGCGACTGTCGCAGCGGAAGCTCACCGTGACCGAGACGAAGTTGCCGGCGCCGGAGTGCCGGTGCCGGACGGTTTCGTGCAGCACGTGCAGGCCGGTGCGCTCCAGCAGCTGCGGCACGCGTGTCGGCAGGTTCGCGCTGGCGCTGCCGACCGCGGTGATCTCGAACTCGCCAGGGAACTGGAAGCCCTTGCCTTCCTGCTTCGCCTTGCTGAAGTCGATCGGCTGCATTACTTCGCGTCCGCACTCTTGGCCGGCGCGGCCGCGTCCGCCTTCTTGTCGCTGTGGAACCACAGCAGGATGCTGTCCCACAGGCGCGAGAAGAAGCCGCCCTGCGGCGCGTCGGCCAGCGCCACCAGCGGCACGCTCTGCACCGGCTTGCCATCCAGAGTGATGCGCAGCGTGCCGATCTGCTGGCCCTTGGTGAACGGCGCGATCAGCGTGGCCGGAATGTCCATGGTCGCCTTGAGCTGGTCGTACTGGCCGCGCTTGACGGTGACCAGCACGTCGTCGGCGACGCCCAGCGGCAGCTGGTTCGCTGCGCCCTTCCACAGCCGCGGCGTGGCCAGTGGCTTGCTGGCGTCGTACAGCTTGTGCGTCTCGTAGAAACGGAAGCCGTAGCTGAGCAGGGCCATCGCCGAATCGGCGCGCGCCTTCTCGCTGCTGGCGCCCATCACGATCGCGATCATGCGCGCCTCGCCCTGCTTCGCCGAGGCGGCCAGGCAGTAGCCGGCGGCGGAGGTGTGGCCGGTCTTGATGCCGTCCACGCTGGGGTCGCGCCACAGCAAGGTGTTGCGGTTGTGCTGCTTGATCCCGTTCCACTCGAAGTCCTTGATCGCGGAGATCGCATAGTCCTCGGGGAAGTCGTGGATCAGCGCGCGCGACAGGATCGCGATGTCGTGCGCGGTGGTGTAGTGGTTGGCGATCGGATAGCCGGAGGCGTTCTGGAAGTTCGAATCGACCATGCCCAGCTGCTTCGCGTAGCCGTTCATCAGCCCGGCGAACGCCTGCTCGGAACCGGCGGTGTGCTCGGCCAGGGCGATCGCCGCGTCGTTGCCGGACTGGATGATCATGCCGTACAGCAGGTCCTTCAGCGGCACCTGGCTGTTGAGCTTGAGGAAGCTGGTGGAGCCGTCCGTGCCGGCGCCGCCGCCGCGCCAGGCGTTCTCGCTGATGGTCACCGGGTCGGTCATGTGCACCTTGCCGTTGGCGACCTCGGCCGAAACCACGTAGTCGGTCATCACCTTGGTGATCGACGCCGGCTCCACCCGCAGGTCGGGCTCCTTGCTGGCGAGGATCTGGCCGGTGGCGTAATCCATCAACACCCAGCTCTTGCCGTCGACATCCGGCGGCGGCGGCACCGGCGCGTCCGGCATCACCGGGCGCGGCACCGGCGACGGGCGCGGCGGCGTCTGGGCGACGGCGACACCGACCAGCAGGACGGCGGCGAACGGGATCAGGGTACGGCGGAAAAAATTCATCGTGGTGTTCAGTCCGGTTTCTGGATATCGGCGCGGCAGGCGCCGACGTAGTGGAAAAAGGTGGTGCAAATCCTGCTCAGTCTACCGCGACCTGCGGTCGCGGCAGACCCATGCCCTCGATCCGGGCGCTGACCTGGTCGGCGCGGTCCACGCTGCCCAGCGGCCCGACCCGCACCCGCCGAACGCGCTGGCCGTTGATGACGGTCTCGCTCACCTGCACCGCACCGAGGTCGGCCTGGCGCAGGCGCAGGGCCAGCCGGTCGGCGTTGTCCGCGTCGGCAAACGCGCCTACCTGCAGATAGATTCCCGGATGCCCGTTTGTGACCACCGGCGCCGGCGGCAGTTCCTGCAGCGGCTGTCCGGGGTCGATCCCGCGCACCTCGACCAGGCCGGTGCCCTTGGGGTAAACGCCGATCTTCACCGCAGCGGCGTAGGACAGATCGATCAGCCGGTTGTCATGAAACGGCCCGCGATCGTTGACCCGCACGATCACGCTCTTGCCGTTTTCGAGGTTGGTGACGCGCGCGTAACTGGGCAGCGGCAGCGTGGTGCTGGCGGCGCTGAACGCGTACATGTCGTAGGTTTCCAGGCTGGAAGTCTTGTAGCCGTGGAACTTGTTGCCGTAGAACGAGGCGATGCCGCGCTCGCGGTAGCCGCGCGCACTGGGCAGCACGCGATAGCTCTGCCCCAGCACGGTATACGGCGACTTGTTGCCGTACAGCGAGCGCGGCTCGACCTTCGGCACGGGCTCGACCAGCTTGCTGACGTCGAGCGGCGGCGGCACGCTGTCCTTGCCGTCGCGATAGCGGCTGCTCTGCGGCTTGCTGAGGTCGTCGCGGAAGTCGTCGCCGCTGCGGGAGCGCGACTGCCCCCCGCCGCCATCCTGTCGGCTGCCGCCATAAGACGGTTTCGCCCTGTGGCCGCCACAACCGGCGAGCAGCAGGGCCGCCAGCAACAGCGCCACCAAGCCGGCCGCCTTCATCGTGCAGCTTCCGCCTGGCCCACGCCGGCGGCGATCGCCTGGGCCAGCTGGTCGACCGCCATCGCGTACAGCGGGCTGCGGTTGTAGCGGGTGATGACGTAGAAGTTCTGGAAGGTGAACCAGTACTCCGGCCCGTTCACGCCCTGCAACGTCTGCAGGCTGCTGGCCTCGGCCGGCGACAGCCGCTGCAGCGGCGCGTAGCCCCACGCTTCGAGCTGCTCCAGCGGCCATTGCGGCTTGGCGTCCTGCACCGTGATCGGCGCGGCCGCCCCGTCCGGCTGGGCGCGCGCCGCCACCGGGCCGCCATCGACCCAGCCATGCTTCACGAAATAATTCGCCACGCTGGCGAAGATGTCCGGCAGCGAGTTCTGCAGGTCGATGTGGCCATCCTGATCCGCATCCACCGCGAAATCGCGGATGCTGGTGGGCATGAACTGGCCCCAGCCCTGCGCACCGGCGTACGAGCCGGTGAGCGTGTCGAGCGGCCCGGCCAGGTGGTTGTCCGGCATGCTCAGCAATTCCTTCAGCTGCTCGCGGAAGAACTTGGCCCGCGGCGGGTAGTACAGGCCCAGCGTGACCAGGGCGTCGAGCACCTTGTACTTGCCGGTGTTGCGGCCATAGCTGGTCTCCACGCCGATGATCGCCACGATGTATTGCGGCGCCACGCCGTACTGTTTGCCGATCCGATCGAGCAAGGCGCGATGCTCGCGATAGAACGCGATGCCGTCGTTGATGCGCTTGTCGGTGAGGAAGATCGGCCGGTAATCCTTCCACGGCTTCGCCTCGGCCGGGCGACTGATCGCATCGAGGATGCTCTGCTGCATCTTCGCGCCATCGAGCAGCGCGTTCAGCGCCTGCGGATTCTTGCCGGTCTCGCGTGCCACCTCGCGCACCAGCTCGGCCTGGCCGGGATGCGTCGTCGCCAGTGCCGGGGTCAGCGCGGCCATCCACAACAGGCTCAGGACGGCGAGGAAACGGGCCGGGCGCGGCGCAGGCGTAGCTGTCATGTTGCGGTTTCGCTCACAGAATCACGATGTTCTCGAAAGCCTAACACGCACGCGAGCGCAACTACGGGCACAGCGGCAACGACACGCTGGCCACGTTCAGATGTGCGCCTTGCGATTGGCGTGGATCGACATCAGCACGCCAAAACCGGTCAGCAGCGAAACCGCCGAAGTGCCGCCGTAGCTGATCAGCGGCAGCGGCACGCCGACCACCGGCAACATGCCGGCGACCATGCCGCCGTTGACGAACACGTAAACGAAGAAGCTCATGCCGATCGCGCCGGCGAGCAGGCGCGAATAGGTGTCGCGCGCCTCCATCGCGATCCACAGACAGCGGCCGATGATGAACGCGTACAGCGCGATCAGCGCGGCCACGCCGACCAGGCCGAACTCCTCGGAGAACACCGCGAAGATGAAGTCGGTGGTGTGCTCGGGCAGGAAGTCCAGTCGCGACTGCGTGCTGTGCTGCCAGCCCTTGCCGAAGATGCCGCCGGAGCCCACGGCAATTTGCGACTGGATGATGTGCCAGCCGTTGCCGAGCGGGTCGGATTCCGGATTGAGCAGGGTCAGCACGCGGTCGCGCTGGTACTGGTGCAGGAAATGCCAGCCGACCGGAATCATCCCGGCGACCGCGCCAACCAGCAGGCCGATGCGCCACCACGCCATGCCGGACAGGAACAGCGCGAACGCACCGGCCGCGGTCACCAGCACGGCGGTGCCCAGGTCTGGTTGCTCGGCGATCAGCCCGGCCGGAATCGCGATCAGCAGGCCGACCACCGCGATGTCCTTCCAGCCCGGCGGCAACTGGCGCGGATGCAGGTACCAGGCCACCATCATCGGCATGGTCAGCTTGAGCAATTCGGACGGCTGGAAGCGCATCACGCCCAGGTCCAGCCAGCGGATCGAGCCGCGCCCTTCGCCGAGGATCGCCACCACCACCAGCAGCGCGGTGCTGCCGGCGTACAGCCAGGGCGTCCAGCCGCGCAGCACCGCCGGCGGAATGCGCGACACCAGCAGCAGCAGCGCGCCGCCGAGCACGAAGCGCCCGGCCTGGCCGCCGACCAGGGCCAGGTTCCCATCGCCCGCGCTGTACAGCGTGACCAGCCCGGTCAGCGCCACCACGAACAGGCCGAACGCCAACGGCAGGTCGATCCGCGGCCGGGTGAGGATGCGCCGCAGGAAGCGGCGCGCGCGCGCGTACAGGGCCTCGATCATGGCGTGCCTCCCGTCGTCGTGGCCTGCGCCGGCAGATCCTCGACCGGCTCGTCGTCCTGCAGGCCGGCATCGGGCGGGACGTTCCCGGCGGGCACTGCGGCCGGCGCCAGCGGCGCGGCTGACACCGACAAGCGCTTCGCGTCCGGGATCACGCCGTCGTGCCCGGCCAGCCAGGTGTCGAGGGTCGTGCGCACGATCGGCCCGGCAGCCGAGGCGCCCCAGGCGCCGGATTCGAGGATCGCCGCGACCGCGATCTGCGGGTTGTCGGCCGGCGCGTAGGCAACGAACCAGGCACGGTGGCGGGTCGCCAGGTACTCCGTGCTGCGGTTGGTCTCGTAGGCCTCGGAGCGGCGCGAGAAGCGCTCGGCGGTGCCGCTCTTGCCCGCCATCAGATAAGGGAAGCCGACGCCGAGCTTGCGGCCGGTGCCCCTGGCGCTGTAGATCACCTGTTGCATGCCCTGGTTCACCGCATCCCAGTCGGCCGGCTTGCGGATCACCGACGGTCCGCTGGGTGGATTGGCCAGCGGTTGCGGCTTCGCGTTGACACCGCCCTGGGTGGCCATCACCACGCGCGGCGCATACGGAATGCCATGGCCGGCGAAGGTGGCGATCGCGTGGCTCAGCTGCAGCGGGGTCACCGCCCAGAAGCCTTGGCCGATGCCGGCGATCACCGTCTCGCCCGGATACCACGGCTGCTTGTAGTTCGCCGCCTTCCATTCGCGCGAGGGCAGCACGCCGGACGATTCGCCGATCAGGTCGACTCCGGTCGGCCGGCCGAAACCGAATTTGCCCATGTATTCGCTGAACCGGTCGATGCCCATGTCCAGCGCGAGCTTGTAGAAATAGGTGTTCACCGACTGCTCGATCGCGCCGACCAGGTCGACCCGCCCCACGCCGCCGCGCTGGTCATCGCGATAGCCGCGGGTCTGCCCGGGAATGTAGAACACGCCGGTGGAAACCACGGTGTCCTGCGGCGTACGCATGCCGGTCTCCAGCCCGGCCAGGCCGACGAGCGGCTTCACCGTGGAACCGGGCGGATACACGCCGCGCAACGCACGGTTGTATAGCGGCTTGTCCGGGTCGTCGGTCAGCGCGCGGTAGTCGGCCTGGCTGATGCCGTTGACGAACAGGTTGGGATCGAACGCCGGCACGCTGACCATCGCCAACACCTGGCCGTTGCGCGGATCGATCGCCACCGCCGCACCGGGACGGCCTTCGAACGCCGCTTCGGTGGCCTTCTGCAGGCGCGCGTCGATGCTCAGATAGAGATTTTTTCCCGGCGTCGGCGCATGCGTTTCCAATACGCGCTGGGTACGTCCATCGGCATTCACCTCGAGCAGTTCATAACCCGGCGTGCCGTGCAGCGTATCCTCGTAGGAGCGCTCGATACCGCTGCGACCGACGTGGCTGGTGCCCTGGTAGCGCTTGGGATCGAGCCGTTCCAGGTCGTCCGCGTCGATGCGTCCGACGTAGCCCACCACATGCGCGAACATGGCGCCCAGCGGATAGCGCCGGGTCAGGTAAGGCACCACGTCCACGCCGGGAAAGCGCCAGCGATTCACCGCGAAGCGGGCGATCTCGTCTTCGGTCAGGCGCATCTTCAACGGCACGTTCTGGAAGCGCCGGCTCTGCTTGAGCTGCTTGCGGAACGCGTCCAGGTCGTCCTGGTCCAGCGGCACCACCTGACCCAGCTGCGCCAGCAGCGCCGGCATGTCCTTGACCTGCTCGGGCACCACTTCCAGCCGGAACGCGGGCACGTTGTCGGCCAGCAGCACGCCGTTGCGGTCGTAGATGAGCCCG
The DNA here is from genome assembly GCA_963697495.1 of uncultured Gammaproteobacteria bacterium. Taxonomy (GTDB): domain Bacteria; phylum Pseudomonadota; class Gammaproteobacteria; order Xanthomonadales; family Rhodanobacteraceae; genus Rhodanobacter. Next base: position 11,266 of record CAVOOH010000001.1, on the reverse strand, counting down.
CGCGCCGGCGGGATCGCGCGCGGCTTGACCCGGTTGTTCGTCGAGCGCGTGACAAACTCGTCGTGGTGCGTCACCTGGAGGAACACGAAACGGCTGAGCAGCAGGCACAGGCTCAGCACGATCAGCACGAAACCGGCCAGGGCGCGGCGCCGGAACAGCACGCTTTCGCCGCGGGGGTCCTTGATCGATCGCCGGAGCTTCATGTCACTGGCTCATAGCTCATTGAATCCGCAGGCGCGCGCGCAGGTCGTCGAGCAGCAGGAACAGGAACGGCCACAACGCGGCACCGACGAACGGCGAGATCCACCAGCTCGCCGGCGGCAGCGACGCGCCGGCCAGCGCGCGCACGATCAGCAGCAGGAAGCGGTCGTTCAGCAGCAGCGCCAGCACCGCCAGCGCCTGCTGCCACATCGGGAAGAAACGCAGGCGTGAGCGGAAACGTAAGGCGATGAAGACCAGTGCGCACAGGCGCAGCGCCTGTTCGCCCAGCACCACGCCGTTGAGCAAATCCGCACACAACCCCACCGCGAAGGCCAGTCCGAGGGTGACCCGATCCTCCGACTCCAGCGACCAGTACAGCAGGAACAAGGCCGGCCAGTACGGCTTGAACGGCTCCAGCACGCCAGGCAGCGGCACCAGCATCGACAGCAGCGCGAACACCAGCGTACCGACGAACCACCACAGGCTCAGGCGCTGTTTGTTCATCGTCGCACTCCGCTGGTCGCCGGCTGGGCGGCAGAAGCTGTGCCCGGCGCCAGATCGGCCGGTGGTCCCATCGGTGTCACCGGCGCGGGAGGCCCGTCCGGTTCGGCTTGGTCATGCAGCAGCAGCACGTCTTCGCTGCGGTCGAGATCCGCCGACGGCTGCGCCATCGCCACCATGAACATGCCGGTCGCTGCCGGCGCCACCGAGTGCACCTCGCCGACCGGAAAGCCGGGCGGAAAGCGGCCGCCGAGGCCCGACGTCAGCAGCTTGTCGCCTGCGCGCACGTCGGCCGCCAGCGGAATGTTCGGGAGGGATAGCTGGTCGCCGTCGCGCGAGCCGTAGGCCACCGTGCGCAGGCCGGTGCGCTCGATCACCACCGGGATCGCATGCGCCGGATCGGTGATCAGCATGACCACCGAGGTGGTCGGCAGCACCTCTTTCACCTGGCCCATCACGCCGTGCGCGTCGATCACCGGCTGGCCCGGCCTGACCCCGTCGCGGGCGCCCATATTCAGGGTCAGCTGATAGCGGTAGGCGCCCATGTCCACTCCGATCACCCGCGCCAGCTGCACGTTCAGCTCCAGGCTGTGCTGGGTGTCGAGCAATTCCTTCAGACGTTGGTTCTGTTCGGCGACGGCCGCCATCCGGTTCAACTTGGCGTTGGCCAGCAGCAAGTCCTCGCGCAGGCGCTGGTTCTGCTCGGTCAGCCGCTGGCGGTCGGCGAATGCCACGCTCATGGTATGCACACCCGCCGCCGGCAGCCCGGCCAGCCGGTACACCGGCTCGACCACGACTGCCGCCGTGTAGCGCAGGCGCCACAGCCAGCCGTTGCGATGGTCGAGCACCATCAGCACCACGGCCAGCGCGAGATAGACGATCAGCCGCAACGTGCCGGCTGCATTGCCGGCGAACAGAGGCGAGGATTCGTCGCGCGTACGCGCCATGGCCGCCCCCGACTAGCGTGGATTATTCGGGCGCGAAGAAGTCGCTGCCGTGCTGATCGATCAGCTCCAGCGCCTTGCCGCCACCGCGCGCCACGCAGGTCAGCGGATCGTCCGCCACCTGCACGTGCAGGCCGGTCTCCTCGGAGATCAGCCGGTCGAGGTCGCGCAGCAGGGCGCCGCCGCCGGTCAGCACGATGCCGCGCTCGGCGACGTCGGAGCACAGTTCCGGCGGGGTCTGCTCCAGCGCCGACTTCACCGCCGCCACGATGCCGGCGAGCGGCTCGTGCAGCGCCTCGAGGATCTCGTTGGAGTTGATCGTGAACATGCGCGGCACGCCCTCGGCCAGGTTGCGGCCGGAGATCTCGATCTCCCTGACCTCGCCCTGCGGGAACGCACAGCCGATCTGCAGCTTGATCCGCTCGGCGGTGGATTCGCCGATCAGGGTGCCGTGGTTGCGCCGCACGTAGTTGATGATCGCCTCGTCGAAGCGATCGCCGCCCACGCGCACCGATTGCGAGTAGACGATGCCGTTGAGCGAGATCACCGCCACTTCGGACGTGCCGCCGCCGATGTCCAGCACCATCGCGCCGCGCGCCTCGTGTACCGGGATGCCGGCGCCGATCGCCGCGGCCATCGGCTCCTCGATCAGGAACACGTCGCGCGCACCGGCACCTTCGGCCGACTCCTTGATCGCGCGGCGCTCGACCTGGGTCGAGCCGCACGGCACGCAGACCAGCACGCGCGGGCTCGGCCGCAGGAAGCGCGACTTGTGCACCTGTTTGATGAAGTGCTGCAGCATCGCCTCGGTCATGGTGAAGTCGGCGATCACGCCATCCTTCATCGGGCGCACCGTGGCGATGTTGCCCGGCGTGCGGCCGAGCATGCGCTTGGCGTCGCCACCGACTGCGGCGATCGTACGCGGGCCGCCGGGGCCGCGATCCTGGCGAATCGCCACCACCGAGGGCTCGTTCAACACGATGCCCTGGCCACGCACGTAGATCAGTGTGTTGGCCGTGCCGAGGTCGATGGAGATGTCGTTGGAAAAAATCCCGCGAAACTTCTTGAACATGGAGTCCGCCGTGGCTCGGCTTGATTAAAAAGTAAGCTCACCAGTCTAGTCAGCGTGGCTTGCATGCGCAAGGACCATGACGTTAAGAAACCCTTCTACAACACAGCCATAAGCGCTTTTCCTGCGCCTTGAAGTGAGCTGGGCGTCACCGTAAAAAGTCGCCAACTCGGGCAGATGGCGGTACGATTCACCTTTTGACTGGAGCCGCCCGCTTCGGCTCCCGCCGATCGCGGCAGCGCGGTCTTCCACACCTTGCCCGGGGGACTCCCGCACATCATGTCTGCTGTTATCTGCGGATCGCTGGCCTACGACACCATCATGGTGTTCCAGGACCAGTTCAAGAACCACATCCTGCCCGATCAGATGCATATTCTGAACGTGTCGTTCCTGGTGCCGCGGATGCGCCGCGAATTCGGCGGCTGCGCCGGCAACATCGCCTACAACCTGAAGCTGCTCGGCGGCGACCCGTTGCCGGTGGCGGCCGTGGGCCAGGATTTCGGGCCGTACCGCAAGCACATGGAGCAGTGCGGCATCCGCCTCGACTGCGTGCGGGAATTCGACGACCAGTTCACCCCGCAGTGTTTCATCACCACCGACCTGGACAACAACCAGATCACCGCCTTCCACCCCGGCGCGATGTCCAGCGCGCAGGAAAACCATGTGCGCGACATTCCCGGGATCGATTTCGCGATCGTCGCCCCCGATGGCCGCGAGGCGATGCTGCAGCACGTCGACGAGTTCGCCGACGCGCGGCGTGCCGTTCATCTTCGACCCGGGCCAGGCGATGCCGTTGTTCAGCGGCGACGAGTTCCGCTCGATGATCGGCAAGTCGACCTATGTGATCGTCAACGACTACGAATCGCAGCTGCTGCAGGCCCGCACCGGCTGGAGCGCCGCCGAGATCGCCGGACTGGTGACGGCGTACATCGTGACCCAGGGCCCGCGCGGCTCGACCATCCACGCCGGCAGCGACACCTACCACATCCCGCCGGCGCGCGAGCGCCAGATCGTCGACCCGACCGGCTGCGGCGACGCTTATCGCGCCGGCCTGATCTTCGGCATCATGCGAGGCAAGGACTGGCCGACGATCGGCCGCATGGCCTCGCTGATGGGTGCGCTGAAGGTGGAGCATCCCGGCACGCAGAACCAGCGCTTCAGCTACGCCGAGTTCGCCGCGGAATTCCTTGACCAGTTCGGCTACGCGCTGGACTGATCGGGCAGCGACGACTTCACCGCGAGGCTCCCGAATCACGGCGGGAGCCTCGTTCGCATCAGCCGACGCGAAAGCCCATAGTCGCGTTCACCGCATCCTGCCATCCGCGATACAGACGCTCGCGGGTTGTCTCGGCCATCGCGGGCTGAAAGCGCCGATCCATCTGCCACAGCGCCGCGATCTGCGTTCGACTCTCCCAGAAGCCCACCGCCAGGCCGGCCAGGTAGGCCGCGCCGAGCGCGGTGGTCTCGGCCACCTTCGGCCGCAGTACCGGCACGCCGAGCATGTCGCTCTGGAACTGCGCCATGAAGTCATTGGCGATGGCGCCGCCGTCCGCACGCAATTCCTTCAGCGGTATGCCGGCATCGGCCTCCATCGCGGCCAGCACGTCGCGCGACTGGTAGGCCATCGACTCCAGTGCGGCGCGCACCACATGTTCCTTGCGGGTGCCGCGCGACAACCCGAACATCGCGCCGCGCACGTCGCTGCGCCAGTACGGCGCGCCCAGCCCCACGAAGGCCGGCACCAGATACACGCCTTCGCTCGAATCCACACTCTCGGCGCAGGCCTGCGAGTCGCCGGCGTGCTCCAGCATCCGCAAGCCGTCGCGCAACCACTGCACCACCGAACCGGCGACGAAGATGCTTCCCTCCAGCGCGTACTCGACGGTGCCATCCAGCTCCCATGCGATCGTGGTCAGCAGGCCATGCCGCGATGGCACGGCCTGGGTTCCGGTATTCATCAGCATGAAGCAGCCGGTGCCGTAGGTGTTCTTGGCCATGCCAGGTTCGAAACAGGCCTGACCGAACAGCGCCGCCTGCTGGTCGCCGGCCACGCCGCTGATCGCCACCCCGGCCGGCAAACTTCCCAGGCCCACGGTACGGCCGTACACCTCGCTGCACGAGCGCACCTGCGGCAACATGCTGCGCGGGATATCCAGCATGCGCAGCAATTCATCGTCCCAGCAGCGTGAATGAATATCGAAAAGCAGCGTGCGCGCGGCGTTGCTGACATCGGTGACATGCAGCTTGCCGCCGCTGAGATTCCAGATCAGCCAGCTGTCAACCGTGCCGAACAACAGATCACCGCGTTCCGCGCGTGCACGTGCGCCCGCAACATGATCGAGGATCCAACGGATCTTGCTGCCGGAAAAGTAGGCATCGATCAGCAAACCGGTCTTTTCGTGTACCAGGGGCGCATAGCCGTCCGCCTGCAGTCGCTCGCAGATCGCCAGGCTCTGCCGCGATTGCCACACGATCGCGTTGTAGAGCGGCTGTCCGCTATGCCGATCCCAGACCACGGCGGTTTCCCGCTGGTTGGTGATGCCGATGCCGGCCAGCTCACCGGCTTCGACCCGTGCGGAAGCCAGCACTTCGGTGACCGTCGCCAGCACGCTGGCCAGGATCTCCTGCGGATCGTGCTCCACCCAGCCCGGCTGCGGAAAAATCTGGCTGAACTCGCGTTGCGCCGAGCCGGCCACGGCGCCAGTTCGATCGAACAGCATGGCGCGCGAGCTGGTGGTGCCCTGGTCTACCGCCAATATGTAACGTTGCGCCACGGCACTTCCTTTCGCACGAACCCGGCGCCAAAGAGTAGCAACTGACCGACGCGCAGAGTGATCGCCGTCCGCCGCCACACAGGCGCGATTTCTGGGGGGCATTGAACGATGCCCCGCCACAGTTCTCAAACGCCCCAAAAGGCGAAGGCCTCCCCCGGGTGGGGAGGCCTTCTAGGATAAAGCCGCTGGCGGTGACCTGTTGCGGGTCGCGACCTGCAGTCGCCACAGCAACAGCGCCAAAGAAAAACCCCCCACCGTTGCCGGTGAGGGTGTTTCAGGATAAAGCCCCTGGCGGTGACCTGTTGCGGGTCGCGACCTGCAGTCGCCACAGTAACAGCGCCAAAGAAAAACCCCCACCGTTGCCGGTGAGGGTGTTTCAGGATAAAGCCCCTGGCGGTGACCTACTCTTGCATGGCAAAGCCACACTACCATCGGCGCATGCGCGTTTCACTTCTGAGTTCGGGATGGGATCAGGTGGGACCACGCCGCTATGGCCGCCAGGGAAGGGATGGGAGCAGCGCGACTGCGCCGGCTCCACATTCTTCGCGAAGTGTCGGGTCAAAACGACTGACCGGACGCTTCCGTGAGAGGGATCTCACGTGGATAAATCGTAAACGAGTGACAAGCGTCGAGGTGAATTCGAATCAGACTTTAGTTAAGACCCACGAAGCGTCTTGGGGTTATATGGTCAAGCCGCACGGCTCATTAGTATCAGTTAGCTGAACGCATTGCTGCGCTTCCACACCTGACCTATCAACCACCTGGTCTTGATGGTGCCTTAAGGAGAGTCAAGCTCTCGGGAGATCTCATCTTGGGGCGTGCTTCCCGCTTAGATGCTTTCAGCGGTTATCACTTCCGTTCGTAGCTACCGGGCAATGCCATGGGCATGACAACCCGAACACCAGCGGAACGTCCACTCCGGTCCTCTCGTACTAGGAGCAGCCCCCCTCAAATCTCCAACGCCCACGACAGATAGGGACCGAACTGTCTCACGACGTTCTGAACCCAGCTCGCGTACCACTTTAAATGGCGAACAGCCATACCCTTGGGACCGGCTACAGCCCCAGGATGTGATGAGCCGACATCGAGGTGCCAAACACCGCCGTCGATATGAACTCTTGGGCGGTATCAGCCTGTTATCCCCGGAGTACCTTTTATCCGTTGAGCGATGGCCCTTCCATACAGAACCACCGGATCACTAAGACCTACTTTCGTACCTGCTTGATCCGTCGATCTCGCAGTCAAGCACGCTTATGCCTTTGCACACAGTGCGCGATGTCCGACCGCGCTGAGCGTACCTTCGTGCTCCTCCGTTACTCTTTGGGAGGAGACCGCCCCAGTCAAACTACCCACCATACACGGTCCCTGACCCGGATTACGGGCCGAGGTTAGAACGTCAAGCACTTCAGGGTGGTATTTCAAGGATGGCTCCATGCAAACTGGCGTCTGCACTTCAAAGCCTCCCACCTATCCTACACAGAAGAACTCAACGTTCAGTGTAAAGCTATAGTAAAGGTTCACGGGGTCTTTCCGTCTTGCCGCGGGAACGCTGCATCTTCACAGCGAATTCAATTTCACTGAGTCTCGGGTGGAGACAGCGCCGCTGTCGTTACGCCATTCGTGCAGGTCGGAACTTACCCGACAAGGAATTTCGCTACCTTAGGACCGTTATAGTTACGGCCGCCGTTTACTGGGGCTTCGATCAAGAGCTTCGCCTTGCGGCTAACCCCATCAATTAACCTTCCAGCACCGGGCAGGCGTCACACCCTATACGTCCTCTTTCGTGTTTGCAGAGTGCTGTGTTTTTGATAAACAGTCGCAGCGGCCTGGTTTCTGCGACCCATCGACGCTCAGTCACGCACGTGACCACGTCAATGGGCGCACCTTCTCCCGAAGTTACGGTGCCATTTTGCCTAGTTCCTTCACCCGAGTTCTCTCAAGCGCCTTAGGATTCTCACCCTGCCCACCTGTGTCGGTTTACGGTACGGTTTTTCTACAGCTGAAGCTTAGTGGCTTTTCCTGGAAGCGTGGTATCAGTCACTTCGTCCACATAGGACTCGTCTCGGTGCTCGGCATAAAGGGTCCCGGATTTGCCTAAGACCCATGCCTACCGCCTTTCCCCCGGACAACCAACGCCGGGTAGACCTAACCTTCTCCGTCCCCGCATCGCACTGTAGAAAAGTGCAGGAATATTAACCTGCTTCCCATCGACTACGCATTTCGGCCTCGCCTTAGGGGCCGACTCACCCTGCGCCGATGAACGTTGCGCAGGAAACCTTGGGCTTTCGGCGTGGGGGCTTTTCACCCCCATTATCGTTACTCATGTCAGCATTCGCACTTCCGATACCTCCAGCAGGCTTTACAATCCACCTTCACAGGCTTACGGAATGCTCCTCTACCGCGTACACCTAAAGGTGCACACCCCGAGCTTCGGTGCATCGCTTAGCCCCGTTAAATCTTCCGCGCAGACCGACTCGACCAGTGAGCTATTACGCTTTCTTTAAAGGATGGCTGCTTCTAAGCCAACCTCCTGGCTGTCTATGCCTTTCCACATCGTTTTCCACTTAGCGATGACTTTGGGACCTTAGCTGACGGTCTGGGTTCTTTCCCTCTTCACGACGGACCTTATCACCCGCCGTGTGTCTCCCGGATAGTCTGTCCTGGTATTCGGAGTTTGACATGGTTTGGTAAGTCGCGATGACCCCCTAGCCATATCAGTGCTCTACCCCCAGGAAGATTCGTCCGAGGCGCTACCTAAATAGCTTTCGAGGAGAACCAGCTATCTCCGAGTTTGATTAGCCTTTCACTCCTATCCACAACTCATCCCCATCTTTTGCAACAGAAGTGGGTTCGGTCCTCCAGTGCGTGTTACCGCACCTTCAACCTGGTCATGGATAGATCACCCGGTTTCGGGTCTACTGCCAGAGACTATTCGCCCTATTCAGACTCGGTTTCGCTTCGGCTCCCCTATACGGTTAAGCTTGCCACTGACAGTAACTCGCTGACCCATTATACAAAAGGTACGCAGTCACCCTTGCGGGCTTCCACTGCTTGTACGCATACGGTTTCAGGATCTATTTCACTCCCCTCACCGGGGTTCTTTTCGCCTTTCCCTCACGGTACTAGTTCACTATCGGTCAGTCAGGAGTATTTAGCCTTGGAGGATGGTCCCCCCATATTCAGACAGGATTTCACGTGTCCCGCCTTACTCAATTTCACACAAAGTGCCCTTTCGTCGACGGGGCTATCACCCTCTATGGCCGGCCTTTCCAGGCCGTTTGACTAGAACACAATGTGCTTTTGGGCTCTTCCCCGTTCGCTCGCCACTACTCAGGGAATCTCGGTTGATTTCTTTTCCTCCGGGTACTTAGATGTTTCAGTTCCCCGGGTTCGCTCCGCACGCCTATGTATTCAGCATGCAGTACTCCTTGCGGAGTGGGTTTCCCCATTCGGACATCTCCGGATCAAAGCTTGTTGCCAGCTCCCCGAAGCTTTTCGCAGGCTGCCACGTCCTTCATCGCCTCTGACTGCCAAGGCATCCACCGTGTGCGCTTAGTAGCTTACCATATAACCCCAAGTCGCCTCGGGATCGACACGTCCAAACCACTTCGTTTTCGCGCGTCAACACCTGTCTCGGTTCGGTTCGAACCAAGACGCTTGTCACTCGTTTACTTGTTGTCAAAGAACATCATGCCGGCCTCAATGCCGGATGATTCTCAAATCTTGTGTGCGCATGATACTCTACGCTGCGCTTGACTGGTGGAGCCAGTCGGGATCGAACCGACGACCCCCTGCTTGCAAAGCAGGTGCTCTCCCAGCTGAGCTATGGCCCCTTGAGAGTCGCCCAGGGAAGGGTGGCATCTTCCCTTCGCTACGCTTAGTAATGGTGGGTCTGGGTAGGACTCGAACTATCGACCTCACCCTTATCAGGGGTGCGCTCTAACCAACTGAGCTACCATGAGAGATCGTTCCACTGCAAAGCTCGTATGGCAGCTTCGCTAAGACTCGTCGTGACCAAGCTACCTCGATGTGGTGCCCTATTGCTCGAACGTGCAATCCTTAGAAAGGAGGTGATCCAGCCGCAGGTTCCCCTACGGCTACCTTGTTACGACTTCACCCCAGTCACGAACCACTACCTTGGTAGGCGGCCTCCTTGCGGTTAGCTACCTGCTTCTGGTAGCAACCCACTCCCATGGTGTGACGGGCGGTGTGTACAAGGCCCGGGAACGTATTCACCGCGGCGTGCTGATCCGCGATTACTAGCGATTCCAACTTCATGGAGTCGAGTTGCAGACTCCAATCCGGACTGAGAACGGCTTTTTGGGATTGGCTCCACCTCGCGGTCTTCGCTTCCCTCTGTACCGTCCATTGTAGCACGTGTGTAGCCCTGGACATAAAGGCCATGAGGACTTGACGTCATCCCCACCTTCCTCCGGTTTATCACCGGCAGTCTCCTTAGAGTGCCCAACTTAATGCTGGCAACTAAGGACAAGGGTTGCGCTCGTTGCGGGACTTAACCCAACATCTCACGACACGAGCTGACGACAGCCATGCAGCACCTGTCTTCCGATTCCCGAAGGCACTCCCGCATCTCTGCAGGATTCCGGAGATGTCAAGGCCAGGTAAGGTTCTTCGCGTTGCTTCGAATTAAACCACATGCTCCACCGCTTGTGCGGGCCCCCGTCAATTCCTTTGAGTTTTAGTCTTGCGACCGTACTCCCCAGGCGGAGAACTTATTGCGTTAGCTTCGATACTGATCGGAGTTGACGACCAACATCTAGTTCTCATCGTTTACAGCGTGGACTACCAGGGTATCTAATCCTGTTTGCTCCCCACGCTTTCGCGCCTCAGTGTCAGTGTATCGTCCAGGTAGCCGCCTTCGCCTCTGGTGTTCCTTCCGATCTCTACGCATTTCACCGCTACACCGGAAATTCCACCACCCTCTCCAGTACTCAAGCTCAGCCAGTTTCGACTGCACTTCCCAGGTTAAGCCCAGGGATTTCACATCAGACTTAATCAACCACCTACGCGCCCTTTACGCCCAGTAATTCCGATTAACGCTTGCACCCTCTGTATTACCGCGGCTGCTGGCACGGAGTTAGCCGGTGCTTATTCTTCAGGTACCGTCAGATCCCGCCGGTTCTTAACCGATGCTATTTCGCTCCCGACTAAAAGAGCTTTACAACCCGAAGGCCTTCTTCACTCACGCGGCATTGCTGCATCAGGCTTTCGCCCATTGTGCAATATTCCCCACTGCTGCCTCCCGTAGGAGTCTGGGCCGTGTCTCAGTCCCAGTGTGGCTGATCATCCTCTCAGACCAGCTACCGATCATCGCCTTGGTAGGCCATTACCCCACCAACTAGCTAATCGGACGTAGGCCCATCCTAAAGTGCGAGGCCCGAAGGTCCCCCGCTTTCTCCCGTAGGACTATGCGGTATTAGCCCGAGTTTCCCGAGGTTATCCCCCACTCTGAGGTAGATTCCTACGCATTACTCACCCGTCCGCCACTCGCCACCCATGGTATTGCTACCACTGTCTGCCGTTCGACTTGCATGTGTTAGGCATGCCGCCAGCGTTCAATCTGAGCCAGGATCAAACTCTTCACTTAAGTTGTCGACAACCTCACCCTCGCGGGCTCGGCCATCTATCTTTCTGAAGCGTTCTTCCCAGCAATCAAAACTCATTACTGACTTCTTTCTTGGTGGGACGCTTGCATTGCTTGGACAGGTCGCAACCCATCAGCACAAGACGTCCACACAATTCACCTGCGCACACTG